>JAPSLM010000008.1 GCA_031180825.1 Paenibacillus sp. | reverse complement strand
CTCACCTTCGTAAATGTTGGTGCATTCCGCCTGAACAGAATGCAGCGTTTGTCGCGGCCATGGAGGATGTGCTGGATCTTTATCAATTGCCTTACGATGCCGACTGTCCGGTCATTTGCATGGACGAGAAACCATATCAACTACTGGACGAAGCCCGGGAACCGATTCCAATGAAGCCCGCCAAGCCGCTTCGGGAAGATAGTGAGTACGTTCGCAATGGAACTTGCAGCATCTTCCTCTTCACGGAACCTTTAGCGGGCTGGCGTCATGTCGCGGTACGACCGCAGCGAACCCGGATCGACTGGGCGGAGCAAGTCCGCGAATTGCTGGAGATTCATTATCCGAAAGCGCCAAAGATCAAGTTGGTGATGGATAATTTGAACACCCATTCCATCGCTTCGCTTTATCAGGCATTCGAGCCTGAAATCGCTCGTCGCTTGGCCAAGCGACTGGAGATCCATTACACCCCCAAGCATGGCAGTTGGCTAAATATCACGGAAATTGAACTTAGCGTAATGACGAGCCAATGTCTGGGACGACGTATCCCTTCCATCTCGGAATTGGCTCATGAACTATCGGCATGGGAGCGCGTCCGAAACCAAAGCCAAAGGGGCGTGGACTGGCAGTTCACGACCTCCGATGCAAGAATCAAACTAAAACGCCTTTATCCACAATTTAAAAATTGATGAGATACTAGAATAAAGATAGGCAATAGATTTGTATGTGAAAACGAAACAAGGAAATTGGATAATCTTATTTTATTGATCGAGAGGATAGAAGAAATTTTAAAATCGGAACTTATACATACTGTTCAGAAAAAATTAAAAACCCTTCTTCAATGAAGGGTTTTATTGATATCAAAGTGTATGGAGCCAAGGGGGGTCGAACCCCTGACCTCTTCGCTGCCAGCGAAGCATTCTCCCACTGAACTATGGCCCCGTTTCAACAAGATTTATTATATATGGTTGTTATGAATAAGTCAAGCATGATATTATAGTTATATTTTGGTAATAAAAATAAAAAGAATGGTAGTCGAATCGATGGCAGCGAAAAAGAGGGTTGGAACTCTTTACCGTGTTTCCACAACAAAGCAATTAATTGAAAACGATATTCCAATGCAAAGAAGGGCATCCAGTGATTATATTTCACAAAAAGATGACTGGGTATTGGTAAAAGAGTATGTTGAAAAGGGCGTTTCTGGTTACAAGAAATCTATTCATGAGGCGTGATGAACTCCAAAGAGTATTAGAGGATGCTGGAAGAGTATATAATGTATTACTTGTTTTCTCACTTGACGAATTGGACGGAGAGAAGACGAACTTCCATTGATATATAAAATTTTAAAGTCCCGTGGAGTTGAATTATGGTCAATCTGTGACGGAGGACTTGTAAAAAACGAGGAATTAGGGGACCCATAGCTTTTAATGTAAAAGCAGTTATAGCACAAGGACAAAGTGAAAAACAAGCCAATTTGTTAGCGAAAAGCATAGACAAATGGGGAGGCGTCAAGAAGTTTGTGTAAGCAGGTAGGATTATCCATCAGGACGATGGAAAAAAGAATATGTTTTAATTTTCTGAAAATGGTATTCCGGGTGTGAATTAAACATCAAGCTAAACATAAAAAGCTTCCTTTCGTCTACCAATGGTAGTGCAATTGAATCACTAAGGAGAGCGCATCGCTGGCAGCGATGAGGTCAGGGGTTCGATCCCCCTAGGCTCCATATTAATGTTAATTAAAACCATTTCCTTGCGAAGTGGTTTTTCTTTTGGTGGACTGCCAAGGGGAAGGACCAAAGCACGGCGTCCGACCCTTCCGCTGTGAACATTTACGGACATCCCATTAGTTTAGCGAGTTAGCTAGCTATATCCTTCCATTCTCCACAACATCCAACACATACGGCAGAAATGCCGTTTTTTGTTTTGACATATTCTTTTGTATTCCATACATATTATAGGCTTCTTCAATCCAGGTAGGACGGCCCATATTCGCTTTCGTCCGCTTTCGGCAGCACATTCGCTAGACCCTACCATACCTACACACACGTAGCGCAGCCAATACGGCCGCGTTATTTATTTTAGGCGGAGTGTGCCTGGGAGTCAAACGAGGTTCGTCTGCGCGGACGGAACGAAGCGGATGACTACGGCGACGTTTAACTTTACTTTGCAATCTGCATCAGGCGAAACATGCATGGAAAATAAATATTGACAGTTAGCTTTAAAAGATGTAAACTACCAAATGAAAGTCAATGTCATAATGAGAAAGGTTTGAATTCGCAATATAAACAAAGATAGCGGGTATGGCTTCGCTTACGTCCGGAACTCTTGCGGTCAGACTGGACATGACGACTTTTAATTTGGTTTGCCGATTTTGGCCGAAGATATTCATGCACCAAATGCCGAGCTTCAATGGTTTGCCGATGATTATTTTTTGCCGCGTTACTGCTTCGGCACTTCTTATGGCCATAAGACAGGTTGGAGGCACGTTTGGAGTTGCAATTGTAGGGGCTGTTTTGAGCGCTGGTTATCGCAATAATTTAAACCTGGATGAAGCTGCGGTGACCCAGTAGAGAGTAATAACTCCAGGACGAGTCTTGAAACAAAGGGATCGTTTCGTTGTGTCTTATCAATTGCGGAAAGGAAGTAATCGCGTTGGAATACCAAAAGACGTTAGCTATTCGTCTGAACAATGTAAATAAATCCTATGGTTTGAAACGCGGGGTGACAGATTTAAATCTAACCGTAAAAAAAGGCGAAATTTATGGATTCATTGGGCCTAATGGCGCAGGGAAGTCAACCACGATCCGGTTGCTTATGCAGATGATCAGCCCTACCTCCGGGAATATCTCGATTCTTGGTGAACGAATAAAGAAGGATCATCCAATGATACGCAGCCGAATCGGGTATCTGCCTTCCGAGATTACACTTTACCCGGATTTAACTGGAAAACAGATGCTGGAGCTTGCAGCAGGCATGCATGGGGTTGATTTGAAAAAAACAAGGATTCCCGAATTTGCGCAGAGGCTGCAATGGGAGATGAACCCCCGGATCCGAACCTACTCGTTAGGAAACCGCAAAAAACTAGGCATTCTGCTAGCCCTTCTGCATGAGCCAGAACTGCTTATCCTGGATGAACCCACCTCCGGGCTTGATCCCCTCGCTCAGCAAAGCTTCTTTGAAATTATTCGGGAATTGAATGAGACCAACGGTACAACGGTATTCTTGTCCACTCACATATTAACCGAAGTGGATAAGGTCTGCCACAGGGTCGCGTTTATACGAGACGGGAAAATCATTCTCGATTCTTCCGTTTCCGAACTAACCAGAGGAGGGGCTCATCTTTACGAGGTGATCTTTAAAGAATCGGGTGATCTGAGGCAAGCATATGGACTGCTAAATATAGATCCCAATTCGAAATATATAGATGGGGTTTGTTGCGGAAGGGTTGAGGATGATTGCCTGAATCAATTGCTTTCGATTCTTGCCGATAAGCCCATTAAAGATTTGAGCCTTAGAAAATTGTCTCTTGAGGAGAGATTTTTGGAAAAGTACAAAAAGAAAGCTGAGGGGCTCAAGGATGAGCAAGTTGTTTGAGTTGGAGTGGCGTCAAAATAAACGGAGTTTTTGGATCGCACTTTGTGTGATTGCAGCGCTTCAAGCAATTCCGGCCGCCGCATCTAAGGCATATTTAGATAGCAAAATCGACAGCGGATCAGATCAGATGGATTCCACTGCACTTTCAACGTTTGAAGGATGGATGGCCGGTCAGCCGTTTATGTTTTTCGTACTTCTTCTTGGATGTTTCGCAATGAACTGGTCAATAGGATCCATTGTCAAAGAGCGGGATCGTCATACTGCCGAATTTCTTTTCGCAACCCCCCACAGTAGAACGAATATCTATCTTGTAAAATGTGCGGCGCATGTTGTGAAAGTCGTGATTATCGCTAGTGTATCCACTGGTATTGTGCTGCTGATTGGCAAAAGCTTAGGCGTGATGAATGACGTTGCAGCGGTAAGCGGCGTTATGGCGGCCGGTCTGTTGATTATTCTCGGATTTATGGGAATAGGTTATGCGCTAACGTCGTGGCTTACTTCCGAACGCAGTGCGTTATCGCTAGGAATCGGAATTGTGTTTCTCATGTTCTTGCTCTACATGCTCTCCGATTTGACAGCGTTAGAATGGCTGAGGGCCGTATCGCTCTTTAACCTATTTGATGTGCACGCAATAAGCCAGGGCACCGGGCTTGCATGGAGCTCTGTGATTGGTGCGCTCGCTGTATTTTTGATCGGCAGTTGCGTAGGCTGGAGAAGGTTAGTTCATAGAGATTTGTAAAACAATTTTTTGTTTTCACCGGCCTTTACAGACTGCCGAGGACACACATCATCAACATTAACCGATCATGATGGTCCCGAACTGCGCACGGCAGTAATCTGATGATCTAGCTGTACGTACCTTGGCCTCGATGGCGCTGAAGAACAGAAGACCGGCGATTTGCGGCACTGGTCCAATGAACGACTGGCAGACAGCACCGTCAACCAATTGACCAGCCGCCTCTTGCCCGACTGATCTAAGCTTGACCGACAACCTGAGTACATAAAGTTTCGGTTGTGTAAATAACCATGGCGGGAGAGCGCTTCGCTGGCGGCGATTAGGTCAGGGGTTCGATCACCCTAGGCTCCACGCTGTGTGTCCCTTATCTAGGAATACATATTGGAGCCACATTTACCTATCCGTTAAAGTTCGGGGATAGATATCAAACAATACTTGAAATCGCTTGTCAGATCACTCATGTTCTGCTAGCGACAAAGAGGCGAAGAAGATGCTTATGCGGTCCTGACGCTGCATTGGACAAGCTTGGAGTTGCCGACGCTTAACCAACTGAAGCATGTCCAACCGCTTATTGTTAATTTTTATTTTGGAGCATCGAACCGGATCACAGCATCACCGAAGGGCCGATTCCCCACGATTTTATCGCATCGGAGAACTGCCTGTGCTTGCCGAAGAGAAACCTAACAGTTACTCCAGCTGCCAGCGTGGCGCGAAATTATGGTGGGAGGAAACCTTGTAAAACAAACGGCTCGGGTTTAAAGCCGCTTGTAAGGACGAAGGTAACCGAATCGTTGAAGTAGGCGGCGTCTCTACGAAAGCAGGATCTGTTGCGGGAGCACTATTTTATCTACAAACTGGAGATTCAAGAAGGGACGGGCGTGAAGGGATTACAGCTCTACGTCCCCAGTTCGAAAGACTGTTATGCTAATTCGGGCTCCTCAACAAAAACCGCAGCACCATATCTTCCATATCATTTAAAATTTTTCTGTAATCGTCTGCTTTGCCATCCAGCAAAAATCCGACTGCCAAACCATCCCTTACAGCCCAAAACAGGTAAGCGGCCGAGGTTTCATCCAACTCTTCACGGAATTCCCCTGTCCGCTTGCCATCGGCAATTAGCTGCCGAAGCAGTTCCAGGGCTTTATTCATGTACTTGTTGTTTAACTCGATCAGGTGAGGATGCCGGGAGGCATAGACCATAAACTCCAGATGGAAAGTCAGCCATTTGCGAAGATCGGCCAGGTCCTGGCTTTTAAACCGGCTGAACACATAGCGGATCTTCTCCTTTGCCGTCGTCATATCCTTGAAGTGGCTGCCCAGCCTCTCCACCATCGCATCCATCCGTGCATTGGCCATTTGGATAAAGATATCTTCCTTGCTGGAGAAATAGCCGTAGAGCGCCCCCTTGCTGATCCCCAGATGCCGAGCAATATCATCAACTGTCGTAGCTTGAAATCCTTTCTGGATAAAGCACTCCAAAGCACCTGCCAAAATTACGGCTCTTTTCTCTTCCCTGTACGATTCGGAAACTTTCGGCGACATTCCAATCTCTCCTATATAGTTCTTATCCTTTGATTTATACTATCACAAAATCCTTGCAGCAGTTGATGATTTTGATTATAATTAAAAAACCGACTAGTCGTTTTTTAATGGATAATAGTTGTTCACTACGGAAGAGGGAAGTGATGCTGATATGATTTCATTTAAACGTCTGAACGAATGCAAGCTTGATGAAGTAGTACAAGTGTGGAACGAAGGTTTTGCCGGGTATTTTTTTAATGCGATGATGAGCGTCGAGATGTTTCTGAACCGTCTTGTGCTGGAAGGTCTATCCCCAACCCTTTCGATCGTTGCTTATCAGAGCGATCGACCGGCGGGGATCGTATTGAACGGCATCCGCCATATTCAGGGCAGGAAGATCGCCTGGAATGGCGGAACCGGTGTTATTGAGGAGTACAGAGGGAAAGGAATAAGCCGGGCACTCATGGATTATACCCTTCAGCTGTACCGTGAAGAGCACGTTCAGCTTGCATCGCTGGAAGCCATCAGCGAAAACGAGAAGGCGATCCGTTTGTACAAGGGAAAGGGATATGAAACGGTCGATCATATTCACTACATGAGTACTGATCATGCTCTTCCAGAACTCATCGACGCCGGCGGGGCAGATTACGCTTACCATCACGGCACTCCCCATGATGTGAAAGAATATGCGGCGCTTATTCCTTGGCAATCCCAGTGGGAGAACTTTCGACGGGATGGAGAGACGGTGCTTGTTCATGAGAATGAGCGCTTGATCGCCTATGCGTTATTCAAGCGCACCTATAATGCAGATGGTGTTAATAACGGCGTTACCGTTGCCCAGGTTCAAATCCTTGAAAAAAGAAAGGATCAGGATCAACTGCTCCGCTTTCTCTTGTCCAAGACGCTGCATCCCGAGCGGGCCTCCTACAAACGGACATTGCCTGTGTTAGCTTCGAATCCGTTATTGTTACATACGTTGCAGACCCTTGGTTTCGAGCAGACCCTGTCACAAGTGTGGATGACCCAGGTCCTTTAGTTTATTCGTAACTAAACACACATTGGGAGGGTTTTATGAAAATTCTAGTGCTAGGAGGCACCCGTTTTCTTGGCAAAACCATCGTGGAGTCTGCATTGGCCCGCGACCATCAGGTGACCTTGTTTAATCGCGGCAGCAGGCCGGATCTGTTTCCCCAATTGGAGCAGCTTACGGGAGACCGGGACGGCAAGCTGAATGCTCTGACAGGACGTAAATGGGATGCGGTGATTGACACATCGGGATATGTGCCGCGGATCGTACGGCAATCGGTGGAACAGTTGAAGGATTGTGTGCAGCATTACACGTTTATCTCCACGATTGATGTTTATGACGAGGCCGTGCCTGGCGTCTTTAGCGAGACTCATCCGACAAAGCGCTTAGAAGATGAACGTGTCGAGGATATTCAAACCGCCTATGGCCCAATGAAGGCGCGGTGCGAGGAGATCGTGCAGCAGGATATGCCCAACCAAGCGCTGATCGTCAGATGCGGAATGATCGCCGGACCTGGGGATCATACGGACCGTTTCACGTATTGGCCGCAGCGGATTGCCAAGGGAGGAGAGGTTCTTGCCCCCGGGAATCCACAAGCCGGCATTCAATTTATTGACGTGCGGGATGTATCCGAATGGATCATTCGCAAGGTCGAAGAAAAACATAGCGGCGTGTATACGGCCGCCGGTCCGGCTGAACGTCTCACCGTTGGCGAATTGCTGCGGTACTGCAACGATGTTTTGGGGAGCAGGGCCAGCTTCACTTGGGTGTCGGATTCCTTTCTGATGCAGCATAACGTTGGCTCGTGGATCGAGCTGCCGTTGTGGATTCCCGCAGAGAAGAATCTGCAAGCCTTTATGGATGTTGATGTAACGAAGATTAAGGAAGCCGGTCTAAAATATCGACCGTTAGAAGAAACCATTAAGGACACGCTTGCTTGGGAACGCTCTCGCTCGATCGTTTATGAACGCAAGGCAGGACTTGGGCCGGATAGAGAATCTGAACTGCTTCAACTATGGAACAGCGGCAACTATAAATCCGAAGTGGAGGGCTAGGACTATGAAAGTCAGGGAAACGGAACGATTATTGTTGTACGTTCCCGATCTGGAGCGGGATTTGGAGGTCCATGCCGTCATGATGGCGGATGAGTCGGTTGGCTACTGGCTTCCGAAGGGAACGGGATATACGAGAGAGGAAACGGCGAAGCTCATCGGATATTTCTCCAATCATTGGACCCGGCACCAGTACGGACCTTGGGCCGTGTATAATAAGGAATCCGGCATGTTTCTTGGGCATTGCGGGCTAAATCGGATTGCAGATTTGGACAGAACAGAGGTGCTGTACGCCTTTGCCAAGGAGGCCAGAGGCAACGGTTATTGCACGGAAGCGGCAAAGGCCGCTCTTGACCTTGCCTTCACTCAAGCAGACCTGGAGACGGTGATTGCTCTGGCCAAACCCGACAACGAACCTTCCATTCGGGTTATGCAAAAAATTGGGATGACATACGCCGGACAGCTTCAATTTCGAAACATCGACTTTGTGCAGTATGAGATACATCATACCGCGCAGAGACGGACATAACGACTTTTTTAATCGGAAGCTTGTTTTATGCAGTACATACATATGAAGTGCTGTTCACTGAGGTGGCACTGGATCATATAAAACTCCTCGAACGCCCTTATCAGGTCAGGTAAACAGCCCGCACGTTTGGTCTCCTTTAAGATGCTCGTTCATAAAGCAAATGGCAGCGTCGTTTATGATTCGATGAACTTGTCTCGGATCAGGTGAAGAGTCTCGACTGGCAGTCTCGACAGGCCGCTTTCATTTGTAGAGTACCGGGGGAGACGCTGGCAGAAGTCATTTCAAAAATAGAGTTATTGATTCGCAAACAAATGTTATGCCTCTTCCAAGGGAGTCTTCGGAAGGCATCTTCGCTTGATTCGATCTATTGAAATGCATTTAGGAAGTTTTATTATCGAAAATTCCAAACGAAGAGATTGATTATTTCAATTTTACTAATGGATGATTGTATCATATGATTCTTGAAAAAGGAGATGAATCATATGAAAAAAGTATGTTTGTTATTACCGAATGGTTTTGAAGCCGTGGAAGCCAGCGTATTTACGGATGTGATCGGATGGAACAAAGACGAGGGCGACGGATCAACAACGCTTGTTACCGTTGGCACCCGAAAAGAATTAAAATGCACCTGGAATTTTACCGTCATCCCGGAAAAGGTAATTTCAGAGGTGACCGTTCAGGAATTCGATGCGCTGGCTTTGCCTGGCGGTTTTGAAGAGGCGGGATTTTATGAGGATGCCTTTCGCCCCGATGTCCTTGAATTTATACGTGAATTCGACAGGCAGGGGAAGGTCATTGCCTCGATTTGTGTAGGGGCTTTGCCGCTTGGCCAAAGCGGCATTCTGCAAGGAAGAAGAGCAACGACCTACAATCTGAATAACCGCAAGCGGCAGCTACAACTGGAGGCCATGGGAGCCAATGTGATTCCGGACCAGCCCGTTGTAAGAGATGGGAATGTCATTACTTCTTTTAATCCATCGACTGCGTTCGCCGTTGCCTTTGACCTTCTTGAATCGCTTACTTCTACGGAAAATGCCAACAACGTGAAAAGGCTTATGGGATTCCTTGCATAACTTCAGATCGTTGGACATAAGGAAACGACCCCGAGCTTAGATGAAGTTCGGGGTCATGCAATTCTTATTTAATGGACGCTTCATAAATGTCCTGAACGGATTTGGAAAGCACCGCGTTGAATTCCTCGTCGGTTTGTCCGGCGGTGAGTCCCTGCGACAAAGCGCGCGAGAAGCTTGCGATCAAGCCGTGATTTTGCGCCAGCTTTTCGTTCGCTTCCGCTTGCGAATAGCCGCCCGACAAAGCCACAATCCGTACAACGTGAGGATCTTTCATCAGATCGCTGTAGAAATTGTTTTCCGTCGGTATGGAAAGCTTCAGCATAATCTTCGCGTCTTTGTCGAGGGCGGATAATTGAGCGGAAATTTCATCCTTCAACCATTTTTCCGATGTTACTTTATCTGCGCTGTAAATATCCACTTCCGGCTCGATGATCGGAACCAAGCCCATCTCCACGATTTGTTTGCCGATGGCAAACTGCTGTTCAACGACTTTTTTGATTCCGGCCGGATTGGCTTCTTTAATCAGCGAGCGCATTTTTGTTCCGAAAATGTTTCGTTCAACCGCACGTTTCAGCAGGTCTTTTAAGTCAGGGATCGGTTTCATGAGCTGAACCCCGTCTTCCGGATCGGCGAGCCCTTTATCGACCTTTAGAAAAGGCACAATGCCTTTCTTCTCCCAAAGATAATCGGCGGTCAATTGGCCGTCAATGGAACGGTCCATCGTATTTTCGAATAAGATTGCGCCCAAAATGTGCTTGGAATCAAACGCCGGGCTTTTAATAATGCGGGTTCTCATTTCATGAACCAGGGCGTACATCTCTTCTTCGTTGGAATAGCTCGTTTTTGGAATGCCGTACTGGGCCAGCGCTTTAGGGGTGCTTCCGCCGCTCTGGTCCAAGGCCGCGATAAAGCCTTTGCCCGTATGGATTCGCTCCAATTGTTTTGTATTCATGAATGCTTCTCCTTCCTTTTTGTGGACTGAATGACATCTTGAATTCTTTTATTATAGCACTTTTATTGGCAGACATACATTTTGCTGCAGCTCACAGAGGTATGACGAAAAAGGATAAAAAAGGGAAAAATGGTTTTACTGTCGAACATATTATTCATACGTCAAGCGATGCAGTTGACTCGGGGAGCCGCAGGCACCGCCGCGGCACGGCCTCCGGAGATGCATGGCAGTCACGATGGAGCAGGATCGTAAGATGCGACAAACGTATTGCGAAAGGGGAGTGACGAACAATGGCCGACCATGAACTTTTGACACGGCAGCACGAGCTGCAAATCGAAGCGGGAGCTGTAGCGGAGGAATTGAACATCGACGAATTGTTATCTTCGGCCGGCCAGCCGGTTCGAGTCGGAAGCGCTGCACTCGGGCTGATGGTCTGGAGAGATTTGGATATTACCGTGGTGTGCGCCAAGCTCGATATACAGGCAGTCACGCAAATCGCTTCGGAGCTCATGATCCGCCAGGGGGTGCGGGAGCTGCGGTTCCTGAACGACTCCGGCGCGTGGAATACGGATCCCGGCTATCCGGACGGCCTGTACCTTGGTTTGAAGTATAGAGCGCGGAGCGGTATGGATTGGAAGCTCGATATCTGGTTCGTCGACGAGCCGGACCAACAGCCTGATCTCCTGCATATTAAGACGATGCCGGGCCGGCTAACCCCGGAGCTGCGGGAATCCATCCTGACGATCAAAGATTTCTGGGCCGCGCGTCCTGAATACGGCAACGAAGTGAAGAGCTATGACATCTATACGGCCGTATTGGACGACAACGTGCGAACGCCGCTTCAATTTCAAGCGTGGCTGGACCGCAAAACGAAATAGGGTGAACTTTCGTTACGGAGGGAGAATTCCGGCTTGACTGCGATCGATTACCGCTATGTCACTTATCTTGGCTGGGTGGACATCGCGACCCATAAAATGTTCATCGTGTACCGTCCGGGCCGACGGCTCGTCGGCATCGAAGGAAGATATATTCCGACGAATAAAAGCGTATGTTTTTTGTGCAATCGGCATGCGGAGGTGGCGGGACCCCAAAAAGCGTAAAGGGGGTTCACGTATAAGATAAAGGCGGTTTCGGGGTCGATCGCCCCGAGCTGCTTTTTTTGAAAAATTAACCATTTTGCGGATTGACACTTCTGAATACGGAAATTATAATGGTCATAGCAACTATCATCATGTCTATTATGTGGAGGCTACCCTTGGAGTTAGAAAAGTATATCGGCGTTATCGTGCACCGGGCGGATTTGAAGCTTAATAATTATTACCAAAAGGTAGTGAACCCTTTCGATATTACGGTGGACCAATGGGAAATATTGGTCGTGCTTTGGGAGAAGGAGGGAATCACCCAAAAAGAGCTTGCGGAGCGGCTGTACAAGGACCAGACGAACATTGCCCGGATGCTGTTCAAGCTTGAAAAGAAGGGCTTCGTCCATCGCGTCACCCATGAGACGGACCGCAGATCGCTGCGGGTCTATTTGACCCGCAAAGGCAGGGAAATTAAAGAGGACATCCTTGCTCCGTCAATCGAGGCTTATAAGAAAACCGTCGAGGGATTGTCCGAAGAAGAAGTCGAGACCTTTAGAAGAATCCTTGCCGTCATGTATAATAACGTGAAGGATTTGTAGAGATTTGCATAGTTCATTGCTTTGAGTTTTTTTAACCATATAGTTGCCATGGCAACTATAGACAAGACTATTTTATATTCATTAAGGATGATTAGTTGCTGATAAATGTAACTTTTTTTATATTATATACTTGCTAGAGCAACTAGTGATATAGCAAGTAAATGGAGGGATAAGGGAATGGAACAGGGTGAAGGCAAGGTTGGTATTTTCGACGTCCGTTATCGGGCATTGACCATCGGCATCATTTTGGCTGTGACGACCGTAGCGTTCGAGGGGTTGGCGATTACGACCATCGCGCCGGAGTTGGCGCAGCATTTAAACGGTATTTCTTTATACGGCTGGATCTTCAGCGCATTTCTGTTGTCGCAAATATTGGGCACGATGATCGTCGGTCAGCAGATCGGCAAAATCGGCGTGTATCGTTCATTTTCCTTATCTATCGTTTTGTTTGTGGCCGGTATTTTAATCGCGGCTGCGTCCGTGAATATGCCGATGTTAATCGCGGGGAGAGCGTTTCAAGGCTTCGGCGCAGGCGCTATTGTAACATGCGTCTACTATAGCATTACGTTGAGCTATCCCGATGCCCTCCGCACGAAAATTTTGGCCGCCTTTTCCAGCGCTTATATTTTACCGGCGTTGATCGGTCCGTATATTGCCGGGCTGTTGGCTGAGTATGTCTCGTGGCGATTCGTGTTCTGGCTTGTGCTGCCCCTGATCGCATTGGCCGTATTGCTGACGCTTCCTTCCTTTCGCAAGCTTCAAACGGATAGCGTTCCGGTGAACAAAGGCGGCCGCAAAGAAGGCTGCGCTTTATTGCTGACGATCGGCACGGGGCTGCTGCTGAGCGGATTAGGATTTGTCTCCGACTGGAAGGGCATCGCGCTTGCGCTTATAGGGCTGATCGTCATGGCCCGGCCTCTGCGGCAACTGCTCCCCGCGGGTACATTCTCCGTCAAAAAAGGGCTGCCGGCAACCATTGTTTCAAGAGGGCTGTATGTAGCGTGCTATGTTGCTACCGAGAGCTATGTCGTCTTGGCTCTGACGGAGGTCAAAGGCCTGCCTGCGGACCTTGCCGGGCTGATTGTCGCCGCCGGTGCGCTAAGCTGGTCCACCGCAGCTTGGCTGCAGTCCAAACTGGACGAAAGGGATGGCGGCCGCGGCAGAAAACAACGGATTACAGCCGGTATCGGCTTAATGATCGTCGGCGTATCGCTGGTTATTACGGCAGTAGGACTGGAGAGCGGGGGAATTGTGTTTGCCGTCGTATCGCAAATCTTTACCGGCTTCGGCATCGGCTTGGCCAATCCGACGACAGGAGCCATTGCGCTGCAGCATGCCCGCCCGGGCGAGGAAGGCGAAATTTCCGCGTATCTTCAATTCGTCGATGCCTTTTGCCCGGGAGTGAGCATTGGAATCGGCGGAGCTTTAATCGCGGTAAGCGGGCATTTTAGCCAAGGGATCTATACAGGGATCATGCTGGCCTTGCTGGCTCAGCTGCTTTTTATCGTCCTGAGCTTTCTCGTATCTTTCCGAATAGCGAGGAGAGGCGATTAGCTTTCCGGGACAACTTCCTGGCCGGCTACAGGCGCGGCTGCCATCCATGCTGCCTTACCTCGATTCGCGTAGACGTCGTCCTTCAGAGCGGCGTTTTTTTGAAGGACAGTTGACATTGGCGCTTTATTTTACCCGCCACGGGACAGGCCATCAATCATCGGGAATAATGTCATCCGCGGCGCGATTCCGATCGTTGGCCGCAGGGGATGCTACGCCCTCCGGCTCGCTTGTTTGTTTTCCGGCTGTTCGTTGCCGGAACCGACGAGATCCCCGGAAGCTGCCGGTAAAAAGACGGCAAACGCCGTTCCTTTTCCAGCCTTGCTCTGCACCTCGATCCAGCCTTGATGCAAAAGAATGTTTTGCTGCGCGATCGCAAGGCCGAGGCCGGTCCCGCCATTCGAACGGGTTCTGGAATGATCCGCCCTGTAGAACCGGTTAAAGATGTGGGGGAGATCCTTTTCGGGGATGCCGATCCCGTTATCTTCGATCGTGATTCGGGCATAGTCCATCCGCCGGTCGGGTGGATATACTTGCTCCACCCGGATTTGCACTTGCCCGCCGTGATCTGTGTAATGAATCGCATTAATCAAAATATTATATAATGCCTGCAGGATGCGGTGCTTTTCTACCGGTACGGCGATATATTCTTTCGAAGGATGCATGGAGATACGGATATGTTTCTCCTCGGCCAGAAATTGAGTCTTCTCGATCAATCCCTCCAGGATGGCAACGATATTTTCGGCCGCGGGGCGAAGCGCCGTTCCGCCTGCCTCCAGTCTGGACAAATCCAACACGTCGTGAACCAGGCGCGACAGTCTTAGCACTTCGTCGTGAAGGGACGACAGCTTTTCCGGAGGGAGAGAAAGCCCCGTATCTTGCGCCAGCTCCAGCTCGCCTTGGATGATCATCAGCGGCGTCTTCAATTCGTGCGCGACATCGGACAGCAGCTGCTTGCGGGAGCGTTCCACCTTTTCGAGGCTTTCGTTCATTTCGTGCAGCGCCCGGGAGATCGCTCCGAACTCATCCTTCCTGTGTACCGGTAATGCCGGATGCGGCTTTCCCATTTTGATCGCTTCGATGCCTTGGATGATTTTGCGAATAGGGGCCGTCAGCCTCCAGGACAACAAGGAGATCGTGACCAGGGCGGCGATGCAGGTGAACAGCAAGGCGACCCGGGTGATGCTGGGGAAGATGCCGTACCACATCGCTTTGAACTCGTAGGTCTTGTACTGCCTTTCATTCATCACGAAGAGCCGGCCGATCTTCCGGTCGTTGGCATGAAGGGTTAGCGAAAAGGCCTCATCCCGCATAATCTCCGGGCTCAGACGCCCCTTTCGGTACATTTCATTGCCGTTTTCGAACAGAGCAATTTCGGCGAAATGACGGCTGTTTGCAAACGGATAGTCTTGAACGCCTCTCCAGGATGCCTTGTGGTCCGTATAGTATTGCTCGAACTCATCCCGCAGCGCTTCAAACGCCGCCTTTTGCTCGGCATAGGCCAGATCGCGGACAATGTAAAATTGAACATGGGTCACAAAAAATAAGCAGAGCAATATGAAGGCGATCAGGATGCTCATCGACAGCATCAGCTTCGTTCTAATTTTCATGGCTTGCTCCGAAGCGGTAACCGAACCCATACACCGTTTGAATGTAAACGGCATGGTTGGGGTCGTCCTCGATCTTTTTGCGCAGCTTGCTGATATGGGAATCGACGGTCCGCTCGTCCATGACGAATTCTTCTTCGAACGCGTGCTGAAGCAGCTGCATCCGGCTGTATACGCGGCCGGGCTTCGATGCGAGCAGATGAAGCAGCTTGAACTCGGTCGGAGTCAGCCGCAGCTCTTGATTTCCTTTGAACGCCTGCAAGCTCTCTTCGTAAATCGTCAAGTCGCCCCGCCGGAGCACGTTGTCCGGTCCGCCGTTCTCCCCCCGGTTCATACGCCGCAGCAAAGAGCGGATGCGCGCCGCAAGCTCTCTCAAGCTGAAAGGCTTGGTCAAATAGTCGTCCGCGCCCATTTCCAAACCGACGATCTTGTCCGTTTCTTCGTTCTTAGCCGTTACCATGATGATTCCCGGTTCGCCGATTTCACGGAGACGGCGGCACGTGTCCAAGCCGTTCATCTGCGGAAGCATCCAGTCCAGAATGACGATGTCCGGTTTGTTTTCCGTGTAGAGCCGCACCGCGGCTGCCCCGTCCTTCGCGGTAAGCACGTCGTATCCTTCCCTCTGAAGAAACGTTTCCACCAGCGACAATATTTTCTCTTCGTCTTCCACGACTAGAACTTTGATTCCCATTTCCGTCCCACCTGTCCTCCGTTTCGGTTATCCCCATTATACAATATCCTGATGGAATATTCGGAAACGTCACAACCTCCGAATCAGTTCGCCACAAGTTCGCAACATTTCGTTGTTATGATCAGCTTCAGATCGCAAGAACGAAAAGGGGGAAAGGAAAATGGCTTTTAAATTATCCATGAAATCAAAGCAATTCATCGTCACGATTCATGTGCTTTCCGTCGTATGCTGGCTGGGAGGGGCGGTGTGCATGCTTACGTTAGGCTCGCATATGCTGCTGGCGGACAATGGAGAGCAGCTTTATTACACGCTCGATAACATGCACGTCGTCGATGTCGTCCTGATCCGGTACACCGCGCTTGTCGCTTTATTGACGGGGCTGGCGCTATCGCTGTGGACGAATTGGGGGCTTTTCAAATATTACTGGGTCGCGGTCAAGCTGATTTTGACGGTGGCTTTGATCTTGTTTGGAATCAAGTATATGAGCGACTGGTTGTCGCAGCTCATTCATGAGGCGGATCGCAAGAGAGCCGCTGCCCTTCACGATGCCGCATTCCTGAGCACAAGCTACTCTCTTCTCGGCGGCGCCGCAGCGAACATTTTGGCCATGGTTTTCATGACGGCCATCTCCTATTTCAAGCCGTTTGGAAAAATAAAAAAAGCGTTCCGGGAAACATGAAACGAAGCTCACAGCTCGAGAGGAACGCTAAGCCATGTTCGAAACCTTCGCCGGCATCATATTGGCATCCGCAATGACACTCTTGTGGGGACTTGCCGCTTTCATCGTTTCCGGGCTTCCCTATACGAAAAACAATCGGCGGTTTAAACGGTGGAAAACCGTTCTGCTTTGGACCGGTTACATCGCGCTTGCGCTCGCTGCGCTATGGTTGTTACTAGTCTTAGGCTGGTACATCCGCAAAGGCTGGTTATTCGTCGAAGGCAAAATGAAAGCGGTCATTCCGCTCATGCTGATCGGTCATTTGCCCGTCGTTACGCACACGCTGCCCAAGGTGAGAAGCTTAAGAGAATCAACTGACAGAAGACTGGAGGCAGCCGCCCTAGTCGAGCTGACCCATTCTATGACAGTTATTCCCATATACGCGGCTGCAGTGGTTTCCGGCATGAATGCGTTCAGCCACATGATTGCGCAGCCGGTCCTGCCAACCATGGCCGAGCTCGTGCAGCGATTGTTCCTGCTTGTAGTCCTGCTGCTTGTTCCGTCCTTCTTTGCCATGAAAACATACCGTAAGGTTCTAAGGGGGCACTTCGTTCCGTCCCCGTTATGGAGAAGGCTGTTGAAGTTTGGTTTAGCGGGCGGCCTGACGGCAGTAGTTGTGATTGCGGTTATCGTCGTGAATGTATTGGCGGGAGTCAGCTCTTCCAAATTGCCGGAAGCCTCCGATATGATGAACCATCATCTGATGGACGAAGGAGGCGGAGCTCCTACCCTGCTTTCCGGCGGGCATGCTATGCATCGGAACCATTCCAGCGGGGTAGAAGTCGCGGCGCTTACCGGGGACGTCTCGGCTCCGGCAGACATCAAGTTTGAACTCGTCGCTCAGCACAAGGAGATCGCGCTTGCTTCCGGCGCCACAATCGATGCCTGGACCTATAACGGACAACTCGCCCCGGAACTCCGGGTGCGGCAAGGGGACATGGTGGAAGTGAAGCTGGTCAATCAGGATATTGACAAAGGGGTCACAATCCATTGGCATGGCTATAACGTGCCGAACGCGATGGATGGCGTGCCCGGGATGACTCAAAATGTCGTCAAACCGGGACAGTCCTTTACGTATAAATTTCGAGCCAAGCAAGCGGGAACCTACTGGTTTCATTCGCACCAGCTGGCCGCTGAACAAGTGATCAAGGGACTTTTCGGCACGTTAATCGTCGATCCCAAGAATGAAACCGAGATCTATGACGAAGAGTTCACGGTCGTCACCCATCGATGGGAAACGGACCGGGGGTACAAGTTCGCATTTGGAGAACAGGATCAAGCCCAAACGAAGCGGGTGGCGTCAGGCCGGAAAATCAGGCTGAGAATCGTGAATACGCATAACCTGTCGCAAAAATACATGCTGCAAGGGGTCGATTATCGGATCGTGAGCGTCGACGGCGTTGACATTCAAGAGCCGGACCGGCTGCCGGATTACACCGCATTCCGGCTTGCCTCTGGAGGAAGATACGATATCGCCTTTACGATGCCGGACCATCCTGTCCTGTTTAAGCTTGGCGAAGGCAAGAACGACGGGAAGCCGAGTCTGTTATTCGATACGGATACGCGGCCTCGGCCGGAGAGCCCGAGCTTCGAAGCCGAGTTTGCGTGGTTCGATCCGTCTCAATACGGGAAGGCTGTCGTGAACGAGACGACCTCCGCTGTGAAGTTCGATAGAGAATTCACGATGATTCTTGGGAACAAGATGGGATTTTACAACGGGCAGTTTCATTTTCTTTGGACCATTAACGGGAAGGTTCACCCGAACACCCCTACGTTTGTCGTGAAAGAAGGCGAGAACGTAAAAACAACCTTTGTGAACCGAAGCCTGACCGAGCACCCGATGCATCTTCACGGGCATCATATGACGGTGCTGAAGAAAAACGGCAAAGCCGTAAAGACGCCATGGATGACCGACACCTTAAACGTGCTGCCGGGCGAAATGTACGAAGTGGCCTTTATCGCCGATAATCCGGGGATGTGGATGGACCACTGCCATAATCTGGACCATGCGGCAACCGGCATGATTCTGCATCTGATGTACGACCATGTGCGGCCTTCGTATGAAGCAGGAACGAGGTCCGGGAACCTGCCGGAGTAACAAGGGCAAGTCTGATCAAAGAACCGCAACCCGTTCATAGGGATTCGCGGTTCTTTTCACGTGGCCGGAGCCGCTTTTAAGGTTTCGCAAACAAGTCCCGTGCGGTCTGGATAAACAGCTTTACCGCGATGGAGGCTTCTTGCAGGGAGGGTACCGCCAGGTTAATTTCCCGGTAAGGGTGAGGCGTTAAAGCGCGCATTCGGACGTTGGGAGGCAAGGCTGACAAAGAAGTCGAGATGTTCGACATGATCGCCACGCCAAGCCCCTCTTGGATCATATTCAACGAGGTGTTCACGTTGTGGACGATATATTTTACTTGGGGACGGGCCCCCGCTTCCCGGAACCGTTCGTAGATCGGGATTTCGTAGCCTCCGTTGCATATGATCATCGGCTCGTCGCTCAATTCGTGCAAATGGATGACCGGGCGGCCCGCCAGCGGATGATCGTCGCGGATGAACAGAAACATCTCTTCTTTCAGCAAGGGCGTAATTTCAAATTCGTCGTGCGGCGGGATGAGGAAAGCGACATCGATCATTCTGGAGACGAGCCGTTCCCTGAGGTCGTCGATGGTGCCTTCGTAAAGATCGAATTGAATCCGCGGATACTTTTCCCCGATGACTCTGAAAATTTTGGGCAGGAAATAAGCGGAAGCCGAAGGGAAGGAGCCGATCCGGATCGTCCCGACCTCGAAGCCTTTTTCGGCCATCACTTCCTGTTCCACCTTCTCAAAGCCTTGCAAAATATCCCGGAAAACAATCAGGAGGCGTTCGCCGATGTCCGTCAGCATAATCCCGTTCCTTCGGTCGCGGATCAGGAGGGTCACTCCGAGCTCGGCTTCCAGCGTGGAGACGGCGCGGCTAACGGCGGGCTGTGTCATATTCAATTGATGGCCGGCTTTGGTAAAGCTGCCGGTTTCGGCAATTTTGACGAACAGTTGAATCTGCGAATGTGTCATAACACTTAGGATATGCTCCTTATAATAAACATTCATTTTATTTATTTAGTTAGTTATTGTATCATGAGAAAACATTAACAACAAGGAGTGTTCATCGTGTTGCAGCTCTCACGCTCGCGGACGGCTTTATATCTTGCTTTTCTCGTTCTCGTTTGGGGAATCAACTGGCCGTTGTCCAAATATACGCTTACCTTTTCGCCGCCCTTATTATTTGCAGGCTTGAGGACGTGCATCGGGGGATTGATTCTCATCCTGGTCGCTTTGCCCGGCTACAAAAAGCTCAATTGGAAGCGGACGTGGCCTGTTTATGTAATTTCGTCCGTGCTGAACATCGTTCTCTTTTACGGCCTGCAGACGATCGGGCTGAACTATTTGCCGGCCGGACTCTTCTCGGCGATCGTGTTCCTGCAGCCCGTGCTGCTGGGGGTTTTGTCGTGGCTGTGGCTGGGGGAAGAAATGTTCGGCCTGAAATGGATCGGGCTGGCGCTCGGTTTTCTTGGCGTCTTTGAGATCAGCGCCAGCAGTCTGGCCGGGCATCTGTCCGTTACCGGAATCGTGCTCGCTCTCGGCTGTGCGGTGAGCTGGGCTTTGGGCACGCTGTATACGAAGAAGATGTCGGCGCGGGTCGATGCGGTCTGGTACGTGGCGCTTCAACTGATGATCGGCGGCATTTTGCTGCTGAGCTCGGGCTTTGTTCTGGAAAAATGGACGGATATCGTCTGGAACGCTTCGTTCGTTTCGAGCCTGCTGTTTATATCGGTTTTCGTGATTGCGCTTGGCTGGCTCGTTTACTTTAAACTTGTCGGCTCCGGCGAAGCCGGCAGAGTCGGGGCGTTCACCTTCCTTATCCCGCTGATTGCGATTACGTGCAGCGTCCTCTTTTTGGGCGAGCGGATATCGCTCAATTTGGTGGCGGGACTCGTTCTCATCGTCGGCAGCATTCTGCTGGTCAATGCACGATCGATACGCCTGGCGAAAAAGCCGACGGGCTGGCAGAGGTAAACCTGGAACGGATGCGGCGCAAAAAAGAGAACCCCGATGCTTGCTTGCGTTTGGCCCGGACGGCTTGGCGCAAGCGCGAGGGGTTGTTTTTACGCTAAAATGTGCTAAATTGAGCACATAAAAGCTGCAGCCGGAGGAGGCTGTTCAGGCCTCGCACAGATGGGGCAAATTGCGCAAGACAGGGAGGGAGAGAGGATGGACGAACGAGTGATCCGGACCCGCTTCTCCGGGATCGCACGCGCTCTGGTTGCGGCCATCATCGGCGGTATCGCGTTCAAGCTTCTGCATCTGCCGATCCCTTGGCTGCTCGGTCCGATGTTCGCCGTTTTGCTCGGATCGAATACGTTCGAGGGACGTTTCGCGTGGCCGGGGCAGCTCAGAAACGCGGGCATGATCGTCGTCGGGTACGCGATCGGACTGGCCATGACGGCGTCGGCGCTGAAGGAGATGGCGTACCAACTGCCGATGATGCTGCTCATGACGCTGCTGCTGCTGCTTTGGTGCGCGTGTATCGCCTATCCCGTTTCCAGGCTGGCGGAGATCGATTACAAAACCTCGCTGCTGGGGAGCATTCCCGGAGGGCTGACGCAGGTTCTCGTCCTGGCGGAGGAAACGGACGGCGTCAACCTCACGGTCGTCACCGTCACGCAGGTCATTCGGCTGATTCTGATTATTACGTCCGTGCCCCTGCTGGTAACGAGTCCGCTCTTTGGGCCGATGCACGAGGGGGCGCCGGCCGGCGGTCCGCTGTCCGCCGTTTCGGCGGATTGGAGCGGGCTGCTTCCGAACATGCTTGTTTATGCGCTGGTTAGCGTCGGATGCGCCGTCTTGGGGAACAAGATCAAATTTCCGACCGCGTTCTTGCTGGGACCGGCGATCGGAACGGCGGTTTTGCAGCTGACCGGCTTCCCCGGACCGGCGCTCCCGTCCTTTATCCTGTACGCAGCGCAGCTGTTGATAGGCGTTCACGTCGGGCTGATGCTGAAGCCGGGCCGGCTGACGCACAAGCTGCGGACGATCTCGCTGGCGGCAGGCAGCGGATTGCTGCTGCTGCTGGGGGCTTGGGGCCTGAGCGTGCTGCTGGCCAAGCTCCGGCCGATCTCCGGCGCCACCGGGCTGTTAAGCCTCGCACCCGGCGGCATGGATCAAATGGGCATCATCGCTCATGAGATCGGCGCGGATTTGTCCATGGTCGCCGGCTACCAGCTGTTCCGCACCTTTTTTATCTTTTTCGCGGTACCGCCTTTGCTGAAAATAATGTTCCGATATCATCGCAAATCCGTTAAACGGAGGGAATCTCAATGACGCGCGGGCCGGTTGAAGCCAGCGGCAGATCAGCCGGCTCCGGCCGTTCAGCCTTCTGACGGTTGGGCCGGATTCGTCCCGGAGGCGGGCGTCCGCCCGGACGATTACGTCGTCACGAAACGGCAGTGGGGCGCTTTTTCGGTACGGAACCGGATCTTCCGAACAGGTTTGACAAATCAAACGGAATACCCTATAATGACCAATAATTCCATATGCAAATGTGAGGATTAGAAATAGTAGAGGTGCAATGACTTTTCAGAGAGCCGTTGGTCGGTGCGAAACGGTAACGTCGTTCATTTCGAACTCGTCTATGAACAGCTGCCTGACATGTAGGGTAAGCCGGAGTTCCACCGTTACAGGGATAGATGGTGATGGCCATCGAATGAGCTCATTTCTTCAGGAAATGAATTAGAGTGGTACCGCGGGTTCAACCTCGTCTCTATACGTAGAGACGGGGTTTTTTTGTTGATTAAAGTCCGGGTTTAATCAACCCCGCTTTATGATATAGATATCGAAAAAATGCTTATTCGGGAGGAATAGAGGATGAAACGTAAAATTATGGTGTTCGATACCACGCTGCGCGACGGGGAGCAAGTTCCGGGCGCGAAGCTGAATCTTCATCAAAAAATAGAGATCGCCCAGCAGTTAAAGCGGCTGAATGTAGATATTATCGAAGCGGGGTTCCCCGCCTCGTCCGCGGGGGATTTTCAAGCGGTCCAGGAAATTGCGCGCAGCGTAGGCGACAGCGTCTCGATTACCGCGTTGGCCCGGGCGGTCAAAAGCGATATCGACGCGGTCTATGAAAGCATCAAGCTGGCGCAGAACCCGCTCATTCATATTGTGCTCGGCACCTCGAACATCCATGTGGAGAAGAAGTTCAACCGTTCGAAGGAGGCCGTCCTGCAAATGGGGATTGACGCGGTCAAGTATGCCAAGACGCTGCTTCCGCAAGTGCAGTACTCCACGGAAGACGCTTCGAGATCGGATTTCGAATACTTGTGGGAAACGATCGAAGCCGTCGTTAAAGCGGGAGCGACCATGATTAACGTGCCCGATACGGTAGGCTATGCCGTTCCGGAGGAATTCGGCGAGCTGATCCGCAAAATCAACGACCGGCTCAAAAATTTGGACGACCGCGTGATTCTCAGCGTCCACTGCCACAATGACCTTGGACTGGCGACGGCCAACACGCTGAGCGCGATCAGGAACGGGGCGGAGAAGGTCGAGTGCACCATTAACGGGCTGGGCGAGCGGGCAGGCAACGCTTCGCTGGAGGAAGTCGTGATGGGGCTTAAGGTCAGGGAGAACTATTTCAACGCCTACACCAATATCAACACGACGGAGCTGCACAGAACCTCCAGACTGGTCAGCCATTTAACGGGGCTGGATGTGCAGGTAAACAAAGCGATTACGGGTGACAACGCCTTCGCGCATTCCTCCGGCATCCATCAGGACGGCTTGCTGAAGGACAAGCGCGTATACGAAATCATGTCGCCCGAAGAGGTCGGTGCGGACAGCATGGAGCTGATTCTGACCGCCCGTTCCGGACGGCACGCCTTCAAGAACGCCGTCGAGAAAATGGGCTTCGATACGAGCGATGCCGACGATTTCGAGCAGCTGTTTACGAAGTTCCTCACCTTGGCCGACGCGAAGAAAGAAGTGTACGATCACGATGTATTTTATCTTGTAACGAATCACCGTACCGTGGAGCAGAGCAGCAAGCAACTATACGAGCTGGAGTCCTTCCAGGTGGTTAGCAACGATCTGTACCCGACGGCCACTGTCAAATTGAATAAGGGCACGGAGTCGATGAAAGGCAGCGCCGTGGGCGACGGTCCGATCGACGCTTTATACAGCGTCATTAAAACCTTGGTCGGTCTGGAAATCGAGCTGAAGGATTATAAAATCAACAGCTTGTCCCGAGGCAAGGAGGCCGTCGGCCGGGTCAACATCCGGATAGAGCATCAAGGCAAAATCTACTCCGGACGGGCGATGGATACGGACATTATCAAGGCCAGCGCCAATGCTTTCCTGAACGGGATTAACGGCATTCTGCTGGACCTTGCCAAAGACTGAAAAACAGGCCGGATCAACGGAGGGAAACGCTTTGAGCAGTCACTTAAAGGAAAGCGCGCAGCGGGTACAGCACAAATTGTCGGATCTCGGATATCCGGACCGGGTTGTAGAATTGCCGGACAGCGCGCGAACCGCCCAGGAGGCGGCGGACGCCATAGGCTGTGAAGTGGCGCAAATCGCAAAATCGATCATTTTCCGGCTGAAGCAGTCGAATAAGCCGCTTCTGGTCGTCGCCAGCGGCGTGAACCGCGTGGATGAGAAGCTGATCTCCGGACGCGTGGAAGATAAGCTTGTCAAGGCCGATGCGGATTTCGTGCGGGAGCATACGGGCTTTGTCATCGGAGGCGTTGCGCCGATCGGACATCCGGAGCCGATCCTGACACTGATCGACGAAGATCTGTTTCAATACCGAACCTTATGGGCGGCGGCGGGACATCCGAAAGCCGTATTCAAGCTGACGCCCGATGAGCTGGTTGCCATGACAAACGGGCAGGTAACGGGTGTCAAAAAGGAATAAAAACGCTTGACGCTTGGGCTTCCAAGCGTTTTTCTTTTGGGACGGCATTGTGCAGCGCACATGCATTTCAGCTTCATTATTATGGGCCGGACAGGTTGTCCGTCTAACCTTTATAGTTTGGGCGGTTGACATTAAAAAGGAGGAATGTTATAAAAAATAAAGAATGGCACTCAAAGATCGAGAGTGCTAACAACGAGATCGTTTACAGCCATTGCCACCTTTTATTGCCAAAAGGAGAGATTTTGAGTGGAAAAAAAACAGTTTCAAGCCGAATCCAAGCGATTATTGGAAATGATGATCAATTCGATTTATACGCAAAAAGAAATTTTCCTTCGAGAATTGATATCGAATGCCAGCGATGCGATCGACAAGATTTACTACAAAGCGTTAACCGACGATAAGCTGGTTTTTGACAAAGACAGCTACTATATTAAAGTGATTCCGGATAAAAACAGGAGAACGTTGACCATCCTCGATACCGGGATCGGAATGATCAAGGAAGAGCTGGAAACGAATCTCGGCGTCATCGCCAAGAGCGGCTCCCTGGCTTTCAAAAAGGAGAACGAATTAAAGGACGGCCACGATATCATCGGCCAATTCGGCGTCGGCTTTTATTCGGCCTTTATGGTCGCCGACGTCGTAACGGTGATCAGCAAGGCGTTGGGCAGCGACAGCGCTTACAAATGGGAATCGGCGGGTGCGGACGGCTATACGGTCGAGCCTTGCGACAAAGAAACGGTCGGCACGGAAATTATTCTGAAGATCAAGGAAAACACCGAGGACGAGAGCTACGACGAGTTTCTGGAAGTATACCGTCTGAAAGCGATCATTAAGAAATACTCCGACTTCATCCGTTATCCCATTAAGATGGACGTTACCTCCAAACGATTGAAGGAAGGCAGCGACAACGAGTTTGAGGATTACACGGAAGAGCAGCGCATCAACAGCATGGTCCCGATCTGGAGAAAGAACAAAAACGAGCTGACGGACGAGGATTACGAGAAGTTCTATGCGGAGAAGCATTACGGCTTCGACAAGCCGATCAAGCATATCCATATCAGTGCCGACGGGGCCGTGGTTTATCAGGCGATCCTGTTTATCCCGGAAAATATTCCTTTCGATTATTATACCAAGGAATACGAGAAGGGGCTGGAGCTGTATTCCAACGGCGTGCTGATCATGAACAAATGCTCCGATCTGCTCCCGGACTATTTCAGCTTCGTCAAAGGGATGGTCGATTCGGAAAGCCTGTCGCTCAACATTTCCAGAGAAATGCTGCAGCACGACCGCCAATTGAAGCTGATCGCCAAAAATATCGAAAGCAAAATCAAAAGCCAGCTGCTGAGCCTGCTTAAGGATGAAAGAGAGAAATACGAGCGGTTCTACAAATCGTTCGGCAGACAGCTGAAATTCGGGGTTTACAGCGATTACGGCAGCCATAAAGAGGTGCTGCAGGATCTGATCCTGTTCTATTCCTCCAAGGAGAAAAAGACGGTCACGCTGGAGGAGTACGTATCAAGAATGCCGGAGGACCAGAAGTATATTTACTATGCCTCCGGACCGTCGAACGAACGGATCGAGAAGCTTCCGCAAACCGAGCTTGTCGCCGAGAAGGGCTACGAAATCCTGTATTTCACGGACGATATCGACGAGTTCGCCGTCAAGATGCTGATGAAATACAAGGACAAGGAATTCAAGTCGGTCTCCAGCGGCGATCTGGGAATTGAAGCGGAAGACAACAAGGACAACGACGATGCCGACAAAAACGATCACAAAGAGCTGTTCGACTACATGAAGGGCCTGCTGGAAGGCAAAGTCACCAGCGTCAAGGCGTCCAAGCGGTTGAAGTCTCACCCGGTATGCCTGTCGACGGAGGGCGACATGACGATCGAGATGGAGAAAATATTGAACGCCATGCCGAATAACCCAAATGTGAAGGCGGACAAGGTGCTGGAAATCAATATCCATCACGAAGTGTTCCAATCGCTGAAAACGGCTTACGAGCAGGATAAAGAGAAGCTGAATCTGTATACGGCGCTCTTGTACAACCAGGCGCTGTTGATCGAAGGACTGCCGATTCAAGACCCGGTCGAATTTACGAACGATATTTGCAAAATTATGGTGTAATACGAGCTCACTACAAAAGCCGCCCCGGGAAAAGGGCGGCTTTTTCGTTTACGATTGCAAGCTTGCCGGGAAGCCTTCGCGCCAGGTCGGATAAAGCGGCTTCCAGCCGTAGACTTTTCGCGCTTTGGCATTGGCCGCTCCGCGCTCGCCGCGGCCGCTGCCTTCCCGGATATCCGGCTCGGGCGCGCCGATGGCTTCGGCATAGAGCGGCAGCCATTCGGTTCCCGGCGCCGGTTCGTCGTCCACGACGTTCACCGGCCCGTTCGGCCACGCTAACGCAGCAACTGCTGCCCTCGCCGCATCTTCCACATGGAGAAAGGAAGTGACTCCTTCCGTCGCCTTGAGCTCCTTGCGCCGTACTTTCCCGGCCATCAGCCCGTTGCGATCGTACCAAGTTCCGGGACCGTAGAGCAGACCGCAGCGAAGGATGACGTATTCCGGCATTTCGGCAGCCGCCAGCTCTAGAGCCGCCACTCCGTCAACGGTCGTTTTGCGCGGCTGCGGCGCTTCCAGATCCAAAGGAATTTCTTCCGCGGCAGGATCGTTTCCCGGTACGTAGCACCACGATATGCTTTGAGCGACCATGCGTCTCACCCCGACCGCCTGCGAGGCGTCGACCAGATTGCGGGTGCCGATCGTACGGATTCGGGCGTTGTCCTCCACATTGTAATTGCTTAAGGAAGTGAGCTGATGGATGACGACATCCGGACGCGCTTCCCGAAGTGCGGCCATTATGGATTCCCGGTCTAAGGCATCCGCGACCAGAGGGGCTGCACCTACTTCCGAAATGAGGCTTTTCGAGGCGTCGCTGCGCGTCATGCCAATTACTTCATGACCTTCCCGTACCAGCATAGGCAGCAGCGCACGCCCGATGACACCGGTTGCTCCGGCGACCAATATTTTCATGCATTTTGCCTCCCGTTGATTGGCATTCCAAGTATGCCTTCCTTGTATTTTTGATTCATCATCCAAGACGGGAACGGAGAGTTTTTTGTGACATGCTCGAAAAAATGAATCTGGAAAAATGTATGCTGCAGGAATAAGTAACGGATTTAGGCACGCTGCCAAGCGGGTCCGATTCGCCGGGGGACGCCTCAAGATGGGACAATCCTCCCGGAACGAAGAAGGCGGGAAAAAGGAGAACCGGGATGCCCCCGTCCTTGGGAAACGGCTATCCTGGTTAGTGAGGGGAACGCTGCTTATGAAGGGGCAGAAGGGTCTGTTTTCGGGTTCTCCGAGGATTGATCGGCCCGTAATCAAATTTCGTCGGTAGGGGGACGCAGAGAAGCATCGGGATGGTCGGCCTGCCGGCTCTCGTTCATCGTTATGTCATGGTCTTGGATGTTCATATGTGTAAGCTGTTCTTTTTTCCACGCTTCGAATTTATCCAGCGGGATCGCTAATTGTTCGATGAGAAGTTGGCAATCTATCGGTTGTTTCATTTAGGATACCCCCTAGTTTAGAAAAAATGATTATAAAACAAAAACCATCCTTCCTAGCGACGGCTAAGAAAGATGGTCCGGTTGCACTACTAGCTCCCTCGAATCCAAGTGCCCAAATACAGATTCGAATTCATTGCCTACCAATGCTCATGATACCAGTAAACAATTGAATATGTCTGTATCGTTTCATACGGAATTTTCTAAAAAAAATTTTAGAAATGCCTAATTTTCGAAAAAAGTAAAATCGGTCCCCCTTGACAAATTGACAAAGAGGACCGATCCGCTGCCTGTAACCTTATGCTATTAGTTCGCGATAAACGCCTGAACCCATACGCCGTTGTAGTAGGCAACGCCGATTTTTGTAAAGTTCGGGCTGAGAATGTTTTTGCGGTGGCCGTCGCTGTTCATCCACGCATTCATCACCTCTTGCGGGGAACGCTGGCCTTTTGCAATATTTTCGCCTGCATACGAATAACGGATGCCGTAAGATCTCATCATATCAAATGGAGACCCGTATGTCGGGGACGTATGATCGAAGTAGCCGTTATTGTACATATCCTTCGCTTTGTCCAACGCCATTGCAGTCAAGGCGCTGTCGGAAGCAAGCGGCTTCAGACCGGCTTTTGCACGCTCCTGATTCACAAGGCTGACGACTTGGCTGGCGAAAGCGGATTGATTATCCGGTTTTGCAGGTGTTGTCGGCTGCGGCTTCGCAGGAGCAGGTTTCGCCGGCACCGTTGGCTGCGGTTTCGCAGGAGCAGGTTTCGCCGGCACCGTTGGCTGCGGCTTCACAGGAGCAGGCTGCGGTTTCACCGGAGTCGTCGGCTGCTGCGATCCGTTGCCGTATCCCGGGATGTTAATGATCATGCCTTCCCAAATGACATTCGGATTGGACAGCTGCGGATTCGAACGAAGCAGCGATGCGAGATCGAGGCCGTATTTTTGAGAAATGGTGGACAGCGTATCGTTATCGGTAACGATGCATGGTGCGGCCGAAGCAGATGCCATACCGGCTCCGAACACCGAAGTCAGGGCCAAAACACTCGCCAAAGCGGCTTTTTTCATGCGATTCAAAAAAGATCCTCTCCTTTTGCGGCCTGCGAGGTTAGCTGACGGGTTCGGGTCAAAGAGCAATCACCCGGCCATAAGACGAATGGCTTCACCCCAAAAGATGGGTTCCCCCGCGCTTCCAATGAAGCTTCGGCCTTGATTGTAGTTGTCCTCTCGACAAAACCGGATAAGCCGAGCGTCTCAGCCCGGCCGGTCTCTCAAGGGCCCTTACAGTCTATCACGAGGATCGATAGATTTCACCCCACAAAGTCTTCCAACCCCAGCGCCGTTTACTTCCATTTCATCAGTATAAACCCGCCGACGATAATGAGAAGTCCGACCCACGTTTTCCATGTAGGCATCTCTTGCATGAACATGTAGCCCATAAGCAGACAAACGAAAAGCTCGACGATTTTGGCCGAGACGAGAGCCGTTGTCAACTGACCGAAGCTATGCTGTACCCGGCGGACGCCGTACCCGATCAGCAGATTCGCCGGAAGAAACAAAGGCAGCATCTTCATTTGAAAAAGAAATGTCGCTCTGAAGGCGGGATCGATGTGTTTGCTTTGATAAGAATAGACGGCATTGACGATCACCAGACCGACAAAAAGAAACGTAAAGCCGAGAACAGCGGACATGTAGCGAAGGACCTCCTCCATGTTGGAAAAACAAAATGAAAGCCATCGTGCTCTCTTGAATGTTTCCCTGAAATAACAAATTTTATTGACGGTAAGAAAATTTCCTTATAGAATAAATTTTGCATTAGGTAAAAACATTTGTACATAGACAAATGCTTCTTTTGCCGTCCGCCGCCGAACGCATTGGACAGCGGGCGTACAACGAAGTCATAAGGAGGAGTCTTCTTGGTTAAGTCTCGGCATCATTTGTTTTCCTCCCCGCTCTTTGTTTTTGGACTGCTTTCTGCGCTTCTTGTTGCCAGTATCGTACTGGCTGCCGGCTTCGGGCCCGTGTCCGTTCCGTTTCAACAAACGTTTGCGCTGCTGCTGGAAAAAATAGCTGTGCCGGTGGATAGCATGGCGGGAGAGCGGGAGCGGCTGGTGGTCGAGCAGGTACGGCTGCCGCGCGTGCTGGTCGGTGCGCTTGTAGGAGCGGCGCTCGGCATCTCGGGCGCTTCGATGCAAGGACTGTTCCGCAACCCGCTCGTTGAGCCGGGTTATGTCGGCGTATCCAGCGGGGCCGCTGCGGGGGCCGTGTGCGCTTTATATTTCGGATTGACGCATTTGGGCGTATGGCTGCTGCCGGCCGCCGCTTTTACCGGAGCGCTGCTTGCCGTCTGCGTTATTCTTGCGGTTTGGCGGTGGAGCACCCATTCTACGGTAACGACGCTTCTGCTGTTAGGGATCGGCCTGAACGCTTTGCTGTCCGCCGTTATCAACATCCTGGTCGCCAGCTCGCGGAACGAACAGGAGCTGCGGAGCATCATTTTCTGGCTGCAAGGCGGGCTGGAAGCCCGGACTTGGGGACACGTGCAGCTGATTGCCGTGCCGATCCTTATCTCTTGCGTATTGCTGTGCGCCTTCGCGCGGGATTTGAACTTGCTGCTCCTTGGCGACGAGCATGCCCAAAGCAGCGGCATGAAGGTGCGCGCCGTGCGCTATCTGATTCTGGGCCTCGCTTCGCTGATGACCGGCTCGGCCGTCGCGGTGAGCGGGATTATCGGGTTCGTCGGCTTGGTCGTTCCGCATATGATCCGCTTATGGACCGGACCGGATCATCGGGTGCTGCTGCCGGCCAGCGCGCTTGGAGGAGCGGTATTTTTAGTGATTGCGGATCTGATCTCCCGGATGGTTCTCCAGCCGGTGACGCTGCAGGTCGGCGTCGTCTGCGCTTTGATCGGGGCGCCGATGTTTTTGGGCATGGTATTGAAATCCGGAAAGGGGGCGGCGGCATGAGCGCGGTCATAACGGTGAGGCAGCTGCGGCAGCGAGCCGGTTCGAAGACAATCCTGCATGATATCAATTTGGAGATGAGGCCCGGACGCTTCATCGGCTTGATCGGTCCGAACGGCAGCGGCAAATCGACGCTGCTTCGCGCCTTGGGCGGCTTGCGCCGGCCTGCCGCCGGAGAAGTGCTTTTGGACGGGGCCTGCTTGTACCGGATGAAGCCCAAAGCGGTCGCGCGCCATATCGCGTATGTGCCGCAGGATTTGAGCGCGGAGCTTGACTTTACGGCGGAAGAGATCGTGATGCTGGGGCGTTACGCTCATCGGGGGCGGTTTGCTTCCGCCTCCGCGCAGGACCGCGAAGCGGTGCGGGAAGCGATGCGGACAACCGGGATTGTCCCGTTCGCGGACCGGAGGGTGACGGAGTTATCCGGCGGACAGCGGCAGATGGTGTTCATCGCCAAGGCGCTTGCCCAGCAGCCGCGGATTTTGCTGTTGGACGAACCGATTTCGGCGCTGGATATCCGGCATCAGCTGCGCGTCATGAAGCTGCTGCAGGACAGAACGAATGCCGGGCTGCTGGTCATTGCCGCTTTGCACGATTTGAATTTGGCGGCGCGGTTCTGCGACGAGCTGATTCTGCTTCGGCACGGACATGTGCTGGCTGCCGGGGCGTCGGAGTGCGTCGTCACATCCGAACGGCTCCGGCAGGCTTACGGGGTGGAAGCCTTGATCCGCCGGGACGAACGGACCGGCAAGCCCGCGGTGACCGCTTTGGACGAAGTCCGGATGCAGGCGGCTTATTGACTATATAGAAAAAATGGAAAAGGTGAGAGTACCATGTTGGATCGGAATCAAATGAAAAGTGGAAAAACCCGTTTTAAGCCTTGGCGCGTCATGGGGACGATCGCACTGCTGCTGCTCGCGACGGCATGCGGTTCCCAGGCGGCGCCGGTCGACGGGCAAGAGGGGAAGGCTCCGGCCGGAGCTTATCCGAGAACGTTGGTGACAAGCGGCAAGCACGAGGTGGTCGTTCCGGCGAAGCCCGAACGTATCGCCGCGCTGTCTCTGGATACGGCCGAGATGGCGCTCGAGCTGGCGGAGCCTTCCCGCTTCGTCGTTGCCCCCCGCAGCTTGGACAACGAGCAGCTGTCCGTTCATGCCGCACAAGGCAAGCTGATCGGCGCCAAAATAACGGGCGCGACGAAGCTCGATCCGGAGCAGGTGCTGTCCTACAAGCCCGATTTGGTGCTGATGACGACCATCCATGACGGGGAGAAGGATGCCGATCCGATCCTGAAGCAGGCGGGCATTCCCGTGCTGACCTTCAAGGAATGGGGCACGGTTCGGCAAATCATGGATCAATTGGAGCTGCTCGGGCAGGCTCTCGGAGAAGAGGAGAAGGCCAAGGCTGTGACGGACCGGATGAAGGGCAAGCTGGAGGCGGCGCGGATCAAAGTCGAGGAGCGTAAAGCGGCCTCCAAACCGACGGTGCTCGTGCTTTCGCCGGTAGGTCCCAATACGGGCCCGTATATGATGGGACCGGACAATATATCCAGCGATCTGGTGCGGCTGGCAGGCGGCGTGCCCGCTGCCGAAGCGATGGGGCTGCCCCGCACGACGAAAGCGACGATCGAGCAGATTATTCAGGCGGACCCGGACTGCATCCTGCTCTCCGACTGGGAAGGGAAAAAGGAACTCGCGTTCCGGGAGCTGACCGGAAGTCCGGGCTGGGGTGCTCTGAAGGCGGTGAAAGAAGGCCGGGTACGGGTCATGGCGGCCAGGCAGCTGGTGAACGCCAATCCGGCCGTCGTTGATTCCATCGCGGAGATCGCGGATTTTCTGGAGCCGGGTTCCAGCGTGAAAAAGGAGGCCGGCGCATGATCGGGATACTGTTGCCGGTGTACGGTCTGGTCCGGTCCGTCGACGAGATCGAGCCGTTTTATACGCATATTTTTCACGGACAGCCTCCGGGCGAAGCCCGGCTGCAGGATGCGGTTTGGCGCTACCGGCAGCTTGGCACCTGCGATCCGCTTGCCTCCGTCACGCTAAGACAAGCGGAAGCGCTGGAGCGGAGGATCGGGGCGCTGCTTTTGGACGAAGTCAAAGTATATGTCGGCTGCAAGCATACGCCGCCTTTTGTCCCCGATACGGTGGAGCAAATGATCCGGGACGGCGTGCGCCGCGTGGCGACGCTTCCGACCACGCCGCTGTATACGCGGTCCGGCACGGGAACGTACCGCAAGCAGGTACGGGACGCCCTCCGGCGGCACGGTGTCGACCTTCCTGTTCTTGATATCGAAGGCTGGCGGGCCGAACCGCGATTCATCGACCTCTTGGGACGCCGTCTTCGCTCGGCGGCAAATTGGCTGTCTGCGGCCGGCCGGGGCGATTTCATCGTACTTTTCACCGCGCACAGCCAGCCGGGGCTGCCGCAGGCCAACGAGCGGTTCTGTACGGAGTTTGAAGCTTTGGCGGCAAGCGTCGCCAGGGCGGCGGGGGGCTATCCGTGGAGGCTGGCGTACCGCAGCGGAGGGCCGGCGCCCCAGGTTTGGCTGGGACCGGACGTACGGCAGGTCATCGAGGCGGAAGCCGCGGCCGGACGCAAAGCCGTCGTCCTATGCGAGCTGATGTCGCTGACCGAGAATGTGGAGGTGCTGTACGACGCAGGCATTGACTGTTGGGAACAGGCCGCAAGGTGCGGGCTGGAGTTCGCGCGCACGGAGTTTCTAAACGATTCGTACGAGTTTATAGATATGCTGAGCCGTTACGCGGCCCGCCGCATCCGATGCAAGGACGATGCATATGGAAAGCCTGGCGTGCTTTGAGCCGAGAAGCGAGGGACAGTGGAGAGGGCGCGCAATGGCGCCGCCGTTATGCTATCAAAGCAACGTGTCCCGACGCGCAGGAAGATCCAAGCAGAATGACCGAAGAAAACAATAACAGTTACACGAATAGACGAGAACCAGAAAATAACTATATATGCGTTCGGCGGAAAATGGCGGTAAGGGGAAGGGTCTATGGATGACCTTTCCCCTTTCTATTTACATAGAGCGGCAATTTCTGCAATACCAGCGTTAACGTCAATCGTTTCAAGCATAGGTTACTGCGCTGCGGACTGAAATTTGCTCGTTGACAAACGGCGGGCGCCTCAGTACAATGATTTTTATTAGTAATAATTACGTTTAAGGAAGGTCTGCTGACTATGGAAAACGATCGAACGAAAATACCGGTAACGGTGCTGAGCGGTTATTTGGGCGCCGGGAAGACGACCATTTTAAATTATGTGCTGAACCACCGTCATGGCTTGAAGGTGGCGGTCATCGTCAACGATCTCAGCGAAGTGAACGTCGATGCGGCGCTGATTCAAGAGGGGGGCGGGCTGTCCCGTACGGAGGAAAAGCTGGTCGAAATGTCAAACGGCTGCATCTGCTGTACGCTGCGGGAAGACCTGCTGCGCGAGGTGGAACGGCTGGCGCTCGACGGCCGGTTCGATTACATCCTGATCGAATCGACCGGGGTGGGCGAGCCGGTGCCGGTGGCGCAGACGTTCACGTATATCGACGAAGAGCACGGCATTGATCTGTCCCGATGGTGCCGGTTGGACTGCATGGTTACGGTGGTGGACGCTTACCGCTTCTGGCACGACTATTCCTCCGGCGAATCGCTGCTTGAGCGGCAGCAGGCCGTAGGTGCGGACGATACGCGCGATGTGGTCGATCTGCTCATCAGCCAGATCGAGTTCTGCGACGTGCTTGTCTTGAACAAGTGCGATCTGGTCGAAGAGGACGAGCTGAACGAGCTGGAAGGCGTGCTGAGAAAGCTTCAGCCGCGGGCGAAGCTGCTGCGCGCCGAACGGGGGCGGGTGAACCCGGAAGAGATTCTGAACACCGGCCTGTTCGACTTCGAAGCCGCGAGCGCCTCGGCAGGCTGGATGCAGGAGCTGATGAACGATCATCATACGCCGGAGACGGAAGAGTACGGCATCTCCTCGTTCGTCTATGAGCGCCGCCGTCCGTTCCATCCCGAACGGCTTACGACGTGGATGTCCGATTGGCCGGAGGAGATCGTCCGCGCGAAGGGGACGGTGTGGCTGGCGAGCCGCAATGCGCTTGCGCAAAGCTTGAGCCAGGCCGGCCCTTCGATTCAATTCGGCCCGGCCGGCTACTGGGTGGCCGCGCTCCCGGAAGCGGAGCGTCAGGCCGTGCTGGCCGAGGAGCCGGAGCTGGCGCAGCATTGGGACCCCGTCTTCGGGGACCGGACGACGAAGCTGGTCTTGATCGGGATCGCGCCGGATAAGCAACGGATCGTAGCGGAGCTGGACGCGTGCCTGCTCACGGATGAAGAGATGGCCGGGGATTGGCGGCTGCTGCCCGACAGGCTGCCGAACGTCTCGACAGAGCAATTGGAAGCGGCATTGCTGCAATAAACCCTATAGATGGAAAGGAGGTGTCCCTTATGCGCGTCATCGTTACTTTAGCCTGCACCGAATGCGGCGATCGGAACTACACGACAACGAAGAACAAGAAAACTCATCCGGGACGGCTCGAGCTCCGCAAATACTGCCCCCGGCTCAAGAAGGTTACCCTGCACCGGGAAACGCGGTAGGACAAGGCAAGTATAAGGCAGGAACATATTGACAACGTATCCTCCCCTCGGGTATCGTTAGGTTCATCACAACCGAATACGGGGAATCGGGTGCTTCGGACCTTGTCCGAAGCTTAAAAGGGAAGACGAGTGCAAAACCGTCGCGGTCCCGCCACTGTGAAGGGCGCTTGATTCAAGCTATCGCTCGGCAGCATGCCACTGAAGACACGTCTTCGGGAAGGCGCCGAGCGGGATGCCCTAAGCCAGGATACCTGCCTGATCCGATAGCACGCTGGACCCTACGGAGCATAGGGAGGTGTTAGGATACGAAGAACGGATATGCCGATGCACGGAGCTGCTGTCTACAGACAGAGCATTTCGCGCATGCAGATACGGGTCTGACAAGGAGTATTTCTAACCGACAGGGTTGGAATGCTCCTTTTCTTTTTATGAAAAGGAGGAGGCGGGAAGATGACGACATGGAATTTGTCCGGTACACGCCACCATGTGTTTATCTGCAACGGCGGAAGCTGTATGAAACAGCAAGGCGAGGAAGTGACCAAGGCGATCCGCGAGGAGATTGCCCGGCAGCAGGCGGACGCCATCGTTCACACGACAAGAACGCGATGCAACGGACGGTGCGAAGACGCTTGTATCGTTATCGTCTATCCGGAGGGCGTCTGGTACAAAGAAATGACCCCCGAGCTGGGACGGGAGCTGGTGAGGGATCATTTGCTCGGCGGACGCCCGATCCGGGAGCAGGTTCTCTATACGTATCAGGAAGAATTCGTCGCGACGACGCGGGGGGCCGAAGGAACGAACAAACCGCAGCCCTCGGCCGGCTGATATGCAGCGTTTTTGCAACCTTCCGGATTCCGTGCTATAATGGTCGATGTTATTTTTTGAGCGTGGTGATGGTTATGATTCTGCATAGGACGGTTTTGCCTCATAAAAAAGCTTTTCCAACCCTTGGCCGGACGGCCGGGGGTTTTTTGTTTCCTATGGGAAAAAGTTCTGGCGGGGGTCATAAATGATGAGTAAGGGGAACAATGCTTCCATTGCGGCGGTGTGGATCAGCCTGATCAGCAATATTGTTCTGACGCTGCTCAAGCTGACCGTCGGCTTTCTATCCGGCAGCCAAGTGCTGCTTGCGGACGGCGTGCACAATGCGGGCGACGTCATTGCGACGGCTGCGGCATTAAGCTCGATGCGGATTTCCAAACGTCCGGCGGACGAGGATCACCCGTACGGACACGGCAAAGCCGAGGTGCTCGGCTCCGCCTTCGTGGCCATCGTGCTGGCGCTCGCCGCCTTGTTCATCGGCTATCACGCCGCTGCCGCGCTGTTCGAGGAACCGGCGGAAGCCAGCATACTGGCGCTGATCGCTGCCTTGGTTTCTTTGATCTGGAAGCAAGCCTTGTATATGTACACGATCCGGATCGGCAGACGGACGAACAGCAAAGGACTCATCGCCACGGCTTACGACCATCTGGCCGACGTGTACACGTCGCTTGCCGCCGTCGCAGGTATCTCGCTTGCCATGCTCGGGGAGGCTTGGAGCATTCCGTACTTGGCCTATGGCGACCCGCTCGCCGGTATTATCGTATCGATTCTCGTGCTGAAGCTGGCTTATTCGATGGGGCAGGAAGCGTTTGACGTGCTGATGGAAAAAGCGGTGAAGCCGGAGAAGCTGGGCGAATATGCAGCCCTCATCTTAACGATTCCGCAGGTGAAGCGGATCGACCGGCTTCGGGCGAGAGAGCACGGGCATTATATTTTGGTCGATCTGCGGGTCAGCATTCCGGGCGAGCTTACGGTTCAGGAAGGACACGATATTTCCCGGCAAATCAAGCGGGCCATTATGGAGCGGCATGGCGATGTCGACGAAGTGCTCATCCATTTGAATCCATGGTACGAATAAGCTTTTTGAAAAAGGGGGCGCTCGCGATTGGCATCCGTATTAACGATGGAAAAGCTTGCGAAATACCGGCAGCGGGGCGGTGAAGGAAGCGCTGCGTTATTCAGCGGCATGACGGCCGAGCTGGAGGAAGGCGGCATGGTCGCGCTGCTTGGCGCTTCCGGGCAGGGCAAAAGCACGCTGCTGCGCATCCTCGCATGGCTGGACGCCGCTGATGAAGGCGAGCTGCGGCTGGGCGGCAAGCCGGCTTCCGCATGGAAGCCGCAGGAGTGGCGGACGAAGGTAGCTTACGTCGCCCAACAGGCCGTCATGCTGCCAGGTACCGTGGAGGATAATCTGTCCACGGTCAGCCGCCTGCACCGCCGCCCGTTCGACCGTCCGCTCGCCGCCCGCTGCATGGAAGCGCTCGGTCTCGGCGGGATGGCTTGGAGCAAGCCTGCAGGAGAGCTGTCGGGCGGCGAAAAGCAGCGGCTCGCCCTGGTCCGCTCGCTGCTGCTTCGGCCGGACGTTCTGCTGCTGGACGAAGTCACCGCATCCTTGGACCCGCACAGCCGGACGGCAGCCGAGCGGCTGCTGCGGGAATGGAACGAGCGGGAAGGGACCGCACAGCTGTGGGTAACGCACGATCTGGAGCAGGCGCGCAGCGTCAGCCGGCGCGTATGGTTTATGGCCGAGGGGACGCTGCTGGAGAACCGGGAGACACGGGATTTTTTTCATGCGCCGGAAACGGAGCCCGGCCGCCGGTTCGCGGCAGCGTTATCCGTTGCGGCCGCCGCCGGGAAGGAGGATGCGGAATGTCCAACCTGGCGCTAATCAGCACGCTGGTGTTCGTCGTCGTGACCATGCTTGTCTCTGTCTGGCAGAAGCTTGGCCTGGAGAAGGACGTGGCGATCGGCACCATCCGGTCCGCGGTGCAGCTGCTGCTCGTCGGGTATGTGCTGCAATTCGTCTTCCATACGGACCGCCCCTGGTTCATGGTACTGATCATCGGCGTGATGATTGCGGTCGCCTCGTGGAACGCCGGACAGCGTGCCAAGGGCGTCGCCGGCATCCGGCTGCGCATTGCCGTTGCGATAACGGCAACGGAAGCGATCACGATGACGCTGCTGCTCGGCTTCGGCATTATTCAGCCGACGCCGCAGTATATCATCCCGATCAGCGGGATTACGATCGGCAGCGCGATGATCGTCTCCGGCTTGCTCCTGAACCAGATGAAGCGGGAGCTGGAGGCCTCCCGGGGCGAGATCGAAGCTTTGCTGGCGCTCGGCGCGACGCTGCGGCAGGCGATTCAGCAGTCGCTCAAGCGCTCGATCAAGTCCAGCATGATCCCGACGATCGACGGGATGAAGACGGTCGGCCTCGTTCAGCTACCGGGCATGATGACCGGGATGATCGTGGCGGGAGCCAATCCGGTCGAAGCGGTGCGGTACCAAATATTGATCATGTTCGTGCTTTCCTCCTCGGCAGCGATTACGGGAATGCTGCTTGGGCTGATCAGCTACAAGCTGTGGTTTACCCGCGACGGCCGCTTGCGGCCGGGCGGATAGGACAAGCCTTCTTCCTAAGCGGGAAGGAGGCTTGTTCATTATTGCACGGCTTTGTCGGATCTTGATCTATACAATTAAAAAACGTTGCGTTAGAATGGGAATCAATTTAGCGGATGTTTTGCGACAAACCATCGAAGCGGAGGTTCGTCAGCCTATGAAAGCACTGTTGGCGGGTTTGGGAGTTGCCGGGTTCGGCATGTATAAAAAGCTAAGGCAGCACAGTGGGATCGAAGTCGCGGTCGTCGAGCCTAATCCGGCGATGAAGGAGAAGCTCGGCGCGGACGAGACGCCTTTTTATACTTCGCTGGAGGAAGCGCTTGCAGCGGAGAAGCCGGATATTTTCGTCAATGTGACGCCGCCCCATGTGCATACCGCCATCAACAACCGGGTGTTCGATCTCGGGCTGCCGGTGCTGTGCGAGAAGCCGATCGCTTTTGATTATAACGAATCGATACAGATCGTGGAGCGGTCGGTGAAGGAGAGGATTCCGTTCATGATCGCGGAGAACTACCGCCGATTCCCGTACATGCGGAAGCTGAAAGCGCTGCTCGAGGCCGGAACGATCGGCCGGATTTCGGTCATCGACGTTCAGTTTTACCGGTATCACCACACGCAGCGCAACTATGCCGTCAGCCTGCTGGACGATATCGCGGTTCACCATTTTGATCTGATGCGCTATTTGACCGGGAAGGAGGGTCTCCGGATGTTCGCCCGGAATTTCAATCCGGTCGGCAGCTGGAGCGCGGAGCCGGCGAATCTCGGCCTGTACGCGTTTCTGGAGATGGAGGACGGGATCGCGGCAAGCTATACCGGCTCGATTACGTCCCGGGGCGAACCGACTGAATGGGGCGGGAATTGGCGGATCGAAGGGACGGCGGGCGTCATCGAAGTGAGAAATAAGGAGCTGCTTCTGTTCAAGGACGGCAGCGTCACCCGCTTCGACGATTACGACGACGTTGTGGCCACGGATGCGCTCACCGAGTTTCTGGATTCGCTGCGCGAAGGCCGGGAAAGCGAAACGAGCGGACGCGATTACCTTCGGACGCAAGGACTGGTGCATTATGCGGCGGAATCAAGCCGCGAAGGCCGGGTTCTGGATATTCGGCTGCACCGCATATAAAATGAAGACGGGAATAAGGGCGATGTACTACAGATAAATTGCAGCATGCTTAAGGGGGAACTAAGGTGAGAATCGATGCGCACCAGCATTATTGGAAGCTGGAACGGGGAGATTACGGCTGGATTACGCCGGAGATGGGCGTGTTGTACCGGGATTACGAGCCGCGAGATTTGGAAGCTCATCTGGCAGCGAACAGCATTGACCGGACGATTGCCGTTCAAGCGGCGCCTGCGTTGTCGGACACGGAATATATGCTGGAGCTGGCCGGGCGATCCGAACGTATTGCAGGGGTCGTCGGCTGGATCGATCTGGAACGCCCGGATTACCGGGAGCAGTATTGGCATTTTAAGAAGCACCCGGCGTTCGTCGGATTTCGGACCATGATTCAGGAGATGGAACGGGCGGAAGACATGCTTCGGCCGCACATCGTCGAGGCGATGCGATTTTTTGCCGAGGAAGACTTTCCGGTGGACCTGCTGTTGAAATCGCATCAGCTGCCGGCGGTGCTCACGCTGCTGGAACAGACGCCGAATTTGCGGGCGGTGATCGATCATATCGCGAAGCCGCACATCGCCGCAGGCGAATGGGAGCCATGGAGCGGTCTTCTGGCGGAAGCCGCTGCATCCCACCCCCGGCTGTACTGTAAATTGTCGGGGATGGTCACGGAGGCGGACCACCGGAATTGGAAGCCGGAGGAATTCGTCCGGTACGTAAGGCACGTAGTGTCCGTATTTGGCACGGACCGGGTCATGTTCGGCAGCGATTGGCCCGTCTGTCTGCTGGCGGCAAGCTACGATCAGGTCGTGGAGCTGATGGAGGGTGCGCTTCCCGAGGGGCTTGGGGAAGCGGAGAAGGAAGCCGTGTTTGGCGGAAACGCCCTTCGATTTTACAAGCTGGAGCATTTGTCGTTAAGCGGATCGTAAGAACGCAGTGATAGCGTAGAAGAGACGCGCTTCCTATGGCGCGGTCTCTTTTTTTTATAGGCGGCTGCCGGCGGCGAAGGCATGGCATTCTTGACGAAAGCCTGTGCGTGGGCTATGCTTCCTTGAAGATATTTCGAAACGGAAGGGGCTGCCCGTATGGCACAGTCTTACGAGAACAAGCTGTATATCGGCACGATTTTGCTGGAACGGAACCGGTGGGCGCCGGAGCGCAAGCCGTCGTATGCGGTCGGCGATTGGCTGGAACGGTTTCGGAAGGACGGCTTCGATGGGCTGGAGCTGTGGGAAAATCATGCGCTGCTGGCGGACGAACGGGAGCAGTCGGCGCTGGAGGCTTCGGGTCGCGTAGCGATCGTGAATTCGTATATCGGATTTGAGGATGGCGATCAGGCGGAGAAGAAGCGTGATGAAATTGCGGCTTTGGTAAAACGACTTCGTGCGCCGGCGGTGAAATTCAATCTCGGTGCGGACCCGGCGCAGCTTCCGGTTTACATCGCCAACGTCAAGCGCTGGGCGGAGCTGCTGCCGGCAAACTGCCGGGTATTATGCGAGTGTCACCCGGGGACGGTTACGGAGCATCCCGATGCCGCCGCGGAAATGCTGCGCCGGTTGGGGGACGGGCCGTTCCAAGCGATCGTGCATCCGTTCCATTGCTTGGGAGAACTCGGAGACTGGTTCAAACGACTGGGGTCCGCGATTACCCATGCACACGTGCAGCTTCGCGACGGGGACAACCGGTTTATCCGCTTAAGCCGACGGCCGGAGCTCGTGAAAGACCGGCTCGCTTTGATGAGAAGGAGGGGCTTCCGCGGCTCCTTTACGATGGAATTCACCGAAGGCGTCCGCGTGAACGAAGACCGCGAGGCATTGTACGGAGCGGCGCTCGAAGATTTGCAAACTTTGCGTAACATTTGGAGCGGAAATCCGTCTTAAAGATTAAGGGGATGCTGGAGGAGGTGAAATAATAAGACTGGTGGAAAAGGGCTGGGAATAGAGGAATAGGGCAGCTCGTGAAAATTTGATAAGGGAGGAACATACGTGGAACTAGCCATTTCCATAGCACTTTCCACACTTGAGACGGTTACGATATTTGTTATGATAATGGTGTCTTTCCGTTATCGGCAATCCTATCGTCTTTTGGCCGTCACCAGTCTAGGGCTCGTTCTTGCCGTATTCTCTCTTTGGGCGCGAATGGTTCTTATGCAGCCGGCATTAGACATGTTGGTTCAAATATTTGCCATATACATATACTTAAAATTTGTTTATAGAATTCGTTGGTTCGATGCTTCGATTATGTTATGTTTCGGATGTTTGATGTACATGTTGCTTCAGGGACTGGTTATATTTTTCTTGAATATATGCTGTGGTTATTTTTTAGAAGACTACCATAATATTACATCGAATCCGGCGTTCATGCTGCAGGCGGTTACGTTCTCCCTTGGACTTGGAATAGCATGGATGATCAAAAAGAAAAATGGAGGCTTCACTTTCATCTCCCGTCACATGCAGAGAAGGATGAAATGGACCGGGATCAATCGGAATATTCTCGGAAGTCTTATCTGTAGCGGCTTGCTTTTGATTTTCAGTTTTATTTGTACCGGATATGACTACCAACTTACTTACTACACCTTTTTGCCGTTCCTCTTCATATTTTTTGTTTATTTGGTCTTACTGTTCTATCGAAAAGATTACTTGGAATAGAAGGAGCGCGCTTTATCATTTGTACGAGAAGGCGCGCTTGTCATTCTAACGATCTCCCCTATTTTTGCAAATGCTCCGAAAGAAACGTGACCAGTCCGTTTTCCGCATCCTGCGAATATTCCCACACCATGGCACCGGCCAAATCCTTTTGGTAAATGTAGGCGATTTTGGCCTGCAAAGCTTCCTTGTCCTCGTACGAAATGAACGTCTTGCCGTCGTACAGGTAAGCGGCTTTGGCGTGATCGTCGTAATACCGCTTGAAGCCGTTCTTGCCGATGTAGTCCGTTTCGAGCGTCTTGTAGCTCAAGTCCACCTTGTCAATGTCGATTGGCTTGCCCTCCGCAAATAATCCGTCGCCCTCGCTCTTGACTTCTTCCCAGCCGTAGGAGTAAGCCGGGATACCCAACAGGAGCTTCCGCGCATCGATCCCGTGCTCCAGATACATCGTGATGACGGCGTCTACGCTATGCGTCGATTTGCGGCCTGCGTCGGCGTACAGATTGGAGTTAAAGCCCGTCGTTTGCGACCAGCGTCCGGTTAAGTCGTAGCTCATGACGTTGATAAAATCGACATAATTCTCGACCTTCTTGACTTCGACATTCCGGAAATACCAGTCTTGGGTACCTGCAGCGAAGGTGAGCAAATATTTTTTTTGTTTCTTATGCGGGAGCCGGTTCAGCTTTTCCCGAAGCTCCTTCATGAGATGAGTGAAGTTCTGCGTATCCTCGGGCCGGGATTTCTGCGTGTTCCATGCATCCGAAGCCGGGTACTCCCAGTCGATGTCGATACCGTCCAAGTCCAGCTCTTTCACCATAGCCACGATATTGTCCGTGAATTGCCCGCGGTTCTCCGCCAGACTCGCGTCCGAGAAGCCGTCGGCTCCATACCCGCCTACGGCCAACACAAGATTCGCCTTGGGGTTATTCGATCTTAGCGCCTTGATATTTTGTTTGATTTCGGCATCGGCGGCAGGGTCTGTGTGGAAATAAAGCCGGTTTTTATCGATTTTCGCAAAAGCGATAAAGGCGATATCGACACGCGGATTCGAAAGGTTGATCCGATCGATGCCGCCGCCGGTCGGAACGATATAGACCGAAGTGATCTTATGATCGCTTCTTTGCTGCAGGACATAAAAATATACTCCCATTCCTATGATCAGCAGGGCGATAAAAATCTTGGTGTAGATGCTGATTTTCATGTGCATTAGCCTCTTCCGCCGAATAGTACGCGCGTCACGAATTTATTGAGATTTAATAGTTTTACGACGATGTAGCTGATGGCGAACACCATGCCGAGATTGAGCAGCAGCGTGAAGAACGTCTCCGGGGCGGATCCTTCGCTGTCCACCCTTCGGGAAACCGTCAGCTCCACTAAAAGATGGATCAAGTAAATACTGAAGCTTGCCTTGGCTACGGAGCCGATCAGCCTCTGCAGCTTGTAATTCAGCTTTGCGTCCAGGGCGGCGTTCTTCTCTTAAAAGTACAGGAACAGCCCGACCGCCATGAAAAACGTCGTTATCGAATAATTGCCGTAAAACATTTCGTCCAGTACCCCGCTGGAGAGGGAGGTAAAATAAGTCGCAACCGGCGTCACGAAAAAAGAGGCGACCCCGACATTAAACAACAGCGACTTCACCTTCGCGGGCAGCTCGTAATGGAAAAGATAGTAGCCGAGTATGAAATAACCAAGATAGCCCATAAACAAAGGGATGTTCAGGATCGGAACATGGAGGCTTTCGGAGGCGACCCGGAACACCATGTCCGTTATGAAACGGTAAACAATGCTTATGGCAAACCAAAGGGTTAAATAATACCGCAGCTCCTTCTCCGAGCAAGCTTTTACGAGCCGGCTGACCAAGGGCACCGTGATATAGATGGCGATGATCGCATACAAGAACCATAGGTGGATGTAATTGCGGTCCACGATGAGCCGGTAGACGAAATCGGTAAAAAACTCTACGATCGTCAAGCTGCTCTTCAAAATAAAGTATTGGTTGTAGGCATCGTAGATGAGCGACCAGCTAACGAGCGGAACGGTTAACGGCAGGATGCGCTTCTTGTAAAACTCCCTGTAGGAAGTAACTTCAGTCCGGAGGATCATGGCCCCGCTGATCATGAAAAAGACGGGAACCGCGAATCGGGCGACCGAATTCAGCACATTGCTGATCCACCAGGATATTGTATTGAAATCATTCGTCCGGGTCAGCAAATCCGCAGTAATATGCAGGATGATTACGGCAAGAATGGAGATGATCCGCAGCATATCGACGTAGATGATGCGGTTGTTTTTCATTAAGTTGTCCATGGCATCCTCCTACCGAGTCTATCGTCACAATGAGTTGTATAGGTTTAGCTTATCGAAGCGACGCCTTTACGCTCCACATATCCCCAGCCTTCGTCGTTGTCGAAATACTTGAGCGTTCCGACAATATTGATATACAGCAGGACGTTCCGGTAGGTCAGCAGCTCCGCCTGGCTGAAGAGGAACATGCGGATGTAATCCTTCAGGGTGTACGTGCTTCCGAATTTTTTGCACAGGTAAAAGGCGATGATCATCTGCACGGCATTGACGGCGACCGTAATGGCGAACAGGATCAGCGCATGCCCCAAGTTTTGACCGCTCATCAGCAACTGAACGATATAAATCAAACTGGTGAAGGCCGAAATCGTACCGAGAACAAATCCGTCGATGGCAAAAAACAAACTGACGCCCCGGTTGAAGTGATGCGAAAGCTTGGACCAATAAAGAAGGATGCAATCGATGAACGCTTTTTGCCAACGAATCCGCTGCTTGTAGAAATTTGCCATATTTTCCGGGCATTCGGTATAGCAGACCGCCTCCGGCGCGTACACGAGCTTTTTCCGCAACCGGTTCGCTTTCATATATTCGTGAATTTTCAGGGTAATATCGATGTCTTCGCCGACCGTACTGCGAAAGCCGTTCACCCGGACGAGAATATCCTTGTAAAACGCACCGAACGCGCCGGATATCACGACGATGGAATTAAAGACGGATTGCGTCAGCTTCCGGACGTAGAAGCCGTGGATATAGTTGATGATCTGGCTCTTGATGATGCCTTTTCCCGTAAATTTCTCGACGATGACGCCGTTCTTTTTTTTCGCGCCTTGCACGATCTTCACCGTGCCGCCCAAAGCGATGACGTCCGGGTCGTGGAAATATTGGCTTACATACCGAAGGGAACGGGCTTCAAGCATACTGTCGGCATCAAGCGTAATCACGATGTCGGATACGGCGTAATCAATGCCTGCGTTCAACGAGTCCGCTTTGCCGCCGTTTTGCTTGTCGATGACGAAAATTTTAGGATCGTTCGCAGATTGATAGAAGCCTTTCACCGGCTTATACACAAGCTGTCCGCCGGGCTCCCGGTGCCGGGGTTCCAGAGCTAACAGCTCGTGAAGCTTAGACAGCGTATTGTCCTTGGAACCGTCATTGATGATAATAATCTCGTGATTGCGGTAGTTCAGACCGTTCATCGCATCGATGCAATTTTTGATCGTCAGCTCTTCGTTGTAAGCGGGAACCAGCACCGAAACGGACTTCTCGGGCAGGCTTTCGTCGAGCTTCTTCACTTTGCTGAACAGCAAAGGAATAACCGTGTACAACAGCTGAAAGACTAGGAACACGATGGTGGTGACATATAAAACGTACTGCATTTCCTACTCCCTCCACGTTCTTCTTTATCCGGTTCTTGAAACGGCGGCCTGTTTGGCTCGGGATCAGGTTTATTTTTCAAAACCTGGTCCTTTTTAGCTATCATAGTGGACGATCCATTTCATGTAAAACTGCTACAAAATTCAATAAAACGAATACATTGCTATTTTTCGGCTTAAATCTCCAAATACATTCATCTTTTTATGGTTCTTACTTCCAAGGGAAGGGGCGGATGGAAAATAGAAGCGGGTCATCGCCGAATAGGCCGTTCTTCTTATTTCAGAAGAACGGCCGGACGATGTTGAGGCATGCGGAGGATTTTTGCTTGCGCCTTTGTTTGACCCATAATGCATAGCCTCCATCCTTCGGACGGATACTTTACCTATCGCTGCCTGAAGAAGGAGGTGTGGCATGAAAAAGTTGTTGCTTTCGTTTTGGATCATTCTTCTATGCGCATTATCCGGCCCGGCGGCCGCACAGGAGGGAAGCCTCCCGGTTCCTTACAGCCAGGAAGATATCGATATGCTTGGCGATCCCCAAGGCACTTATCGGACGGAGGCTTACCGTTCGGGAAGAGGGGGCTATACCGGCGGCCGAAGGGGATATACGCCGGCGCCCGGCGCAAGAACCCCCGCGGGTAATGTCCGCCCTGCCCCGGCGACTCCCGCACCGGCTCCGGCTCCGGCCCGGGGCGGGTTGGGCGGCATTCTAGGGGGCTTTGCGGCGGGGGCGCTGCTTAGCAGCATTCTGAACCCGTTCGGCTTGTTCGGCGGAGGGGTTGCGCCGGTACACGGAGGGTTCTCGATTCTCGGGATCCTTCTATGGGGCGGGGTTTTGTTTTTTTTGTACCGCTTGTGGAAAGGATTTCGCAAGTCCTCATAGATCAAGCGCAAAAGCCAACTGCACCGGCTTGTCTTCTTCGGGGCTTGCCGTCGGAGCCGGCTTTGCTTCCAAGGCAGACACGTACGCGGGAATCCCATGCCGCTCAAGAAGCCGGTCAAGCCGGGTGCGGACCTGCTCCCGGTACGCTTTCGGGGCGGTCGGGGAATGTCCGTACCAATCGGCATACGACCTGACCAAATGGGGGTATGCATTCCGAAGCGTGCCCAAAAACCACGACCTCACTTCGGACGTGTTCAAACGGAGCACCGACCCCATCACGAAGCACGCTTGGGCTTCGGCGGCCTGCTCTGCGACCTGCTCCAGATGTTCCGGCCGGTCGGTCAGGAAGGGCAGGATCGGAGCCATAAAAATTCCCGCTTCGATGCCTTCCTGCCTTAACCCTCGAAGCGCCTTGATCCGCTGGGCCGGCGCGGGGGACATCGGCTCGAAGCTGCGCCAAATGCGCTTGTCGAGCGTATTCAGGCTAATGTTGACGGAGCTTCCGGGCAGCTTGCGGAGCAAATCGATATCGCGCAAAATCAAGGGAGAGCGCGTCGTGATGCTGACCGGAAGCCGGTAGGCGGCGAGCACTTCGAGACATTGGCGCGTAAGCTTCAATCGGCCCTCGAGCGGCTGGTAAGGGTCTGTAGCGGTACCGATGGCGATTCGGCCCAGTCTGCTTCTGCCGCCTTTGGCGCGCAGCATCCGTTCGACTTGCGCTTTCAGCGCTTCCGGCGCGTTGTTCTTATATAAGATATGATGCTGGAACGTATCGTCGGCTTCCATTCCGAGGAAGGCATGGGTCGAACGGGCATAGCAGAAGCTGCAGCCGTGCTGGCAGCCGCGGTACGGATTGATCGACCAGTCGAAGGGCATGGACGGGGCTTTAACGGGATTCAGCAGCTGCTTGGCGCGGACAGGCTCGTATCGGGTTTGCATCGGCAAGGAGAGCACCTCCATTTTTAGAATGAATATAAGAATATATGTTCTGTTTGTTGGGTTAAAGTATACAAGGGAACAAATGTTCCTGCAAGTGGGAAACAAAGGAGGAATGACGATGGCAAGAAGACGCAGCCGCCCGCCGGTCGTGCCCGGAGCGAATCAGGCGCTGGACCGGTTGAAGTTGGAGGTCATGCGCCGGAAAGGGTATGCGGTCGATCCGAATCGCCCGGATTTGGTGAAATACGAGGTGGCCAAGACGCTCGGGATACCGCTGAGCCCCGGAAATAACGGCCGGCTCTCGACCGAACAGGCTGGCAAGATCGGCGGACCGATCGGCGGAAGCATGGTGCGCGAGATGGTTCGGCTCGCCCAGGAACAGCTGGCCAAGCGCTGACCCGCAGAACAACCGCATAACACGAAGTTCCACCGAAAGGGCCGGTCTATAGTCGATAGACCGAGCTCTTTTTTTGCTTGCTCCAAAAGGTAATGTCGAATCATATCGAAATATGTTGAAATGATCCGTTGTCGGATTATGTCCCTTTTGTGACTAGTGATTTTTTTCACAGTGTATTTCTTCCAACGGGGTTACAATGAAGGCAATCCCAATACGAGGAGGATTGTTTCAATGAGTACGATTACGGAAGCCAGCGTTCAAAGCGCGCGTCCGACCCGGTTTATGGATGCGGTGGACCGTCTCAAGGAAGAGCACGATGCCTTAAAAATCCGGCTGTCCGCGGTGCAGGCCAAGGCCCAAACGGTCGGCAAGATGAAATCTGTTCCGGAAGCGATGGCGCTTCTCCAGCAGCTGCGGGAGGAAATTACCGATTTCCGCACCGAATTGGACCGGCATGCGACCTGGGAGGAGCGGGAGCTGTTTCCTTTACTTTGCAGTTATTTCAATAAATATTCCGGTCCGTCCATGATGCCGTCCTTCTGGGTAATGGAAAAGGATCACGAGCTTGCGGAAACGTTCATCGACTCGTTCGTCGAATCGGTGGACCGGTTATCCTTGCCGAGCCGGGAAGCGATCCGGGAAACGAGCTCGCATCTGATCCAAGCTTGCCTCATTTTGAACGAGCATCTGAATCTGGAGGAAGACATCGTTTACCCGATGGCCGAACAGATCCTCGACGATATCGATAGCTTATTCTCTTAATATACAGCATGGATTAACGGATTCAGGCCTGAGGAAGGAGGATGCCGATGATGCTGATCACCTGCGAGCAATGCGGCAAAACGAAGGGCGAAGGCCCGAAAGGCACTTCGTGGATTTGCACCGACTGCCGCGTCGTTCCGCCGTCAGCTCCGGACAAACCGGACCCGAACCAACAACCATAACGCAACCGACACGAATGGAGGAAGAATCGATGGCCGTAAAAGAAGGGAAACCCGACGCCAAAGCAGCCGCGCTCGAGGAAGTAAACAAGCTCGTAGCCCGGGCAAGAAAGGCGCAGGAAGCGTATCTGAAGCTGGATCAAGCTCAAGTGGACGACATCGTGCAGCATATGGCGCTCTCCGGGCTCGACCGGCATATGACGCTCGCGAAGATGGCGGTGGAAGAAACCGGCCGCGGGGTGTACGAGGACAAAATTACGAAAAACATTTTCGCTACCGAGTACATTTACCACAGCATCAAGCATAGCAAGACGGTCGGCGTGATCGATAACAACCCGTACGAGCATTACAAGACGGTAGCCGAGCCGGTGGGGATCATCGCCGGGGTTACGCCGGTCACGAACCCGACGTCGACGACGATGTTCAAGTCGCTGATCGCCGCCAAAACGCGCAACCCGATCATCTTCGCGTTCCATCCGTCGGCGCAGCGCTCCAGCGTCGCGGCAGCCTTTACGCTGCTGGAAGCGGCCGTGAAGCGCGGAGCGCCGGAGCACGCGATCCAGTGGGTAGAGAATCCGTCCGTCGAGGCGACCCAGCTTCTGATGAACCATCCGGACGTGGCGCTGGTGCTTGCGACCGGTGGCTCCTCCATGGTGAAGGCGGCCTACAGCACCGGCAAGCCGGCGCTTGGGGTAGGGCCGGGCAACGTTCCTTGCTTTATCGAGAAGACGGCTGATCTGCCGCAGGCGGTAACGGACCTGATTCTGTCCAAGACATTCGACAACGGGATGATTTGCGCCTCCGAGCAAGCGGTTATTCTGGAAGAGCCGATTTACGAGCAGGCCAAAAAGCTGATGAAAGAGCTGGGGTGCTACTTCCTGAACGCCGAAGAAAGCGACGCGGTCTCGAAGCTGGTGATCAACCCCGAGAAATGCGCGGTCAACGCGGTCATCGTCGGCCAGCCGGCCGTCAAGATCGCAGCCATGGCCGGCATCACGGTACCGGACGATACGAAAGTGCTCGTAGCCGAGCTGAAGGGCGTAGGCGACGCCTACCCGCTGTCCGCGGAGAAGCTGAGCCCGGTACTTGCTTGCTATAAAGTGAAAAATGCGGCGCAAGGCATTGAGCGCGCGGCAGAAGTCGTCGCCTTCGGCGGCATGGGCCATTCCTCGGTCATCCATTCCAAGAACGAGGAAGTCATTCAGGCATTTGCGGAGAGACTGCAAACCGGGCGCGTCATCGTCAATGCGCCGTCGACTCACGGTGCGATCGGAGACATTTACAACACGAACCTGCCTTCGCTGACGCTCGGCTGCGGCTCCTACGGGCATAACTCGACGACCGCCAACGTTTCCGCCGTCAACCTGCTCAACCTGAAGCGTGTCGCCGAAAGGACGGTCAATATGCAGTGGTTCAAGGTGCCGCCGAAAGTGTATTTTGAGAAAGGCTCGACGCAATATCTGGAGAAAATGCCGGATATTACCCGAGTGATGATCGTCACCGACGCGATGATGGTAAAGCTCGGCTATGTGGAACGTCTGGAATATTATCTGCGCAAGCGGAAGCAGCCTGCAGCCATCGACGTGTTCTCCGAGGTCGAGCCCGATCCGTCCGTCGATACGGTAGACCGCGGTACGGCCCGGATGGCCGCCTTCAAGCCGGACTGCATTATCGCGCTGGGCGGCGGATCGCCGATGGACGCGGCCAAAGCGATGTGGCTGTTCTACGAATATCCGGATACGAGCTTCGATTCGCTCAAGCAGAAGTTTCTCGATATCCGCAAGCGGGTGTACAAATATCCGCGCCTCGGCCAGAAAGCGAAATTCGTCGCCATTCCGACGACATCGGGCACCGGGTCGGAAGTGACTTCCTTTGCGGTCATTACCGACAATCACAAAGGCAACACCAAATACCCGCTTGCCGATTACGAGCTGACGCCGGACGTAGCGATCATCGACCCGGAATTCGTCTACAGCCTGCCGAAGACGGCCGTTGCGGATACGGGGATGGACGTGCTGACCCATGCGATTGAAGCTTATGTTTCGGTGATGGCGAACGATTATACGGACGGACTGGCGATGAAAGCCATCCAGCTCGTATTCGAGCATCTGGAAAATTCGTTCCACACCGGCGACCCGCTGGCCCGGGAAAAAATGCACAACGCGTCGACGATTGCGGGTATGGCTTTCGCCAATGCTTTCTTGGGCATCAACCACAGCTTGGCGCACAAATGGGGCGGCGAATACCATACGGCGCACGGCCGCACGAACGCGATTCTGATGCCGCACGTGATCCGGTATAACGCGCAGAAGCCGACCAAGTTCGCTTCGTTCCCGAAATATAATCATTTCATCGCGGACAAACGGTACGCCGAAATTGCCCGGGTGCTGGGCCTGCCGGCGAAGACGACGGAAGAAGGCGTGAACAGCCTGATCGCCGCGGTGCGCAAGCTGAATCAATCGCTTGGCATTCCGGAGAGATTCCAGGATCTCGGCTTCGATCCAACTGAGTTCGAAGCGAAGGTGGATGTGCTGGCGGACCGCGCGTTCGAGGACCAATGTACGACGGCCAATCCGCGGATGCCGCTCGTGACGGAGCTGGCGGACGTTTACCGCAAAGCGTTCTACGGGAAATTCGAATAAAAAGACGACATCCTGGAGAGGAGACCTACCTATGAGCTTGAAAGAAGCGGAATTGAACCGGAATCCCGAACAATCGGAGCCCTGGCGCCGGTTCGTGCCGGGCAAGTGGCAGCATCGGATCGACGTGAAGGATTTCATCGACCGGAATATTTCACCCTACACGGGAGGCTCGGAATTTCTGGCCGGACCGACGCAAGCGACGACGGAGCTTTGGCAGCAGCTTAGCGTACTGATGCGCAAGGAACGGGAAAACGGAGGGGTGCTGGACGTCGACGTCCACACCGTCTCCACCATCACATCGCATGCGCCCGGTTACATCGACAAGGAGAAAGAGCGGATCGCCGGTCTTCAGACCGACGCCCCGCTCAAGCGGTCCGTCCAGCCGTTCGGCGGCATCCGCATGGTGGTCGACGCCTGCAAGGCTTACGGCTACGAGCTGCCGGAAGAGCTGGTGCAATTGTTCACCGACATCCGGAAAACGCACAACCAAGGCGTATTCGACGCTTACACGACCGAGATGAAGACCGCGCGGAAGGCCGGTATCATTACGGGGCTGCCCGACGCTTACGGCCGCGGCCGCATCATCGGCGACTACCGCCGCGTAGCCCTTTACGGCACGGACCGGCTGATCGCAGACAAGAAGAACGATCTGCTTCAGCTTGAAACCGACGCGATCACCGAGGACATCATCCGCGCCCGGGAAGAGGTGTCGGAGCAGATCCGGAGCTTGGACGAACTGAAGCGCATGGCGCTCTCGTACGGCTACGACATTTCGGTCCCCGCCACGAATGCGCAGGAAGCGGTACAGTGGCTGTACTTTGCTTACCTTGGGGCAATCAAGGAGCAGAACGGCGCCGCGATGAGCTTGGGCCGCGTCTCCAGCTTCCTTGACATCTACGTCGAAAGGGATTTGCAAAACGGGACGTTGACGGAGGAAGAAGCGCAGGAGCTGATCGACCATTTCGTCATGAAGCTGCGGATCGTGAAATTTTTGCGCACGCCGGATTACAACGAGCTGTTCAGCGGCGATCCGACATGGGTGACGGAAGCGGTCGGCGGCATGGGAATGAACGGCGTGACGAGGGTAACGAAGAACTCCTTCCGCTTCCTGCACACGCTCTATAACCTCGGTCCGGCGCCCGAGCCGAACTTGACCGTGCTGTGGTCGGCCGATCTGCCCGATGCCTTTAAGCAATATTGCGCCAAAGTTTCAATCGAGACGAGCTCGATTCAATACGAGAACGACGACCTGATGCGTCCGCAATTCGGCGACGACTACGGGATCGCCTGCTGCGTCTCCGCGATGCGGATCGGCAAGCAGATGCAGTTCTTCGGGGCGCGCGCGAACCTCGCCAAAGCGCTGCTGTACGCGATCAACGGAGGCGTCGACGAGAAGCTCGGCATTCAGGTCGGACCGGAGACGGTGCCGATTACGTCGGATGAGCTCTCGTACGACGAAGTCATGAGCAAATACGACAAAGTGCTGGATTGGCTCGCGAAGCTCTACATGAACACGCTGAACGTCATTCATTATATGCACGACAAGTACTGCTACGAGCGGCTGGAGATGGCGCTGCACGACCGGGAGATTTTGCGGACGATGGCTTGCGGCATCGCGGGCTTGTCCGTCGTGGCGGACAGCTTGAGCGCCATCCGTTATGCGAAGGTTCGGCCGATCCGCAACGAGAAAGGCATCGCCATCGATTTCGAGATTAACGGCGAGTATCCGCAGTACGGCAACAACGACGAACGGGTCGACCGGATCGCCGTGGAGCTGGCCGAGTCCTTTATGAACAAGCTGCGCAAGCATAAAACATATCGCGGCGCGCTGCCTACGATGTCCGTCCTGACGATTACCTCGAACGTCGTCTACGGGAAGAAGACGGGCAGCACGCCGGACGGCCGCAAAGCCGGCGAGCCGTTCGCTCCGGGGGCGAACCCGATGCACGGCCGCGACCGCAAAGGCGCGCTCGCTTCGCTGGCATCGGTCGCCAAGCTGCCTTACGAGCACTGCCTCGACGGCATCTCGAACACGTTCTCCATCGTGCCGAAGGCCCTCGGCCGGGAGACCGACGTAAGAGCGCAAAATCTCGTCGCGATGCTGGACGGCTACGCGACAAGCGGCGGCCATCACTTGAACGTGAACGTGTTCAACCGCGAGCAGCTGCTCGATGCGATGGAGCATCCGGAGGAATATCCGCAGCTGACGATCCGCGTATCCGGCTATGCCGTCAACTTCATCAAGCTGACCCGGGAGCAGCAGCTTGACGTCATCAACCGGACGTTCCACGGATCCATCGGATGAAGGGACGCATCCATTCGCTCGATACGTTCGGCACGGTAGACGGGCCGGGGATCCGCTTCGTTATCTTTATGCAGGGCTGCGCCCTGCAATGCGGATTTTGCCATAATCCCGATACGTGGGAGACGGCCGCGGGCCGTATGGTAGAGGTCGCGTCCGTGCTGGACGAGATCGAGCCGTTTCTTCCGTATTACCGCAGCTCAAACGGCGGATTGACCGTGACCGGCGGCGAACCTACGCTTCAGGCTCCCTTTGTGGCCGCGCTGTTTCGGGAAGCGAAGAAACGATGGAATTTGCACACCGCGCTGGACTCGTCGGGCTTTTGCGAGCCGGAGCATGCCGGGGAACTGATGGACGTGACGGATCTGGTCCTGCTGGACCTCAAGCAGATCCGCAGCGACAAGCATCAGGCGCTCACAAGCCAGCCGAACGAACGAATACTCCGGTTTGCCCGCTGGTTGTCGGACCGCGGACAGCCGGTATGGATCCGCCATGTGCTGATCCCGGGCGTTACCGACGATGCGGCGGACCTGCTGGAGCTTGGCCGCTTCATCGGCTCGCTGGGCAATGTGCATAAAGTGGAGGTGCTGTCTTATCACCGGATGGGTGTGTACAAATGGGAGCGGCTCGGAAAAGCCTATCCGCTGGAGCATGTGCCGACGCCAAGCGACCGGGAGCTGGAGCGGGCGAAACGTTTGATAGATCAGGGAAAAGAGCAAGCCTAGAGGAAGACCCCGCGGATAGGCCGTCCGCAGGGTCTTTCGCGTTTTAGCGGTTGGATTGCTGCGCGTCATATTCGTCCGAATACGCAGCCAAGGACTTGATTTTACCGTGCGGCTGCTGGGTTTGCTTGCGGATTTTCCATTGGTTTTCCTTGCGGCGTTTCGAATGGCTCATCGCAATTCAGCTCCTTCGGGCATGGTAAAAATCGGCCTTGCCTCCTTAGGATGGCGGCACAAAGGTGATTTCATGTATTGGAATAATATGGAACTCACGACAGACAAGGAGGCACCTGGAAGGACGGCTGCGGAGTGGCGGGCAATTTTTTGTTTGGATCGACTAGCATAAGCGCCCCGGATGTTTGCGGCATGCGGAGGACGGCTACCAAATCGTCAAGGGCATCAAGCGGCTGCAGGAGCTCGGCGTAACCGCGATGGTCCGGCACCATCATGAACGGCTGGAAGGCAAAGGCTACCCGATGGGCTTAAAGGGCGAAGAGATCCCGCTCGGCGCACGCATCCTCGCAGCCAGCGACTCCTTCGACGCGATGACGACGAACCGGTCCTACCGGGCGAAGCTGTCGACGGAGACGGCGGCCGAAGAGCTTCGGCGGCACAGCGGAACGCAGTTCGGATCCGGAGGTCGCCGATGCGCTGCTAAGGGTGCTTGTCCGCCAGGGCAAGCGCAGCCCGCTTGACCGAGATGAATGTGCGCGTTATCGCCCGAAATGATCAAGCACGATCGTATAAAAAAAAACGCGGGAAGGCCTCTACGGACTTCCCGCGTTTTGACATATCTGCTCAGTGATTCCCTTTGGCAGCGTCTGTCTCTTTGTTGGCTTCCGCCATCACGAACCCGTATTTCCCGGCCTTCAAACCGGTCAACAGCAGCCCGCCTGCGGCGATGAGAAGCAGGATCAGGGGGATGGTCCAGCCGCCTGTCGAGTCATGAATGAAGCCGAAGAGTGTCGGGCCGACGGCAGCCAGCAAATACCCGAACGATTGGGCCATGCCGGACATCTCCGCCGATTGACGGACCGAACTCGTGCGCAGGGCGAAGAACATGACGGCCAGGCCGAAACCGGACCCTGCGCCGATGCCCACGAGAATGACCCAGAGCGGTACGAGCCAGTCCGTATCGGTTAACAGCAGACCGAGATACCCGGCCAAAAATACGGAGGCCACGCCGACGGCCAAGCCCCGCTGATCGGAACGCCGTCCGGCCAGGACCGGCATAAAGAACGTTGCCGGCAAGCTGGCGAACTGCATGATTGAAATCATCCAGCCGGCGGACGCCGCGCTCATGCCGCGATCCTGCAAAATCGCAGGGAGCCAGGAAATATTGACGTAGAAGAACAGCGACTGCAGTCCCATGAACAGCGTAATTTGCCAAGCCAGCGGAGAGCGCCAGAGCGAACCGCTTTTGGCGGCACCAAGTTGAACCGCCTGTGGGCGAGAACGAAGCATAGGCAGCCAAGCGGCGATAGAGACGAGGGCCAGCAGCGCCCAGCTGCCGAGCGCGCCCCGCCATCCCCAGCCCAATCCTTGCGAAATCGGGATGCTGACCCCGGAAGCGATCGCGGCGCACAGATTCATAGAGACGGAATAAATGCCGGTCATCGTTCCGACGTTGTTCGGGAAGTCCCGCTTGATCAGGGCCGGGACCAGCACGTTGCTGATGGCGATGGCGATCCCGATCAGCGCCGTGCCTGCAAACAGCGCCGCGACCGAAGACAGCGAGCGCAGCAAAATGCCTGCCAGCAGGACGATCAGACCGGCGAACAGCGTATGCTCCATCCCCAGCCGGCGGGCGATCCGCGGCGTTAGCGGCGAGAGGAGCGCGAAAGCAAGCAGCGGCAGGGTGGTCAGCATGCCGGCCCACGTATTGGAAATCCCCGTTTCCCCGCGAATTTCCCCGATAATCGGCCCGACGGCCGTTAGCGGAGCGCGCAGATTGGCGGCGATCAGCACAATGCCGATAATGAGCAGGCTTAGACCGGCGCCGCTCTGTACTTTAGAGCTGACGGTATCTCGAGCCGGCATCATACGGACCCCTCCTTGCGCACCTCTTCTTGCAGAAGGTTGAACGATTCCCGGATATAGCGGCGCACGGCTTCGGCGGCCGAATCGGGGTCTTGGGCGGCGATGGCGTCGACCATTTGGCAGTGTGCTCGGAAGGCTCCGCCTACAATGACCGAGAGGTCGAGGGTCTGGTCGATGGACGATTCCAAGGCATCTATCATATGCTCGTACAAGTCGATCAATACGCTGTTGCGGGTTGCCCTGACGATCGCAAGATGCAGCTTCAGATCCGCTTCGAGATAGCCCTCGAAGTCTCGGGCCGCCGCGGCGGCTTCGCATGCCGACAGCAGAGAGCGGAACGCCTCGATGTCCTCCGGCGTGCGCCGCATGGCAGCCAGCCTTGCCGCCTCTTGTTCGAGCGCGCAGCGCACCTCCAGCGTCTCGGCGGCGTTCGAGCGCCGGAGCCGGCGTACGAGAGCGGGGCCGAGGCTGCTCGAAGAGCGCACGTAAGTGCCGTCGCCTTGACGTGCCGTGAGAAGTCCGGCGTGGATCAGGGCCCGCACTCCTTCGCGGACGGTATTCCGGCTGACGCCCAGCTGTTTGACGAGCTCAGGCTCGACCGGGATGCGCGATCCGACCGGCCATTGCCCGGATTCGATAAGCGATTCCATCTGGGAAGCGACTTGTTCTACCAGCGTGGAGCGCGTGGTTTGTTTCAGTTCCATCCTGAAAACCTCCAAACATCCGATGATTGGGATATTGGCTAATATAGCACGTAATCGCTCCGCAGGCAAGCTGCGTATCGTGCGGACCTCAAGCGGCTTTGACGCCGCGACAAACACGCGGTATAAAGACGAAAGCTCCCAAGCGTTATCGCCCGGGAGCCTCCGATCCTTGTCATTTCTCTTCTTTCCGTTCATTCAGATGCAAATCCTTCAGCGTATACTTATGATTCCATAAAAATTCCATATCGTAATCCGTCGTATCGCGCAGAACAAACTCCAGCAGCGCAGCCATAAAAGCGACGATGATCATGCCAAGCAGCATCAGGGACATGAGAAACGAGAACATAAACGAGATCGCATCCTTTCCTGCCGTATGCTACCAGTTTATGAACGTTTCCCGAAAAAATGATGGAAAAGCAAAACGAAGGCTTCCCGACCGGGTTGCCTTCGCCGCTTACACTTTCACTTCTTGCGTTTCATTTAATATCGCTTTGCAGATGCGGGTCAAATGTTTAATGTCTTCGTCAGGCAGCTTGCCGAAATATTCCTCGACCACGCGCTGGCGGTGCAGGCGAAGCTCCTCGATAATTTCTTTTCCCTTCTCGGTAATCTCCATATAGACCACTCTCCGGTCTTCTTCGGAGCGGGTTCTTTCGGCGAAGCCGCCGGAAATCAGCTTATCGGAAAGCGATGTCACCGCGCCCGACGTGATCCAGAGCGCGTCGGCGATTTGTGAGACCTTCAGCGGACCTTCGTTCTGCAATTTTTCCAGAATAACCGCTTGAGAGGCGGAGACGCCATGCGCTTCAAAGCGGGTCCAACTGGCTTTCACTTTGCGAAACATTAAGCGGAACGCTTCCTCCAGCTCATATAAATCTTGTCGGTGTACCATAATAGCCCCCTTAAATTGTTACCGGTAAAGATAAAGTACGACAAAATATAAAGTAATACGCAGGTCGCCCCTTTCTGGTTTCAAAAAGTTTTCCAGCCCTGCTTTTCCGCTTGCAAGGTCTTGGGAAGACTTTGCGGGCGGGACTTTTTTTGTCGAGCATGAGGCGGAAAACGGGAGCGGTTTCAATTTACGCCTCGCGGAAAAAGCGGTATGATGGAGATAATTGGGTCAAGCTCCGTTCTGTCGGAGGATCGGACGGAACGGGACTGTCTCGCTGACATGGAGGGCTGGAATGGAGCAGATTGTCGTACTTGACGGCTATACGCTGAATCCCGGCGATTTAAGCTGGGAAGGGCTGGAACGATTGGGATCCGTCGCTCTGTACGATCGTACGCCGGTCGGGGAGATTGTGGACCGGGCAAAAGAGGCCGGCATCGTGCTGACGAACAAAACGCCGCTGTCTGCGGATACGATTGCGCGGCTGCCGAAGCTTCGTTACATCGGGGTGCTGGCGACGGGCTACAACATTATCGATACTGAAGCGGCGAAAGCGCGGGGGATTGTCGTCACCAACGTGCCGGATTACGGCACCCGGGGGGTGGCGCAGTTCGTGTTCGCCCTGCTGCTGGAGCTGTGCCAGCATGTCGGGCGGCACGACGAAGCGGTGAAATCCGGGGAATGGAGCGCTTCCCCGGATTTCAGCTTCACGAAGACGCCGCTCGTGGAGCTGGCGGGCAAAACGATGGGCCTGATCGGGCTCGGCCGCATCGGCCGGCAAACCGCGCGCATCGCCGAAGCGTTCGGCATGCGCGTCATCGCCGTCGGCAGCGGACGCACCCGGCCCACCCCCGAGGAGGGGGTGGAGTGGGTGACGCTGCCGGAGCTGCTGCGGCAGGCTGACGTCATCAGCCTGCATTGTCCGCTCACGCCCGCGACGCACGGGCTGATCAACCAAGACCGCATCGCCCTCATGAAGCCTTCGGCGATGCTGATCAACACCGCCCGCGGCCCGCTCGTCGTCGAGAGCGACCTGGCCGCGGCGCTGCGCGAAGGCCGCATCGCGGGCGCGGGTCTGGACGTGCTATCGGCGGAGCCGCCGCACCCGGACAACCCGCTGCTCGCGGCCCCGAACTGCATCGTCACCCCGCATATCGCTTGGGCGACGAAGGAAGCGCGGGCCCGCCTGATGGAGACGGCGTGCGCGAACATCCGGGCTTACCTCGAAGGAAAGCCCGTCCATACGGTGCCGGAATAACCGGCCCGCCATTATAATAGAAAAGCGAGGTTGATTCGCAATGAAGCATTTCGTTGTGCTGCTGCCGATGCTCGATGAAGCGAAGAGCGCGGCCTACCGTCCCGAGCATTTGGCTTATTTGGAGGCGCAGCGCGGTCAAGGGCGTATTTTCGCCAACGGGCGGTTTACGGACGGCGCCGGCGGCATGGTGATTTATAAGGCCGAATCGCTGGAAGAGGCGGCGGCCTGGGCGGAGAACGACCCGTACGTGCTTCACGGCGCCCGCCGCTATGAGATTCACGAGTGGGACATGGTACAATAAATCCTTCATCCCCCGGTTATCCGCCGCCTGGAGCCCGGAGCCATTCGTCCGCGAGAAAATGCCGTTCCCGTTTGATTGAAATTGATTGATATCGTCAAAAAAATGATTTATTATTTCATTAGATTGTCAAACGGATGGGAATGACAGGAGGGGACGCCATGAGCGGAAGGATGCTCAGCAAGGGCGACCGGCGGCGGGAGCAGATTATGAACTTGCTGAAACGCCAAGGGAAAATTACGATTCAAGACATTATTGACAAGTTCGCATGCTCGGAAGCGACCGCCCGGCGCGACTTGGACCTGCTGGAGAAGCAGGGGGGCCTGATCCGCAGCCTGGGCGGCGCGCAGCTGGATACGCCGTCCCCGTCTGCCGGCAGAGAGGTCCCTTTTAACGAGAAGAAGGAGCTGCTGTGGCTGGAAAAGGAAGCCATCGCGGCGAAGGCCGCTTCGCTGGTGGAGGAAGGCGACGTCATCGGGCTGAGCGGAGGCACGACGACGTTTTTAATCGCCCGGGAGCTCAAGCTGCGCAGGGGCATCACCGTCGTGACCAATGCGGTGAACATCGCCATGGAGCTGTCCGAGAGCGATGGCATCCAGGTGGTGCTGACCGGCGGGGTGATGCGGCGCAACAGCTTCGAGCTGTGCGGCCCGCTCGCGGAGAAAATTGTGGACAGCGTCAACATCGGCATGATGTTTCTGGGCGTGGACGGCGTTACTGTGGAGCAGGGCTTGACCACCTTCTCCGAGCAGGAGGCCGACATCGCCCGGCTGATGCTGAAGCGCTCGCGCCGGACGGTTGCCGTTTTTGACCATACGAAGGTCGGCCGAACTTCGTTGTTCAGCATCGCGCCGCTGACGGCCGTGCAGGGCTGCATTACGAACCGGCCCGCGGATGGGAAGCTGAAGCGGTATTTGGAAGAGCAGGGGATCGCGCTGCATTTGGCGGAGCCGGCGGCCCCCGTCCTCTAATGCAAAATTACTAGAGCGAAACGCAAAGAAAAGAGGAGATCCGGTGAAACATTACGTAGGAATCGATATCGGCGGTACCAATATGGTTTGCGGTTTGACGGACGAGACGGGCCGTACGCTGCGCATGACGAAGGTGGCGACCGAAGCGCAGCAGGGAAGCGAGGATGTGATCAAACGGCTGGGGAAGGCCGTGAGCGGGTTGATCGCGGAAGCCGGCGTATCGCCGGAGGCGGTCGGTATCGGCATTCCCGGCTTTGTCGACCATGTGAACGGAGTGTCGGTGCTCGCCGTCAACCTCGGCTGGAGAAACGTCTCGGTAACGTCGGAGCTGAGCAAGCATCTTGGCGGAATACCCGTTTACCTTAACCACGATGTGCGGATGTATGTGTATGGCGAGGCGGTAGCCGGGGCGGGACAAGGCTACAACCACGTGCTCGGACTTACGGTCGGGACGGGGCTCGCGGCTGCCATGGTGAACGAAGGCAGGCTGTATTACGGCAGCGGCGGACGTGCCGGCGAGTTCGGGCACATTCCGATTCCGGACCTTGACTACCGCTGCAATTGCGGGATGATCGGTTGTCTCGAGACGGCCGTTTCGGCAACGGGCATCGCCCGCCAAGCAAGGGAAGCGGTGCAGCGGGGCGAATCGACGATATTGGCCGGGCGTTTCCCCGGGGATAAGCTTCAGCAGTTGACGGCCGCGGATGTGTCCCGCGCGTACGACGAAGGGGACGCTGTTGCGATCGCCGTGATGGAGCGCACGGGGACGCTGCTCGGCCGGGGCTTGGCTGCGGCGATTCCGCTGTTCAGCCCGGAAGCGATCGTGATCGGCGGCGGCGGGTCGCTGGCTGGGGAGAGATTGTTCGCGCCGATGCGCAAAGAGATCGAGCGGTCCACGCTTTCGTTCTATTTGGACAATCTCGTCATCAAGCCTGCGGAACGGATTGAGGATGCGGGCGTCGTCGGCAGCGCGCTGTATGCGAAGCAGCGTCTGAACGGAACCGATATTATCTAAAGCCCGGCGCCGAAGCCATCGGTAAACAACAAAAAATGGAACCGTCACTGTCCGGGGGCAGCGTGCGGTTCCATTTCTTTTTGTGCTTATCCATCAACCGTCTCTGTTTCTCATGCAGCGTCGGAGTCGTGCGTTCGACGGGAACGACGCCGTGCCAGCTTCCGCGGTTCGATTCGGGATTGCGAGAGCCTTCGCGCTCCAGCTTCCGCCGTTTTTTCCATGCTTGACTTTTGGCCATATCGGCACCTCCTGAATGGGATCCTTTCTATTATACGCCTCTTGAAGGACGATGACCAGAGGGCGGGAGTTTGACAGTTTTGCGGCGAACCGTACAACCGGTTGTACCGCTTCTTCTTTCGTGGTAACCTTGGAAGGGAGAAACATGCGAGCGGACAGGAGTGGGACTTGCCTTGACATACGATACGATTTATTGGCTCATGCTGGGAGCCGGGTTTGTATTCACGGGACTCGTCGGGGTTCTGTTGATGTGGAAGACCGAAAAGCTGCTGCTTTCGTTTTTGGCGGGGACGGCGGTCAACGTTCTGCTGACGGGGGGCGCGGTCTGGTGGTGGTCGTCGGTATTTGCGGGCGCCGAGCAGCAATTTTCCAGGATGTTCGGTCTGTTCGGACTGGGAATTTCGTTCGTGAATAACGAGGTGCTGCTGTTTTTCGCACAACTGATCATGAAGAAGAAAATCGGCGGCGGTCCGGCCGAGGATACAGACGCTTAGTTACAATAAGCAGTAAATGTAACAAAACTGTAATCTGAATTTCATCCTGCGTTAACGTTCCTTGCCTATAATAACAATCGACCCCCTTTTTAATATATACATTCCCTTGACAGCCTGCAATCGCGAAGATTGCAGGCTCCTTGTTGTTCTTGGAGTCTCCTCTACATCCCTTGATACATGCTCTCGTCGTAGCCTCGCGCGGCCGTTACCGGATTTGAGGTCAGCTTCGGATTATGGAAGCCGCTGGACGGATATCTCCGGCGTATTTCGTTTGCGGAGATGGCGATCATTTTCGGCGTCAGCAGTGCCGTTTTCGTCTCCAATCGCTGCTTGCCCTGCGGGTGTATGACGTACAGCAGCCATCGTAAATAAAGCTTGGAGCAAAATAAAAAGATGCCTTTGGGCAGATCGGATACGGTAAATCCGAGCTGCGAAGCGCCGCGATGGATGATCGAGACGCCGTACAAGCCTTTCACGTCGTGCAGCGTCGGATCGCTGGCCAGCCTTTCGGAAACGTGCGGCAAACATCGTTCCATCGCGCGGATCAATTGCACGGCCAGCTGCATCGTCGATCTGGCGTGCATCCCGATGCCGAGCAGCGTCGCATTGTCGAGGTGAAGCTCCATGACGCGGTCGCCCGGTTCGATGAATTGTCCGTCATTCAGCGGAATCCGTTTGCCATGATACCGGCACAGCCGAAATTGAAGCAGCTCGTTAGACGGATCGATCGGCCGCACATGAAGCAGCCATTGAAAAAGCCGCTCCCACTGCAGCCAGACTGCCGCGATCCACCGCTTGCGCTTCGGCCGTTCCGCCGGCAGGCGAGCCTCCGGCTCGTTCAGCGGAAACCGCTCGTCGATGCGGACGAATCTAAAGCCGCGGCGCGCCGTTTCCGTCAGAAATTCGTCGAGCGCGGCGATCATGAGCTCCGGCGCGTCGGGGTCCGCCCCGAGCGTATCTCCGCTGTCATGAAGCACGATCACCGAGCCGCTCTGAAGCTGGGTGAACAACTTTTGCTTGATTGTATCCTTGCCGGTCCGGTTCAGCCAATCCCCGACAATCAGCGACCACAGCACGATGCGAAAGCGCCGGGACAGAAAAAAGTCGAAGATGTTCACAATCCCCCAAGGCGGACGATAATATTGAGGGGATTTGCCGGTAATCTTCTCGATCACCCCGGCGGTCCGGTTAATTTGCTTTCGAACCTTCCATGGCATCATCAGGGCGTTGGTGCGGTGGACATAATTATGAACCCCGATCAGGTGCCCCTCGTTGTGCATCCGCAGAATGAGTTCGGGGTAACGCTCCGCCTTGGCCCCGAGCACGAAAAAGGTCGCTTTGACGCCGTGCCGCGCCAGCAGGTCGAGCAAAATCGGCGTATATTTCGGGTCCGGACCGTCATCGAAGGTGAGTGCAATGCCGTGCTCGGTGTTTTCCTTCGGATACGCGCCCAGCGAGAAAACGCGCATGAGAAATGTAGGAATCAGCGTATATAAAGTTAGGACGATAACGAGAATCGTGATCGATTCAGCCATGCTCCATCACTCTTTCTACAGGAACGAAACAATAAAACAAAGCAATCCCCCCTAGCAGAGCTGCACTGGTCAATACGGCGGCCGGTTCGTGAAACGCGGCGGCCAGCCATCCGCCGATCATCGGGCCGATGGCCACACCGATCCCTTCCACGCTAGAAAACAATCCCCATCCGAGGCCTTGCTGGTTTTTCGGCACATAGTCCGCCAGAAGGGCGTTCCATGCCGGAAGGACGGCCGAGTAGGCAAAGCCGAGGACCGCGGCGATCAATACGGCGGCCGGCAGCGCCGTAACCCGGGTCAGGAAGAAGAGAGCGGCCGCCATAACCCCGAACCCGAAGACGAGAAACCATTTGCGTCCCCGGCGGTCGGACCATTTTCCCATCGGGATCAGGAACAAGACGGTCAAAGCGCCGCCGGCCATGAGGACGAGCGAGTAGCCGCTGGACCCGATGCCCAGCGTATTGGCGGCAAAGCCCGGCAGAATCGGCACGAGCATGCCGGCAGCCGCCGTTTGCAGAATCATGCCCGGAAGCAGCGGCTTCATCGTTTTCATCCGTTCCCACAGCAGCTCCGCCTGACGCTTCAACGGGATATAGGTCTGCTTGGAGGAGACTTCGTTTTTCGTCCGCAGCGCAAGCAGCCATCCGAGAGCCCACAAGCCGACCATCAGCCAAAAGGAGAGCCGGTATCCTTTATCGATCAAAAAGTTGATCACGACCGGTCCGGACCCCAAGCCGACCAGCCATATCGTATAAAGAATGCCCATCTGTGACGCCCGGTTCTCCTCCTTGATTTTACTGAGACAGACAAGCCATACCGGGGAGACGCCGATGCCGAAGACGGCAGCCGCTGCAATAAGCACCCAGGCCTGATGGAAATAATACATCGCGAGCAGGCCGAGCAGCGAAACGAACAATCCGGAATGAAGAATCAACCGGAGCGAAAAGCGGTCGAGCAAATAACCGGCCAAGCATTTGATCGCCGTGTCCGAGACGTAATGGACGGATACGGCCGCGCCGACAACGGCTACGGAAAGACCGAGAATCCCCGTGGCATAGGTCGGCAAAAAGGAGACCAGATAGGCGCCCCGAACGAATTCGACCAAAAACAAAATGAGCGCAAGCGGCAGTACATCTTTGTCCATTGCGATTTTTCGCAGCACCTGTCCTAACACCTCCTCTATCACAAGCAAAGCCGAGGCTCTAGCCGAGAAGCCCGGTCCTGGTCCCGGAGAGACCGTCAAGCATATCCGAGACGACTGCTTCCGCGGCATCCCCGCAGTACAATTCCTCCATGGCCGCTTTCATCCGTTCCGCTTGTCCGGGGAGGGAGACGGTGCGCTTCACGAGCGAAGTCAGCTCTTCCGGGCGGTGCGCAATCTCGACCGCTCCTTGCTGTGCCAAGAAGCGCGCATTTTCTTTTTCCTGGCCGGGGAGAGGGCGGAATACGATAACCGGCAGACGCAGGGCCAAGGCTTCCGAGAGCGTAATGCCTCCGGCTTTCGTAATTAAGCACGAAGAGATCGCCATCAGCTCGTGAATGTGCTCCACGTATCCGAGAATGCGGACGCGGGGATGCCCGGCAAACGATGCTTCGATCTGCTCCTTCAGCGGCTTGTTTTTGCCGCACACGAAGACAAGCTCGATTTCGTCCAGCTGGAGCAGCGCGCGCCCCATCCGGCTGATGTGCTTCAAGACGCCGTAGGCCCCCGCCATCAAGCAAACGACGGGTTTGGAAGGCTCAATGCCGTACTTCCTGTACACATCCTGCAGCGGGATCGGCTCGCTGAACGGACGGCGGAGCGGGATGCCGCTTACTTCAATACGATGTCCGGGCACACCGGAAGCGGCGATCTGCTGCTTTAACTGCTCCGTGGCTACGTAATATTTGTCAATATCCGGATGAATCCAACGCTGGTGGAGGACAAAGTCGGTTAATATGGTATACGTCCGGACGGCCGTGCCGTTGCCGGATATCAGCCCGGAAACGACCGGCAGCGGAAACGTATAAATAATCGCATCGGGCCGTTCGGCTTGCAGCATTTGCTTGAATTTGCGCGTACCGAACCGGTTCAGCCATTTGATAAAGGCCGTATCGTGCTTTAAATGCTGGGTCAAATAAAAGCTCCAGCCGTATAAATCCGGCCCCAGGGTAGAGCTTTTCAGATAAACGTATCGGGTAACGGCATTCATGAAAGGGTGGGCCTCCGCAAGCAGATCCACAAGCTTGACCCGGTCGATTCCCAAGCGGGCAAAACGCTGCTGCAGCGCTTTAGCCACCTGGAGATGCCCGTCGCCGTAGCTGGCATATAAAATCAAAATGTTGGGGTTGGCTTCAGACATAGTTTTCCACGCACCTTAGTTCTCATTCAGATTCGCGAAACAATGGTGAAGTAGGGGAAGGAGGGCAATAATGCCCCATCATTATCATATACGAGTTTGCGAAAAGGTACAAAAAAATGAGAAAATTTTCTGCGTTGTCCCATAGGACATCCTATTCGCCCGGGGCGCTGCTTAGGCTCAAAGCAAAAAAAATCGGCCCCTTGGAAGGAGCCGACGGCGTGTTTACAGCTGTGAAATTAGAAGGTGGCTGCGGCTTGCGCGGCTTTGCGGAGACCGGCTTCCACGATTTCTCCGGTGCGGTCCGGGAATTGGTTGTGGCCTTCGACGACAACCGTAGTCAGATCGGTCACGCCGATGAAGCCCATGATCGTTTTAACATAATTCAGCGCCATTTCCATGGAAGTCATCGGTCCTTCGGAATAAACGCTGCCGCGTGCGTTCAGCAGAGCAACCTTCTTCCCGGTGACGAGACCTTGCGGTCCTTGCTCCGTATATTTAAACGTTTTTCCGGCTTGGCAGAGGTAGTACAGGTACGTGGTCAATTGGGCTGGAATCGTAAAGTTCCAGAGCGGGAAGGCAAAGACGACTTTGTCCGCAGCCAAAAATTGCTCGAGATAAGCGTTGGCGACATCGGCGGCCGCTTTTTCTTCCGCTGTCAGCTCGAAGCCTTTACCTTGCTTGAAGAGGCCGGTCATCATGACAGAGTTGTAATAAGGCGGGTTGGCGGCAAACAGGTCAAGCTCGGTGATCTGGTCCTGCGGGTGCGTTTCGCGGTACGAATTCAGGAATTCGTCATAGAGCTTTACGCTAACGGCCTGATCCGCCGGGCGGTCGTTTGCTTTAATAAAAAGTACGTTGGACATAAAAAGAAGGCCTCCTTTGATTTGGCGAAAAAGTAACAGGATCAATCAAAATTAATAACTTACTTTATGTAAGTATAATAAAACATGTAACTTACTAAAGTCAAGTGTTAATTTAAATTTAAAATAAAGGGTATAGCCGCTTTCCGGAGGTGGGAAGCTAACCGCAGCGAAGCGAAGGAAAGGAAGAATGGCTATGAAACCGATTGAATATGCGGAATGCCGCCGGGTGCTGGAGCGCGGCGACCAGCTGTGTGCGGATGTCGAAGTTCGTGTCAAAGGGAGAGACAACCAGCTCGTGGTCTTGTTTGCGGAGTCGCAAGACAACGATTACGAAATGGTCATGGTGCTGCAAAAAGATGCGGACCGCGATATCGATTGGTACGATAACGACCTGCATGCGGCTTATGTCGATGTCACGGAGAAGCTGTTCGCGGACGAAGCGGGAGAGACGCACTGGAATCCGGGAGAAGCGTTTAAGGAGCAAGTGCTGAGCTTCGGAAACGTTCGGGAGCAGATTCGGCAGAAGCTGGAGGAAGCCCGCCTGCAGAAGGTGTAAGCTGTAAAAAGGCGGAAAACAAAAAAACAGGCGTCCACGCCATGAGGCGGGCCGTCTGTTTTTTGTTTCACCGCAGCTCAGCGCTTTTTGTTCCCCGGACGCGGCGCGTATTTGCGCTCGTTTCCGTCCCAACGGAAGTTGGCGATAAAAAAGCCGATAATCCCGAATACGATAATACGGATCGTAAACCAGGACGGCGTAAGCGTTTGCTGCGTCAGCCATTCGATCGCCGTAAACAGTACCGCCAGCGAGATCCCCCACATGGCGACACCGTAGTACATCACATATTTCGCTTTGCCCAGCTGCCGCGTTTTTTGCCACTTGGCAGCCTTGTCTTCATTTGCAGTACTCATGAAATGGTTGTTCCCCCCGATTGCTTCATGGTCAAACCATTCGCGAAGCAAGCGGCAAATTCCTGCCTGTTCGGGAAACGTTCACAACTGATTTTTTGGAAGCGCGGAAGTTGAGAGTAAACAGTACAACATGGCTGGGTTGAATAAAAAAAGTTACATTATTTTACAATGTGATCATCCGTAATTTTTATATGTGATAGGAGGGGAACTATGCTTTCGTTCCGTACATCCCTTTGTTTCTATGTTCGCGATAATCCGGATGTCTTGCCGATCAATCATTATGTTGATCTATACGATGAAATGGAAATGAAAACATACGCTTCGGAATATACCAAGTTCATGGCGATGGCTATAGAAATTATCCGGAATGGACAAATTATTGTCCCGAAAGATATTTCGGATTGGAGTTATGGCATTCTTTACTGGTTCTTACTTCGGATTATTTGGAAAATGGGTCTGCCAAACTGCTCTATGACATTGATTCATACTATATCGCCGCCGAGCAAGCGGTACCGCAGCATTTAAAACTAACCATTACAGGAATAAATTCGGGAGAAATTTATGTATCTGCTTTGCTGGATCAGCAGTCATTTAATAGAAGGGGTTCTAAAAGGAGCGCGCGAGTACCTTTCAATTATGGCGCGGTACAATAAGCCTTATGCCGAACTCAAAGAGGCAAGATACGGCCGGTTTATCGATAAGATTTCAAGCTTGTACGGCTAAAATTGAATTTGTTTACGTCCGATAGACGCTGATTTCCGCTTGGATTCCCTGCTCATCTTTAGACCACATGGGACATATGAAGAACCGTGCCTCGTATGGCAATTTGTGGTACAATCGGTGGGAGAACAAGCGAAAGGCAGGTACGTCAGGCGTGAGCAAAGTCTTACTCTTTTCTTTATTATGGTGGGTCATCGGGAATCCGTTTGTGGCCTTCCTTGTGCTGCTATTCATCCTGTACATGCTCGACCGCCGGTTTGTCGGCTTGACCCCGAGTATTTTTCAGCCGCTGAAGCGGGCGCGGCGTTTGTCCCGCTTGAAGGACGAGCTTCGCCTCAATCCGCATCATACGTCGACCAAGCTGGAAATTGCCCGCCTTTATATGGAGCAAAAAAAATACGGCGCGGCGCTCGAACTGTTGGCTGAGGTGGCCAGAGTGATGGACGATTCCGCGGACGTGCTCAGCGAGCAGGGCATCTGCGAGTTGAAGCTGGGACGGACGGAGGAGGGCGAGCGTCACTTGCTGCGGGCGCTGGAGCTGAACCCGCGGGTAAAATACGGCGAGCCCTATTTGCGGCTGGGCGAAGCGTTCGCAGGCAGCGATCCGGAGAAGGCGATCCGGTATCTGAAGCGGTTCGGGGAAGTCAACTCTTCGTCCTGCGAAGCGTACTACCGGCTCGGCCTGCTGTACCGGGGACTCGGGCAAAATGAAGAAGCCCGCCGGGCGTTCCGCGAAGCGATGGAACTGTACCGGGGGCTCCCCAAATACAAGCGGCGCCACGAACGGCGCTGGGCGCTACTCGCCCGCATGAAATCATAGGACCGCGGCTGTACCGGCGGCAGCCCGGGCGGGCGTGTACGGCGTCAGGTCCGCCGAAGCCGGCCGGCCTTGCGCCAGCTCGGCGACAATCCGCGCGGTGGCCGGCGCGAGCAGAATGCCGTTGCGATAATGGCCGGTAGCGAAAATCAAGCCGGGCGCAGCGTCCCACGTTCCGAGGAACGGCAGGCCGTCCCGCGTGCCGGGACGCAGTCCCGCCCAAGTGGAAACGAATTCGGCATCCGCAAGCCGCGGCAGCAGCGCTGCCGCTTTGGCATGCAGCTCGGCGATGGACTTGGCGGTCGGCCGCTTGTCGAAGCCGGCTTCCGTCTGGGTTGCGCCGACAATGCAGCTGCCGTCCCGTTTCGGCACGACGTAGCAGCCTTTGACGAATACGGTGGAGCGGATGAGCGGCGCTTCGGTTTTAAGCGAAATGCACTGGCCTTTGACCGGGAACATGGGCAGGCTCAGCCCGAGCGGCTCGGTCAATGCCGGGCTCCAAGCGCCCGCAGCGAGCACGACGAGGTCCGCGTACAGCGGGCCTTCCGACGTTTGGACGCCGCGGATCCGGCCGCTACGGGGCTCCGTCAGCAGCCGGATGACCGGCGTCCACTCGTGTATAGCGCAGCCTTGTTTGGCCAACGCGGCTTGCAGCGTCTTGGCGAGCCAGACCGGGTGGATGTGATGATCGGCCGGCAAATACAGCCCGCCGCGTACGGCGGCGGCCAGCTCGGGCTCCAGCTTCAGCATCTCCGCGGGCCGGAGCCATTCGGCGTCCCGAATCCACGGCAAGCGGCCGCGCAGCTCGGATTCATCTTCTTCCGTCAGGGCCGTACGAAGGATTCCCTCGGCGACATATTGCGCCGTAAGACCGGTAACCTGTTCCAGCTCGTCCGTCCAAGCGCGGTACAGCTGCTGGCTCATACGGCACAGCTCGTAGAACGGGCCGGGCCGGTGCGTCTCGGATTGAGCCCCCAGCATCCCTGCGGCGGCGGTGGACGCTTCCTGATTCAGCGCTCCCTTCTCGATCAGCGTGCAGGCAAAGCCGGCCTTGCCGAGCTCGTAGGCCGCGCTGCAGCCGATAATGCCGCCTCCGACGATGATGACGGTCGGCTTGGTGCCGGCATGACTAGAATCCGTACTCATGACAATCCTCTCCTTGGGGTATGCTTCGTCCGATCGAGGGCATCCCGGAATGCGGCGATTTGTCCCGGAGGGTCGGCGTGCAGCAGCACCGAGGACAGCACGGCAATGCCGGCCGCGCCGGTGGACAAGACGTCGTCCACGAGATGCGGCTCAATGCCCCCGATTGCCAGGACAGGCACGTCCGCCGCTTCGACGGCTTCCGCCAGTCCGGCCAGGCCGCGCGGCATGAGGCCGGGCTTCGAGCCGGTCGCGTACACGTGGCCGAAGAGAGCGAAGTCGGCTCCCTGCCGGCCGGCCTCGGCCGCTTCCTCGGCCGAATGCACGGAGCAGCCGAGCGTCATGCCGCGCGGAGCGATGGCACGCGCTTCGGCCGGCGACAAGCTGCCGCCGGTAAGCTGCGCGCCGGCCGCCCGGGCGGCCAGCGCGGCGTCCAGGCGGTCGTTCAGCAGGACCGCCGTGTGCGGCAGCAGCGGCTTCAGCCGCGCGTGCCAGCGCACCAGCTCGCTGGCGCTGCGGTGCTTTTCGCGGATGTGCAGCGCGTCCACCAGCTCGAACGGACAGCGGGCCACGATGGCTGCGACCTCTTCCAGCTCCTGCCGGCCGGTCGTAATGACATGCAGCGCATGGGTTCTCCGGGACATTCGGGATCGGACCTTCCTTTTCTCCATTGAAATGTAATTTCATCATACCCCTTTCGCTTCCGCGGCGTCAAAGCGTTTGTCCCACTTGTCATAAAATGATCACGAACCGGAGACCGCGGGCCTGCCGGGCTTCTTGACGGTAGGGAAGGAGAAGACTAAACTTATGGAAGGTATAGCGATTCGGGAGGCTGGAGCAGCATGACGATATTCAAAGCATTGACAATCGCGGGATCGGACAGCGGAGGCGGAGCGGGGATTCAAGCGGATTTGAAAACGTTCCAAATGCTCGACGTGTACGGAATGTCCGCGATTACGGCGATCACCGCGCAGAACACGCTGGGCGTTCACGGCATTTACGATATTCCGCTGGAGGGGATCGAGAAGCAGATCGACGCCGTGCTGTCCGATCTTGGAGCGGACGCGGCCAAAACCGGCATGCTGTCTCAGCCGGAAATTATCGAGCTGGTCGCGGCATGCGTACGCAAGCACGGGCTGAAGCGGCTTGTCGTCGACCCGGTGATGGTCGCCAAGGGCGGAGCCAGCCTGCTCGCCGGCAATGCGCAGAACGCGCTGCGCGAGAAGCTGCTGCCGTTAGCCGCGCTTGTGACGCCCAATATCCCGGAGGCGGAAGTGATTACGGGCCTTTCGGTCACTACGATAGAGGATATGAAGGAGGCGGCGCGGCGCATCGTCAAGGAATTCGGCGCGGGCGCAGCGGTCGTCAAAGGCGGACACCGCAGCGGCGATCCGACCGACGTGCTGTACGACGGCGAGGCGTTTCACCTGCTGACGGGCGAGCGTTACGAAACGCGCCATACGCATGGGACAGGCTGCACCTTCTCCGCCGCCGTCTGTGCGGAGCTTGCCAAAGGGAAGACGCTGCTGGAGGCCGCCCATACGGCCAAGCAATTTATATCGCTTGCCATCCGGCATACGCTCGGGATCGGCGCCGGTCACGGTCCAACGAACCATTGGGCGTACGTGCGGGAGCGCGCGGCGGTCGAATAGCTGACGAAGGAGCATCCGATATCATGAGCTATGAATACTTGATGCAGGCGGTTTTGCTTATCGTCCTGCTCATCGCCTTTTTCCCCGGCATCGCGCTGTGGTCCAAGTGGAAAAAGAAGAAACGGAGATAAGCGATATGTACTATGTCAATCAGGAACAAATTGATGCCCGGCTGGCCTTTGTGCCGGAATTATTGCAAGCTTGCGCCGCTTTGGAGTCCGCTTGGGAAACCCGGGGTAAGACTGCCCCCGAAGGCGGCGCAAAGGAAGCGGATTCGGAGTTGCTGCTGCATCTCGCACAGGAGCGGACGCTTCATCTGGCGATTGAGACGGTGACCGACGTCGGCAGCTTGCTGATCGACGCGTTCATGATGCGGGACGCCAGCAGCTATGAGGATATCGTCGAGATTCTTGCCGGCGAAGGCGTGTTCGGGAACGAGGTTGCGCTCGTTCTGACGGAGCTGGTGAAGCTGCGCCGTCCGCTGACGCAGGAGTATAACACGCTGCCGCGCAGCGGACTGCATCCGACGATCGCGAAGCTGCCCGGGGCGCTGAGCGCTTTTGCCGAAGCCGTACCGGCGTTTATCCGCAAAGAAATGCTGTAGCCTGCCCAAAAAGGGGACTTGTCCGGATCAGGGGATCAGGACAGGTCCCTTTGCTCTACCGGGAAGCGCACAATCGTTTTCCAGCCGGAAGCGGGGGTTTTGCGGAGATCGGTCAAATAAATTTCATGATGCAGCCCGTTTTGAACCAGTCCGCGCGCTTCCATGTAAGCGTGCATGCGCTCCGCCGTTTCCGGCTCGGTCTCGTAAGGGCCGATGTGAAGCATCTGCACGCACAGCCCTTCGGCCATCGTCTCGAATGCCACGCGAGCGATGTCGGCAAGTTCTTTTTTCTTCAAGGCGGTCTGCTCCTTGGCTTCGGCTGCCATGGCTCCGTTGACGAAGCCGGGCATGCGGATCAGCAGCTTCCAGCGCCATTCGTGCCGCGGGACTTCCAGCGCGGGCCTGTCGGATTCCACCCACCACAGCCCTTCCAGCTTCGGTACCGCGAAATCGGTCCCCTGTGCTTTGCCGTGCGCCTTGACCCCGTAAGCGGTCGCGTACAGCGCCGCGGCAGCCCGGGCGAACCGTTCGCTGTTCGGGTCGCCTTGACCGGCAATCGTCAAGTACGGCGCTTCGCCGAAGCCTACAAGCTCCGGTTCCGTTCCCGCCTTATAATAGGTCCTGTACGTTCTGACCAGATCGAGCTTGTCCATCCGTGCACCTTCCTTTCCTTATTTCGGAGATGATGCAGCTTCAGCTTAACGGGTTATCCCTGACAACCTATTGTCAGCATAGCGGAGGGGGCTCGGATTTTTTATGTTTTGATCTTCCGCCAGCCTTTTCCTCGTTTAGTATTTTACATACATAGTAGTATATTAATTTACTTATCGTCCCATTTCGTATACAATATTTTTATTCATACGGTACAGCATAGCTTCGCCAGAATGAAAGAGGCGGCCTGCATACAAGAAGGACGGTGAAACCGGATGAACCAGGAAACGGACGTATCGACGCGGCGCGTCATCCTCACGATGCTCAAGACCAAAGGGGCGCTCAGCGTCGGGGATATGTCGAAGCAGCTAGGCATCACGGAAATGGCGGTGCGGCGGCATCTCAATACGCTGGAGCGGGATAACTTGATCGAATCGAAGCTGGTGCGGCAGGCGATGGGACGGCCTTCGCATCTGTATTCGCTGACACCGAACGCCGACGACTTATTTCCCAAGAAGTATCAGCATCTTGCCTTGGATTTGCTGGAAGAGCTGGAGGCTTCGTTGGGGGAAAGCAATGTCAATCTGCTGTTCGAGCGGCGCAAGGAGAGGCTGGTCAGCCGTTATGGGGAGCGCATGAAAGACAAGCCGTTCGCCGGACGCGTTCAAGAGCTGGCCGAGATTCAAAATGCGAACGGCTACATGGTCGAATTGGAGCCGACGGAGGGCGGCGGTTATTTGCTGAAGGAGTACAATTGCCCGATCTCTCAGGTAGCCAATCAATATACTCACGCTTGCCAATGCGAGCTTGCGATGTTTCAGCGTTTGCTCGGCCCGGAAGCCGAGGTGGAACGGACGGAGTGCCTCGCCAAAGGCGGCGGCAAATGTACGTACGCCATTCGGCCACATCAATAGAAAAACCATCTCTTCTGCCGGTTTTACCGCAAGAGATGGTTTTTTGCCGTGTCAGGAAGGAGGAGCCGCCTCGTTTTCGGGCTTGATCCGTTTGTTGCGGGCCGTGCGCAGATTCGTCATGTAAGCAATGCCGGCAGACAGCAGCCCGAACAGGAAAAACGCGATCGCCTTGTCCAGCGCCGGGCTCCCCGACAGATCGAACAGGATCGTCTTGACGGCGAGACAGATCAGCGTCAAGGAGCCTAAGGCCCGAAGCAGCTTCCGCTTCCGGTAAAGTCCCCGCAGCAGCAGCAAAAGCGCGTACAAGCCCCAGACGGCTGACAGCGTGAGCTGCAGATTAAGCCGGGAGGATAGCCCGTAATAGGCGAAGAAGCTGTACGTTCCGCAGGCAAGTCCTGCGCCGGCGGCCAGATGGCTGAGAAGGGCGAAGCCATGGGACAGCATCCGGTTGTCGTCTTCCCGCAAGCGTTCGAAGCGGCCATTGCGCGACAAATAAAAGCCTGCGGCGGCCAGAAGCGCCCAAGCCGGCATATCGAACAGGGAAGGATGGCCGAACGCGTCAGGACCGCCCATAGTCCAAGCCTCCGACAGCCAGTAGCCGAAGACGCCCAGCCATACGACAGCCGCCGCTCCCCGGAGCGTATCCCATCGTTTGACGGCGCCGAGCTTCAGAATAACTACGGCGGCGGAAAGCCACAGAAATACATGAGCGACCGGTTCTAAAGGCCGTTCTTTAAGAAAGTGGAGCGATGCGAGCAGGATGAGCATCCATCCGCCGAACAGCTTCATCGGGACGATCGTAGACAATTCAGTCAGCTGGCGGCGGATCAGGCAGGCCTGCAAGACGTACAAGATTCCCATGAACAGCATCGGGTAGGCGATCGGCACGACCCGCTCCCACAGGACGAACGCCCAGAAGCCGAACACGGCGGCATTTGCGATACCCAGAACCAGATCGGTACCGTCGTCGGCCCGCTTCTTCCATAGCGAGGCGGACAAGGCGCCAATGTAAAACATATAAGTCAGAAGCGCATAGCGATACGCAAGACTCCAACCTTCGGCGGCTTCCGGCTGGAGCTTCAAGTAAAATACGAAATACAACAGCCACGTGCCTGCGAACGCGGCCACTTTTAGCTCGTTCCATTCAAGCCGGAGGCTGAGAGTAAAATAGACGGCATTCAATGCAAACACACCGGCCCAGAGCATCCAACCTTCCTCCGGACCCGGACTTAAAATCAGGAGCGCCGGCCAGCCGCCGAACAGCGATACGTTCATGAGAAGCCTTGACCGCCATTTGAAAGCGATCCAGCCGGCCCCTGCCGCCGTGGCGAGCATGCCTGCACCCGACGGGGGCCCATTCCCTAGCGTAAGGCAGAGCCCGTATAAGAAAACGCCCAGAACCACTAAGGCTCCGGGCCAAAATGACGGCACCGCGCGCAGCCGCTCCTTCATGCCTGACGTTCCTCCCCGATATCGTGTTCCATACTTAGTTACAATAATTGTAAGGGAACGGGGGAGGAGGAGATAAGTACTAAATTCATCTAGTACTGGAACATATGTTTGTAATTTCGGCGCCGAATCTATAGAAAACAGATGAAGGTTCAAAAAAAAAGAGCAACAAGTCTCCGCGGTTAGCGGGACCTGCTGCTGTTTTTGGTCGTTGTGCCAGTTTCCTTGATCTTCACGGGAGCCGGATCGATTCCGAAGCGTTTGCTGTACAAGCTGTAGGTCGAACCGGTCACGGTAGTGCCCGGGATTTCGGCCGGAAGGCCTCGCTGCGTCCGCAATGCGGCGATCGCTGCGGTAAGCTCGTCTTCCTTGACGACGATATAAGGGCTGTCCCACCGTCCCTCCAGATGGATGAACTCGATATGGTCGGGCTTCAGCTTCTGGAAGGAGAGCAAAAAGCGGCGAAGCTCGTCGGCCGGGATATCCGTTTTTACGCTTTCTCCGGCGATTTTCAGCAATCCGCCCCATTGGGCGATTCCGCCCAACGATGTCATTTTTTGCAGCAGCTTGTCAAGCACATCCTGCTGGCGCTGGTTCCGGGCGAGGTCCGAGGATTCTTCTGTGCCCCGGTTGGATTTGCGGTAGCGCAAGAAATCGAGCGTCTGCTTGCCGTTTAACGTCTGAAGCCCCTTTTTCAGATTGATATTCGTGCCGTCTTCTTCATCGACGTAACGCATATCCATATCGACGTACATTTCGATGCCGCCGAGCTCGTCGACGACGTTGCGGAAGCCGTCGAAATCGATCGCCGCCATATAATCGATCGGCACGTTAAACATATTGCCGTACAGCTCTTTTGTCTTCTGAATCGCGGTGTCCTTGTCCTGTATGTAATAGTGGGCGTAATAGTAGTTCGCTTTTTGGCTGGGAAGGCCGAACTCCCGCGGCTTCATCTCCAGATCGCGGGGGATCGAAACGACTGTGGCGGAGCGGGTCTCCGGATTCAGCGACACGAGCATGAGCACATCGGTGTTCAGCGTGCCGCCGCTGCCTTGACGGCTGTCGATACCGGTCAGCAAAAAGGTCATCGGCTTGAAGTTCTCCGCTGGGGCAACCAGGCTGTTCAATCCTTGCGGGGTCGTCTTTACCGGCGGGGCCACCGACATATTTTCCAGCGCCTTATCGGCTTGATGCAGCAAATATCCGGCGTAAGCGACGGCGCCTGCACCAAGCAGGGCAAGACCTATAATAATATTCCGCAAGGTTTTGCGGGGTTTGATCGTTATATTTTGTCGGGAAGGAACCATCATTCAACCTCCTGTCAACGCTCTTTCAAAACACTGTCTACCATATTAACGCAAAATATGGAGCAAAAGGTTACAAAAATATTAAAAATTCGCCAATTCTTTTGTCACCGTTTTGTTACCTTCTTTCTTCGACAACCGGTTACAATGGAAGGAGCTGATCTTTTTTACCCTAAAATAAGCCGGATTACGCGCATTGCGGCTCCGACGATTGATTTTCTTGGGAGGAAAGGCTATCATGTGAAAAAAACGAAACCCGGACGTTCGGACCACCGCTTGGGGAGTGACATATGACAATGACGAGAAAAGCGGCGGCAGCTTGGCTGGCGCTCGTTTTAGGCTGTACGGGCTGCGGCTTCATGGGACAGCCCGGTGCATACATGCGGCTGCCCAAGCTCCCGGCCGAGCAGGAGGCGCTCAAGCAGACGATCGAACGGTCGCTGCCGGATGGCGCGGCGTTGATCCGCCCTCGCAAGGCGGAGCAGAAGGGAGCGTTCTCGCTGATCGATTTGGACGGTGACGGCAGCGAGGAAGCGGTGTTCTTTTACAAGATCAAAGACAAGGAACAACTGCATGGCGAAATATGGGAAATGAAGGACGAAGCGTGGCAGCGTCTTGACCGGTTCGAGGGCGCGGGCTTCGAGCTGGATTCGCTGACGTTCGATGATGTGGTGCGGCAGGGCCGAAAAGATGTGATCGCGGGCTATTCGACGGGAGCGGAATCGGCCAAAGGCTTGGCGGTCTATTCCGTTGAGGCCGGGCGGATGGTGAAAAAGCTGGAGCTGCCGTATACGGACTATGTCATCGACGATCTGAACGGCGACGGCAAAAAAGATATAACAATCGTCGAGCACGAAAGGGGAATATCGTCCAAAGCGGCCCTTTACCAATATGACGGCGAGCTTCGCAAGCTGGGGAACGTTCGCTTGGATTCGACCGTGAACGACTATTATAACGTGCTGGGAGGGCGTGTGTCGGCGGACAAGCGGGGCGTCGTGCTCGATGCTTCGGTAGGCGCGCATTCCTCGTATACCGAGCTGCTGGTGTACGAGGGAGGGAAGCTGAAGCGGGCGCTTCCTCCTCAAACGACCTATAAAGCGTACTCGGGCAAAAGCGAAGACGCCGACGGCGACGGCATCCTCGAAATATCCGGTATGTACGCGCCGCCGGGCTACGAGAACGAGGCGATGGCGAGCATCCCTTGGATCGAGACTTTTGCCAAATGGGACGGCGGACGGGGGCTTACGACGGTGCTGGAGCGTTACTTCAACGGCGAATACGGGTACACCTTCGACATACCGCCGGAATGGAAAGACCGGTTTACGGTGAAGAAATCGGAGAATTCCGTCCGTTTTGTGAATCCGGGGGACGGGGGGCTGCTGGCCGAGATCCGGGCATTTCCGCAGGCGGAATGGACGGATGAGCCCGAGTCGTGGGCCGTGTTAAGCCGGACGATGGACCAAGTGTATGCCATCGATGCGAACGGAGCGGCTTATCGAAGCTTTTTCCGCTTGCTATCGGAAGCGAGAGCCGAAGGGGGAGGCCAGACGCATGAGTAAAATACTTATTCTGGAAGACGAGGATTCGATCCGCAGCTTTGTCGTTGTGAATCTGAAGCGGCAAGGGTATGGGATCACGGAGGCGGTAACCGGAGACGAGGCCTTGGCGCTGCTGAAGCAGGACGACAGCTTCGATATTGCGCTGCTCGACGTCATGGTGCCGGGGATCGACGGCTTCGAGGTGTGCCGGCGGGTGCGGGAGTTTAACGAGCGGATCGGTATCATCTTCCTGACCGCCAAGGTGCAGGAGCAGGACAAAGTGATGGGGCTGTCGCTCGGGGCGGACGACCATATCGGCAAGCCGTTCAGTCCGGGCGAGCTGATGGCGCGCATCGGATCGCTGCTGCGCCGTGTCCGCAGGCTGCCGGCCGGCGGCGAGGACAGCGGCATGCTGCGTTCCGGCCCGTTCGAAATTCATCCGGAGAAAGTCGAGCTCCGCAAAAACGGGAAACGGATCGATCTGACTCCGACCGAGTTCGCATTGATTCAGCGCTTGATCGAAAAAGAAGGCTCCCCGGTTAGCCGAAACGATCTGCTTGACGAGATTTGGGGCGTTCAATACATCGGAGATCCGAAAATCGTCGACGTCAATATCCGCAGGCTCCGTCAAAAAGTAGAGGAGGACCCGTCCGCTCCGAAATTTATCGAGACGGTATGGGGCTTCGGCTACCGCTGGCAGGGGCGGGAAGCCTCGACATGAAGATGCGGCGAAGTCTGAGACGGCAGGTTGTCATGCGCTTTCTGGGGATCGTTCTGCTGACGCTCATCCTGATGGAAGGCGTCTTCTTCTTTGCCGTCCGCCAGTTTTATTATAACGGCATCGCCAATGTGCTGACGAATCATGCCGTCGTCTCGGCGAACTTCTACGCCAATTTTGCCGGGGACTTGTTTTACAATAATTTGAGCCAGCATTTGAACCGGATGGTGCAGTATTTCGCTTACGAAACGGCGGAGCTGGAAATCGTGGACCGCAACGGCACGGTGCTGGCGGCGTCCAGCGGCTTTGCCGTCCAGGAGCGCATTCGGACAAGCGATGTGAAGGAGGCTTGGGCGGGCCGGACGGGGGTATGGACCGGGAATCAGGCGGGGACCGCCGAGCGCGTGATGGCCGTCTCCAACCCGCTCGTCTACGAAGGGCAGACGCTGGCGGTGATCCGTTATGTCACTTCCTTGACGGAGGTAGACCGGGTGCTGCGGACGATTTACGCCGTATCGGCCGGCGTCGGAGCCGTCGTGCTGCTGCTGGTGCTGCTCGTGAGCCTTCCCTTCGCCAATTCGATCGTCCGGCCGATCAAGCGGATGACGGCCGCATCCGCCGAGATGGCCAAAGGCCGGTTCGATGTGCGGGTCAACGAAACGTACGACAACGAGATCGGCGAGCTGGCGGGGACGCTGAATTACATGGCCCGCGAGATCGTGCGCAGCGAAGCGCTCAAGAACGATTTTATTTCTTCCATTTCTCACGAGATCCGAACGCCGCTGAGCAGCATTAAGGGGTGGAGCGAAACGATTTTGACCGGCGGTATGGAGGACAAGGAAGAGACGCGGCTCGGCCTCGGCATTATCGCCAAGGAAACCGACCGTCTGATCGGCCTCGTCGAGGAACTGCTTGACTTCTCCAGACTGCATCAGAAAAGCATTACGCTCGATCTCGCCCGGGTGCCGACGAACGAGCTGCTGGGGGAGGCGGTGCTGCAAATGCGTTCCAAAGCGGAACAAAAGCGGATCGACCTCCGGTTAAGCGTACCTTCCGAACCTATGATTGTCGTCGGGGATGCGAATCGGCTGAAGCAGGTTTACCTCAATTTGATCGATAACGCGATCAAATTTACCGGACCGGACGGACGCATTGCCATTTCTTTGGAGCGGGAAGACCGGGACGCCGTCGTGCGAATCTCGGATAACGGCATCGGAATATCGCGCGAGCATATCGGAAACGTTCAGACGAAGTTTTACCAGGCGGACCCGAAAGCGGAGGGAACCGGCATCGGGCTCGCCATTTGCCGGGAAATCGTCGACCTGCACCAAGGCGCGATTCGGCTCGATTCGGCAGAAGGGGAAGGGACGACGGTCACGGTCCGGCTGCCGCTGGAAGAGGCCGAAGCTCAGGGCACGGAAGCTTCCGGTACGGCATTTGACAATCCTGAATCCGGTGGGGGATAATGGAAAGGATCGGGGCGAATCCGTATCCATTCGCACGTTCGACTTTTCACTTTCTGGAAAGGAAGGATGAATGATGTCTTACGCTGTAGCGATTATCGGAGCAGGACCTGCAGGAGCAAGCGCTGCCCTCTTCACGGCGAAGGCGGGCAAGAAGACGCTGGTGATTGACAGCGACCAGAGCATCACGAAGCGCGCTTGGGTCGAAAACCACTATGGCGTGGCCGAGATTACCGGGCCGGACTTGGTGGAGATCGGGAAGAAGCAGGCGGCCAAGTTCGGAGCCGAGCTGGTGCAGGGCAAAGTCGTCGCCGTTGCGAAGGAAGGCGAAGGCTTCCGCTTGGAGACGGAGAACGGAAGCTACCAAGCGAAGCATGTGGTGCTCGCCACAGGGCTGAACGCCGAGCTGGCGCAGCAGATCGGCGTGAATACGAAGCCGGGAACCGAGCCGCGGATCAAAACCGTAGTCGACGCCACCCCGGAAGGCAAAACGAACGTGCCGGGCATTTGGGCGGCCGGGACGGCTGCGGGCGTGAGCGTGCATACGATCATTACCGCGGGCGACGGGGCCAAGGTTGCGGTCAATTTGATCAGCGAGCTGAACGGCGAACGTTATGTTGACCACGACGTGTTAAAATCATAGATATACAAGAAGGCGGCCTCCAGCTGTGGAGGACCGCCTTTTTAGTTTTATTGGGCCGCATCCGGCGTTCGGATGGACTCCCGGTTATGCGGACAATGTAGACTTGCGAGGCATGAAGGGGGCTGCCGGGTCTTTGTTGAAAATAAAGGAAATCGCATGCGTTAATTGGAATTTTCGGATTGCTTATGGGGGCTTAGCGGAAATCGAAGTGCTCTAAGCGTGTCGAAAAATGTTAAAGCTGCCGGGGAGGCAGGCCATAAGGTCCTCCTGGTTCCGCTAATTAGAATAAGACTGCGAATTCCAATCGAATAGCGCACGACAGCACCGCTATGCTGTTGGTTGGGGCAGGGTTACATACGCCGGAGAGCTTTGCGTTGATTCGCCAGCCCGTCTTTTCGCCGGCAACTTTCTCGCTTTGTAACTCGCCACCCGCAATGCTCTTTGAAAGTAACTCTCGCCGCCTCACAATCCAGCCATTGAAAGTTGTCAACGTTCACAAACTCCCGTCGCTCGCAAACTCTTAGCGCTCGTAAACTCATGCCCCCCTTAATCCCTCGCTACTTGTAAACTTCACGCTGCGATAAAAGACTCGTGGAAGAGCGGCGAACTCCTGCTTTAAGCAGGCTCCTCCTTCGGCGCGGATCAGCCTTTGGACCGCTCGACGAGCCGGGCCGCTTTATCCCGCACCCAGGCAAAATTGCCGGCAGCAATTTCCTTCAGATTCACAAGCGAGCCGCCGATACCGACCCCGTAGCAACCGAGGTTCAAAAATTCGGCGATATTGTCCTCGTTCACGCCGCCGACCGCTATCATCGGGATATGATTCAGCGGACCCATCAATTCCTTGATGTAGCCGATACCGAGGCTGGCGCCCGGAAATATTTTCACCGCCGTCGCCCCGGCTTTCCATGCTTTCACGACTTCCGTCGGCGTCATCGCTCCCGGGAAAATCGGAGCGCCGCGCTCCACAGCGTAACGGATCACCTGCTCGTCCGTATTCGGGGTTACCAAGTACGACGCTCCGGCGTCCAGCGCTTTCCGTGCGTCGTCCACGTCCACGACGGTGCCTGCGCCGATGTACATCCGCTCCCCGAACCGGGCTTGCAGCCGTTCGATCATGCCGAGCGCTCCCGGCGTATTCAACGTCACCTCCATGACCGGCACCCCGCCGCTAGCCAGCGCATCCGCCAAGCCCTCGATATGCCGATTCTCCACGCCGCGCACAATGGCGACGATCCTTACTTTCTCGATTAACTGAAGTCCTTGTTCCCGATTCATCTGCTGTATCCTCCCGTTATCACTTGCTTTTATCCCGTTGTCGCATGGTCAAGCCGCCGTTTCATTGACTTCATTATACCTTCTTTTTTTTAATTGCCAACTGTGCTAACCTGTATTTTATGAAACCATGTCTAGGAGCTGATCCGACAGATGAGCGTTAATGAACCGGTCAAATTAACCTCTTACTCTACCAAAGGCGGTTGCGGCTGTAAAATCGGTCCGGCGGATCTCCAGCAGGTGATCCGGACCCTTCCGCAGGCAGCGCCCGATCCGAATCTGCTCGTCGGCCTTGATACGAGCGACGATGCCGGGGTGTACAAGCTGACGGACGAGCTGGCGCTGGTCCAAACCGTAGACTTCTTTACGCCCATCGTCGACGATCCTTACGCCTTCGGTCAGGTTGCGGCGGCCAATGCGCTCAGCGACATCTATGCGATGGGCGGGAAGCCGCTGACGGTGCTGAACATCGTGGCCTTTCCGATCAAGAAGCTGGACAAGCAAGTATTGGCCGACATCTTGCGCGGCGCGGGCGACAAGGTGAAAGAAGCCGGAGCGACGCTTGTAGGAGGCCACTCGATTGACGATAACGAGCCGAAATTCGGCCTCGCCGTCACCGGACTGGTGCACCCGACCAAAGCGAAGACGAATACGGGCGCCAAGCCGGGGGACAAGCTGATCCTGACCAAGCCGATCGGCGTCGGCATTTTGACGACCTCGATCAAGAAAGACGCCTTAAGCCCGGAAGAAATCGAACGGGTCACAAAGGTAATGACGACGCTGAACAAGACGGCTGCGGAAACGATGGAGCCGTATGACGTGCACGGCTGTACCGACGTGACCGGCTTCGGGCTGCTCGGACACGCGGCCGAGATGGCCAAAGGCAGCGGCGTCGGCGTGCGCATTGGGAAGGCCCGGGTGCCGGTGCTGCCGCGCGTCCGCGAGCTGGCCGAAGCGGGTTTTGTCCCGGGAGGCACCAAGAACAATTATGCGCACCTCGAAGGCACCGTCGGCTTCGCCGAATCCATCGATCAGATCGATCAATGGATTCTCTGCGACGCTGTGACCTCCGGCGGGCTGCTGATCGCCGTCGCCGCGGACAAAGCTGACGCCCTGCTGGGCGACTTGCGCGGCGCAGGCGTCGAGGCTGCGATCATCGGCGAGACGACCGCCGATCATCCGGGCAAAATCCGCGTCCTGGAGTCGCTGTAAGCAGCCGCCCGGGACGTGCAGCGGTACCGCATGCCGCATAAGAAGCAAAGGAGCGAGGACGCGTTGCTACAAGACATCAACGTGCAGGAACTGCTGCGCCTGCAGCAGGAACGGGAGCTGACGCTCGTTGACGTCCGCTCTCCGGGAGAGTTCAAAGAATTTACGCTCCCCGGCAGCTTGAACATACCGCTCTTCGATGACCTGGAGCGGGCGGAAATCGGCACTACCTATAAACAGGTCAGCATCGAGGCGGCCAAGCAGCTCGGGCTGGAGATCGTGGCCGCCAAGCTGCCGGCCTTCATCCGGGAATTTCAGGCGATCGGTCCGAACAAAGCCGTCTTCTGCTGGCGGGGCGGCATGCGAAGCCGGACATCGGCCACGCTGCTGTCGCTCATGGGCATCCGCGCCTATCGGCTGACCGGAGGCATCCGGGCCTACCGCCAATGGGTTGTCCAGACGCTTGAGTCGTTCGAGCTTAAGCCTAAGGTCGTCGTCCTTGCCGGCCATACCGGGACCGGCAAGTCGCTGATTCTCCGCAAGCTGGCCGAGCGGGGGTACCCCGTGCTCGATCTTGAGCGGATGGCCGGCCACCGCGGCTCCATCTTCGGACAGATCGGTCTTGCGCCGAACAACCAAAAGACGTTCGAATCGCTGCTGGTCCATGAGCTGCTGCGCTATCAGGACCGGCCTTACGTGCTGATGGAGGCGGAAAGCCGCCGGATCGGCCGGGCGGTCATGCCCGACTTTCTGGCGGAAGCCAAAACAAGCGGCATCCCGATCCGGATTGAGGTTCCGTTGGAAGAACGGATACGCCACATCGTGCAGGAATACCGGCCGCAGGAGCATGCGGACGCCTGCCTCGCCGCTTTTCGGCAAATTCGCCGCCGCGTTCATACACCGATTGCCGCGCAAATCGAGCGGCATCTGCAGGAGGGTGAATTCGAGGAAGCCGCAAGGCTGCTGCTCGAATATTACTACGATCCGCGTTATGAGCATGCGGAAGAACGTTATACTCTAGAGCCGACCCGGCTTCGCGTCCGTCACGCGGATGAAGCCGTGGAGCGAATCGAGCGGGAGCTGGAGCGGCTGTTCTAAGCGAATTTCAAAGCCTGGGCACCAGGCTTTTTTTGCTGGCGGAAAACGGATCTTAACAGCTTTTAAGAATAGGCTTAATGTTTGCTTCAGGACACGGAAGATACGTCGTGTTAAGGTTACAGTACGACAAACAAGAGGGGTGCCGGATTCGGCACGAACGCTGTCGGAGGCCACAACCTGTTTGCCGGCGACCGGACTTCCCAACGCAACGCTCCGTTCGGGTGGTACTGCTGAATGAGCGGGGCAAAGGGTATATTTTAAAGCGGATGGCCTGACCCGTTAGGCGAAGTAAGACCGGTTGTTAAGAAGCCGGTCTTTTTTGCGTGCGCTTTTTGGCAAGCTCCTCGTCCTTTTTTTCGGAAGTTGTGTCAAAAGGGGCGCCTCCTTCTTATACTGTACTATCTCATAGGCATTCGTCTAGAAGCGGATGGGATGACGGAGGTGAAGGCCATGTGGTGGCAATGGGGAGCGGCGATCTGCATAATTGCCTTTCTGGTGCTCATCGGGCTGGCGATTCGCTTTGCGTATATGGCGATTCTCGCTCTGAGGCATGCCGAGACTGTACTCGACTCGATGCAGCAGCAAGTGCGGCAAACCGCGGAAAGCACCGAATGCTTGGTTCTCGTGTCGACCGAAGTCATGCGGGACCTGCAAGGCAAAATGCAAGCGGTCGATGCCTGGTTTGCGGCGGCGGAGGAGTCGGGAGAGGCGGTACAGCGGGTATCCCGGAGCGTGAAAGCCGTATCGCTTTCCATCGAGAACACGGCGCTTGAGGCGCGCAAAGCGTTACATAGCCATCGGGATACCGCAAACGACCTGTTGGAGCTGACCGCCGCCGGCCTGCAGCTCTGGCATCGCCTGCAAGCTTCCAGACTCATGAAATCAAAGGAGTGAAGAACGATGTCATCGGAGAAAAGAAATAAAGATTTGCTCGTTGGAGCGGTAATTGGCAGCGTGCTTGGCGCGGTGACGGCACTGCTGTTCGCGCCCAAATCCGGGCGCGAGCTGCGCGCCGACCTGAAGGAGGGCTATCATCAGGTGAGCGAGAAGACGCAGCAAATTGCAGGAGACGTTGCGGATAAATCGAAGCGGATTGTCTCCGCCGTATCGGAAAAAGCGCAGGCTGCGGCGGAAAGCATCGGACGCACGACGTCGGAGGTGGCGGGAAAAGCGAAGCAGGCGGCGGTTCAAGTGAGTCAGGAAGTGAAATCGTGGCGCAGCGCCAAAACGGAGAGCGGCAAAGACGATGTAGCCTCGGCCGAAGCGTCGATTGCAGCCACGACGGCCGAGCGCGAAGAGCACTAAGCTCTTTCATGAAAAAAACGGGATCTACGGCGTCATGCCGAGATCCCGTTTCGTTTTACCATTTGGACGGATCGATCTTGCTTGGGTCGAGTCCTTCCCAAATGTTTTTGATATTCGCTTTGGCCGGGTCTTCGAACACCAGCCAGGCGGTAGGCAAATACCGTTCGCCGTATTCGCTGGAAGGCTTGTTCAAGATCTGGTTGTCCTTAACCAACACGGTCGAGGAACCGCCGTCCAGATTGGCCGCCGTGACCGCGCCATGCTCCAGAAAAATATTCTGGATGTCGTATAACGTCGCCCCGATGCTGTACCCCGGCTGGCGTCCGTCGATGATGGCGAACATGATGGTCCCGTCGGCCTTTTGCGCCATGGAGGTACGCGGGGCGATCCCCCAGCCGTCCGCCTGATTTTTGATCATGCCCACGCCGTTGACGATAAACTTCGGAGCGAAGGTGACAGCTTCCTGAACTCCCATTTTGACCAGCTCGTTTGCGGTATATTTGCCGGCGACCATCTTGCCGTCTTTATCGATCCCGACAATATGATTGCGCGTATTCATGCCGCCGTCGTTGTAGAAAATTTTCCCGCCCGACATCACGAGGCCGGTCGGCTGAAAGCCGTTGCCTTTCCATTCCGGATCGACGAATCCGCCCGCATTGACGCCTGCGATGGCTCCGAGCCGCTTCACCATGGAGGAGACCTTCTCTCCTTTGCCGCGCGTGCCCGGAACGGCGATTCGCAGCGATTTCGGATCGTTGACGATCAATAGCTTGCCTTTGAAGTTTTTTCCTTGAATGTCTTCTATCTCTACCGGAGGTTTTTTTTCGACCGCCGCCACCGGCTTTTTCTCTAAGCGCACCAGGTCTTTGTCCTTGACTTCCGAATATATGTCGAATTGCGCCCAGTACCGGTCAACCCGTTTTTTAAGCTCTTTCTCGCCGATGAGGTATTTCGCCCAATCGCGGTGCTGCGTCGAAATAATCGTATCGGCCATCATCATCCGCAGATTCGTGCCGGATTCCGTCAGGAAAAACCACAAGCTGAACACGCTTCCGAACAAGCATAGAAAAAAGAACGTATAAAGTATAATAGAGGCCAAAGGTGACGAGCGCCGCTTCTTCTTTTTAACCGTTCTCTTTTTTCTCTTTGCGGCGGCGGCAGCGGTCGTCTGACTACGAGGACTGCCGGGCATTGGTACGGACATAATTCAAATCCTTTCCATGGTATGGTTAGACTCCATCCTCCTTTATTAACGAAATAAAGCGAAAAAAGTTGCAGGAAGGGAAAATTCAAAAATAGCCGTGGAATCTTTCGACGTGTCGATAATGACTTGAGAGGGATGCGGATCGAAGGAGAGAAATAAACCAAGCCCTTGCGGGCGGTCAGCGGGGATTTGGCCTGCAGTTCGGCTTCAACTGGCTCGCGCATGGATAAGGCTGGCAGACCCGAGGACTACCAGCCCAGAAAGTAAGGCGCTATTTCTTAAGAAGTTCATCGGGTGTTTCTGGGCGGTTTCCGACCAAAGAATTCGTAAAAACAAAAAATATTGCTAGGTTTGTTAAAACGAAATTTGCCAATTTTGCCAATTTATATTTCATGGGCTTCACCTCCTTTCTAAAAAAGAGGCAAACGAATATCCCAACTTTGTGAGGGTAAAAGCTTGAGCAATAAAAATAGCCGAAAGTAATGAGGAATGTAGATAAAGATTCGCACTAACAAATAAAATGCACAATATTTTTAATAACGGATAATAAGCTGGTTTAATGCGACTAACGTTTTCCAGGCCTTCCGGAGCTTTGAATGTAAAAATTATTAAACTAATGATATCCAGGATCGGGCCGTATTTTAAGTATTCAAAATCAACATGCGACAGCCCGGTCAATAAGCATGTTGAAAACAGGCAGCATGCGACCGCAGATTTGAGGTGAAAACCCCCGCTTAAATAGCGTAAACCTAAAAAAGCCAAAATTGTAGTGATAGATTCGGCCAGATGTCCTGTGAAAAAACAAAAGATAAGTGTAGCTAAAACAGCAGTCAAAGTATTAATAAGTAAACTTAAAGAATAGATTAGAACTTTTTCAGATGCGGCCTGCGGGTAGTTTTCACGGATGCTTTTTGTTATTTTGCTTGCGGAGAGCTCGATCCAATTCATCTTTTACCGGCCTTTCGTATGTTTCACGAATGATAGTCTTATTATGCTTGTAGGCAATTAGAATACCGGCTAAAAAAATCCCCCCCATAATTAAAGTTAATGTGACACTGAAGGAACTTTGATTAAATGAGCTTAGTTCGAAATGAACCAAAATAACACTGAGTATCAGAATAGCGGATAGTACGAAATTATATCCTTTAAGGGCTGTCTTAAAGGTTAAATATTTGGTTTTAAATAAAAACCCTATTTTTCTTCTTTGCAGAAGGTAAGTGATGATAGAAAGCAACAAGGCTGTAGTAATTTGAACCACACCCATTGCCAAAGCGGATTGTTGAAGATCCTTCCCGGTAAACAGCTGCAAATTTACTCCTGCTATCATGAGGAAGACTTCGATCACGCTGCCGCCTATGTAACCGCAGATGGATAGAAGAGTGGAATAAAAAAACGGAATTCTATACATCAACATAATTAAAATAATTTGCGCCGAGAGGGTAGGCAGGATCGCGAGATCTTTTAACTCGGTAAACTCTCGAAAATAATAAGTAACCAGGGACATAAGCAGGGCAGTTCCGTATACCTTCCATAAATAATACTTGTATTGAAAACGAAATAAGGATAACGAAAATATAATCATGGCGCCAAATTCTATAGAGGCAAAAAATATTTTCAACACTAAATTCATGAAGTGCAGCACCCTTTTGCTTGATTTTTAACAGCATTAATGAATAATACGAAAGGATTAGCAAAAAAGTCTCGGATTCAAAAGATCGGCAAAATACAAATAAAGATATTTCCAAAATGAAATTAATGCTAGTGTATTATACTTCGAATATGGACACAAGCGAGTTTTGTCGAAAAATGAAGAATATTCTTAAAAATCCGACACGCAGAAGAAATTATTAGCATCATCATTATAAGACCCGCGGTTCCTAACAAAAATAAAATTTTGGTAAAATCGTTGCTTTGTAGTCCTTTTTCATGGATTAAACGGGATAAAGCGAATCCGATTCGTGGTTTTAAAAGAAAGTGAGTGGAAGGGCATCGATCAAGCGAAATCTGAAAATCCAACGGTTGAGTTCGTGGAGTCATAGCAAAGAAGCCCGGACTTTGGTAGTGTTAGAGATAGAGACCGGATCCACCAAAGCGGGCTTTCTTTGCTCCGAAGCGATGATCCGGGAAAAAGAGAGGTACGCCTAATGACGGATGACGTATATAGCGGAGCATGGTGGGACGAGTTTAGCGACTACTTTTCGAACGAAGACTTGTGGGACAACGGGAGCCGAAGCTTGCTGCTAAAATATTTTGCGAAATTTGCGGCCCGGGATACAGGGCGCCGCGTGCTTGACGTCGGATGCGGGCCCGGGGTCGGCACGAAACGCTTGAACGAGCTGGGCTTTCTCGCGAAGGGCGTCGACATTTCCCCGGCTATGGTCGAGAGTGCCAAGGCGAGGCGGGTCGAGGCGTATTTATCGGATTGCGATCCGATTCCCGAGGAAAACGGGGCTTTTGACTATGTGTTTTGCTGCACAGTCTTAGAATGGGTGCGGAATCCGAATGGGATGATCCGTGAAATGGTCCGGGTGCTCAAGCCGGGAGGCGGAATGGTCATCGCTTGTCTGGGCCCCGGAAATTTGCCTCACGATGAAGCGTTGAAGCGGCTGCGGGGCGAGCGGACCAATTACAATATGCTGATGCCGGTCGAGCTGCATCGGCTGCTCCTGGACTGCGGGCTGAAGATCCGATCCATGACCGGAGCGCGAAGCCGTCATGTTTCCCAAGAGACGTACGCCAAGCTCGATTGGGTCACAAAATCGTACTGCAGCAACCTATGGATTATCGGAGCGGATAAGGAGGGAGCTTGATATGAACCTGGATCGCTTCGGGCAGCTCATTCGCTCCAAGCGCGAGGCCGTCCCGATGCTGCAAAAGGAGCTTTCCGAGGGCATTTGTACCCGCAGCATGATTTCACGGATTGAAAACGAGGACTACTTTCCGCACATCACGATTGTCGAAAAGCTGCTGGACCGGCTTGGGGTGCCGATTCCCGACTGGCTGGAGCAAATGAGTCGGAAGGGCCCCGGGCGGAAACGATCTGCCTCCGGATTATCGGACAAAGCTGGAATCGCCGCAACATTCATATGGCAAAGCTGATTTTATCCGGAACACGCCTCGCTTTTGGGGACGAGAGCTGTACCGGGATGCTGCTGGAGGTCGTACGGTTCTTCCAATAGCAACCGGGAACGGATTCCGTCGAACACCTGAAGGAGGCGTATAAGCCGCTGGCCAAAGTCAACATGGCTGGCGGCTAAAAAACTATGAATACTCTCAAACGAATGCATTCTAAACAGGAAACGGAAGCATAGAATAATACTAAAACGCTGTTCCCTCCCGCTCCTTTTGGCAGAATCGGATATAAAAGTAGCCCGCGGCAGTCGTTCGCGCTCGCGGGCCGTGTCAGGCACGATGGTGCAGATTGAAATTAGACGTTCTTCTCCGCTGTAGAGAAAGCTGCCGATTTGCCGCTTTTAGTGAAGGAAAATTCCAGGCTTTTTTTGGTGTTGATCGCCACTTTGCGCAGAAGTTGTTCGTGGTATTTCCGTTGGCGGATTGCTGAGATGGTGACGTACGGGCCCTCGCCGTTTTCATTAAAATAAAGCTGGCCGCGCCGTTCGTCATATTTGCGGATGTGATTGAAATTGACGTAAAGATCGGTGTCCATCTTCTTGAAATCGTTCTCTTCCAACCGGTCCAAAAAGCTGCTGAAATCAAGCAGCGACTCAATGCTCCTCGTAATTGTCGCTCCTTTCTGGTAATACGTAATTTCTTTCATGCCGATCTCGATGAAGTAGACGCTCGACAGATCGATCTCTTCGTTTCGCTGGGGGGCGTAAGACGATGAAATATGACTGCTTGTCAGATGCCCTGCCTTGATCATCAGATCGGTATAAGGGTAGCCGTATGCAGCCGACAGCTTCTGAAGCGTATCCGGCGACGGGGTTATTTTGTCATTGGTCGAACGGTTTCGCTCAAGCTCAAGATCTCGGATGTAGGCATGGGAAAGACCGCTTTTGCGAGCCGCTTCTCGCAAAGACATCGAACCTCGAAGACTCTCAAGAAATTTTCCGAAATCGGGAATAGGTTGTCCCAAACCTGGTCACTCCTCTCTGAAACTATTGTAATGGACAAACGTATGAAATGAAATAGCAATTTCTAAAAAAGCGTTTATCTGCGGATCTGCCTCTTGACTCTATGTAATACGGATACTACATTAGAAGTAGCACACTTTTTTAGCGTTACAAAAGGGGGTGGGATTGTAATGAGAGACAAAGTTATGAACCGCTGGAGCACCTACGAACCCTACTATATTGAATTTAATGGTTATAAAGTGGCAGATATTGTCATTACCAGCCATGCGCTCAGCCGATGGTCGGAGCGGGTGGAGAACGGGCAGGGCGGAATTGAACATATTTGCTCCTTTTTATGGGAAAGACTGAAGAACGGTAAAGTCCAACCTTATTATGCAAATGAAAAAGACGTTTACCTGATTGACGATGACCTGGTAATGGTCGCCGAGTTTGTTGAATTAAAGGATGAAACCGATATCGCAGGCAACCCTTTGCATAAAATGATTGTCGTTACGTTCTTGGGCCGCGTGTCTCAGGATATACAACTTCGTGATCTGAAAGCATATTACTCCTGGCTGCGCCACACCCGTCGCATGACCTTAGTGAAACACGGAAGAAAACGCAAATAAGCGGCACTTGCCCATAACCATTTTCATACCGAAGGCTGGCCTCTACAGGTCGGCCTTTTCTTGCATTTACTTTTAGTATACCATAATATACCAAAGGATGCGAAGGGTTTTTATGTCGAATGCATAAATTCCTTCCACTCATGGGGAAAATTAGGGTGAGCAGGAAGGGGATGAAGCGTTATGGCCCGTGATTTGCCTATAGGCAACGGCAACGTGCTTATTAATTTCGATGTCCATTACAATGTTCGGGATATTTACTTCCCTTATGTCGGTCAGGAAAATCAAGCGCTGGATCATCTATCTCATTTTGGGGTATGGACGGCGGAAGATTTTTTTTGGATCGATCATCCGGAGCTGAAAAAGCAGTCCGGTTATTTGAACGATTCCATGATTACGAACGTCGCCTGCACGCACGAGCGGCTCGGTCTCAAGCTGCAGCTTCGCGACGGCGTGGACGTGCAGGAGAATGTATTCATCCGCAAGGTGGTCGTGGAAAACGACTGGGACCGGGAGCGCGAGGTGAAGCTGTATTTCCATCTGGATCTGCATTTGTACGGCAACGGCGTGGGCGATACGGTATACTACGATCCGGAATTAAGATCGCTTGTATTTTACAAGGGGCACCGGTACATGTCTTTGTCGTGCCGGGGACAGGATCAGAAGGAAGCGGGAGTTACGTCGTACGCAACCGGGCAAAAGGAAATAAACCGGCTCGAAGGGACATGGCGGGATGCGGAGGACGGACGGCTCGGCGGCAATCCGATTGCGCAGGGGTCGGTTGACGGAACGATCGAGCTGGCCTTGCGCGTGCCGGCCAAAGGCGCTAAAGAAGCCTGGTTCTGGGTATGCTTCGCCCGGGAAGATCAGGAAATCCGCAAGCTGGAGCGCACGGTCCGGTCGGCGACGCCGCATGCACTGCTGCAGCGCACGTACAATTTCTGGGGCCAGTGGCTCGGGCAGGACCGGCACGACCTGAAGCAGCTCGAGCCGGACATCGCTTCCTTCTACAAGCGCAGCCTGCTCGTGGTCCGGACGAATACGGACAACCGGGGCGCCATTCTGGCCGCCAACGATTCGGATATTTTGAAGTTTGCGCGCGACACGTATTCGTACATGTGGCCGCGGGACGGCGCGCTGATTGCGCATGCGCTTGACCGAAGCGGCTATCATGCGCTGACGAAGCGATTTTTCCAGTTTTGCAAGCGGGGCTTATCGCCGGACGGCTACCTGCTTCACAAGTACAACCCGGACGGCTCCGTCGGTTCGAGCTGGCACCCGTGGGTCAACGTCCGCGGCGAGAAGCAGCTTGCCATCCAGGAGGACGAGACGGCGCTCGTGCTGTTCGCGCTGTGGCATCATCACCGGCTGGCCCGGACGCTGGACGAAGCGCGCGACGATTACGACAATCTCGTCCTGCCTGCCGCCGATTTCATGGCGCGTTATACCGATGCTTCGGGATTGCCGCTGCCTTCGTACGACCTGTGGGAGGAGCGGTACGGCGTGCATTTGTTCACGGTTGCGAGCGTCTATGCAGGGCTGCTTGCCGCCGCGGGCTTCGCCGAGCATTTCGGGGACAAGCTCCGGGCGCTGCATTACCGGGATAAGGCGGCCAGCGTGAAGCAGGCGGTCGAGCATTCGCTTTATTCCGAGCAGGAGCAGCGGTTTATCCGTTCGCTCTATTGGAATGACGAGAAGCAGACGTACGAACCGGATTTGACGCTGGATGCGAGCATGTATGCAATATTCGATTTCGGGATGTTTGCCCCGGACGACCCGCGGGTCGTTTCCACGATGAAGGCGATCCGTCAGCAGCTATGGGTGCAGACGGAGGTGGGCGGGCTCGCCCGGTATTCCAACGATTATTACCATCAGGTGACGAAGGATGTCGCCAAGGTGCCCGGCAACCCGTGGTTTATTTGCACGCTCTGGTATGCGGAATATGTGATAGCCGCGGCGAAGAGTGAAGAAGAGCTGAAGGAGGCGGCGGATCTGCTGCGCTGGACGATGAGCCACGCGCTGCCTTCGGGGATATTGGCCGAGCAGGTGCATCCGTTCAGCGGCGCGCCGATGTCCGTTTCGCCGCTGACCTGGTCGCATGCGACCTTCGTCAAGGTGGTGCAGGAATACTTGGCGAAGCTGAAGCTGTTCCGGCACCGGGAGCGCGGCCGCGAGGATCAGAGCGACGCGAAGCTGCTTCACGCGGCGGGAGGGAAGCCATGAAGGCGGTGCGCGTGACCGGCCTGACGCCCGGAGGCGGAGCGGAGGCCGGGGCGCCAAAGCTGGAGCTGGTCGAGGTCGAGCGTCCCGCGCGGCAGACGAAGACGGATGTGCTCGTCCGCGTGCTCTGCATCGGCCTTGACGGTACGGACCGCGAGATCATGAGCGAGAAGTACGGCGTGCCGCCTGCAGGCGAAACGTCGCTGACGATCGGGCACGAATCGCTCGGCGTCGTGGAGGAGGCGGACCCGGCCACGGGGTTCGCGCCGGGAGACGCGGTCTGCGCCTTGGTACGCAGGCCGTGCGCGGACCCGGACTGCGTCAGCTGCCGCAACGGGCGGCAGGACTTCTGCGAATCGGGGGAGTATATGGAACGCGGCATCCGGGGGGCGCACGGGTACTTGTCGGAGTATTATGTCGAGGATGCGAGATATTTGGTCAAGGTGCCGGCGGGAAGTCTCGCCTACGGCATCCTGGCCGAGCCGCAAAGCATTGTCGAGAAGGTGTGGAACGAGGTGCAGCGCATTCAGCAGCGGCTCGTCTGGCAGCCGAAGACGGCGGTGGTGCTCGGCTCGGGGCCGCTTGGGCTGCTCGCTGCGCTCACGTGCCGGTGTCTGGGACTGGATACCGCGGTATGGTCCAAGTCGCCGGAAGATTCGGTCGGGGCCGAGCTGGTCCGGGCCTGCGGAGGGATGTATGCGCAGGCGGAGGATGAAGCAGCCGCCCCGGCGGATTCCGGCGGCTCTCCCGCCGTATCAGCGCTGGGAGCGTTCCTGCAGCGAAACGGCCGGCGCGCGGACCTGATCTTCGAATGCACAGGCTACAGCCCGCTCGCCTTTGACGCGATGGCCGCCCTGGGGCCGAACGGCGTGCTGGCGCTTCTCGGCGTAACTCCGGGCAACCGGAGCATCCGGATTTCCTCCGACCGGATTAACCAGGAACTGGTGCTGGACAACAAATGCGTGCTCGGCTCGGTGAACGCGTCGCGGAAGGACTTTGAAACCGGGCTGTACCGGTTGAAGCAGATGGAAACCAGGTTTCCCGGCGTGCTGGGCCGGCTGATGACCGACCGGCTGACGCTTGAACAGGTACCGCAGCTTGATTTCAACCGGATTGCCGTCAAAGCCGTAGTCGATCTTGTGCCGCGGGAGCAATGGACCGGACTTGTCCGGCACGAAGCGGACGAGGTGGCGTACAGCTTCTCGGTGTAAGACAGTAGTTACCGAAGAGGAAGTAAAAATAAGCGGTCAGCGCCTTCGCTTTAGAAGGCGGCTGTCCGCTTATTTTTGTTTGGGATCACGGCGGGCTATCATGAAGCAAGCCAGCAAAACCGCAACTACGAGTGCCAGGATCGTTCCGATCCCTGTCAAGCTCCATGGTTCTGACGAGGAACCTTTCAACGTAACGGATGGCGCGGGAAAAGACGCCGTATCCGCGCGTCCCAGCTCCCACAGCGCGGTTCGGCCGCAGAGATGTGCGGCCAGCACGAGGTTTTTCTCGGCGGCGTAGACCAGATACGCCTCGCCCTGCTGTATCGGTATCCACATGGTGCTGATCTGCACGTCGATTTTGCCGGAAGCGACGCCTTTCCAGGCTTCTGCCACTTCGAACGTGATGGCTCCGTTCTTTCGCTCGCGAATGGCATGCCATGAAATACGACCGTGCTGCGGGCGAATTCTTCGTTCACGGACGGTTGTCTGGCGCAGGATAGCGCGCTTGCCTCTCCCGCAGGCCATATCAGTCCGAGGACCCAGATCAGGAGCAAGACTGCCGGTAAACAGCGTCTCATCGGCAACATTTTCTCCTTTCCGCTCGGGTGTTGGAGTGCTGTTTCCCTCAAGACGCACCGAAACAGTCAAAGGTTGCTAGCCTCCGCAGTCATAAGGATTGATCTGCTGGTCGTGACGGTATTCGGAAGGCGAGCGCCCGTAATATTTTTTGAACTGCTTGGAAAAGTAAAGCGCATCGCCGAAGCCGACGGAGGAAGCGACCTGCTCGATCGTCAGCGGCTCCTGGAGCAGCAGCTTTGCGCGTTCCATGCGGATTTTCAGCAAAAACTGCATCGGAGACAGGCCGGTGTGCTGCTTGAACATTTTGGACAGATGCGTCCGGTGATACCCGAGCGTCCGAGCCATCTGCCCGATGGAAATCGGCTGGTAATACTGCAGCGTCAACCGCCGGATCGCCTGTTCCACCTGCTGCTGGATGATCGACCCTTCCTCCTGTGGCACCTCCTGGCGCACCCGGTCCTGTGCGAATTCGGCGAACAGGAGGCGCAAATATCCGCCCGCCTGCATATCGCATCCGGGTTTGGCGAGCAGCAGCGTTTTTTCCAATTGATAATAAAGCGCTGTCAATCTGCGCAGCCGGTCGGAGGAAATCACCGGTTTATCCGGGGAGATGCCGGCCTTGCTTAAAAACTCGTCCGCCCGTTCGCCCTTGAAGCCGACCCAGCGGTACGCCCACGGCTCCGACGAATCCGAAACGTAGGTGACCAGCTCGCCGGGAAAAATAAAGAAGCTGCCGCCTCTCTCCAGACGGTAATCCCGATGCACGCAGCGAAAATTTCCCCGGCCCGAAACGACCGTATGCACCAAATGGTAGTCCAGCACCTGCGGTCCGACCTTATGCTGCGCGGCGGTCTGGGCGTGTCCCGCGAACAGCACGGTCAGCTCGCCTTTGCCGGGGTGAGGGTTGAACGCCGCCTCGTGATAGACATGAGCGATGATGGTACACCTCCGTCAGTTTTGATATGATGTAGGCAAGAAAGAAGGGAGAGATCGTCGATGAATTGGAAGCGGACTATCCGGGAGAACGGGCACCATCTGTCATGGGTCGTGGCGCTTACGGCTACGCTGGGGAGCCTGTATTTTTCGGAGATTATGATGTTCACCCCATGCAAGCTGTGCTGGTACCAGCGCATCCTGATGTATCCACTCGTGATTATACTTGGCATCGCAGCCGTGCGCAAGGAACGACATATGTACCTGTATGTGCTGCCGCTGTCCATCTGGGGCGGGGGCATTTCGTTATACCATTACCTTATGCAGAAGACCGAATGGTTCAAGACCGGAGCAGCCGCGTGCGGCCCGGTTCCGTGCGACTTGGACTATATCGATTGGTTCGGATTCGTTACGATTCCGTTTCTGGCCCTGGTCGCGTTCGTGCTGATTACAATCCTGCAAATTTTGATGTGGGTGGCTGAAAAGAAGTAAGACGAACTACATTTGTCCATATGAAAGTGGCTAGTATCCATATGCATTCCCGGCGAAGCGGAGTATAGTCAAAGCAGGCAAGACAATGACGTTTCCACACGCGGGGAGGCAAAAGAAGATGGCAAAGATTACTTTTCTTGGGGCAGGCAGTACCGTGTTTGCCAAGAACGTGCTCGGCGACGTAATGCTCACGCCGGCGCTGCAGGAGTTCGAGCTGGCGTTGTTCGACATCGACTTGGAACGGCTGAAGGATTCCGAGAACATGCTGAACAATCTGAAAAGCTCGCTCGGCAGCGGCTGCCGGGTAAAAGCGTATACGGACAGGAAGGAAGCGCTGCGCGGCGCGAAATATGTCGTCAACGCCATCCAGGTCGGCGGGTACGATCCTTGTACGATTACGGATTTTGAAGTTCCCAAGAAGTACGGCCTTCGTCAAACGATTGCCGATACGGTAGGGATCGGCGGCATTTTTCGGAATTTGCGCACCATTCCGGTCATGCTGGATTTTGCCAGGGACATGCAGGAGGTTTGCCCGGACGCCTGGTTTTTCAATTATACGAACCCGATGGCGGTCTTGACCAATGCGATGATTACATACGGCGGCGTGAAGACGGTGGGGCTCTGTCACAGCGTGCAGGCTTGCGTGCCGTATCTGTTCCGCAGCTTGGAGATGGACGGCGAAGGGGTGCAGGCGAAGATCGCAGGCATCAATCATATGGCCTGGCTGCTGGAAGTGACGAAGGACGGCGCAGACCTGTATCCCGAGATCAAGCGCCGCGCTTTGGAGAAGCAGAAGGAAACGCACCGGGACATGGTGCGCTACGAGCTGATGTTCCGTTTCGGTTATTATGTGACGGAGTCCTCGGAGCATAACGCGGAATACCATCCTTATTTTATCAAAAGGAAGTATCCCGAGCTGATCGAGCGGTTCAATATTCCGCTGGACGAATACCCGCGCCGCTGCATTCATCAGATCGAGAAATGGAAGACGATGCGCGAAGAGCTTGTCAACGACAAGAGCCTGACCCACAGCCGCTCGAACGAGTACGCATCGTATATGTTCGAAGCGATGGAAACGGATAAGCCGTTCAAGATCGGCGGCAACGTGATGAATACCGGACTCATTCCGAATTTGCCGAAGGAAGCGTGCGTCGAGGTGCCGTGCCTTGTCGATGCGAGCGGGGTGACGCCGACGTATGTCGGAGACCTGCCGCCGCAGCTTGCCGCGCTGAACCGCACGAACATCAATACTCAGCTGCTGACGCTGGAGGCGGCCATTACCGGCAAAAAGGAGCACATCTACCATGCCGCGCTGCTGGACCCGCATACGTCCGCAGAGCTGTCGATGGACGACATCGTGGCGCTGTGCGACGATCTGATCGAGGCGCATGGCGATTGGCTGCCGAAATATCGCTAAATAAGCTGTCGAAAGTATGGTAAATAAGATATATTGAAATGGTTCAGGCGCTCAAAGAGACAGGATTAACGCTCTCTTCGAGCGCTTTTTGTAGTGCTTGCATACCATTTTCTTATTTTATTGTATAAATTTACATAAATGTCCTTGTTAATATGAATTTACAATATTATACTATCATCATTATCATTTACTCTATTACAATCTCATAGGGATATGCTTCAACAAACGAATTTCTTGCTTCGTCCCTGCTTGGAGGTGATTGTCCGCAAACTCACATTCCGGTAAGGCATGACTTGCAAGCAGCCAGATCCGCAGATGTTCTCTCTGAAGGATGCCATGAATTTGCTGAAACCAAGTCAAAGGAGCGGATGAATATTGTTGAAGCACAAAAAGTTAGGTAAGCATCTTTCCCTGGGGATGGCCATTATCCTTTCGCTAACCTTCAATTACCCGGCCAGTGCCGACAACACAAGCGTTTCTCAAAAGACGGATCTCAATTCAAGCTCTCCCCGTATCGCCGCCGAAAAAGTATCTTCCAAGCTCAGCAACCAGTTTACCGAAGACGAATACGTCACTTACCTCGTTAAAATGAAAGAGCAGGCGGATACGACAGCCGTCTCCAACAATGCCCTGCAAAAATTAACTGCCGAAAAGGCCACGCCGGCCGCCATCAAGCTGGCCAGACGGAGCTCCGTTGTCAGCTCGCTCCGCGAAACGGCTTCCCGCTCGCAGCAATCCTTGGAACATTATCTGAAGAAAGAGCTTGAGCAGGGGGGAGTTAAGGATTATAAAAGCTTCTTTATTGTCAACGCCATGGCGGTAACGAGCAGCAAATCCGTCATGGAGAATATCGCCCAGCTCCCCGAGGTCGACAAGATTTTGCCGAATGAAGAGCGGTTTCTGGACAAAGTGGAAATCGACAAAGAGGCCGAGGCGAAAACGGATGCAGTCCAAAAGGACAGCGTGAAAACGGATGTAATCAAGCCGGACAATGTCGAGTGGAACATCTCGCAGGTCAACGCTCCCGAGGTGTGGTCCAAGGGCATCGACGGCACGGGTATCGTTGTAGCCAATCTGGATTCGGGCGTGGAGTATACGCATCCCGCGCTGAAGCGCAAGTGGCGGGGGCTGGATTCTTCCGGGAACGTCGTGAATCCGGAGCTGAGCTGGTACGACCCCCACAGCAGAGCGCCGCTGCCGGCAGACTCGGACGGCCATGGTACCCATACGATGGGCACGATGGTCGGTTCGGAAGAGAACGGTACGAACCAAATCGGCGTCGCCCCCGGGGCCAAATGGATCGCGGTGCGCATTTTCAATCCGAGCACGACCGACGCCATTATTCTTGACGGAGCCCAATGGCTGCTTGCTCCCAAGGATGCGCAAGGTAATCTGCATCCCGAGCTGGCGCCGGATGTCGTGAACAACTCTTGGGGCGGCGGACCCGGGCTGGACGAATGGTTCCGGCCGATGGTTCAAGCCTGGCGGGACGCGCAAATTTTCCCCGAATTCTCCGCAGGGAACAAGAGAGCTACGAATCCCGGCGGACCGGGCTCCGTATCCAATCCGGCCAATTATCCCGAAGCGTTCGCCACCGGTGCGACCGACATCAACAAAAATTTGGCCGATTTCTCGCTCCTCGGTCCTTCGCCTTACGGGGAAATTAAACCGGAAGTATCGGCTCCCGGGGTGAATATCCGTTCTTCCGTTCCGGGCGGAAAATATGAGGGGGGCTGGAACGGCACCTCGATGGCCGGCCCGCATACGACCGCGATTGCTGCGCTTCTGCTGCAAGCCAATCATTCCTTGACCGTGGACCAGCTCGAACAAATCATTATGGATACGGCCACCAAGCGTACGGACAGCCAGTACCCCGTTTCGCCGAACAACGGATACGGTCACGGTATCGTCAACGCGCTTGATGCGGTAGGGTCCGTGCTGGAGGGAGTCGGTACGGTATCCGGCAAGGTCGTGACCGCCGGAGACGATGACGAAGCCCCCGTATTGGAGCATACGCCGTTAACTCTCGTGTTCAAGGGGCTGGACGCCCGGGTGTCCGCCCGCGTTACCGATAACGTGGCCGTGAACGCCGTCGAATTGTTTGCCAAAGTTGCAGGAACCGATCATTATACGTACATTCCGATGGAACGCAAATCGGGGGACACCAAGGATGGAACTTATGAAGCAACGATCCCTGCGTTTCTGCTTGATACGCAAGGGCTGGAATACTATATCCGCGTGAACGATTACGGCAACAACGGCTTTAACAGCAGCGTCTACAAGATCCCGGTATCCAGCGGCGTCAAGCCGGGCTATTTTCAAGATTTCGAGACCGACAATCTGGGCTTTACCACGGGTGGCCAAGGGGGAAGTTGGGCTTGGGGAGTTCCGAGCAGCGGTCCGGGACGCGCCTATTCCGGGCAAAAGGTTGTCGCTACCAATCTGAAGGGCACTTACCCGGCCAACGCCAACTCCTACTTGCTTGCCCCGCCAATCGATCTTACGGCAAGTCCGGAAGGAGCGGTGCTTTCCTTTAAGCATTGGTACGACTTGGAAAATAATATCGACTTCGGCAAAGTGTACATCGCTTCCAAGACCAGCGACGATGCTTTTGTGCCTGTGTTGACCTTTACGGGAAACAGCGGGGGCTGGAAAACGCAGTATGTGGACTTGAAGCCGTATGCGGGCCAAGAAATTTCCCTGATGTTTAATCTGACCAGCGACGCCTCGATGCAGAAGGCGGGATGGTATATCGATGATCTTTCCATTCAGCCTCCGGATCAAACCGCCCCGGCAGCTCCCGGCAGCTTGAGCGCCTCGGCGGATCCTGTCGGCAATGTCACGCTGACTTGGACACCGCCGGCCGATGAGGATTTGAAGCAGTATAAGGTGTACCGTTCTACGCGCTCCGGCACAGGCTACGAAGCCATCGGCACGGTAACGTCGGCAACGTATACCGATACGAATACGGCGGAGAATACCACCTACTATTATACCGTGACCGCCCAAGATTACAGCGGCAACGAAAGCGTCAAGTCGAACGAAGCCTCGCTGACCGTTCGCCGCCCTGTCGTCCTGTTCGGCGACTCTTTCGATTCGAATACGGATAACGGCTGGACCCACGGCGGAGCCAAAGACGAATGGGAACGCGGGGTGCCCGCCGCTCCCGGACCGGCTGAAGCCGTATCCCGGCCTAACGTATGGGGAACGGATCTGGACGGGACCTACGAGAACGGCGCCGACGCCTCGCTGGTTTCTCCGGGCATCAATCTGACGAACGTGACGAATGCAACGCTGGCGTTCCAGCACTGGTTTGAAATCGAAAGCGGCTACGATTACGGATATGTGGAAATATCGACAAACGGGGGAGACACTTGGTCCGAGCTGGGCAAATTTTCGCATAACACGAGCGGAAAGCAGTGGAGTCCCGTCTACTACAATCTGGACAAATACACCGGAAAAGAAGTGCAAATCCGCTTCAGGCTGAAGAGCGACAACAGCGTTTCGAAAGCGGGCTGGTACATTGACAATTTCCAAGTGCTGAATGTTACTACCGCCGTCGAGACGCAGAATACGGCACCCGAGCTGAACCTGGAAAAGCCGAAGCCCGTGTATGACAATCCGCTGTACAAGATTTCGAGAACCGAGAAAAGCGAGTTCAAGCCTGTGGTGAACAACGAGAGCGTAGGAACAGAGAGCTTGCCTGCCAGCGCAACCGTTACCGTGCTGGAGACCGGCCGTTCCGTCAAAACGGATGCCTCTACCGGACGCTACAGCTTGACTCATGTAGCCGGCAATTTCACGCTGAAGGCGGAAGCTTACGGGTATTATCCCCGGACCCAGTCCGTGACGATTACCGACGGGACCGACGTCAAAGCCAACTTTAATCTGGAAACCATTCCGCACGGTCAAATTAACGGCACCGTGACGGATGAGCGTACCGGCCAGCCGGTTGCGGGCGCGGTCGTCGTTCTGCTGGAAGACCCGAGAGTCGCCCCGGTAACGACGAATGTCTATGGCGCGTTTAATCTGGATGTGATGGAAGGCAGCTATACGCTTTCCGTTTCGGCACAAGATTACTACGGCAAAACGGCCCAAGTCACCGTTACCCCGAATGGCACCGTGGAGCTTCCGGTCGCTCTGAAGCCGTTCATCGGCTTCCCGGGGGAAATCGCCTACGACGACGGCACGCCGGAGAATGCGAGAGCTTTCAATGCGGCCAACAATGCCTGGGCCGTCCGGATGACGCCGGAGTCGGGTTCCGCTCAAGTGACGGGCGTATCGCTCCGTTTCTGGAATACGGAGTGGCCGCAGCCGGGCGGGACGGCGTTCCAATACGCCATTTATGACGCTTCCGGCGACGGCGGGGCTCCCGGACGTCAGCTCGCCGGTCCGTTCGACGGCACCGCGCTTCGCAACAACCAATGGACGACGCTGGAATTGGCCGAGCCTGTGACGGTAGAAGGCGACTTCTATGTCGTCTATATCCAGACATTCGCCAATCCGAATACGCCGGGACTTGCAACCGATGAGAATGGCAAGAATGCCCTGCGCAGCTGGCAGCGCGTCGGCGGCGTGTGGAGCGCTTCTCCCAAAGAGGAAGGAAACTACATGATCCGTGCGGTCGTTCGCTATCCGGTGAACGCACCTGTCATAACGGAGCCTGCGGATGATTTCTATACGAAGCAGCCGACCGTCACCGTCACGGGAACTTCCCCGGCGAACGGAGCGACCATCCGCTTGTATAACGGAACGGAGCCTGCCGGAGCCGCTACCGTGCAGAACGGACAGTTCAGCTTGAGCGTGCAGCTTAAGCCCGGGGCAAACCTGCTGAGCGCCGAGGCGGTCGTGGGCGGCAAGGCGACCGACCGTTCGGAGCCCGTTACCGTCACGCTGGACCAAACGCCGCCCGAATTGGTCGTTCTCACTCCGGCGGAGGGAGCAAGAACCAATAGCGAGGCGCTTCATGTTACAGGGACGGCAGCCGACCAGTTCTTGGGATCGCTGACGGTGAACGGGCAGCAGGCCGACGTCGGCAGTGACGGCACCTTTGCCCACCGCATTTTGATCAATCAGGGCCATAACCTTGTTACGGTAACGGCGAAAGACCTTGCCGACAATGAAACGACCGTTACCCGCGCCGTGTACGTCGATTTGTCGCTGCCGCAAATCAATAACCTTTCCCCTGCAGCCGATGTTCGTCTTACTGCAGGAGAGCCGCTTCATGTATCCTTCGACAGCGCGCCCGGCCTGAATGCCTCCTTCCGCGTCGAATTGCCGCTTCTGCTGAGCGGCAAAGCGCGTAACGAGATTCCGTTGACGGAAACGAGACCGGGACATTACGAGGGAACTTATCAGACGCCGTCGTCCTTAGTGCTTAACGGCGGAGTCGTCGTCGTCCGCGTCTGGGATCGGGCAGGCAACCAAGCGGAATTCGAAGCGCCCGGCAAAGTGTACGTCACCGGCACCCAGCCTCCGGACAACGTGCCGCCGGTAGCGGTCATTTCTGCGCCGGATACGGCGAAGAAGAAGCAGCAGGTTACGTTCAACGGCTCTTCCTCCCGCGATGCGGACGGAAAGATCGTCCGTTACGAATGGCGGTTCGGCGACGGCGGAACGGCCACCGGCGTCAAAGCGAAGCACCGTTTTGCCGCCGCCGGAACTTATACGGTGCAGTTGACCGTCACCGACGATAAAGGGGCTCAAACTACGGCGGTGCACAACATTACGATCAAGTAAGCGAAGGCCGCTTATTTCGGCCTTGTGCGATGCGCACCGGCTGAAAGACCGAAAGACCTCTGCATTTACTGCAGGGGTCTTTTGTATGGTGCGTAACAACAAGAGCTTTGAAACATATCAGACCGGCGGGATGCAATGCGGAGGAAGGGGAAAGGGAGAGTATTCACGGATGGAAATCATCGCTTGGCGCGAATGGGCGGCGGTATTCGTTGGTTTGCCACATGTTATGCCGTTTGGTAAAATATATACGAACAATTATTCGCGTTCGATCAATGGATTTCCGACCGGACCAAATGACTCCACGATCAACGAAATGGGGAACAGCGATGAACAACAAGACAAAGGCGACTTGGATGCTTGCCGCGGCATTGTCTCTCATGCTTGCCGCTTGCAGCAGCGAACGCGCCGCCGAGCCGCTCGCGCCGACTGACCAGCCGAAACCGGCGGAAACGCCGGAACCGGCCGATTCAAAGAAACCGGTTGATTCCAAGAAGCAGTCCGGTACTGCGGGCGATTCTCCGGGTGTCCCGGCCCCGCCGGCGACCTCCGTCAAACCGGAGTCGGCCAAGGAAGCGAAAGCGGAGAAAGAGAAAGAGACGAAAGAAGCAAAAGCGAAAGAGGCGCAAGATGCGAAGGCGGCGAAGGACAAAGCGAACCCGCCCGAGCCTGCGGACAAGCAAAGCCAGACGTCCGGCGCAGCAGGAGCTGTCTCCGATAACGGCAAAGCGGGCGCATCCGGACCGAAAAATCCGGCAGGAGCCGTCACGGACGGCAAACCGAAGGAACCGCCGGCGACAGGAACCGGAGACCGCAAGGCGCTCTCGTGGTATTACATGAAGAAGCCCAAAGGCCAAGTCCCGAATTTTCCGGCGGAAACGAAAAGCTATACGAAGGACATGAAGGCGCTCTGGGTCGGGACCGGGAAAAAAGTATATTTGACTATCGATACCGGCGGCCCGCTCGGAGATATCGACACGCTGGTGAAGTCGCTGAAGGACAACAAGGTGAAGGCGAATTTCTTTATCGCGGGCTACAACGTCAAGAAAAATCCCGATTTCATCCGGACGCTCGTGGACGACGGGCATCTGGTCGCCAATCACACGATGACGCATACGGATATGAATACGCAAACCGACGAACAGGTGCGCAAAGAAATCGAAGATTACGAGAAGCTTTATAAAGAAGTAACGGGAAAGGACATCCAGCCTTATTTTCGTTTCCCGTACGGCCGCTACAATATGCACTTATTGAAAATGGTATCCGAAATGGGGTACACGTCCGTCTTCTGGTCTACGGCCATGCGCGACTGGGAGCCCCGCAAGAACGGCGCAGAGGACCCCTATAACGATATCATGAACAATTTGCACGACGGCAACATTATTTTAATGCATCAAGGGTCGCCGGAAAACATCCAGGCGCTGGATAAAATCGTCAAAGCCGTCAAAAAAGCGGGCTACGAGTTTGCGCTGTTAAGCGATATCGAGCCTCCGAAGTAGTTTTCGTCCGGCACGCTTCATTTTGAGCCGTGACCCGCCTCAGGGCGGGTTTTATTTTTGGCCGGGGTCTGTTAAGATAAAATGATCCGAACGGCGGAACAAGCCGCACCGGACACCTTTCCTACTCGCTCTACATACCATAAACCTAGAAGTGAACAGACCAAGATAAAGGAAGCGAATAACCGTGCAGCAAGCGATAGCCATATTGGATTCAGGAGTCGGCGGATTGACGGTGGTCAAAGAGGTCATGCGTCAATTGCCGCAGGAGAAAATCATTTATTTCGGAGATACCGCCCGAACGCCTTACGGGCCGAGGCCGGCCGAGGAGGTTACTCGCTTCACGCATCAGATCGTCGATTATTTGCTTCAGTTTCACCCCAAAATGGTGGTCATCGCCTGCAATACGGCAACGGCCGTCGCCTTGGAGGAGATTCGCGCCAGATTGGCCGTTCCCGTGGTCGGCGTCATTCATCCCGGAGCCCGGGCAGCGATCAAAATGACCCGCAACCAGAAGATCGGCGTCATCGGGACGATCGGAACCATCCAGAGCAACGCCTACGAAACGGCGCTGCGTCAAATTTCGCCTCACATCGAAATCGTGAGCCGGGCTTGTCCTTTGTTCGTGCCTTTGGTCGAAAAGGGCGTATTCCGCGGCGAGCAAACCCGGCAGGTCGTCGAGGAATCGCTTAGCGAGCTGAAGGAATCCCCGATGGACTGTCTGATTCTCGGGTGTACGCATTACCCGTTTCTTGCGGATACGATTGCTGAGGTCATGGGACCGCATGTAACCCTGATTAACTCGGCCGAGGAGACCGCGCGGGAAATCAGCACGATCCTGTATCACAAAGGGATGCTGGCGACCTCCAACAAGCTGCCGGTTCATCAGTTTTTTTGCAGCGGCGATCCGCGGATGTTCAAGATGATCGCCCAAGGATGGCTGAACGAGCAAATCAAGGTGACGCCTGTCGTTTGGCAGGTTCCGAATATTATATAGTTCTCCGGCATATGCATTAGCGAACCCCGGCGCCTTCGCGTCCGGGCAGTGAGCTGAGGGGGGCTCCGGATGACATTTCCTTACGTCGTCAGACGCGGGGATACGCTCCATCGGGTCGCACGGCGGTACGGTATGAACGTGACGGCGCTTTATGGGGCGAATCCGCATTTAAAGGAGCACAGCTATTTGTATCCCGGCCAAGTCGTCCACATTCCCGTAAGAACGACGAGCCGTTACGTCGTTCAAGCAGGGGACACGCTGTGGGAGCTGGCCCTGCGATTTAATATTTCGTTGGCGGAGCTCCAGTCGGCGAACCCCGACATCGATCCGCGCCGTCTGCGGATCGGACAAACCATTGTGCTTCCCGTAAGCAAAGGGCTGACGATAGTCAAAACGGACGCGGAGTACGGTTATGCGGAACTCATGGACGATTTGGACCGGCTGCTGGAAACGTATCCTTTCCTGGAAACGACAGTCATCGGCCAATCCGTACTCGGCAAAGATATTCCGGCGGTTCGCATCGGCACCGGCCCGCGGGAAGTGCATTATAACGGGGCGTTTCATGCGAACGAATGGATTACGTCGCTGCTGCTGATGAAGTTCATCGAGGATTATGCATCGGCCTACGCCGGAAGAAAGCCGCTGCGCAACCGCGATATGACCGCGCTCTACAGGCAAACCTCGCTGTGGGTCGTGCCTATGGTCAATCCGGACGGCGTGGAGCTTGTGCAGCAAGGGATTACTCCAGGGCAGCCTTATTACAAGGAGCTGCTCCGGTGGAATTACGATTCGCGGCAATTTTCCCGCTGGAAAGCGAATATCCGCGGAGTTGATCTGAATGACCAGTTTCCGGCCCATTGGCAGGCGGAGCGCGACAGGCGGGAAGCGTCCGGTCCGGGTCCGCGGGACTACGCGGGGCCTGCGCCGTTGTCCGAGCCGGAAGCGCAGGCGATGGAGGCGTTCACCCGCGGGCGTTCGTTTCGCCTGGTGATGGCGTTTCATACGCAGGGCAGGGAAATTTATTGGAACTACCGGGGGCTGGAGCCGCCGGAAGCCGAAGAAGCGGCACGTCGGCTGGAGAGGGCGAGCGGCTACAGGGCCGTCAAGCTGACCGGCAGCGATGCCGGCTATAAGGATTGGTTCATTCAGGAATTCGGCCGCATGGGATTCACCATTGAAGCGGGAATCGGCCTCAACCCTCTTCCGATCGGGCAGTTCCAGCAAATGTACGACGAGACGATTGGAATCATGCTGGAAGGATTGAAGCTGGAGCAGCGGCCCCGGCGTCGTAAAAAAAGAAGTGCTTCCGCGAAGGATAGACCAGGCGGAACGCACTTCTTTTCCGTTTACTTCAAAAGCTTCAAAAATTCCCGCATGAACCCCGGCAGATCGGGCCAAGCGTGCCCGGTGACGAGCCTCCCGTCCACATGGAGCGTGTCCGGGCCATAGGTGGCGCCGAGGCGTTCGATATCGGGGCGGCACGCCGTATATGCGGTCATGGTGCGGCCTTTGAAATAGCTGTAGTCCGGAAGCGAGACGAATACTTGAGCCGCATGGCATATGGCCCCGACCGGCTTGTCCGCTTCCAGAAAATGAGCGATGATGCGGGGGACGTTGGCGTCGGAGCGAATGTACTCCGGCGCTCGGCCGCCCGGGATGATCAGCCCGTCATATTCGGACGGGTTTACCTCCGCAAAGGCAATATGGGACGGAAGCCGGTGACCGAGCTTCTCCGTGTAGGTCTCCCAACCTTCGACGAAATCGTGCACGACGGTATGAAGCGTTTTTTTCGTCGGCGAGGCAATAACCGCTTCGTACCCTTCCTCCAACAGCCGGTAGTACGGGTAATATACCTCCAATACTTCAACCGCGTCTCCTGTCAGTACAAGTACTTTCTTCGACATGGTATCACTCCTTGGTAAAGGTTGGAATGTCACTCTATCATTATGCTGGATCAGGGAATGGCTGTAAACGGGTTGAAATTGTCGGAATTTGTCGAATCGTTTCGAGTTTGCCGAAAGATGGTGTATACTATAGAGGAAGGCCATTCGTACAAGGAAAGGGGACGATTCGTCATGTGGAGCCGATTGTGGTCGCTGCGGCATTGGGGGCATGTATTCCGCCGAATTTTCCCGCTGCTGCGCTCGCCCAAAGTGCCGATAGGAGAAAAGCTGCTGTTTTTCGTCCCTGCGCTCGTGTATTGGATTATGCCCGATGCGCTGCCGTTTGTTCCGCTGGACGATATCGCCGTTACGATGCTGCTCATGAACTGGTTCACCGACCGGGCGGAGCGCAAGTACGGCGCCGCCTGATAAATATGCAAAGAGCTGCCCGCGGGCAGCTCTTTTCTTCTCTGCAGGCTAAATGTTATCCGCTACTTGCTCTTCGGAAGCTCCGGCTCGTACTCCTCCGCCGGCATGCGGATCCATTTTTTCAAATAGCCTTGCTCGTACAGCGCTTTGATCAGGATGATGAGAATCGGCGACAAAATCAGTCCGGCCACACCGAACAAAGACAGCGATACGATCATGAAGGAAAGCATCGTAAAAGCGGAAACCCCGAGCGAGTCGCCCGTAATTTTCGGTTCCAGAATTTGCCTTGCGGAAATCACGACCGCGAGCAGAACGGCGAGCCAAATGGCCAGTGTCGTTTGGCCGACCACGAGCAGGTAGATGATCCAAGGAATGAACAGCGTCGAGACGCCGAGCAGCGGCAGCACGTCGAAGATGGCGGCCAAGAGCGCGATGGAAAACGCATTTTTGATATTCATGACGAGCAGCGCGATGAAGATGACGGCAAACGTCACGCTGATCAGCTTGGCCTGCGCCTTAATATAGGTGACGATGCCGATCAGCACGTTTTCGCGGAGGAAGTGGAACGCTTTCTTGAACGTGTTGGGCGTCTTATCCTCTGCGATACGCTTCCACGATTCGATTTCGATGCTTAGAAAATAGGCCAAAATGATCGCAATGACGAAGTTCACCACGAAAGCGGAAAAGGACGTGAGAACCGTAAACGTGCTGGTCAGGAACGAGCGGACGATTTCGGTCGCTTTTTTCGCGATTTCGGCCGAATATTCCTTCGCTTTATTCACGATGTCTTCCGTCGGAAGCGTGCCGAAGTGGTCCTGCAGATGGTCCGTCTGCTTGGCGATTTCCTGTGTCAGCACCGCGGCGTATTCGGGCAGCTTATCTTTCAGGTTGACGATCTGGCTCGTGAAGATGACCCCGGCGCCGGTAATCGCCCCCAGGATGATGAGCACGAACACGATGGTCGAAATGGCGGACGCAATCGCTTTCTTGATGCCCCTTCGGTGCAGGAAGCGCGCGAACGGCTCGATGATCATGTAAACGATAAAAGCCAGGAAGATCGGCGTCGCAATGCGGTACAGGAAGCTGAAGACGAACATGAACAAATAGACGGTGATCACAAGCAAAGCGATGTCGAAGATCGTTTTGTAATACTTACGGTAAAAAGAAATCATAGGTCACCTCGGAATCTTCAGCGGGTCAGCACCATTTGGCCGCCCACAGCTTCATTTCTTTCAGCATTCGGTGCAAATCCTCTCCTTTGATCGTATGTGGGCGTAGGTGTGGATTCGTCCGTAACAGGGACGGTCGGATAAGCCGTCCGCTCTTGCTTTCCGTCAATGACATCTCGCGCTCTCTCCTCGCTTTCCATCTCACGTGAGCTCATATACCTGTAATCATATCAGAAACGGGCGGCTTCTTACCAGCATTTGTGAACTGGCTGCGTAAGGTTGCTTTCGTTCCCCGGTTTATATACAATAAGGGGAAAATGCTTATTAGTGGGAGATGTGCCTGGACATGAAATGCAAAATTTCGCGCAACGCCGCCAAGGTGCTTTTGGCCGAGATGGAACAAGAGGAAAACAAAGATTTGAAGCTTCGCGTGTATGTAACGCACAAGCACGGCGATCATGCGCATTACGGACTCGGGATGGACACGCCCACGGAGAATGATGTGGTCGTGACCACCGATAGCGGAATCGACGTTATTTTGCAAAAGGACGAGCCGCTGCTGGACGGCGTGCGCGTCGACTACTTCTATTTGCCGGAGGAAGGCTTTGCGGTCACCAATCCGAGCAAAGGCAACCACGGCGACCATTAATCCGCCGTACGGCTGCCTCAGAAAGGATAACTCCGCATGGCCAACGATATTCGCGTCTGCGACAAATGCAAGCATATGAGAATGAAAACCGCGCTGCCGAAGCTGCAGAAGCTGGCGCCCGACGCCGACATCAAGGTCGGCTGCAAGTCCTATTGCGGCCCGTGCTCGCGGTTTGCCTTCATTTATATTAACGGCCGGTACGTGACCGGCGCGACGGAAGACGAAGCGATCGAGAAAGCGAGCAAGTATATAAAAAAGAAATGATGACGAACCTCCTGGCGCAGCTTGCGGCCGGGAGTTTTTTTATGGAGGCATGGCTTTACAAAATCTTCATATGCCCTTTACATCATCGAAACAATCGGCAACTATGCTAGGAAAAGTGAGTCCAAGAACCTAGATTGATTCGCCGGAGGGGTATCGTCATGATGAAACGTTTATTGAAAAAGAGAAAATGGCTGGCCCTGTCGCTCGCCGCTATGACCTTGATGGGAGCGCAAACGGCCGCCGCCGCCGAAGGCGGCATGGAAGCGGTCGGCACGAAGTTCGGCATCTGGTCGGGCGGGAAGGAAGTGAAGACGGACAAGGCTCCCGTCCTGATCGACGGCAGTACCTATGTCCCGCTGCGCGCGCTCGGAGAAGCGCTCGGCAAGCAGGTAGAGTGGAACGAATGGACGCGGTCGATCCGGCTGAAGGAGATGCCGAAGGTCGCGGCCGTACACGAGTGGAAAGATCCGGGGACGCTGGTCGGCAGCCTGAAAGAGGGCGGCTTCTCCGGGCTGATCCATCTGCCGGGCGACCCGGCCGACGTGTTCTATACGCTGGCCGACCGCGGGCCGAACGGCGAGTTCGGCAAGGACAAGCTGCGCACATTCCCGGACGAGGCGTATGTGCCGCGCATTTACAAGATTAAAGCGGCCGGCGGTACGATCGAAGTGCTCGAAACGATCAAGCTGCATTTGCCGGCCGGGAAGACGGACAAATTCAGCAAGACGGCGGAGCTCACCGGTCTGCCGAACGTGGAAGGCAGCGACGAGGTGCCTTACGACGGCAGCGGCAAGCAGAAGCTTGCTTACGATCCGGACGGGCTGGACCTCGAAGGCATCGCCTACAACCCGGTGGACGACACGTTCTGGCTGTCGGACGAATACCGTCCTTCCGTGCTGCAGGTGAAGCGCGACGGTACGGTGATCGGGCGGTATGTGCCGCAGGGAGCGAAGGAGCAGTTGGCGGCCGCGGGCGCGCAAACCGAAATTTATGACATTTTGCCGGCGGTGTATGCGAAGCGGATTCCGAACCGGGGCTTCGAAGGCGTCACGATTTCGCCGGACGGCAAATATCTTTACGCTTCAATCCAAAGCCCGATGGCGGTTCCGGACAAAAAGACGGGCGAAGCGTCCCGCAATCTGCGCATCTTGAAGATGGATCTGGCCGCCAAAAAAATCGTCGGCGAATATGTGTACATCGCGGAGAATGCCGATTCGTTCACGAATGTGAAGCAGAAGGACGTCGTCATCAGCGACTTGGCCGCCTTGAGCACCGACGTGCTGCTTGTGGACGAGCGCGATAAAAACAGCGGCAAGGAAGCGCAAATCAAGCGGATATACCGGGCCGACTTCTCGGCGGCGACCAACCTGCTCGGCACCGAGCACAGCGACAATCTGGAGAAGCTGACGCTTGCGCAAATCAAGGAGAAAGGCATCGTGCCGGCTGGCAAGGAGCTGATCGTGGACGCGGCGAAGCTGGGCTATCCGCATGAGAAGCTGGAAGGGCTCGCGGTGGTGGACAAGCATACGATCGCCGTTGTAAACGACAACGATTTCGGCGTGGACGGCTACGACGACCAAGGCCAGCTGAAGGTGAACGGCAGCCCGTCGCAAATGTACATTATCCAGGTCGGCGAAGAATTAAAATAAAAAATAGAGCTCGTCCCAAGCGGACGGGCTCTTTTCTTCTTTCTATAATTTTTTGCCGAATGTCTGGGCATGCCCGGCCAATTGCTGTATAATGAAATCCTGTTTCATTCCATGGTTTATTTACCGGTGGTTTAAAATACCAAGGGTTATATACGGAGAGAAGGTCGGTACGATGTTCGCAGCTGTAAAGTCTCGTCTGCTTCATTTCTTACGCGATTATCATCCGATCGTGCATGTGCTGCTTGTGGGAACCGCTTTGGCGCGGATTGCTTCATCCATGAGCATGCCGTTTCTGGCCATTTATTTGTCGCGGGAATCGGGACTGCACCCGATCATGATCGGCGCGATCATCGGCATCGGCTCGCTTGCCGGGATGGCGGGCGGCTTTGTCGGCGGAGCTTTATCGGACCGCTTGGGACGCAATTTCATCATGATGATCGCCTTGATCGGCTGGGTGGTCGTCTTCGCCGGCTTTGCGCTTGCCAATTCGCCGCTGCTCTTCATGCTGTTCAATATGCTGAACGGGCTGTGCCGTTCGCTCTACGAGCCGGTATCGCAAGCGCTGATGGCCGACGTGACGGTGAAGGAAAAGCGGCTTAACGTCTTTTCCATGCGCTATCTCGCAATCAATGTCGGCGTAGCCGTAGGTCCGCTGCTCGGCGCTTACTTCGGCATGTTCGAAGCTTGGCTTCCGTTTCTGATCACGGCCTTCGTCTATTTGACCTATGCCGCTTTGCTCTATGCGCTGCTGCAGGCGTTCGGCATTCGCCAGATCGAAGGTGAGCGCCGCAGCGGGGTGACGGTCCGCTCGGCATGGAGGGTCATCGCGAGCGACCGCGTATTCCGCTATTACATTGCCGGCGGGATCATCGCCGCGATCGGCTATTCGCAGATGATGTCCACCTTGTCGCAATACGTGCAACAGAGCGTAGCCGACGGAGCGACGCTGTTCGCGCTGCTGATGACGATCAATGCGGTGACGGTCGTTCTGCTGCAGGTGCCGCTGTCGAAAATGTTCGAAGGCCGCGGTCCGATGGCTGCGATTACGGTAGGCGGCCTCATGTTTGCGCTCGGGGATATCGGCTATGCGGTATCTACCGGTTGGATCGGATTTATGCTCTCCATGGTCCTGTTTACCGTTGGGGAAGTGTTGAATTTTCCCGCAACGAACATGCTGATCGACCGGTTGGCACCCGAGGGGATGCGGGGCACGTATTTCGGCGCTCAGACGTTCACGAATCTCGGACACTTTCTCGGTCCTTTGGCGGGCGGCATACTGTTGTCCGAATGGGGAGGCGGTCCGCTGTTCTCCATCATGGCCGCCGTTACGGTAGCCGGAATTTATTTTTATTGGAAAGGCCAACAAGTATACAAAATGTATCAAAATTCACATGAAAATTTATGAAATTAGGCCATAAGAACTATGTATTATGCAGGGTTGATCTCTTATCCTAAAAGATGAGATTCGTAACTACACAAAAAGACAATTTTCGAGCGTGCTCGATAAAGGCAAACCGGGCGGAAGCCAGCGGGCATAAATCGATAGGGCTAAGGGGCCAAAGTGGGCGGTGCCGGCCGGTTTACCGAAGGCACGGAGACGCGCGAAGATAGATGCGGACTCCCGTACCGTCAACGGAGAGTCTTTTGTTTGCATATAAAGGAGCGAGAACGGATGGCAGATCATACCCAAGGACGGAGCATCATGACGAAGCAAGGCTTCTATACCAAAGTGGGCAACGACTTCGTCGGCGTCTTTTTGTCGAGTGAAGGCCCGAAAATGTTCATTAATCGCGAGGTGTACGAACTTGCCTCCTCTTGCTGGGACGTCGAAATGGTCAAAGGGCGCAGCCGGCAGGTCATTACGTTTTATTGGCGCGGCGAGGTGAAGCTTTCGGTGCGCTGCGATGCGGATAATGAAGTCTTCATGTCGCTCTTCGATTATTGGAGCTGCCGGGCTCAGGACCTCCGTCACGCCTAGCGGCCGCATGCCGATCCCGATTTTCCCTTCCGAATAGGCACTTGCCCCGATCATGGCGCATACGATGCTTGTAGCACATGACGGCTTACCGGCCGACGGGGAGGCAGAGATAAGGATGGCAACGGATTTTGAGACATCCGCGGCGTTCGAACACCGGTTCTGGCTGCAGGTGATGGGGGATCATGCCCGGTTTATTAAAGATTCGCTGTCTGCGGACGAATCCGAGGAAGTGACGCGGGCCCGGGCGATGATCGCGGCCTTTGACGGGCTGCTTCAGCGCGCCCGCAAGACGCAGCAGCGCGAGCGGCTGAGCGAGATTACGCGGGAAGCCTACCGCTTGACGCAGCAATTGCGCAGCTTCAAGCTGCATCTGCTGCAAAGACAGCTGATCGGGAAGATCACAATCGGGCTGTCGCCTTCGTTTCTGAGCCATATGGTGAACGAGGCGGAGGAATATTTACGGGTGCTGGGGAGTCTGCTTTCCGGTCAGCCGGCCCCTGTGTTCCACGAGCTTCATCATCATTTGGTTTGGCTGCAGGACGCCTATGGGCATGCGAGCTCGATCGCAAGCGATCTCGACATGGCGGAATCGCGTTTGACCGAGCTGGCCCGGACGTTCGATCAGCATTTTCGCGAGTTTTATTTGAAGGCGGTCGAGCTGGCCGGGTATTTGCGCGCAAACGTGAAGAAATTTCCGGCTTTGGCGCGTTTCGGCAAAGAAGTGGAGCTGGAGATGGCGCTGTTCATGCAGTTTCTGCGGGAGCTGGAGGAGCTTCGGCTTAGCAAGCAGGCGCTGGGGACGTTGTCGCCTTTGATGGCCGATCATATGTCTCGCGAGGAGTGCTACTACCTGACGAAGCTTTCTCAAGTCTCGGAGCATAAAGCGCCCGTCTGCGACCCGGCCCGTCCTCGCATCGAGGCATAGGCGGACGAATCGAATATATCCTTGCAAGGCACAAGCTGAATGACCGCTCCGGCCTCGTAAGGATTTTTTTGCATTTGGCCAAAATCGTATCGGAAAGGTTAAAGCGGCAGGCAAATGGAAATATTGGATGGTATCTTTCAAGACATCGTTGTTGCCAACATTCGTCGGCGAACCCGAAGAAGTTGCAACGGAGGACTGATACCATGGCCAAGGAACAATCCGTATTGCTTTTGATGTGGATCGCCGGCGTGCTGCTGCTGTGTATGACCGGACGCCGACGCGTAAGAGCCACTATACTTATCGTGCTCATATTTCAAGCGCTGACCTGGTTATTGAGTTTAGTGCTGACGAGCTTATCGCTGTATGAATTTCCGGTGCGGGAACTGCCCAAGGCGACATCGATTAATTTCACGTTTGAGTTTATTTTGTTTCCGGCCTGCGCCGTCTGGTTTCACTATACGTATCCCGAGCGGAAAAGCACGGTCCGTCAGATCGGGCATTATGCGCTGTTTGCCACGCTTTTCGTCGCATTTTACAGCTTGATCGACCGTTTCACGTCGCTTGTAAAATTTCACGGATCGCCGGCCTGGCTGTATCTTACTTCTCCGGCTGCGCTTTATATTACCCGTCGGATGTTCTTATGGTTCATTCGGAAGGAACCGGGAAAGTCTGCCGCGGGCATATCGGAGAAACGGTTATGAGCAAGTTTGTAGAGCAGTGGATTCTCTACTTTGTGTGGCTGATTACGCTGGCTTCCCTTTTGTTCGTTCCAAGGGAGAAATATCGCGCCGCGCTGATGGTTTTTTTGTTTAAACAGTGCATAACCTGGGTTCTGGGACTTCTTGTGGTCGAATGGGGATGGATTGTCTACCCGGTCCGGTTGTTTGGGAGAGTGAACGCCACCAGCTTTACGTTCGAATATTTCGTATATCCGGTCATTAGCATTTTCTTTATACTGTATTATCCCGAACGCCGGGGCGGGTGGGCGAAGCTTGCGTATTATGCGGCGTTTACGTCCGGAATCATGATACCGGAATATGTGATCGAGCGCTATACGAAGCTCATCGATTACTTGCATTGGACCTGGTATTGGAGCTGGATCAGCTTGTTTCTCACGTTCGGGGTATCCCGGTTGTTCTACGTCTGGTATTTTAAGCCGGTGCGGCCGCCGGACAACATCAAGCCCTGAGCTCATCGCTCAGGGCTTGGGTTTGCCGCCCGGTCCTTGCGCCATGCGTATAACCCGCCCGGTGCGAAGTACTGGTACAATTGGCATTCGATACGGCCGTTAAACAGCTTCCGCTTCTTGTCTGCCGGCCGGTTCACGTAGTGCTCGAACTGCTTGGCCGGGGTCAGGACAAAAGCGGACCAGGTGGGGAGCTGCGCAAACAAATGCCCCAAATCGCGGACGGCGCGCTCCGCTTCGCTCCGGTCGCCCAGCCGTTCGCCGTAAGGCGGGTTCGTAATGATGCAGCCGTAGTCTCCTTGGGGCCGCGCTTTGGACACCGGCAGCGTCTGCAGGCTCAGCTCCTTGGCCAGTCCGGCCGCTTTGGCCGACGCTTGGGCCACCTCGATCGCGCTGCGGTCGATGTCCGAGCCGGCGATCTGCAGCGGTACGTCGTCCCGTACAAGATCGAATGCTTCTTCGCGGGCTTCCTGCCACAAGGACCCGGGGACAAGCGGCCACGCCTCCGCATTGAAGCTGCGCCTCAGGCCCGGCGCCAGATTCCAGCCGATCATGGCCGCTTCGACCGGGATCGTCCCGGAGCCGCAGAACGGATCGTACAGCGGCCGCTCCGGCTGCCAGCGGCTGATCAGGATCATGGCGGCCGCCAGCGTTTCTTTCAGCGGCGCTTCGGTGACCAGCTTGCGGTAGCCGCGCTTGTGCAGCCCGGGGCCCGTCGTATCCAGCGTAATCGTCGCGATATCGTTCAGCAGCGCGACCTCGATCACGAATCGGCCGCCCGTTTCGCGGAACCATTCGGTTCCATAGCGCAGCTTCATGCTCTCGACGACGGCTTTCTTAACGATGCCCTGACAGGCGGGAACGCTGGATAGCTGCGATTTATGCGAGCGTCCTTCGACCGGAAACTCGCCGTCCTCGGGAATCCATTCCGGCCAAGGCAGCGCTTTGACGCCTTCGAACAACTCGTCGAAGGTGCGCGCCGGGAATTGTCCCATTTTGACCAGCACGCGGTCGGCGGTCCGCAGCCACAGGTTGGCGCGGGCGATCGCCAGCGCATCCCCGACGAAGGTGACGCGGCCGTTCTCCACCGTCACCTGATCGTAGCCCAGGTCGCGGACTTCCCGGGCGACGACGGCTTCCAGGCCCATGGGGGCGGTAGCAATCAATTCAATAGTATTCGATGTCAACGCTTGCTCACTCCTTGGAAAAGCCATACAATAAACTAGTATAGGCGATTGGCCCCGATTATACAACGGCGGCGGAAACGAAGGTATAAGAACGGTACGGCCGCATATCCTATCGGGGACCAAACGGAGGAGGAGGAACGGTAATGACGGAGATGCCGTTATCGGCGGAAGCGTATTTGGAAGGGCTGTTCGAGCCCGATGCGGAGCTTGAGCGGGTGAAGGAGGGCATTCGGGAGAATGGAATGCCGGAAATTTCGATTGCACCGGGGTATGGGCGGCTGCTGACGATGCTCACGCGGCTCGTTCGGGCGGAGCAGGTGCTGGAGATCGGGGCGCTGGGCGGCTATAGCGGCATTTGTTTGGCGCGCGGCCTGTCGGCCGGCGGCAAGCTGGTATCGCTGGAGCTGAAGCAGGAGTATGCGGACTTGGCGCACAAGCATTTGCGCGAAGCGGGGCTCGGCGACAAGGTCGAATACCGGATCGGCGAGGCGCTGGACAGTCTAAAGGCGCTGTCGGCGGAGGGCCGGCGGTTCGACCTGTTCTTTATCGATGCGGACAAGGGCAACTATCCGAATTACTTGGAATGGGCGATCAAGCTGGCCCGGCCGGGCGCGCTGATCCTTGGCGACAACCTGCTGATGCGCGGCAAGACGACCGATCCGGAGCAGTCCGGCAATGCCGTGACGAAGATGCGCCAATTTAACGAAAGCGTGGCGCGCGACCCGCGGCTGGAAGGCGTGCTGCTGCCGGCGTATGACGGCCTCGCCATTGCGAGAGTGCGGGGATAGAGGCGGACAACGGAATAGGGCTGCGTAAGACGAAGAGACGGTTCCTTTGCCATGGCGACGAGGGAAGCCGTCTCTTTTTATTCTGGAAAGACCTGCGCTAAGCCTCCGAAGTTCCCGTGCCCCGATAGCCGAGCTCGTGGGATATGGCGCGTGTAATCCCCACCACCTCTTCAATCCACCGCTCATGGAAGGGCAGCATCCGATCCGTCGGACCGATCACGCTGACGGACGCAATCGCTTTCCCGTCCGCATCGAAGATCGGAGCGGCGATCCCGGTCGCGCCGACGTTGCGAAGATTCGAGCTCAGCTCGTATCCGTTCAACCGGATGTCCTTCAGCCTGCGTTTCATCGTATCCGCATCGGTAATCGTGTAGGCGGTATAGGTTTTCAATTGATCTCCCAGCACTTCGTCGATGAAAGCGTCGTCCCGGTAAGCCAAAATGGCGCGCGCCGCGGAAGTAGCATACATCGGAAACCGGCGGTGCTCCTCCGCGTTGAAGCGGATCGGATACTGCGAGTCGATTTTGTCGACGTAAATGGCATCCCGGCCGTCAATGACGCACAGCGTGACGAGCTCCTTCGTTTTATCCGAAAGCTGGGTAAGAAACGGTCTGGCGAAATCGACGAGATTGTGATTTTTCAGCACCTTGTTGCCAAGCTCCAGCAGCGTATAACCGAGCGAGTACTGCTTGGTTGCGGGATTTTGCTTGATGAAGCCTTCGCTTTCGAGCGTCATCAGCAGCTTATGCACCGCGCCCTTGGAAAGCTCCAGCTTGCGGCTCAAATCGCTCACGCCGAGCTCTTTCGGTGAATCGAGAAATAATTTCAGCAGCTTGCAGCCGTTTTTGACAGAGGATAAATGGTTGTCCATAGCATGAATGCTCCTTACCGTCGTAAAGTTCGGGAACGGTGTGAAATGTAGAGTAAGTGTAACATAAACCGGGCAAATTTCCCATAATTCGCTTTCATATGTGAGAAAACATGACATTGAAAACGCTTTTAAAAAAATAAACTATTGCGCTTTATCCAAGTTACGTGCTAAAATTTCCTTATGTTTCTCGCATAGTAAACGATGTTCACGTATAGTGAACGATACCACACCTGAGGAGGAATTTCAATGAACAAAAAAATGGGGGTTTTGGCGGTATTGACGCTTTGCGGCTCGCTGCTTGCAGCATGCGGATCGGGGAAGCCGGCGGCATCGGGCGAAACGGGGCAGGATCAAGCCGGCGGCACGAGGCCGGAGAAGCAGCTCGTGGTTTCCGGTAACGGAGCGACTGTCGAGCAAATGATGAAAGACGAAGTATTCAAAAAGTTTAACGAAAAATATCCCGATGTGAAGCTCACTTATGTGTCCGGCGTTGCGACTGAAATCGTAGCGAAAGTGAAAGCGCAAAAAGGCGCTCCGCAAATCGACGTGACCGTGATCGAAGCGGGCGAGCAGGAAGCCGGCCGTGCGGAAGGGCTGTGGGAGCCGTTGAACGATAAAGATATCCCGTCCATGAGCAAGGTTTCTCCCGAGCTGAAGGTGAAGGACAACAGCGGCGTAGCGGTCAACTTTACCCCGATGGGCATCTCTTATAATGCGGGAATGGTGAAGTCCAAGGGCCTCCCGGTACCGGAGTCCTGGAACGATCTTACCCGTCCGGAGATGAAGGGGAATCTGGCTCTCAGCGAAATTTCCAGCAACTTCGGCCGTTCCGCGCTGATCATGCTCGCTTATGCGAACGGCGGCTCGGAGAAAAATATGGAGCCCGGTTTTAAAAAGTTGGAAACGGTTGCGGGCTACATGCCGACGTTCGCCAAGAGCGCGGCGCAGCTGCAGCAAAACCTGCAAAACAAGACGGCTGCGTATACGGCTTGGACGATGGCGCGCAGCCTGGTGCAAAAGGACGCCGGCCTGGATCTTGAATTCGTCATTCCGAAGGAAGGCGCGAACTTGGTTCCAACCGTAGCATCGATGGTCAAAGGCGCGAAAAACCCGAACGCCTCCAAGCTGTTTATCGAGTTCCTGCTGTCGGATGAGGTGCAGGCGATGTACGCAACCAAGCTGTACTACAATCCGGCGACCAAGGTGGAGCTGCCGATGGAGATTTCCAAAAAGCTGAGCTTCGACATGAAGAAGGCCGTGAAATTCGATTATGAGGTTATCAGCAGCAAAACGCCGGAGTGGCTTGACCGCTTCAATAAAGAAATTGCGCCGAAAGTCGGCAAATAGGTGACTGCCATGATGAAAACGATCGATGTAGAGCTCAAAGGCATTCAGAAGAAGTTCGGGTCCAACGTGGTCGTGGAACAGTTCAATCTGCAGGTGGAGCAGGGGGAATGCGTCTCCTTCCTTGGCCCTTCAGGCTGCGGCAAAACGACGACGCTCAATATGATCGCGGGCTTTCTCGAACCGGATCAGGGCGAGCTGATCATCAAGGGCAAGAAGATGAACGGCGTGCCGTCCAACAAGCGGGACCTCGGGATGGTGTTTCAGACGTATTCGCTGTTTCCGCATATGACGATCTTTGAAAATGTGGCGTACGGGCTGAAGCTGCGCAAGACGCCGAAAGCGGAAATGCGGGAGCGGGTGCGGAAAGTGCTGGAGCTGGTCAAGCTGCCGCACGTGGCGGACCGCTATCCGAAGCAGCTTTCGGGAGGCCAGCGGCAGCGCATCGCCATCGCCCGCGCGCTCGTGACCGAGCCGTCGCTGCTGCTGCTGGACGAGCCGCTGAGCAACCTGGACGCCAAGCTGCGCGAGGAGCTTCGCGACGAGTTAAAGCGGCTGCAGCAGGAGATCGGTCTGACGACCATCTTCGTGACGCACGATCAGGAAGAGGCGCTTTACTTGTCCAACCGGATTGTCGTGCTGGATCACGGCAAGGTGGAGCAGATCGGCACCCCGTGGGAAATATACAACCTCCCGGCGTCCGAGTTCGTACATACGTTCATCGGAAAATCGAACCGGTTGTCCGGCAGAGTAGAAGCGATGGGGAGTCAGACGCTGTCCCTCGTTACGGAGGACGGGCACCCGCTTCGGGCCGCGTTCAAAGGCATTGCGCTGCAAGCGGGAGACGCCGTCTCCGTCTATATCCGGCCCGAGCGGATCGGCTTTGCGGCTGAAGGCGGCGAGCCTTCCCCCGGCAGCGTCAACCGGGTGCAGGGCGTCGTCCGGCTCATCTCCTTCCTGGGAGCTTACGCCGAATGCGAGGTCCAGGTCGGCCGGTATACGCTGAATGTGCGCATTCCTTCCGACCGCCAGGACCGCGAATGGTCGGTCGGCCATTCGGTATGGCTGGAATGGAAGCCGGAGGACGTGTTCGTTTTCCCAAGAAAGGGGCATGAGACTTGATGGGTAAAGGCCAATCGTCGGCGGTCCGGACCGCCGCCTTGCTGCTGCTTCCAAGCTTGGCCGTCGTCGCCGGCGTGTTTTTGCTGCCGATGCTCTATATTTTTCTCCTCAGCCTGGAGGGAAAGCAGGGGCAGTTCACGCTGGACAACTATACGATTTTCTTCAAAGATCCGTACTATCTTCAAATTTTATGGCGAACCGTCAAACTGGGCTTGCTCTCGGTGCTGGCCTGTCTGGCGCTCGGCTATCCGGTGGCGATGTTCATGGCCCGGACGTCGGGCAAGCTGCGCGGGATCATTACATTTCTCATCATTTCCCCGCACTTGATCAGCGTGGTGATCCGGAACTTCGGCTGGGTTGTCATCCTGGGCGAGACGGGGTGGATCAACAGCACGCTGATGAAGCTCGGTCTGATCGACGAGCCGCTCAGGCTGCTCTATAACGAGCTCGGCGTCGTCATCGGCTTGACCGATTCCCTGATCGTGTACATGATTCTCGCCATCGCGACAAGCCTGTACCAGATCGACGGCTCGCTCTATAAAGCGGCCGGCATTCTCGGCGCGGGCAAGGTGCGCACGTTCTTCACGGTAACGTTCCCGCTGACGCTGCCCGGCATCATCGCCGGAACGACGCTCGTGTTCAGCCTGTCGATGAGCGCGTTCGTTACGCCGGCGCTGATGGGAGGCACGTCCGTGAAAGTGCTCCCGGTGATCGCCTACGAGAAAATTATGGCCCAGCTCAACTGGCCGCTCGGGGCGGCGCTTTCGTTCCTGCTGCTCGGTTCGACTATCGCGCTCGTTTCGCTGTTTACGCGGCTTATCGAAACGCGGCGCTATAAAGAGGTGTTCTCCTCATGACCAAACGCATTTCGCCGCTCGGCATCATCACGTTTCTCGTCGTCTTGTTCGTCGTTTCGCCGCTGCTGGTCATTATCCCGACCTCGCTGACGTCGGCCAAATATTTGTCGTTTCCGCCGGTCGGATTTTCCTTTCAATGGTATGTCAAAATTTTCGATCGGCCGGAATTCGTCGATTCGTTCTGGTTCAGCCTGCAGCTGGCGGCGCTGACCGCCGTCATTTCGACGCTGCTCGGCACCATCGCGGGACTTGCGCTGCATAAGTACAAGTTTCCCGGCAAAGGGCTGATCAACGGGCTGATGCTGTCGCCGCTTACCGTTCCCGCGCTGATTATCGGGATTGCGGCGCTGCTCTTTTTCACGCGGATCGGGCTCGCCGGCACGTTCACCGGGCTGCTGCTGGCGCACACGCTGATCTCGATTCCGTATGTGGTCCGCCTTGTGCTGACGGGGCTCAGCTCCTTCGATTATACGCTGGAGAGGGCGGCCTATATTTTAGGTGCCAAGCCCCTGAACGTTTTTTGGGACATCACGATGCCGCTGCTGAAGCCGGCGATTATATCCGGCATGATTTTCGCTTTCTTGACTTCGTTCGATAACGTGACGGTGTCGTTGTTTCTCGTCTCCCCGACGACAACGACGCTTCCGATGGCGCTGTTCAGCTATATGCAGGAAACGTTGGACCCGCTTGTCGCGTCCGTATCGTCTGTCGTCATTTTATTGAGCTTGGTGTTCATCATTATATTGGAAAGGGGATACGGATTGGACCGTTTGTTCGGATCGAATTCGCATTCCCATTAACGGAGATGCTGTGGCGTGAAATCAATTAAAGATCGGATTGAGCAATATTTGCCCGCGATGCTCGCGCATTTGGAAGAGAGTGTAAATATGGATTCGCCGTCCGCCGACAAAGAGCTGACCGACCGGATGGCGGACTGGTACGCGGGCCAATTCAAGGAAATTACCGGAGGAACGGTCGTCCGGGTTCCGAACGAGGTGTACGGCGACCGGCTTCTGTGCGAGGCAGGGCAAGGGGATAAGCAGATTTTGCTGGTCGGCCACTTCGATACGGTCTGGCCGCAAGGAGAAGCGTCGCGCCGGCCGTTTCGCATCGGAAACGGGCGCGCTTACGGGCCGGGCGTCTACGACATGAAGGCAGGGCTGATGCAGGCGATGTTTGCGATCAAGGCGCTGCAGGAGTCGGGACGGTTCCCGGCGGATAAAAAAGTCGTGCTCCTGCTCAACAGTGACGAAGAGCTCGGCAGTCCGACGTCCCGGGCCTTTATCGAAGAGCAGGCCAGGAAATCGGCCGTCTCATTCGTGCTGGAGCCGCCGATGGAGCCGAGCGGCGCTCTGAAAACCGCGCGCAAAGGAAGCGGCCGGTTTAAGCTCTCGGTACAGGGCGTTTCCGCGCATGCCGGCGTCAACCCGGAAAAGGGCGTCTCGGCGATCCAGGAGCTAGCCTGCCAAATCCAGCGGCTGCATGCGTTGACCGATCCCGCTGTCGGTACGACGGTGAACGTCGGCGTCGTCAAGGGAGGCATCGGGTCCAACGTGGTGGCGGAGCACGCGGAAGGGGATATCGACATCCGCGTCGCGACGGCGGAGGAAGCCCGGAGAATCGAACAGGCGCTGGGCGCGCTCGTTCCCGTACTGCCGGAGGCCCGGCTGCAACTGACCGGCCGAATGATGCGTCCGCCGATGGAGCGGACGGAACGGACGGCGGCGCTGTTTGCGTTGGCCCAGGAGATTGCGCGTGCCGAATTCGGCATCGAGCTGGAGGAGACGCATACGGGCGGCGTCAGCGACGGCAATTTTACCGCCGCCGTCGGTACGCCGACGCTGGACGGCCTGGGTGCCCGGGGCGATTACGCCCATTCGCCGGATGAATACGTCCGGATAGACGAAATCCCGTTCCGTACGGCGCTTCTTGCAGAGCTGATTGCGCGGTGCTAGAGGGTTTGGCGCAATCGCGCAGATAGGCAGATAATAAAAAGGCCGGGAAACGCGTCAAGCGTTCCCAGCCTTTTTATTATCTATGCCGCCGGTTTACACGCTAACAGACCTGTCGATCAGCTCGTTGGACGAGATGCCCAGAAATTCGTAAGCTTCCTTCTTCATCACGCTGGGGTCATCGTTCCAGAAGCTTTTCAGCACGTCGATAAAACCTGAAGCCCGCGCGATGCGGTCCATCTGCATTTTCATAATCGCGCCGCTGCACAGAACGGCGCACCCGGATACTTTCGGTAAAATGTCGGCCTGAAGCTGCTCCCAGATCGTGTTTACTTCGGGAGAGAAGACGACCGGCCGGCCGTTCTTGATCATGAAACGGTTATCGACGAGGAGCTTGGCTCCGTTCAGCGAAGCAAGGCTGCTTTTTACCAGTTCGCTTGCTTTATCGGCGTCCTCCACCGTTAGCGAATCAAGCACCTGCCAGGACAAAACATTGTTCTTGCGGTCTACGTGATACTTAAATACGTCATCAAATGCCATGTTTAATACACTCCTCCTATTTAAACCAGGACGCGAGCATGATATCGAGCGAACGGCACGTATATCGAACCAAATGCTCGGCTTCCTTGAGTTCTTGATCGTTCATATCTTTAATGAGATGGTAGACGTTGCTGTGCTCCTCGTCCGCTTCGCAGTGAACTTCCCAATACTCCAGATTCGTAAATCCGGCTTTTTTCAAAATCGCGTAGGCGTGCAGGTACATGGCGTGGGCGTAGCCTTCCGCCGTACTGTTCACAAGAAGCAGCGACAAGTTTTCGCTCATGGAGCTCACAGCGCGGTACTGAAGCGAAATGAAGTCTTCGGTTTCGTAATTAGGAAACGATTGTTCGGGGTCGTCAAGCCCCAGATCCGTCATCCATTTGCGGAGCATCTCGGCGTGGTCTTTCTCTTCCTCGTAATGGGAGGAGAAGACATCGTGATCGACATCCGGGAACCGTTCCCAGCGCAGCTTAAGAAGCTCTCCGAAATGCTTGGATAAGTGATATAAGTGCACACACCATTTGAAATCTTCGGGCTTCGCGCTTTCGGGAAACCGGGTGAAAAAAGGGTTCGACTTTTTTGCTTTCTCAAGCTCTTCTGCGATGACAGCCGAAATCGTCTCAACAACTTGCGGGTGCGCCATAAGGATCTTCCTCTTTTCTCTGTTGAATTGGATACTTCCCGGCAGAACGACTGATGAAGGAGCATAACGGTTTTCTGGTTCACCTCTTTTGGAAACACCATAAATAGGCAAACAGGAGGAAAAAATATTAAATTTTCTTTTACTATTTCTTACATTCTTATTATCGGATATATTTTCCTTCTTGTTAGGAAAAATGGCACAATTTATTTACTAAGTTTTCATTAAAGTTCACTATTTTGTCAAATTTTCGGATAAAATGGGCGGATAATCACGGGTTTTTACAAAAAAACCTGCAAGCCCGGGATGACAAAGCACCAAAGGCTTACAGGCAGATCACGGTAAGGAGTGATTATGGAGCGGAGCCCGTCGATTTTTGTCGGAGCAGAATCGATTTTCGGGCCCATAAGCCGTTAATAAAAAGCAGGACGGCCGAAACGAGGAACAGCTGCTGGATCGTCATGACGCCGGAGATCGCACCGCCGACGACGGGGCCCAGCATGTTTCCGAGCGAAAGCGCGCTCGTATTGAAGCTGTAGGAGCGGCTTTCCATCCCGTTCGGCGTATATTTCCGGATGAGCGCGTTAACCGTAGGAAGCAGCCCTCCGAGAAAAATGCCGAGAAAGAACCGGGACGCGCAGAGCTGCCATACGTTCTGCGCAAAGGCCTGGGGAATCGAAGCCACCGCGGCGCCGAGCAGGCACGCCACAAGAATTTTTTCCGGCCCGATCCGGTCGGACAATTTGCCGAACACCGGTGAAGCGACCATATTGGAGAAGCCGGTTACCGATCCGACCAGGCCGGCGTAGAACGCGAGCATCTCGTCTTGTCCGTGAAGCTGCTGGACGAACAGCGGGAGAAGCGGCATGACGCTGAGCAGCGAGAACTGGATCAAGAAGGTGACGGAGTACAGCGAAGGAAGCTGCGAAATGCGCCGCAGCTCGTTGAATGCCGCAAGCATGGACTTCTTCGGCTTTTGAAGCGCTTTTTTCGCATCGAACGTCTCCTTCACCAGCACCGCTGCAAGCAGCGAGGCGGCGAAGAGCGTAGCGCCCGTCACGAAGAAAATGTTGCGGAAGCCGATCCATTCCGCCAGCAGCCCGCCGAGAAACGGTCCGAGAATCGATCCGGCGACGGAGCCGGATTGCAGCGTGCCCATCGCGAAGCCGACCTTCTCCCGCGGCGTAGTGGCCGACATGAGCGCGACTCCTGCGGGCACGAAGCCGGATACCGTACCGTTCAAGAGGCGGAGCAGAAGCAGATGCCAAGCGCTGGTCGAGAAGCCCATCAGCGTCATGACGATCGCCATGCCGAAGCCGGAGCGCAGCAGCATCACCTTGCGTCCGTACCGGTCGGCGAGTCCGCCCCAAATCGGTTGGAAGATAAAGGAGGTGACGAAGTTCCCGGCGAAGATGACCCCGGCCCAAGTAGCGACGCTATGGGGGTCATGGAGGCCCAGCTCCTGCAAATACAAAGGCAAAAAAGGAACAATCATCGTCATGCCGGCCATGACCAAAAATTGTCCCACCCATAATACGATTAAGTTAACCTGCCATTTTGCCACGCGAGCTCGCCTCTTTTCAAGCTGACCATCGCATGCAAACCGAACAGCCTGTTTGCGTCATCTGTGTGCTGGTCTATGTAATGTAACGTTCGACATGATTCGAGTATACTCTCATTAGTTTTGCGATGCAAACGTGTTTGGGGCAAACGCTTTTGTCCCGGACGCAGGGTCGAATACCGGGCGGCCGGGAAAACTGGCGATCGAAGGCCGGTCCGTTATTTCCGCTCGCTCCCGCTGCGAATTTCGCCGGCGAACCGGTCCAGATTGGGCAGACCGACGCGTTCGGCGATGGTGACGGCTTCCTCGACGTCGTAAGGCACGCGGACAAGCTGTACGGAGAACGGGGCAGGCTCCAGGCAGGCCGGGTGCGACGTTTCTCCTTCCAGAATGGCATAGCTCGCATAAGGGAGCCCGTCGTAAGGCGCGCCTACGCTGCCGGTGTTGAACAACAGCAGACCTTCTCCCGCTTTCGACTTCAGCGTTTGGACATAAGGAACATGGATATCTCCGTAGCCGATGACATTCGGAGTCAGCTCCGAGCCTGCGAAGCCTCCCGTTTGATCCGTATTGTCGAACATCGCGAGCTTTTCTTTTTTGCCCGCCTTGCGGAGCACGCGATGATAAATGCTTTGCGCGGAAGCATGAAAAAGACGCACGCGGCGTCCGCTTAGACGAAGCTCCGCGGAAAACGGCAGCTCGAGCAAGTAGCGAAGGCGCTCGGTACCGAGCCGGCGCTGCTGCCACAAGCCGGTTTCCTTATCCTGCGGGTTGTTGATGCCGTGGTCCCAGTTGCCCTGCACCGTCGTTTCGCACAACTCGCGAACACGGTCCACCGTCTCGCATGGCTGCGGTCCCTTGCCGACCAGATCGCCGAGACAGATGATGCGCCGGATACGCCGGCGGCGAATATCCCGAACCACCGCCTCCAGCGCAGGCAAGTTCCCGTGAATGTCCGAAATGACGGCAATTTTGTCCATGATGTATAGGTTCCTCCCGTTTCTGCCGCTCTGAAGTGGCTGATCCTTCCATTATAGCACAAGGCTGCCGTAAGATAAGCCTTCTTATAGAGCCGGTTTGAATTTGAACATATTCAGGATAGATGATATTGTAAATAAAAATAGGTGAGGTGGAGTGCGGAGATGGACGATGCTGTAAGCAAGTGGATGGCGCTAAGCGAAGTGTACGGGACATTGAATCAGCGGCTGGAAAAATTTCTGAAGTCCCGCTATGATTTAACGGTCAGCGAATTTTCGGTCATATCCGTTCTTAGCGAAGACAATGGAGAAGGTTTGACGATCAATCAATTGAGCAAAACTGTAAATTTGAGCCACAGCGCCGTTTCCCGGCTGGTCTCCCGTCTGGAGACATGCGACACGGTGGAGTGCCGGTTAAATGACGCCGATCGCAGAAGCACGGTGGTCCGCTTAACCGGGCAGGGAAGGCGGGATTATAGCGCCATACTGCCTGATATCACAAATATCATCACAGACGTTCTAACGGAGAAGAAAATAAAGATTACGGTTTAACGCTTGGCGGATGATCAAAATGGTTTGACTCTCGATGGTTGTTAGTGTATTATTTTATGTGTGTGCGCACACAAATATTTGTATCAAGGCGACCAGCATGCTGATGGCCGGCGGAGACATGTTTAGGATGCCCCGCGAATGGGCGGCCGGAGCATCCATGTGGTGCGGTGGGTCCAACTCGAGTACGGCGGATATTTTCTGGAATGGGAAGAGCCGGCAGCCGTTGCCGCCGATCTGCACGAGGCGTCCCGCGTTTGATTTATCTCTTAACGGCAGCGAATTATTGAAGCAGCGGATGTAAAAAACGGATGAATGGACAAAGAACCTTCGGAGAACGGCGTTCTCCGAAGGTTCTTATTTTTTTGCGGCTTGGACCGCGAACTAATACACTTTATGAATGATCTCTTCGAAATCCGGTTCCTCCATATGAACGTCCCGGGCTGTTCCGTATCGCTCCAACCGGCGGAGCACCTCCAAGGCGGGCAGCTCCTGGCGGTTGAAATGGACGGTCAGCTCGCAGCCGTTCGCTTCCGCGATGGTGAAGCCCAGGTCCGGCTGCTTGACAGCGTCCGGGGAAACCTCGGCTTGAAACGACACGCGCAGAATCGTCGGCAGTCCGATGCGCTCCCGCAGCTCGCCGATCGTCCCGTCATAGGCAAGGGCTCCGTGGTTGATCACCATCACGCGGTCGCAAAGCTGCTCGATGTCATCCATATCGTGCGTTGTCAGCAGCACCGTTTTGCCGAGCTCCCGGTTGACTTTGGACAGCAGCCCGCGAATGTTGCGTTTGGCGATGACGTCCAGTCCGATGGTCGGCTCGTCGAGGAACAGGATGTCCGGCTCGTGCAGCAGAGCGGCCGCAAGGTCGGCCCGCATCCGCTGGCCGAGCGACAGCTTGCGCACCGGCGTGTCGGCGAACTCGCCGAGGCCGAGCAGCCCGTCCAGCTCCGCCAGCGTCCGCCGCTGCCGCTGCCGGTCGATGCGGTACATGGCGCACAAAATATCGAACGAATCCCGCACCGGCAAGTCCCACCACAGCTGGCTCCTCTGGCTGAAGACGACGCCGAGCCGGGAAACGACCCGGCGGCGGTCCTTTTGCGGGCTCATGCCGTCGATCCGCACCTCGCCCGAGGTCGGGTGCAGAATGCCGGTCAGCATTTTGATCGTGGTCGATTTTCCGGCGCCGTTCGGACCGATATATCCGACGAACTCGCCCGGGCCGATCGTGAAGCTGATATCGCGGACCGCCGTTTTTTCCGCTCCGCCTCCGGTCACGGCCGCCTTGATCCGTTCCCACCGGCTTAAATGGGGGGCGGGGATGCGAAAGCTTTTATGTAAATGCTTAACCTCAATCATCGGTTCATTTGCTCCTTTCAGATCCGGAAGGCATCGTAAAACGTCAGCTTCCGCTGCTTTGGTAACGGCTCAGGCCGAACCGCCAGAATCGCAGCATGAGCCGCAGGAAAACGACGGCGAACGCCATGACGGCCGGCAGCAGCCACCAGCCGAATTGTCCCTTCACGATATAAAGCGCCGGTATGTAGTTCGCCATCCCGACAGGGATCAGGGTCAGCAGCAATGTCCGCAGCCAAACGGGATACAGCTCCATCGGATACTGTACGGCGGTGCGAGCGGCGTCCTCGGTCAAATTTTGCAGATCGCTGACCCGTGTCGTCCAGAAGCCGAACGTCGCGGTGCCGAGTCCGATGGCGAACAAAAATGCAGCGCCCGTCACCAGAACGACGAAGGTGAGCGGAATGGCCGCTGCGGTCACCTGTCCCGTACTTATCATCTGTCCCAGGGATAGCGTCAGGATGATGCCGCCCTGCACATATTCGCCGAACATCGGACGGAAATTTTGCGACATCAGCGCCAGCAAGACGGGAATCGGGCGGACGAGCAACTGGTCCAAATCGCCGGAAACCAAATATTTCTCCAGATGATGCACATCGTTGGCGAAGCTGCGGTAGAGCGCTTTGGACAGCAGGATGGTGGCGTATAAATAGCCGATTTCGTACAAGCTCCAGCCTTGAATCGAGTCAAATTTCCACAAAATCACGGAAAGCAGCAAAAAGTCCATTGCACTGACAAGGGCCGCTAGCACGGAGGATAGCCAGAAGTTGAATTTGTACTGCATCCGGCTGCGGACGCTGGCTTTGACCAGCAGCAAAAACATGCGTACCGTGCTCATCCGCCCTGCACCTCCACTTTATTCCGCACAATAGCGGTTGCGGCGAGGCAAAACGCAGTGAACAGAACGCACCACAAAAGGCCGCCGTACATTTCGGACGGGGAAGCGAGGCCCAAATAAATTTTGGTTGGAATGTACTGCATGTACGGATAAGGCGTCATATAAGCGATGCGCTGAAGCCATTGCGGCAGCCATTCGACCGGAATGAGAAAGCCGGAAAGCAGGCTTGAGATGGAATTGTGAACCCAAAACAGCCAAGTCGATTCGGTAGTCCAGAGGGCCGTTACGCCGATGAGGTAATTCACGCAAATATTCATGTAGGCGGCCATCGCGAGCGCCGTGGCGAAAGCAAGCCAGGTGCCGGCGTTGTGCGGAACCGGCAGCGAAAGCATCCACACGTAAATCAGGTAGATGGGGATCGTCTTGTAAAGCAATTGGTAGCCGATTTGTCCCCATTCGCGGCACATGAGCTGGTAAAACAGATGAACCGGACGCATCAGGTCCGTCGCGATCTGTCCGGTGCGTACGGAGCGCTCGATCGCGAGCCCGTTGGTCACGAACAACGTCACCCACAGCGTCGCTTGGTTAAGCGCGACATAATGGACGACGGTTTGCAGGCTGTAGCCGTGCATGCCGTCCTGCTGTCCGATACCCTGCCAGATCGAGACGTAGATCAGCCCGAACACGATGCTGGCAACCGTATTAACCGCATGGGATAAGCGGTACTGCAGATTGCGTGCGAACGCTTTCTTCATTAAGACAGGGAAAAGCATAGACACCTCCGTAAGCTTGGATTGGAGCTTTGCTGGTAACGGCAGCGAAGCCCGGTTCGCCGGGTTCGGCGAGGGATGAGGCGGATTGAGGTGAGTTGCCTAAAAAGTCGAGAGAAAATTTATATTACCAGAATAAGGGGGGGCTTGGCAATCGTTTTTTTTTAGGTATTTGTGCCCCATGACCACAAGCGGGCGATTTGCTATAATGGGAAAGAAAAGAGAACATATGCGCTGATTCGCAGCGGGATAGGATAGGGGTAGGTTAAGATTCATAAGGAACCGGTTGATACGGAACAATCGCGCAAGCAAAAGCATGAACAGGAGAAGGAGCAGAAGCAGAAAAGAACGCTTTGGATAAAAATCGGCTTGTTAAGCCTCATCACGGTTGGCGCCTTCGTATATTTGATCCAAAAGCTGGATCCTCCGCAGGAGGGGGAAAAAGGCGGCGAGTTGGCTCTGCCTCCCAAGACGGAAGCGCAGCCCAAGCCGCCTGCGGCGACGTCCCCGGAAGTCGCTCAAGAGAAGCCGCCTGCAGCGGAAGGCGGTGCGGCAACGGCGACGCCGGAGCAATCCCCGAGAGTGAATCTCACGTTCGTCGGCGACGTTATGTTCGCCAGCAAGGTAGACGATTTGCTCCAAAAGAACGGCTACGATTATCCTTACAAGCATGTCAAGCCTTACCTGGAGAAGGCGGATATTACCGTAGCGAATCTGGAAACGCCGATTACGACAAGGGGCGCGGCTCAAGAGAAAGAATACGTGTACCGCTCGTCGCCCAAGGCGCTGCCCGAATTGAAGCGCGCGGGCGTCGACCTGGTTAACCTGGCGAACAACCACAGCATGGACTATGGCGTCGAAGGGCTGCTCGATACGCTGGGTTACCTTGAAGCGCAGGACATTAAGCGCGTAGGCGCGGGCCGGAATGCGGACGAAGCGTATCAGCATGTGATTATAGAGCAAAAAGGCATGAAGATCGCCTTTCTCGGCTTCAGCCGGGTGATTCCGGATACGAGCTGGTATGCGGGCAAATCGAAGCCGGGGATGGCGGAAACCTACAGCACGAAGCTTGCGTTCGAGGCCATCGGCAAAGCGAGAGCCGAAGCGGATCTGGTTGTCGTTATCGCCCATTGGGGAGAAGAGCGCAAGGCGTATCCGGTCAAATCCCAGACCGATCTGGCACGCCAGTATATCGACCAAGGCGCGGATCTCATCGTCGCCAGCCACCCGCATGTCGTCCAGGGCTTCGAGCAGTACAAAGGCAAGTGGATTGCCTACAGCATGGGCAATTTTATATTTACGACCAATGACAATCCCAATACTTGGGAAAGCATGATTTTGGAAGCCTCCTGCACCAAGGAGCGAAACTGCGACCTGAGCATGGTGCCGATCTTGACCAAATGGGCCCAGCCGATCCCGATGGTCAATGAGGACCGGGACAAGCTGTTCGAGAAGCTGACGAACTTGTCCGTCAACGCGCAGATTGACAAGGAAGGGCGCATAACGCCCGGACCGGCCCGCACGATTCCTTCCGGAGCGGAAATGAAGCCGCCTGTGAAGAAGGAGGCGGGCATTACCGAAGGAACGTCCAAAACGCTTGTCAAACCGCCTTCGGAAGGGACGAAGAAGCCTGCAGATTCCGGCAAAGCCGCCGATCCGAAAAAAGCGGAGCAGAACAAGAAGCAGCCGGCGGCCGAGAAGACGCCGGAAACGGGCAAGAAGCCGGATGCGGATAAAGCGCCGGCCAGCAAGTCAGGAGATTCGGGCAAGACGCAAGGAACCGGCAAGAACACCGAGAGCAAGAACACCGAGAGCAAGAAAACGACTGAGGGGACCAAATCCTCCGAGAACGGCAAAAAAACGACCGAGAGCACCAAAAAATCTGCCGAAGATCCGAAAAATAAATCGACCGATTCCAAGAAATCGAGCGAAACTTCCAAGTCCTCCGGCGAAGCCCGCAAAACGGAGGAAAACCAGAAAACATCACGCTAAACGAATTCAGTTTCATAACGGGATCATGAATGAAAACGGCCGTTCCATGGGGGCGGCCGTTTTGATATCCGGAAGTCAACCGGGCTCTCGATCGGAAGGCTCGTCCAGGCAAGTTGCGATCGGGTTTGCAGGATAGTATAGTGGAAGCATAGAGGTGAAACGACTCGAATGAGCTGGAAGGAAACCATTACCCGTTTAAGCTGGCAGGATATTGAGCTTTGGCTGAAGCAGTATGAGGCGTTAGGACCGCTGCCCGGTATTATCGCTCCGATGATCGAAGCTTTCATTCCCGCTCTGCCGTTAGTGGCGATACTGATCGCAAACGTAAATGCATATGGACTTGGCGAAGGCTTTCTGCTGTCATGGATCGGCGTCGTCGCAGGGGCGTTCTGCGTATTTTTGCTTTTCCGGAAATTCGGCGCGCGTTTTCGCAGCTGGGTCGAGCGCAAGTACCCCAAATCCCGAAAATTTATTCACTGGCTTGAAACGCACGGCTTCACACCGATTTTTCTTCTCGCTTGCTTTCCCTTTACGCCTTCTTCATTGGTAAATATCGTGGCAGGGCTGTCCAAGGTGCCGCTGCATACGTTTATCGTTGCGACCCTACTTGGGAAAGGCGTCATGATTTTTCTGGTATCCTTTGCAGGCCACGATCTGGCCAATCTGCTGCGGCAGCCTTGGAAAATCGCGCTGATTATCGCCGTGTTCGTCATCATGTGGCTGCTCGGCAAAAAAGTGGAAGCTAAATATTTCAAATAAACGTCCGCTTTGCTTTCAACGCTTGCGTGTTGGGAGGCGGACGTTTTTATTTGCGAAATTCCGGTTACGAAGAGCTCAAGGTCCTTCGGACGAACAGCTTCGCGGTATCCAGGCGCCATTCATGATTATGGCCGGCGATCAAGACACGGTTGATCTGCATCATCTCGTGGATGCTTATCAAAAGCTTCCGAAAGGGGCGCTGGCGGCCGTGCCGAACAGCGATCATTTCCTGCCGTTCTTGGCTATGAGAAAGTGCTCGGGCTGCTGGAGCATTTCTTCGAACCGTGATCGCGTTGAGATTCCGCCAAGCCGGGATTATAATGAAGGCGGAGTCTTATTTTAACGGAAAAGGAACGATCCGAACATGAACGAATCGATTCGCAACATTTATTGCGTAGGACGTAATTACGGAAGGCATGCGGCGGAGCTCGGCAACGATATCCCGGCGGAGCCGATGATTTTTATGAAGCCGACGCATGCGCTGGCTGCGATTGACGGCGGTGAAATCGAGCTGCCCGGCGGACAGGGCGAGGTGCACTACGAAGCCGAGCTGGTGCTTCGTATCGGACAAGCCTATAAGAACGGCATCACCGTGGACGAGCTGGTGGACCAGTTGGCGCTGGGCATCGATTTTACCCTGCGGGACGTGCAATCGGTGCTGAAAAAGCAAGGCCATCCATGGCTTCCAGCCAAAGGATTTAAAGGCTCCGCCGCACTGACCGGGTTCCGTCCGTTTCCCGGCCTCGGGCATGTCAAGCAGGCGGAATATGCTTTGAGCCGGAACGGGCGGGAAGTGCAGCGGGGGAATCCGAACGACATGATTTTTGATCTCCAGGTGATCGTGGATTACATCGCCGCCCATTACGGCTTGGGCGAAGGGGATATCATTTACACGGGCACTCCTGCAGGTGTCGGGGCGGTGAATGACGGAGACCGATTCGAGCTGTTTTGGGGAGAGCAGGCTTTCGGCGCATTTACAGCCAAGATCAAGAAGTAGCGGGCCCCGGAAGGGGCGTACCCTGCTCCAGCCGGCTTCCGGGTGATCACGCAAATGATTTATCGTGGCAACAGGTCTGTAAATATAGGATCGCCGAAAAACACATTTTTTTACGATCGCATTTCTGGAGGTTGGAAGGGGGGCCGGATGAATTGGAGCATTGGATCATCGGATTGGCGGGAAGCGTTCTGATTGCCGGAGCGGCGTACAGGAAACGTTCGCTGTCCGGATCGGGGGCCGCCGCCGCGGTCCTGCTTGGAACGCTGATGTATGCGGCAGGAAGCTTGGCGTGGTTCGGGACACTGATCGCATTTTTTATCTCATCCTCGCTGCTGTCGAAGTGGAAAAGCAAGAAGAAGGCGGCCGCCGAGAGCGGCTACGCCAAATCCGGCCGGCGGGATGCCGGTCAGGTGCTTGCCAACGGCGGGCTTGGGCTCGCGCTTTGTCTGGGCGCCGCACTTGTGCCGCATCCGGCCTGGTGGGCCGCCTTCATCGGCGTAATGGCCACGGTAACCGCGGACACGTGGGCGACGGAGATCGGCGGCCTCAGCCGTACGGCTCCGCGCTCCATCGTCAGCGGCCGTCCGGTACCGCCAGGCACTTCCGGCGGCGTATCTCTGCTCGGACTTGCCGCATCCGCGGCCGGCGGCTTGTTCGTCGGAGCCGTCGCATGGGCGCTGGCGGCGCTGCAGCCGGAGCAAGCGGCGGCCGCCCCGGCGTGGGAGGCCTCCGTCCGGTCGGCGGCCGGTCTTTGCGCCCTTGGTCTGGTTGGGGGCCTCGCCGGGTCGCTGGCCGATTCGTGGCTCGGGGCGGTATGCCAGGTCATGTACCGCTGCCGCGTCTGCGGGAAAGAAATCGAAAAAAACCGCCACTGCGAGGCAGCGGCGGTTCGAATCCGCGGGTCGGCGCTCATGACCAACGACACGGTTAACGCTTTAAGCTCGGCGTTTGGCGGCGCCGTCGCTTTCGTACTCTCGCTGTGGCTGTAACAGCGGTTTAATCCTCTTCCTTGCGGGAATAAGCGAGCTTCGTTACATACATGGTGATGCCCGAGATAAGCAAAGCGACGATAATGCTGATAACGATAACGGTAGTTACCATGGCTTTAGCAGTCCTCCAAGCGGATAAATGTCACTTCGGACATTGTACCCCATGGAGGACAAAAAGCCAACCGTTACGGATTGCGAGGCTTCCAGGCGGGGAGCTCTAGCGTGCCGACTTCGCGCAGCGAGTTCAAGTCGTTCGCTTTCAGCATGTCGGGCGAAGACGAATACAGCGTATCGCCGATATACAGCAGACGCTCGATATTGCGTTCGCTGCCGTACCAGTGCTGGCCCGCTTTGTTCAGATCGTCTGCCGTCAAGTGCGTAATTTTGCCGCGAAGCTGGAAGCCCTTTTGCAGATCCAGCCCGTAAACGTAAGCGCCTTGGAAGGTGAAATCCCCGTATTCCGATGCTTTTTCCGGTGTATTGACGCCGGCCTTATCTTTCAATTCCGCTACGCTGACAGGGAAGGCCAGCAGCTGCTTCTCCTTGGAAAAGAGCAGCGCTTTATGATTGTGGAGCAGCGGCGATTCGGTCCCCCGGTCGCCGATCGTTTCCTTGAACAGCTCTTTCGGATTCGCCACATCGGATACATCGAACAGCGCGAGCTTCATGCCTTGATAGAAAGCGACCGTGTCCGAGCCCTCGCCTTTCTTGTTCGCCACCTCCACAGCTTCCTTGCCGAAGCCGATCAGATGGTTCTCGTCGTACGGATGCAGGTAGTCGCTGTAGCCCGGAATTTTCAGCTTGCCGAGCATGGCAGGCGCTTGAGGGTTGCTCAGATCCAGCACGAACAGCGGATCGGTATTTTTGAACGTCACCATATAGGCGCGGTTCCCGGCGTAGCGTACGGAATAGATGCGCTCGCCCGGGGCCAGCCCTTCGAGCTTGCCGACGACGCTCAGCGCTTCGTCCAGCACATACACGTTATTTTTCGACGTATGCTCGTCGTTTCGCCACATGTCGCCGCTTGTGGTGGCGATGCGGAAATAGCCGTTGTGCTCATCCATCGAAAACTGGTTCAGCGCATGTCCCGGCACCTTGCCGCGTCCGACATAGCGTACCGTTCCGTTGTCCATGCCGAATTTATAAATGGCGCTCGTCATATGAAGCGGCGCGGGCATGACGTTGGTCTTGCCGTCCGTCTGCTCATTCTCTTTCGCAGGCTCGTACTCGCTCACGGTGACATACAGGTTGTCGGGAGAAGCGTAGACGTTTTGACCGGAGCCGAGGTAGCTCGTCACCTGCATTTTTTGATCAGGCTTGCTGAGCTTAAGGCCGCCGATCAGCAAATAGTTCGGTTCGACGGCTTTCGGGAAGTACCGGATGTCTTCGTAGCCGATCGTAATAAATTGGTCTCCGGCAGCGGAGTCCCGGTAGGCGGGCAGCGATTCGTTCGCTTGCTTCGCGCCGAAGTCCGCCTCTTGGCGCATAATCCAAAAATAATTCATCGATTTGTTCGTAACTACGTACAGCGAGTCTTCGACTTTGCGCGAAGAGACGTAATGCCCTTCCAGCTCCGCCTCGCGGATTTGCTGAAGCCGGGTCCGGTCGCCAAGCTCGTAGACGATCGTTTTCGTCGTCGAACGGGTCGGACGTCCGGGCCATATGACCATTTTCTTGGCTTCTCCGATTGCCGGCTCGGGTACCGGGATCACCCCGATGTCCCGAGGAGGAGAGGTTTTTGCCGCAGGGCTGCTAACCGACGAAGCCGGATCTGCGGGAGCCGCAGGGCTGGCGTCATAAGGCGTCGGTCCCGGCTTCTCGTACGTCGGATAGGACGTATTGCCGACAACGACGAGATAGTTGTCATCGACATACAGCTCCTGCGGGTAAAAATTCGGGTCCGCCCAGTAAACGGTACTGACGACGCTCATGCTCTCGGCCGGGTAGGCTTTTGTCACGAGGACGCGGTCACGATTCACCTGATAGATGTAGGTGCCGTCCGTCTTGATGACATCCGCTTCATCGACGCCCTGCACCTGTACGTTCGTGGCGGAGTAGGCGGGCGTCGCGTCAGCAGCCTGCTTGGCGGTACTGCCGGCGGCTTGCGGTGCGGCAGCCGTCGATTTCTCGGTGACCGCGATCGCATTGTCACCCCGTAACATCATGCTGCTTCCGCTGCCGTGAGCGGCGGCGGATTCCTTAAGAAGCGCTTCCATCTGTTCCTGCGAACCGACGGTCGGCAAGCTTTTATCCGCATCCGCAATCGTTACGCGCTTGTTCACACCGTCCCAATAGACGTTATAATCGAACGACTCGCTGAAAAAGCGCAGCGGTATCAAAATATTTCCGTTGTCGAGCGCCGGAGCTTCGTCCAGCGTGACGGATTCGCTTCCGCGCAAAGCTTCCTTGCTGTCCAGCCGAAGCTTGATCGAGCGCTCCGCTTTGGCTGCCGTAGCCGAGCGTTCGGTTTCGTCCCACTGCACCTTCACCCCGAGCGCATCCGACAGCTCGCGGAGCGGCACCATCAGCGTGTTTCCGATCAAACGGGGCTGCACGGTCAAGCTGACCGGCTGTCCGTTGAGCATCACCGCGATGGTCTGCCCGGTGTCCGACGCCACGGATAACGGGGCCGGGGAGACGGAAGTAAGGAGCGTCAATGCCAGCATGCCTGCAAAGAGTGTTCTTTTCTGCACTTGATTTTCCTCCTTTGATGTTTAGTACCCTCTTTGTATCCTTTTTGAAAATCCTGCAGCTCACCCCTACTGACGCGCTCCCGGAAGAAATTGTTTCATCAAAAACCGCCCTTTGCCAAAAAGAAAAAGAGCGGTGTGCCGATTTATTCGTCGCCATAAGCTATAGCCCGGTTCCGTCCTTCCTGCTTGGCCCGATAAAGAGCCTTGTCCGCGCGGATAATCAGCTCCCGCGGCGAGACGTCGCGGGCGGGAACCATCGTGGCCACGCCCAGACTCGCCGTGACGAACGAAGAGACGGCGGAGCGGCGATGCGGAATGCGCAGCAGCTCCACCTCCGAGCGCATTCGCTCGGCCACGTGAAGCGCGCCGCGGCCGTCCGTAACCGGCAGCACGATCACGAATTCCTCCCCGCCGTATCTTGCGATCATGTCGCCCGGGCGCTTGGCCGCGCGCCGCATCGCTTCGGCCACATACTGGAGGCAGGCGTCGCCGTCATGATGCCCGTACGTATCGTTATACCGCTTGAAATAGTCGATATCGAGCAAGATCACGGAAAGCGGCGTGGAGAATCGCATGGCATGCCGCCATTCCTTGGCAAACCGCTCGTCGAAGAACCGCCGGTTGGCGAGCCCGGTCAGCGCGTCGATCGAAGAAATCTTTTGCAGCAGCTCGTTGGTTTTCATCAGCTGCTGTTCCGTTTGCTTGCGCGAAGAGACGTCCCGGGAAATACAGACCACGGTTTGTCCGTTCTCCGATCCGTGTTCGTCGGCGATTCGTCCGCTAGTTTCGAACCAGACATAGCCGCCGTTTTTCTTGCGAATCCGGTACGAGATCAGAGGCAGATTCGGCGCGGTCACTAGAGGGGACATAAAGCCGGGGATTTTCGTCAAATCCTCCGGATGAATCAGATCGCAGATGTTCATTCCGATCAATTCCTCGGGCTCGTACCCAAGCAGGTTACGGCAAGAAGGGGAGATGTACAAAATACGGCCCGACAAATCGTGCTTCGATACAACGTCCGTACTTTGCTCTACGAGAGTCCGGTATAGGGAATCGCTGCTTGTACCGTCCGGCTCGCGTGCCGATTCCCGCCCGGGGGCCGGTATCGCGAACCGGCTCCGCGCATCGTTGTCCAGAATCTGCACGAAAAGAAAAGCCGGCAATCCGTTTGGACTAATAATGTCGGGGACGGTGACGGAGCACCGGACCGGCGCGCCGTCGCTGCGGATGAGCCTTGCTTTGAACGGCTGAAATCCATGCGTCCCGTTGGCCATATCCTTCAGCATTCTATGAATCTGCTTTCGATCGTCGGGATGAATAAAAGGTTCCCAGGGCGTACCGTTCAACGCCTCTTCGGGGTAACCGATTTGCTTGCCGAATGCAGGATTGACGCGAAGAAATAGGCCTTCTTCCGAGAAGAAAGCCATACCGTTAGCGGATAGCCTAAACGCGCTGTAATATAATTGGGTTTGCTCTGCATCCGTCCATTGATCAACCATGCTGCCGGCATCCTTCCTGCATGGATTACGTCCTAGTAACTAGGAAAATCGTTCCATAACTCGCACTTACTATATTAATGAAAGTGGGGTTTTTGATCAATGAGGATGGAAAGGTTATGGCAGATTTAATATAAATTTTACTATTTCTTGATTATTTGAAAAAATGGTGGGTACGAACCGCTATTTGCTCGAACTCTTCCCATCTTCGGCATGCTCCACGTCCGTATCAGCCGAAAGGAACGACTGGCTTCCCGTATCTTCGGAGACGGCCAGAGCTTGCTCGGAGGACGTTCCGCTCAGCTGTTTCTCAAGCTGCTTGATCTTGCGCTGCAGCTTGATCTGGCGGAACAAGCCGATCAGAAAGGCGATCAGGCCGCCGAGCAGGGTGGATCCCAGAATAACGAGAATGAGCGGGATGTCGGCTTGGGTGAACAAAAAATTCACGCGGACGGGCTCTACGTTAATAACGGCGAAAACTGCGGTAATAAGGGCAAAAAGCAACGTGCTGATCAACATCCATTGGGCTCTCATCGAAATCGTCTCCTTTTGACTGCTGCATGAAGGGCAAACAGGCCGAGCCGGGCAATACCGGACTCGGCCTGCGTCGGCGGCTTACTTCGCCAGCGCTTCCATTTGCTCCAGAAGCTCTTTGAATACGCTCATCGCCTGTTTGATCGGTTCCGGCGTCGACATATCCACGCCTGCCTTCTTCAAGATATTGATGGAGTAGTCGCTGCTCCCGCTTTTCAAGAAGCCGAGATAGCGGTCGACAGCCGGCTGGCCCTCGTCCAGGATTTGCTTCGCAAAGCTGGTAGCGGCCGAGAAACCGGTGGCGTATTTGTACACGTAGAAGCTGTTGTAGAAATGAGGGATACGCGCCCATTCCATCTCGATGTCCTGATCTACCACCATATCCTTGCCGTAATACTGCACGTTCAGATCGTAGTAGACTTGGCTCAACAGCTGCGGGGTAAGCGTTTCGCCTTGCTCCGCTTTTTCGTGAATGATCTTCTCGAACTCGGCGAACATGGTTTGCCGGAATACCGTTGTCCGGAACTGGTCCATATAGTAGGTGAGCAGATACATTTTTTCTTTCTTGTCCGTCGACTTCTTCAGCAGGTAATCCATCAGCAGCGCTTCGTTGAGCGTCGATGCGACTTCCGCAAGGAAAATCGTATATTGCGCGTAGCGGTAAGGCTGGTTCGCGTCCGACAAGTAAGAGTGGAGCGCGTGGCCCATCTCGTGCGTCAGCGTGAACATGCTGTTCAGGTTGTCCTTGTGATTCAGGAGCACGTACGGGTGGGTACCGAATGCCCCCCAGCTGTAGGCGCCGTTGCGCTTGCCTTCGTTCTCGTAAATGTCGATCCAGCCGCCCTCGAAGCCCGCCTGCAAAATCTTCAAATACTCTTCGCCGAGCGGCTTCAAGCTTTCCTTGACCGTTTTCTTCGCTTCCTCGTACGTGATCTCAAGGTCGAATTCTTCGACCAGCGGAGCGAACAAGTCGTACATGTGCAGCTTGTCGACCTTCATCAGCTTGCGGCGCAGTTCCATATAGCGGTGCATGAGCGGCAGCGACTCGTGAATCGTATCGATCAGGTTCGTGTATACTTCCTTCTTGATATTGTCCCCGAACAGCGACATTTCCAGCGTAGAAGGGTACTTGCGGACCTTGGAATAAAAAATGTTTTTCGTCACATTGGCGGCAAGAGTCGAGGCGATCGTATTTTTTTGCTTTGCATAGGTAGCGTACATCGTCTCGAAAGCTTGCTTGCGGACGTCGCGGTTGCGGCTTTCGAGGAATTGGATGTAGCGGCCGTGCGTAAGCTCGACTTCTTCGCCTTTTTCGTTCTTCACCTTCGGGAACTTGATATCCGCGTTGTTGATCATGCCGTAAATCGTGCTCGGCGCTTGCGACAGGTTACCGACTTGGGCCAGCAGCGCTTCCTCCGCTTTGCTGAGCACGTGCTGCTTCTCGCGGATCAGCTCTTCGAGCGTCCTTTTGTAGAAAGCGAGCTGGGGATCGTTCACCAGCTTGTGCAGCTGGTCGTCCGACAAGCTTAAAATTTCCGGGGAAATGAACGAGGTCGCTTCACCCGCTTCGACGCTTAACTTTTTCGATTTATCGGATAAGGCCTGATATGTAGGGTCCGCCATGTCCTCATGATGCTTCATGTTGGCGTAGACGTACAGACGTTCCGTATGCAGGGAGATTTTATCCTCCAGCTCGAAGCACTGCTTGATGGCCGCCGGATCGCTCAGCTTGCCGTGAAAACGGCCGATTTCCTTCAGCGCGTTTTTCACATCTTGATACTCTTGATCCCAGGCCTGCTGGTTCGGAAAAAGGTCCTCCAGGTTCCAACGGTGTTCCGCAGGAACGTCGCTCCGCTTCGGTACTTGATTCATGGGAGCCCTCCTTGTCAAATGAATTGGTTTGGCCGCTTGATTCGCGGCCGCCGCCGATCCGATCACAACACCGGAGAGCAGCGCGCCGGAAAGCAGCAACGGCAACAATCGCATTACCCGCTCACGCTCCAAACTGTTTATGGGTCCGTTGGAAAGCTCTAGTTAGTATGGCCGGAGCGAGGCTTAAATATAAGTATAGGAAATTCAAGGGAGGAAGTCTATCCGCTTACTTCGCGCCGGAAAAAAAGCTATAGATCATCAGCACGAATGAAAACGAAACCATCACCAGCGCCAATATGGCCAAGGGCCGTTTTACGTTTGCCGGCAAGGTGTCTTTTTTCATGATCAAGATCAGCGCGAGGGAGAACGAAATAATCGTAAACGTCAAGATCGAAGCGCCATTGCTCAAAATTTATCACCTCTTTATTGACTATGTTCGCCAATTCAGGCGTTTTTCCTTTAACTCCTCATGAAAAAAATGCAAAGGGAAGGGCTCCGAAGGGAACGCTATCCGAAAAGGAAAGGAGTGATTGCATGAGCCCCTCCACACTCACGGAGGCTCCCGCACCCCCAGTGCTTGCCGACCGGACCAAGCCTGCAGCGGGTTTATCCGTTTCGCAGTTCGTATTGGAGCAGCTCAAAGCTTGGAAAATCGAGCGGATCTACGGCGTGATCGGCGATGCCAATTTAAGTTTATTGGATGAGCTCGGAAAACAGAACGCGATCCGGTACGTGGCCTGCCGGCATGAGAGCGGCGCCGCGCTGATGGCTTCCGCCGAAGCCAAACTGACGGGAAAGACGGCGGTATGCCTGGCGACAAGCGGCCCTGGAGTAGCGAATATGTTGAACGGCCTCGCCGATGCCGCCATGGATCGGGCGCCGGTACTGGCGCTGTCAGGGCAGGTCGAAACGGCGAAAATCGGCACTCGGGCGAAGCAGTACGTAGACCAGCAGAAACTCAACGCGGCCGTTGCGGGGAAATCCGAGCTGCTCACGCACGCGGACGCGCTGCCCGAGCTGATGGAGCAAGCGCTCGTCCATGGCTTGCTCCAAGGGCGGGTGACCCATCTATCCGTCCCGAAGGACTTGTACCCGGCGAAGGTCAAAGGCGGGGTGAAGCCGTATGCCGCCCACCTGCATCAGCCGTTGGCCGCACCCGACAGCGAAATCGCGGAAGCGGCGGCTTTGCTCGCTTCGGCCGAGCGGCCGGTTCTGTTTATCGGCCGCGGCGTGAAGCGGACAACGGAGCAAGTCGTTCAGCTTGCCGAGAAGCTGTCTGCCGCCGTCATAACAACGCTGCCTGCGCGTCCGTTGTTTCCGAACGATCATGCATGCTACGCAGGAGGGCTCGGTCAGGCCGGCAGCGAGGCGTCCAGCCTCCTGCTGGCCGAAAGTGATCTCATCGTGATGCTGGGCGCGACATGGTGGCCGGACGATTACGTGCCGACGCAGGCCCGGATCGTTCAGGTCGATTGGAACCGGGAAGCGCTTGGCCTCGGTCACCCGCTGCATAAAGGTATCGTCGGCGACCTCGGGCAAATTGTTCCCAAGCTGGCCGCAGCCGGGCATATTTCGGCCCAAGACCGCAGCGCCTGGCGAGCCCGGGTTCGAGACGTATGTTCGGGCTGGAAACGGCAGATCGAAGGGGAGGCCGGTGCCGATGGCACCCCGATACCGCCGCAGCGCGTCATCAAGACCATTGCGGATCACGTATCGGACCAAGCGGTCATCGCCGTCGATACCGGCGATCATACGCTATGGTTTAATCGTATCTTCCAGGCTAAGGCCGGGCAGGATATTTTGATCTCCGGCCGGTGGCGTACTCTTGGCTTTGCTTTGCCCGCGGCGATAGCCGCCAAGCTCTGCTATCCGGACCGTCAAGCGATCGCCATAGCAGGGGATGGAGGCGTCGTCCAGACGCTGATGGAATTCCAGACGGCCGTCGAGCTCCGGCTCCCGATCGTGCTGATCGTTCTCAATAATGCCGCTTACGCGATGGAGCAGGCCCGGATGAACGCCGCCGATATGAACCTGACCGGCAGCGCGATCCAACCCCCTGATTTCGCGGCTATCGCCGAAGCCTGCGGCGGCTTAGGCTATCGGGCGTCAAGCTCCGCCGAATTCGAGCAATCCCTCCGCGAGGCGCTGTCCGGCGGCAAGCCCGCGCTGATCGACGTCCGCACCGCGGCAACCCCTGTACCGCATGCAAAAATCTAAGCTTATAGAGAAAAGCCGGCACCAGTGGATGTGCCGGCTTTTCGTTTATTGCCTTGCCATGTAAGCCGCGAGGCTGATTTTTGTTTTTGAACGGACCTTTGAAATAATGCATAGAGAGAGCAGAGTAACTGTCGGAGAGCTTGCGTGCCGCCTTTGACAACGGGTTATTACCGTAAATATCCAGTTCATTTAACCCGTTGTCAACAGCGGCCGGAGGCAGTTACTCTACTGCTTAGCGAGCACTTTATTTCACTGTTCAAGAACAACCTCTTCAGCCTCGCGACTTCACCAAAATCAAACGTCCTTTTTCATCACGCTTCGCTTCGAAGCTGTCGTTCGGTTGGATGTCCGCTCCGTGCTCCAGGTCGGGCGGGATGGTCAGGTGGCCGCTTTCGTTAATGGATACCAGGGAGCCGTAAATTTTTTTCCAGTAGCCTGCCAGGAGAACTCCCACGACAATGATGGCAACCAAGCCCCACTTCACGATCGGATTGGCAATAAACCATTCCTTCACCAGCAGGTCTCCCGTCAGCATCGTACCCGCGGTATATGCCAATACGCCGGAACCGATGTAAATGATCCAAGGAAATCGTTCGAGCAGCCGGATAAACAAAGTGCTGCCCCATACCATGATCGGCACGCTGATTATGAGGCCGAGGATAACGAGAACGGGGCTGCCGTGGGAAGCGCCTGCGACCGCCATGACGTTGTCGAAGCCCATGGCCGCATCGGCGATAATGATCGTGCGAATTGCGGGCCAAAGCTGCGGCTTCGCTTCAATGGCATGATCTTTTTTGTCCACCAGCAGCTTGTAGGCGATCCAGATCAGCACGACTCCGCCGATGAGCAGCAGGGCAGGAAGCTTCAGCAGCCAGACGACGGCAAGTGTGGCGATGACACGAATGACGACGGCGCCAAGCGTGCCCCAAAGGACAGCGCCTTTTTGCTGCTCCTTCGGCAAATTGCGCGCGGCGAGTGCGATGACGATGGCATTGTCCCCGGCAAGCACGAGGTCGATCAAGACAATGTTCATCAGGGCGAGAAAAAATTCTACGGACAACCATTCCATGTCCCTACCACTCCTTTTTACGTTGTTGTTGGTGTTAGTATTTACACAAAAATGACCTCTACCATCTCGGTAAAGGTCATTTTTCCACCAAAAAAGACCTTTACCTCTTATGGCAAAGGTCTTGCTAACAACGTTTCGTTGCCAATAAAGCCGGGGCTCTTCGCAGAACCCGAACTGACGACTTTACTGTGACAGCTACTCCCCTTTGGAGGACATCCTTATGTAATTGCCCTCATTATAGCGAATGGACAAGCCGGACGTCAAGCAAAATATGTCCAACCTTCGGATTAAACTTGACGGAAAGCTTCCATAATACTCTCACGCTCTTCGTCGGTACCTTGGAACCGTTCCTTCGAGAAGCGTTCGTTCACCCAATGCATCATCTCCGGGCGGCTGAGAAACGTGTGGCAATCCTCGCCCCACTGGTCGGAAATTTCTCTTAGAATCAACTGTTTTCCGTTGACCTCGACCGTGAGCATATTCCATTTGTCTTTTTTGTAGATCGTATGTTTTTTAATCCCCTGATTTTTCAAGGCTGTTACCTCTTTCCATTCCATTGGTTGCAGGCAATAAGAGCCCGTCGATACCTCTTTACCTTAGCATGAATTGATCTTGGCTTCAACCGGACAGGCGGTCATATTGAGATTGCCAATCACCATAGACCGTGCTAAAATGCCAACAAGCTCAGCATCGGCCAAAGGGCGGGTGGGGGCCAAGCTTATTCAGAACACGAGCAGAGAAGAGCGGAGAAAGATGAGCGGAGAAGCAAACAGAGGGTATGAGCAGATTGGAGTGGCAATGACCTGCCGGTCGTTTGCCGAGTATGAACGCATGTTCAGGCTGAAGCCGGAACAGCTGGAGGCGGGCCCGATTTTGGACGTGGCCGCCGGGGCTTCGTCGTTCGTAGCGGAAGCCGCTGCCCGCGGGTTGACGGCCAAAGCGGCCGATCCGATGTACGAGCTGTCGGCCGAAGGAATTTACCGTCATGGGATGGCGGAGATCGAATCGTCGACCGGGAAGCTGACCAAGCTGCGGGAAAATTTTGACTGGACGTTTTACGGCGATCCGAACCGGCACCGCTCGATGCGCGAGGCGTCGATCAAACGGTTTGCCGACGATTATGCGAACACGTCCGAAGGGAGCAAGTATACGGCGGCGGAGCTGCCTCATCTTCCTTATGAGGACGAATCGTTCGGGCTTGTGCTGTGCAGCCATTTTTTATTTCTGTACCATGAGCAGTTCGATTATGCTTTTCACACCCGGGCGCTTCGTGAGCTGTTGAGGGTGTGCCGTGCGGGCGGAGAGGTGCGGGTATACCCCGTTATTACGCTGCAATGGGACCGGTACCCGATGCTGGACCGGCTTTTGGAAGAGCTGCGGGCGGCCGGATTCGAGGCGTCGTTGGAGCTCTCCGAACTGCCTTTTATTCCCGGTTCCAAGGAGCTTTTGCGCGTTCAAAAATAAGGGTGCGTATAATTTACGTCTTATTGATTTATCCTGATAAGGGTGATATACTTGAACCATTCGCCCTTGATGGCGATACATCTAGGAGGTTGTTTTCATTGAAAGGTACAGTAAAATGGTTTAACGCAGAAAAAGGTTACGGGTTCATTCAAGTAGAAGGCGGCGACGACGTATTCGTACATTTCTCCGCTATCCAAGGCGAAGGCTTCAAAACTTTGGAAGAAGGCCAAGCGGTTGAGTTCGAAATCGTTCAAGGCAACCGTGGTCCGCAAGCGGCTAACGTTCACAAACTGTAAGACAAAACTAACTGCGATGCCCGGTTGACAATCGGTTGACGGGTTTTGATATAAGCTTTCTTCTAGAAATCAAAACGATGAAACTTCTTGAACTCGCTTCTTGATTTCGCAAGAAAACTTTCCGCTGCGGCGGTTTCATCTCATCGTTAGATAGTTTGCTTAAGTTTCAATGCCAAATGAAAAGCCAACAAGCGGTTCTTGGAATGCAACGTTCCAGGAACCGCTTTTTTTGCACCCCTGAACAAGCTTTGACCGGATCAGGGGAGCGGTGGTAAACTAGAACATGATACTTTTTACGGTAGGGAGCGTTACTTATGCCTAAGTTTAAGTTGTTTAAAGACCGCAAAGGCAAGGCGGACCAAGCCAAAAATAATCAATTCGTCAAGCTCGGGCGTGAAATTTTCATGGCAGCCCGCAAGGGCGGCCCGAATCCGGAAGCGAACTTCACGCTGAAGGTTGCGATTGAAGCGGCGCGGCGGATCAACATGCCGAAGGATAATATCGAGCGTGCGATCAAGAAAGCGACCGGCGACGGAGACAACGTCGAGTACGAGGAGATTATGTACGAAGGCTACGGCCCCGGCGGCGTTGCGATTATGGTCAAGTGCCTGACGGACAACCGGAACCGGTCGGCCGCCGACGTGCGCGCCGTTTTCAATAAAAGAGGCGGCAATATGGGCGAGTCCGGCTGCGTCTCATATATGTTCGATCAGAAAGGGATCCTGCGGATCGACCGCGAGGAGCACGAGCTGGATGAGGACGAGCTGATGATGCAGGCGCTCGAAGCGGGAGCGGAGGATGTCAGCGTCGATGAAGAAAGCTTCGAAATTTTGACGCATCCGCACGAGTTCGAGCAGGTGAAAACGACGCTGGAATCCCAAGGTCTGCAGTTTGCGGAAGCGTCGGTTTCGTGGATTCCCCAAAATACCATCAAGGTAGAGGGCGAGAATGCCGAGAAGCTGCTGAAAATGATGGACGCCTTCGATGATTTGGACGACGTGCAGGACGTCTACTCCAACTATGAGATGGACGAGGATGAAATGGCCAAGCTGAGCTAACGGCAAACTCGGTCTAACCGACAAACCAAAACAAGAACGCCCCGGATACCGATCGGTCCGGGGCGTTCTTTATCGTTTAATCGACGATCCGCAAAATGTCGTCGATTTCCTTGCGCGGCAGACGGGCCGGCCGCTCGGAAGGGTACCCGAGGGCAATCACCATGTTGATCTGGCATTCCGGCCGAATGTCCAAATATTCGCGAAGCTGGTCTTGGGCGAGCAGCACCGGGCCGGTCATCGGGCATGTGCCGAGCCCGCGGGCATGCGCGGCCAGCATCAGGTTTTGCGCGGCGAGGCAGCTGCTCTTGATGCCTTCTTCCGCCCACACCGCATCGTCGACCAACGCAACGGGATCGAAGATACGCTCGCGGAACTTGGAATTATACGGCGTCGCGAGGCAGACGATCAGCACAGGCGCATCCGAGAAAGCCGTAGCGTAAGGTCCGAACGACTTGGTCAGCAAGCGGGCTTCCTTGGACAAGCCGCGCTGCTCCGCCTCGGAGGCTCTGCGGTGCAACTGCTCCCAAGTGATCTGCTCGATTTCTTTAATCTTGTCGCGATTCGTGACGGCAATGAATTCCCACGTTTGGGAGTTCGTGTCGCTTGGGGCGTAACGGGCGCAATCGATGATTTCGCGAATATCTTCGACGGCAACCGGCTGATCCGTATATTTACGGATGCTGCGGCGGTCAAGCGCGATCGCTTTGAATTCATGGTAGGACAGGGTAGATGTATCGGTCATTGCGGGTCATCCTCTCTTCATGACTGCGGTATTTCTTAGGACTTGGTACTAAAAGCTCTTTTCCATTATAACGGGCTCGCATGGAAATGACAACCTTCGGCGCGGAGCCGGTGAATGCCTCCCGCGAGAACGGCTCCTGCAGAAAACCCGCTTCGCGTCATCCGACACAAGAAGCGGGCTGGATTCAATGGGTACCGGGCAAGGACAGACCGATTCGGTCGACCAGCCGTTTGCTTTCTTCGTTCAACCCTTGAAGGGTCACGTTCTTGCCGTGCATTTCATATCGGGAGATCATCTTCGCCACGGCGTTTACGGCCGAATGATCCCACAGGTGAGATTGGCTGAAATCCACGGTAACGGACTCGGGGTCTCCGGCATAATCGAATTGCTCAATGAAGTGGGACACCGTTCCGAAAAACATTTGTCCGGATACCTGATACTTCTTGCTTCCATCCGGGAGAAGCGTTGCGGCTGCCCGCAAGGTCGCCATTTTCCAGGCGAAGATGACAGCGCTCAGAAGAACGCCCGCAAAAACGCCTTTGGACAAGTCATGCGTGGCGACGACGATGACAACCGTAACGATCATCACGAACGAATCGGTCTTCGGGATCGTGCGAAGCTGCTTCAGCGAGCTCCAGTCAAATGTGCCGAGCGACACCATGAACATGACGCCGACCAAAGCGGCCATCGGAATTTGCTTGACGACATTGCCGAGCACAAGAATCAGGAAGAGCAGAAAGACACCGGCTACGAAGGTCGAAAGTCGGGTCCGCCCGCCGGACTTGACGTTGATGACGGATTGGCCGATCATCGCACAGCCTGCCATGCCCCCGAAAAAGCCCGTCACGATGTTCGCAAAGCCTTGGCCGCGCACTTCCCGGTTTTTATCGCTTTTGGTATGCGTCATTTCGTCCACGATCGTTGCCGTCAGCAACGACTCCAGAATGCCGACCATAGCCAAGGACAGCGAATAAGGAAGCAGGATGAGCAGTGTCTCGAGCGTGAGCGGAACCTGCGGAAGATGAAAGACTGGCGGGACGTTCGTAAGCTGTCCCATATCTCCGACCGTCTTCACATCCAGATGCAGGCCGATCGTCAGTACGGACACAATGAGAATAGCGGCAAGCGCGGAAGGGACAGCCTTGGTCAGCCGCGGCAGCGTGTAGATGATTACAAGCGTCAAAGCGACCAGACCGTACATGATCCAGCCTTGTCCCGTAAAATGCGTGAGCTGAGCCATGAAAATCAAGATGGCGAGCGCATTGACGAACCCGGTCATGACGGAATGGGGCACGAACGTAATGAAACGCCCGAGCTTCATCGCTCCCATAAGCCATTGGATCATCCCGGTCAATACGGTGGCGGCGAACAAGTAGTCTAGGCCGTGCTCCTTCACGAGCGTGACCATCAGCAAAGCCATGGCCCCGGTGGCGGCCGAGATCATAGCGGGGCGGCCTCCGGTGAAAGAAATAACGACGGCCATGCAGAACGAAGCGTATAAGCCGACCATCGGGTCCACTCCGGCAATGATGGAAAAAGCGATGGCCTCGGGAATCAAGGCAAGGGCTACCGTCATGCCGGATAAAATATCCGCGCGCGGGTTGGAAAACCAAGCCGTATTCAATTTTTGCAAAAACAATGTCAGTACCTCCTGATTCTACGATGATGTGACTTTCCACTCTCAGAAAAGTCGGGGCCGATAGTCAATGGGTTAGATTATACAAGAAATCGGAACGTCGTTCCACCCTGTAAAAATCTGAAAAAACGGTTTCATCGCTAATTTACTGGACCAGACTGCTTCGTTCGGCAAATTGCTTGCCAAAATGAAAAAAAAACGCACCCGAAGGTGCGGTGAGAGGAATACGAAATTATTGAAGCACGACGGTCTCGCCTTCGTTCAGGCCGCTCAGCACTTCCGTCTTTTCCGGCGTTTCCAGGCCGATTTTGACAATGCGTTTCTCCAGGCTGCCGTCAGCATTTTCGGCCATGACGTAGTAGTCGTCTTTGTCTCGTTGAATCGTTAATGTCGGCACGACCAGCGCGCCTGCTTTCTTATCCGTTTGGATCGAGGCGGTCAGGCTGAGTCCGGCAATCAGCCGCTCGTTCGGCTCCAGGGAGATCGTAACCTCGAACTGGGCGGCCGTCGTGCTTGAGGACTCGCTGCTGCTGCCGGTGCCGGCTTTGGCGAATTTGGACAGACGCTCGACCTTGCCCTTCAGCTTGACGTCCTTGAGCGCATCGACGCGCACCTCGACATCCATGCCTTCCTTGATGCGGAACAAGTCGTATTCGCCGACCGTGCAGATCAATTGCAGCTTCGTCAGATCGACGATTTTGCCGATCCGCTCGTTATCTTTCACCGACTTCGGCTCTTTGGTACCCTCGAACAGGAAAATGCCGTTTTCCGGCGCCGTAAAGCCGGCGGCTTGCAGCTTCTTCGTTTTTTCCGCGAGCTGCGTACGGGTGTGCTCGAGCGTAACCTGCGTAATCTCGTTTTGCATTTTGCGGCTTTCCGACGCGGCAAAGCGTTTCTTGGCGTCCGTTTCAGAAATGCCCTCGGCTTCTACGTCTGCGATGCCCGCCTTTTCCTGAAATTGATTCAAGCGTATGTCCATTTCCTGCTTCTTGGCATTGGCTTGAAGCTGGGCAATTTCGTTGCGGAGCTCCGTGTCGTCAAGCCGGAACAGCACGTCGCCTTTGGCCACTTGGGAGCCGTCCTTGACGGACCATGCCGTGACATAAGCGCCGAACGGAGCGTTTATGTACGTTTCCTTCTGATAGGAGGACTTTCCTTTGACCTCGACAACGTTGGTCAAATCCTCCCGGACGGCTTTGAATTTCAGTGCGTTCGTTGCTTGCGAAACCGCCGGACGGGATGCGTTCTGCGGCCGGCTATGCCAATATAACAGCCCCGTTACGCCGATTACTAGCACGGCGCCTACGGCGGCGAACCATTTTCTTTTTTTCATAGCTGCATAACTCCTATAAGTTTAGTCTCGTTTGATGGCGGTCAGCGCATCCGTGCGCGACGCTTTGATGGCCGGATAAATACCGGACATCACGCCGGTCATGATGGCAAAGAACAGACCGACCGGCAGGATCCAGGGACTGATAAATAAAATTTCCGTCTGCGAGCCCGGCCTTGAAGGCGCAAACTGCATGATGGCGATATTGATCCCCCAAATGACCCAATACGACACCAAAATACCGACCAGGCCTCCGAGCAGTCCGAGCAGCGCCGATTCGACCATAAACATGTTGCGGATCTGGCCGAGGTTGGCACCCAGCACCTTCATGATGCCGATCTGCCGTCTGCGCTGATAGGTCGACATCGTCATGGCGACGATGATCGAGATCGAGGCGACGAACAAAATAAAGATCCCGGCGCCGCCGAAGATCAGCCGGACGATAAGCAACTCGTTTTGCATGCGTTCCTCACGGTGAAGATTGGTCTGTACGGTGAGCTTCAGCTTCTTGAGCAGCGATTCCACCTCTCTGACATGGGCGCTGCTGTCCACCTTAATTTTGACCTCGCTATAGTCGGCCGTCTGCGAGGAATTCTTATCTTCCTTGACTTTGCCGCCGTTCATTTGAATGATCGCTTCCTGAAGCCGCTTGCCGAGCGCCGGCGATACGAACGCCGTCTTTTGATGAATCAGCATATCGTCGGGAACGCCCTCCGGCTTCTTGAGGATGCCGACGACCCGCACGGGAATTTGGATATCCGCCGTTTCCCCGACGTCGTTCGAGCGGAAAATTTGCGGTGTCAGGACGATTTGTTTCTGATATACCGGATAGGCGATATATTGCTGCTCCCGCCAAGCATCCCGGGCCTCGCGGTCGCTCATGCTCCCAAGCTGCCGCTGGCGGGCTTTGGAGAGCTGGCTGTCGAACAGCCCCATCGTAGCCCCGTAGCTCAAAATAATCGTATTTTCCTGCTCCGAAGGCCCGCCCTGCTGCAGTTCATAACCGAAAGCAGGCAGCGTGTCCAGCTCGGTGGCGAAGATTTGGTTGATGTAGCCTTTTTTGCCGTCCACTTCATATTCGAATTGGTTTAATGTCCGGTATGTAGCCAGCGCTTTAATATGCGGGAACGTGCGCATCATCCCGATTTTGGCTTTCGTCAGCTCGTAAGGCTTCGCGCTGTTCGGATCGTTCGGGTCGTCACCTTCGGCGTAGCCGCCGCTGGTTACCGTAATCTCGTCTGACTTCAAGTATAGGCTCATCTGCGCCCGGCTGTACTGGTTGATCGACTCCCCGAAGGAGAGGGCGACCACGATGGAAGCGGAGCCGATGGCAATGCCCATCGTACACAGCAGGGTGACGACGACGCGCCGTTTGAGCTGATCCCAGCCGAGCTTGAAATAATCGAGCAGCTTCATTCTGCGTCACCTGCCCATGCGCCGTCTTCGACCAGGTACCCGTCGCGCAGTTGAATGACTCTCCGGGTCCGCTTGGCGACCTCCAGCTCGTGGGTAACGATGACGAAGGTGATGCCTAGCGTCTGATTCAATTCGATCAGCAGATCGATAATTTCTTTCTCCGTCTTCGTATCGAGGTTCCCGGTCGGCTCGTCCGCAAACACGATCGCCGGCTGCGTAATGAGCGAGCGGGCGATACTGACCCGCTGCTGCTGCCCGCCGGACAGCTGCGAGGGGAACATCTCGGTCTTTTCCCCCAGACCCACCTTGGCGAGCAGCGACATCGCTTTTTCCCGGCGATGCTTGCCGCGCAGCCCTTGAAAGACAAGCGGCAGCTCGACGTTCTCGCGAACGGTCAAATGCGGAATCAATTCGTACGATTGAAAGATAAAGCCGATATGTGTCCGGCGGAATTCCGCAAGCTGGTTTTCGCTCATCTTCTCAATTGCTTGTCCGCTGATCAGGATGGTCCCGGACGTCGGCTTCATCAAGCCGGCCATCAGGTTCAGCAGCGTCGATTTTCCCGAGCCGGAGCTGCCGAGCAGGGCGACCATTTCCCCTTTGTCCACCCGGAAGTTAATTTCGTGCAGGACAGGCGTGTTCTCGCTGCCGCTGCGAAAGCTGTGTGACAAATGTTCTACCGCAAGCACATAACCCCTCCGTTGTTGATTTTTCTAATCCAGTATAGACGACCGGTCCATTCAGAAGTGGAAAAAGATGAAAAGTTAAGAAAACTTTAAGAGTCGAGGGCACAAAAAAAGCCGCCGGAACGCCCCTTTGGAAATAGACGTTCGCCGAAGCGGCTAATCCTGCAGCTATGGCAACGAATCTTTCCGGGTCTCGGCCGAAACGTTCCTCGCTTTGGCGTACAGGACGAGAAATCCGAGCATGGCGACGAACGAAAGCGCGGAGCCGACCGCATAGACGGCGTGCGGGCCCCAGCTGTTGAACACCCAGCCGCCGATCGTGCCGCTGAGCAGCCCGGCCAGCCCGGACCACGTAATCGCAAAGACCGCCTGGCCGCTGGCCCGGAAATGATCGGGAACCACGCTCTGAATGTACCGGATGGTCGTAAATAAAAACACCCCGAACGTGATCGAATGCATCATCTGAATGGCAATCACCCAGATCGGGTTATCCACCAGGCTCATGAGCAGGAAGCGCACGGCATAAGCCAGACAGCACAAGGCGAGCAGCGGCAGCTCCTTCAGCTTGTGCCCGTATTTGCCGAGCAGGAAGAAAACCGGAATTTCGCTGAGCGCCGAGGCCATCCACGACCAGCCGACGACGGATTGGTCTCCGCCGAGCCGCTGCAAGAACAGCGCGAGGAAGCCGTCATTCATCCGATGGGCGATGGACACCGTCAGCACCGTGAGCAGGAACGCGAGAAACGGCCGGGAGCCGACGATCGGGAGAAGCCCGGAGAAATCCGGCTTTTTCACGTTGGCGTCCCGCGTATCTCTAAGCAGGAGCGACAGCAGCAGGGAGCAGGCAATCGTGCCGAGGCAGAGCGCTGCGGTCAGACCGGCGCCGTAGCTTTTGAGCAGCTGGCCGAAGACGAGGGCGGCGAAGGCGAAGCCGATCGAGCCCCAGACCCGGAAGGACGCATAGCTTTTGCCGTTTTGGCTTACGGTAAGCAGAATCAAGCTGTCGGTCAGCGAGGTGGTCGGCGATTGGAAAAAGAAGAAGGCGGCCATCAATACCATCAGAAGCCCGAACGTATCGGTATGAAACGTCCAAGCCGCCATCAGCAGCTGTCCGATAAAAATGACGTTCAAAATCTTTTTCACGCTGCGGATCTTGTCGCTGGACACGCCCCAAAACAAATTCGAGAAGATCCCGATCATCGGCCCGACCGAATACAAAAGTCCGATTTGCAGTGTGGAAAAGCCTTTCCATTGGAAATATAAAGGAAAAAATGACGTGATCACGGCCATCGTCATGTAATACGTAAACGTAAAGCTGCGCAGGACCATTTCATTGCGCGAGGGGTTGGACATACTCATAAGCTTTCACTCGATTCATTAGTTTTTCGATCCGCAGCCGGCAGCGGCCTCGGAATTCCTTCGTCCGCCCGCAGAGCCGGGCGCAGCACAACCCAGACGACTGCGGCTTCCGCCGCGACGCCGAGCGATTGAGCCAGTGCGCCGATCATGCCGTTCCAGCCCGGGGTCCGGGCGACGCACAGCGCAAGAACCAGCAGCGTGACGCACACGTTTGCAGCTTGAGACCAGACCATCACTTTCGTCTGGCTGCGCAGCATAAGCAATCCGTTGCCGAAATCGAGCCACGGGAACACGAGCGTCATCAGCATGAAGATGCGGAGCGTCGACAGGCTCGCCTGCATCAAGCGCTCGTTAACGCCCATCACGTGCTGCATGAACCACGGGCCGGCCGGCGTATAAGCGAGCAGTGCGATCAGCAGGCTCGGAATGAGCGAGAGCAGCAGGGTGAAGCGGATCACGCTGGCCGCATCCTTGCGGTAAAAGTTCAGCACAATCTGATGCACGTAGGAGAAAAAGCTCTGCACCAGGTTCGTGAGGCTGGCGGCGATTGCAAACGACGCGATGGCCAGCTTCAGGTCCGTCGTTTTTCCGAGAAAGGCGTTGATCGCCGGCCCCGACATGACCGCAATGACCGACGAGTACAGCAGCGGCCGGTAGAACCGGAACACCTGCGAAGGCTTCTCGATCGGATGGTCCGGCCGTTTCTCCGGAATTTCTTTTTTTAACAAAGCCCTTCCTTCCCAGAGGCTCACGGCGGCTTCGATGACCATGCCGGTCAGGAAGATGACCGCGCCGACCGTTCCGCTGGTGACTCCCGTCCGAATAAAATAGAGCGAGAGCGCGTACATGCCGGCAAGCCGGATGATCATGCCGATCGTCAGCCATTTGGTCCGCATATTGAAAATAATAATGCCGTGAAACATGCAGCGGATGCCCGAAAAAACGCTGACGAACATCAAGATGCGGTACACCTCCACCATCGGCTCGACCATCGCTGCGTCGACCCCGAACAAATGCAAAAACACCCACGGTCCGACGGGGGTGTAGCTGATCAATGCGCCGATGAGGAAGATGGCCCCGAGAACATAAAGGCTGACCGCCGTCAAGGCGCGGAACGAGAGGCGGTCGCGCACCAAGGCGGAACACGTCTGCCGCAGCAGGACCGCCGGCCTCTCGGTAATGCCCAGAATGCTCATCGGCAGGGCGTAGCTTGCGATGACAATTTCGGGAGAGGCTGCGCGCGCCAGCGTGCTGTTAATGATGACATGGGAGATCGTTACAAGGCTTGCCGACATTCCGAGGGGAATAAAGAAGGCAAGCAGCTGCCGAAACGGAATGCGGGTTTGCTGCATATCGTTCATGTTGACTTCCCTCTTTTCACATGCCAAACATTATAACATGGATGGGGAAGTCAAGGGAGAAAAATTTACGAACCTACTGGAAGCGGCTCATCGTTCGTGATACATTTATATAGATAAACGGACGATTTAACGGTGCGTGCCTTTTGCATAATCAAGAACAGGTGAGAAAGGTGGAAACGGAGATGACTTACACGTTTGAACTGGACGAACGTCTCGGCATTCCGCTGCCTCGTCTTAAACAGGACTTTGAGGACTACAGCCAGCAGGAACAAGCGGAGATGCTTCTGCGCTGGGAGGAAATCCGCGGCAGCATTCCCGATCGGATCAAGCAATTGGAACGCGTCATTATCGCGAAGCAGGAGCAGCTCAATGTGGAAGAGCATTTTCCGACGTCCTGCCGTCTGAACAGCGAAATCGCCGAGCTGGCCAGTACGATCAACGAGCTGCATCTATGGTTCCGGGTTCATCAGGACATGCCCGATCGTGCGGTTCATCACTGATTGCGCGGCAGATTACCGAATATAATGGGGGGAACCCCAATGCAAAGCTATGGAATGGCAACACGGTACGCAGAAGGAGGTTGTATGCTTGAGTTGGACCGATAGTCTAAGCAGGCTCGCAGCGCAGCTGACTTCCCATAAGCCATCGCTTTATCCCGATGAAGAGCTCGACGACTTGGCCGATATCAAGATCGGAAAGCTCTCGCTGGACGGCTTCGAAGGGGAGCGGAAAGCTTATGCGCTCACGGTAAAAGCGGGGCTGCATTTGTTTAACGAAAGCTTGGAAAAATCGCATGCGTTGTCCCAGGAGATTCATAATCCCGCCGGCAGCTACTGGCACGGAATCATGCACCGGATGGAGGGCGATTATCCCAACGCCGCCTATTGGTTTCGCATGGCACGCAGCCTGCCGGTCTTTGCGGAGCTCGCGGAGCGGGCCTACGGCTATGTGCGGACGGCAAACGTGCAAGGGATTAAAAATACGGCGTTCAGGGAACGGCTGGAGGAGTGGGCATCCGGGTCCGGCTGGGATCCCTGCGCGTTTAACGAGCTGGTCGAGCGGCACGTCACCCGGATACGGGACGAGCAAGCCGAGGAACTGCTGAAGCATGTCCAGTGGCTTGAGATGCGCCTGCTTCTCGAATACGGCTATGCCCAAAGCGGAGGCGGAGGATCGTTGCTTGAGTCGTCCTAATTCGTCAGCCAAGGTGCCCCAACGCCCAATTGGACTTATGCTGCGCGTGTACCGCTTTGCGCTCCCGGAGGTGCGGGAGCAGCTTCGCCATTGGCGGGACAAAGCCGAAGCGATACCCGATCCCGAGCTCCGGAAGCAAGCGATCGCGAGCATGACAAGCAAGCAGTTTCACTGCGAAGGAGGCGCCGTCTACGCCGTCGCGAATCTGCCTATGCGCCATGTGCTCATTCCGCTCATCGTCGCTTTCCAGACGATCAGCGATTACTTGGACAACCTCTGTGACCGGAGCACTTCGCTCGATCCGGAAGATTTTCGGCGTCTGCATCAATCGATGCTCGATGCGGTCGATCCGGCGGAGCCGCTGCACGATTATTACGAATTCCGGGAAGAAAAGGAAGACGCCGGTTATTTGAACGAGCTGGTCAAGACATGCCAAGCCAGCCTCCGGCTGCTGCCTGCTTACCCGATTGCAGCCGCTTCGGTGCGCGAGCTTGTCGGTTTGTACTGCGATTTGCAGGTGTACAAGCATATTCGCCGGGAGCTGCGCGAGGATGCGCTGCTGACCTGGTGGGAGCAGCATCGGGGACGGTTTCCGGCGGTCGCGTGGAACGAATTTGCCGCCGCCACGGGATCGACGCTCGGCGTTTTCATGTTGTTTTTGGCCGCTTCCGACCCGAAGCTTCAGCCGGACACGGTCCGGCAAATTCACGAGGCGTATTTTCCGTATATTTGCGGACTCCACATTTTGCTTGATTACTTGATAGACCAAGAGGAAGATCTGGCCGGCGGCGATCTGAATTTTTGCAGCTACTACGATAATCTGGATCGGACGGTCGAACGCATCGCCTTCATTGTGGAGGAGGCGAAGAGCAAGTCGGAACTGCTCGAGCACCCGGGATTTCACCGGATGATTATCGAAGGATTGCTGGCGCTGTATTTGTCTGATCCTAAAGTCAGCAAGCAGCGGCAAGTGAAGACGATATCCCGGAAGTTGATGAAGGACAGTCCGCTGATGCGCTTGTTTTTCTTCATTAACAGCATTTGGATCCGCAAAACCTCTTGATCCAATATACAATTAAAGAGACAGTCAAGATGACGAGGAGGAACCACCATGTCTGTAAAAAAAATTGCGGTACTCACGAGCGGCGGCGATTCCCAGGGGATGAACGCCGCCGTTCGCGCCGTCGTGCGCAGCGGCTTGTATCACGGTCTCGAAGTATTCGCCGTGCAGCGCGGCTACGCCGGGCTGATCAATGATGACATCCGCGAGATGGATCTGCGGAGCGTCGGCGACATCATTCAGCGCGGCGGAACGATTCTGCAAACGGCACGCTGTAAGGAGTTCGTCACGCCGGAAGGGCAGCAGCTTGCCGCAGAAAACCTGCGCAAGCGCGGAATCGACGGTCTCGTCGTGATCGGCGGGGACGGCTCCTATCAAGGCGCGAACAAGCTGAGCAAGCTCGGGATTAAAACAATGGGGCTGCCGGGAACGATCGACAACGACATCCCGTTCACCGATTTTACGATCGGATTCGACACGGCGGTCAGCATTGTTGTCGATGCAATCAATAAGTTACGCGATACGATGAGCTCTCATGAACGCTCGTCCATTGTCGAGGTCATGGGCCGCCACTGCGGGGATATCGCTCTCTATGCCGGCCTGGCCAGCGGAGCGGAGACGATTCTGGTGCCCGAGGTACCGTACGATCTGGACGAAATCGCCAACCGTATGACGGAGAACTTCTCCCAAGGAAAGCGTCACAGTATTATTATCGTGGCCGAGGGCGTAGGCAAAGGGGAGGATATTTCGGCGGAAATAATGAAGCGCAACGGGATCGAGCCGCGGGTGACCGTGCTCGGACATATTCAGCGGGGCGGCACGCCTACGCACAACGACCGGATTCTGGCGAGCAGCCTCGGCGATTTTGCCGTGAGCCGGTTGATCGCAGGAGATTCCGGCAAGGCATGCGGAATGATCAAGGGCGAGCTTGTTGCCACGGATATCGATAAAGTCGTTAATACCAAAAAACAATTCAATATGGATTTATACGAGCTTACGAAACGGTTATCTCAATAAAAGCGCCAAAAAACATGCAGACTTCCGTAGGCGGAAGTGCCGCATGTTTTTTTGCATACGCAGAACTTATTCCGAATCCCGGGATAGCGCGGCTACTATTTCAGCGGTAGGACGGTTTCCTCTTGCCGCATACCGGACTGCTCCATCCCGTCCGATGACATAGACGACGCGCTGCTGTCCAAGCAGACCGAACAACGTCCGGCCTACGTCGTACTGGCGGCGGATCTTCTCCCCGGTGTCGGCGACAAGCGGAAAATCGTAACGGAACTTTTGCGAAAACTGCCGGTGCTCCTCGAGCGAGCCGGGATTGACCCCCAGCACCAGCGCGTCGTAATCGGCATACTGGGTTTTGGAATCGCGGACGGCGCAAAGCTGCTTCGTGCAGATAGGCGTATCGTCCTTCGGATAAAAAATAAGCACGATCGGCCGTTTCCCTAGATGATCGTTCAAGCGGATCGTACCTTGCGTGCTTTCTGCGGTAAATGCCGGAGCCTTGGTCCCGATGGCAAGCAACGAGGTTCCCTCCTCTTAATGGATAACGAAGTTAGTTGTATTGTAGCGAATAGCTGCCTCAGGAGGCAAGGAGCAGAAATTTGGCCGCGAAGGCTTGGAAGGAATTGTAAAATTGGACCAGCGGCTCCTAAAGCAGTTTTCCCGGCGTTGTTGCTTCCAGACCCCCTTGCTTCTTCCGGCCGATTTCGATAGGATGGGGGAGCGGTCCATTTTGCCAGGATGGGAAGGCACGGAGCGGTATACATACACGAGCTGGAAGTCGAACTGCGGACGCTGCCCATCTGTGTCGGGGTCATGGCGATAAACGACGAGCGGATGACGTGTCGTTCCGTGCGCAGCCCGGAAGTGCTGGAAGCGACGATCATCAAGAAGAAGCGTCGGTCAAAACTGCGGGCTATGCGATGGAGAGCAAAGAGCAGTAAACCTTATTAAAAAAGCAAAGGAGAGTCAGACGATGAAAATTACGATTATTGCGGGAAGCAACCGTAAAGATGCTACGAGCACGCAGCTGTGCCGGTATATTGCGCGGCTGCTGGAGGAAAAGCAATGCCAGGTTACGCTGTTCGATTTGTATGAGAAGCCGCTGCCGTTCTACCAGGGGGACCTTGAACAGACGGATGCGAATATCGTCGAGCTGAGACAGCGTCTGCTGGAAGCCGACGGCATCGTGCTTGCGACGCCGGAATATCACGGCAGCGTGTCGGGCGTCCTCAAGAACGCCCTCGATTTTACCGGCTTTGACCACTTCGACGGCAAGGTTACGCTGTCGGTCAGTTCGGCGGGGGGAGCCGTCGGCGTCAGCTCGCTGCAGCATTTGCAGACGGTGGTACGCAATCTGCACGGCATCAATTGCCCGGAATGGATCTCCATCGGCGGTGCGCAGCGCAGCTTTACGCCGGAGGGTGAGCCGGAGGACGCAAAGACGCGGGAGCGTATTTTGCGGACGGTCGGTTATTTCACTCAAATGGTAACGGCGTTTCGGAAATAATCGGGAAGGGAAAGGGAGTGAGGCCGCCGTGGCGGCGATATTGCAGAACGACTGGGCTCCTTTGCTGGAAGACCAGTTTCAGGCGCCATATTATCACCGGCTGAGATCGTTTTTGAAGCAGGAGTATGCCACGCGTACGGTATACCCGGATATGCATGATATTTTTAATGCTCTTCATTATACTTCTTACGCGGATACCAAAGTGGTCATTCTCGGACAAGACCCGTATCATGGCCCGGGACAAGCGCACGGCCTCAGCTTCTCGGTCAAGTCCGGCATCCCGGCCCCGCCTTCGCTGCAAAATATATTCAAGGAGCTGCATAGTGACCTTGGCTGCTCGATCCCCGATAACGGCTGCCTGGTGCCTTGGGCCGAGCAGGGCGTGCTGCTGCTGAACACGGTGCTTACCGTACGGCAGGGCGAAGCGCATTCGCACAAAGGGCAGGGCTGGGAGACGTTCACGGACCGCGTCATTTCGTTGTTGAACGAGCGGGAGAAGCCGGTCGTGTTCGTACTCTGGGGAAGCCCGGCCCAGCAAAAAATGCAGCTCATTACCGAGCGGCGCCACTTCATCGTGCGGTCCGTTCATCCGAGTCCGTTGTCGGCGCACCGCGGCTTTTTCGGCAGCCGGCCGTTCTCGCAGGTCAACGAGTTTCTGCGAAGCATCGGCAGCACAGAGATCGATTGGCAGCTCCCGAATTTAGGCGTGCGAAGCCGCAGCAGCGGTACGGCCTGACCGGTCCCGCTAATTTTTCATAGGCAAAAGCCCGCTCCTTTCGATTTGAAGGAAGCGGGCTTTCCGCTTTTTCGCCATGCGAGGCTTCTTATTTATAATCAACGCCCGCTGTATATGTATTGACGGCGTTCCATAGCAGAAATTCTTCGATGCCGTTATCTTTCAGCGCTCGCACCTGTTCTTCGATCTCTTTCTTGCCGTAACGAATATGGCCGGGTACCCACGTCGCGGTGAAGTCTTGAATCCAAGGCCGCACGACCGGCTTCAGGGCTTGCAGCGGATCGAGCTTCTTGGCGGTATCCTTCATGGCCCCGTTGATCGTCGCGTACGGCGCGGCATCCGGCACCTTCGCTCCGTACCAGCCGCTCGAATAATGGCTCGGATAGATCATCGGGCAGATGACGTCGACGTTTTGGGATATTTTCTGAAAGTCTTGGCCGATACCTTCGGCGGCCGGTACGGAAGCGGCGTAGCCGAAAATGTCGACCGATACCCGAACGCCCAAGGGGGTGAGCTGCTCCCGGGCATACTTCACGAATTCGGCAACCGCTTCGATGCGGGAACGCTCGTCTTTATCGTACTTCAACGTATCGGCCCGTTTCTCAAAGCCTTCCGGGAACCGGACGTAATCGAACTGGATTTCCTTGAAGCCGGCCTTGGCCGCTTCCTTCGCAATCGCGATATTGTAGTCCCATACTTCTTTCTTGTACGGATTCACGAAGCTTTCCGGCGGATTTTTGCCGTTGCCCCAGACGGAGCCATCCGGATTCACAAAAGACAGCTCCGGTCGTTTTTTGGCCAGCACGGTGTCTTTGAAAACGACGACGCGGGCAATCGGGTAGATCTGATGCTCCTGCAGCGTGTTCATCAGCTTGGGCATGTCGGTAATAATTTTTTGCGTCGTCTCCATCGCATTCAGTTCCGGGTTGCCGGTATCGTACGTGATGTAGCCCCAGTCGTCCTTCAGGTCGATGACCATCGAATTCAACTCCGTCTCGTCCAGCAGCTTCAGCAGCGTATTCATACGCGAGCCGCCTGCGCTGTGCGCCGTGACGTAAACACCTTTGACCTTCGGCGCATCCTGCTGCGGGTCCTTCTTGTCCACCGGAGTCAACCGGTCGAACAGATTCCCGCCAGAGGAAGGCTGCTGGGCAACGGCGGTTTTGGAATCGATCGAGGCTTGGGCCACCTGCTCGAACGTCGCATCGGGATGATCGGCGCTGACGCCCCCCCAGGCCATGAGGAACGCGGCCAATAAAAGTTCCATGGATTAGTCTCTCCTTGCAAGTTTGATATCTACCATTATAATAAAAGAGTCGGTAATCCGATAGAGAACTTTGATAGATTTTGACGAGACCTGAAAAAAGGACCGGTACCGGCTGCCTGAAAGACGATCGTCTCCGGGCTTGTGGGTCGTTTCGGTCCGATATATTGTCCGGCGGATCAATCGGAGGCTGGACTAAAGATGAGTAGGGCGGCTCGTACGTGCATTACATGGGGGCGGGGATGGCCGGGGCCACAAGCTGGTAGGCGCGCATGCCTATTTCCGCAAAAAAACCATCCGGCCTGATTCGGGCGGATGGTTTCCTCGTATAGGAATTATTTATTTGCTGTCGGCTGTACGGGTTCGTTTACGGACGAAGCTGCAGGAGCCGCCAATTCTTTTTTCGGGGCTTCGGGTTCGGGAGGGTTATCGTCCGAACGGCCGCCGTTCCCTGAAGTGGCGTCTTTAAATTCACGAAACATTTTACCGAAACCGCGTCCTAGCTCCGGAAGCTTGTTCGGACCGAACAAAAGCAGAGCGACGAGAGCGATCAGAATGATGTGCCAGGGGGTAAATGCTCCCATAATTTTAGTACACCTCCGAAATGGTATACTCTAATCATACCATTTATTTAAATGTACTATAACACATTTCTGTTACAAAAAGACAACGATTTTAAGACAAGCCTAAAAAATGATTAAAAAAATGATTCCTGTTCGTTCAAGAAGGCAAGCCGCACTTCTTTCAAATTCATCAGCGCAGCGCCGGTCATCGTATCCGGCTTAACCGTTAGCGTATAGGTGCCCGGCCCGGGTATGCATATCGATCCCAGCTCCTCGCTTCCAAAATCGTACCACCCGCCCTTCGGATGCACCGCTCCTTGAAGCCGCTGCCCGCACAGCTCTACGCGATACGTGCCTCCGGCTTCGCCTTCCGCCGCTCCGTAAACGGCCGTGACCCGGCAGACTCCAGCCGTCTCTGCGCGAAACGTCCATTGGATATAATCTGCAGGATTGGTCCAGTTTGTGACGACGTCGCGGTCTTTTTTGCCGGTATCGTAACGCAGCTCGCCGCCTTGGATGTCGCCGTCGAAGGCGCCGAACCGGTTGGAATAATCCTGCTCCAGCAGCCGTTTCACCGGATTGGCGTCGATCGTGCTTTCATATTCGACAACGACTACGGTGATATTCGGGTCAAGCGGGTCGGCAGGCACCTCGACCTCCACGTCTTCCGCGTTCAAGCGGCGATGGGCGAGGGAGCGCCGCTGCGGATCGGCCAGCAGATAAGCATCCCGGATGTCGTTGCGCAGCCCCGGAACGATCAGCCGTCCGCTTGCGGGCCATTCGAATACGTGCAGATAGAGGCACCCGTCCTTTGTCGTGCAGCGTCCCCACTGCGGCTTGCCGATCGGGCTCCCGGTCGTTCCGTAAACGCTCTCGCCGTTTGTTTTCAGCCATTGTCCGATTTCGCGCAAAATCCGCGTTGACGGTTCGTCGAATTCGCCTTCCGGTGTCGGGCCTACGTTCAGCAAGTAATTGCCGTTCAAACTGAACACGTCGATCATGTTGTGCAAAATGCTTCTAACGGATTTCCAACGGCGATCCGTTTTTTTATAGCCCCACGAATCGTTCATCGTATGGATCGATTCCCAGTCTTTGCGGTCGATCCGGATGTGCAGCTGATTGTCGCCGGAATTGCCGTAATCCCCGAAGCCGTCCCGGCGCACGCGGCGGTTTACCAGGCAATCCGGCTGCAGGCTCCGAACCGTATCCGCAAACCTTTGTCCCTGCTCGTCGGCCACCTTATGCCCGCAATCGAACCATACGATGGCAACGTCGCCGTAGCCGGTCAGCAGCTCCCGGACTTGCGGCAGCGCCTTTTCTTCCAAATACCGCTCATACCGCGTAAATTTGTCCCCATCGTTCACCCACGATTCCAGAGGATCCCATGCGCCGATATTGTTCGGATAGTCATGCGTGTTGCCCTGGGAATCGGGATGATGCCAGTCCATCGAATGGGAGTAATAGAAGCACAGCTTCATTCCTTCCTTGCGGCAAGCCTCGGCCAGCTCTTTCAGCGGGTCGCGGCCGAAAGGGGACCGCTTGACGATATTGAAATCGCTTGCGGCCGAGTCGTACAGCGCAAAGCCGTCGTGATGCTTCGCCGTGATTACGATATATTTCATACCGGCATCCTTGGCGGCGCGTACCCAGGCTTCCGCATCGAAGCGGACCGGATTGAACGCTTCCGCGAGCTGTTCGTATTCCTTCACCGGAATTTGCCCCCGCAGCATAATGTGCTCTCCGTAGGCGCCCGGTACCGTCCGGCCCTTCCAGACGCCCCCCAGCAGCGAATACAATCCCCAATGGATAAACATGCCGAAGCGCGCTTCCCGCCACCAAGCCAGCCTGCGGTCCTGCAGCTCTTTGTCCGGTAAATTCGGCATATTCGGCAAGGGCGGAGCCGCCCGATCGGCTGCTTCCTCTTCCGCATTATCCATGTACATATCCCGTTTGATCATCGATAAGCCTCCATCCGTTCGCGGCATATTGTTGGCCGCGTTGCTTACTCCCATTGTACCCGGCATATGATATAATCCCTATGGATGCGGTTAACGCTTATTTGTACGAAATTAACCTTTTGCGAACCGTCAAGTATGCTCTTCGAGGTGCTGCGATGTCAAACAACGAACCGGATTTCACGCTGCTCAGCCATTTGCTGACGGATATGAAGACGGAATTGCTCAACGCAAGGCGGAGCAAATGCAATCCGGACTGGATTCAAAAGCCGTTCACCCCCGCGTACAGCAAAATCTATTGCATCTGCGAAGGGGAAGGGCGGATGACCGTTGGCGGGCGGGAGCTGTTCCCCCGGCCCGGCCAGCTTGTTTTTGCTCCGGCAGGGCTCGTGCAGTCATTTTCGGTTACCGATCCGGAGCACACGTATACGATGGACTGGTGCCATTTTACGTCCGACTTGAACTGGACGGGGTTGTTTTCACTGTTTAAGCTGCCCTATTGTTTGACGGCGCAGGATCCGTCCGAAGCGGTTGCCCTGTTCGAGAGGCTGGCGGACGAGCATGGCGCAAGGAAAGGCCCGGCCAGTTCGATCCGGATCGAGGCTGCGCTGCTAAGCGTCATTGCCTGTTACCTCGAGCAGGCGGCAGCGGCAGTGAGCGGGGAGGAGCAGACAAGCCTATCGTACCGTCACAGCAAGCTTGGCGCGGTGCTGGACTTCATTGACGCACATTTGGCCGAGGAGATGACGATTGCGGAGCTGGCCGACATCGTGCATCACCATCCCAATTATTTTGTGCGATTCTTCAAGCGTCAGCTTGGAACGACGCCGATGACATACATCTATGAGCGCCGGCTCGAAAAAGCGAAGCGGCTCATCGCTTCGACCGACATGCCCATCGGAGAGGTGGCGCAGGCGACAGGCTTTCACGATATTTTTCACCTTTCCAAAAACTTCAAAAAATCGGTCGGCATCGCGCCTACGGAATACCGCAGCTTGTCCCGCGGATTGCAGCTGCCTTCCGAATAAAGGCATAAAACAAGACCGCTCTTCCTGCCACCGTACGGCGGCCGAAGAGCGGTCTTATACATGTTATGACGCCTTTTCTCCTTCTAATGAAGGAAGGCATCCTTTTGATGTTCCGAAATGCTGTATTGAATAATTTCCATGGCATCCTCTGTTTCCAGAGCTTCCAGCCCGTTGCGCAGCACGATTTCCGATTCGAGCTCTCGCTTCTTGAGGAATGGGTACAACTCCGGCGTCAGTCTCTTGACAATGGTTGCCAATTTTACGGTTTCCACAAGCATCACCCTTCCCGTCATCTGTTGTTTAGAGATCAGGACTTACGAGTAATTCAGGTTAAGCCTTGGAAAAACAGTATGAAATTACTCCTCCAGTATAGCATATTTCCTAAATTCTATGTACCGGAAATTTTGCTTAATTGCCGGGCTCGCTCCGGTCGGTGCGGCGGAACAATCCCATGACGCCCACGGTCTCGGTGATATTGACAAAAGCCTGCGGGTCCCATTGGCGCACCAGGTTTTGCAGCTCGTTCAATTCGTAGCGCGTCGTCACCGTCATCAGCATATGCTGAGGCTCCTTCGTATATGCGCCCTCTGTATCGATGACCGTGACGCCGCGCTTGAGCTTTTGCATTTTTTTCAGGAGCAAATCCTTTTTCTTGGTGATGATGAAGACGGTTACTTTCAAGTGCCGGATATGAATCGTATCGATCACTTTGCCTGTAATGAACATGGACAGCATGGAGTACAGGGCCAAGTCCCAATTGTTTTTGAAAAAGCCGAGCGCCACGATCACAATGCCGTTCAGACCGAACAAAAAAGTCCCGAGCGAAAAATCCCGCTTGCGCGTGAGAATGGAAGCGATGATGTCAAAACCGCCGGTCGACCCGCCCACCCGCATCGAAATTCCGGTTCCGATCCCGACAAGCACGCCTCCGGCAACGGAAGACATGATCAAATCTTTGCTGACGGTCATCAAAGGGATCAGCTGCATGAACCAAGTGGTCAGAATAACCGAGACGACGCTGAGGAAAATGAATTTGCGCCCGAGCGTCAGCAGCCCCCAGATCAGCAGCGGCGCATTAAAGATAAGAAACAAAAGCGAAATATTCCAGTCCGTAAAATAACCGACCAGCATGGATACGCCGGAAATGCCGCCGCTGAGCAGCTGGTGGGGAATCAAGAACAGGTTGAAGCTGGATGCGATCAGAGCCGAGCCGAGGAGACAGGCGATCAAAGAACCGGTCCAGGATCGTTGAAGCTGAAACATGAATGCACCTCCCGCATGCTTTTAGTATGAAGCTTTTTGACCGTTTTGAACCCCGAAAGCCTAAAAAGAGCCAAGCCGGGGGGCTTGGCGGTATTATTTGCGCTTGAACGATCCGGACCGTGAGCTGGTGCTCGGCTTCGAGGAACCGGAGGAAGGCGTCTTATAAGTCGGCTTGGAGCCGTCGTTCTTTCTGGCCGAATTGCCTACAGTCGGACTGCTCTTCGACGGTGAGCCGGTTTGCGGATTCGACGGTGTGGCGGTCTGCGGTTTCGACGGCGTCGTGCTAAAGCTTCCTTTTCGGTCGGACGTCGAAGGCTGCGGCTTGGTGGTCGAACCTGCCGATCCTGCCGACCCGGAATAAGGGACGGATTGGTACTTGCCGTAATCGTTATAACGTTTACTTGACGTGTATCCCTTGTAATCGTAGCCCGAACCGCGGCTGCTGTTGACCCATCCGCCTCCGAACAGGGATTGCAGCAGCGTTGCCGCAACATAGCCCTGCAAGAACGAGGAATCGTAATTTTCTTTGGCGTATTGGATGGAGTCCACCTCGACCAAGGTGGTCCCTTCGGTATTCGGGTCCTTTTGCACGTTGATGATTTTATTGTCGTAGACCAGGAACATCCGCTCTTCCGAATCCTTGCTCATCTCGGTCGGTTTTTCCTTGTCTGCGATTTCCTTGGCGACGGCCGGCACGTCTTTGCCCGTGACGGAATAAATTTTGGCCGTGCTTTTTCCCTGTCCTTGAACGTCAATCAACGAATAGTTATCTTTAATATAATTGCCGGCGTCGCCGCAAGCGGCCAGCAGAGTGAACACCAGCAGGATGGCAATCCATTTGGACAATTTGTTGATCATGCGGCGGTCACCTCCGTTCCAAGCTGTTTAAGAAATAATCGATGATGCGGATGAAGACACAGGCGGTCATCGGGAACCCTTCATAAACTTAATTTGTCCCGCCGGCGTCGGGGAGCCCTCCATGGCTACGTACTTCCCGTCCTGCCATTGCAGGAAGAAGTAACGGTTCTCCGAACCGAAATAGCGCCAGAACATGACCTCGTCCCCCGCGCGGAAATCGGTGTTGCCTTCGACGCGGACCGTATCCGTGCGATTATGCTCCATATGGTAAGTAACTTCGCCGCCGACGTCGAGCACGGACGGCACGTCATTCGGATCGTCAAGCGAGCCTTCCACAAATTCGCACAAAAAACATTCGTATGTGCGCCCTTTTTCCACAAGCAGACATGATATATGCTTACCGTTTTGCAGATAATAAGCGAAGCGGTGCGGTGCAAAGCCGCGGTCAAAATAAACGGCCTTCCCGGACACGACGTATTCTTCGAGGTCTACATTAAGAATATCGCCGACCTTCGTATCCTCCAGCGGATTCGATGGTTTCACTTCCGGCTCCGGATTGTTGCTCTTGATGATTGAACCGACTCTTTTCCATAGGGACATGGGCATTTCGCTCCTTTTCAAAATCGACGAATATATTTATTATATACGATATTCGGCGAATTTGGGTTTCAACTTTGAACAATTCTGGAATATGTCTGCAGGGTATGGTATACTACTAAAGATATTCTTAAGTACGGCCTTGACTGTTCATATTGACACGGCTTGGAAGGTGTTTCATGAAGAGATTAAAAATAGAAGATAGGAGCGCACTTAAGGGTATAGACAAAAGATGAACCCTAGAACAAAGGAGATTGAAATCATTTGAAAACGTTCAGTGAATTCGGCTTAGAGCCAAAGGTACTTCGCGCAATTACGGAAATGGGCTTCGAGGAGTCGACGCCGATCCAGGAAAAAGCCATTCCGATAGCGATGGAGGGACGCGACCTTATCGGCCAGGCGCAAACAGGAACAGGGAAAACCGCGGCATTCGGTATTCCGCTTATCAACAAAATCGACATTAAAGAAGAGCGGATCGTCGCATTGATCATGTGCCCCACACGTGAATTGGCCATCCAGGTAGCGGAGGAGATCGAGAAGCTGGGACGCTTCAAGGGCATTCGCTCCCTGCCGATTTACGGCGGGCAAGATATCGTAAAGCAAATTCGCGCACTGCGTAAAAAGCCGCAAATCATTATCGGTACGCCGGGCCGTTTGCTTGACCACATCAACCGCAAAACGATCAAGCTTGACGACGTGCAAACCGTCATTTTGGACGAGGCTGACGAAATGCTCGACATGGGCTTCATGGACGATATTCAATCGATCCTGAAGCTCGTACCGGATGAGCGTCAAACGATGCTGTTCTCGGCGACGATGCCGATCAACATTCAAAAGCTGGCTCAGCAGTTTTTAAGCAACCCGGAGCACGTCTCCGTCATTCCGAAGCAGGTAAGCGCGCCGCTGATCGACCAATCCTACATCGAGCTTCACGAGCGCCAAAAATTCGAAGCGCTCTGCCGCTTGCTCGACATGGAATCGCCGGACCTTGCGATCATCTTCGGCCGCACGAAGCGCCGGGTCGACGAGCTCTCCGAAGCATTGCAGAAGCGGGGCTACACCGCGGAAGGCCTACACGGGGACTTGTCCCAAAATCAGCGTGACAACGTAATGCGCAAATTCCGCGACGGCAGCATCGACGTGCTTGTTGCTACCGACGTGGCGGCCCGCGGCTTGGACGTATCGGGCGTGACCCATGTCATCAACTTCGACCTGCCGCAGGACCCGGAAAGCTACGTGCACCGGATCGGCCGTACCGGTCGTGCGGGCAAGGAAGGCGCAGCCTATACGTTCGTTACGCCGCGCGAGATCGACCACCTGCATTTTATCGAGAAAATCACGCGTCATAAAATTTCCCGCAAGCCGATGCCGAGCCTGGCGGAAGCGATCGAAGGCAAGCAAAAAATGACGGCGGAGCGCGTGCTGGAAGCCATGCAAAGCGAAGACCACAACCAATATAAAGGTCTTGCCATTTCGCTGCTGGAGCAGCACGATTCCGTTCATCTTCTCGCTGCGGCGTTCAAGCTGCTTACCGGCGAGAAGAAAGACGTCGAAATCGAATTGACACCGGAAGATCCGATCCGTGCGAAGAAAAGAAGACCGGATGTCCGCAGCAACGGACGCAGACCGTCGGGCTCTTACGGTACGGCCGGCGGCGCACGCCGCAACGATCGCCCTTACGGCGACCGCGGCGGATACCGCGGCGGCGACCGCAACCGTCGCGACGGCGGCGGATACCGGGACGGCGGACGCGAACGCGATTACCGCGGCCGTTCGGACCGCGACAATCGCGGAGGATACTCCCGTTCCTCCAACCGTTCGAACGAAGAAACGCTTGTATAACAATAAGCAGCAGGCTTGCCTTCTTGGCGGGCCTGCTGCTTTTTTAACCAAGAAAAAGCGGGCATGTGTACGCACCCGTACACATGCCCGCCGTTCGTGAGCCTGCTCAGCTTATTAGAACCAACCGCTGCGGCTAACGATAACCAGCAGAATAAACAGAACCAGAATGACACCAGTAGAAGTCCACAATCCTCCTGCATAACCACCCATCGTGATCAGCCTCCTTTGTGTATTTTACCACCAGAAACAGCGTTATCCTGACGGATAACGGTTCTCATGGGCATGTAAAGCTCTCGGCATTCCGGGCGGAATTCCTTTCTTGTCCAAGGATATTTCCGCTGCACATAGCTAACCGGATGACGGGGCCAACTGCGGTTGGTACTACAATTTATGTTATTTACGGCAATATGTTTGGACGGCTACCTAGATGGAATGAAATAGGCTATAATAAAGCAATACAGATGAAGGAGGGCATAGGATTTGGAGTTTCGAGGAATCATGGGTGGGTTTTACCGTATTTCCGAATGGATCATGCGACTATCGGTTATTAATGTGCTGTGGGTCATATGTGCCATTCCTTTCTTTTTCCTGGGACTCGTTTTTTTGCAGTCCCAAACAGCCGATCAAGCGCTGCAAACGCTTATCTTGATGGGGATTGTCGCGCCCTTCACCATCTTTCCGTCGACGACGGCGATGTTCAGCGTGGCTCGCAAATGGCTGACCGGGGAAGAGGATGTGCCGCTGTTCAAGACGTACTTCCGAGGCTACAAGGATAATTTCGTCCAAAGCTTGCTTGGCGGCCTGATTTATATTGTTATTGGCGTCATTTTGTATACCAATTTCCAATTTTATGGGAATCAATCGGGAGCTTTTGGCATTTTACGGTTTCTGGTGCTTTCGCTTACCGTGCTATTGATCATTTCGTTGTTTCATTTTTTCTCGATCCTTTCGCACCTGCACATGAAGATTTTGCAAATCGTCAAAAATGCGCTGCTCATTACGATCGGCAATCCGGTGCGGTCGCTGTCAATGATCGTGTTGAACGGAATCGTCCTGTATGTCAGTTTTAACATGTTTACGTTCCTGATTCCTTTTTTTATGGGGAGTGTGATCGCCGTCGTATCGTTCTGGCATTTTAACCTGATCTTCGGCAAGCTGCAGGAGAAGCAGCAGGAGCTGGCCGAGAAAGAAGCGGAACAGCAGCGCCTGCAGGCGGAGAGTGCCGATCATCCGGAGGCGGCCGAAGCGGAGCGCCAAGCGGACAAACCATAATTTTCCCCAGGTTCCAACAGAAGAGCGGGGCAAAGGTTTACTTTCGCCCTGGAGTGGACTATAATAGGAATACAACAAAATCCTGCGATGTGCGTTTCGGTTTTACAGTTGTTTTGAACCAATGACTGTTTCTAGGGAGACCTACATTGAATCGCGGCTGTCATGCCCTCGAAAAGGGACTTCAAAACCGATTCTGCGGACACCCACCTGCGAGAGCGGGTTTGAAACACGAAATCGGACGGCATATGCGGGTTTTTTTGTTGCGTTAAAATGTTAGCGTTCACAATAAAAGAGAGGGATGTTGGAGATGAAGCTCTTTATCGACACAGCCAATGTGGAAGAAATCCGCAAAGCCCATGAACTCGGCGTGATCGCCGGTGTTACGACAAATCCGTCGCTCATTGCCAAGGAAGGAAAAGATTTCTTCGAAACGGTGAAGGAAATCATCTCGATCGTCGGAAACCTGCCGATCAGCGCCGAGGTGATCAGTCTTCAAGCTGACGAGATGGTGGAGCAGGGTAAAAAACTGGCTGCTCTTGGCGACGGTATTGTCGTAAAAGTTCCTATGACGGAAGAAGGACTGAAAGCGACGAAACGTTTCAGCGAGATGGGCATCAAAACGAACGTGACGCTTATTTTCAGTTCGACGCAAGCTTTGCTTGCCGCCCGTGCCGGAGCTACGTACGTCTCTCCGTTTGTCGGACGTCTGGACGATATTAACCAGATCGGAATGAATTTGATCAAAGAAATCAGCCAAATGTTCAAGGTACATAACATCGGCTCCGAGATTATTACGGCAAGTGTTCGTACGACGACGCACGTCATCGACGCGGCGCTGCTCGGAGCGGATATTGCGACCGTTCCATATAAAGTGATCCAGCAAATGATCAAGCATCCGTTAACGGATGCGGGCATCGAACGTTTTCTGAAAGACTGGGAAGGCGCGAACCAAAGCACATTCTAACAACCGAGCGTAACCAAACAGGGCCTGAGCTGCGCAACATGCGGCAACAGGCCCTGTTCTTGTTGTTGTTCGTCATCTGCAATCACGTTTCATTTCATGCCAGGCGATGCCGCCGTGTTCGGATGCCGAGGACCGGATATACCGGAAGCCCAAGCGCTCGTAGAACGAAATCAGATGCTTCTCGCAGAGCAGCAGCACGGCTTCAAGACCGTCCGCATCCGCTTGCTCCAGCAAAGCTCTCGTCAGCCGTCCGCCTAGGCCGCTGCCGCGGTAATCCGGGTGGACGGCAACGGTCAGCACGCACAAAAACTGACCTTCCGGGTCGCTGGCCCCGATTTGCTTCATTTCTTCGTCGGCAAGATTTTCATGAGATATTCGAACGGCATTGGCGATTCCGACGATGCGTCCGTCGCGCTCGGCAACCTTGAAATAACGGCCGAACGTCTGCAGGCGGTAATCGAACGCTTCGCGGGAAGCGGCGGCTTCCGGGGGATACGACATCGCTTCGATGGCATAAGCTTCGGCCATATCGGCTGGCCTTGCATGTCTTATCGGCATCAATGAGCTTCTCCTTCGAATAAAATAGGTGATGTGAGCGAATTCGCAAACTTGTCCGGTTTTCGAATCATAGCCTGGCTTGTGTGTTAATATATTGGAGTAAGGGAATCGCAGAAATTAATTTTGTACAAAATATGAACGGTTTTATTCGTTAGCTCTTTCTCTTCCCTGCAAACAGTGATATGATAAAAGATAGTGTTAACCCGGAATAGATTGTCACTTCATTGAGGAGGGAAGGCTTTGCTAAAGCGCACCTTAATCGGTCTCATTCGCAGCCACGAAACAACAGGAGAGAAGGCTAAGGACCCGGCTTTGAAGACCCGATACTATAAAATTTCCAAAGATCAGGCATGGGACGAAGTCGTGAATATGTTCAAGAAGCTAAGCGGCTACAAACTTCTCCACGAAGTCAAGAACGTCGGCGAAATCGTAGTGGAACGGCGTACCATTACCGGCCGAACGCAGGATATTACCCTGACGATGTTCGGCATTAACCCGCTCAAGACGGCGATCGATATCTATTCGGCCTCCCGCGGCTCTCTCGGAGATCTCGGTTCGAATTACAGAACGATCCTTGATATATATAGGCACATCGACAAGCGGCTGGCCGCTTATAAAACAAACGATTAAAAAAAACAGCGAGGAGCTCCATGGCTGCCCGCTGTTTTTTTATGTGTCGTCGCTGACGGTCGAAAACGGGATTAAACGAGCTTTTTCACCGCTTCGATCGCTGCTTCGTAGTTCGGATGCTCCGTCATTTCGCCGAGGTATTCCACGTATTGAACGGTATCGTTCGCATCGATGACGAAGATGGATCTCATCAGCAATTGCAGCTCGTCAATCAGCACGCCGTATGCTTTGCCGAACGAGCGGTTTTTATAGTCGGACAGCGTTACGACTTTATCGATACCCGCAGCGCCGCACCAACGGGATTGCGCGAACGGAAGATCCACGCTGATCGTCAGTACAACGACATTGTCGCCGAGCTTGGCTGCTTCTTCGTTGAAACGGCGGGTTTGCGCATCGCATACGCCGGTGTCCAAAGAAGGCACCACGCTGATCAGCTTCACTTTGCCGGCATAATCGGCAAGCGAAGCGGTTTCGAGCAGGTTTTTGTTTACTGTGAAATCGGGAGCTTTATCGCCTGGCTTAACTTCCGTTCCGATGAGGGTAATCGGGTTGCCTTTGAATGCCGCTTTTGCCATGAGTACATGGGCCTCCTTCAATGTTTGAGAATGATTGGTATTTCACCAAAATATATTATAATCTTTTATAAGAGAACTTGTCCAATAGGAGTGCAGAACTTTAACATAAACAGGGGGAAGGAAGAGCTTTGGAACTTAGACAGCTGCAGTATTTTGTAAAAGTGGCGCGCAAACAGCACGTAACCCAGGCAGCGGAGGAAATGCATGTGGCGCAATCGGCGGTCAGCCGTCAAATCCACCAATTGGAAGAAGAGCTTGGCGTACAATTGTTTGTGCAGAAGGGCCGCAATCTGCAGCTGACTTCGGTCGGAAAGCTGTTTTTGTGCCGCGTGGAGGAAATTCTGACCGATCTGGACCGCGCGGTAGATGAGGTCCACGAGTTTCTCGACCCGGAGCGGGGCGAAATTCGGATCGGTTTTCCCCATAGTCTCGGGATTAACCTGCTGCCCACGGTCGTCGCCAGCTTTCGCAAAAATTACCCGAACGTCAAGTTCCGCTTGCGTCAAGGAACTTATAACAGCTTGATCCGCGACGTCATGAAAGGAGAAATCGATCTGGCTTTCATTTCACCTTTTCCGGAGAAGCACAATCACGTTGTCGGGGAGCTGCTCCTGCAGGAAGAGCTCTTTGCCATCGTCCCGGAAGGCCATGCGTTAGCGGAAAACGAATCGATCAAGCTGGAACAGCTCCGCAGCGAATCGTTCGTCATGTTCAGCGAAGAGTATTCGCTGCGTGCGATCGTGCTGGAAGCTTGTGCGAAGGCGGGCTTTACGCCCAAAATCGGATTCGAGGGGGAAGAAACGGATACGATTCGCGGGCTGGTTGCGGCAGGTATGGGCGTCAGCCTGCTGCCGGAGATGGCTTTGAAGGAAATAAACGAGCTTCAGCCGGCCAAAGTACGCATTACGGAACCGGTCGTTACGCGCAGCATCGGGCTCATTCGCCGGAACGGCGAAAAGCTTCCGCCCGTGGCGGAAGTATTCCGCAAATTTTTGCTCGACTTCTTCGAGAAAAAGACCGCCCGGGCTTAATTGCGTCTTCATCGGCGCAGCCCCGGGATCAAGCGAACATTGCGCCGAGCGCGGTGACGCCAACCAGCCAGTCCATAAGCGGCACACGGGGAAACCGGGAGCCGCTTGCTTTTTTTTCGGTCTCTTTCGCCTGCTCCAGCATTTGCATTTCAAGTTCGAACGGGTTCAACATGGTGTCTCTCCTCCTGGGGAAGCCTTTATTTTTGCTTGCTTGCGGCTTCTGGTTTCATTATACCTTGCGAAAGATGAATAAAAAGTGTAGCATATACTTTATTTCTTTCATCTTTTATGGACGCATGGACCGACGGGGAGGCGTTTACAGAATGATCGACTTCTACTATTTGCGCTTGCGCAAGCAATTTGCGGAGGTTAAGGAACAGGCGGAAATTGAGATTACGTTGACGGAGCTGACGGAAATTTTTCAGTGCACGTCCCGCAACGTCAACTTGGTATTGAAACGGATGGAGGAAGGCGGTTGGATTCGCTGGATTCCCGGACGCGGGCGGGGGCATCGTTCCAAAATTGTATTTTTGGCCAAAAGCGAAACGATCGCGCTGGAAGCCGCTCAAGCATTGGTTAAGAAAGGCGACATACAGCAGGCGTTCGCTTACCTGGAGGAGCATTCCGCTTTGCCTGCGCTCAAGGACCAGTTCGTTTATTGGCTGGATTCTCATTTCGGCTATCGGCCCGAGGTGAAGAACGATACGCTGACGGATACGCTGCGGCTGCCCTATTCCAAGCGGATTGCTTGCTTGGACCCGGCTTTCATCACGTTTGTCGTAGAGTGTCATATGGTACAGCAAATTTTCGACGTTCTTGTCCGAATGAATACGAAGACCGGCAAAATCGAGGGCGGGCTCGCCCACTACTGGACCAACGGGAACAACGGCAAGGAATGGACGTTTTATTTGCGCAAAGGGGTATTCTTTCATCACGGGAGAGAGATGACCTCGGAGGACGTCAAATATTCGATTGAGCGTCATGGCAGCAAAGAAGTGGGTTCCCCGTTTCGCTGGCTGTTTGCGGATGTGGAGCGCATCGAACCGATCGGCAGCTACGCCATACGCATCCATTTGCGGCGGGCTAATCCGCTATTTCTGCATCATTTGAGCTATGACCGGGCTTCGATCGTTCCGCAGGATGCTGTGGAGGAGCTCGGCGATGAGTTCCGCCGGATGCCGATCGGAACCGGACCTTTCCGTGTGGTCCAAAATGACGACAATATGCTGGTCTTGGAGGCGTTCCCGCGTTATTTCGAGCGTCGGGCGCATTTGGATCGGATCGAAATTTGGTACACGCCCGAGTTGACGAGAAAAGCGAGTCATCTGCAGCCGCCGAACTATATGATGCGGCACCAATGCGATACAACGGAAGAACTGCCCAAAGATTGGCAGACGATCCAGACGATCGGGCGGGATTGCAGCTTTTTCACGTTTAATTTAAATATGCCGGGACCGCAGCAGAAGCTGGCTTTTCGAAGGGCTGTCGTCCATGGGATCGACCGAAAACTTCTGGTGCCGTCAAGCTCGCCGGGTGATGTCACATTCGCCAGGTGGTTCTACGAGGAAACCCGGGAGCCTAGCGATACGGACGAGCAGTATGATCCGATACTCGCCAAACGGCTTCTGGCGGAAAGCGGATATGATGGAGAGGAGCTGCTGCTTGTGCATTCGTCCCATCACAAGGAGTACGCAGAGAACCTGCAAATCCAGCTGGGTGAGATTGGCATAAAGGTAAAGCTGAACGAAGCGATCTGGGGAACGCCGGAAAGGGAGGAAAAGGTACGAAGCTCGCATTTCACCTTTAACCGCAACGTCTTGGATCATGACGTCGAGCTTGCGGTGATCGAGCTGTTTCTCGCGGACAATTGTGTCGTTCGGATGCATCTGGGGGACGAGTTGAAGCAGCAGACCGATTTCATCATCGAGCGTCTGTATCAAGAGGGTTCCCCGATCACGCGCAGCACCTATTTGAACCGGCTGCGGCAGCTTGTAACCGATCAGGCTTACATTTTGTTTCTGTTCCATCATACGCAGCGAACCGTTTTCCATCCTTCTTTAAGAAACGTTTCTTTGAACGCACTCGGTTGGGTCAGGTTTCGGGATCTGTGGTTCGAACCGACCATGGACGCTTTGCAGCAGGAGCGTTAATATCGCACGAAAAAGCCGCCGGATCACTCCAAGAAGGAGCGGGTCCGGCGGCTTTCGCATTCAGGGCTGCAGGCTTAATCTTCGCGGTTCGTGAAAATCATAATATACTTGATCAGCTCAAGCAGCGAGATCAGCGCAGCAGCTACATAAGTAAGCGCGGCGGCGTTAAGCACCTTGGCTACGCCCCGTTCTTCATCGTTGGTGATAAAGCCTTCGGCAACCATCAAATCGCGGGCCCGGTTGCTGGCGTTAAACTCCACCGGCAGCGTGACGAGCTGGAAAGCGACGGCGGCGGAGAAGAAAATAATACCCAGGCCAAGCAATCCGGTCCAATGGAACAAAAAGCCTGCGATCAAGAGCAGCGGCGCAATGCCGGAAGCAATGTTCACGACCGGGAACATCCGGTGGCGGGCCACCAGCATCGGGTAATTCACCTTATGCTGAATGGCGTGGCCGACTTCGTGGCAAGCGACCGATACGGCCGAGATGGTGCTCTCGTAATAAACCGGCTCCGACAGCCGTACGGTGCGGGCGATCGGATCGTAGTGATCCGTCAGCGCGCCGGGAATCGGCTCGACCGGAACGTCATGCAATCCGTTGGCATCCAGCATCCGGCGGGCCGCTTCGTATCCCGTCATCCCGGATTGCACGGGCACTTCGGACCATTTGTTAAACGTTCCCTTGACCCGGAACTGCGCCACAAGGGAGAGTATGAACGCAATGATAATCAGGAAATCCATAGGGTGAAAAAACATCGATCCATTCCTCCGTTTGTAAATATCGTTTCGATTAGGAAAGAGGGCCTTTACCTAACAGCAACAATAAAGCTTCGATGCATGCAGCTGTGGGCTGCGTGAGAATTTTGTTCAGGTTCTTCAATTGCGACGGCTTCAGCTTCTCGAGCATCGGTCCGATTTCCTTCGCTTCCTTCTCAAGCTGCTGAAGCAACAATTGCAAAGATGTCAGCTTATCTGTCACTATTTCGTCTTGGCTCACCTTATTCCATTGCAGCAGGCTAGCCTTGATTTCCTCTAAGGTATACTTCTCCCTCTTCATCATTTCAATACGTTTCAGGCGCGCCAAGGTTTCATCGCTGTAGTAACGATAATTCGTATCCGATCTTTTCTCCGGTTGAATCAGCCCGAGCTTCGTATAGTAATCGATCGTTCTGGGACTGACTTCCGATAAACGCGCCAACTCGCCAATTTTGTAAAGCTTCATCTCCCCATCTCGTGTCACCTCATTTTTATATAGATACTGGAATAGGTGCTCTTCTATTCATGATACTGAATCCAAACCATACAGTCAAACGTTACACTTTGATCAAGCGGAAAGGACGCTTTAATGGTTAGCAATTTATCACTTTTCAAGTTTTTGTGTCATTTTAAATGATGCAAAAACTATGGAAATCATCAGTTGAAATGAAAAATCCGAATTTTTCATGATTTATGTCAGGTTTTATTTCGTATTTGTCGGTTTAAAAGCGAAAATTTTATTGTCAAAATGAAATATTGTGTATATAATGACATTATAAATTTCATTATATGTTATAAAATCTAACATAAAAGAAGGAAGTGGTCGATATGTTTAAAAGGTTATGCATATCCACAATTATTATGTCAGCTTTTTTCCCTGCAAGCTTGACATTCGCTGCGGACGAACCGACACCTGCTCAGCTCCAAGGCGCTATCGACGCGGTATGGGTCATGCTGGCCGCGATTCTGGTCATCTTCATGCAAGCGGGCTTTGCGCTGCTGGAAGCCGGCTCCACCCGGATGAAAAACGCGGGCCACGTCGCAGGCAAGACCGTATTGACCTTCGGCCTTTGCGCGATTGCCTTCTGGGCTTTTGGCTTCGGCTTTGCATTCGGAGACGGCAACAGCTTCTTCGGGACGACCGGTTTCTTCGTAGACGGGACGGAGGAACAGGCCAAAGGGGCGTTCGGTTCGCTATCCGCGTCCGACGTTCCGATTGCCATCAAGTTCCTGTTTCAACTGGCGTTCGCCGGAGTGTCGCTTGCGATTGCATGGGGCGGTTTTGCCGAGCGCGGCAAGCTGGCGGTCTATTTTATCTTCGGCACCCTGTTCACGGTCGTCATTTATCCGGTCGTAGCTCACTGGGTATGGGGCGGCGGCTGGCTCGCCCAAATCGGTATGCAGGATTTTGCGGGGTCCACGGTCGTTCACTTGCAAGGCGCAACGGCTGCGCTTGTCGCCACGCTGCTGCTTAAGCCGCGGATCGGCAAATATAATCAGGATAAAACGCCGAATTTGATTCCCGGACATAATCAGGTTCTCTCGGTTCTCGGCGTGATTATTTTGTGGATCGGCTGGTTCGGCTTCAACCCCGGCTCGACGCTGAGCGCGACGAACGACGGCTTCTTCGGCTATATCGCATTAACGACGAACCTTGCGGCATCGGCGGGCGCGGTAGCGGCCATGGCCGTTTCTTGGATGTACTTCGGCAAGGCGGATATTCCCGGCATGCTGAACGGCGTACTGGCCGCTTTGGTTGCCATTACCGCCGCTTGCGCTTTCGTTACTCCGCGCGATGCCGTCATTATCGGGGCAATCTCCGGTATTCTGACCTTTTTCACGGCGCAATGGTTTGAAAAAGCGGGCGTCGATGATCCGATCTATGCCTTCTCCGTTCACGGGATCGCGGGCATTTGGGGAACGTTGTCGACCGGATTTTTTGCAACGCCGGAGCTGGCGGCGAAAGTGGGCGTGGGGAAAGCCGGATTATTTTACGGCGGCGGCTTGGAGCAGCTCGGCGTGCAAGCGCTTGGCATTTTCGGGGCCTTCCTGTTCGTCTTGGTTCTTTCCTTCGTTATTTTGTACCTGATGAAAGTAACGATCGGCCTCCGGGTAACGGAAGAAGAAGAAATCGTCGGTCTGGATTTGTCCGAGCACGGGAGTTACGGGTATCCGGAGCAAATGAAGAAAGCGGCGCATGGCGGCGCAGCTACTACACTATAGAGAAGTCTGAGGGGGATGTCGTCATGGACCGTCTCGCACTTGAAAAGTTTCAACGGGAAACGGCCCGGATCCGGAGCTTGCAGAAGCTGAGAGCGCTTCGGGATCAAGTCAACGAGGAGTTCGGACGGCGTCTCCTTTTTGCCGAAGCGTTGGAATGGAACCGGGAGGTCAACGAATACCACGATGCGTTAATCCGCCGCGTCATCGCCCTGTCCGAGGAGCAGCTGAAGGAGGAACGGGGGGAAACCGCTCCGCTTTCTTATGCGTTCTTGCTGTACGGAAGCGGAGGGCGGAGAGAGCAGACGTTGTGGAGCGATCAAGATAACGGACTGATCTACGCAGACCCTTCATCGGAGGATGAGCGTATTCAGGCGGCTCGTTACTTCGCCGAATTGGCGGCTCGGATTAAGGAAGGCTTGGAAACGGTCGGGTACCCGCCTTGCCACGGGCAAGTTATTTGCACCAACGGGCAATGGCGCAAGCCGCTGCAGGAGTACCGTCGGATGGTCCGCGATTGGATGGAGGAGCCGCATTGGGAGCATGTAAGATATTTGTTGATTGCAGCCGATGCGCGTACGGTGTATGGGGATCAAGCGCCAGGCCGCGCGATTGTCGAGGAAATTTGCCGGTATACTTCGGCCCGCCCGTCCATGCTGGAGCACATGCTGCGCAATACGCTGCATCATAAGGTATCGATCGGCGTATTCGGACAGCTGATCAAGGAGCGGTATGGCGAAGATGCCGGTGGAGTGGATGTCAAGTACGGCGCCTATATCCCGATTGTCAATGGAATCCGTTTGCTGGCGGTGGAAGCGGGAATCCGCCGTTCGTCTACCGAGGGGCGAATTACGGCATTGATCGACGGCGGACACGTTTCGGAAGAGATCGGGCACGATTGGCTGAATGCCCTGGTGTTGGCTTTGAAGCTGCGGTCGACAACCCCTTATCAGATGGAGAACGGGCGGTATACGACCCGCGGCAAGCTGACCGCAGGCCAGCTGACGAAAGAAAGGGTGACGGAGCTGAAGCAGTGTCTTCGCATCGGAACGGATTTGCAGAAGTACATCAAAAAATGCATCCTTAAGGAGACAAACAAAAGGTTAGGTGATCGCCAGTGAACGATATGCGGCCGGCCGGCCGAACGTGGCATCTGTACAAAATGGGCGGGCTTACTCCGGCGATCACGTCGATGTTCGATGCGCAAAGCGCGCAGCAGATGGCATTTATCCGATCCATCATGAAGGAGCAGCGCAAAAAGTCATTATATGAAATTTCTCTTAGCACGATGGAACTGGTCGCTTTCGACTTGGAAACGACCGGTTTTTCGCCGTATAACGGGGATGAGATTATATCATTTGGGGCCATATCCGTCACAGGAACCGAAATACAAGAAGAGAGCACCTACTACAATCTGGTCAATCCGAAAAGAAGCATTCCTGAGGAAATCGAAAAATTAACCGGGATTACAAACGGGATGGCGGCCAATGCCCCGGATTTGCTGCACGCGCTGCGCGGTTTCTTGGAATTCGCTCGGCAGAAGGTGCTGGTCGCTCACGGTTCCGGACACGACAAGTCGTTTTTGAATGCCGCGCTCTGGCGCACATCCAAAGTCAGCCTGAACCACCGTCTGCTTGATACGATGATGATTGCCAAATGGCTTCACCCGAAGCTGAAAAGGTACGATTTGGACACGCTGCTTGACCTGTATGGCGTCGAAGTGACGAAGCGCCACCACGCGCTGGAGGATGCGCGGATGACCGCTCGATTATGGGCCGGACTCATGCGCGAAATCAAGTCGAAGGACGTGCAGACGTTAGGGGAGTTGTATGCGCATTTAAGCCATCATTAAATCAATCCATCAAGATTTCATACGATATCGCTTCAAGCTTGCAATTATCCCGATGTCTTTTCCTGTAGGCGAAGGCATTTACCTCGGGCCAAGACGGGTCGCGCAGCGAAACGATCCAGTGACTGGGCGTCGTGTGCCACAAGGTAGCCAAATCATGCTCCGACGGATACGGAGCGGTACGAGGGTGGGAATGAACGATCCCTACCAGTTCTTGCTTCCCTGCGGCGGTGTATAAGCCCCGGACAAGCTCCTGCGGGTGCAGCTCGAAGCTGCGCAGCGGATCTGCCGCGGCGTTGGAGACCGGCATATAGTGTAAGGCCGCAGGAACGCCTGCCGGAGACAGACGGCCCAACAGGAGGCCGCACGCTTCGCAGGGCATCGCTTCCAGGCAGTGCCCGATCATATCCGACCATGCCTGTCGGTCAATTCGAATTTGCAGGGGATTCATCGGCAAGGCGCCTTTCGAAAGATTGTTCTTTTGCGCCATTATACTATATTACCCGCCGATTTTCCCTTGCGGTTTAATGAAGAAGAAGCCAAGAATTAACGCCAAAAAGGACAACGACGTGACGGTAATAAACACAATTTGGTGCGACTTGTCCATCATCCATCCGAACAGGGGCGGGCCAAACGCGACGCCGAGAAAACGCAGGCTGCTGTATAACGACGTGATCATGCCCCGCTGCTCCCGCTCGACGGAGCCGGTAATCATCGTGTTTAAGCAAGGCAGAAGCAAGCCGGTCCCAATGCTGCTCAGGGTCAGCAGGCCGATAAAGACATAAATGCTTCTGTTATAGAACAAAATGCAAAGTCCAAGCGATACGGTCATAAGAACCAGGCCGATATTGATAAGCCAGCGCATCAGGGTGCCGTTCTTTTTGATAAGCGAGCCGGTCGTATAGGATGTGACCACCATGCCGAGGAGCGGAATGGCCAGGACGAGCCCTTTCATCACTCCGTCGATATGATAAGGGGCTACCTCCAAAATGTCCGACAAATAAAACAGGACGCCAAACAAGACGAACAAAGCCATGGACCCGGCAAAAAACGAAGTGATGAGCCAACGTCCTTTCTGCTTCAAAATCGCGCCGATATTCCGAAGGTACTCGCCGAGCTTGGGCGGCGCCTGCTCCTTCTTAGGTTCTTTAAGCAGAAACATGACGGCGAGCAACGATAACAGGCAAAAGAACGGGAAAGCAAAAAAAGCGGCATACCATACAATTAATGCCAGCAGCGAGCCGAGAATCGGGCTGACTACTTTCCCGGCTCCGTTCGAGGCTTCCGTCAAGCCCAAAGCTTTACTTTCCATTCCTTCTTTGTACAAATCACCGGCAAGCGCCATGGCAATAGGTGCGGTACCCGCCGCGCCGATCCCTTGAACCGCCCGCGAGATAATAATCACGGTATAGGAATTCCACAGGGCGCCAAGGCCCGCCAAAATCCCGGCTCCTCCATAAATGATCAACGAAGGAATCATAATCGCTTTGCGGGAAAAACGGTCTGACAAGTACCCGGCAATCGGGATCACGAGGCCAGCGGTGACGGAAAATAACGTGATCACCAAGCTGCTCTGGAATTGGGATATCCCGAGACGCTCCTGCATATCCGGCAAAATGGGAACCAGCATCGAATTGCCGAGAACCAATACGAGCGGTACGCTGGCGATGGCGATAAACTCCCAGATGACTCCTTTCCGGCTTGTTTCTGCCGTATTCGGCTTATCGCCGCCGGCGGTTTGCTCATCTGTTGCAGCCGAGTAATCGATATCGCTTTCGAACGCGATCCGCAGCTTTTTCGTTTTGGCTTTCTCCATACGATATTCAACCTCCGCTAATAAGCAAATCGTAAAGTTAATGTACCCTTCGATGGAAGACGCCATGCTTCCGGCTTTATCCAGAAAAGCTTTTTCGGTCAGTAACGTTTTCCGGTAAATTGGGAATACTGTAATCGTAATCAGCCGGAGTATAGACAGGAGAGAGACACTTGAAGCGAAACTTGCTGATTTTCGGATTTGCGTTGGCTTTGGCAGGACTGGCGCTGGTTCAGAATGGCCGGATGAACCGGGAATCGTCGGTTTCCGCTGCGGGACGGCCGGAATTAAAAGTGGCAGCACCTGCGCCAGCGTTTACCTTGAAGGGATTGGACGGGGGAGAATATCAGGTCGGCGGAGCCCGGGATAAGCCGCTGATGGTTAATTTCTGGGCGTCGTGGTGCGGACCGTGCCGGGAAGAAGCGCCGGCCTTAAAGCAGGTCTACGACCGTTACAAGGGGCAATTCGATCTTTATGCCGTCAATGTGACCAGAGGAGATGATTTGGGAGCGGTGCGGCGCTTCGTCAAGCAAGCGGAATTTTCGTTTCCGGTTTTATTGGATACGAACGGGGAGGTCGCTGACGCCTACCGGCTGTTGTTCGTCCCGACAAGCTTTCTCATTGACAGGCAGGGACGGTTGAAGGAAGTTATTCATGTGCTGCCGCCAGACCAATTGGAGGACAAGATTAAACGGTTAATCGCAAGTTAAGCTTGCCGACGCACAAAAACAAGCCGCGAGTTCTCCGGCTGGAGAATTGCGGCTTGTTTGCAATCGTTATTTTAATGATTCACGAGTCCGAGGCGTTCCCGGCTTTCTTCCGGCTTGTCGGCTGCCCGGGTCATGCCGAGCAGCGCATAACGGATGCTGTCGACCAGAGCGTGCCAGCTCGCTTCGATAATATTTTCCGATACGCCGACGGTGCTCCACGTGCTGTTGAAATCGGTCGATTCAATAAGCACGCGAACTTTGGCCGCCGTGGTGTCCTTCTCGTCCAAGACGCGTACTTTATAGTCGGACAAATGCATATTGTTGATATCGGGATAATATTCGACCAGACATTTGCGCAGCGCATTATCCAGCGCATTCACCGGACCGTTGCCTTCGGCGGCATTGTAGATCGTTTTGCCATGCACGTTCACCTTGACGATCGCTTCGGAAAGCACCGGCCGATCGGCGGATTTGGCCACCATGATTTTAAACGAGTCAAGCGTGAATACTTCCTCCAGCTTGCCGTAGGCATCCCGGATCAGAAGCTCCAGCGTTGCGTCCGCTCCTTCGAACTGATAGCCTTGATGCTCCATCTCTTTGATTTGTTCGATGAGCTGTCTGGTCTGTTGGTTCGTCGTATCGAAATCCAAGCCCAGCTCCTGAGTCTTGAATACAAGATTGCTTTGTCCGGCAAGCTCCGAAACGAGCACGCGCTGCTTGTTGCCGACCAGCTCGGGCTTGATATGCTCGTACGTGCTGGAATCGCGCAAAATCGCCGACACGTGAATTCCGCCTTTGTGCGCGAAAGCCGCGGAGCCGACATAAGGCTGGTTTACGGGCATATGCATGTTGGCGATTTCGCTTACATAGCGCGCCACGCCGGACAGGCTGGCCAATTGCTCGGCGCTGATCACATCGTATTTCAACTTTAACTGCAGATTCGGAATGACCGATACGAGATTGGCATTGCCGCAGCGCTCCCCGTAGCCGTTGATCGTGCCCTGCACTTGTCTGGCTCCGGCCATAACGGCGGCCAGGCTGTTCGCTACGCCGAGCTCGCAATCGTTGTGCGCGTGAATGCCGATCGGACAGGAGATCGTGCTGGTCACTTTGGTCACGATGGCCGAAATTTCGTGAGGCATCGTGCCTCCGTTCGTGTCGCACAGCGCAATCCAGTCGGCGCCGGCTTCCTCGGCCTTCTTAATCGTCGCCAGAGCGTATTCGGGGTTGCTCTTGTAGCCGTCGAAGAAGTGCTCGGCATCGTAAATGACTTCCAGCCCGTTTTTCTTCAAGAAGCGGACGGAATCGTAAATCATCGCCAAATTTTCTTCCAGCGTCGTTTGGATCGCCGTATGCACTTGGAAATCCCACGATTTGCCGAAGATCGCCGCGGCCTTAACACCGACCTCGAGAATCCGGTTCAGGTTAGGGTCGTTTTCCGCCAATGTTTCTTTTCGGCGCGTGCTGCCGAAGGCCGTAATTTTCGCATTCGTCAATTTCAATTCTTTGACGCGCGTAAAAAACTCGATATCTTTGTTGTTGCTGCCGGGCCAACCGCCTTCAATATAGGAAACACCCAGCGCGTCCAGTTTTTGGGCGATTTTAAGTTTGTCTTCGACGGAGAGGCTGACGCCTTCGCCCTGAGTACCGTCTCTCAGTGTAGTATCGAAAATTTTAACCGTGCCCGCCATATGGATCCTCCTGTTTCTCTCAAACGTTTTATTGCGCTAAAGTATAATTTATAATTATAGCACAATGTAGCTGACAAAGGGTATGGCTAATCCTAAAATATCCCCGGCTTGACCCCGGCGCTCCCGGCGAATTATGCTGTAATGAAGAGGACGGGAGGCGGATGCCATGCTTGAGAAAAATGGGGGAGCCAGCGGCTATCCCGTGAACGGCAGAGTGATTCTCCACATCGATATGAACGCGTTCTATTGCTCGGTGCACGAAGCGGTGGAACCCGACAAATACAAGGACAAGCCCATTGCGGTAGCCGGTAGCGTCGAGCTGCGCAAGGGCATTATCGTTACCTGCTCCTATAAAGCGAGGGCGCGCGGAGTGAAAACGGGGATGCTGGTGCGGGAAGCGGACAAGCTTTGCCCGGGCTTAATCTTGATTCGTCCCGATTTTGACTTGTACAGGCAGTTTTCCCGGCGGTTTATGAAGATTGCCTACGAATATTCGCCGCTCGTCGAAGCGGTGTCGATCGACGAATGCTACGTGGATATTACCGGCTCCAAGATGTTCGGGACCCCGCTCGAGATTGCCGAAACGATTCAAAAGCGGATCCGCGAGGAGCTTCTTCTGCCTTGCTCGATCGGCGTCGCGCCTAACAAGCTGCTGGCCAAGATGGCTTCGGACATGAAAAAGCCCAACGGCATCTCCGTGCTTCGCAAACGGGACGTGCCGTCCGTGCTTTGGCCGCATCCGTGCGCAAGCTTGTTCGGCATCGGGAAGAAGACCGCGGAAAAGCTGAAGCGGCTGCAAATTCATACGCTCGGCCAATTGGCCAATGCCGACGAACGGCTGCTGAGCGACCGGTTCGGCGTGCTCGGACCGGCATTGAAGCGGGCTGCCAACGGCGAGGATAACTCGCCGGTCAATCCGGATAAAGAACAAAGCAAATCGATCGGCCATGCGACGACCCTGCCTGTTAATTACACGGACCGGGCCGACATTCACCGGGTGTTTCTCAATTTGTCCGACCAGGTCGGGCGGCGTCTGCGCAGGCAGGGGCTTGTTGCGGAAACGGTGCAAATCTCGATCCGCGATCCCGATATGAAGACGATTACGCGGGCCTCGAAGCTGCCCGAGCCTTCGGAAAGCGCGGACGACTTCTACCGGGCGGCCTGCCAATTGTTCGATGCTCATTGGAAGGAAGGGCTCCCGGTGCGCTTGTTGGGCGTGACGCTGCAGAACCTGACAGCCAAGCAAGATCTTGCCGTGCAGCTCGACTTGTTCAGCTATCAGAAGCAGCCTGTGAAGGAAAAGCTGAATCAGGCGATGGACGCGCTCCGCGACAAGTACGGCGAAGGGGTGATTTTGACCGCGGGGATGCTCGGCGACGATCCTTCCGCGCTCATCCGGAACACCAAGAGGCGCGGAACGTCGCTGCAAATGGATCATCTCCGGTTAAAGGGAATTGAGGAGGACGATTATTGACGACGATTATAGGCTTTGCCGGCTATTCCGACAGCGGCAAGACAACGATCATTTCGCTGCTGGCTCCATATTTTGAGGAGCGGGGCGTCAAGGTTGCGGTTATAAAACACGATGCGCACGGGCATTATAAGGAAGCTCCCGCAGCGGATTCCACTTTGTTTATTCGATCCGGGGCTTCGGCTTCCGTCGTCTTGTCCCCGGATGCCGTAAGAACATACGAGCGCAAACGGGTCACGCTTCAGGAGACGGTCGAGCGGTTAAAAGGGAGCTACGGGCTGCTTCTAATCGAAGGCTTCAAACGGGAGCCGCATGATAAAATCGCCGTATTCCGGACGGAGGAGCAGGCGCGGATCGTGCAGGAGCTCGCTGCGCCTCCGATCGCTTGCATCAGCGCGGATCCGAAGTTAGCCGAAGCTGCGGCGCCCGGCATCCCTTGCTTTTCCGCGAACGCCGTAGAATCCGTCGCCGAGTTTATCCGTTCGCGCATGAAGAATCCATAACGAAGCGGTATCATATCGTTCGCTACTTTCTATTTGAACTTTGTAAGCTTTTATATTATATTTTAGGATGTGGTTACACAATCAAGGGAGGAAGATTAGACATGGCAAAATACACTTGGGTTGATAAAGAAACCTGTATCGCTTGCGGTGCCTGTGGAGCGACGGCACCGGACATTTACGACTACGACGATGAGGGTCTCGCGGAAGTGATTTACGAAGGCGACGGCAACAAAGGCGTAACCGAAATTCCGGAAGATCTGTACGATGATCTGCAGGATGCTCAGGACGGCTGCCCGACCGATTCCATCAAAGTCGCAGACGCTCCTTTTAACTAATACTCCGAAGATCATAGCTTCATAGCGCAAAGAGCCTGTTTTCCTCCAAGGAAGCGGGCTCTTTTGCTTTTGCCGTAACTTGAATTAAATCACTTCAACTCGGGATTTTATGGTAAGATGAATAGCGAAACTGCAAGAGAAACAGGGGGCCTTTTTCATGAAAAAGGGTTGGAGCAAAACCGGCGTGATCGCTGCGGGAAATGCGGTGATCGTGCTGCTGTGTATCGTACTTTTGACGACCGGAGCTCTGAAGGTATTATCCGACAGCTTATACGATTTTAACGTGCAGCAAACCATGACGCAAGCCCCACACGAGGATATCGTCATCATCGGTATCGATTCCTCCTCCATTCGGGAAGTAGGGCCTTATCCGTGGGACCGGAAATTATACGCGGAGCTGATCCAACGGCTTGAAAGCGCGGGCGTCAAGGCGATCGGCTTCGATATCGAGTTATATTCCGAAAGCGACAAGCCGGAAAGCGACCGGGCGCTGGCCGACGAATTGGCCAAACACAACAACATCGTCATCCCGTCTCATGCGAACCTGGAGGATAAATTCGACCGGTCCATGAAAGTAAAAGCAGGGGAGCTGCTGGTCGCCCGTTCGGTAATGGAACCGATTCCCTTATTCCGCCAATCGGTCGGAAAATCGCATATCAATGCGGCCTACGACAGCGACGGCGCCATTCGCTCCCACTGGATGCAGATCAATTCGCCTCAGGGCGTATATCCGTCGTTTGGGCTTGCGATGGCGCAGGTCGCAGGAGTCGATGTAAGCCGGTATCTGAACCTGCCCGTATTGGACGGCCGTCCCAAATCGGAAATGCTGATCCGCTGGGATGCGAAGGAATTCGATTTTGAAACGATTCCGTTCGCCAAGGTGCTGAAGGGCGGCGTGCCGCCTCAGACGTTCAAAGACCGGCTTGTGCTGGTCGGCTATACGGCTCCGGGCTCGGACGAGTGGATTACCCCGGTGGAGAAGCATATGCATCTGATCTATGCGCATGCCAATATTTTAAATCAGATCTTAAAGCAGCAGATCGTGCTGCCCGTAGACAAGCGAATGGAGCTCGCGCTTACGCTTCTGGTCGTTTTACTGCTCGGGTGGATGACTTGGCGGCTTCGCGCCATCAGCGGAGCGATTGTCGCACTGGCGGTTGTCGTTCTATTGTTCGCCGGACAGTACGGGTATTTCGCCGCATCCTCCCGGTATCTGGACATTGTCGATGCGGTGGCTTGCGGACTCCTCGCCTATTTCGGCAATTTGTCCATGAAAACGTATTTTGAGACGAAGCAAAAAAATTATATTACGACGCAGTTCGGACGCTATATTTCGCCCGATCTTGTTAAAGAGATTGCGAGCAGCGAGCAGGAAATTCAGCTCGGGGGGATCGGCAAGGAGCTTACCATTCTGTTCCTCGACGTCCGCGGGTTTACCTCGCTGTCCGAGAAGCTGAAGCCCGAAGAAGTGGTCGACTTCTTGAATATGATGTTTAACTTGATCACGGAGCGGGCTCTTGAAAACCGCGGCACCATCGACAAATTTATCGGGGATGCGGCGATGATCCTGTACAACGCTCCGTTGGATGTGCCAAACCATCCGTATTGTGCGGTCAAAACCGCCTGCGAAATTCAGAAGGGTATGGAGCAAGTGCGCGCCGAGGTGATGGAAAAATATGGCGTCTCGATCAGCGTAGGCATCGGCATTAACACCGGCGACGTGGTGGTCGGCAATATCGGGTCTTATTTGCGGGTCGACTATACGGCGATTGGCGATAACGTGAATACGGCCGCCCGGATCGAATCCAATACGCAGCCGAATCAGATTCTCGTGTCCGAAGCGACTTACGAGCTGACGAAGCATGCTTTCGACTATCGTTTCGCCGGGGAGAAGTTAATGAAAGGCAAAAGCGCTCCGCTCAAGCTTTTTGAGGTGCTGGGAATGAAAGACGCTCAAGCTTCGGGAGCCGAACCGGGCTCTTTCGTCAAGTAGACGTTCTCTATACGGAATTTCCATCTTAAAAAGGCGTTCGTTGGTAAATTTCATTGAATAATACCTTGTCTCACTTTACAATATGAATAGATTTTTTGATTCCGGAGAGGAGTTTTGTTGTGGCGAACGCAGTGCGGTTCAATAGACGGAAGCGGAAGCCGGCTCTGGCTTGGGTGCTTGTTTTCGCTATGGCGCTTCAAGGGACAGCCTCCATGGCTCTCGCAGGTCCGGCGAATGCGAAATCATCCCGGTCGGCGGCTGTCGTTGAAGTAACGGGAGAGGCAACGTACAAGAAATCGGGCGGCTCCCGCTCCTACGCGGTGTACCAGGATTTGAATTTGAATCAGGGCGATTCGATCGTAACCGGCCCGTCCTCCTCGGTCGTGCTGCGGGTCGTGGACCGCGAGGACGAGATTACGATCGGGGAAAATTCCGAAGTATACATATCCGATTTGGTTGAAAAAAACGGCGGCAAAAAAACGAAAGTGAAATCCTGGGCAGGCAGTTTATGGGCGAAGGTCAGATCGCTGATCGGCTCGGAGGATGAATTCGAGGTCGAGACGCCGACGGCGGTGATGGGCGTCAGAGGAACGAACTTTATGACGTCCGTCAGCGGAAAAACGGGGGAAACGACAATGGCCGTGGCGGCGGGAATCGTCTCCGCTTCGGAAGCCGGATCGGCTGCGGACGGCCGGCAAACGCAGGATGCGGGAATCGTGTCGGTATATCCGGCTCAGCAGGTGAAGCTCAATTCCTCGGGACCGACCAACGATCTGAGAACCCGGGCGGAGTATGCGGATCCCAAAGCATTGGCGGAAGCCGCGGATGAAAAAGTGCTGTCGAGCTTTATCAAGAATATCGGGGATATTCAAACCGAACAAGACAAAATTAAAGCGAAGCTTAAGGAAAATCTGGATAAGGGCGTGGGAAAACCGGACGGGCAGTCGATCCTGAAAATTACGACGCCGACAGATCTGGAAGCCGTCCAAAACAATTTCGACCGGTTTCTGTCTCATCTGGCCAAATCGGCCGTAGACGCCGGCAAGCTGACGCAAAAAGCTGTGGATGATGCGAATGCGAATATGGCCGACGCCTCCAGAAAGCTCGATATTCATAATCCTCCGGCTATGGATAAGCATGCGGGCATCGATCCGGAAGTCGAGGAATTGAAGAAACAGGCGGAGCACAAAAACGCAGCCTTCGAGCAGGAGCAAAGAAAACTGCGTGAAACTCAGGCGAGGCTTGCGTCCTTGCTGGATCGTATTGAAGCCGAAAGACAGCGAATGCAGGACCTGAACCGAAAAGCCGTTGCAGAAGCGGATCAAAAGGCAGCGGAGCAATATTCAAGCGCGCTTAGCGCGGACGAAAAGAAGAGATTCGAGGAGAGCCAAAGGAAAAACGCCAAACTGCCGGCGCCCGATTCATCGTCCCGTCCGAGTTCGCCTCCCGTCGATTCCGGCGGCGGCAGCGGTTCGGGCGGAGGCTCCACGGATGATCGTCCCTCCGCTCCCGTGCTGATCAGCCCGACAGCGGAAACGACGATGCGGAATCCGGTGCAGATTAAATTGAAGGCGGCCGCCGGGACAACCGTCCGTGTGCTGAACGGCACGGAGGAAGTCGGACGCGCAGACGGGCAGGGGGACAGCGAGGTCATCGTTACGCTTCGGGCACTGGAGCCCGGTACTTACAATTTAACGGCGCTGGCTTCCCGCGAATCCGCGGCAAGCGAACCGGTTTCGATTCCGCCGATTCATATTTTGGGAATGGGGTTGTCGCAAGCCGGCGGCATCAAGGACGGGAACATCGGTTTGGCTTTGACGATGAAAGGCTTTACGCCTGCTACGCCGTTTTATTCCGTCGAAGCGCATCTGCTTTACGATAAGGCGGCGCTGGATTACAGAGGTCCGGCAGACCTGACGCCTGCTCCCGGCACCGTATTCTATGGCTCCCAATCGGCCGAGACGCTGCGTCAGGCAAGCGACGCAGCCCGGAGCGAATTGATCTATGCGGCGACAGCTTTCGAAACGCAGGGCTCCGGCGAGATAAAGCCTATTCAATTGAATGGAGATGCTTTGCTTGTCAACGTGCCTTTAACGATTGTCGATTCGGCGGCGGGTTCCGCCAAAGTCGACTTGGGCTATGTCAAAATCATCGATAAACAAGGGAATACGGTATACGAAAGCAGAGACATTCAATCGATTAGCGTTGGCACGAAGTAAGGTTTGGATACGGGAAGGAGCAAGCCATGAAGAAAGCAACGAAACGAATTGCCGTGTCGCTTCTTATGTTCGCCGTGATTGGCGCATCGGGCGCGCAAGCCGCCGCCTGGTCGCAGGATGCCTTGCGGGGCGAAAGCGGGCAGCTGTTAACGGAGACAGAGACATTGGCCGGAAACGGCGGCCTGGGGAGCGCGGACGGAGCGGGCGCATCAGCATCCTTCCGGATGCCGGGAGGATTGGCTGTGCTGAAGGACGGTACGGTACTGGTTTCGGATTCCCGAAACCAGAGGATCCGCAAGCTGTCGCAGGGAACGGTTGATACTTTTGCCGGAGCGGCTTATAAGCAGGATGACAAGGGCTTCCCCGTCGGCGCTTTGCTGGACGGCCAAAGCGATTCCTCGCTTTTCAGCGAGCCGCAAGGGCTTGCGGCCGATGCCAGCGGCAATGTATACGTAGCCGATTCGGGAAACCATGCGATCCGTAAAATTGATGCCGCCGGTCAGGTCAGCACGGTCGCCGGCAACGGGCTGCTGGGTAGAAAGGACGGCAAAGGGAACGACGCTTTATTTTATCGTCCGACGGACGTGGCCGTCGCGGCGGACGGTACCTTGTACGTAGCGGACTCGCTGAATCATGCGATCCGAAGCATATCGCCTGCGGGCGAAGTCAAGACGCTGAACGCTTTGTCGACCCGCGTCGCAGAGCTGTTTCCCGGACAAGTGTCGCCTGCGGGCGATTTTGCCGACGGGGATTTGAAAAGCGCCAAATTTAACGAACCGACGGCTCTGGCGCTGGACGCCAAAGGAAATTTGTTCGTAAGCGATTCCGGGAACCAGCGCATCCGGTATATCGATTTGCAGCAGGGGAAGGTAACGACGCTGGCGGGCGGAGGCCAGGCAACGAATAAAGAGCTTCACGTCCCGGGCGGCTTCGCCGACGGAGCGGTATCGGAAGCGAGATTTAATTTTCCGGCGGGGCTTGCCTTGACGGACGAGGGCGGGCTGGTTATTGCCGACAGTCATAACCATGCGATTCGTTACTTGCTGGACGGGCAAGTCCGCACGATTGCCGGGGCATCCGACCAAAGAACCGGAAAAGCCGACGGTATTGAAGGAAGCGCCGCATTCCACCGTCCGATGGATGTCGCCGTCCGTGCGGACGGATCGGTACTGGTGGCCGACACCTATAACAACAAGCTTCGCGAAGTCCGTCTGTATCGGCTGCCGGACAAGCTTTCGGAGGACGGCGGCGTCAAAGTCGTCATGAACCGGCAGCAGCTCGCGTTCGAGGCCGCGCCGGAAATCGTGAACGGAAGAACGATGGTTCCGATCCGGGCGATTGCGGAAGCGCTTGATTATAATGTAACGTTCGACGAAGCGGCCCGCTCCGTACAGCTCGCCAAGGGTGAAGAGACGATCGAGCTCTATATCGGAAAGACCGGGCTTAAACATACGGTACCCGGACGGGAGGCAAAAATCAAGCCGATGGATGTCGAGCCGTACATTTTGCAAAACCTGACCTTCGTCCCGGTGCGTTTCTTTGCGGAAGAAACCGGGATGGACGTTCAATGGGACGAGGCGACGCGGACGGCGATTCTGCGCAGCAAAACGAAATAATCGAAGTCGTTTTATTTTTCGACAAAAGACCTATTCGGAGGAAAGCTCTTAGCTCGCTTTTCTCCGGATAGGTCTTTTCGCTGATATGGATTCAGACCTCTTCAAGAGTATTAAGAAAAACGATTCTCCCGCCGATATAGTTTGCAGGAACTCGGAAAGAGAGGGCGTCCCGTGAAACCGAAAGATTCGAAGGATTCGGAAGAACAGCTTCAGCTCTTTTTCAAACAGGATCCGTTTTATTTAAAAAAATACGTTAAAGAGCATCCGAACAATAAAATGGCGTGGTACTTGCTCGGACGCGACTATGAGGCGCAGGGGAAAAAGGGAAAAGCGCTGTACTGTTATGCGCAGGCCGGAGAAGTTTACGAAGCGTATGAGAATCAGAAGGTGGCTTTGCCTCCCGAAGAAATCGAGCCGATCCATCGCTGGGGAACGGAGCGGCAAAAGAACAGGCGGAAGCGGATCGTTCGCCTGATGGCCGTCGGTCTGCTCGCATTTGCCGGTCTGTTGTTTGCCCCGGAGCTGGAGCGTGTATTCGAAAAGACGGAAGAAAGCGCCCGCACTCCGGTCATCGTGCTGCCTGAAGGCATGACATCCAACGAGCTGCAGGAAACGAAAGTGTACTACCTGGCCGGCGAGAAGAGTCAGGAGAATGTCGGGGCGGCGCTGCAAGAGATGCTTCTTCGGGAAAGAATTAGCAGTTATGCGATTCTGGCCCGGGGGATTCCGCTCAACGGGACCGCTTGGATCAACTGGCTGAAGAAGCCGGAAACGCTGCTTTCCGTCGAAGCGAAAGCCAATGCGGCGCAGCAGCAGATCAATTACCATGACGCGGCTGCCTGCAGCTGCCAGCCAAGCGATCCGCAGAAGGCGGATAGCATAGTGGCCGCATGGATGACGAAGCAGGAGCAGGATCTCGTATTGCGCTCCGCCGTGGCGGCTTATATACGCCGTACGGGGCAGGCGCCGGCGCAGGCTTCGCAGCTGACCGAAGCGTATCCGAACAACGTGCTCCCGGGGCTGACTCCTTACATGCAGGAGACATTTGACCGGGATAAGGATGTCTTGGCTTCGGAGATGAGCGCATGGCTTAAGCAAGCCGAAGGGCAGCCCGCGGCCGCCGACGCAAAGCCTGTGCCGCCCGGAACGGGACAGGGCAGCTTGACCAAGCCGTTAACCGAACCGATGCAAATTATCATCGACAAGCAGGCCCACCGGCTGTCGGTCGTCAGCGGCAACATTGTTGTCCGCAATTATCCGGTAGGCTTGGGAGCCGACCGGACGCCGGAGGGCAGCTTCGTGATCTCGGAGAAAGTGCGCAATCCGAACGGGAAATCGAACGGAGAGTTCGGGAGCCGGGGGATGACGCTGTCGGATACGAATTACGCGATTCACGGAACGAACCGGCCGTCCAGTATCGGCAAGGACGAGTCGCTGGGCTGCATCCGCATGGCCAAGGAGGATGTGGAGGAACTGTTCGATCTGGTGCCGCTCGGAACGACCGTGACGATCGGCAAGGGCTCGCTGTCCAAGGAAGAATGGCGGAGTCCCGCCCCGTATGGGGTGACGCCGCGAAGCGTAGATACAAATCCGGGGAAGAAATACAACTGGTTGAATTAGGGAGCTTGGCCGTCCAATGGCGAAGGAATTAGTTAAAGAATCCCCCTTTTTATACGGTTGAATATATTCCTACAGCCGCTCTTGAAACCCGAAAATTTTGATTTATAGTGTATGGTATTTTTTCGGGTTTCAATGGCGGACGTAAACTCTTTCGGAATAGATTCAACCTGCCCGGATGGGGATTTTTTTAGTTCACGACATAGCCGGAAGACCAAGCTCTTGCGTGAGGATAGAAAACGCTAACAAGCCAGCCTCAATGGTTGAACACAAGCAAAACAATCATGCCCAGAATGACGGCGCCGAAGATGGAGCCGGCCCAAAGGATCAGCTTCTTATTGGGCTCGTCCTTTGTTTTCCGCTGCGCATAGGGGGATATTTTCTTTTTTTGCATAGACCTCAGCCCTGCCTTTTTGTAGGATATAAGCATATTTTAACATAATGTATTGTTTTAAGTGGTATGGATTTTGTGACTTGTCCCCTTTATTTTTGCTTCGTAAAGCGCTAAACTGTCAAAAGAGACTAACGAAGAGACACGTGCGGGGAGAGGACAGAAGCATGCTTTACAAAAAAATCGCAAAGCCGGTGCTGTTCGGGATGGACCCGGAGAAGGCGCATCATCTCATTATCGACGGACTGCATACGTTTGCCAAGCTGCCGGGCGGACGGAGACTGCTCCGCGCGATGTGGGGCGTTCGGGCGTACCCGGAGCTGGAAAGCGAGCTATGGGGAATCCGGTTCCCGAATCCGGTCGGCTTGGCCGCCGGGTTGGACAAGAATGCGAAAGCGGTCCCCGGATTTTCGAATATCGGCTTCGGCTTTATGGAGGTCGGCACGGTGACACCGAAGCCGCAAGCGGGCAACGAGCTGCCGCGGCTGTTCCGGCTCCCGGAGGACGAGGCGCTCATTAACCGGATGGGCTTCAACAATGTCGGAATCGAAGGCATGAAGCGAAATTTGCGCAATCAAGGCCAGCGCACGATTCCGCTTGCCATCAACATCGGAAAAAACAAAACAACGCCCAACGAGCAGGCGGAAGACGATTACCGCGCCTGCATTCAAGCGCTTTATGGATACGGAGACTTTTTCGTCGTCAATATCAGCTCGCCGAACACGCCGGATTTGCGCAATCTTCAGCATGGGGATGACCTGTCGCGTCTGCTTGCGGCCGTGAAGGACGAGATCCGCAAACAGCATGCCCGTTTCGGCGGACGGGAGAAGCCGGTGCTTGTGAAGATTGCCCCCGATCTGGAGCCTCAGGAAATCGAGTATATGGTCGAAACGATTATACGGAGCAATGTCTCCGGGATCATTGCGTCCAATACGACGATCGCCAGAGACGGTCTTCGTCATGCAAACCGGGGAGAGACGGGCGGATTAAGCGGCCGTCCGCTGACGGAGCGTTCCACCGAGCTGATTCGGACCGTATACCGTCTAACGGACGGGAAGCTGCCGATTATCGGATCGGGAGGCATTTTCACGCCCGAGGACGCCTATGCGAAGATTCGGGCGGGAGCCAGTCTGGTCGAGGTATACACCGGCTTGATCTACGAAGGGCCGGACGTACTGCGCCGCATTAACCGCGGACTTCGCGATTTGCTGCGACTGAACGGATTTTCGCATATATCGGAGGCGATCGGATCGGGGCACCAAGGCAAGTAAGATTTGGAGGTCGACGGAATGGACGGACGCGATTGGAAAAAATTTCTGCTGCCTTACGAACAGGCGGTCGAGGAATTAAAAGTCAAATTCAAAACATTGCGCGCGGAGCTCAAAAGCCGGGACGAATATTCGCCTATCGAATTTGTAACCGGACGGGTCAAGAGAACTTCCAGTATTTTGGAAAAAGCCAAACGGCTGAACGTTCCCATGGATCAGCTCGAGACCGGAATCGAAGATATTGCGGGCATTCGAATCATGTGTCAATTCGTCGAGGATATCGAACGGTTGGCCGAGTTGATCCGGGCCCGGGAAGATATGAAGCTATTGTATGAGAAAGATTACATTACCAACAAAAAACCGAGCGGCTACCGCAGCTATCACATGATAGTCGAGTACCGGGTCCAAACGGCGCTCGGCATGAAGCGCGTGCTGGCCGAGATTCAGCTGCGGACGCTGGCGATGAACTTCTGGGCGACGATCGAGCACTCGCTGAACTATAAATACCGGGAGAGCTTGCCGGAGGATGTCGTCGCGCGGCTGAGCCGGGCGGCGGAAGCCGCTTATCAGCTCGATCAGGAGATGAGCAGCATCCGGGAAGAGATCGTCGAAGCCCAGAAGCTGTTCGAAGACAAATCGAGCATCGTAGCCAAGGTGCTGAACGGCATTCAGGAGTTGTATTTTCACCTGCGGGTGCGGGAAGCCGCGCAGTTTCAGATGCGCTTCAACGAGCTATGGGATACGGACGACGTCTGGCTGCTGAAGAAGCTGTCGAACGAAGTGGATCAGGCGGTTAACCGGGCGAAGAAAAACTCTTTGGCATAAATCGTCCGGTGAATGCCTGACAGCAGTCTGTTATTCACCGGGCCTCCGCTGGAGGCGACCGAAACGGAGGCGAGACGGTGACGAAGTCGTACGATCGTTTATATGTAGAGTTCTTGTATTATTTTAACGTGGCGCGGGACTATTTCGAATGTCACGAAGTGATGGAGGAGCTTTGGCTCGAGGAAGGCAGACATCCGCTGTACCAAGGCCTGCTGCAGGTGGCAGTGGGCCTTTACCATTACCGCAACGGCAATACGAGCGGGTCGATCAAGCTGTTTACTGCAGCTTTGGATAAATTGGACCATTATCCGGCGGCCGCGCTTGGGATCGATTTGGGCCGCCTTCGCGACGACAGCCGGGCGTATTTGGACAAGCTGGCCCGCACGGAGGAGCAGCCGTTTGCTTTCTATGATCTCGACATCCTTATTCTGGATGCCGAGCTGGAGGCGTTGGTGGAACAGCTGAGGCTGCATCCGCCGGAGCCGCATGAAGAACATTAGTGCGGAACGCCGCGGCTCGGGGTACCGGTTTAAGAGCGTCGCGAAGCGAGAACGGCTTGCAGGCCGACCCCGCATACGGTAAGCCATGCCGCCCCGGCGGCAAATCCGGCGACAACGTCGCTCGGATAATGAACCCCCAAGTAAATGCGGCTTACGCCGATCATGACAACGAGACCGCCGGCCGCTGCGGCGATCGCCAGCTTCCACACAGGCGATTTGACAAACATCAAGAGGAGCATGGCCAGCATGCCGTAAAAGACGATCGACGCCATGGAATGTCCGCTGGGGAAGCTGTATCCGGTCTCCTCGACGATACGGCGCAGCATAGGCCGCTCCCGTTCAAAAATTCGCTTCAGCAGCTGATTGAACAGCATGCCGCCGGTGACGGCCACCAAGAAAAAAAGAGCTTCCCACTTCTTTCTCCGCCACACCATCAGAGATACGCTAACGAGCAGCAGGACGAACAACGTCAGGAACGATCCGAGCCCGGTAATCCCCTTCATCCATACGGTCAGCTCAGGACCGATATGCGACTGAATCCATTCGATGTAGGTCCGGTCAAAGCGCTCCAGTTGATTTTCCTGCAAATCCCGTGCGAACTTAATAAAGATAAGAACCGACAGCAGCACGATGACGCCCGCGGTCCATATGTACTTTCCGGTTAAACCTGCTTGTTTTGGTTGCATAGGGGCCTGTCCAGCTCCTTTGGAAAAAAGATGAATGAGCAAAAAAGAAACAGCGGATCGCGCTCCGCTGCTTCGGGGTATCCTTTGGCGTCCACCGACAGCCGGCAGGATTATTGTTTATGCTTTTCAAAAAAGGCCTTGAACGCTTCGGCTTTTTGTTGGCCGACAAGACGTTCGACTTCTTTGCCGCCTTTGTAATAAATCAGCGTAGGGGTCGCTTCGATCTTATATTTCTGCCATCCGTCCCCGAACTCTTCAAGATTGAATTGCTTGACGTCAATGTTGAATTCCTTGGCAACCGGCATGAGCACAGGTGTTGTCGCTTTACAGTGCGGGCAGGTCGAACCGAAATAATACAGATAGAACTCTTCCTGATTTGCAATCTTCTTGTCGAGCGCGTCAGGCAAAATGATGTTTTGGTAGTTCGGATCGTCCAGAAGCGCCAGCGTGGCCGGATTCAGCTTGTCCGGCGCGATGCCGTAGACATTGTTTGCATACTTTCCAAATTTAGCCTGATTGGACTGTTGATTGATAAAATAAAGAGCTCCGAACAGCACGACGATAATGGCTAAAAAGATACCTAACTTTTTCATGATTCCCCTCTTCCTACCGAGATAAATGGTCACTCTAAAAACATTCGTTACTTATGCAAAGTTTCCTCCTTTCATCATACAATAAAATTGAAGGATTTTCGACATCGGCGTGGAATACATGGGTAGACTAGGGACATCCAATAAAGCCGGATCGGGTCGTTGCGGCGTTGAATGATCAAAAGTACAATTGGGATAAAAATGGAAGGCTTGCTGGAGGCCGAATATTCGGCCTTTCTGGCGTCTTATGGGGAATCGCGGCATGTCCCGTCGGCTGGGCAAAAGCGCAGGACGGATGCTAAAGAACGAATATCCCCCCGGTTGGAGGTGGACTTAACGATGAAAGCAACGCTACGTCTGGATAAGCTGTTGGCGCATACGGGCTTCGGCACCCGCAGTGAAATCAAACAGCTCGTGAAGCGCGGGCTCGTCAGCGTGGACGGCAAAACGGCGAAGGACAGCGGGATGCAGGTGAATCCCCAGTCGGATCGCATTACGGTCGACGGGGAGACGGTGGTTTACCGCGAATTCGTCTACTTGATGCTGCATAAGCCGCAAGGCGTCGTGTCTGCAACGGAAGATACAAGGGACCGGACCGTGCTCGATTTGCTCGATGAACGGTATTCGCATTTTGACGTATTTCCGGTCGGACGGCTGGACAAAGATACCGAAGGTCTGCTGCTGCTGACGAACGACGGCAAGCTGGCGCACAACCTGCTTTCGCCGCGGAAGCATGTTCCGAAAACGTATTATGCCGAAGTGAAAGGTGCCGTGGACGAAAGCGATCGGGAAGCGTTCGCGCGGGGCGTTACCCTCGACGACGGTTATGTCACGATGCCGGCCGAGCTGAACGTGCTGCACAGCGGCTATCCCGAAGCGGGCGAGCTATCCCGCGTCGAATTAACGATACGCGAAGGTAAGTTTCACCAGGTGAAGCGAATGTTTCAAGCCGTCGGCAAGCAGGTAACCTATCTGAAACGGCTATCCATGGGGCCGCTGAAGCTGGACCCGGCTTTACCGCTCGGGCAATCGCGGGAATTGACGGAGGAAGAGCGGCAAAGCCTGCAGGCGCACGGGGAATAGAACGCGAGGCAAGCCAGCAAGTCCAGGAAAACGTACAACAAAACGACCTATAAAGAGAAGAAGAACAAGGGAGCGGAGAAGAAATGAACTATCGCCTGATTGCGCTTGACGTGGACGGAACGCTTTTGAACGATCATTATGAAGTAACCGACAATACGGTGGACTCGCTGCGCACGGCGCACGAGGCAGGGGCCCGGATCGTATTGTGCACCGGGCGGGGCCCGGCGAATGCGATCCCGGTTCTTGAGCGTCTCGGTCTGACCGGCGTGCTGATCACGCATAACGGAGCGGCGACCGTCGAGACGCCGGGTCCGAAGCTGCTGCATCAATTCGGCTTCGAGGTACAAGAGCTTGCGGAGCTCGTCCGCTACTGCCGCGAGCGGCAGGTGCATTTTGACGTAAACACCGCGCTGGATATGTTTGTCGAGAAAGTGGGCGAGCGGGAAGCGGCGATGTACGAAAAGTACATGGTGTCTCCCGAGCCGGTGGAGGACGTGCTGAGCATGACCGTTCCGCTCGTGAAGCTGACGATGTTCGGGTCGGAGGAAGAGATGGATGCGGTGGAGCGGGACTTGCAGCGCGTATCGCTGCCTCCGAGCGTTCATGCGCTGCGCAGCGGGGTTCATTTTGTCGATGTGATGTCGAAGGAAGTGTCCAAGGGACGTGCGCTGCAGGCGCTCGCCGCCCAATGGGATATTGCTCCCGAAAATATCGTTGCGATGGGCAACTATTACAATGACATCGATATGATACGGTTTGCCGGGCTTGGTATAGCGATGGACAACTCGCCGGATGCGGTCAAAGAGGCCGCCGATGCCGTAACGCTGTCCAATAACGACGATGGCGTGCACGAGGCGCTGCGCCGTTACGTGCTCCCTTCGAAGGAGCTTCGCGCATAGTTTTGCCTTCGGGAAGGACATGCTATAAGGGCAGGAAACTCCGCATTTCATGCGAAAGCAGAAACCTGATTGGAGGAGACCCGAATGACGCATGTCAGCTTAAGACCGGACCTGAGAACGGCGGGCGGCGAAGTCAGCGACATCATTTTCAAAAATCGGTTTGTGGGCACGTTATCTCTTGTCTTCCGTGAATCAGACCGAATCGCAGGCGCGCTCCAATTGGAGAAAGAAGTGCTTGACGAAGCGGAGAAAGACGAAGTGTTCGAGGCGGTTCACCGGTATGTGGATTCCTTGCTGGACGCGTTGCAGGCCAAAGGGTGCGAGGTGATGGTCACCTACAGCAGCTTTGATCATGTAATTGCTTCCAATCGGGAGGAAGAAGCTTTCGCCGGAGGCGTCTCGACGGGGGAAGATTTCGATTACGACTCGGATTGGATCGATAATGAGACGCGTCTTGAAGACGAGACGCCCGAAGAGCGGGACGACTATACCATGGCGGATTTCGAGCTGGTGCTAGTCGGCGAAGACGGGGACGCACTGGAATACCATCTTTACGATAAAAATGAAGATTTCCTTGCCGAGGCGTTTCTTCAAATCGAGGACCAGGAAGTGACGGGAACGGTCTATTGGATGACCGAACCTTCCGAAGCCGAGCTGGATATCGCCGCCGATCTGCTGGTGCTTGATTTTGACGAGGACGAAGTGGACCGCTTCGAAATTGCGATGAGCTTCGACAACGAAATTTTTGAAGTGATCCAGCTGACCCACGAGGATTTGCTGGCGGAGGAGGAAGACGCCGAGGTCTTGTATAACGGAAACAACGCCGACAAGGATTATACGGTTACGCTTGTCCGGGACGACAGGGGAGTGCTGACGTACGAAATTTATCAGCAATCCCGGGGCGGCCTTCCGATCGGCACGGCTACGGTGGATATCAGCGAGCGCCAGCTCACCGGCTTTATCGATTTCCGCGAGCCCGGCAGCACCGACGACCGGGAGCTTATCGCTACCTTGCTAATGGAAGAGCTTGACAAGGAGAAGGATTACTCCGCCCTCAACTTGACCATGATGCACAACAACAGGCTGCTCGAAGAAGTGCTGTTTGAAACGGAAACCGTCCATTAATGGTATAAAGGCTTGCTGAAAGCGAAAAGCATATGATAAAATGCTTTCTAATTGAATTAGGACCTTCGGGGCAGGGTGAAAATCCCGACCGGCGGTGAAGGCTCGTTCGGAGCCTAAGCCCGCGACTCGTCGATTTCCGCAGCGGAACAGACGACTGACTTGGTGCAATTCCAAGGCCGACGGTATAGTCCGGATGGGAGAAGGTCACAAAGTAGGCAACCCGGTCTGAATCGTTTGTCAAAAAACGGCACAGGGTGAGCTTATTTGCACATGCCCCGTTATCTTAACCGATAGCGGGGCTGACTTCTTTTCGAAGGGTCCTGTTCAAACACCTCGGGAGGTTGTTGAATATGGACAGAGTGACTGCTGTCGGATTAAACGGCCGTGCTGCCGCGGCCAAAGCGAGCGTACGGAGCGGACTATGGCTGGTCGTGCTCGGCTCGGCGCTATGGGGCGTCGATCCTTTATTCCGTAAGCTGCTGCTTGAATCGTTTACTTCTACGCAAATTGTTTTGATCGAGCATGTGCTGCTGCTCGTCTACGCCTTGCCCGTCGTCTGGCTGCACAGGCAGGAACTGCGGGGCTTGAAGCTGCGCCATCTCATGGCCCTGCTGTTCATCTCGTGGGGCGGCTCGGCCCTGGCGACGATTTTGTTTACATCCGCCTTTGCCCACGGCAATCCGAATGCCGTGCTGCTGCTGCAAAAGCTGCAGCCGCTGTTTGCGATCATACTGGCCCGGATCGTGCTGAAAGAAAGCTTGCCGAGGCGCTTTTCACTACTTTTGATTTTTGCCTTGCTCGGCACCTATCTGCTGACGTTCGGCTGGAAGCTGCCGATCGGGCATTGGGGCGATATCGCGACCTGGAGCGGCTTGCTCTCCATCGGGGCGGCTGCGTTGTGGGGCGGCTCGACCGTGATGGGAAGGCTGGTGCTCGGGCAAATGAAGTTCGAGACGGTGACGGCCCTCCGTTTCCTGCTGGCGCTGCCGCTGCTTTTGGCTTTGTCGGCTGGCGAAGGGATGTCGATCGTTCCGCCTGCGCATTCGGTGGCCTGGGGCGAGGCGGCCGTTAATCTGGTGCTGGGCGCATTCATTCCGGGGCTGCTGAGCCTGCTGCTTTACTACCGGGGATTGACTGATACGAAAGCTTCCTATGCGACGCTGGCGGAGCTGTCTTTTCCGGCGGTCGGCTTGCTGATCAACTGGCTTGTCTTCGAACAAGCCGTCACGCCGGACCAATTGGTCGGCTTCGTCATTATATGGGTCGCTTTGTTCGGTCTTTCGCGTCAAAGCGAATAAAAGAGACTGTCCTTCGCCATGATGGATCGGGTGATCAATCCGCCCATGCGGGGGACAGTCTGTTTTTCGTAAAAGCTGCTATTTAATGGAGGCAGTGGCTATCGGCGCAAACCTTTCGGATAATGGTTTTTGACCTGGGTTCCGGATTGCTTGCCCCAGCCGAGCGGGAAGCCGTCTACGGCGATCAGCGTCCAGCCGCTGCGCGCTTCGGAACCGTCCACGGTCTCGCCCCGGAGGTAACGTTCCGCTTCGCCGCTCCCCGCAGTCAGATGGACCGCAAGCCGGGCTTGGCCGGCTTGCGTCAGCGCCAGGGCCAAAGCATGCGCCGGCTCGGCACGGTCTTTCTTCACCTCGGCGAGGTGAAGGCCGGGGCGAAGCGTCTTAAGCCCTTGAAGCATCGCGCTTCCGAACGGGATGCCGGCTGGCGCGGGCAGCAGGTAGAGCTGCTCGCCGAACAAGACCGGTTCGCCCGGCGGAAGCTCGAATTCCGCAGCAAGCGCCTCCTCGGCGAACCGCCGGAACAGCCGCATGGCGGCCTCCTCGGGCCGTCCGGCGCCGCGCTTCGCTTTCCCCGCTTGACGCGTACGCGGGGCTGCGAAGCCCTTCATGGCGGCGTGCGGCTCCTCCGGCGTCCCTTCCAGCTGCAGGATCGCGACAAAATGCCCTTCGCCGCGGTGCAGGTGCGGCCATATCCGCTCCGTCCGTTCGAGCCGCAGCTGCGGATATTCGCGGAGCAGCTCGTGAACGGTGCGCTCGTTCTCCTGCTCGTTGAACGTGCAGGTGGAATAGGCGAGCCGTCCGCCCGGCTTCAGCATCGTCACCGCCGATTGCAGAATGTCGAGCTGCCGCGCCGCGCACATCTCGACGTGAGCCGGGGACCATTCGGCGATCGCCTCCGGGTCTTTGCGGAACATGCCTTCTCCCGAGCAGGGAGCGTCGACCATGATTTTATCGAAAAAGCGGGGGAACCGCTCGGCTAGCTGCTGCGGCGAAGCGCTGACGACGACGGCGTTCGTGACGCCCATCCGCTCGATATTTTCGGATAAGCTCTTCGCGCGGACAGGATGGATTTCATTGCTGATCAGCAGCCCTTGGCCCGCCAGCTTCCCGGCGATATGCGTCGATTTGCCGCCCGGCGCGGCGGCGAGGTCGAGCACGGCGTCTCCCGGCTTGGGGTCCAGCAGCTCAACCGCGGACATGGCGGACGGCTCTTGGATATAGTACAGGCCTGCCGCGTGGTAAGGATGCTTTCCGGGCTTGGTTTCTTCCCGGTAATAAAAGCCTGTCTTGCACCAGGGGACGGGTTCCAGCCCGAACGTGCCGCGCAGACGCTCCATAACGGGGGCGGCGTTGCTCGGATCGATTTTGGCGGGATTCACTCGCAAGCCTTGTGTTCGGGGCTGTTCATAGCTTCGCAGGAACGCTTCGGCGCTCTCTCGAAGCTGCATTTGCATTTGTTGGATATAAGCTTCGGGTAAACGGATCATAGAGACATGTCGAACTCCTTTAATGGCTTCGGTATCCTACATTATACAAGCTTCGCCATATTGTGAGAAGCCAAGACGGCATGCTATAATTGTTTGGTCCTTTTGGGAGAGGTGAATAGAATGACTTATGAAATTCCGAAAAAAGTACAAACGTTAGGCGAAGACATTCAGCGGAGCGAGCTGAAATACCACGACAGGGAAGTGCTCGTCTCCAAGGAATTTACGTTTGACAGCGCCCATCATTTGCACTGCTACGAGGGCAAATGCAAAAGCCTGCACGGGCATACGTATAAACTTCAGGTCGTGATGCGCGGCAAGGTCGACGACCGGGGCATTACGATCGATTTTGCGGATATCAAACGAATTGCCAAAGAGCGCATCATCGACCGGCTGGATCACCGTTACCTGAACGAAGTGCTGCCGCCGATGAATACGACCGCCGAAAACATGGTCGTCTGGATGTACGAGCAGCTGCGGGACGCGCTGCGAAGCGAAGGGCTGTACCCGGCGGTGCGGCTGGAGGAAGTCCGCCTGTGGGAGACGCCGACCAGCTATGCAGCCGTCACGGCACGATTGATGGGAGATGATCCGGCATGATCCGGCTGCCGATGGTGGAGATTTTCGAGACGGTCGAGGGAGAAGGCACGCGGGCCGGTTTTCCGACCGTGTTCGTAAGGCTATTCGGCTGCAATCTGCGCTGCACGTGGTGCGATACCAAGTACAGCTATCCGCCGGCCGAGGCCGAATTTACGATGACGATCGAGGAGATCGCAGCCGAGGCAGGGCGTTACCGTTCGCGGCACGTCTGTCTGACCGGGGGCGAGCCGCTCCTGTACGGCGATAAATCCGCGGCGCTCATCGAGGCGCTGGTTGCAACCGGCCGCTACGACGATCTGCATATCGAGACGAACGGCGCCATCGACCTGACGCCTTTTCTGGAGCGGATCGAATCGCCCGTTGTCCGTTACATTATGGACTACAAGCTGCCCGATTCGGGCGAAGAGGAACGGATGATCACGGCGAACCTTGCGAAGCTGCGCCCGCAGGACGAATTGAAGTTCGTGATCGGGAGCGAGCGGGATTTTCATGCGGCCAAGGCGCTGCTCGAAGCGTACCCGATCCGCGCGCTGCCGCTGTTCAGCCCGGTCTGGGAAACGATGCCTCCGGCCAAGCTGGTTGGTTTGATGCTGGAGCACGGCTTGTCCCGGGTGAAGCTGAACATGCAGATGCATAAAATCATTTGGGACCCTGCGGCCCGCGGGGTATAACCATACGAATGAAGGTGGAACGATGAAAAAAGCAGTCGTAATTTTGAGCGGGGGGCTGGACAGCACAACCTGTATGGGGATTGCTCGGGACGCCGGGTATGACGTTTACCCGATCACGTTCGATTACGGGCAGCGCCAAAGGCGCGAGATCGACAACGCCCGGCAGGTGGCCGAATTTTACAAGACGGCGAACCGTCATAAAGTGATTGCGCTCGGCTTCTTGAAAGAGTTCGGAGGCAGCGCCTTGACCGATGAATCGATTGAGGTTCCGCCGGCCGGCGAGAGCGGAGCGGTCGATTCGGATATTCCCGTGACGTACGTGCCGGGCCGCAATCTGCTGTTCCTCTCGATCGCGACGTCCTACGCGGAAACGATCGGAGCAGAAGCGATCTATATCGGTGTCAATGCGCTTGATTACAGCGGGTACCCGGACTGCCGCCCGGAATTTATCCGGAAGGTGGAGGAAGTGATGGCGCTGGCGACGCGTGTCGGCGTGGAAGGCGGCCCGATCCGCATCGAAACGCCGCTCATCCATTGGACGAAAGCCGAGATTGTTCGCGAAGGGATGCGACTCGGCGTACCGTATCATCTGACGACCTCCTGCTACAACGGGCAGGAGGAAGCGTGCGGCGTGTGCGACAGCTGCCGCCTGCGCTTAAAGGGCTTCGACGAAGCGGGAACGGCCGATCCGATACCATATCAATAAGAATTCAGGGGCTGCCCCCTCATTCGGCTGTGCGAATGGGAGCAGCCCTTTGGCTTGCGCGTTATAATTAGTTCACGCCAACGGCAGTGTACGCTTTTTTAACGGCGTTAACTTGGGCGGAATTCGCCCCGTACAAGTCGGTTGCCGCTTGAATGGCGGCGGCGCGGATGGCCGAGAAGTTCGAGGTCGGAGTCAGGTAATGGATGAGGGTTTTATAGAAAATTTGTACAGCCGCATCGCGTCCGATCCCGTTCACCGTTACGCCGTAGTGCGTGCCGCCTTGGGCGATCAGGTAAAAGGCTTTGTTGTTGATCCCGCTATTAATATGCACGCCGCCGTTATCGGAAGGTCCCGTATAGCGGTCTTGATACCGATCGGGCTGGTTATACAGCTTGGGGTTCTCCATAGAGCGGAGGGCGTCCCCGGGCGTATTCGGCGTATAAATCAAGTCGCCGATCAGCCAGTTTTTGCCGTCAATCGCGTTGCCGATAATATCGGAGATCGATTCGTTCAGCGCCCCGGATTCGCCGTAATATTCCAGACCGGCCGTATGTTCCGTAACGCCGTGGGTCAATTCATGGCCGATGACGTCCGGATCTGCGGAGAACGGAATGAAGGTTACGCCGTCTCCGTCTCCGTACACCATTTGCACGCCGTTCCAGAAGGCGTTGTTGTATCTGGAGGAGTAGTGCACGGTCGATTTAAGCTGGAAGCCTCTGCCGTCAATGCTGTTGCGGCCGAATTTATTTTTATAGTAGTCGTATACTTTGGCGGTGTAGGCATGCGCATCGACGGCCGCGCCGTCGTTCCAAATATTGCTGCTGCTGGTGAGCAGCGTTCCCGGCAGGGATGTCCGGTTGCCTGCGCTGTAAGTGACGATACCTTGTCCGCGCGTCGTATCCTTCAGTTGGTAGGAGGAGCCGGATTGCGTGGTCGTAAACGTTTTCGTATCTCCAAGCACGCCTTTTCCGGTACCCGTAGCGTGAGCGAGGATGTCGTACTTGAATAATATGCTGCCGTCTTCGGCGCTGATGAAGTAGCGCGTACGGATTGCCTCGGGTTCGAGAACGTTAACCTCCGTCACATAAGCGAGGACCGGCTGTCCGTTGTGCAAATAAACGTGCAGATCCGCCTTTGGCGTCTTTTGCGGTTCACCCAGCTTGCCGACGGCGGCTTCGGTATCTTTCTGGGCAACGGCGATGGCTTGCGCTTCGCTGATTTGCGAAGTCAAGCTTTTCGAAACTTGCTGCTGCTGATCGGGAAGCAGGCTGCCGAACAGCGAGGTGACTTGTCCTTCTTTGTTGACGTGAATCGTCTGTATGCCGCCGTAAACGGGGACGCCTCCCACGTACTGCTGCAGACGGTAATGCGTGGTTCCCGTATTCTCGTCGGTCGTCTGTTCGATGATTTTCAGTTGGGTTTTTAGATCGACGACTTTGCCGATCTGGAACTCTTCCTGTTTGGACTCGAGATACTTCCAAATTTTTTCCTCTCCCGAAACTCCTTGCGGCGCACTCCAGTTTTCCCCCGTAATCAATTTAGGGGCAAATCCTCCGAAGGGAGCGGCCTGATCTTGAGGAGCCGCTTGCACGCCTTGCACGCTCCCAAGCAAAAAAGCTCCTGTAATAATCGATGCCCATACTTTTAACATAAACGTCATCTCTCCTTTTTCATTTGTTTTCCAATCGGATTAGAATGGATTTGGAACTGATTTAGCCGTTGGCGGGTTGCGAACCAAAGGCCGTTAAGCGGGTCTCGTCGAAGGTGATTGCTACAGAAGCGAAAATCTGGAGGTAAGGCAGGATAAATCGAGTGGAAGCATGAGGTGTGAACAACTGGAGTCGGGGCGTCGGGTGATCGATACGGGTTTTCCGTTAAAAGCATCACCTCTTTCATCAGTGGTCAATTCTTTTCAGGTAAAATCGTAGAGGCATATCGTAGTTCATTGAAACATCAGGTAAAATATTCCAATGTGGACTACTTGATAATTATATTAATACAATTTTAATTTTTTTCAATACCCTTTTAAGTAAAAATTTTCCTTCTAAAGCATAAAAGGTTCTTTAGACTTAGCTTTCGGGGCGAATGGTCCCCCTCGTTTTGTCGAAAAGTGATGAATCGTAAAGCGGATGAGTTTTTTGGGGGCTGCGGTCCTGGGTAAGGAAGAAAAACGAAGTCGGTCAAGGGGCGTCAGGCGGGGAGGTCGGGCCGGAATTGACGAAATCGTTGATGCACAAAGAGGCCCTTCGCCCGGCAGAAGGCTGCGGACAAAGGGCTGAAGTATAATTGAGCGGGAATCCAGGGACTGCAGCTTCAGTGAGCCGTACCTTGGTCGGTGAGCAGCAGCGGACCGTTTTCGGTGATGGCGATCGTATGCTCGTATTGGGCGGATAGCCGTCCGTCAGCCGTTCGGGCCGTCCAGCCGTCCGCTTCGACGTACATATGGTGCGTACCGGCATTGATCATCGGCTCGATCGTAAACACCATGCCTTCCTTCAGGCGTACGCCTCTGCCAGGCAGGCCGACATGTACGTAGTTGGGCTCTTCGTGCAGATCCCGGCCGATACCGTGGGCAAGCAGGTCGCGCACGACGGAGTAGCCGTTCCGCTCCGCATGGAATTGAATCGCGTGCGTAATGTCCCCGAGACGGTTGCCGGCGAAGGCTTGGGCGATGCCGAGGTCGAGGCATTGCTTGGTTACGTCCATCAGCCGCCGGGCTTCGTCGGAGATGGAGCCCACCGCGTAGCACCAGGCGGAATCGCCCAGCCAGCCGTCGACTTCCGCGACGATGTCGATGGTGACGATGTCGCCTTCCCGAAGAGGCGTGCGGCTGGGGAACCCGTGGGCGATCACGTCGTTAACGGATGCGCAGGTGGCGTACTTATACCCTTTGTAGCCTTTGGTAAAAGGTCTGCCACCAGCTTTTGTGATCATCGTATCGACGAGATCCTCGATTTCGAGCGTCGTTATGCCGGGCTGCACCAGCTTGGCAATTTCCCGGTGACAAGCGGCCACCAGCTGGCCGGCTTGCCTGATGCGTTCAATTTCTTGCTTGGTTTTCAAAATAATCATCGGATCCATGTCCTTTCTTTTTCGATACTCCGGACTAACGAATCGGCGATATCGTCGGTATCCGGCTCCTCGTGGCCGTGATGAATCCATAAACCGGCGCAGCCGATCATGGAGCCGAGCAGCAGATTCGCCCGTTTCTCGGGCTCCTGGACCCCGAGCTTTTCAACCGCCGACACAAGCGGACGGTACAGCTCCATCTGGAACCGATCGTACAGCTTCTGAAAGCGGCCGCCCGGGACCTGCTGAAAGTTTTCCCAGATCATCTTGTACAAAATATAAACCGACCGGTCGTGAAACCATTGCCGCAGCAGGAGTGTGCCGTACCGGCGAAGCTGCTGGCCGGGGGGCTGCGGAGCGCCGAACGCTTCCTCGGTCGCCTGCCTGGCTTCGTGGAACGCCTGCCACAGCAGGTCGTCGAGCAGGGCGTGCTTGTTTTTGTAATAATGGTATACGGTGCCGTAGCCCAGATTCGCTTTGCTTGCGACGTCGCGCATTTCCATCGTAATGCCCTGCTCCAAGTATACCTCGGCCGCGGCTTGCATAATTTGCTTTATCCGGAGAAGCCGGATTTCTTCGTTCTGTTCTTTCGTTCGCGGAGACAAGCGATCACCTCTTTTTTTGACCTGCTGTAATGTCAATCATAAACGATCCGGCGGCTGTTTGCAATATTTCCCGGTTCGAATCCGCGGAGCCTGAAATTCCGTAGGCTAATGCGCGGGATAGGGGAAGTCGGCGTCCCGCAGTCCGTACCGTTCGGTCCCGTAGGCCGCTTGGTTTTACGATTGGACAAGCTTACTTTGGGTTCGATGGAATAATATGTTACAATGGAAAAACCACGATAGAATGGCTTTTGGGGCGGTCGGCTAGCCTCCTGGAAAGGAGGTGATGGCCTATGGAGGTATACCAAGCACTAACCTTGATGTTCGGGTTCGGCATGTTCATCCTGGCTTTGCTGACGTACCTTAACAAAAAGAAATAGACCGCCCTCGGTCAAAGCAGCGGTCCTTTCTTGATCCTTATACGATTTGTCTAAGCCTACCGCCCTGAGAAGCGGCTATTGTGCGGGAATGCGGATGTTTGCGGCATCCGCATTCCTTTTTCAGTATACGCATGTTGGCGGAACGTGATACTTTCTATTTATAGTTTACATGAGCTTATCCATCCAGGCAATAGAGTAATAGATTCGGTTGCGATACGATAGAACGGGGTCAAATGCAAGGCACTTGAAATCGAAGGACCGGTACACGATCCTGATCGAAGTCAACGGAACAGATACGCTGATGACTAAAGCCGCGGTATCAACGATCGTATCCGGCAAGCGCCTGCCTATTGCATCCGCGTCGTGAAACAACGCAAGGACCGCCTGCGTGATGGCAGCGGTCCTTGCCTCTCTTTCCCGAAAAAAAAAGTCCGGTTCCCCCGAAGCTGCCGGGAGCCGGATCCTCCTGCGTTTCATTTCGGCTCGTACGAAAATTCCACCGCTTCCCCGGGGCTTTCCGCCGTCTGCTCGTCTTTGCCGTGAAGCTGCTTTTCTTTCCAGAACATGACGGTCAGCATCCGCTCAATCCATTCCTTATCCAGGTCGGTCAGCTCGATTCCGTCGAAGATGAGGTCGTTCTCGCGCAAAAAACGGCGCAGGTTCACCCGCGGCTTCATATAGCTTCCTTCCTCCTTGTCGGAGGATGTTTTCTCCAGGTAGCCCGCGATTTGCATCAGCTCGGTATAAGGAATGTTCAATCCCTCCGACAGCTTCATGAGCACGTCGGGCGAGGGGACCCCGCGATTGCCGTTCTCCAGCTGGGAAATATAGGCCGCCGATACGCCGGAGCGGTCCGCCAGCTCACGGATGGTGAACCCTTTCAATTTGCGCATATCTCGTAATTGATCGTAGAAATCCATCGCACACACCCACATTATTGAAATAATGGCAAAGCAAGAAACAGAATAAGTAAATCACGGTGAATATCTATATATTAACAGTTAAAAATAGGAAGTACAAATAAAGTTAATTTAATAAAAGTAAACATAAACGATAGAAAAAGTAAATTAGAAATGATGTATGTATGGGTAGTGGTTTTTTTTAGCCAATCCCCATAAATTTTATAATAGCATCAAAGCAAATAAAGAAAAAGTTTCAACTGAAAGGAATGCCGAAAATGTGGAAAGTCTAATAAAAAAAGAAATCTTCAGTTCGACACCTGAAGACTTCATACTTGGATTTAGCTTAAATTGGTTTGCATCTCCGGCTTAATCCAGCTTAATCGGGATGCGGTCCGAAAAGTGCGCTCGCAGCGCGGATACAAACGCTTCCCGGTCTTTTGGCGCAGCGTGCGCAAAGCTCATTCCGTTGTTATATTGGATACTGAGCCGGTTCGTGGAAAAGGCCGGTCCCGCCAGCAGCGTTTTTGTTCTTGTTACGGACGTGATCGAGTCCAGCGGAATTTTACTTTTAAAAATACCGAGCACAATAATGACATGCGTGTCTGTTATGACGTAATAGGTATTATACCAAACCAGCAAGAAAAACGTTTCCAACACCATAACAACCAAAATCAACGGAATTTTTTCTCCAAGCGTCGCTGGAGCAAACCAAATGGCAACGATAACGGCCAGCAGAAGCAGAACAACGAGGCCCATCATGAACGCAAACGCTGTGTCCCTTTGGGGTTCAAAACGCATCTGGTTCCCTCCCTTATGTTTTCGCCTGCATTTCCCTGCACAGAAAAAACAACAGCAAGATCGGGGAGCATACGGAAATGCCCCCGATCCCGGCAGACCACGGATTTTAAACTGTTACGTTTAACTTACCGATAACTAGAAAGTCTGTCAATAACTTTATTTACAAATAATTCTTTTTCAAGCTGAGAAGAGGCAGTCATTTCCTCTTTAGGCCAAAATTTTACTTTGTTATAAACCCAATAAGCAAATCCCGCCACCACCTGAATGCCTGCCGCCGCAGTATGAACTACGGCCGCATAGTTATAAACTCCCGCGCCTACGATGACCAAAACCCCTGCCGCGAACGCGTTTACCGTGGGATCATCGGCATTCTGGTACATGAGGCCTTGTCTGTTTATCGCCTTATTCAACAAGGTTCCGCCTTTGATGAAGGCTTGACCCCCAAACGATAATGCAGTTTCCGCGCATCAGCAGGGAGTTCATGCCATACCAACTCTTTTTTCCATATTATGAGCATTGGGACTAAGTTGGCCTGTCATTTGATTGTTCGGAATTGCATCATCCCTAAAATACAGTTAAACGTAACTATTATGTAAATTCCTAAAGTTGCAGGAGGGCAGAAAAAGCAGAAAAAACAAGAAAAACAGGCCAGGTAAATAACGGTGAATATCCATGTATTAACAGTAAAAAACAGAAAGCACAAATAAAGTTAATTTAACAATAGTAAACATAACTGGTTGCAAAAGTAAATTAATTTGATGTATAATGGTAGTGAGTTTTTGTTCAGCAAGGGGGGAGGACCGCAGAATGAAAATTAAAGCCAAAACGAATGCGATCGTACGAGCCCGGATCGTGAAAGGAATGACACAGCGGGACCTGGCCCAGCTCTCGGGCTTGAGCTATGCTTATATCAGCTTGCTGGAACGATCGGTCAAGGCTGTCGGCCCGGGCACGGCGAAGAAGCTAAGCGATCTTTTGGAGCAGCCTCTGGAGGAATTGTTCACCATCGAATAGACCTGCGACAGAAGCGGGAAGCCGGCTTCCCGCCTTTCTTCCGAGAGCGTACGGACCGGCGTCGGCTTAGAAGCCGACGACTTTGTTTTTGCCGGTCGTCTTGGCCCGGTACATCGCTTCATCCGCCTGCTTGATCAATTCCTCCGCACTTACCCCTTTTTTGAGTAAACTGTAGCCCATGCTTACCGTCACGATGGTCTCCGTCTCCACCCGGCTTCGGATACGCTCCGACAAGCCCGCGGCATCGACTTCCGGGTCCGTAACCAGCACGACCATTTCTTCCCCGCCATAGCGTCCGCAAATTCCGGAATCCTCCGTTTCTTCCTGTACAATCTGGGCTACTTGCTTCAGCACCTGATCCCCCATATGGTGGCCTTTCGTATCGTTGAGCTTCTTGAAGTTGTCGATATCGCTGAAAATGACCGATACCGGCGCCCGCTGCTGCACATATTGAGCGACGCGGTTGCAGAAATACTTCCGGTTGTACAGCTTCGTAAGCCCGTCGGTGATGGAGGAGTTGTAAATGGCCTGCATGATCTCGATGACCCGCTCGAAAATAAACAGGAACAGAACGATGTGAAAAACGAACGGAATCGTCTGCTCCAGAAATTTCAGGATGTTCTGCTTGCTGTCAAATAAATATACGTTAGCCATATGTATCGTGTGGGTCGTAAAATAAACGGTCAGCATCAGCTGATACTTTCCGTTTTGTCCGATGCGGGAGTTCACGAGCAGGAAGCTCAAAAACAGCAGCAAAAACAAGTACAGCTCCATGCCGAGCGGACGAAGCAATTTGGACTGATCCTCGCTGCCCTGAAGCCAGGCCGGTGCAAACCAGTACGTCACCGAGACGGCGGCGGTCATCAGGAGAAAGAAGGTGAAGACGGCGAAATCCCGCTTGCGGGTTGTGTTATAGAGCTGGTAAATGCCGATGTTGAACATGACGAAGGCAAGCAGCTTGATCAGCAGAGCGGTAAATTCCTGGACGGGGGTGAGGTCGTGAGCCAAGGTTTTTCCAATGAGCTGGGCGTGTTGGACGAACAGGATAAAAAGCGCAATGACCATGGATAAATAACCGATCTTGCGGCGGGTCAGCAGCAGCCGGAATGAGACGAGGAACGTCAGCAGAATGATGACGAGCAGCATCGAGTGAATAAAGATCGAACCGGTCGGTCCGAAGATCAAATCCCAAATCGTCTGATTGTTCATGAAACGCGCGAAAGCCTCACTTTGTCAACGGGTGCATGGTACTGATTATACCAAACATATATTCGTTTTGGGAAGTCTTGTCGTCGCATTCCGGAACTGTTAGGATGGTAGTGACGAAGCGCCCTGGCGTTTCGCGAACAACGGGAGAGGCCGAGGTGGGTAGGATGCGTATTCTTCAAGCGTTATTTTTTCCGCCGGAACAGCCTGGCGGGGTTTCTTCCATGGTTCCTTTCATGCTTGACCGCTTCAACAAGCGGGGCTGGGAGATGGAGCTTTTTTCGCTGCCCAAGCGGGTGCGCGGCAAAGGCGCCGGAGAAATTCGTTTCTCTACGTTCGACTGGGAGCCGTATGCCGGCCATCCGGTGGTCGATAAATACATACAGACGATGAAGGATTATATCTGGTGGACGAAGCTGCGGATCCAATCGGCGTACGATTTGATCCACGCCCACCATCCGATTGCGGGCCTGGTCATGAAGCAGCTGTTTCCGGACACGCCGCTGATCATGACGGTCCACTCCAGCTATGAGCGCGAGCTTGTGCTGAACGGCAAAATTTCGGCAGAAGGCCCGGAGCATGCCTTTCTGACCTCGCTTTACCGCGAGCTGGAGGAAAAGGCGGACCAGCTGATTACGGTGTCCAACTCGTTCAAGCATTACTTGTCCGAGTACGTGCAGGAGCCGGAGCGGATCGGGGTCATCCCGAACGGCTTCGACGAGAAGCGGTTTCGCCCGGTCCATCACGAAAATCAAGTGCCGCAGCTGATCTCCGTTTGCCGGCTGGTGCCTGCCAAAGGGCTCGATACGCTGCTGCATGCTTGCGCGGAGCTGAAACGCCGGGGGCTGCCGTTCGTGCTGCATCTGATCGGCGACGGGCCGATCCGTGCGGAGCTGGAGGAGCTCGCGCAGCGGCTCGGGATATACGAGGAAACGATTTTTTACGGCTATATGCTTCACCCGGAAGACTTTATGCCGTTTTTTGACGTTTTTGTCCTGCCTTCGCGGGCGGAAGCGTTCGGTTCGGTGTTTGCGGAGGCGGCGCTCTGCGGTCTGGCCGTTGTCGGCACGAACGTCGGCGGCATTGCCGAGCAGATCGAGCACGGCAGCAACGGCTTGCTGGTTCCGGTCGATGACGTGCAAGCGCTGGCCACGGCGCTGGAGAAGGTGATCGGGGATCCGATGTACCGGTATCAGCTGTCGCGTGTGGCGCTGGAGAAGGCGCTCAAGACGTACTCGATGACCCGCGTCGTCCAGCAGCTCAGAAACGTCTACCGGACGTACCGCAAGTCGCCGCCGGCGGAGTAGGGCTTAGGCCGGAGTGCGGGCGGTCCTGCGGGATCGCCCGGCTGCCGGGCCTGTGATTCAAGGCAACGCCAAGCTAACGGGACAAGGACGGAGGATTCGGAAATGACGCGGGGGTTTCGGTTTATTCATGCGGCCGACCTGCACCTGGACAGTCCGTTTCGGGGATTGTCCGGTCTGCCGGACGGGCTAAGGGAGCGGGTGAAGGCATCGACGTTCACGGCGCTCGACCGGCTCGTTGACCTGGCGGTTCGCGAGCAGGCGGATTTTGTCGTCGTCAGCGGCGACATCTACGATGCGAAAGACCGTTCGCTGCGCGCTCAGCTGCGGTTTCAACAAGCTTTGGAAACGTTGGCGGGACACGGGGTGCCCGCCTTTGTCGTTCATGGAAATCACGATCCGCTGCACGACGGTTACAGCGCGAAGCTGCGCTGGCCGGATACGGTAAAAGTATTCGGGAGCGACGAAGTCGAGAGCGTCGTCGTCCGGGCGCGGGACGGCGAGCCGATTGCGCGGGTATCGGGCATCTCGTTCGGCCGTTCCGCGGTGACGGACAATTTGACGCCGGGCTTTGTCCGGCATAACGATGGGCTGTATCACATCGGAGTGCTGCATGCGAACGTGGACGGCGATGCGGGGCACGACAATTATGCGCCATGCAGCCTGCGGGATTTGACGGGCGGGCAGGCGGATTATTGGGCGCTCGGCCATATTCATTCGCGCCGGGTGCTGCATGAGCGGCCATGGGTGGTGTATCCTGGCAATCTGCAGGGCCGTCACGTCCGGGAAACCGGCCCTCGCGGCTGCTATGTGGTCGACGTGGCGGCAGGCGGCGAAACGCGGCTGCGGTTTCAGCCGCTGGACGACGTGCGCTGGGAGGTCCGGGAGCTGTCCATAGCCGGTCTGGAGACGGAGCAGCAGCTGAAGGATGCGCTGGAGGAGGAGCTGGAGGCGACCTGTGCGGCCGCGGACGGACGCGCGGTTCTGGCGCGCCTGTCGCTGACCGGGCGCGGGCCGCTTCATGCAGCGGTGCGCCGCAGCGGATGGCTCGCGGGGCTGGCGTCCGCGCTGAGAGAGAGCGCCGCCTTCGGCGGGGAAGCGCTCTGGATCGAGAGCATCGAGGATCGGACCGGAGCGGCTGTCTCGCGCGAAGAATTGGCCGCAAAACCGGGCTTTCTGGGCGATCTGCTGCGCCTTGCGTCGGAGGCAGGAGAATCGCCGGAACGGCTGTCGGCCTTCGCTGCGGAAGCGTTGGCGCCGCTCGCCGGGCAGCCGCAGCTTGCCGCTCTGCTAAGCGAGCTGGGGCCCGAGGAATGGGCCGGATGGCTGCAGGAGGCCGAAGAGCTGGCAATCGATCTGCTGGCGGACGATAGCGGCGCGGAGACGGGGTGGAGCGAATGAGAATCGAGCGGCTGGACATCCGCCGTTACGGTGTGCTGCACGATGCGGAATGGCTGACGGATGCCCCGGTCACCCTTTTTTACGGCCCGAATGAAGCGGGGAAAAGCACCGTTCTGGGCTTTATCCGGGATGTGCTGTTCGGCTTTCCCCGCGGCGGCTCGGCCGAACGGAAGGGGGCGCCGGGAGAAGGCGGACAAGGCGGAGCGATTACGCTCGTCGACGAGCAAGGCCGTCGTTACCGGGTTGAACGGTGGGAGCGCCCAAGCGGAGGACGGGGCCGGGGATCTGCGGCCGGCAGCGTCCGCGTGACGTTTCCGGACGGAACGTCCGGGGGCGAGCGGGAGCTGTCTGCGCTCTTAGGCGGGATTACGCCTGAATTGTTCCGCAGCCTGTTCGCCTTCGGCCTGACCGAGCTGCAGGAGCTCGGGACGCTGCAATCGGGCGAGGTCAGCAGCTTCCTGTACAGCGCTGGACTCGGCGCGAGCGGCAGCGCGATTCGCGGAGCGGACAAGAAGCTCGCGCAGGAGCTGGAGCAGCTGTACCGCCCGCGCGGCCGCACGCCGCTGATGAACCGGGCGCTGCAGGAGCTGGCGGCGGCGGAAGCGGAGCTTGCCCAAAGCCGCGGCCGGGCGGAGCGCTACAATGCGCTGGAGGCGGAGGCGAACCGTCTTGCCGCGGAGCAGGAGACGCTGGAGCGCGAGCTGGACAAGCTCCAGCGCGAAGCCGACTGGCTTGCACGGTGCATCCGCGCCCGGCCGCATTGGCTGCGGAGGGAGGAGCTGCGCCGCGAGCTGGCGGAGCTGCCCGGGACGCTGGAGGCGTTCCCGGCCGATGCGCTGGCGCGGATGGAAGCGGTGCTTGCCGAGCGGGAGCGGCTCGCGGTCGAGCTGGACCGGGTCGCTCTTGCGCTGTCCGACCTGGAGGAAGGCTTGCGGAGGGCAAGGGCGGAAGCGGACGCGGAAGGCGCGGTGCTGGAGCGGCGGGCGGCGCTGGAAGCATTGCTGGACCGGCTGCCGGCCTATGAAGAAGCGAGGCGGACGCTGGCGGAGGCGGAAGCGGACGAAGAGCAGCTCGGACTGGAGCTGGAGCGGATGCTTCGCCGCATTCATCCGGCATGGACGGCGGAGCATCTGGACCGACTGCCTTCGACGATTATGCTCCGGGAGGAGGCGTCCGCCTTCCGTGAGGAGTGGCGCGTCTGGCGGCAGAATGAATCGCTGCTGGAGGCCGAAGCCGAGCGGCTGCAAAGCGAATCCGGGGCGGATGATCATGGCGGCGCCGGGAAAGGCCCGGTGTCGGAAGAGGACCGCGGCCGCGGCGGAAGCCCCGATGGAGTCCGGGCAGAGGAGCGTTTCCAGCCCGATGATGACGACCGCATGCCGGCGGAAGAAGGGCTGGACCGGATTCGGACGGCAAGGCGCTTGTTCCATGAATGGAAGGAAGCGCTGCGCGAGGTCCGGTTCGAGACGGAGCGCGAGCGCGACCGTGAGAAGCTGAGCCGTTTGGAGGCGCAAGCCGGATCGGAGAAAGGACGTTCCGGCTCTTCCGGCGTCCCGCTGTATGCACTCTATGCCTTGACGGTGCTGCTGCCCGCCGCACTGGCCGCGCTGCAGCAGACGGCTGCGGCTGCCGCGGCGCTCGCCGTGCTGCTTGCCGCCGGCGCCGCTTGGACGCTTGCGCGCCGCCGCCCTTACGCGGGCGGCGCTGCGCCCGCTGCGGCAGCGCCTGCGCTTGCGGCGCTGCGCGAGCAAGCCGCTGCGCGCGAGGCCGCGCTGGCGGCGGAGCTGCGCCGCCTCGCGCGCTATGCGGCGCAGCCGCCTGCGGCGGGCCTTGCCGCCGCCGCGGCCGAGCCCGCCGCGCCCGGCGCGCCCGCGGGCCGGGCGCTGCCGCTGCCGGCGGAGGACATCGAGCCGTGGCTCGATGCCCTCGAGCGGCAGCTCCGCGCGCGGCAGGCGCGGCACGCCGGGCGCCGGGCCGCCGCCGAGCGGCTCGCGGCGCTGCGCGCCCGGCGCGAGCGCCACGCGCAGGCGGGCGAGCCGCTGCGCCGCCGCTGGCGCGCGTGGCTGCAGGCGCAGACGCTGCCCGCGGACGCGAGCGCCGAGGCGGCGCTGGAGCTGCTGCAGCTCGCGGAAGCGGCGCAGCAGCAGCTCCAGCGGCTGCGCCGCCAGGCCGCGCGCTGCGAGGCGCTGCGGGGCACCGCCGCGGGCTTTGCCGCGGAGGCGGCCGCGCTGCTCGGCGAAGCGGCCGGGCGGGAGCCTGGCCCGGCGCTGAAAGCGTGGCAGGCCGCCCGCGACCGGCAGCTCGCGCGGCTGGAGCAGCTGGCGCGGGATGAGCGGCAGCACGCCGAGCTGAGCCGCCAGTTCGCGCTGCTGGCGCAGCAGCTCGAACGCACGGCCGCGAAGCGGCAGGAGCTGCTTGACGCCGCGCGGGCGGACGGGGAAGAGACGCTGCGGCGACTGCACCGCCAATACCTCCGCCGTCAGGAGCTGCTGGGCGAGCTGCGGCAGGACGAGCTTGCCATCCGGACGCTGGCAGGAGACGCGGGGATGAAGCCGCTCGCCGAGAAGCTGGCGAGCGTCGCCGGAGGAGAGCTGGAAGAAGAACGGAGCCGTCTGTCGGAACGGCGGGATGCGCTCCGGGAGCGGCTGGAAGCGTGCCGGGAGGCGAAAAGCCGCAAGCGCTTCGAAATCGAGCGGCTGACCGAAGGCGGAGATCATGCGGACAAGCTGCAGCAGGCGGAGGAGCGGCGTACCGAGCTGAGGCAATTGATGAAGCGCTGGGCGGTGGTTTCGATGTGCGGAACACTGTTCGCTCAGACGAAACGATTGTACGAACACGAAAAACAGCCCTCCGTCATGCAGAGGGCTTCCCGTTACTTCGAAAAGGTGACGTCCGGCCGATTCGCGCGAATGATTGCGCCGCTTGGCGAGCAGCGCGTGCTGGCGGAGAAGGCGAACGGCGAGCTGCTTGATGCATCCGCGCTCAGCCGGGGAACGGCCGAGCAAATGTACCTGTGCATCCGCTTCGCGCTCGCGGACGAATATGCGGCGTCCGGGGTCCGGCTGCCGCTCGTGATTGACGATTTGTTCGTTAATTTCGATGACGAGCGGCTCGGATACGGCATGGAGCTGCTGCAGACGGCAGCCGAGGGCCGCCAGCTGCTGCTGTTTACGTGCCACAAGCATGTGCTGGACGCTTATGTTTCCCGGTTTTCCGCCGCATCGGTCCGGTATTTAAGCCGCAAGTCGTAATACGATAATGCCGATTAAGGCAAGCAAAAGGCCGCCCGACTCGAGGCGGCTGAATTTTTCTTTCAAGCCGAAGCGGGCATAGAAAAGCACGAGGACGACGTTCATCGCGATGACGACGGAAACGAGCCCCGTGACGCCGGCGGCGAACGCCGGCATGGCAAGAATCATACCGCAAACGTTGGTGATGCCGACGAACATGCCCCATCCCAAGGTGCGGCCGGAAGACCAGCCGCGAGCTTCCGCCGGCGCCGGTTCGGCTGCATTCGCGGAAGCAGCGGCTTGTACCGGGCGGCCGGGCGTTTTCTCCGGCCCGGCCGCCATCCCCGCGGCCGCTTCTTCGCGTCCGCTCCGGATCGCCGCGCGGGCGATGGCCTCTTGCCTACGGTCAAGCAGCCAAGCGGCGGCAAACAGCAGCGAACCGGTGCCGTACATCAACGCCAGCGTCGGCAGGGTGGCGGCCCCGATCAGAGTCGCCTGCTTGGACAAGAGGTCGGTCAACCCGAAGAACAGCATCGTAATGGCGCCCCAGTGCATGCCTTGCAAATGGTTGAGCGAAATGTCGTTGGAGTAGCGGATCATCAAAATCCCGGCCACGATGACAATGAAGGCGGCGAGCTGCGCCGTATTGAGCTTTTCGCCCCAGAGGACGTAGGCGAACAGCACGACCACGACCGGCGGAAGCCCGGTGAACATCGCCACCAACGACGCCTTGCCGACGGAATACCCTTTATACATCGCCGCGTTGGAAATAAACGAAAACAGCCCGAGCAGCGTCCCGATCCACACGGACTTCGTCCAGGCTTGTCCGGTGACCGCAGCCGCAGCGAGCGCGATCAGCGTGCCGGACGCGTAGACGCCCAACAGCAGCAGGTTCCGGTTAATCGGGCGCTGCGACGTCCATTGATACAAAATGCCTCTCAGCCCGAAGCAAATCGCCGAGGCGGCAGCAAACAAAAACCACATGATGTCTGATTCTCCCGTCGTAAGTACAGTTTTTCCGCTTTTCTCCAAAACCGATTATGTCTACTCTTCGTAAATCATTTTTACGGTCATGCCGCCGTCGATCACAAGATTTTGTCCCGTAACGAACCCGGCCCCGTCCCCGGCCAAATACAGGCATGCCGCCGCAATGTCCGCCGGGGTGCCGACCCGGCCGGCCGGATGCTGCCGGCGGTCGCGTTCGCTGTGCACGGGGCTGCGCCGTTTGGAAGCTTTTTGCCAATCGGCGGTCTCGATCCAGCCGGGGCTTACGGCATTCACGCGGATACCGTACGGACCGAGGCTGACGGCCATCGCATGTGTCAGCGCCAACAGGCCGCCTTTGGAAGCGGAATACGCTTCGGTGCCCGCTTCCGACATCAGCGCCCGAGTGGAGGCGATGTTCAGAATGACGCCGCCGCCTTGCCGCTTCATCGCCCGGGCCGCCAGCTGAGAGCAGGCGAACGCGCCGCGGAGATTGACCCGGAGCACCCGGTCGAACGAATCCAACGGCAGCTCCAGCATAGAGCCGTTCCTCCCGATCCCGGCATTGTTTACGAGCACATCGATCCGCCCGAAATCCTCCAGCATCAGCTTGAACCACTGGTTCACTTCGGATTCCTCCGCTACGTCCACAGGCAGAAACATACCCTTGCCGCCAAGACTGCGGACCTGATCCATGAGCTCTATGCCGGCTTCCTTATCCGTATCGGCGACGGACACCTCGTAACCGGCCTTGACGTATTCCAGTGCGACCGCTTTGCCGATGCCTTGCGCACCGCCCGTAACCGCCGCCACCTTCCGCATATGCCCACCTCCGTAACAGACCGTTGCTTTTTAAATGTATCTTCTCGAAAAGGCTTCGTTAAGAAGCTTTTCTTATAACATATAATTTGCCAGGTTTATAGTCAAACGTAATATCCCTTGACTCCTCTTTTTAAGCGAGAAACAAATAAAGCGGACATCGGTGATCGTGTCCGAACAAAATGACATAGCCTGCGTACTCAGGAAGCTATATAATAGGCAAGTGTAAAACAAAAAACAATAGAAGAGGAGGTACGCGGGTGAAGCCTGAAGAGCGCGAATCGCGCGAATTGACATACCGGATCGGCCGGAAGCGGAGCACCATCGTCCCGAACGGAAGCCGGTTTCCGGCTGCGGCGCCCGGACATTCTCCGGACCTGTCCAAGGTCCGGGAATCGCGCATGCAGCGGTGGAATCGCAGCTATCTCTGGCGCAAAGCGCCTTCGCCGGGCCTTCGGACGCTGCAAGCCGCCGTATTTGCGGCGCCGGTTCTGCTGTTCGCGTTATTTTTATGGATGGTGTACGAGCTTGCCCGACTTGCCAAATAAGATGGAATACACGAGGTGTTGACACATGATGACGATGCTTGCCTGGCTAGGCGGAGCTACCGGGCTTGTCGTGACGGGATCGGCCGTTTTGCTGGCCTGGACCGTCTATTCGCGAGCCCAAGCCGAAGCCGGGCCTACAGCTGTCCCGGACGCCCCGGAGGCTGCGGCCCGGCCGGAAGACCAGCGGTCCTTATCCGCTTCCTTGGTCCGGCAAGCCGGCCCCCATTTAGCCCGCTGGACGTATTTCGATTATGTGCTGCTTGCATTGTTTCTGATCGGCAGCTTGTTTTTGTTTACGGATCTGCTTGCCGTTCTGCGGGATGTGGAGCAGTATCCGCCTTATCATTTCGCATACCTGCTGTTCGGGTTTGTCTTCACGCTGGCCGGGATGCTTATGATGCTTGTCCGGCTTGCACTGACGATTGCCTCAGCTCGCGCCGAACGGCCGCTGCCTGCGCCAGATCATCAGGACCAGCCAGGCCATGCTGAGCAGGCCCAGTAACGGATAAAGCGACGAGATCAGCGTTTTGAAGCCGATTTGGCTCACCACATAGCCGAGGGCAAGAAGGAGCGGCACGACGATCTGATAAGACAAGGAGCTGCGCTGCTCGATCTGCAGCGCCAAGCCGTACACATCGGCCAGCAGAGTCGTGAAGATTTCCCCGTAGATCACCAAAATGAACGGAAGCTGCAGGAGCGGGCCGAAGCCGTGAATCAGGTGTCCCATCGGAATGTCGAACTGCGCGATCCCCGGCATTTGGGCGGAAAGCGCATAATGTCCGGCCAGCAGCATGGATCCGATGCCGATTCCGCCCCAGACGCCTCCCCAATACAGCACCGAACGGTCTTCGATCTGGGCTCCAAGGGGCACGAGCACCGCTTGAGCCATGGTCAGATTAAACGCCGCATAGAGGAGGGGAGCGAACCATATGCGCTGGGGCGAATAATCCGACTCCATGTGCAGCCAGTTGCCCGACCCGGGCGTATCCCAAGTGACCCACACGGCAATGCAGCTGAAGCCGATCATAAGCGGAACGATAACGGAGTTTACGGCCATGATCGCCTTCATTCCCCGGACGAGAAGGAGATACGCCAGCAGCAGGGTAAAGAGCAATCCCGACTGGAGAGGCAGATGCAAATGCTCGGCGAAAACCGAGCCCGCCCCGGCCAGCATGACCGTCGATACGCCGAACAAAGCCACCAGAGTGAACAGGCTGACGCCGTTTCCGACGGTTTTTCCGAATAGCAGCCTGTTGAGATCTTCGTAGGATTTGGCGCGGGTATCGTGGGCCAGCAGCATCAGCTTGATGCCCAGCCATATAAATAACACGCTGGCGACGCCGATGGTAAAGGTCGCCATCCAGCCGTAGCGGGTGAAGAACTGGATAATTTCCTGACCGGTCGCGAACCCGGCGCCCACGACGGTGCCTACATAGGTGAAGCTGACCTGCAAAATGCTCCCCCATTTTCTCATGCGCTCGCAAGTCCCCCTTCCTGACCGCTTCCTTTATGTTACAAGGTATGAGAAGGGGCCAAGCCTCATGACTTTTTGTTTGCGCCGGACAAGCCGACCTGTCCGCGGCAAAGCTTGTTCTTGGGTTAGCGGGCGAATTCTGATACAATGATAAAAGGATTTGACCGACATTCGACAAGATCAGAAATTATTTGGCTGGAGCGTGTGAAGGTGGAGCATCTTTTGCAGATGATTGATCAATACGGGTATATAGCTCTATACGGCTTGCTTGCGCTTGGCATTGTCGGCGTTCCTGTGCCGGATGAAATATTGATGACGACCGTGGGCTCGCTTACGGTAGGACAAGATCCGCTGCTGGACTACGGCACTTCGCTCGCGGTCTGCTTCAGCGGATCCATGACGGGGATGCTGATCAGTTATTTTTTAGGCCGGACCGTAGGCAAGCCGTTTCTTTACAAGTACGGAAAATGGATCAAGCTGACGCCCGAGAGGCTTGGCGTGGCGGAGGGCTGGTTTCACAAGTACGGCATGTGGGCCGTTGCTTTCGGGTATTACGTGCCGGGGGTACGGCACTTTACGTGCTATTTGGCCGGCGTCAGCAATGTCGGATTTTGGCGGTATTTGCTGTACGCGGGAGCGGGGGGCTTGGTCTGGTGCTTGACGTTTCTCACTCTGGGCCACGTGATCGGGATCAACGCTCCGCATATTATTGAGGTTGCTCACCGATATCTGGGAATTACCATCGCGATACTGGTTATTCTTGTTATCGTTATCGCTTATTTGTATTGGCGTTACCGCAAGCGGACCTTGACCCGCACATGAAAAAAACCTTGGCAGGCAGCTCCTGTCAAGGTTTTTTTGCGCTGGACGCTATTCCGCGAACAATTTGATCGAATTGACCTTCTGCGACTTCGGATCGATATCCAGCTTCAGCACAGCTCCGGTCGCTTTGTAGGTGAGAACGTAGCTGGTGTTGGAATCCGGCTTGCCGAGCGCTTTGGTAACATCCTCGACCGGATCGCCGAGCTTGAGGCCGTTCAGGCCCGGGTTGACGTCGGCGCTCCGGACATCGACAAAATGCAGCTGATTCTGCTTGTCGAAGCCCACGAGGAAATCGGTGTAATCGTACACCGTAATCGGATCGGCGTCATCCTCCATAACGAATTGCTCTTTCGGCTTGCCGAATTTCTCCGTAATTTCCGCGGCGCTCGTTTTGAGGGTCAAGCCCAGCAAAGTCGGTTTGTCCTGCGTATACGGCGACTTGATTTCGATCTTCGGCTTCGTTTGCCCGTTGGGCTTTGCCGCCGGCGGCGTCTGCTCGCCCTCTCCTTTGTCCTTGTCGCCCTTGTCGGCGCTTGCGAGCGATACTTTATCGGTCTGATTTCCCGCCGGCGTAGCGGGAGTAGGAACAGACGGATTCGTGATCGTCTCGTTCTGAGGCAAGGACGTTTCCGTCGGCGTGACGGCCGGCGTCTCCGGTACCGTTTCTTTCGGCTGGACAGGCGCCGGCGCCGCCGTTTGCTTCGGTTGGCACCCCGTTGTTACCATCATCATGATCATTATAACGGACAAGATTCCGATGAAGGTTTTCTTTCTGTTCATCATGAGCTTCCTTTCCGTGTTACAATTTGAATGTAACCTCTTTAAATATACCGCGTACCCGGCCTCTTCACAAAGAGTAAAAAAGGCCAAATCCCCGCCGATTGCTATGAAAATACGGGAATTTCATTTTCAAAGCTTCGTTTTCGTCCGGGCATACATTCTTTCTTGCGCTATACCTATTAGACGATGTTTCGAAGCGAAAAGTTGCATTTTTATTTCCATTTCCGTAAAAGATGGTACTTGAAACCTAGTTTGCCGTTATGTTAAGTTTTACGGGACAGGAAATGAAAGAGCGGAGGCGTGGAGAATGGAATTATTGAAACAAAAGATCAGGGAAGTGGGCGTGGTCCTGTCGGATGAAGTGATCAAGCTGGATGCCATTTTGAACCATGCGGTCGATCCGGCATTGACAACGGCTTTGGGACGGGAATTCGCGCGTTTGTACCGCGACGAGAACGTGACGAAAATTTTAACGATCGAATCGTCCGGCATTCCGATTGCATTCGCAGCCGCACAGGAATTGAACGTGCCGCTCGTATTCGCCCGGCGCAAAAAGTCGCTGAACACGGAGACGGAAACGTACTGCGAGCGCGTGCCCTCGTTTACGAAAGGCATGGTCACCGATATCATGGTCTCGAAGGAGTTTCTGGAGGAACGGGACCGCGTCGTGCTGATCGACGATTTTATCGCCAACGGCGATGCGGCGCGGGGGCTGATCCGGATCATTCGCCGGTCGGGAGCGACGCTGCTCGGTCTCGGAATTGCCGTGGAGAAATCGTTTCAAGCCGGGGGGCGCACGATCCGCGAATCCGGCATACGGGTGGAGTCGCTTGTGAAAATCGCATCGCTTGCAGGCGGAGAGATCCGCTTCGAATAGCAACATTTGTCTCGGCTTTCTGCCCGTGAAGCCTTCCATCCGTCCGCTTTTTCCTTTATAATGTTCATAGGCTGAATTCACGAAGCATTGATGTTCGGCCGGTTGGCGAATGACAAAGATGGGAGGTGCTACTTGCATGGGGAAAGAAATTCCGGCAGATTTTTTCGTGGCCAAATTGAATGAGGCGAAAGTACACTTCGAACGTGCCCTTGATTGTAAACATACGGATTTTGACGATCTGTATCCCTATATGATTGAGCATCCTCAATTTTTTTGGTACAAACGCTATGTAGCTTGGTCCGAGCTGCTGACCGTCGTGAAGCTTTGCAAAGAGCTGGCCGTCGAGTGGGAGCAGCAATTCTCGCAGCAGCAAGTGGACTACATCAACAAGCGCGTCATGTCCAGCAAAGTGCTCGATTACTGGTTCGAAACGAACGATACCAAGGAGCATGTCGGATAAGTCGTTCCTAATCATAAATCGAACCTGTACCGGGCTAGCGCCCGCCGTACAGGTTCTTTTGTTATGGGAAGCGGCGGTCCGTGCATACCGGTTATTGCCGGGGCAGCACGTTCATCGCTTCAATATGACTTTTCGTATCCGGCGTGCCGAGCTCATGCAGCATCCGGTACAGCTCCGTCAAGTTCCAGTCGTACGCATCGTTTTCTTTATCCAAATGGTATTCCCGAAAAGGAATTAACGCGCGCGCAGCCGTATCCTCTTCGTTCATCGCAAGCTCCTCGAAGATTTCCTGCAGCTTGTCGACTTCCTCTTCCGTTGCCCGGATTTCAAACTCAAAGTTGCCGGTCACATCTTCCGGCTCCAAAATTTCGCCGCTTCCGACGGCAATATAGTACGTTTTCTTTTCCATTACGTATTCGCTCCTCTCCTCCGAACACCTTGCCGGCGATGTTTATTGTATCCCCCAAATGATGTATTCTTATTACATAAACAACGGAAAGGGAAAGCGATTTCCGATTCAAGACTGGGGGGAACAGCGTGATTTCAGACGAACAATTGGACAAATACCGGGTTGAGGGGACGCTGCTGCGTGTCGTGCGCGATGCGGACAAGGCTAACGATGTAAAAGGCATTGTCGTTGCGTGGGATGACCATACGGTCATGATCCGCAAGCAGAACCGCCGTATCGTTAAGCTGGATCGCAGCTATCATTTTCAGCCCTTTCAGGAGCCGCGCATCGAGCTGTTTGAAGGGGGGCCGTCATGACCGAGGAGCGGCTTCATGTCTCCGGTCACGCGGACGGGCTGATTTATTCGGACGTTCCGTTGGCCGGATGCCGATTCGGCTTCGCGAACCGCGGCAATGAGAGCTATTTCTTGATTGAGAGCGAACGGCCGCTGCGGACGCTGAATTCCTCCATGTGGGGAGAAGGCTTCGGAGAATACCGCCGCTTCATGAACCGGCAGGTGCCCAAGGAATACGCCTCGGAAGATCCGCTGGCCGAGATGAATGCTTTTATGAAGGAGCATGGGCTCGACCCCCAAACTACGGCAGCGCTGCTGACGGCGGCGAACCTGGCGGATTTCGGGCACGAGCATCTTTGTCTTCCCGGGGGGACGGACGTATGCGCATGGGTGACTGCCGGGCTGAGCAACAAGGCGAGAGCGGGCAAGGCATGCGACGTTTCATCGTTATTCCCGGGCACCATCAATACGATTCTGGCGATCGGGGGCCGTTTGACGGACGCCGCATTCGTGAATGCCGTCATTACCGCGACGGAAGCGAAAACGGCGGCGTTGCAGGATTTGAATATCCTCCTGGAGGAAGAGGGGCTGACGGCCACGGGCACGACGACGGATGCGGTCCTTATTGGGGCGACGCAGCAAGGCGAATCGTACCGGTACGCGGGGACGGCAACCCGATTAGGCTATGCGATCGGCCGTACGGTCTATGAAGCGACGAAGCGATCCGCAGCGCAGTTTTTGAAACGAAAAGGAGGCTTGGTATGAGCCCGTCCGGATTGGGTTAAGGTAAAAACATCGATGAATAAAAGGGGGGAGAAGATGAATCAAGATCGGCAGTCTGCGAAAGCCGAGCTGTTTTTGGAGCCGCATTACTTGCTGCGGATCCGTTCGGAAAGCGGCGGGGCGTCTGGCGAAGTATGGTTGCGGAATATTAAAGGACATGGTGCGGATACGCATTTATTTAACGTTCCGAGGCAGGAAAGCGCGGAGGAGCTTAAACGGTGGGCCGAACGGGCGGTCCGGGCCTACGAGGAAGGCTGATGAGCTTACCGCCGCATCATGACCGGAAGGCAGACAGCAGCAGGAGCAGTCCAAGTGTCGCCAGCAGACTGATCATGACGAAAACAAGGCCGCCCAGCAAAAGCAGCAGCCCGGGAAATACGATTCCCAGAAGAAACACGACGCCAAAGACCCACAGCAGCGCCTTAAGCGTCAGCTTCAGGAAGCCCCAGAGCGCCAAGGCGAGCAGAATACCTCCCAAGATCTGCAGCAGCACCATAATAGCGATCCCTCCTGTAGGAAAGTATATGGCGCAATGGAGAAAACATGTCAAGCAGCCGGACAAGTTCATGATCTGCCGCTATGCGGCATATAATAGGTTCTACCATAATCTTGGGAGGGGGTGCCGTGTGAAGCAAGGCTCGGCATTGAAAGGAACCGTAATCGGAATCGTTCTGACGCTGCCGATCTGGGCGGTTATCCTATGGCTGGTGAGCAAATGGGCGGCCGGTTAAGGAAGCGCTTGCCCTCAGCGCAGGTTTTCATGAACCAGCTCCTTCAGCCGTTCCTTATCGGGCTCCCAATACCAGAGAGGGGAACGAACCAGCGGATCGGCGGCTACAACGGATTTGCCGGGAACCTGCATATATTTGATGTCCGGGCCCTTCATGTCCTTGAACAGCCAGGCGAGGCTGACGAGATCGCTGTCGTCCAAGTTCGTGTCGATCAGCTCTTTTTTGGCCTGCTTCAGAAGTCCGGGAAGCTCGGTTAATTTCTCCGGCGCCAGCAGCTTTTGGACGACGGCCTGCATCACCTTCATCTGGTCGGCCTGTCTTCCGAAATCGCCGTCCTCTAACGAATACCGTTCCCGGACGAAAGCAAGCGCAGTTAAACCGTCCAAATGCCGGCTTCCCGCTTCCAGCGGCTGGTGGGTCATGGACAGCCACATGTCTTGGGGAATGTCTACTTCGATGCCTCCGATCGCATCGATAAAATTGACGAATCCGGAAAAATTCGTCTTCACGTAATAATGGACCGGAACTTGCAGCAGGTCGCTGACGGCTTGAATCGCCGCCTCGGTTCCCGATTTTTTGCCGCCATGCGTTTCCGCTACGAAATGCGCATGGTTTATTTTCGTTAAGCCAATCCCCGGGAGCGGGACGCGGGTATCCCGCGGCACGGAAACGAGGTAGACCTTCTTCTCGGCGGGAACGACATGAGCGAGAAGAATGACGTCCGTCCGTGCGGTTTGGCCGTTTGTCGTATCCAATCCGAGCACCAGTGCGTTAAAGGCGGCAGATTTGTCCGGAATCGCAGATGGAACCGGCCTATTGGCGGAGAGAACCGCTGAAGCGTTTATGGCTTCGACTGCTGTCGTGTCATCCGGCAGAGGCCGAGAAAGGCTTGGAGGAGCTGTGGAGACAGCGGCGGAGGGCGCGGCAACGACCGGATGGGTTTTCATTTCAAAATGGCGGGCAGGCTCCAGATATCGGTAAAGCAGTCCGAGGCCAACCCCCGCGAATACGATAACGATAAGCGCGCAAAGCTTCCATCGTTTCAATTATCATCACCTGATTTCGTTTAATTACGATACGATCGGTATCTCTGTTTTGTTTTGTATACGAATTGTATCATATTATCGTTCGTAAAAAAATATATGCATAAAATGTTTGACTTCAGAGTCGAACGATGGTATGATACTTCTTGTCCCCTTGAAGGATCGGCTTCCGGGCTGTCAATTCAAGGCAGGGAATTATGCGGTCGTGGCGGAATTGGCAGACGCGCTAGATTCAGGTTCTAGTGGTGTAACAGCCGTGGAGGTTCGAGTCCTCTCGACCGCATCACCGTAACAACGAACAGGTCTTTAAATTACTAATTTAGTAATTTAAAGACCTTTTTTTATGCGCAGATCTGGTTATATATGGCGTATTTTGATAGCAATGGTTACTCATGTTATAGTAAACCGGACCGCCAATTTTAAAATGAATTTTTGTTGCTTCGTGAACCGAAGAGCCGTGTGCTGCATCTAACTTTATGTAACCCCATATTAAACGCGAGAATAGGAGGTTTCGCGATGTGATCGTCAGACACGATTTTCGGCAGGATATCGACCTTGCCATGCGAGGAGAGGCCGATGCCTTTATCAGGCTGATTCTGGCCCATAAGCGCAATCTGTATAGCTTGGCCCGCACTTACCTGAAGTCCGACGAAGATTGCGCGGACGCGGTCCAGGAAACGATTTTCAAATCTTTCAGAGCCATAAGTACTTTGAGAGAGCCCGTCTATTTCAAAACATGGCTGTCCCGTATTCTGATTCACGAATGCATTCAGCTGCAGCGAGCGAAAAAACGGGTGCGCATCGTCGAGCAATCCGAATGGGATTGTAAAACCGCGAACGTTCCTTATGCGGCAATCGAGCTGAAAGAAGCGGTAGCGTATTTGGAGGACGATCTTCGGATCGTTGTCCGGCTTCATTATTTTAAGGACGTTCCGATTAAACGGATCGCCAAGCTGCTCGGCATTCCGGAAGGCACGGTAAAATCCCGGCTGCGCCGGGCACGTGAGCAGCTGGCGGAAGTACTAGAATCCCCTCAAGTTAGGAGAATGATGTATGACCCGACTGTAACGCAGGAAAGCCGCCGTAATATTCCGATTCCTCTGCCGCCCGACGTTGTATACGGACGAATCGAATTGGCGCTTTCCTGCTTTCCGAGCAAGCGGCCGGCCGCAGCTTAACTATCGGGCGGCCGGAACCGGTTCTACTCCATCAAAAGAAGGAGAGGCTTTTGTGGAAGATGTCTTATTGGATAACGATGTCAAAATTAGTTCCGACTACAGTGAGAAAGATTACGACTATATAGCGGAGAACCTGTATCAGTACAACGCAAAAGCGTCGCAAGGATTGCTGAAAAAGCCGGAGCACGACGTTTATTTATTTTTGAAGGATATATCCGGGCGGAATTAAACAATATTTTCTCAAGAAGAAACTATAGAAGGGACGAACCTTCAACATGATCTGCAAGCTTGATCAAAGCGATTACGGTAAAATAAAACCGCTGCTCCAAAACGGGCAGCAGCATGACATGACATTAAATTCCATTATTAACGGCACCAATCGCGGCATCGTTTACGTGGATAACCCGGAGCATCCGCGCACGGCTATGATCGACGTTACCGGAACGATCTCGATGTTTGTCGGGGATCATGCGAACGAGGATTTCTTTCGTTCGTTTCCGGATTTTGTCGACAACCAGCTGAAGGCCGATACGCTGGAATCATGCGGCGGCACGTATTTTTTGGCCGTTGTGCGCGACGAAGCTTGGGAGCAAGCTGTAGAGAGAGCTGTTTCGCATCGGAATTATGAGACGGATTTTGAGTGGTATCATACCTTCAAAGCGGATCGTTTCCATGCTTTTAAGAGCGGTTATAAGCCATTGCCGGCCGGATACGAGGTCCGCAGAATCGACAAAGCGATGATCGAGAACGACCCGGAAGAAATCCTCTCCGAGGTATTGAACGAATTTTGGTACTCGACGGACGATTTTTTAGAGAAGGGTTTAGGCTACGGCGTGGTAAAGGGAAACTCGATTATTAGCGCATGCCTTTCCTGCTGCGTGAACGACCAAGACCATGAGATTAGCGTAGAGACCTACAGCGACGAAGAGATGAACAAAGGTTTTGCCACCTCGGCGAGTGCCGCGTATTTGGAGCATTGCTTGGCCAATGGCCTGACCCCGCATTGGTCGGCACTCGAAACGAATGAGGAGTCTCTTCATTTAGGAGCTAAACTCGGGTTTGAATTTGCATACAAGTGCAAGACGTTTGAATTTGAGTTTTAGTTCAAATTTGAGAAGATTATGATTGACATAGGGTGAAAGATCGTTATATAATTCCATCTGTCGGGTTCGAAAAAAGTCGAATCACGGCAAATATGCGGTCGTGGCGGAATTGGCAGACGCGCTAGATTCAGGTTCTAGTGGTGTAACAGCCGTGGAGGTTCGAGTCCTCTCGACCGCATTATCTTAAAAATAACTGGCCTGCAGATTGCTCTTGAAGCAATTTACAGGCTTTTTTATATGTACGGAATATGCAAAGATCCTCCTCGCTTGAGCCGAAGAAACCGCATAAATGGCTGGCCCTGATCATCCCTGAATGTTCAAGGCACGCTCTTTGAGGGGGCGGTCCGAAGTCTACGATTGTTCTTCTGCGATCTTCTGCTCGATTCCTCTAGTCAGCAGCTCGATTCCGAATGATCCTCACGCTCTCGTTAGCCAGTGCCTGGAACTAAGGAATGGATTGATCGAACATGGCGAAATAACGCTAAATACAAACATCCCGCCTCACTTTGGATAGTGGAGCGGGATGTTTTTGTCATTATGGAGTTCGTCTGGAATGGGCTTGGCTGCCGCCGTTGACTCCCGCTTGACTCTCCCCTTAACGGTAAAGTTATACTCGATTAAGGCAAGGAAGGACAGAAATATCATATAGGCAAGGGAGGTGTATCCATGTTTAAAATCAGCGAGTTTTCGAAGCTCGGCCAAGTGTCGGTCAAGGCGCTTCGTTACTACGATCAATTGAATTTGCTCAAGCCGGCCCACACCGACAAATATACAGGATACCGGTATTACTCGGCCGACCAGCTGTTTCAACTCCACCGCATTTTAGCTTATAAAGAATTGGGCTTTTCGCTGGATCAAATTCGCCAGATGATAGGGGAGGACATCCCGCTTGAGCAAATCAGAGGGATGTTCCGGATCAAGCAAAACGAGATTCAGTCCGTTCTGGATAAGGAGCAAGCCAAGCTTGACCGAATCAAGGAGCGTCTGCATGCCATCGAGAACGAGGGGAAGCAACTGACGTCGCACGATATCGTTCTGAAAGAAGTGGAGCCGCAGCTTGTCGTGTCTTACCGGCAAAGAGCCTCGCTTCGGCAGCTTCCCGGGCTTTACCGGCGGCTCGACGATCACTTGGAAAGCTGCGGCGTATCTTCGCTGTCCCGCATGGTTCTTTGGCATGGCTGCGAGGAAGGCGAAGACGATATGGATATGGAAGTGGCTCGTGTGCTCGCTAACGAGATGCCGAGCCGTTCTCCCTTTACAGTCAAACGATTGCCGGGAGTTCCGATGATGGCTACGCTTATTCATCATTGCCGGACAACGAGCCGCTGCACTGCGAGTACGGAATTGGCCGTATGGATCGAACGAAACGGATATCGGATGAAGAAAAATGAACCGCGGCGCGAAATCTGCGTCCCTCATGAAAAATCGGACGATCCGGAAGCTTACGTTGCCGAGGTCCAGATTGCCGTCGAGAGAGCTTGACGGAAGAGCTCTTTGATATGAAAGGAGATTCGTTTTGACTAAACAACAAAAGCTTCTGACTTTAAATTTATTTTTATTAACCTTCGTTCTGGGAACAAGCGAATTTGTCATTGTCGGGCTGTTGACGGAAGTGTCCAACGGCTTGAATATCGCTATATCGACAGCAGGAGCGCTGGTATCGGCTTTTGCCATAGCTTTTGCCATAGGTACGCCAATCTTGACGGCCGTATTCAGCCGGTTTTCCAAATACCCGCTCATGCTTGCTTTGATCGCGGTATTTATTACAGGGAATATGTTAACCGCGATATCCGGGTCGTATGCGCTGCTTCTTGTTTCCAGAGTGATTACCGCCGTCGTTACCGGAGTGTTGATTGCACTCGCCATGGCCGTTGCCGGCGAAACCGTGCCATCCGGGAAAAGGGGCGCGGTGATTTCCATTATCTTTACCGGATTTACAATAGCGAGTGTGATCGGAGTGCCTCTTGGCACCTATATCGGACAATGGGGCGGTTGGCATATGACCTTTTGGTTCACCGCTTTATTGGGAATCGGGTCTTTCATCGCAAGCTCGGCGACCATCCCAAGAGGGTTGAAGGGAACGCGGAGTTCATTGAAAAATCAAATCGGATTATTAACGAACTCGCGTATTATCATCGCGTTTTTTATTCCGGCGTTCAGCATTGCGGCGACCTATACCGTTTATACGTATTTGACTCCTCTGCTGCAAGAAGTGCTCTTTGTCCCGGACCGGTACATCGGACTTATATTTTTGCTCTACGGAGTCGTATCCATCTTCAGTACGTTAATCGGCGGAAAATTGGCGGCCAGCAACGGGATTGGAAAACTCCGGGTTGTGTTTCTGATTCAAGCCGCCATTCTCGCGTCGCTTTATGTTTCCTCCAGCTCGGTGGTCATGGGATTGGTCAGCATATCGTTCATTGCTCTTGTCGTGTATGTCATGAGCTCGACCATCCAGTTGTATTTCATCGATTTGGCGGATAAGCATTTCCCATCGGCCAAAGATCTGGCTTTGTCTTTAGCTCCCGTATCCGTCAATGTCGGAATTGCGTTTGGATCGGCTTTGGGAGGATGGGTCACGACGAACATGGAGCTGATCGATGTTTCCTGGGTCGGCGCAATCGCGGCGGTCGCTGCTTCGCTGCTGACTTTTATCAGTTATCGTTTGGACCGTAAAGCCGTGAGCGGTTATAAAGCGGTCGCGAATTGAACAGCCGGAGGCGTTGAAGCAGCAGTGGCCTGCTTTCATTTGCCTTCGCACGCCTCATTGTCAACGCGCGTGATGTATGATACAATTTTCGTTAGATACTTTAGCGATAAGCAAAATCCTTTTAGACAATTTAGCGTATAGTCGGGTCGATACAAGGCAAGTCTTATGGGAGCGAGCGGGAAGCAGCTTTCCCATTTGCTGTTGTAGCGTCTTTTTTATTTTTATTGTGGCTTTCCGCAGGAAAGGGGCATGCAAGTGACGGGCCAGCAAGGGATCCCTTCTACTATCGGCAAATTAACCGCCTTATTGACGATGATGCACGATCACGAGATGGGGGCGGATATCGTACGGAAGCTGGAATCGGACGGATACCGGCATACCGTCGGGAAGGTCGGCTCCATGGACAGCGCGAAAGTCATTGCGGCCATCGAAACCGCTGCCAAAAACAATCAGATCATCGATGAAAAGCGGTACCGGGAGACGCACGGCTTGTACCACGCCATTCTGGAGGCTTTGCAGGGGATAAGCCGGGGAACCCCCCAGATTCGGGACGTATTGCGCACGGTGGGACTAACCTTCGCCATTGTCCGCGGTCCGTTATCAACGGCTCAGGACCGGCAGGACGAAGGGGAGTGGATCTGCGTATGCATGTACGGCACGATTGGCGCTCCAAAAAAAGGCTTCGAGCATGAGGTTCTGGGCTTCGGCATCAACCACATTTGAATGACCGGATCGGCGTTTTCAATTGAATAATTTTAGACCATAGTCTTATAGTTTCGTTTAGAGGTCATGACCATTGATTTGGTGTGGCCTCTTTTTTTGTGTCCATTTCTTAAGGAGAGTGATTCGTGATGATCAAAACGGCACCTATTACGATCGGCGGCGGCAAGCTGACATTGCAGGAGGTCGTGCTCGTGGCGCGCCACGGCTGCGAAGTCGAGCTCGACGGTTCGGTCCGGGCGAAGGTGACGAAGAGCAGACAATACGTCGAGAAGCTGCTGGCGGAGAAAAAGGTCGTCTACGGCTTGACCACGGGCTTCGGCAAATTCAGCGACACGTACATTTCGAGCGAGGACGCGAAGACGCTCCAGGTCAATTTGATTCGCAGCCACGCTTGCGGGATCGGCGATCCGTTTCCGGAGGAAGTGGCGAGAGCGATTATGCTGCTGCGCATTAACGCCTTGATTCAAGGCTATTCCGGGATACGCTACTCCGTTATTGAAACGATGGTCGAGATGCTGAACAAAGGCGTCGTGCCGCTAATTCCCGAGAAAGGCTCGCTCGGCGCCAGCGGCGACCTGGCCCCGCTGTCCCATTTGGCGCTGGTCATGATGGGGGAAGGGGAAGCGTTGTTCCGGGGAGAGAAGCTGGACGGCAAAGCGGCCATGGACAAGGCGGGCATCGCGCCGGTATCGCTTGAAGCGAAGGAGGGCCTGGCTCTGATCAACGGGACCCAAGTCATGACCGCCGTCGGCGCGTTGGCTTGCTGGGACGCGCTGCAGCTGGCCAAATGGGCCGATTGCGCTGCCGCTCTAACCGCCGAGGCCCTGCAGGGCGTGAGGCAGGCGTTTGACCCGGAAACCCACGACATCCGTCCGCATGCCGGCCAGCAGCAGGTCGCTTCGAATATCCGCAACCTGACCCGGGACAGCCGCCTGATGACGAATCAAGGGGAGCTGCGCGTCCAGGACGCTTATTCTCTGCGCTGCGTACCGCAGGTTCACGGCGCTTCGGCCGACGCGCTGCAGTATATCCACGATAAACTGGTGATCGAGATGAATTCGGTAACCGACAATCCTCTCATTTTCACCGAACAGGAGAAAGTGATCTCCGGCGGCAATTTTCACGGCCAGCCGATTGCGCTGGCGATGGATTTTCTCTCGATTGCGGTGGCCGAGCTGGCCAATATATCGGAGCGGCGGATCGAACGGCTGGTCAATCCCCAGCTAAGCGGAGGGCTGCCGCCGTTTCTGACGAAGTACGGCGGTACGAACTCGGGCTTCATGATCGCGCAGTATGCCGCAGCTTCTCTCGTGTCCGAGAACAAGTCGCTGGCGCATCCGGCGAGCGTCGATTCGATTCCGAGCTCGGCGAATCAAGAGGATCACGTGAGCATGGGAACGATCGGCGCAAGAAAAGCGGCCAAAATCGTCGAAAATGCGTACAACGTCGTCGCCATCGAGCTGCTGTGCGGTTCGCAGGCGGCCGATTACCGCGGAGCCGACGGGCTGGGCAAGGGAACGGCATGGGTGTACGCCCAGTGCCGCAAGCATGTGCCGTTTCTGGACGAAGACCGCGTGATGTATACGGACTTCCGAAAAGCCGTGAGCATGATGAAGGATGAGACGGTGCTTAAGGAAATGACGGAAACTCTCGGTCTATGATATACCGCTTCCCGGTCTCAGTCTTGCATTTCTTGCGAAACCTTGCTATAGTAGGCGGAAAAATCGCTGGCATTTCGTGAGAGGGAGCGGGCTTCTAATGGAGATCAGACGGGCCGGACATGCGGATATACCGCACATTTTGGATATTTATAACGAAGCCGTGTTAACGACGGTAGCGACGTTCGATACGGTTCCGCGCACGCTGGAGCAGCAGTTGGAATGGTTCGAGCAGCACGGCGAAGCTTACCCGGTCGTCGTCGCCGAGGACGCCGGTTTGATTCTCGGCTGGGCTGCCGCGAACCGGTACTCCGACCGGCTGGCCTATGCGCGCACGGCGGAGCTCTCCTTATATATCCGGGACGGGCACCGCGGTCAGGGACTGGGGAAAAAGCTGCTGGAAGCCGTATTGGCCGAAGGGAAAAAGGCCGGGCTGCATACGGTGCTCTCGCGGGTCGTGGAGGGCAACGGCAGCAGCATTCATATTCATCGGCAGTTCGGATTCGATACTGTAGGCACGATGCGCGAGGTCGGCTTCAAATTCGGCAAGCTGCTGGATGTCGTCATGATGCAGAAGATGCTTTAAAATTCGTAAACCGGAGGGAACCGGCGGCAGCCGGAAGCTCCGGTTTTTTCTAGGAAAAAAAGCGACCCGCAAGCAACGGGCCGCGGGTCGAGAGAGAATCTATATGAAAAAGGGGGTCGAGCTTTATTATAAAGGCTGTACATTAAGGGAAGATGAAAAGCATATTTCAATTGGATTACAATTGGACGGCGCCAATCAATGAAATTCCACGTCGATCCGCTTTCTGGCGTTGTTCTGAGTCTTGGGCATTTTCACTTCAAGAATGCCGTTCTTGTAGGTGGCGACCGTGCCCTCGGCCTCCACTTCCGCCGGCAGCGCTACCGTGCGCTGAAAGCGGCCGGTATAGCGCTCCTTGCGGTGAAACTGCTCTTCTTTCGCTTCCTGGACATTGTGTACGGTGCCGACAATCGTGAGCGTCTGATGCTCCACATGGATGTCCACGTCCTCTTTTTTCTCCAGACCCGGAATCTCGCAGTGGGCGATGACCTCTCTCTCGGTTTCGTAGACGTCCATCCGCGGCGCGCCGAACTCCTGCTGGAATCCGAATGCGGAAGGCAGCCCCTCGTTAAAAAATCTGTCCATTTCTTTTTTCCAACGATCGACGTGTCTGAACGGTTCGAAAGGAACCAACGGCATGAACGAATGCCTCCTTATTAAAGGTTGTTTTGGATTTCCTCCCTTATTTTTTCGTCGGTGTCCAAATTTCATACAAAAATCGCGCGCATGCCGGAACGAAGTGCCGCCGGAAGGGCAAAATCCTTGAGCTGACGCAGCAAACCCGGCTTGACTCGGTTTTTCGCGCCCGATATAATGGAACATATGCAAAGGCTGGCAAAACCTAAGTGCGACGTTGAAAAACGGCACCCCGACCGGGGTGCTTTCTTGTATGAAAGACGTACGGCTGGGATGACGGCGTTCGTTCGAAGAAAGGGGCACATCGTGTATGAATTACAAACAATGGTTGGCCGGGCAGCTGGCGGCAAAGCTCGAAGGCGTATCGCAGGAAGCGCTGGCGGAGCTGATCGAGTATCCGCCGAATCCGCAGATGGGGGATTTGTCGCTGCCCTGCTTCAAGCTTAGCAAGCAGCTGCGGAAGGCGCCGCAGGCGATTGCGGAAGAGCTCAAGGCGGGCTGGAGCGACAATGCGTCCGTTCAGCGGGTCGACGCGGTGTCCGGCTATTTTAACGTATTTTTGAACCCGGCCGATTTCGCCAAAGAAGTCGTCGGTGAAGTATTGGCGCGCCAAGACCGTTACGGCTCGCAGGAATACGGTCAAGGTCGGAACATTGTCATCGACTTCTCCTCGCCGAACATCGCGAAGACGTTCCATATCGGGCATCTCCGCTCCACGGTGATCGGGAATGCGCTTTATAACATTTTCAACTTTATGGGATATAACAGCGTGGGCGTCAACCATCTCGGAGACTGGGGCACGCAGTTCGGCAAGCTGATCGTCGCCTACAAGCTGTGGGGGGACCAGGCGGCCGTCGAAGCGGAAGGCATCGACGAGCTGCAGCGCATTTACGTCAAGTTTCATGACGAAGCCGACGTGAAGCCGGAGCTGGAGGACGAAGCGCGCTCGTGGTTCGTGAAGCTGGAGCAGGGAGACGAAGAGGCGCACAGGCTGTGGCGCTGGTTTGTGGACATCAGCTTGAAGGAGTTCCACAAGATGTACGATCTGCTCGGCGTGAAGTTCGATTCGTATGCCGGCGAAAGCTTCTACAACGATAAAATGGCGGAGGTTCTGGACGAGCTTAAGGCGAAAAACCTGCTGGAAGAAGACGGCGGAGCGCTTCTCGTCCGGCTCGACCAATTCAATATGCCTCCGGCGCTCATGGTGAAAAAGGACGGCGGCACGCTGTACCATACGCGCGACGTGGCGGCGGCCAAGTACCGCAAGAACACGTACGATTTTGACAAAGGCATCTATGTGACCGATGCGGGGCAAAGCCTGCATTTTAACCAGCTGTTCAAAGTGATCGAGCTGATGGGCTACGATTGGTCGAAGCAAATGCTGCACGTGCCGTTCGGTAAAGTCAGCTTGGAAGGCGCGAAGCTGTCGACCCGGAAGGGCAATGTCATCAACCTCGAGGATCTGCTCGGCAAAGCGATCGAGAAGACCCGCGAGATTATTGAAGAGAAAAATCCGAATCTGGACAATAAAGACGAGGTTGCACGCAAGGTCGGCGTCGGGGCGATTATTTTCAACGATTTGAGCAACAACCGGATTAAAGATATCGTCTTCTCCTGGGACGAGGCGCTGAATTTCGAAGGCGAAACCGGTCCCTACGTGCAGTACACGCATGCGCGGGCGTGCAGCGTACTGGCCAAAGCCGATCCGTCGGAGACGCAGTCGTTCGAAGGCTTCGATCCGAAGCACCTGGAAAACGAAGAGGCGCAAGGCGTGCTGAAGCAGCTGTATTTGTTCAAGGAACGGGTCGAGCAGGCGATGCATAAGCTGGAGCCTTCCATTATCAGCCGGTATTTGGTCGATCTGGCGCAAAGCTTCAACCGTTTTTATCATGAATGCAAGATTTTGAAGGCGGAAGACGCCGAAGTGCGCAAAGCGCGTCTTGCCCTCGTGGAGTCCGTAAGGATTACGCTGAAGAACGGTTTGGCGCTGATCGGTCTCGAGGCGCCGGAGAAAATTTAAACCTCATACCATGGCAAAAACACCCGTTTGTCCGGACTGTCGCAGACAGCCCGGCATCCGGGTGTTTTTTTGCCCGCGACCGTTACCGGCCGCGGTGCTTGGCTTTCGCTTTTTGAATGGCGATTTCGCGTTTGCGTTCCTTCTCGGCCTCACGCTGCTCCCGGGAGACGATCTTGCGCGTCTTCTTGCGGTGCTCCAGCTCCAGCCTCAGCGCTTCCTGCGCTGCGCTTCGAATGCCTTGGCGCTCCGTCTCGCGGGCGGCTTCGCGGGCGAGCCGCTTCGGATTGATACGGCTCCGCCGGGCTGCGGCATCGATACTGACGCCGACCGACGTTTGCGCGAGCAGCGGCAGCATCCGAAACTGCACGAACTCCATCACTTCGGCGTCGTACGGCTCCGATCCGAACACGTAACGGCTCGCTTTGACTTTGCCGTCCGCTTCGTGCTCCGTCACACCTACCCAAAATTCACCTTCAAAATAAACGGTAAGCTTCATGCTTTCCCCTCCTTACGTCTTGCGAGCGATGGACATCCCGAGGGGGGAAGGATATGACACGGGGTTCCGGCCTCATGAAACCGGGACACCACGTGCATCCGGGCTACCAACCGGACCGCGATTTTACGCTCGCTTTCATTATAGGACGAAGCGCAGGTTTACCGCAACCGGGAGAGGATCATACTAGGATGTAGAGGTGAACGGCAACATGGCGAAAAGCGACGAGCTTGTGAAATATGTAACGGAGCGGTTCGTCCGGTACATCGAGATGCCGAAGGAGGTGCGCAGGCAGGTACGGGCGGACCGGAAGGAAGGCAAGGAGCCGTGGCAGTACCGCTGGTTCGGCATGCTGCCGGTGGCGCTCGGCATGTGGACGAAGCCCTTGCGGGAAGGGGTCCGGCGTCTCGGGAAAAGCCTGGGCAAAAGAGCGGAGCGGTGAAAGAGGTTAAACAGCGAAAAAACCTATAAAAAAAAGGAAAAGCTTCTTGCCGTCAGGCGGGAAGCTTTTCTATATAGGGAAGAGGAGAAAACCGTAGGTAAAGGGTAAAAGCTGCCAAGACGCTGCAGCGTCTCGTAAGGAAGAAAGCGGTCGTCGTCCTGCCGGAATTGCACGAAGCGATCTCCGCTGGACCACACTTGAAAGCCTGCGACGGGAAGCGGCACGGTTACGCTGCCTTCGTAAAGCTTGGCGGCGTACACCGGCTTGCTTCCTTGAGCGATCGACTGCTTCAGCTCGTCGAAGGGGAGCGGCTTGCCCGGTTCGCTTTGCACCCACGGCAGGCGGGCATAAGGCTCCGCCGGCTCCGTTTGTCCGCTTTCTTTTATCGTATGCTTGGCATCGGTATTGGTGAATGCCTGGACGTTCGGCGCGGGCGCCGCGTTGCTCTTGGGCAGCTTGGCGTCGCCGGCGAAGGGCATTTCCTCGCCGGTCTTGGCGTCGATATACCAGATGCGGTCCGCGTTCTGTATGGTAATTTTCCAGAGGGCCTGCAGCGGACCGAAGTATAATCTCTCGGTTTGATAAGGATATTCGATAAGTTCAAGCTGCACCAAGCTTCGATGCAGCGTTTGCAAGCTGAATAACGGATAGGAGCCTGTGCCGTACTCGGTCAGCCGGTACGTATCCGGTTCTCCGGCGTGGATGACCAGATAGCCCGCTTCCGAGCCGTCGGCGCTTACGATGATGACCCAGCCGTGCATGCCCGGCCCGAGCGGATAGCTTGTCCAAGACGCCTGCTGCCACGACTCGAAGCCGGGCTGCAGCGCGAGCTGGGTCATAAACCGTTCCACGGCCGCTTGCAGCGTCGGAGCGGCAATGTCGGTTGCCGATTCCATCGGCGTCGAGGACGGAGGAGCCGATGGCTTCGTTTCCTCTACCGCATGCGCGGGGGGCGATTCGAGCGGCCCGGCCGCCAGCAGGCTTGTGCCGAGCAGCAGCGAGACGAGCGCGAACGTAAGCTTTTTCATAGTTTCACCTGCTTCGCTTGGGAGTCGTTGGCCCGAGATCGGCATTATGCGCGTTCCGCTGCGAATATGCCTTTATTGTACAAGGTATGCGCCGAAAAGATTGTTAGAACCTGTAGCCCGCCAAAAAATACTTTCCCCGGAAAAACGCACCGTTTCGCGCCCGTTCGTCAGTACGCGGGCGGTTTCGCAGAGGAAACGTGGAACAATCCGCAGTTGATGGCGGATATTCGGATGCGCGGGCGGTACTGCCATTCGATTTCCCGGGAGCGGCCGGCATACTGGGCCTCGATGTCCGGCCTTTGATCGGGCTCGGCGCTCTTGAGCAGCGCCTCGTAATAATCGCGGACGCGGGCCTGTTCATCCGCGAGCCGAAGCTGGGCTTCTTTCGCCCAGCGGTGGTCGTACTTGGCCAGCTTGCTTTCCAGATGCTCTTCGAGGAAGAGCACCGCGCGGGGCAGCGCAATCCGGTCTGGCGTAATGTAGACGTGAGCGGGCAACTGCGGCGTAAAATCGACCGGAGCGATCCAATCCATGAACCGCTCGCGGATCACGCCCGTTTGCAGCTGGATGCCCAGCGAGTGAATTTCGCTGCGCTTCATATCGCAAGCCAGCTCCACCTTGTAATTGACGGCGAGCCAAGTCTCGTAAGGGACGGTCGCAGTTCGTCTCGGCTGCTCGGGCACATGCCGCTCGAACAAGCGGACATACTTGCCCTTGGCCCGGACGGCGGCGAACAGCTGCTCCAGCCGCCGGCTGCCGTAGGTGACTTCGTCCCGCGGAATGCGCGCGGTAAAGGACGTCGGCACGAAGCCGAAGTAGCGGCCGAGGATGCTGTCTCCCTGCGGCGGCTGCGGCGCAGCTCCTGCGGGGCTTCCGGCGGGGGGCTGGCCGGCCGTGGCCCCGGCGGCCGCCATCCCAGCCGTACCCGCGAGCCCGGGAGCGGCGGCGCCGGCGCCGGGCTGAGGCCCGCCGGGAGGGCCGTGCGGCTGCAGCTCGCGGTAGGCCTCCGGGTCGAAGACGAAGGTGCACGTCATCGTCTCCGGAGTGACGCCGGTCCGTTCGACGAAGCTCCAATAATAAGGGCGGTGGTTCAAATCCTTGTCGGCGGAGGGCGACAGCTTTACGGTCACATAGGCCGGATGCTTCTCCATAATGTCGCACTGCTCCGCTTCCAGATAGCGCAGCACGAAGGAGCGGATTTGGTCCGCCGTCATGGTCATAGCCGGGCCTCCTCCCCGCCGTGGCTCTGCCCGTGGATAGGGTGTCCTGCCGCGTTCAGGATGCCTTGCAGCCGCATGTTCCCTTGCGCCTCCTGCTCCACCTCGGAGCGGACGACGGTGAACGAGCGCCCCAGTTCGTCAAGCTGCCGGTGGATATCTTCCTGGCTGCGCGAAGACAAGATCATTTTGGCCAGATGCGATTCGAGCGACGTTTTTTTCTCGAACCGCTCCAAAATCGTATCTAGTTCGCCGATGACCAGCTCGAACATGTTGATTTTCTCGTGCAGCAGCGATAAAATATGCTCTTCAATGGTGCCAAGGGTGGACAAGTTGTAGATTTTGACGTCCTCCTGTTGGCCGAGCCGGTGTACGCGGCCGATCCGCTGCTCCACCCGCATCGGGTTCCACGGAAGGTCGAAGTTGATCATATGGTGGCAAAACTGCAAATTGATGCCTTCGCCCCCGGCTTCGGTAGCGATCAGCACTTGGGCCCGGTTGCGGAACAAGTCCATCATCCAGTCCTTTTTGCCCCGATTCATGCCCCCCCGGTAAGGAACGGCCGAAATTTTCCGCTCTTTCAAATATTGCAGCAAATATTCCTGAGACGCGCGGTATTCCGTGAAAATAATCACTTTTTCCCCGATGTCGCCGATCAGCTCCATCACTTTTTCGGCCTTCGTATTCGCTTTGATGCTGCGGATCAGCTCGACAAGCTCCCAGATTTTGGCGCGGAGCGGCGAGTTCTCTTCGGTTTTCTTGAACAGGTTGACGAGGGTGATGAATACCGCATCCCGGCTGGAGCACACCTCGCGCTGCAGCGTGACAAGCGATAAAATGCTGCCGATATCGCCGCGGGACTCCTCGTAGCGCCCGCGGACGAAGTTGGTCACGCCGTCGTACAGCGCCTGCTCCTCGGGCGACAGCCGCAGCGGGATATTGCGCACGATCCGCTTGGTGAAATTCACGTTGCCGTCGCTGCGCCGGTTGCGGATCATGACCTTGCTCAGCTCGTGCTGAAGCTGCTCTTCGTTTTTCGGAATCCGCTTGTCCACGACGAAATTCGCCTGAAAGCTGCCCTGGCCGCCAAGTTGTCCCGGCTTGAGCAGGGTGATCAGGTTATACAGCTCTTTCAGGTCGTTCTGCACCGGCGTCGCCGTCAGCAGCAGACAGTATTTTTTGCGCAGCTCGTTGATAAATTGGTAGTTGGTCGTCTTTTTGTTCTTCAGCTTGTGCGCCTCGTCGACGATCAGCATATCGTACTCCAGCCCGAGCACGATGTCCCGGTGCGGGTCCCGCTTGGCCGTATCCATCGAGGCGACGACGACATCGTTTGCGGCCCACATGTATTCTTTTTTTTGCGCGACGGCGGAAATGCCGAATTTCTGGTTCAGCTCGCGCACCCACTGCAGCACCAGCGAAGCGGGCACGAGAATGAGCACCTTGCGGACCAGGCCGCGGATCATGTACTCCTTGAGAATAAGGCCGGCCTCGATCGTTTTGCCGAGCCCGACCTCGTCCGCGAGAATGGCCCGTCCGCGCATCTCGGTCAGAACTTTTTTGGCGGTATCGATCTGATGGTCCATCGGCACCAGATTCGGCAAATGCGACAAGCATTGGAGCTCGTCGAAGCTGCGGATCAGCCCCGATTGCTCGGCTTCTTCGGCCAGCCGGAACATCGTCCAGTCATCCCACGGACCGTTGCGCTGCGCCCGGTCGTGCAGCTCCTCGAACCAATCCCGTTCAAAATACAGCTGAACATGCTCATTCAGTTGACGCACGTGTTCTTTTCGCTCGGTGGATTGCATCGGACGCGCTCCTTTTCCATCGGGTAACGAATCGAGTCAATTTTTAGTATGCACGAAAATAAAGTCTTTCAAACGAACCGGCAATGCTATATGATGAAAGAGATGGGGCCTGGCGGACGGACGCCGGGCTCTCCGTTTCCAGCTTTAGCGGAATGGTATGCGAGCGGTGCGGCCGGAGCTTGTCCGGATCGGGGGAGAGCCGGCATAGCGGCCGACTGGCGACAGAGAGAGGGAGTGATCGCGGATGACGCAGGAATGGCGATGGATTCGGTCCGGCGATGGTTCGCCGGCTTACAATATGGCGGTCGACGAAGCGATACTGACCGCGCACAGCGAAGGGGCGGCGCCGCCCACGGTGCGGTTTTACGGCTGGAATCCTCCGACGTTGTCGATCGGTTATTTTCAGAAGGCGAAGGAAGAGATCGACTTTGATGCGCTGGAGCGCGAAGGTATCGGCTTCGTCCGCCGGGCGACCGGGGGAAGGGCGGTGCTCCATGACAAGGAGCTGACGTACAGCATTATCGTGTCCGAGGACTACCCCGGCATTCCGCGAAGCGTGACGGAAGCGTATCGCGTGCTGAGCGAAGGGCTGCTGCTCGGCTTCCGCAAGCTCGGACTGGCGGCCGATATGGTACAGCTCGAAAACGAGGAGGACAAGAGCAAGTACGAGTCGATGGGCTCGGCGGCTTGCTTCGATTCGCCCTCCTGGTACGAGCTTGTCGTGGAGGGACGGAAGGTGGCGGGCAGCGCGCAGACCCGGCAGAAGGGCGTTGTGCTGCAGCACGGGTCGATTTTGCTCGATCTCGACGCGGACCAGCTGTTTCGGCTGCTTAGATTCAAGAACGAACGGATAATGGAGCGGATGAAGCAGCAGTTTTTACGGAAGGCGGTCGCGATCAATGATCTGCTTCGCGGTGTCGGACAACCGCCGGTTGGACCGGAGCAAACGGAAGAGGCGTTTCTGGCCGGCATGGCCGAAGGCTTGGGCGTAAAGCTGATTCCGGGAGAGCTGACTGCGTACGAGCGGGAGCTGGCGGAACGTCTGGCGGAAGAAAAATACGGCAATGAAGAATGGAACCTTCGGAGATAGCGCTCCGAAGGCTTTTTATTGGCTATTGAGGAATGCAGGAGGAAATGGCTTGCTCGAAGGCTTGCTGCAGGCGGCGCGTGACAGGACCCGGATTCCCGGTGGCAACGGGAACGCCGTCGACGGAAATGACGGGCGTCACTTCGAGCGTGGTTCCGGTGACGAATGCTTCGTCCGCCTGCCGGAGGTCATCCAGCGTAAACGGCGTTTCGGCCGCCGGGATGCCGAGCTCGCGGGCCAGACGCAGCGCGACGGCGCGCGTGATCCCGTGCAAGATCAGGTTGTCGGCGGGATGGGTAACGATAGCGCCTTCTTTGACGATCATCACGTTGGCGGCGCTGCACTCCGTGACCAGTCCGCTGCGGTGCAAAACGACATCGTCCGCGCCTTGATCGAGCGCGTGCTGCTTCGCCAACGTGTTGGGAAGCAGATTGAGCGTCTTCAGGTCGCACCGCAGCCACCGGATATCCTCCATCGTCACGACGGAGATGCCCCGCTGCATCATGCGAACGGGACGCTTTACCTCGGTCGTACAAGCCATAAGCACAGGCTCGGCATGACCGGGAAACGCATGGTTTCTCGGCGCGGCACCGCGGGTAATTTGAAGGTAGACGGTGCCTTCCGCCAGCGAGTTTGCGGCGATTAATTGTTCCAGCCGCTTTTTCAATTCGCTTGATGCCGCGGGAAGGTCTATGCGGACGGCTGCCGCCGTGCGCTCCAGCCGCTTGAAATGCGCTTCGGCTTCGAACAGTTTGCCTCCGTAGACGCGGAAAACTTCGTAGATGCCGTCGCCGAAATAATACCCGCGGTCGTCCGGCGAGACGCGAACTTCTTCCTTGGGAACGAGTCTGTCTTGAAACAGGTAAATCGAAGACATGGCTGTACCTCCCGTTTCGTGTACGTTCTGGAAAATGGGGAACATGTGTTTGATAAGGGTGCTGGATTCGGTTATACTATTACTAGACTAACAATCGGTCGATTCATTGTCAAAACAAGGCAAAGAGCGATTTTTCGCGGGCGGGTTCAACTTATGTTTGAGCGTACATAGTTCTGATTTTCAGTCGGCTCAGGCCGTTTTTGTCGAAAAAGTTAAATATTTCGTCAACGAAAAAGAGAGCCTGACCGCGAAAAAAGAAGCTAGCGGGCTTGTATTCCACACTACGCCGTTAAATCCGCTTTTTGCCTATTCGTAACACAATATATTGTATTGTATAATGAATTTCGCATACCAGATATTGTGATTGATCTGTGAAAATATTTCCGGGAGGTTGTTGTTTTGAAGACCGTGGAGCAGACCAAATTGGAAGGCTTAAGCGAAAAAATATTTCTTGACCGTTATGCGATGAAGGATGCCGATACCCGCAACACGAAGGTGGGGGATACGGTGCTGGTGCTGACGAAGGACGATCCGAAATTTCCCGCCAAGGAAGTAGGGGAAGTCATTGAACGTCAAGGAAACCAGGTCAAAGTCAAGCTGCGGAGCGGAGAGGTTGTCGATTCCTCCGTCGAGAAGCTGACGCTGACGCTGGAAAAAACACCGCAGCAAATGTGGGACCGCTTGGCCGCTGCCATGGCTTCCGTGGAAGCAACTCCGGAGAAACGCAAGGAATGGACGGATAAGTTCCGTTACGTGCTCGACGATTGGAAGCTTGTTCCGGGCGGGCGCATTGCCGCAGGAGCGGACGCGAGCGACGAATTGACGCTGTTCAACTGCTACGTTATCCCGTCCCCGCATGACAGCCGGGGAGGCATCATGGCGACGTTGTCCGAAATGACGGAAATTATGGCGCGCGGAGGCGGCGTCGGGATTAACCTGTCTTCGCTTCGTCCGCGGCGTTCCGTTGTCAAAGGCGTCAACGGTTCCTCGAGCGGCGCGGTGTCTTGGGGCGGACTGTTCAGCTATACGACCGGCTTGATCGAACAAGGCGGAAGCCGCCGCGGCGCGCTGATGCTGATGATCAACGACTGGCATCCGGATGTGGTCGATTTTATTACCGTGAAGCAAACGATGGGCCAGATCACCAACGCCAACTTGTCCGTATGCGTCAGCAACGGCTTTATGAAGGCGGTCAAAGAGGATCTGGATTGGGAATTGGTTTATCCGGACACGACCGACCCCGAATATGACGAGCTGTGGGACGGCGATTTGGACAAGTGGAGAAAGTCCGGCAGAAAAATAAACCACTACCGTACAGTCAAAGCGCGCGACGTATGGCATACGATAATTGAATCCGCATGGAAATCGGCGGAGCCCGGGGTTGTGTTCATGGAATATTACAACCAGATGTCCAACAGCTGGTATTTCAACCCGATCATCTGCACGAATCCTTGCGGCGAGCAGGGATTGCCGGCTTGGGGCGTATGCAATCTGTCCGCGATCAACCTGTCCAAATTTTACGACGAGCAAAATCATGACGTGGCTTGGGACGAGCTTGCGAAGGTCGTCCGTTATTCTACGCGTTTCCTGGATAACGTTATTGACAAAACGCCGTATCATTTCGAACAAAACCGGGTAAACCAGCAGGGCGAGCGCCGTGTCGGGCTCGGCTCCATGGGGCTTGCCGAGCTGATGATTAAGCTGGGCATCCGCTACGGCAGTCCGGAATCGCTCGAATTCCTCGACAAGCTGTACGGATTCATGGCGAAGGAAGCGTACCTGGCGTCCGCCGATATCGCGGAGGAGAAAGGTTCTTTCAAGCAGTTCCAAGCGGAACCGTTCCTGCAGAGCGGCTTCATGAAGCATATGACGTCCGTCTTCCCGGAAGTGGGCGCGGCTATCAAGGAGAAAGGCATGCGCAACGTCACGGTCATTACCCAGGCGCCGACGGGCAGCACGGGAACGATGGTAGGCACCTCGACCGGGATCGAACCGTACTTTGCGTTCGAGTACTACCGTCAAAGCCGCCTCGGCTTCGACAAGCAGTACGTGCCGATCGCCCAGGAATGGAAGGATCGGCATCCGAACGAAGAACTGCCTGACTATTTCGTTACCGCCATGGACTTGTCCGCAGAAGATCATATTCGCGCACAGGCAGCCATTCAAAAATGGGTGGACAGCTCGATCTCCAAGACGGCGAACTGCCCGTCCGACTTTACGATCGAAGAGACGAAGCAGCTGTACGAGCTTGCCTTCGATCTGGGCTGCAAAGGCGTGACGATCTATCGGGACGGCAGCCGCGACGTGCAGGTGCTGAGCACGGACAAGAAGGAAGATAAGGCTGCCGAAGCGAAACCGGCGGCACAGCCGGCCGCGGCCGAGCAATCCGCTGCAGGCGAGGAGAAGTCGCTTACGAACCTGTCCCAATCGCTGGCCGTCAACATTGACACCAAGACGGAGCAGGTGTTCGACAAAGAATACAAACGCCGTCCGCAGGCGCTCCGCGGGGCGACATATAAATTCAACACCCCGTTCGGGATGGCTTACATTACGATTAACGATATGAACGGTAGCCCGAGCGAAATTTTCTTGAACGTCGGCAAAGCCGGTTCGGACGTCTTCGCGATGTCCGAAGCGCTCGGACGCGTCTGCTCGCTGTTCCTGCGCTACGGCGACCACGGGAACAAAGTGCAGCTGTTGATCAAGCACCTCAAGGGCATCGGCGGCTCCGGTGCGATTGGCTTCGGCGCGAATCGCGTCGAATCGATTGCCGACGCCGTCGCCAAGGCGCTCGAAATGCACGGCGACTTCTCCGAAAGCGCGGATGATTACATCACCGCCACGCGGGAGGTCGTAATGGAAACACCTGCGCAATATGCGGTAACGCGCAGCGCGGCTACGTCTCTCGACCTGTGCCCGTCTTGCGGCTCGGCGTCGCTGATTAACAGCGAAGGCTGCAAAAATTGCACCAACTGCGGCTATAGCCGCTGCAGCTAGTAAAGAGGCCTTCGGGCCTCTTTTTTTACATCATAATCTTCTGTTTCCTTATGGACTATAAAGGCCTTGCAGCCGGTGTTACCGTCTATTTTCCGGTTTTTGCGGAGGGGGCGCTCTTCCATCTTGGGGACGGGCATGCCGTTCAAGGCTGCGGGGAAATTGTAGGTACCGGTGTGGAAATATGGCTCGACGTCCGTTTCACTGTTCAGGTATTGAAGGGCAAAACGATCGGTTGGCCGCGAGGCGAATCGGACACGCACTGGTTTTGCATCTTCAACGCCAGGCCGCTTGATCAAGCGCTGCAGCATGCAACGACGGAAATGCTGGCTATGCTGACGAAAGACTACGGCCTGACTGCCTCGGAAGCAAGCCTGCTCCTGGGCCAGGCTGTGGAATACGAGGTGGCCGATGTGTTCAACCCCGCCTACAGCGTCGTTTGTAAAGTTCCAAAAGCCGTGCTGTCCATGCTATAAAAGAACTGTTTATCTGACCAAATGGCGATCGCTCTACGGTATAGAACCGGGGGCGATCGCCATTTTGCTCTTCTCGTATCGAACATGGGCGCTGACACGTTAGTCATGTATGGCGAGTTTATGGTAGGATTTAAGGGGAAATAGAAATGAAAGCCTTAGCGTCGAAGAAAGGAATCACCTACGCAGAATTTTGCAATAAGCGCGCCATTTTTACTGTTATATAGGGCTTGCTGAACGAATCAATTTGACTACAAAAATCTCACGTTCGAGCATAACCGAACCGCGTGTAGCCATGCGAGAAACGACAAAAAGAAAAGCCGCAGTCTTCGCTCCAGGTTCATCA
>JAPSLM010000007.1 GCA_031180825.1 Paenibacillus sp. | reverse complement strand
GCGGCTGGATCGGTCATTTCTACGTAGCTGACATGAAACGAATTCTACTGAGATGGAATGAATGGTTGAGAAGGCGATTCCGCATGTACATCTGGAAACAATGGAAGAAGCCGAAAACCAAGGTACAGAACCTTCGAAAATTGGGAGTACCGGATAAACAGGCTTACCAGTGGGGGAATACGCGTCTGGGCTACTGGCGGGTGGCCGGAAGTCCAGTGCTGTCCTGTTCCATAACAAACGAAAAACTCGCACGAGCAGGGTATTTTGACTTCCCTGCACAATACGAGCGATTGCGTCAATTGCAGTTAAACGGTTGAACCGCCGTATACCGAACGGTACGTACGGTGGTGTGGAAGGTCGGCTATCCATCTCATGGACAGCCTCCTATCCGATTTTTGGGCGGCTATTATGGACAGGCCCTGAAAATTTTGGGCTGGAACGAAGAAACAAAATGGTTGTGTGCAACGTCCTTTACTTATAGTTACGTCTGATGAAAGGCGGGAGAATATGAACGGAATGAACCGATGGAAAGCACGGATGCGGATGGCCGTTGCCGCCGCTTTATTCGGGATCGGATTGCTCAATGCTTGCAGTCATGGGACGGAAAAAGATTTTGACGCCGAAAAACGGACCTGGGGCCAGCCGCAGGATATTCGGGCGGAAGATATTGAGAGCCTGACTATTACCGATTCGTCGGGCAACACACGCTCGATCGTTTCCCGGAATGCGATCGAAGAGTTTCTCGAAGCGATACGGGAAGCGACTTCGGTAGCGGCAAAACTGACGATCCGGCCTCCCGACATGACGATCGCGCTCGGTTTGAAGAATGGCAGAGAGCATCCGATGTACTTTTGGCTTGCTCAAAATAACGACCATTTGTTCGTGGATCTGAATCGTTCCGCAAAGTATTATACGTTGACGGCGGAAGGGAAAAGGTTGATTATGAATCTACTGGAAGAAACAAGAAAAAGCTTGAATTCGCGGTTTTATGCATAAGGGGATAGGCAGGTCCCGAATCCTGCGGTATAATGGAACATCATGGCGGACAGCCAAGTCGAATCTTGCTGCAGGAAATGCGGGTGAGGAAATGCTGGAATACGAACAAAAGTTCTGGGGCCGGGGAAAAACGCTCGTGGCCGGAGTAGACGAGGTCGGGCGGGGCTGCCTGTTCGGCGATGTGGTGGCTGCGGCCGTTATTTTGCCCAAAGGGCTGGTGCTTGAAGGCGTCGACGATTCGAAGAAGTTGAGCGAAAAGAAGCGGGAAGCGTTGTATGATGTGATCCGGCAGGAGGCGTTGTCCATCGGCATCGGGGTGGCGGACGTCGACACGATCGAACGGATCAATATTAAGCAGGCGGCGCGGCTCGCGATGAAGCGTGCGGTCGAACAGTTGGACCCCGTTCCCGAGTCGCTGCTTGTCGATGCCGAACAAGTCGATGTGGACGTGGAGCAGCTTGCCGTTATACATGGCGACGCTCTGAGCCAATCCATCGCGGCGGCTTCCATTATTGCGAAGGTGACACGGGACCGCATGTGCCTGCAATGGGATATGAAATTTCCGGAGTACGGCATTGCGATACATAAAGGATATGCGACAAAAGTGCATCGGGAGCGTCTGGCGGAATACGGTCCTTCGCCGATGCACCGCAAAACGTTTCTAAGAAATATCGTTTACGAGCAGCAGGTGCTGTTCTAGAATATCCGCCGGTATATTGCAGGCAGCGCTGAAAAAAATCCGGCGGTTAGCCGATATATATAACGTACCGGAAATGCAGCCGGCAGGGAGACGTGCAGACGTAGCCTAAGCCGGCTTTATTTGTATAGATGGAAGGAGCGGCAGCGATGAATATCAGCGGATTGATCCGGGGATTGGCGGGCGACGCACAGGCAGCTGAGCCTAAAGCGTTGGAGCTCAAGGTCGGGCAAGTGGTAAAAGGCATGGTGCTTCAGGTTGGACCGGACAAGGATGCTTTGGTCAAGATCGGCGGGGTACAAGTGCGCGCGCAGCTTGAAACGCCGCTGAAGCCGGGGGAAGTGACAATGCTTCAAGTCCAGCCGGAATCGCCGGGGGGACAGGTGGTCCTTAAGCCGCTGCAGCCGACCGTGCAAATATCGGACGGGTCTCTCGCGGATATCGTGAAGACGATGGGACTTCCCGATTCTCCGGCAAACCGGCAGCTGGTGCAGCTTTTGCATCAATCCGGGGTCACGCTGACGAAGGAGAGTGTGCAGGCATTTGCGAAGCTGCAAGCTCAAATGCCTCCGAATATGCCGCAAGAAGCATGGCTTCCTTCGGCTGTTATCGCATTCCAAAAAGGTCTGCCCATGACTGCGGAAACGGTTGCTTCGGTGCGTCAGGCAGTGCAGGGGCCGCCGTTTCATGAGGTTTTGGAGCAGTTTGGACAGCTTGCAGGCCGAGAGCTGGAAGGAAACGCAGCGCTGTCGCCGCAAAGCCGCGAGCTGCTGCAAAACGTGCGCCAGCTTGTTCAACAGCTTCGCGATACGGCGAGCTTGCTGATCGGGGCCAAACCCGACGGGGGAGCGGCGCAGCCGGGAGCGGGCGCAGGCGCGGGAGCAGCGGCGCAGCCGGGAGCAGGCGCAAGCGCGGGAGCAGCGGCGCAGCCGGGAGCGGGCGCAGGCGCGGGAGCAGCGGCGCAGCCGGGAGCGAGCGCAAGCGCGGGAGCAGCGGCGCAGCCGGGAGCGAGCGCAAGCGCGGGAGCAGCGGCGCAGCCGGGAGCGGGCGCAAGCGCGGGAGCAGCGGCGCAGCCGGGAGCGAGCGCAAGCGCGGGGGCAGCGGCGCAGCCGGGCGCAGGCGCAAGCGCGGGAGCAGCGGCGCAGCCGGGAGCGGGCGCAAGCGCGGGGGCAGCGGCGCAGCCGGGCGCAGGCGCAAGCGCGGGAGCAGCGGCGCAGCCGGGAGCGGGCGCAGGCGCGGGAGCAGCGGCGCAGCCGGGAGCAGGCGCAGGCGCGGGAGCAGCGGCGCAGCCGGGAGCGGGCGCAAGCGCGGGAGCAGCGGCGCAGCCGGGAGCAGGCGCGGGAGCAGCGGCGCAGCCGGGAGCAGGCGCAAGCGCGGGAGCAGCGGCGCAGCCGGGCGCGGGCGCAGGCGCAAGCGCGGGGGCAGCGGCGCAGCCGGGAGCGGGCGCAGGCGCGGGAGCAGCGGCGCAGCCGGGAGCGGGCGCAAGCGCGGGAGCAGCGGCGCAGCCGGGCGCAGGCGCAAGCGCGGGGGCAGCGGCGCAGCCGGGAGCGGGCGCAAGCGCGGGAGCAGCGGCGCAGCCGGGCGCAGGCGCAGGCGCGGGAGCAGCGGCGCAGCCGGGAGCGGGCGCAAGCGCGGGAGCAGCGCTGCAGGAGAGCGGCAGCTTGATCGGGCGCCTTATGAAAACGCTTGGCATCGAACATGAGCATCAAGCGATGAAGCTGCTGGAGCGGACCATGCCGGATGCTTCGCAGTTGGGGTTGTCTCACGCATCATCAGGCGCGCAAGCCGATTTTGCCAAATCGGCGGATACGCTCAAAAGTTTGCTGATGCAGCTGTCACAAACAACCGATGCTCCGCAAGGCTTGAAAGAGGCGGCCCAGCAGGCAGTGCAGCAAATTACGGGACAGCAGCTCATGTTAAGCGCCGATCGGAATGCGATACTTTCCCATCTCACGCTGTTTGTGCCGATTATGCATGCAGGCGGCGAGCAGACGGCTGCGGTCCATATTCAATCGCGAAAGGGCAAAAACGGCAGTCTGGATGCCGGCAACTGCCGGCTTGTATTCGATCTGCGCATGAAAATGCTCGGAGATACCTTGGTCGACGTACAAGTCGTAAACGGCATTGTCAGCTTGCATGTTCATAACGACTTGCCGTTTATACAAGAGCTGCTGGAAGCGCACAAAGAGGAAATTGCAACCGGCCTTGCGTCCGTCGGGTATCAATTTATTTCGATGAAATACAGCCCGTATCCGACGAAAGCCGCTCCGGATAGCGGTGAAGCCGTTTCGGCTTTTGCCGGGTCCTTCAGCAATTCCGGTACGGGACGGCAGCCGAACGCGTACTCGCAAAAACCGTATAAGGGAATGGACATTCGGATATGAAGGAGAAACCAGTCGGTTTAAAAAAAGCGGTGGCCTTGAAATACGCCCCCGAAATGTCGGATGCTCCGAAGGTGATCGCCAAAGGGAAGGGTAAAATCGCCGAGCAAATTATGGAGAAGGCCAAGGAAAGCGGCGTTCCGATTCAGGAAGACCCGTCTCTTGTCGAGGTGCTGTCCAAGCTGGACCTGGATCAAGAGATACCGCCGGAACTTTATAAACTGGTCGCCGAGGTGCTGAGTTATATTTACCGCTCGGATCAACGGGTCAAGGAATGGAGGAGCGATGGCCGATGAAGGAAACCCGGCTTAGCCGCAAGGAGCTCGGAGCGCTGGGTGAAGCGGCGGCGGCCGATCATTTACAAGAGCAAGGCTTTAAGCTTCGGGCCCGGAACTGGCGCTGCCGAACAGGCGAAATCGACTTGATTGCCGAGGATGCCGGAATTTTGGTTTTTATCGAGGTACGAACCCGCAGCATTGGCGGGACGTTCGGTATGCCTCAGGAGTCGGTGAATGCGCGCAAGCAGCGGCAGGTGATCGAGACCGCTCAAGTATACTTGCATACGCAGCGGCTCCAGGACCGGCAGGTCCGTTTCGACGTGATTTCGATTCAAACGGACCCGGCGGGCGCCGTCCGGGAGCTCGAGCATATCCGCAACGCTTTTTAACCGAAAAGCGTTTGCGGATTTATTTTTTTATCGAGCACCCGATACTGCAGCGCCTCGGCGACATGATCCGCCCGGATCCCGGACTGCCCCTCCAGATCGGCGATGGTGCGCGCGATTTTCAGAATCCGGTCATGCGCGCGCACGCTCAAACCGAGCGCCGCAAACGACCGCTCCAATAACTGTGCGGAGGGAGGGTCCAGCTTGACATGCTGCCGCAGCTTTTTGCCGCTCAGCTCGCTGTTAAACATAATGCCCGCTTCAGCGTACCGGAGCTTTTGGATCTCATGCGCCCGCTCTACGGCGGCGCGCATTTCGGCAGACGACAAAGGCTGCTGCGTCCCGTTTAAATCCTTATACTCGATTCTCGGCACTTCGACGTGCAGATCGATCCGGTCCAAAAGCGGTCCGGAAATTTTCGCGCGATAATGCGCGATTTTAAGCGGACTGCATACGCAGCCTTGTTGATCGCTTGCTGCCCCCCAATACCCGCACGGACACGGATTCATCGAGGCGGCAAGCAGAAAATGCGCCGGAAAGCGGTAAACGGCCCGCGCGCGGCCGATGGTAACGAAGCGGTCCTCCATCGGCTGGCGAAGCACCTCCAAGGCTGCGCGGGAAAACTCCGGAAGCTCGTCCAGAAAAAGGACGCCGCGGTGCGCCAAGCTTACTTCTCCAGGCTTGGGGATGCCTCCGCCTCCTGCAAGGCCTCCGGCGGAGATCGTATGGTGAGGCATCCGAAACGGACGCTCTCGGATGAGCTGTCGCCGGTCCGCGAATTTTCCGGAAGCGCTGTAAATTTTTGTGACATCCAGCGACTCCGGATCGCTCATCGGCGGCAAAATGGTAGGGAGTCTTTTGGCCAGCATCGTCTTGCCGGTCCCCGGAGGACCGATAAGGATAAAGTTGTGCATGCCGGCCGCGCTGATCATGAGCGCCCGCTTGACATGGAGCTGTCCGTTGACGTCCGCATAATCCTCGTCCGCTTTGCTCGTTTCCCCGGACGCAGTCATTTTCGGACCGGACAATAACCCGCTTCCTGCCAAAGATTCCGTCGGTCCGGCAGAAAGCTCTCCGGCACCGCGACTCGCTGCCGTTCCCGCATTCCCTTCGGGTCGCCGAAATTGACTCAAATGCCGAACGCAGCGAAGGCCGCAGCCGCCAATCCACGCGGCTTCCTCCGCATTCTCCGTCGGTACGATAACACGCGTTATGCCGTGCTCCCGGGCCGTCGCTATCATCGATAAGACGCCGGGAACCGGTCGGACGGAACCATCCAGCGCCAGTTCCCCGATAATCAGCGTATCCTCCAGCGCTTCGTCCGGCAGCTGTCCGTTCGTTTTGAGAATGGCCAGGGCAATCGCCAAATCAAAGGCAGAGCCTTCTTTGCGCAAATCCGCCGGCGCCAGATTCACCGTAATCCGCTGCAAAGGAAACGTAAAGCCGCAATTTTTGATCGCCGCCCGAACACGTTCCATCGACTCCTTGATAGCTACGTCGGGCAGCCCGACGATCATCATTTGCGGCAAGCCGTTGCTGAGATCCACCTCGACCTCGACCAGCTTTCCTTCCACGCCATGCAGACAAGCGCTGGCCACTTTTCCGTACATAAAAAAACACACCTTTCCCATGTCGATTCATGGCCAAAGGTGCTTCCTTATCCGCCGTATTCGTATATCTGTTATTGTAATATGTCCCTCGTTCCAGTGCAAATCGTGCGGATCCGGAACATTTCCGGATAGAAAATCAACAACTGGAAAAAATAATCGACGAGGTGATCATAACATGCAGGAAAAACCTTACTTTTGTCCGAACTGCCGTTCCAACCGTGTCAAATTCAGCATAATCTCAAGCTTTTCCCAGCCTTTTATCAAGGATGCGCTTTCCGGAACCGTTCAAGAGGTGGCCGAGCCGCAGCGTATCGAAGAAACCGAGCCGACCATTCAATGCATGGTGTGCAGCTTTGCCGGAAACGAAATGCGTTTCGTCAAACAAGCGGAACGGGAGCCCCGGACAGCGACGGCGACCAATCCGACTTATTATTCGTAGGCACGCCGCGCGGCGCATCTATTTCGGTACGCAGGTATCGGATAGAAGCGCTTTTTTCTTGTCCGCAGCCGCGCATGGTTAATTTTCCAAATAACTATTCTTTTCGACGCTTATAAAAAAGATGTATCAAATTTTTAATATAAAATATAAGGAAACCGCTCGAAAAAAGTGGTACAATGATAAAGGTTTGCCGTTTAGGACATGCTAATGTTTGGCAACCGGACGTTTATTAGCGAGTGGACTCGTCCCGAGCTTGGGAAGGGTCGATTCCATATAGTAAGTCATTACCGATAGGAGGATTTTGCTAAATGAATATCCATGAGTATCAAGGCAAAGCAGTGCTGAAGCAGTACGGGGTTGCCGTACCGGAAGGAAAAGTGGCTTTCACGGTCGACGAAGCGGTGGAAGCGGCCAAATCGCTCGGTACTCCCGTAGTTGTCGTGAAAGCGCAGATTCACGCCGGCGGCCGCGGTAAAGCGGGCGGCGTCAAAGTTGCCAAGAACCTCGACGAAGTTCGTACATACGCACAGGAAATCTTGGGTAAAGTCCTCGTTACGCATCAAACCGGCCCGGAAGGCAAAGAAGTAAAGCGCCTTCTGATCGAGCAAGGCTGCGATATTAAGAAAGAATATTACATCGGTCTCGTGGTCGACCGCGCTACGGGCCGCGTCGTCATGATGGCTTCCGAAGAAGGCGGAACGGAGATCGAAGAAGTAGCCGCCCGCACTCCGGAGAAAATTTTCAAAGAAGTTATCGACCCGGCTGTCGGTCTGCAAGCGTTTCAAGCGCGCAAGCTAGCTTATGCCATCAATATTCCGGGCGAGCTCGTAGGCAAAGCCGTGAAGTTCATGACCGCTTTGTATACCGCTTTCGTCGAAAAAGATTGCTCCATCGCCGAAATCAACCCGCTGGTCGTTACGGGAGACGGCAATGTTATGGCGCTTGACGCGAAGCTGAACTTCGACTCCAACGCGCTGTTCCGTCATAAAGACATCGTCGAGCTGCGCGACTTGGACGAAGAAGACGCAAAGGAAATCGAAGCTTCCAAATTCGACTTGAGCTACATCGCGCTCGACGGCAACATCGGCTGCATGGTTAACGGCGCGGGTCTGGCTATGGCGACCATGGATATTATCAAATACTATGGCGGCGAACCGGCCAACTTCCTCGATGTAGGGGGCGGCGCTACGAAAGAGAAAGTAACCGAAGCGTTCAAAATCATCCTGTCCGACGAGAATGTAAAAGGAATTTTCGTTAACATTTTCGGCGGCATTATGAAGTGCGACATTATCGCAGAAGGCGTTGTGGCTGCGGCGAAGGAACTGGGACTGGACCGTCCGCTTGTCGTACGTCTGGAAGGCACGAACGTGGATCTCGGCAAAAAGATTTTGAACGAATCCGGCCTTAACATCGTGGCTGCGGATTCGATGGCCGACGGCGCGCAAAAAATCGTTGCGCTGGTGAAGTAATCTCTTTCGGCAACAGCACCTTTTTCTTTCATTACTATTAGAGGATGTGAACTTTAACCATGTCTATTTTGGTTGATAAAAATACGAAGGTCATCACTCAGAACATGACAGGCAAGACAGGCATGTTCCATACGCTGGGCGGCCTGGAATACGGCACGCAGATGGTAGCAGGCGCAGTTCCGGGTAAGGGCGGCACGAATGTTGATTTCACGCTGGAAAACGGCACGACTGTCACTCTTCCAGTGTACAACACCGTACTTGAAGCGAAAAATGCGACCGGCGCTACCGCTTCGGTTATCTACGTTCCGCCGGCTTTCGCTGCGGATTCGATCATGGAAGCCGTTGACGCCGAACTGGATCTCGTCATCTGCATCACCGAAGGTATTCCGGTGCTTGATATGGTCAAAGTCAGCCGTTACATGGAAGGTAAAAAGACCCGTTTGATCGGGCCGAACTGCCCAGGCGTCATCACTCCGGGCGAGTGCAAAATCGGCATCATGCCGGGCTACATCCATATGCCGGGCCATGTAGGCGTCGTATCCCGAAGCGGAACGCTGACTTACGAAGCGGTACATCAGCTGACAACTCGCGGCATCGGCCAATCTTCTGCGGTGGGAATCGGCGGCGACCCGGTTAAAGGCTCCGAATTTATCGATATCCTGAAGCTTTTCAACGAGGATCCGGATACCTATGCCGTGATCATGATCGGTGAAATCGGCGGTTCCGCGGAAGAAGAAGCGGCAGAGTGGATCGCGGCAAACATGAAGAAGCCGGTTGTCGGCTTCATCGGCGGCCAAACGGCGCCTCCGGGAAAACGGATGGGTCACGCGGGCGCCATCATCTCCGGCGGCAAAGGAACGGCGGCGGAGAAAGTCGCGACCATGGAACGCTGCGGCATCAAAGTAGCGCCGACACCTTCCGAAATGGGCTCCACGCTGGTGAGCGTATTGGAAGAAAAAGGCCTGCTCGAAAAGTGCATCACCAAGAAGTAAGCAGCCTTTCGCATCAATGACGAGATGGCAGGCAGCCTCTCAAATCCGTATTGGATACGGGTTTGAGAGGCTTTTTTTATTTTGGCTAGACCTTACAAATGAAGAAAGTTGTTTCTGACTAAAGGAGTGAGCTATACTATATGGACAACCGAAGCATGCTATTTGCCTTGCATCATATGGAAGGTGTCGGTTCGAAGACGATTGGCAGGCTGATGCGCCAGTTTCCTCAATTATACGATATCCTTTCGCTCAGCTATGCGGATTGGCTCGAATTCGGCTTGACCCCGGTCCGGGCCAAGCAAATGGTCAAAGGACTCGGTGATTTAACCGAAGCTTATCTGGACGCCAAGCGATCCCGTTACGAAGAGCTTCACATGAAGTGGGTGGTCTTCGGCGATGACCGCTATCCCGCGACGCTTCTGGAGACGGCCGACCCGCCCTGGGTATTGTATTACAGGGGGGAGCTGGATATCATAAACCGCCCGTGCATTGCCGTGGTCGGCACGCGTACCCCGACCGCTTACGGGAAAATGACGGCCGAGCGTCTGGCCGAATCGCTATCTGCTGCAGGAGTATGCGTGGTCAGCGGGCTTGCCCGGGGCATCGACAGCGCAGCCCACGAAGGGGCTTTGCGCAGCCACGGGGGTACGATAGCCGTGCTGGGCTGCAGCATCGAGACAGTGTATCCGCCCGAGAACAAGCCGCTTTACCGTAAAATTTCCGAATGCGGGCTGCTTCTTTCCGAGTACCCGCTCGGCACAAGGCCGCATCCCGGCTTATTTCCGCAGCGCAACCGCATTATTGCCGGACTGAGCCTCGGCGTTGTCGTGGTGGAAGCGGCGCTGAAAAGCGGCTCCCTTATCACCGTCGATCAGGCGCTGGAAGCCTCGCGCGACGTGTTTGCCGTTCCCGGGCCGATCTCCTCCCCCAAGAGCGAGGGCACGCTATCCCTGCTGAAGCAGGGCGCCAAGCTGGTCACCGAAGCGGCAGACATATTGGAGGAGTACGCAGGCCGGATATCCTTGGATCAAAAGGCATACATTATGAATACAACGGAAGTAAAGCCAGCATTGTCTAAAGATGAGCAAAAAATTGTTGACATGCTTCGGATCCGACCTCTTACGATCGACGAGCTGCTTTCGCAAAGCCAATTTACCTTTGGACATTTGCATTCAGTTCTGATAAATTTACTAATGACGCGCAGGATCGTCGAACTACCGGGTTCGGTGTACGCCGTACCTTGATGGTCATACATATTTCCATTGTCGAAGGGGGCAAGACCCTATGGCCGATTCGTTAGTCATTGTGGAGTCACCCGCAAAAGCCAAAACGATCAGCAAATATTTAGGAAGCAAATATATTGTAAAAGCATCGATGGGGCATATTCGGGATTTGCCGAAAAGCCAGATCGGAGTCGAAGTCAAGAAAAATTTTGAACCGAAATATATTACGATTCGCGGTAAAGGCTCCGTGCTCAAAGAGCTTAAGGACGCCAGCAAGCGCGTTAAAAAAGTATATCTCGCAGCGGACCCTGATCGCGAAGGCGAGGCGATTGCCTGGCATTTGGCTCATTATCTTGAGCTGCCCGATCAGGAGGCTTGCCGTGTCGTATTTAACGAAATAACAAAGCAGGCGGTCAAGGATGCCTTTAAGACGCCCCGCAAAATCAATCAGGACTTGGTAAACGCGCAGCAGGCGCGGCGCATATTGGACCGGCTCGTAGGCTACAAAATCAGCCCGCTGCTCTGGAAGAAGGTCAAGAAAGGGCTATCCGCCGGCCGGGTGCAATCCGTGGCCGTAAAGCTGATCTACGACCGCGAGAATGAGATTAAAGCGTTCGTGCCCGAAGAGTATTGGACCATTACGGCCAAGTTGTCCTCGGGAAAAGCCGATTTCGAAGCGAAATTTTACAGCGTAGACGGCGAAAAGAAAGAGCTGAAGAACGAAGCGGAAGTGAACGCCGTCCTGGCCGCGCTTCAGAAGGCCGATTTTATTGTAAGCGAAGTCAGGGAAAAGGAGCGCCTCCGCAATCCGTCCCCTCCCTTCATTACAAGCTCGCTCCAGCAGGAGGCGGCCCGCAAATTAAACTTCCGCGCGGCCAAGACGATGTCCGTAGCGCAGCAATTATATGAAGGAATCGATCTCGGCAGCGAGGGGACGGTCGGCTTGATTACGTATATGCGTACCGATTCGACCCGGATTTCCCCTGTGGCCCAGGAAGAAGCCAAGGAGTATATCGTGCAAAAATTCGGGGAGTCCTTCTATCCCGAAACACCGCGCGTTTATACGAAGAAGAATACGAACGCGCAGGATGCGCACGAAGCGATCCGTCCGAGCTCGGTAATGCGCGAGCCGGATCAGATCAAAGAATACTTGAGCCGCGATCAATATCGCCTTTACAAGCTCGTTTGGGAACGCTTCGTCGCCAGCCAGATGGCTTCCGCGGTCGTGGATACGATGACAGTCGATTTAACGGCCGCCAATACCGTTTTCCGGGCCGTCGGCTCGAAGGTGAAGTTCCATGGCTTTATGAAGGTGTATGTGGAAGGCAACGACGACGCTGCGGCAGATACAGGGGATGACGACAAGCTGCTCCCGCCTCTGAAAGAAGGGGACAAGGTCAAAAAGCAGCAGATCGATCCGAAGCAGCATTTTACGCAGCCTCCACCGCGTTTTACGGAAGCGCGTTTGGTTAAAGCGTTGGAAGAAATGGGCATCGGACGTCCGAGCACCTACGCGCCGACCCTCGAAACCATCCAAAAGCGCGGTTATGTGGCGATCGAGGAAAAGAAATTCGTCCCGACCGAGCTCGGCGAGCTGGTCATTCAGCAGATGATCGAATTTTTCCCGGAAATTTTGGATGTGGATTTTACCGCCCATATGGAAGAGGGGCTGGACCATATCGAGGAAGGAAAAGAAGATTGGGTTCGCGTGCTGAGCGAGTTTTACGAGTCGTTCGAGAAGCGCCTTGAAGTGGCCGAGGAAGAGATGGAGAAGGTCGAGATTCAGGACGAGGTTTCCGATGAAATTTGCGAGAAATGCGGCCGTCATTTCGTCTACAAGATGGGACGCTTCGGCAAGTTTCTGGCTTGCTCGGGGTTCCCGGATTGCCGCAATACGAAGCCGATTGTCAAGGATACCGGCGTCACCTGTCCGAATTGCCACGAAGGAAAAATTATCGAGCGCCGCAGCAAAAAAGGGCGCATCTTCTACGGATGCGACCGCTATCCGGAATGCGATTTCGTCTCGTGGGATAAACCTGTGGGACACCCGTGTCCGAAGTGCGGGGCAATGCTCGTCGAAAAGCGTAACAAATCAGGAACGTTTACCCAATGCGTGTCCTGCGACTTTAGAGAAGAAGTGAAAGAAGAGCAAGATCAGGACTAACTTGTCATCTGGCTTCATAATAGGAGGAACGGAAGTTGACTGAGGTACCGAAAGTGACCGTCATCGGCGCGGGCTTGGCCGGGAGCGAAGCTGCGTGGCAAATCGCGAGCCAAGGCGTGCCGGTGGTTTTATACGAAATGCGTCCCGTAAAAAAAACGCCTGCGCATATTTCGGATCAATTCGCCGAGCTGGTCTGCAGCAATTCTCTGCGGGCCAACGGATTGACGAATGCCGTAGGCGTATTAAAGGAAGAAATGCGCATCCTGAACTCTCTCATACTGCGTGCTGCAGACAAGCATGCCGTTCCGGCGGGCGGAGCGCTTGCCGTCGACCGGGAAGGGTTCTCGGGCGAGGTGACGTCCTTGCTGCGCAACCATCCGCTGATCGAGGTGCGCAACGAGGAGCTGGAGACGCTTCCCGAAGGGATTGTCGTCGTCGCGACCGGACCGCTGACCTCGCCCGCGCTTTCCAGTCATTTGCAGGAGCTGACGGGCGAGGAGTATTTATATTTCTACGATGCGGCGGCGCCGATTGTGGAAAAAGAATCGATCGATATGAACAAGGTTTACCTGGCCTCCCGTTATGACAAGGGGGAGGCGGCCTACTTGAACTGCCCGATGAACGAAGAGGAATTTAACGCGTTCTACGAAGCCTTGATCTCCGCCGAAACGGCGCCGGTGAAGGAGTTCGAGAAAGAGATTTATTTCGAAGGCTGCATGCCGATCGAGGTCATGGCGAAGCGCGGCCGGCAAACCGTCCTGTTCGGTCCGATGAAGCCCGTCGGGCTGATCAATCCCCATACGGGCGAATTGCCCTATGCAGTCGTGCAGCTGCGTCAGGATAATGCGGCGGGCACGCTCTATAATTTAGTAGGCTTTCAGACCCATCTGAAGTGGGGCGAACAGAAACGGGTATTTTCCCTTATTCCCGGATTGGAAAACGCGGAGTTTGTCCGGTACGGCGTCATGCACCGCAACACGTTTATCAACTCTCCGAGGCTGCTGCGCCCTACGTACCAGTTCAAGAACCGGGACAACCTGTTCTTTGCCGGACAGATGACCGGTGTGGAAGGGTATGTCGAGTCGGCCGCTTCGGGCCTTATTGCGGGGATGAACGCGGCGCGCTATGCTAAAGGTCAAGAGCTGGTCGTACTGCCCCCGGATACCGCGCTCGGCAGCATGGCGCAGTACATCACGACGGCCGATTTTAAGCATTTTCAGCCGATGAATGCCAATTTCGGACTGTTTGCGCCGCTTGACGAGAAGATCAAGAACAAGAAGCTCAAATACGAAAAAATTGCCATGCGTGCAATTGAGAAAATTCAGAATTTTTCACAAAACCTATACAATTCGCCTTGTAAATAAAACATGTACTGTGTTACGATAGATCCGAATATTATCTTCTCCGCCATCGCGGAGACTACGCCGAACTAAGCTTGAAACAGCTTAGTTTTCGTCTTGTAGACCACTAAATTTATGCAGCATCAACAAGTTCCGGAAGCCCGCAGCGAGTGCAATTGTGGGCGAAAAAGCGCTTAATCCGCAGCACTTCTATACAATGGAGGAGGAATATCGGGCCTATGGAGCAATTTCACGCCACGACGATTTTTGCCGTCCGCCATCAGGGTAAGGGCGCTATTGCAGGGGATGGACAAGTGACCTTCGGCAACAGCATGGTCATGAAAAGTCAGGCCAAAAAAGTGAGAAGATTGTATCGCGGCAACGTCATAGCCGGGTTCGCCGGTTCGGTCGCCGATGCGATTACCCTATTTGAGAAGTTCGAGGCGAAGCTCGAGGAGCACCACGGCAATTTGCAGCGGTCCGCCGTCGAACTCACCAAGGATTGGCGCCAGGATCGCGTGCTGCGAAGGCTGGAAGCGATGATGATCGTGATGGACCGGAGCGGGCTGCTGCTGCTGTCGGGCAATGGGGAAATCATCGAGCCGGATGACGGGATTCTGGCGATTGGCTCCGGGGGCAGCTTTGCGCTTGCGGCCGGCCGGGCGCTGCACCGTTATGCGCCGCAGATGAGCGCGAAGGAAATCGCCCATGCCGCGCTTACGATGGCGGCTGAGATTTGCGTGTTTACGAATCATAATATCATCGTCGAAGAAATCGAATGATCCAGGAGGTTATGACGTTGAAGCAAATAGCCTTAACCCCCAGAGAAATCGTAGCCGAATTGGATAAGTATATCGTCGGACAGAAGCAGGCCAAGAAGTCCGTTGCTGTCGCGCTGCGCAACCGGTACCGCCGGAGTCTGCTCGAAGAATCGCTCCGCGACGAGATCGCGCCGAAAAACCTGTTAATGATCGGGCCGACCGGCGTCGGCAAGACGGAAATCGCCCGGCGTATGGCAAAGCTGGTCAATGCGCCGTTTATTAAAGTTGAGGCGACCAAATTTACGGAGGTCGGATACGTCGGACGCGATGTTGAGTCCATGGTCCGGGACTTGGTGGAAACATCGATCCGCATGGTGAAAGCAGAGAAAACCGATAAGCTTAAGGACCGTGCGGAGCAGATGGTTCACGACCGGATCGTATCCATCCTTGTACCTAGTCCATCCAAGCATCGGGGCCAGCGCAATCCGCTGGAAATGCTGTTTGGCCAGCAAAATGCGAACTATACCGAAACGGAGCCGGAAACGGATTCGTCGATTGTGTCCCGTAGACAGGAAGTCAGGGAACGTCTTTTGCGCGGCGAGCTAGAGGATCAAGTGATCGAAATCGAGGTGGAGGACAGCTCTCCTTCGATGTTCGATATGCTGGCAGGACAGGGTAACGAGCAAGCGGGAATGAATATGCAGGAGTTATTTGGAAGCCTGATGCCGAAGCGCACGAAAAAGCGCAAGCTCCCGATTAAAGAAGCGCGCAAGGTGCTTCTTCAGGAGGAAGCGCAAAAGCTGCTCGATATGGACGAAGTGATCCAGGAAGCGGTGAAGCGGGCCGAGCAAGGAGGCATCATTTTTATCGACGAGATCGACAAGATATGCAGCTCCAGCCGCGGCAGTGGGCCGGACGTCTCACGCGAGGGCGTACAGCGGGACATTTTACCTATTGTCGAAGGGTCCACCGTCATGACTAAATACGGTCCTGTAAAAACCGATTATATCCTGTTTGTGGCGGCAGGGGCTTTCCATATTGCGAAGCCGTCGGATTTGATTCCCGAGCTCCAGGGTCGTTTTCCGATCCGGGTCGAATTAAGCAGTCTATCGGAGCAGGACTTTGTGCTCATATTGAAGGAGCCGAAAAATGCGTTGACCAAACAATATACGGCATTGCTGGAAACGGAAGGGATCCGCGTCGAGTTTTCGGACGAAGCGATACTGGAAATTGCCCGGATTGCCGCGGACGTGAATCAGAATACGGACAATATCGGCGCCCGCCGTCTGCATACCATTTTGGAGAAATTGCTGGAGGATTTATCCTTCGAAGCGCCGGAAATCACGCTTGAGCAAATCGTAATTTCACCGGAGTATGTCAGGGAAAAGCTGTCCGGTATCGTGCAGAACCGGGACCTTAGCCAGTATATTTTGTAATCGTCAACTTTGGAGGCAAGACTAATGACACTTTTGATGAAAACCAGAAGGCTGAATAAACTGCTGCAAAAGGAAGCGGGGAATCCGGTCAGTTTTATGGATATGGCCGCGGTGCTGAGCGATATTTTGCAGGCGGATATATTTGTCGTCAGTCGGAGGGGAAAGGTGCTGGGAAGCGCGTTTACAACGCCTGTATTTGAGGCCGGCGTGAACGAAACGGTGCTGCAGGAAAACCGGTTTCCGCCCGAATATAACCAGCTATTGCTCAAAGTGGAGGAGACCTCCTCCAACTTGGAGGCAGGCAGCAAATTCGATATCTTTCGGCAAATTTCGCATGATTCAGGCTTTTACATGACGATTGTGCCGATTATCGGCGGCGGCGAACGTTTGGGAACACTTGTTCTAACGAAGAGCAACGGGATGTTTATTGATGATGATTTGATTTTGGCGGAGTACGGCTCCACTGTTGTGGCTATGGAAATTTTGCGCGAAAAAGCGGAGCAAATTGAGATCGAAGCCCGGGGGAAAGCGGTCGTTCAGGTGGCGGTCGGATCGTTATCCTTCAGCGAGCTGGAAGCGGTCGAGCATATTTTCGAGCAGCTCGAAGGATCGGAAGGTCTCCTTGTGGCCAGCAAAATCGCGGACCGCGTAGGGATTACCCGTTCGGTGATCGTCAATGCCTTGCGAAAGCTGGAAAGCGCAGGCGTCATTGAAACGCGTTCGCTTGGCATGAAGGGAACGTATATTCGCGTTTTGAACGATCAATTGATGGCTGGAATCCAAAGTGTGAAAGCTTAGTTAACTTTCTCAAAAACGTGAAATTTTTAACATTTAGGGCTCTATATGCAAATATAGGGCTTTTTTCATATTGTATTCACTTCCAAGATCTCTCAATATAGATGTAGTTCTCGTTTACTACATATTACGACAAACCGTATTGTATTTTTTTTCTGTTTAGATGTCGAAGGAAGGAGGATATTACGTTATCTTGTTGAATAACTAGATTCAGAATCATCCTTGGAAAGTGGGAGTCAACGCATGAAAATTTTAAACAAACCCTCATTTCAAACGCTGGAGCGTGCCCTTGATGCCGCCACACTTAGACAAAAAGTGATTGCTGACAATGTGGCCAACGTCGACACGCCCTTTTTCAAACGGTCGGAAGTTCGTTTTGAAGAACTGCTGCAGCAGGAAATGAACGGAGCCGGGATTGAAGGGTATCGGACCGATCCGAGGCATTTTTATATCGGACGGCCGGGAAAGCCGGAACCGCAAATCGTTCGTGACAACCAATCCATGATTAACAACAACTTGAATAACGTCGATATCGATTACGAAATGGCCCTTATGGCCAAAAACCAGCTTCGATACAACGTAATGGTCCAGCAAGTCAGCGGCGAGATCAAAAAAATCAGAACAGCTATCGGCGGGAGAGTGTAACGGATGAGACTTACAAACGGATTTGACATCAGTTCTTCCGCACTAACGGCGCAGCGCTTTCGGATGGACGTCATCTCGTCCAATATCGCCAATGCGGATTCGACAAGAGCGCGGATGGTCGACGGGAAATGGGTCCCATACCAGCGTAAATTAGTGACTTTTGAACCAAAACAGCAAAATTTCGCCAATTCGCTTGCCAATGCCATGTCTGGTAAAAATTCGGGAGCCGGGGACGGCGTACGGGTAACTCAAGTGATCGACGATCCTTCTCCTTTTAGACAGCATTACGATCCGACGCATCCGGATGCGGACGAGAACGGCATAGTCCTTTTGCCCAATGTGGACATTTTGAAAGAAATGGTCGATATGATCTCGGCGACCCGGACCTACGAAGCCAACGTCACCGCATTGAACGCTTCCAAGGCTTTGATCGGAAAAGCGTTGGAAATCGGGAAATAGTTAACGAAAAGGAGTCATAATCATGATCGAATCCCTTAAATTGCAGCAGCCGCAGCAGATTGCCGGTGCCGTTGGACCTAAAATCACAAGCGCGTCCGAAGTTACGGATCAATTCGGGAAATATTTGAGCGACGCCATCGCCGATTTGAATGCTAAGCAATCAGCCTCTGAAGCAATGAAAGGCCAGTTCGTTACAGGAGAAATCTCCGACGTGCATCAACTGATGATCGCCTCTGAAAAAGCGTCCTTGGGATTAGAGCTCACGGTACAAGTGCGAAACAAAGTCATCGAGGCCTATCAAGAAATCATGAGAACGCAAATCTAATCTTCAAACGTACCTGACGAGGGTTCATCAGATGGGGTGAAACAGTGAACGAAAATGTGCTCCAGTATTGGAACCGAACGAAACAATATTGGAATCAATTCAGCAAAACGCAAAAGTGGACTGTTGTCGCAACTGTGATTTTAGTCATACTTACGGTAGGTATTATTAGTTATAATTTTTCTAAAACCGAATACGCCCTGGCTTATACGAACTTGCAGCCTAGCGATGCAGCGGCCATCAAAACGTATTTGGACGGCGCCAAAATCCCGTATCAGCTCAGCGAAGACGGAAAAAGCATCGGCGTTCCGCGCAGTCAAGTCGCCAGTGTCAAGCTTGCCGTCGAATCGCAAGGCTTGAACAAAAACGGCAACATCGGCTACGGCGCTTTCAGCCAAAGCAGCACCTTCGGCACGACGGACAGAGAATTCGATGTCAAATACGTCAACGCCATTCAAGGCGAGCTGCAGCAGCTCATCAACTCGAACAATGCGATCGCAAGCTCCAAAGTATTGATCAGCTTGCCGCAAGAAAGCTTGTTCTTACGGAAGGGGGAGCAACCGGAGAAAGCATCGGCCTCCGTCGTGCTTGATATCAAGCCGGGCTATACGCTGGATCAGGCCAAGGTCGATACAATGTATAACTTGGTTTCCCACAGCATCAAAGGGCTGCCGATCGAAAACATAACGATTTCCGATCAAAACGGCGATTTGCTCGAGTACTCCAAAGCAAACGGCAAAGTGAGCGGAGCTTCCAATCTTGCTTTGCAGCAGTTCGAAATCAACAACAAATTCAGAAACGACGTGCAGCGCAACGTGCAGCAAATGCTCGGCTCCATTCTCGGCCGGGACAAAGTGATCGTAAGTGTGTTCTCCACCATGAACTTCGATCAGACCAGACGTAAGGAGCAGCTGGTAACCGCGCCGAATACGGTAGACCAAACCGGGCTCGATATCTCCATTCAGGAGATCCAAAAGAACTATACGAGCGACGGCAGCGCCGGGACGTCCGGCGTACCGGGAACGGGCGCAACGGATGTGCCGGGATACCCGGGCAGCAGCAATGGCGGAAAGACGAATTCCGAAGAGCTGCAAAAAACGGTAAACCGGGAAGTCAATCGGATTACGAACGAAATTGAGATGACACCCTACGTTGTAAAAGATTTAACCATTAACGTCGGCATTGAACCGCCGGATCCGTCGAATCCGGCTTCGCTCTCGGAGGAAACGGTTAACGAGATCCGGAAAATCCTCGTCAATGTCGTTCGTGCAGGATTGGCCGATAACAGGCAACAGATATCGGACGAGGAGCTGGCTAAAAAAGTAACCGTGTTTCCTCACGTGTTCGCCAGAACGAACGAAAATCAGGGAACAAGCACGAATTCGATGCTGCTCTACGGTGCGCTCGGCGGATTGGCTCTTGCTTTGCTCGGCGGAGGCGCCTACTGGTTTATGCGCAGACGCAAGGCGCAGCAAGAGGAAGAAGAAGAAATCCTGGACGAGTCGCCGCGAGTGGAATTCCCGACCATCGATATCGATAACTTGAACAATGAAAATCAAGTGCGCAAGCAGCTGGAACAGCTTGCCAAGAAAAAGCCGGAAGAATTTGTGAATCTGCTCCGCACTTGGTTAGTAGACGAATAGAGGTGTGCAACACTTGGCTAAAGTACAGCAACCGGGTTTAACGGGGCGACAAAAAGCCGCAATTCTTTTGATTAGTTTGGGTCCGGAAGTGTCCGCTCAAATTTTTAAACATCTGCGTGACGAAGAAATTGAGCAGCTCACTTTGGAAATAGCCAATGTCAGAAAAGTTGACAACGCCGAAAAAGAAGCGATCTTGGCAGAGTTCCATCAAATTTGCTTAGCCCAAGAATTCATATCGCAAGGCGGTATCACGTATGCGAAAGAGATTTTAGAGAAAGCGCTCGGATCTCAGAAAGCATTGGATATCATCAATCGGTTAACGGCGACGCTTCAAGTGAGACCATTCGATTTTGCCCGAAAAGCCGATCCTGCCCAAATCCTGAACTTTATCCAGAATGAAAATTCGCAAACCATTGCTCTGGTTCTTTCTTACCTGCAGCCGGAGCAAGCCTCCATCATCCTGTCCTCGCTTCCGCAAGAGAAGCAGGCGGATGTGGCGAAACGGATTGCCTTGATGGACAGCACATCGCCGGAGGTCATCAGCCAGGTCGAGCGGGTGCTTGAGCAGAAGCTGTCCGCTACGGTAACGCAGGACTATACGAATGCCGGCGGGATTTCGGCCGTCGTTCAAATTTTGAACGGTGTCGATCGCGGGACAGAGCGTACGATTCTCGATTCGCTCGAAATTCAGGATCCCGAGCTGGCCGAGGAAATCAAGAAGCGGATGTTCGTATTCGAAGACATCGTCAACATCGACAACCGCTCGATCCAACGGATTATCCGCGACATCGAGAATGCCGACCTCCAACTGGCGCTTAAAGTGGCCAGCGAAGAGGTTCGGGAAGCCATCTTCAAAAACATGTCCAAGCGGATGGCCGAAACGTTCCGGGAAGAAATGGAATACATGGGTCCGGTCCGGCTGCGTGACGTCGAAGAAGCACAGACACGCATCGTAGCAACGATCAGGCGCTTGGAAGAAGCCGGTGAAATCATCATCGCCCGTGGCGGAGGAGATGATATTATTGTCTAATGTCATCAAATCATTTCAATATGTAGCTATGGAAGACAGCAAGCTTGTAGAGCCTCCGGCGCCCCCTGTTCTCAAACAAGAACCGCAGCAAGACGGCGAGATGACGGAGGAGCAGCAGCTCGAGCTCGACAATCTGATGCAGATGAAAGACCAAATTCTTCAAGACGCCGAATCGTTTGCCGAAGAGCAGGTGCGCGCCGCCATGGATGAAGCCGCGGCGATCAGGCAGCAGGCCCAAGCCGAGATCGAAGCTTGGTGGGACGAGCGCAGGCAGCTGGATCAGGAAACGATCGAGCAGGCGATGGACCGGGGCTTCGAGCAAGGCTACCAGGAAGGCCTGGCCAGAGCCGAAGCGGAGCTTCGCCAGCAGTACGACAGCATGCTGCAGGAAGCGTCGCAAATCTTGGAACAATCGTATCTCTTAAAGCAGCAGATCATTCAGGAATCCGAACCGTTCTTGATCGAGCTCAGCTGTTCGATTGCCGAGAAAATCGTCGACCGTCAGCTGACGCTGGAATCCGAATGGGTCATCGAACTGATCCAAAAGGTACTGTCGCGCCGAAGAGAAAAGGGAATTATTGCGCTTTGCGTATCGCCTTCTCAATTCTCCTATATACAAGACGCACGAGAAGAACTTTTGTTGCACTTAGATTCGCAAGCGGAGCTGCAAATTATTCCCGATGCTTCGGTACAAGATCGCGGATGCGTCATTCGGTCCTCCTTCGGAAGCATCGACGCCCGCATCGACACGCAGCTGAACGAAATCAAGAATGCGCTTCGGCAAGTGGCGCTGCGAAGCGAGGGATCCTAGACGATGCAGGTGCCATCCGCGCAGAAATACATAGAACATTTAAGTCAAGTGGACCCGGTTCGGGTAAACGGAAAAGTCACTCAGGTCATCGGTTTGACGGTCGAGTCGGAGGGACCGGATGCGAGCATCGGCGACGTATGCTACATCTATCCACTCAAATCGAACCAGCCGCTTAAGGCGGAAGTTGTCGGTTTCAAGAACAATAAGGTTATTCTTATGCCGCTCGGCGAGCTTCATGCGATCGGTCCGGGCTGCGATGTGGTCGGTACCGGCAAGCCGCTGACGGTGCAGGTAGGACACGAGCTGCTCGGCAAAGTGCTGGACGGGCTCGGCCAACCGCTCGACGGAACGTTTTTGCCTTCGCGCATGACGCAGTATTCTACAAATAATATACCTAGCAATCCTTTAAAGCGGCCCCGCGTTCTTGAGCCGATTAGCGTCGGCGTACGCTGTATCGACGGCCTGCTGACGATAGGCAAGGGACAGCGTGTCGGTATTTTCGCCGGTTCCGGCGTCGGAAAAAGTACGCTGATGGGAATGATTGCCCGCAATACGTCAGCCGATGTGAATGTGATTGCGCTGATCGGAGAACGCGGCCGGGAGGTGCTCGATTTTATCGAACGCGATCTTGGTCCCGAGGGGCTGGCCCGTTCGGTTGTCGTTGTTGCCACGTCGGATCAACCGGCGCTCATTCGGATCAAGGGGGCGCTGATCGCGACGACCATCGCCGAATTTTTTCGCGATCGCGGGATGAACGTGATGCTGATGATGGATTCGGTGACCCGTTTTGCCATGGCACAGCGTGAAGTCGGCCTGGCGGTTGGCGAACCTCCTGCCACTCGCGGCTATACGCCTTCCGTATTCGCGACGCTCCCTAAGCTGCTGGAGCGGTCGGGAACCGGACCTAAAGGCTCCATTACGGCATTTTACACGGTTCTTGTCGATGGGGATGATATGAATGAGCCAATTGCGGATGCTGTACGGGGAATACTGGATGGTCATATCGTGTTGAACCGTAACATAGCCAACCGCGGGCACTACCCCGCTATCGACGTTCTTGCCAGCGTTAGCCGGGTCATGAAAGAAATTGTTCCTCACGAGCAGCAGCTTGCGGCCGAAAACTTGAAAAGGTTGCTATCTGTGTATAAAGATTCGGAGGATCTGATCAATATCGGGGCGTACCAACGGGGATCGAATTCGGAAATTGATCAATCTCTCGAGGCTATCCAAGCGATATGGGACTATACGCGACAGCGCGTCACGGAGAAGCTGACATACGCGGAAGCGCAGGAAAGGCTAATTCGAGAATTTTACAGGGGATGAGAAGGAGCATGCGGTTTCGATACGCTTTTCAAAAAATCGTTGATTTGAAGATAAACGAGAAAACGCAGGCGGAATGGATGCTGTCCGAGGCTATCGGCAAAATGCGTGCGGAGGAATCTTCTCTGGCCGAGCTGGAGAAAGCCAAGCACGAGATGCAGGAGGAGCTGCATAGGTCTTCCAGCCAAGTGACGACGGTATCCAACCTGCTCATGCTGCAAAGTTACGTGAACCATATTGACGGGCGCATTCAGCGCAAGCATCGGGATGTGCAAGCAGCCAAGACGATCGTGCAGCTCAAGCAGGATGATTTGACCGGGAAGATGCTTGAAGAAAAAGTATGGACGAAAGCAAAGGAAAGAGCGTTTCAGCATTTTTCCAGCGAGGTTTTAAAGAAAGAACAAAATCAATTGGACGAAATGGCGACGAATCGTTTTAAACGGCTTTCGTAATTATGACCACGCGGGGAGGTGAGGAATTGGCAAACACAGATACGGAGCAGTCCTCCTCTTACGGAGCTATGGAGCGGTTCTTAATATGGTTCCTGATCCCTTTTGTTTTTACAGCTGTACTGCTCGGCGTTTTGCTGACGATTTTCGATTATGACGTGATGAACAATGTCCTGCGGGCGGCCAATAAAATTCCAGTCGTAAACAGCATCATCCCGGATCCAAAAACGAAAGAGTCGGCAAACCAGCCGGAAACGGCTCAACCTGCCGAGGCTGAATCGTCCGCTCCGGCACAGGAAAATGCGAATGCCGATCCGGCGTCCAAGCTTCAGGAATTGGAGCAGGCGCTGAAAAAAGCGGAGGCCGCGCTCCAGCAGCGGGAGGAGACGATTAAGGAATTGCAGCTCAAGAACAGTACATTGGAAGAAAGCGTGAAAAGCAAAACCTTAAGCGATGAGGAATATACCCATCAGATTCAACAGCTTGCTTCCATGTACGCGAAAATGTCGCCAAGCAAATCGGCGCCGATTATGGAGAACTTGACCTCCAAAGAACTCGTTCTGGTGCTTGGCATGATGAAGCCGGATGAGCGCGTAAAGGTGCTCGAGAAAATGGATCCGAAAAAGGCCGCCGACGCTTCGATTTTGCTGAAGGACCAAACGAACGTAAGAGACACGGAAATTGCAGCCCTGCAGGAACGGGTGAAGGAATTGGCGGCACAGAGCAAGCAGCCTGCGGACAAGCTGAGCAAGGACGATTTGGGCAGCACGTTCGCGAATATGACGCCGAAAAGCGCAGCTGCTGTCTTGTTGGAGATGCAGAAATCGAATCCCGATAAAGTGATCTCTATCTTGAGTTCTATGGACAGCGGCGGACGTTCCAGAGTTTTGTCGGCCATATCGGATCAGTCCAAAGAAACCGCAGCTCTGATCTCGGCACGGCTGGTTCAATAAATACAATCGAAAGGAGGTGAAAAAAAGATGGAAATTTCGACACAAACTTCTGTGGCCGCATCTGCGGGGACAACCGCTGCCGGATCGAACGCGTCCGCCAGTACGGGGGGCGCAGCCGGAGGGGCCGGATCTTTCTCATCGGCTCTTAGCGGCATGATGACCGGCGATGCTACCGGATCGGGGGCTAATACCGCAGGAACCGCCGGCTTGTCGGCGCTTGCCCAGTTGATTGCTCCTTTGATTGCGGCGCTCCCGCAGACGGCGGATCAGGCTCCAGCGGTTCAACAAATCGAGGGCTTAATCCAACTGCTCGACCCGGCTAAGGGCGAGGATGCGAACGCGCTGATGAACAACCCGGATTTGCAAGCATGGTTGCTGCAGCTTCAAGCGCTTCTGGCGGCTCTTCCTGTAAATCAGCCGGAGAGCGATCAAGCGGCCGCTCCGACAGGCGATGGATCCAACATGAAAGAGAGTGCAGACGCGCTTAATCCGTTGTTGTTTATTCCTTTGACGCCTGCCGCGGATACGTCTGCGGAGATCCAGACCGATGAGCTTGGCGCAATTCAGCAGCCTAAGGCTCTGACGGCGCAAGAAGCCGCCGCATTGTTGAAACAGTTGAAAGATCTGGTAGCGGAAGGGAAAACGGATTCGAAGCTTCAGCAAACCGTGAAAGAATTGCCGGCTGTTCTGTTATCGGCTGCGTCCAAAGTGGGCGGGCTGCAAAATCAAAGCGCCGATCAACCCCGTGTTTCTTCTATTATACAGAATGCTGCGACCGCGGAAGCGGCTCCGTCATCGGATGCCGGGAAGCTTGTCCAAGTGGTTGCCAGCCCGGTGCAAAAGCTCGAGGCACTTACGGCGAAGGCGGCAATGGTACAGCTTCATTTGGACCCGCCGAAAGCCGAAGAAGGGCCGCTGTTCGAACCGCTGGACGCGGGAATGGCAGAAGGCGCGGACAATCAGCCGCTACCGCTGCATGAATACATGAAGCAGCAGGGCGGGCATGCGCAGGTCAAAGCGCCGGTTGTGCAGATGCAGGCGGCTACTTTTTCGGAGGACATGACCCAGTTTGTCGTTCGTTCCATAATGATGGGAACTTCGGCAGACGGAATGACCGAAGCTAAAATTTCGTTGTATCCTCAGCATCTCGGTCACGTTGAAGTGAGGCTGACCCTGCATAACGGACAACTGATCGCCCAGTTCGTAGCGGACAGCTTGGCCGGTAAGGAAATGCTGGAGAGCCAGTTGTCGCAGCTCAGAACGACATTGCAGAATCAGGGCATCCAAGTGGAGAAGCTTGAAGTAAGCCAAAGCCAGAACTATCAGTCCGGCATGTTCCAGGAAGGACGCCAGCAGCAATCCGGACAATCCTCCAAGCAGCAGAAAGCGGCCAGCGGCCGTATTGCCGCGATGGAAGACGAGCTGAAGGAAGAAGCGCAGAGTTCAAGTACCGCCGGCAGTCTGGGAACCGGATCGATTGACGTTACGGCCTAAGTAAAAGCTTACACCTATGGGAGCAGGGGGTGAAACCATGCCCGATTCAAACATCAGCACCAGGAATGTATGGCCGTATTACGCCAAAGGAAATATTCAAAACGCCGGCAAAGCCGAGGACAAAGGGAAGTTGGGACAGGACGAATTCCTTAAAATTCTCATGACCCAGATGCAAAACCAGGATCCGACGCAGCCGCTGCAGGATAAAGAATTCATCGCTCAGATGGCCCAATTTACATCCGTCGAACAGCTTGCCAAAATGAGTTCGGAAATGAAGATGCTTCGGCAATCGTTAGGATTTGCATCCAGTTTGATTGGCAAAAAGGTGACTTATACCTACGTTGACAAAAACAACAAGTCCACCGTCAAAACCGGAACTGTGGAGTCCATTCTTATGAAGAAGGAAGAGCAGTACGCAAAAATTAACGGCGACGAAGTGAAGATCGATCAGATCAGCCAGATTTCCAATCCGGAGGTAACTCCATGACGGATCGAATAACGGTTGGTCGCCTGTTTCCGAATGCAGTGGCGCCGCAGCCCGTACGACGAACGGACCCGGAATCGAGGGCTCAGACAACCTCGTTCGATGCGATGCTGCAAAATCAGCTCGTGCGTTTCAGTCATCATGCGGAACAACGTTTGCGGCAGCGGGGCATTCAGCTTGGGCCCGAGCAGCTTGTCAAGCTCAATACCGCGATTGACAAAGCCGCGAGCAAAGGGGCAAAGGACTCATTGATGCTGATCAACGATACCGCTCTGATCGTCAACATCAAGAATCGCACGGTAGTTACAGCCATGGACGGAGCATCGATGAAGGACAACGTATTTACCCAAATCGACTCGGCCATGATTATTTCGTAGCGATAGGCTGGCCCGAATTTCGGAGGCCGAGGTTGTGGACCGACTGAAACAACCGAAAAAACGAATATGGTTTAAACTTGCTGTAACAGTCGTTCATTACATCATTGACAACTGTTTCATCTATCGATGCACAGTTGCAATATGGGAGGATAACTATCGATGTTAAGATCGCTTTATTCCGGCGTTTCGGGTATGAGAGGCTTTCAAACGAAGCTTGACGTCATCGGCAACAACATCGCAAACGTGAATACGTACGGCTTTAAATCAAGTCGCGTCGCGTTCAAAGACATCATGAGCCAGAAGATTTCAGGCGTAACGGCCCCTACGGATGATGTGGGCGGCATTAATGCCAAACAAATCGGACTTGGCGTGACGGTTGGCGCGATCGATACTCTTCACACGCCGGGCAGCGCCCAGACGACAAATAAAATAACGGATTTGCGTATTGACGGGGACGGGTTCTTCCTTGTGTCTCCGTCGGCGGAGGAAGCGGGGCAGCCGCTCCTTACACGCGCCGGCAATTTTGATCTGGATGCCCAGCGTCGTCTCGTTACGGCGGACGGGATGTTCGTTTTGAGCACCGGAGGGGCTCCTGTGGCGCTGGAAGAAACCGTTACTGCATTCTCGATTTCACAGTCCGGTGAAATTATCGCCATCGGCGCCGACGGGGCTTCAACGCCGACCAACACATTTATCGCCGTTGCCAAAGTAACGAATCCGGGCGGCTTGGAAAAAGTCGGCGGCAACTTGTACCGGACGACGCCAAACTCGAATACGGAAGCCGAAGCCATCGAGCCCGAGACTTCCCAGGCCAATAACCCGGTTACGGGCACCGGCGCGATCATTTCCGGGCAGCTGGAAATGTCCAACGTGGATTTAACGTCCGAATTTACGGAAATGATCATCGCTCAGCGCGGCTTCCAGTCCAACTCGAGAATTATTACTACATCCGACGAAGTGCTTCAAGAAGTCGTCAATCTGAAACGATAGTTTGCTTCGAGGGGGAGGGAATCTCCCCCGATTTTATCCTTTCGGAGGTAACCGATGGTCCGCCTGACACGGCTTAATGGGAAAGCAATCGTCCTGAACGCGCTTTTGATCGAATCAATCGAAGAAACGCCGGACACTATGATCACGCTGGTGACCGGTAAAAAAATCATGGTGCTCGAGCCGGTGACGGAAGTAATGGACACCGTACACCGCTTTTTGCAAACCGTAGGTCTTGTCGGCGGTACGGTGAAGAGCCTGGATTCGGAGGGGTCTTAAGTTGTTTAAAAGCAGAATTTTCATTATGATTGTTGCTATTCTTATTGCGATTACATTGATATTGACGGCTGCGTTCGTCCTGTGGAACTACATGGATAAAGCGAATCAGAATCCTCAAGAGCAGGCGCAAAGTTCTGCCCGCGACGTAAAACAAGCCAAAAAGCTGACCCCGGATGAGGTCAAGCAAAATACAGTCATCATGAAAGACGTGCTTACCAATTTGGCCGGGGGCAATGGCAAATTCATTAAACTGAGCTTTGCCTTTGAACTTGAAAACAAGAAGGCCAAGGAAGAGTTTGAGAAGCTGGACAGCCAAATGAAGGCCATCGTCATTCAAACGCTTTCCGATATGACACCGGAGCAAGTATCGGGAAGCAAAGGCTTCGACAATCTCACTTCCGCCCTTATGAATAAAATGAACCCTCTTCTCCAAGCGGGAAAAATGAATCAAATTTTGATTACGGATTTCGTACTCCCATAACTACATAGCAGCTGCAGCAGTTCAAAGGAGGTGACGCTAATGGTTGATGTTCTTTCACAGAATGAGATTGACGCCCTGCTGGCGGCGCTTTCTTCCGGGGAAATGGATGCGGAGGAGCTTAAAAAGGAAGAGACGCAGAAAAAAATACGGGTTTACGATTTTAAAAGAGCCGTACGTTTCTCCAAGGATCATATCCGGAGCTTAACCCGAATTCATGAAAACTTTGCCCGGTATTTGACTACATATTTTTCCGCCCAGCTCAGAACCTTTGTCCAGATCAACGTCGTGCAGGTCGAACAGCTGCCTTACGACGAGTTCATCCGGTCCATTCCGAAGATGACGATTCTGAACATCTTCGAAGCGGAGCCGCTCGAAGGCCGCATGGTGCTGGAGGTCCATCCGAACGTAGCCTTTGCGATGCTGGACCGGCTGTTAGGCGGAGCGGGGACATCTCCAACGAAAATCAATGCCTTGACCGAGATCGAGACCATTGTCATCGAACGGATTTTCAGCCGGGCCTTTGACAGTTTGCAGGAGGCATGGAAGACGGTGATCGATTTGTCTCCGCGGCTGGAGGCGCTCGAAACGAATCCGCAATTTATGCAGATTGTATCGCCGAACGAAACAATCGCGCTGATCTCGCTCAGCACCAAAATCGGCGACACGACCGGGATGATCAACCTGTGTATCCCGCATGTCGTCATCGAACCGATTATGCCGCGACTGTCGGTGCACCATTGGTTCGTTTCCCAGAAAAAAACAAGCGCGCCGGAGGAGCTGACGGCTCTGCAATCCAGGCTGCATAAGGCGAAACTGCCGATTATCGCGGAGCTGGGGTCCTCACAAATTTCCGTGAGGGAATTTTTGAACCTTAACGCCGGGGACGTCATCACGCTTGGCAAATCCGTGAACGAACCGTTAGATATTCGAATAGGCGAAAAGCTGAAGTTTTACGGCAGTCCCGGAACGACGCGAGGCAAGCTGGCTGTCCAAATCAGCGAGATTGTCCAAGAAGAAGGAGTGGAAGAGAGTGACGAATAACAAGGATTATTTGTCTCAAGAAGAGATCGATGCGCTATTGAGACAATCGGGCGATAGCGGCTCCTCCGCTATTTCCGAGTTTGTTCCTCAAGTAGAAGATTATTTGTCTTCTTTGGAGCAAGATGCGCTTGGCGAAATCGGAAACATTACGTTCGGAAGCGCGGCGACCGCCCTTTCCACCCTGCTTGGCAAAAAGGTGGATATTACGACTCCGAAAGTATCCATTATTGCCCAGTCCGAACTCGCCGATGAGTTTCCGAAGCCGCATGTGGCCGTTCATGTAAACTATGTCGACGGATTTCACGGGATCAACCTTCTGGTGATCAAAACCCGGGATGCGCAGGTCATCGCCGATTTGATGATGGGCGGAGACGGTACGGGACAAACGGAAGAGCTCAGCGAAATTCATATCAGCGCGGTTCAGGAAGCGATGAACCAAATGATGGGTTCGTCCGCTACATCGATGTCGACGATCTTTAACCGGTTTGTCAATATTTCGCCGCCGGGAATCGACATATTAAATTTAGCGTCGGGGGAAGGAACTGCCTCCCTGCCTCCAGAAGATGTATTTATCAAAATCTCTTTCCGGCTGAAGATCGGCGATTTGATCGATTCGAGCATCATGCAGCTGCTGCCGGTCCCTTTCGCGAGAGAGATGGTGTCTACTTTAATGGGAGGTGGAGACGCAACAGAGGAACCAGCACCCGCGCCTGCACAGTCCGCGCCCGTTTCCCAACCGGCACCGGAGCAGCCATCCTTTGCCGCGCCGAGCGCCTACGGGCAAGATCCTTACGCGCAGCCTCCGGCAGGGCATCAACCGCCGCCGCAGCACGATCATCAGCAGCCGGCATACCAGCCGCCGATGACCCCGCCTGCAGCGCAAGCTTATCCGCCGCAGCCGGCCAACTACGGTGTTCCGACGGCGCGGGGAGTGAATGTCCAACCGGCTCAATTTTCCAATTTCAGTCAGCCGCAGCTGTCTCCTGCAGAAGATACGAACTTAAATCTGCTGCTGGATATCCCGCTTAAAGTGACGGTCGAGCTGGGACGGACGCATAAGGTCATTAAGGACATTCTCGAATTGTCCCAAGGATCGATCATCGAGCTGGACAAGCTAGCCGGAGAACCTGTCGATATTTTAGTCAATAACAAATTGATCGCCAAAGGCGAAGTCGTCGTCATTGACGAAAACTTCGGTGTCCGCGTGACGGATATTGTGAATCAATGGGATCGGATTCAAAAATTACAATAAAAAGCAACCAACAAGAACACTCAAGCATCTATAGGAGGAATGGTTACCCATGGCAAACCGTATTTTGATTGTAGACGACGCAGCATTTATGAGAATGATGATCCGCGATATTTTAACGAAAAACGGCTACGAAGTTTGCGGAGAAGCGAACGACGGCGCACAAGCGATTGAAAAATTTAAAGAGCTCCGCCCCGATCTGGTGACGATGGACATCACGATGCCGGAAATGGACGGAATCCAAGCGCTTAAAGAAATTAAGAAAATCGATGGAAATGCCAAGGTCATTATGTGTTCCGCAATGGGGCAGCAGGCCATGGTTATCGATGCGATCCAGGCAGGCGCCAAAGATTTCATCGTCAAGCCGTTTCAGGCGGACCGTGTTATTGAAGCGATTAAGAAAACCTTGGGATAAGTCATCTGCGAGGTTAAACGGTGGGTCTTGCGCAAATTTGAAAGGAAAGTGAAACGTTGAGAAGACTCATGACCAAGTTATCGTCCGGTGTTGCCCTGGTTTGGATGCAAACAGCAGTATGGCCTGCTGCTGTTTGTTTCGCGGAATCGGAAAGCCCGGCCCCTTCCGGGGCGGGAATGCTGGGAACGCCGGATCGACTTGTAACGGAAGGCGGTTCAGGGAGCACGTTCTGGATGATCTTCCAAGTCCTTTTTTTTCTTCTACTTATTATCGGAATTTTTCTGATCATCGTGAAGATGATTTCACAGAAAAATAAATTTTTATCCGGGCGGTCGATTCGATCCCTGGGCGGATTGCCGCTCGGGCAAAATAAATCGATTCAAGTTGTCGAAATCGGGCGTTCGCTTTATATCGTCGGAGTCGGGGAGAACATTCAGCTGCTCGAAAAAATCGAGGACGAAACCGAGGTCGCTTTGATTACGGAGCTGATGTCCTCCGGTCCGTCATTTGCGGGCCCGGCCTTCGATTCCATCGGAGGGTGGCTCAAAAAGCTTCGCAACAAGCCGGCAGTGGAGGAAGAGATGGAAGTGACAGCCTCGTTCCAAGAGGTGTTTCACACAAAAATCCAGCATATGTCGGATCAGAAAAAGCAAATGGAGCAGCTCCTCAAGCAAGACACTACTTCAGATCGGTTGAATGATAAATGATGAAATTCAATAAGAGGCTCATTTTCCTGCTGATTTTTCTTGTTCTGTGCGGTTCGCTCGCAAGCCCCGCCTATGCGGCCGATCCGATTCCCGGAATCAACATCGATATCGGGACATCCGACAATCCGCAGGGGGCTTCGAGCGCCATTACCATTGTGCTGCTGATTACCATTCTCAGCATCGCTCCGGCCATTCTGATTTTGATGACCAGCTTTACCCGAATTGTCATCGTGCTCGGCTTTGTCCGGACGTCGCTCGGTACGCAGCAGATGCCGCCGAACCAACTGCTGATCGGTCTTGCGTTATTTCTGACCTTTTTCATCATGGCGCCAACGCTTGGAGATATCAACCAAACGGCCGTGCAGCCATATCTCAAGGGGGAGCTGACCCAGACGGCAGCGCTGGAGAAAGCATCCGTATCGATCAAAAAGTTCATGTTTCAGCATACCCGGGAGAAAGACTTGAAGCTGTTCCTGGATTACACCAAGGCGCCACGGCCCAGCGGAGTGGAAGACACGCCGCTTACGGCACTTGTTCCCGCTTACGCCATCAGCGAGTTAAAGACGGCGTTTCAGATGGGCTTTATGATCTTTATTCCGTTTTTGGTCATTGATATGGTCATTGCCAGCACGCTGATGGCGATGGGGATGATGATGCTGCCGCCGGTCATGATTTCGTTGCCGTTCAAAATTTTGCTGTTCATTCTTGTGGACGGTTGGTATCTCGTCGTTCGTTCGCTTCTGCTCAGTTACAATACATAGACGGACCAGCCGGGAGGAGAGCACATTGAGCTCGGAATTTGTAATCAGATTGGCCGGAGAAGCGGTGTACACTACGCTCAAAGCCAGCGCTCCGATGATGGTGCTTGCGCTGGTGGTCGGCTTGATCGTCAGTGTGTTTCAAGCGACGACGCAAATCCAGGAGCAGACCCTTGCCTTTGTTCCGAAAATCGTCGTTGTGCTGCTTGCGATACTTATATTCGGTCCTTGGATACTGACGACGCTCGTTGATTTTACCTATAATCTGTTAAATAACCTCTATAAATACGTGGGATAGGTTGTGGGTGGAATGGAGTTCGTTTTGCAGTATCTTCCCGGATTTTTGTTGTTTTTTTGTCGGATTTCTTCGTTTTTTGTCGTTGCTCCCGTGTTTGCGGCTCGTAATGTGCCGATGCAGCTGAAGGTAGGGCTATCGTTTTTCGTTGCACTCATTACCTACTTCAGTATCGGACTGGCGGCGCCGGCGGCTATGGATTCGCTGTATATTCTTTCCGTCTTTCGGGAAGTGCTTGTGGGACTAAGCCTTGGGTTTATAGCGTATATGTTCTTTCAGGTCGTTCAGATCGCCGGATCGTTCATCGACCTTCAGATGGGGTTCGGTATAGCGAACGTGATCGATCCGCTGACAGGAGCGCAAAGTCCGATTCTGGGCAACCTGAAGTACATGATCGCCATGCTGCTGTTCCTGAGCTTCGACGGCCACCATTACTTGCTCGAAGGAATTATGCGCAGCTACGAATGGATTCCTTTGAACAACGATTTGTTTGTCAAAAATTATAACGGACAGCTTTCGGACTTTATGCTGAAGACGTTCTCTCAGGTGTTTGCCATAAGCTTTCAAATGGCGGCGCCGCTTGTCGTGGCGATGTTTTTGACCGATGTCGGTCTCGGGCTTCTCGCTCGGGTAGCCCCGCAGTTCAATATTTTTGTCATCGGGATTCCGGTGAAGATTATCGTTGGTTTTATTTTGCTGCTTCTCTTGTTTCCGGGATACGAATTGATCTACAAAGAGAAATTCGCGACCATGCTGGAAACGATGACCAAGTTTTTCGGATTGTTCGCCGGCAATTAGCGAGTGAGGAGGCAGGCCGTGGCTGCATTGCGTTTAAAGCTGGATTTGCAATTGTTCTCGGGAGAGAAAACGGAAGCGGCGACGCCTAAGAAAAAACAAGAAGCCCGTAAAAAAGGGCAAGTGGCCAAAAGCATGGAAGTGCCGGCCGCCTTCATCTTGTTCTTCTCCTTTTTATCGTTTTTCTTGTTCGGAGGCTATATGAAAGAGCGGCTCGTCGGTTTGTTTCGCTCGATCTTTATCGACTTTCTCAATATGAACGTCACCTTGGATAACAGCATGGTGTTGTTTGAAAAGATCGCCCTGCAAATGCTTCTGATTCTCGGCCCGATTTTTTTGATCTCAATGGTCATCGGCGTTGCCGGTAACTATGTGCAGATCGGCTTTTTGTTTACCGGTGATCCGCTCATGATGAAGTTCAGCAAAATTAACCCCATTGAAGGGGCGAAGCGGCTGTTCTCCATGCGGGCCCTCGTCGATTTTCTCAAATCGGTGCTGAAGATGACGGTGATCGGCGTTGTCGTCTATACGACGCTAATGGCGGAAAAGGACAATATATTGCAGCTTGCGCGGCTGCCGCTGGAAGAAATCATCGCTTTCACGGCTTCCTTGACATTGCAATTGGGGATTAAAATCGGGTTGATTTTGATCGTTATGTCGATTTTGGATTACATTTACCAGCGCTACGAGCATGAGAAGAGCTTGCGGATGTCCAAGCAGGATATTAAAGACGAATATAAGAAAACGGAAGGGGATCCGCTGATTAAAGGAAAGATCCGCGAGAAACAGCGCCGTATGGCTCTGCAGCGGATGATGCAGGACGTTCCTAAAGCGGACGTCATCATCACGAACCCGACGCACTTTGCCGTCGCGCTTCAATACGATGCCTCCAAAATGCAGGCGCCTACCGTTATCGCCAAGGGGACCGATTACATCGCCTTGAAGATAAGGCAGATTGCCAAAGATAACGGCATCATAACCATGGAAAACAAACCGCTCGCCCGCGAGTTATACGCGCAGGTCGAGATCGGAGAATCGATACCGGCCGATATGTTTCAGGCCGTAGCCGAGGTGCTGGCTTACGTATACAAAGTTAAAGGAAAAGCGAATTAATCCCGGAAAGGAGGACACCCTGCAATGAAAGCAAAAGACCTGGTCGTGCTGATCGGCGTGATCGGCATCGTTCTGATGATGGTCGTCCCGCTGCCGATATGGTTGCTGGATGTCCTGCTGATTATCAACATATCGGCTGCTCTCATGATCATTTTGATCGGCATGAACACACAGGACGCGCTTCAGTTCTCCATCTTTCCGTCGCTCCTGCTCATCACTACCTTGTTCCGGCTTGCGCTGAACGTATCGACAACCAGAAACATTTTAGCCCATGGGGACGCGGGTAACGTGGTCAGCACCTTCGGTTCGTTCGTTGCCCAAGGCAACATTGTCGTCGGCTTTGTGGTCTTTATCATTTTGGTGCTGGTGCAGTTCATCGTCATTACCAAAGGCTCCGAGCGGGTCGCCGAGGTGGCCGCACGGTTTACGCTCGACGCGATGCCGGGGAAACAGATGAGCATCGACGCGGATTTGAACGCAGGGCTGATTAACGAACAGCAGGCCAGAGAACGCCGCGAGAAAATTTCACGCGAAGCCGACTTTTACGGCGCGATGGACGGTGCGAGCAAATTCGTCAAAGGGGATGCGATCGCCGGCATTATCATGCTGCTCATTAATATTATTGGCGGCTTGATTATCGGTATGGCGATGAAAGGGATGTCGATCAAGGAAGCCGGCGAGCTGTACTCGATCCTGACGATCGGGGACGGTCTCGTCAGCCAAATTCCGGCGCTGCTGATCTCTACCGCGGCAGGGATTATCGTCACAAGGGCGGCGTCCGAAGGAAACTTGGCGCACGACCTGACATCGCAAATCTTTTCTTATCCGAAGCTGCTTTATATCGTGGCGGGAACAATTACGGCGCTGGGCATCTTCACGCCGATCCATCTGATGACTACGCTGCCGATTGCTGCCGTGCTTGCCTTTGCCGCTTACAAAATGCAGCAGACGATGAACCGCAAGCAAGCGGCCGAAGTCCAGCTGGAGGAGGAACAGCAAATCGAAGAAGTACGAAGCCCCGAAAGCGTCATCGGCTTGCTCCAGGTCGATCCGATCGAGTTCGAGTTCGGCTACGGTCTCATTCCGCTGGCCGATACGCAGCAGGGCGGCGACCTGCTCGATCGCGTCATTCTCATTCGCAGACAGTGCGCTCTCGAGCTCGGAATCGTCGTACCGGTGATCCGGATTCGCGATAACATTCAACTGCGTCCGAATGAATACGTCATTAAAATTAAGGGCAACACGGTCGCACGCGGCGATTTGCTTCTCGGCCACTATTTGGCGATGAGCCCGGGAATCGACGACGATTCGATTACGGGGATCGATACGCTGGAGCCGGCCTTCGGGCTCCCGGCGTTATGGATTGATGAGGCGACCAAGGAACGGGCCGAGCTTTCCGGCTACACGGTAGTCGACCCGCCATCTGTCGTGGCGACGCATTTGACGGAAATTATTAAGAAGCATGCTCACGAGCTGTTGGGCCGCCAAGAAACGAAGGCGCTTATCGAGAACGTCAAGGAGCATCACCCGGCGCTGGTCGAAGATTTAATCCCGAACGTTCTGTCGATCGGCGATGTGCAAAAAGTGCTGGTCAAGCTGCTCCGCGAAAAAATATCCGTTCGCGACCTCGTCACGATCCTGGAAACGCTCGCCGATTACGGCACGTACACGAAGGATCCGGAAGTGTTGACGGAATATGTGCGGCAGGGGCTGTCCAGACAAATTACACAGCAGTACACGACCGGCGGCGAGTCGCTGAAAGTCATTACCGTCGGGCCGACGCTTGAGAAGAAGATTGCGGAATCGGTACAGCAATCGGATCAGGGCAGCTATCTCGCGCTTGATCCGACGTCCAGCCAAGTGATTTACCAGAAGCTTGCCGATCAAGTGACCAAGCTGCTTCAGGCGGGACAGCAGCCGATCGTTCTCACGTCGCCTACCATTCGGATGTACTTGAGGCAGCTGCTCGAACGCACGATGCAGGATATTCCGGTTTTATCATACAGCGAGCTTGAACCGAGCGTCGAAATTCAGAGCATGGGGGTTGTTAATCTATGAGAGTGAAGCGGTATGTCGTAGATTCCATGCCGGATGCCCTGCAAAAAATTCGTACGGACCTCGGGAAAGACGCTGTGATCATCAATACGAAGGAAATTCGTTCCGGCGGATTTCTTGGCATGTTTTCGAAGAAAAAGATCGAAGTGATCGCCGCTACGGATTCCGCGGCCGGAAGCGGACAGCCGGCCTCCGGCAAGTCGGCGACCGCTACCTTGGCGAAACCGGCCGCCCCGGCGGCTAATGCGCTTGCAGGCAGTGCGGCTGCGGCCGCCGCCTACGGGATGCAGCGGGACCGGGAGCGGGAAGCGCAGCCGGCGCTGTCGTTTCCCGATGTGCCGGACGTACTGCCGGCAAGCCCGCCCCTCCAGGCCGTCCCTGCGGGGACGCAGCCGGCATCCGCAAGTGGCAGAGTCAGGGAAGACACGCTTCTTGAAGAGATCAAGCAGATGAAAGAAATGATGAAGAAGCTGTCTTCACAGCGTATGCCGGAGGCAGACCGAGATCCGGTCTTAACGGAGTTGGAGCGTCGGCTGCTCGACCAAGAGATCGATTCGCAGATTGTCGAGGAGCTTTTGGCCCGGATATCGGAGGAAGCGGAAGCCGAAGATGTTCCGGTCACGGAAGAATTCGCGATTCGTTCCCTCCGGACGCAGCTTCACACGCTGCTTCAGCCGCAGGGCGGCAAAGCGATCGCTCTCGATACCCGGATCGCGCATTTTGTCGGGCCTACGGGCGTCGGTAAAACGACGACGATTGCCAAGCTGGCTGCCGAGCAAGTGCTGAAGCATCGCCGCAAGGTCGGGTTCATCACCTCCGACACGTACCGGATCGCAGCGGTGGAACAGCTCAAGACGTACGCTACCATCTTGAACGTGCCGCTGGAGGTGGTCTTTTCTCCGCTGGATTTGAACAAGGCATTCGAGAGCTTGAAAGATTGCGACCTTATTTTTATGGATACGGCCGGCCGAAACTTCCGCAACGAGATGTACGTTTCGGAGCTGAATGCGCTGCTTCAATCCGGAGGGAAGAGCGAAACGTTCCTGGTCCTCAGCTTAACGACCAAGTACAAAGATATGAAGGCTATTACCTATAACTTCAGCAAGTTCAAATTAGATAAAGTACTGTTTACGAAAAAGGACGAGACCGATACGTACGGCGCCGTCGTCAACCTCATCCGCGATTTCGGATTGCAGACATCTTATATCGCCAACGGGCAGAGCGTTCCCGACGATATCGGGGAGTTGAACGAGAGGCAGCTGATCGATTGGATTCTGGAGGATAACAACCATGAATGATCAGGCACAAGAGCTACGGAATCTGATCAAGCACCAAGGCAAATCCGCAGAAAAGCCGACACGTATCCTTGCCGTTACGAGCGGTAAGGGCGGGGTCGGCAAATCGAACTTTACGCTTAATTTTGCTCTTGCGCTTCAAAAAAAGGGGTTCAAGGTTCTCGTTTTCGACGCCGATATCGGTCTGGCCAATATCGACGTGCTTATGGGAATTACGCCAAAGTACAATTTGTATCATTTATTGAAAAAAGAAAAGACGATTTGGGACATCATTCATAACGGCTATAACGATTTGCAATTCATCGCAGGAGGATCGGGGTTTAACGACTTGATCCGGCTGTCCGAGGAGCAATTGGATTATTTTCAAGAGCAGATCGGCCAACTGAACGGATATGCGGATTTTATCATTTTCGATACCGGGGCCGGGTTATCCAAAGAAACGCTCAAATTTATCGTTGCCGCACAAGAAACGATCGTGGTGACGACGCCGGAGCCGACCTCGATTACCGATGCTTATGCCATCATCAAGATGGTAAGCTCGATGGATTACGACATCCGCTTCCGGCTGGTCGTCAACCGGGTGACCGATTGGCGGGAGGGCAAGCAAACCGCCGAGAAGATCAGTATGGTCGCCAAGCAATTTTTGAATCTGGACATTCCAACGATCGGCTACGTGCTTGATGATACCGCGGTATCCAAAGCCGTAAAAAAGCAGGTGCCTTTCACCGTAGCTTATCCGTCGAGCGGCGCATCCAAATCGATCTACGATCTGACCGACGATTTTATTGCGAACCAAAAGCCGGCGGATACAAGCGCGGGGGCGGTCAAAGGCTTCTTGAACCGAATGATTAAGCTGCTTAAATAAGAGAGAACGTCCTCCGACCTTCAGAAGATCAGACACAACGCAGAGGAGTGAAACGCGTGCAGCCTTATGATGTGCTCGTAGTGGATGATTCCGTTTTTATGAGAAAGATCATCACCGACCTTATATCGGGAGACCCGGCGCTGCGGGTAGTAGGAACCGCGAAGAACGGCAAGGAAGCCGTCGAACTGGTCAAAAAGTTAAATCCCCATGCTGTGACCATGGATATCGAGATGCCGGAAATGAACGGGTTGGATGCGCTTCGCGCGATCATGAACGAGCACCCGGTTCCGGTCATCATGTTAAGCAGTCTGACTCAGGAAGGCGCGGCGGAGACCATCAAAGCGCTCGAATGGGGGGCTGTCGATTTCGTCGGAAAACCGTCGGGTTCGATTTCGCTCGATTTGCATAAAGTCAAACATTTGCTGCTCGAAAAACTGCACATTGCGGTAAAAACGAACATGCGCAAGCTGTCCCGTCCCGCGGTGAGCAGACCGTCGCCGAAAGCGCCGGAAGCGCCTAAAGATCCGCGGCCGTTGTCGGAGCCGGCTCCAAGAGCGGAACGGCGCCTCGCTGCCGGTACGCCCGGATTCGAACATATCGTCGCCATCGGCACCTCGACCGGGGGGCCTCGGGCGCTTCATCAAGTGTTGTCCGATTTCCCGGATGGCTTTCCCGCTCCGGTCGTTATCGTCCAGCATATGCCTCCTAACTTTACCAAGTCGCTGGCGCAGCGGCTCGACTCGGTTTCGAGGCTGCGGGTGGTTGAGGCGGAAGCCGGCATGGTTCTGGAGAGCGGCACCGCTTATGTGGCTCCTGGCGGCTATCATATGACCGTCGCCCGCAATGGACCCCAATCTTACAAGATCCATCTGTCGAAAGAAGATCCGCGCAGCGGACACCGGCCGTCGGTGGATGTGCTGTTTGAATCGCTGCTGCCGATGAGGGAGCTTAAACGCCATATCGTACTTATGACCGGCATGGGCTCCGACGGGGCCAAAGGAATGCTGGCGCTGAAGCAATCCGGCGCCGTAACGACGATCGCCGAATCGGAGGACACCTGCATCGTTTACGGCATGCCTCGCGCGGCGGTGGAGCTGAATTGCGTAACGCATGTGCTCCCCCAGCAGGAAATTACCGCGAAGCTGGTACAAGCCATCGCCCGCGAGCCCTGACTTCCGGGTAAGCCTTGATAGAGCAATTACCATGATGGAGGTGTAGATATGGAAATGAATCAATACCTCTCGATGTTTATCGATGAGTCGAGAGATCATTTGCAAGCGATGAACGAACATTTGCTCAGTCTGGAGAGCAGCCCGGAAGATATAACGATCGTACAAAATATTTTTCGGTCGGCGCATACGTTGAAAGGGATGTCGGCGACGATGGGATTTGAAGATCTGGCGTCGCTGACTCACGAGATGGAGAATGTGCTGGACCTCGTCCGCAACCATAAGCTGAAGATGGATTCGTTTATTTTCGACTGCCTGTTCAAAAGTCTGGATTCCTTGGAATCCATGGTGGAGGACATCATTCAAGGCGGAACAGGCCAAGCGGACGTAACCGAAATCGTCGCCGCGCTGAAATCCATCGTATCCGGCGATTATGCCAAGGGCGGCGCAGCCGGAGGCACGACCGTCAAAGCGGCGCAGACCACCTCCGCGGGGGGAGAGCTTGACGAATTTCAATACTCGATTCTTCAACAGTCCATCGAAGCAGGCATCCCTGTACTTCGCCTTGAAGTAACCGTCCGACAAGATTGCGTGTTAAAAGCGGCTCGCGCTTATATGGTGTTCAATGTGCTTGAGCAGAACGGGGAAGTCGTCAAATCCAACCCTTCCGTGGAAGATATCGAGCAGGAGCGCTTCGAGCAGTCGTTTGTCGTTTATTACATATCCCAAATTGACAGCGAGGAGCTGCATAAGCAAGTTGCCAGCGTATCCGAAATCGATAAGGTGGACGTCATCGTTTTGGATCAGGCCAAGCTGACGGAGCTCATGAGTCCGCCTTCCGGCTCCAACGCGGAGGCCGCGCAAGCGCAGGCTCAAGCGGAGACGGCTGCCGCATCGACACAGGCAGCGCCGAAGCAGGAAGCCAAAAAAGCGCCTGCGCCTGCCGCCGGCGGCGCTCCTGTAGGCGGACGTACGATCCGCGTCGACATCGAGCGGCTCGACACGCTGATGAACCTGTTCAGCGAGCTGTTGATTGACCGGGTTCGGCTGGAGCAGCTAGCCAGCGAGATTCGCCGCAGCGAGCTGACGGAAACCGTCGAGCATATGTCCCGGGTAAGCAGCGATTTGCAAAATATCGTACTGAAGCTGCGCATGGTGCCGATCGATACCGTCTTTAACCGTTTCCCGCGCATGATCCGGGACGTCGCCAAGACACTGGACAAAAAGGTGGATCTGATCATTACGGGAGCCGACACGGAATTGGACCGGACGGTGATCGACGAAATCGGCGATCCGTTGGTGCACTTGCTTCGGAATGCCGTCGACCACGGCGTGGAACCGGCTGCCGAACGCGTTGCTCTCGGGAAGCCCGAGACCGGAACGATTCATCTGCGCGCGTATCATAGCGGAAACCATGTGTTTATCGAGATCGAGGAAGACGGCCGCGGCATTAACCGGGACAAGGTGCTGAAGAAAGCTTTGGAAAATAACGTTTTGACCAAGGAACAAGCCGAGCGAATTACGGATGACGAGGTCAATCAGCTGATTTTTGCCTCCGGCTTCAGCACGGCGGATAAAATATCGGACATCTCCGGCCGCGGGGTCGGACTTGATGTGGTCAAAACGAAGATTCAAAGTCTGGGCGGACAAGTTCAAGTCGATTCGGTATGGGGGAAAGGCTCCAAATTTTCCGTTCAGCTTCCGCTGACACTGTCGATCATCTCGGCGATGCTGATCCGGCTCAATAACGAGAAATACGCCATTCCGCTTTCCTCCATTGTGGAAACGATGGCCGTCCGCCAGGAGCAGATCCGCTCGGTTCACGGCAATCGCATGGTCGAGTACCGTACCGGGGTCATTCCGCTCGTCTCCTTGGCCGATCTGTTCGATGTGCCGGGAGGAACGAATATTTCCGGGAACGAAACGCAAGTGGTCATCATACGCAAGGGAGACAAGATGGCGGCGCTCGTCGTCGACGAATTTATCGGCCAGCAGGAAATCGTGCTGAAGACGCTCGGCAAATATTTGACCAAGCTGTTCGCGATTTCCGGCGCAACCATTTTGGGAGACGGGCAAGTCGCGTTAATTATCGATACGAATGCCTTGATTAAATAGCGGGACGCCAATACGGCTACATTCACGCGATAGCTTAAGGAGGCTGCGAGCATGGGAGAAGAATTGAAAGTCATCGTGTTTACTTTAGGGAAGGAAGAGTACGGGGTTGAGGTCGAGAAGGTCCGCACCATCGAGCGGATGCAGCCGATGACCCGGGTTCCGAAAACGCCTGATTTTGTCAAAGGCGTGATCAATTTGCGCGGCGTGGTTACCCCCGTGATCGATCTGCGCGGCCGCTTCGGATTTCCGGAGACCGAGTATACCGATAATTCGCGGATCATTATCGTTGCCGTCGGCGACATCGAAGTCGGCCTGATTGTCGATTCGGCCAATGACGTCATCGATGTGGATTCGGATCATATCGACGATCCGCCGGAAATTGTCGGCGGCATTAAGGCCAAATATTTGCACGGGATTGCCAAAGTAGGGGAAAGCCGGCTGCTTGTGCTGTTGAACCTCAAGGAAGTGCTGAGCAAGAGCGAGATCGTTCAACTGGAGAATGTAGAGGAGTAGGCCTAGTGGAAGCATTCAATTCTTTTGCCGATTTTCAAATGGACGTGCTGAAGGAAGTCGGAAATATCGGTGCCGGACATGCGGCTACTGCGCTTTCGCAGCTGCTCGATAAGCCTGTGGATATGCTTGTGCCCAAAGTGCGCATGGTTCCTTTTGAGGAAATCGCGGACAGCGTAGGAGGAGCCGAGCAAGCCGTTATCGCTATATTTCTGAGAGTCGAAGGGGAAACGCCGGGAAATTTGTTCTTTATCCTGAAGTTCGATTCGGCCAAGAAGCTTCTTCGCAACTTGGTCGGAATCGAAGCGTTGGAAGGCGAAGAGTACTCGGAAATGGAATTGTCCGCGCTGAATGAAATCGGCAATATTTTGGCGGGCTCGTACTTGTCGTCCCTGGCGGACTTTACACAGCTGAACATGCAGCCTACCGTTCCTTCGCTTGCGATTGATATGGCGGGAGCGATTCTGAGCTACGGCCTGCTCCAATTCGGTCAAATGGGAGATCAGGCGCTCTTGATCGACACGAAGTTTCTGGATGGAAGCGACGAGGTGGAAGGGCATTTCTTCCTCATCCCGGACCCGGAGTCCTTCGAGCGTATCTTCGTTGCTTTGGGAGTGCACACTCCATGATCCAAGACAATTTAATTAAAGTAGGAATGGCCGACCTGAACGTTGCTCACTTGACCGGTGTGCTCAAAACGACGGGGCTCGGTTCGTGCGTGGGCGTTACCTTGTTCGATGCCACGGCCAGAGTAGCCGGAATGGCCCACGTTATGCTGCCGACCTCGGAGATTGCCAGAGAAGGAAAGCTGAATATCGCGAAGTATGCCGATACGGCGATTCCTGAATTGATCCGCCTGATGGAGGATCTGGGGGCTCAAGTGAAGCGCATGGTTGCCAAAATGGCCGGAGGCGCACAAATGTTCTCGTTCGCTTCCCAATCGGACACGATGCGGATCGGTCCGCGGAATGTCGAGTCCTGCAAGGAGATGCTCAGCCGTTACCAGATTCCGATTAATGCCGAAGATACCGGCGGCAATTACGGACGAACCATCGAATTCGACTGCGAATCCGGTATGCTTATGATTCGCAGCGTACAACACGGAGTGAAGGAATTGTAAACCTATGATCGGATCGATACGTTGGAACTTTATCGTAGGAGCCGCGGCATTCGTCATGACCTTTGCCTTGTCGATAACCGACAACATTTGGCTGACCACTTTGATTCGCAGCTTCTACAGCTTTGTCCTGATATTTGTAATCGTATTTTTGTTCCGTTGGCTGCTTGGCACGGTTGCCGGATTGGGGGGCGCCCCGATTCCCGAGCATTCGGAAGAAGAGGATAAGCTTAAAGGGACGGCGGTCGATGTTGTAACGCCCGATCAGGATACGGAGCTGCATCAGATGCTGAAACCGTCGCCCGGCCCGAAGGACGCCGCGGAGACCGATTTTTCCCCGCTGAATCCGCCGAAGCTCTCAACGAAGATCCAAGGGAGTCCTGACGAATTGGCACAGGCGGTTCGCCGAATGTCTGAAGAATAAGGATGGTGACTATCTGTCATGATCGCGCAAAAATCCCATTTGGCGAATATCGATGTTTGGAAGCAATGGAGAGAAAACAGACAATTGAAAGCGAAGCAGGCGCTCATTGAAACGTATTTGCCGCTCGTGGATTACGTTTCGGGCCGTCTTTCCATCGGTCTGCCTAAAAACGTTTCGAAAGAAGACTTATCCAGCTGTGGTATTATGGGCTTGATCGATGCCATCGAAAAGTTCGACTACGAGCGAGGACTGCAATTTGAAACGTATGCCTCCTGGCGTATTCGCGGAGCGATGATCGACGGGCTTCGACAAGGCGACTGGGTTCCCCGTTCCGTGAGGGAGAAGGCCAAGAAAATCGAGGACGCTTATCAGAAGCTCGAGCAGCAGTACTTGCGTTCCGTAACCGATAGCGAAATTAGCTCTTATCTGGATGTCAGCGAGCAGGAGTTTCAACAGATGGTACAGGAAATCGCAGTGACGACTGTCTGTTCGATCGACGATCCTATCCGGGAGGAAGATTCAGAGACGAGGCTTTCTCTATTAATTGACGAAAAGGCGAAAAACCCGGAATCCAAAGTGAATGAAGTCTATTTAAAGGAAACGTTAGCGAAAGCTATCGAACGGTTGACGGAAAAAGAGCGGACCGTCGTATCCCTCTTTTATTACGAAGAATTGTCTTTAAGCGAGATCGCCGAAGTCATGAATCTTTCCCCATCCAGAATATCACAGCTGCACTCAAAAGCGATTTTGCGGTTAAAAGGTTCTTTGAGCCGCCATAAGGCGCAGCTATTTTATGACTAAGGAGTCGGAAGGTGGGGAGAATGATGGCCGATCTGGCGATGCCGCTCAGCTATTATATGGATATATCGTTGTCCGACGACAAGCTGTTCGCTTACCTTGCGTTTGCGAATTGCGAGGATTCGTTCCGTGTCTCCAAAGGACAGCTTATGGAATTGCTTGCCTCATATCACATCGTATACGGTATAGATGAGGAGAAAGTCGCCGCGATCGTCGACGATCCGAAGGCTTTCTTCTTCTCTCAGAACGTGATTGCCAAAGGCGATGCGCCGAAGAACGGTCAGGATGGGCATGTCCAGACGATGTACGATTTGGACGACAACTCCAGACGTCCCGCTGAGCTGGAGGACGGCAAGGTCGATTATAAAGAAGTGACGACGATCCATAACGTGAAGAAGGGGCAGTTGATCGCCCAAAAAATACCGGCCGGCTTAGGCGTCCCGGGACGCGCGGTAACCGGGGAAACGCTGTTTGCGAAGGACGGGAAGGAAGCCCACTTAAAGCTCGGTAAAAACGTTGTGACCGATCCGGAGCAGACGGCCATTTATGCCGCAATTGATGGCATGGTCACCAAGACGGACCGGGATAAAATCAATGTGTTTCCGATCTTTGAAGTGAACGGAGACGTCGATTACAATGTCGGGAACATCGATTTCGTCGGGTCCGTCGTCATCCGCGGCAACGTGCTCCCGGGCTTTCGCATCAAAGCCGCGGGAGATATCCGCATTACAGGCAGCGTGGATGCCGCAGACTTGGAAGCGGGCGGCTCCATCGAGATCAGCGCGGGGATCCTTGGACATAACAAGGGAACGATCCGTGCCGGAAAACGGGTAAAAAGCTCGTTCATCCAGGATGCCAACATCGAAGCGGGAGAGGAAGTGCTGGTCAGCCAGAGCATTATGCATTCTCAGGTGCGTGCCGGCAAACAAGTTGTTTGCAAAGGCACCAAGGGACTGATCGTCGGGGGAATGATTCAAGCGGGCGACGTAGTTATTGCCCGAACGATCGGCAACTCCATGTCGACGGCCACGATCATCGAAGTCGGCGTCCTGCCGGAGCTGCGCAACGAGCTTCAGCAGCTTCGCCTCCAGCAAAGAGCCTTGAACGAGAATCTGGACAAGACGGAAAAAGCGCTCGCGCTGCTTGACCAACTGGCGGCCGCCGGGCAGCTTGGGCCGGATAAAGTGGCGATGCGGGTTAAGCTGAACCATACCAAGAAACAGGTTGCGGAAGAAATTGCAAGCTCCAGGGAACGAATGCTGGAAATCGAGAAATCGCTTGAGGACTCGGAAAAAGCAAAGGTCGAAGTGATTTCCAACGTCTACAGCGGCACGAAAATCGTAATCGGCCGATACACCAAATTCATTAAAGATACTTCTCCCCGCGTCAGGTTTCAATTGCTCGACGGAGATATCACGATGCTTCCTATCGTATAATGGCAGACGTGCGCAGACAGCTCGAAGGAGGAGATGCCGGTGAGCATGAAACCGGTGGAAATGCAATTTGCGCTGCATAAGAACGATGAAGCCGGTCTGAAGCAGCACCAAATGGTGCAAAAGCGGGTGGAAGACCAAGCCATGCTGAACAGCTCCAACGAGAAGACGGCGATAAAAGAGCGTCAGGTCAGCGCCAAGACGGAGGAGACCGGTCAAGCTTCGATCAAAGACGATCAGTCGGGCCGTTCGGGCGAACGGGACTCCCGAGGCGGCGGAGGTGGGAAGAAAGCTGCCGAGGAAGTCAAGCAACCGTCGGGCGGCGGCGCACCGGAGCATCCGTTCAAGGGGCATCACATCGACTTGACCTTGTAACTATTTTGTTGTGAAACTAGGTGAATGCAATTGGACCAACCTTGGGTATACATCGTGCTGGTCGGGCTTCTAATCTTGGTCTATGCCAAAATTGTTCCGCGAAAATCCGAAGCGGCGGCCAAGCCCGACGGCGCCATGGTAAAAGAGATGGAGCAGGCGATGGATCACTTGGCCATGGAGCTTGAGGAGCAGAACAAAGCGCTGATCGAGCTGTTCTCCGGGACGAAAAAAACGTACGAGGAGCATGCGGCTAAACTGACCTCGCGCGTGGAAACGCTGGAAAAGGAATGTCGGGAGCTGCGGCGCGACCTGGGCCGGCTGGCGTTCGCGGAGGAGCAGCGGCGCATGACCCGTCAGGCCGACGCGTCTGAGCCGGGAGAGGCGTTGGGAACAAGCGGTGAAGCCGCGGTATCGCAAGCCTACATGGAGCCCGTTACGCCTGATATACAGCCGGAAGCGACGAGCCAAGCTGCATTGAGTATGAAAGAGCGATACGGCGAGCTGTTCGGATTGTACGAGTCCGGCAAATCGACGGACTATATCGCCAAGAAGCTGGGCATGAACAAAGGGGAGATCAGTCTGATCCTGCAGCTTGCCAAACAGGAGGAACGGTCGAATGCTTAAGAACAAATCGCTTCTGTACGGGCTCGGCACCGGTTTGATTTTGGGTGCCGTTCTGCTTCAGCTGATGAATGAGGCTGCCCCTGCCAACAGCGCCGCTTCCAAGCGGCCCGCGGCGGGACAGGCGCCCGAGGAAATGGACCTCATCCGGCTTAAGGAAGTCGCTTCCACCTATTATAATGTGTACGACAAAAGTCAAAAGCTGTACGACCAGACGCAGGTCGATGCCATGATCGCACAGAAGCTGAAAGAAGAGAACGACAAACAAGCCGCGCAGCCGCAGCCCGCCGCGCCAGATAAGGAAACGTACATTTATGTCTCCAAGGGCATGACTGCGGTCCAAGTAGCGGATTTGCTGCAGCAGAGCGGCGTCATTGCCGACAAAACCGCTTTTGTAGGTATGATGAAACAAAAGCAGCTGAACGACAAAATCGTTTCCGGCGTGCATGTATTCAAGGGTTTTCCGGAGCTGGCGCAGGTGATAGCCAATTTAACGACGCAATAATAAAGATCAGACTCGTGCTTGCAGGGTCTGACTTTGTCTTTTTTTATCGATCTGTTGCAGGTGTTGCATACGGTTGTCAGTTATGGTATAGTAATTCTCGGTGTTAAAAACCACACGTCGGTTAAGTTCCGGTAACGGTGCTCCCGCTGGCTTTTTGGCTGCTCGATGCAGCGCTTAAGACAAGGAGTTTTACCGGAAGATGCGATCGGCGGAGGAAACCCAAAAACCAATTTAGAGGAGGTGCGTGAGGATGGCAGTTATCTCCATGAAACAGCTGCTTGAAGCTGGGGTGCACTTCGGTCACCAAACCCGTCGTTGGAACCCGAAAATGGATCGATACATCTTCACCGAAAGAAACGGAATTTACATCATCGACCTGCAAAAAACGGTCAAAAAAGTTGAGGAAGCTTACAACTTTGTCAAGTCCGTAGCCGCAGAGAACGGCACGATCTTGTTCGTAGGTACAAAAAAGCAAGCTCAAGATTCGGTTAAAGAAGAAGCTGAGCGCTGCGGAATGTACTACATCAACCAACGTTGGCTCGGCGGTACGCTGACGAACTTCCAAACGATCCAAAAACGGATCAACCGCTTGCACGAGCTGGAAAAATGGGAACAAGACGGTACGTTCGAAGTGCTGCCGAAAAAAGAAGTTATCATTCTTCGCAAAGAAAAAGATCGTCTTGAGAAATTCCTGGGCGGCATTTCCCGTATGAAAGGCCTGCCGAGCGCGCTGTTCGTCATCGATCCGCGCAAAGAGCGCATTGCCGTTGCGGAAGCACGCAAGCTCGGTATTCCGATCGTAGGTATCGTGGACACGAACTGCGATCCGGACGAAATCGACTACGTGATCCCGGGTAACGACGACGCGATCCGTGCGGTAAAATTGCTGACGGCTAAAATCGCCGACGCGGTTGTCGAAGCTCACCAAGGCGAAGAAACTTCAGCTTAATGCATTGAATACGAGAAAGGGTGGTTTAAAGGTGCAAAATCCTTTCACCGCCCTTTTTTTGGGAATACATATCACATTCCAAGGAGGCCAAACCATGGCAGTAAGTGCAGCAGCAGTAAAAGAATTGCGCGAAAAAACAGGAGCAGGCATGCTCGATTGCAAAAAAGCATTGGAAGAAGCGAACGGCGACTTGACGAAAGCTGCCGAAATCCTGCGCGAGAAAGGTCTTTCCGCAGCGGCTAACAAAGCGGGCCGGATCGCAACGGAAGGGATGATCGAGTCCTACATTCATGCCGGCGGCAAAATCGGCGTGTTGGTTGAAGTAAACAGCGAAACCGACTTTGTAGCGAAAAACGAACAATTCAGAACGTTTGTTCGCGACGTTGCTTTGCACATTGCAGCTTCCAACCCGAAATTCCTTCGCCGTGAAGAAGTTCCGCAAGAAGCGCTGGACAAGGAGCGCGAAATCTTGACGAACCAAGCGCTGAACGAAGGAAAGCCGGAAAAAATCGTCGAGAAAATCGTCGAAGGCCGTCTGGCGAAATACTACGAGGAATACTGCTTGCTTGAGCAGCCTTTCGTTAAAGATCCGGACAAAACGGTAGAGGAAGTATTGAAAGAAAACATCGCAACGATCGGTGAGAACTTGTCGATCCGCCGTTTCGTACGTTTCGAACTCGGAGAAGGCTTGGAGAAGAAACAAGAAAACTTCGCTGAAGAAGTTATGTCCCAAGTTAAGCTGTAATTTAACAAGATAAATGCAAGGTAACGAGGAACACGCTGTGTTCCTTGTTTTTTAAAAGAAAGCTTTAGCGGTCTGATCGAAATGGAGGGGTTGGAGCTTGGAACGTCCGATTTATAAAAGAGTCATTTTGAAATTAAGCGGAGAAGCGTTAGCCGGACAGCAAGGTTACGGCATCGACTCCGAGATGATTTCATCCATCGCCCAGCAGGTGAAGGAAGTAGTGGATCTTCAGGTGGAGGTCGCCATCGTCGTCGGCGGCGGCAACATCTGGCGCGGCATTGCCGGAAGCGCAAAAGGCATCGACCGGGCAACCGCAGACTACATGGGTATGCTGGCTACGGTGATGAACTCGCTGGCGCTGCAGGATGCGCTGGAAACGATCGGCGTACCGACACGAGTACAAACGTCCATCACGATGCAGCAGGTTGCAGAACCGTACATCCGCAGAAGAGCGATCCGGCACTTGGAAAAGGGCAGGGTTGTCATTTTTGCGGCAGGTACGGGCAATCCGTACTTCTCGACGGATACGACCGCAGCGCTGAGAGCAGCCGAAATCGAGGCGGAAGTGATCTTGATGGCGAAGAACAAAGTCGACGGCGTCTACACCGCCGACCCGTTCAAAGACGCTACCGCGGAGAAATTCGAAACGCTGACCTACCTCGAAGTGCTGAACAAAAACCTTGGCGTTATGGACTCGACCGCATCCTCCTTATGCATGGACAACAATATTCCGCTGGTCGTCTTCTCGATTACGGAAAGCGGCAATATCAAGCGCGTCGTAGTTGGGGAGAAGATTGGCACGATCGTAAAAGGGAGTGTGTAATCTATGCCGCAATCCATTAAAAAAAGTGCGGAAGAACGTATGGAGAAAGCGATCGCCTCGCTGAAAAAGGACCTGGCCTCGCTTCGCGCGGGACGGGCGACCCCCGCCCTGCTGGATCGCGTCCAAGTCGAATACTACGGTTCTATGACACCGGTAAACCAGCTGGCGAACATTAATACGCCGGATTCCCGCACGCTGATGATTCAGCCGTGGGACAAAAGCTCGGTTGCCGCTATCGAAAAAGCGATTTTGAAATCCGATCTCGGATTGACGCCTTCCAACGACGGCAGTGCAATCCGTATCGTCGTCCCGGCTTTGACGGAAGAACGCCGTTCCGAGCTCGTGAAAATGACGCGCAAGTTCGGCGAAGAAGCGAAAGTGGCGATCCGCAATATCCGCCGCGACGCGAACGACGATATCAAAAAGCTGGAGAAAACGGGCATATCGGAAGACGAGTCCCGCCGTCATCAGGATGACATCCAGAAGTTTACGGACAAGCATATCGCGGAAGTCGACAAAGTACTGGCTGCCAAAGAAAAAGAAATTATGGAAGTGTAACCGGTAAAGACCCCCTTATTTGAGGGGGCTTTTAGTCTTTCCTGATGGGGGATTCAGACATGATGTCATTCAAAAAATGGTTTGGAAGCAAGCCGGAAGGAGAGCAAGCCGCTCTCCGGCTGGATGCGGACAACATTCCGAACCATGTCGCCGTCATCATGGACGGTAATGGCCGATGGGCACAAAAGCGGGGACTGCCGCGGGTGGCAGGCCACCATTCAGGTATGAAAAACGTAAAAAAAATTACGATGGCTGCAGACAGCATCGGTGTGAAGGTGCTGACCATGTATGCTTTTTCCACGGAAAATTGGAAGAGACCGAAGGAAGAAGTAGACTACTTGATGAAGCTGCCGATGGAGTTTTTTCCGAAAGAAATCGACGAATTGATTGCGAATAACGTTCAGATTCGCATGACAGGCTGGCAGGAAGGATTGCCTGATTTTACGCTGAAAGCGGTTCAGGACGCGATTGATCAAACAAAGCATAACACCGGACTCATTTTGAATTTTGCGTTGAATTACGGAAGCCGTAAAGAAATGCTGAACGGCATTCAGCGGCTTGCTCAGGATATGAAAGAAAACAAAGTGGCCGCGGACGAAGTGGACGAGGCGCTTTTCTCCAAATATTTATTAACCGATCCGCTCCCGGACCCCGATCTTCTGATACGCACCAGCGGAGAGCTTCGGATCAGCAATTTTATGCTTTGGCAGTTAGCTTATTCGGAATTGTTTTTTACTGATTTGTGCTGGCCGGAATTTACGGAGGAGCATTTCTACGAAGCTGTCGGGGAATACCAGCGCCGTGCCAGAAGATACGGCGGTTTGTAGCGGCAGTTGACAACAGGAGGGCAGTTCGGTTTAATGTCCGTCTGCCAGCATAAACGATGGAGGAATCGATTTGAAGCAGCGAATTGTCACAGGAGTCGTGGCAGGGCTCGCCTTTTTCATCCTGTTGTATTTGGGAGGCTATTGGTTCGCCGGGTTAATCCTGGTTTTAGCGCTGATCGGATACGACGAGTTTTTACGGATGAACGGCCTTAACAAAAACAAAACAATTGGCATTTTAGGCTCTCTAGGGGTGATTGGCCTTGTCGTACCGTGGCAGGAGGCAGGGATTTCGGTAGAGCGCCTGATTTGGCTGTTTTTGTTTGTTTTTCTGGCCGTTACGGTGATTTCGAAGAACAAAGTTACGATCGACCATATTGCTACGGCATTCTTGGGCATGGTATACGTCGGTATCGGCTTTCATTATATGGTGGAGACGCGCTGGCTTTCCGAGAACGGGCTTTATTGGACGCTGCTCGTGTTTTTATGCATTTGGTCAACGGATTCCGGCGCATATTTTACCGGATCGATGATCGGAAAAACACCGCTCTGGCCTGCCATTAGTCCGAAGAAATCCGTCGAGGGAGCGATCGGCGGCACGGCGTTGTCCGTTGTCGTTGCACTCGGCTTTGCCTGGTGCCGTCCGGAGCTGCTTAGCTTTGCGCAAGCGATCTGGATCGGGCTCGTTATTGCGATCGTCGGTCAGATGGGCGACTTGATTCAGTCCGCCTACAAGCGGGTGAAGGGCATCAAAGATACGGGAACGATTCTGCCGGGACATGGCGGCGTGCTTGACCGGACCGACAGCTGGCTGATCGTGTTTCCGTTCCTTCATATAGTGGCTCTGCTCCCGCCCGCATAACTATTGCCCCGAGGTGAACGTTGGTGAAAAAAATCAGTATTCTGGGGTCGACCGGTTCCGTCGGAACCCAGACCTTGGATGTCATATCGCATTACCCGGAACGTTTCGAGGTGGAAGGGCTTGCCGGCGGTTATAATATACCGCTCCTGCTTGAGCAAATCGAACGTTTTCGGCCCCGCAAGGTATCCGTTGCGACGAAGGAAGCGGCGGAACAGCTGTGTGCGGCAGCGAAACCGGGCGTTCAGGTTCTATACGGTGAAGAGGGGCTGCACGAAATTGCGGCAGGCACCGATGCCGAGCTTGTTGTCACCGCTATTGTCGGCAGTCAGGGACTGAAGCCGACGCTGGCCGCGATCGACGCGGGCAAGCATATCGGACTTGCCAACAAAGAGACGCTGGTTAGCGCAGGGCATCTCGTGACGGATTTGGCGCAGCGCCGCGGCGTCGCTTTGCTTCCGGTCGACAGCGAGCATTCGGCCTTATTTCAATGCTTGAACGGAGAATCGCGGGACCGCGTACATAAAATCACGTTGACCGCTTCCGGGGGATCGTTTCGCGACCGCACCCGGGAAGAGCTCGCCCATGTATCCGTCGAAGATGCGCTCAAGCATCCGAATTGGTCGATGGGCGCGAAGATCACGATCGATTCGGCGACGATGGCGAACAAAGGGCTGGAAGTGATCGAAGCGCACTGGCTGTTCGGATTGCCCTACGACCGGATTGAAGTGCTGATTCATCCCGAAAGCATCATCCATTCGTTTGTCGAGTACGTGGACTACAGCATCATCGCCCAATTGGGGATGCCGGATATGCGGGTGCCGATTCAGTACGCACTGACCTATCCGGACAGGCTACCGACGCCTTCCGAACGTTTGCGTTTATCCGATGTCGGGAAGCTGCACTTTCGGGAAATGGATTTCGAGCGTTATCCATGTCTGCGGATGGCTTACGAGAGCGGACGGACGGGCGGCTCTATGCCCACCGTTTACAATGCGGCCAACGAAGTTGCGGTCGAGCGTTTCCTGAAAGGGGAAATTTCATTCTTGGCTATCGAAGAGGTCATCGCCAAGGTAATGGACAAGCACTCCCCGGTCCCGGCCCCGGATTTGCCGGCCATTTTGGAGATCGACCGGTGGGCCCGCGAAGAAGCGCGGAGCCTGGCTTAAAATAGGCCGTTTGAAGATGCGACGCCAGGGCATCTTTCGGTGAAGCCAATCATATGTTCATATCATGGGTCCCGGCTTGTATTCCCTTTGGGATTAATGTTAATCTTAAAGGAAGGCTTCGGACGATTTTTCATGCAGCCAATAAACATTTGCCCATAACTTGGATATGAACATTTGCGCTTAAGGAGGCCGTACACTCATTGGCTAACATCCAGAACGTATTTCAAATTGTACTTTTGTTTTTTGTTCTAGTTACGATTCACGAATGGGGACATTTTTACTTTGCCAAGCGGGCGGGCATTCTGGTCCGCGAATTCGCTATCGGCTTCGGTCCCAAGCTGCTCTCCTTCAAACGCGGAGAAACCCGGTATACGCTAAGGCTTCTTCCGATCGGCGGCTTCGTCCGCATGGCCGGAGAGGATCCGGAAATCGTTCAGATCAACCAGGGGCAGCGGATCGCCGTGCAGCTGGAAGACAACCAAGTCACCCACATTTACTTGAATGAGTTCGAAAGCCGCCGGGATGCGATTGAAGGCGTCGTCGAGCAAATCGATCTGGAAAAAGATTTGTTCGTCCGTTTGGATGTCGACGGAGAAGTCGAACGCTTTTCGATTCACCCTCAGGCGATGATGGTATCCAAGGAAAAGGAAACCCAGATTGCCCCATGGAACCGCCAATTCGGTAGCAAGACGGTGGGACAGCGTGCGATGGCTATCTTTGCCGGACCGCTGATGAATTTTATTCTTGCCTTGGCGCTCTTCATAACCTTTGTGTTTGTGGCAGGAGTGCCCAACCGGGTGAAAATTCAGGAAACCGTTCCGTCTTCCGCCGCGGAGAAAGCGGGATTGCAATCCGGCGACATCATCCTTCAAGTGGATGATGTGCAGATTGGCTCCGACCGCAGCAAGCTGACGAACTTGATTCAACAATCTCCCAACAAGCCGATGGTATGGATCATTGAGCGCAACCAGGAGCATATTCGCAAAGAAGTGACTCCGCTCATGGACAAGGACGGCGTGATTCGCGTCGGCGTCTCGCTCCTGACCGAAACGCGGCCTGCAACCGTGCTGGAAGGATTTACGGGAGGCTGGAACAGCCTTGTTTCGGCAACCACCATCATCATGGACGGCTTTGGCAAGCTGGCGACGCTTCAGGTGAAAATGGACGATTTGGGCGGTCCGGTGAGGATCGTCGAATTTACAAGCGAGCAGGCTAGTGCCGGGTTTGCCCAGTACATCTCGTGGATGGCCATTATGAGTCTTTATTTGGGACTGTTCAATTTGCTGCCGATTCCGGCGCTGGACGGAAGCCGGCTGGTGTTTTTGCTGCTGGAAGCGCTCCGCGGCAAGCCCGTCGATCCGAGCCGGGAAAGCATGGTTCATTTTGTCGGCTTTGCGATGCTGATGCTGTTGATGATAGCCGTCACTTATAACGATATATTACGTTTGATTAAAGGATAACGAATTGCCGTCCGTAGGGGGAAACAGAACGATGTCGAATCAAAAGCAAGACAAACAGTTTGTGAAAGAGATTACGCCGCAGGGCGAGGATTTCTCCCGCTGGTATATTGATGTCATTAAAAAGGCCGACCTCATGAGCTATTCGCCGGTTCGGGGATGCATCGTATTTAAGCCGGACGGGTACGAGCTTTGGGAAAATATTCAGCGTGAGCTGGACCGCCGCTTTAAGGAAACGGGACATCGCAACGCCTATTTCCCGCTGTTCATTCCCGAGAGCTTTTTCCAAAAAGAAAAAGAGCACGTGGAAGGATTCAACCCCGAGCTGCCGTGGGTAACGGAAGCCGGCGGCGAGAAGCTGGAAGAGCGGCTGGCGATTCGTCCGACGTCCGAGACGATGATCGGTCACATGTATGCGGAATGGATTAATTCCTACCGGGACCTGCCGCTCTTGGTTAACCAGTGGGCCAACGTGGTGCGTTGGGAAAAGCGGACGCTGCCGTTCCTGCGTACAAGCGAATTTTTATGGCAGGAAGGCCATACGGCTCACGAGGACGAAGCCGATGCGCGCAAAGAAACGATGCAGATGCTGGAAATTTATCGTTCTTTTGCCGAAGAATTCCTGGCGATTCCGGTCATTATGGGCCAGAAAACGCCTTCCGAGAAGTTCGCGGGTGCCGTAGACACGTACTCTATCGAAGCGATGATGAAGGACGGCAAAGCGGTGCAGGCGGGCACTTCCCACTATTTGGGCACGAACTTCGCCGTAGCGTTCGATATCAAATATTTGGACCGCGAGAACCAGCATCAGTTCTGCCACACGACCTCTTGGGGCGTCAGCACACGGCTCATCGGGGCTTTGATCATGGTCCACGGGGACGACCGCGGTCTGGCTTTGCCGCCGAAGATTGCGCCGACGCAGGTCATCATGATTCCGATCGGTCCTCCGAAGACGAGGGAGCAGGTGATCGGCCGCGTAGACGAGCTGTACGCCCAACTAAAGCAGGCCGGCGTTCGCGCGAAAGTGGACGACCGTCCGGATCAAAGTCCGGGCTGGAAATTCAACGAATACGAAATGCGCGGCGTGCCGGTCCGCGTCGAGCTGGGACCGCGGGACATGGAAAACGGGCAAGTCGTTCTGGTCTCGCGGATTACCGGGGAGAAGCGTGTCGTATCGCAGGACCAATTTGTAGAAGAAGTGCAAAAATTGTTGACGGAAACGCAGCAGGAAATGTATGATCGAGCCAAGCGCTTCCGTGACGAAAGCATGACCGAAGCGGATACGCTGGACGAGCTGAAGACGTTCCTCGAGCAAAAACGCGGCTTCGCGTTGGCGGGCTGGTGCGGCTCTGCCGCTTGCGAAGCGCAGGTCAAAGAAGAGTCCGGCGCCACGAGCCGCAACATTCCGTTCGAGCCGGGCGTATCCAAGCCGAAATGCCTCGTCTGCGGCGAAGACGCCAAGCATACCGTCGTCTTCGGCAAATCTTACTAAACATTATTTTTACTAACGCCATGTAATTAGGAGTTTGTTTTTAGAGCTGTTAAAGTTGCTTATTTCTTCAAAGGGCCTCAGGAAAAGTGTTGCCACGGAAAGTGAAACGGCCGCCTTTGAAATCAAGTTGCTTCCTTGCAGGTTTTTATCAGATACGGCAACTTGAAATTGGGGGTCCCCGCAAAGTACTCGGATTTTGCTTCCAAGCGTAATCTTCACTTTGTGGGGGAGGGCAGCGGTGGAGCGGCAGTACTTTTCCGACGCGGCAGTTACTGAAGATGATTGCTTACATCTAAAACAAACGCCTAACCTTTTACATAAGGGGCAACGGGAAAGCAACAATCCTTTTGCCCCTTTCATCGTTTTACGGGGGAGGAGCACCATGAGCAATGACAGTACGGCGCTGAAACGGGACCGCTTTGAAATGCTGATGCAGCAGGCCAATGTACCGGCGGACGTGGTTCGGTCTTTTTTTTCGGACGGGTATATCGATAGAGTGGAAACGAGCCGCAAAAACAGGGAATGGACGTTTCATATCGTCAAAACTCAAGTGGTGCCGCAAGATATTTACCGTTCCTTCTGCAAAATGATCCGAGACAAATTTTCCTATATCGCCGCCATTCGTTTTGTACTTCAATATACGCCGGATGTGAAGCCGGAAGAGGTGGCTCACGAGTACTGGAGCATGTTCCTCGAATGGGTGCAGCGGGAAGCGGCATCGATCAACGGCTGGATGACCAAGGCCAAAATTGAAGCGAACGGGAACGTGCTTACGCTTTATTTGCTGGATACAATCGGCTTGGAATTGGCTAAGAAAAAAAATATCGGCGGACTGATTCAGCGGTATTTCAGCGGATTTTTCGGCGTCGATTTTCATGTGAAGTATGCAGTCAGCGATTCCCGGGAAGAAGAACTGGAGAGGTTTTCCAAGCAGATCGAACGGGAAGAGAAAGAGGTCACAATCAACATCTTGACGGCCGTGGAGGCGGAAAACCAAGCGGAGGCGCAGCAGGATGCGGAGCTGAAGCTGATGATCGGCTACGACATTAAGGATCCGGCCGTTCCGCTGCAGGACGTCAGGGACGAAGAGAAGAAGGTTACGGTACAGGGTACGGTTTTCGGCCTGGATACGAAAGAGCTGAAAAACGGCAGCACGCTGTTCATATTCAACATTACGGACTTCTCGGACTCGATCATGGTCAAGGCGTTTGCCAAAACGAAGGAAGACGTTAAAATTTACAGCCTGATCACGAACGGCAAGTGGCTGAAGCTGCGCGGCCGGGTCGAATACGACCGGTTTATGCAAATCCCCGAGCTCGTGATGATTCCTTCGGATGTCAACGAAATTGTGGCGCCGCCGGACCGGAAGGACGATGCCGAAGAGAAGCGGGTGGAGTTTCATCTTCATACGTCCATGTCCACCATGGACGGAATTACGCCGATCGACCAATACATCAAAACGGCGGCCAAATGGGGCCATAAAGCGATTGCGGTCACCGATCACAGCGGGATTCAGTGCTTCCCGGAGGCGTATAAGGCCGCGAAGAAAAACGGGATCAAGGTGATTTACGGCTTGGAAGCCAACGTCGTCGACGATTCCGTGCAGGTCGTTATGAACCCGACGGACATACCTCTCACCGATGCGGAATATGTCATTTTCGATATCGAGACGACGGGGCTCTCCGTCACGAACAACAAAATTATCGAGCTTGCCGGCGTCCGCATGAAGGACGGGAAGGAAATCGACCGGTTTGCCACGTTCATCGATCCGCATGAGCGGATTCCTTATAACATCCAGCAGCTGACCAACATTACGGACGATATGGTCAAAGGCGCTCCCGAGCTGGAGGAAATGCTGCCCAAGTTTATCGAGTTCGTTGGAGACAGCGTTCTGGTGGCGCACAATGCGCGATTCGATATCGGGTTCATTCAAGCGAACTGCAAGCGTCTGGGGCTGCCCGAAGTGACCAATCCCGTATTGGATACGCTGGAGCTTGCCCGTCTGTTATTCCCGTCGCTCAAAAACCATCGGCTGAACACGCTCGCGGACAAATTCAAAGTCGGCCTGGACAACCATCACCGGGCGATCGACGACTCGATTGCACTCGGACACGTGCTGTTTCACCTGCTGAAAGAAGCCGGGGATCGCGGGTACACGCAGCTTGACCGGCTGAACGACGAGGTCGGCAAAAACCTCAAAACGCAGCGGCCGTTCCACTGCTGCATTTACGCCAAAGACATGAAGGGCAAAAAGAATTTGTTCAGCCTCGTCTCTCTATCGCACACGGAGTATTTTCACCGGGTCGCCTGCATTCCGAAGAGCAAGCTGCAGGAAATGCGCGAAGGCTTGATCATCGCTTCGGGCTGTGAAAAGGGCGAGTTTTTCGAAACGGTGCTGAATAAATCGGTCGAAGAAGCGGAAATGGTCGCGGAATTTTACGACGTGCTCGAAATTCAGCCGATTGGCGTCAATATGCATTTGGTGGACAAAGGCTTGGTCGGCAGTCCTGCACAGCTGGAGGATGCCAATCGCAAAATTGTCGAAATCGGCCGCAAGCTCGGCAAGCCTGTTATTGCGACGGGCAACGTGCATTATCTGCATCCGCGGGAGAAAATATACCGTGACATCACCATTCACGGGATTACCGGATTCAGCCCGCTTAAGGATATCCGCAAGCCGGATGTCCACCTCCGCACAACGAGGGAAATGCTGGCAGAGTTTGAATATCTGGGGAAAGAAACGGCTTATGAGGTCGTCGTGAAAAATACGTCGGAGCTTGCCGACCGGTTCGAGGAATTAGAGCTGTTTCCGACCAAGCTGTTCACGCCGGTTATCGAAGGGGCGGACGAAGAAATCCGCCATACCTGCTACGAAACGGCCAAGCAGATTTACGGGGACCCGCTGCCGGAGGTTATCGTAGCGCGTCTGGAGAAGGAGTTGGTGCCGATTATCAAATACGGCTTCTCGGCCAACTATCTGATCTCCGAGCGGCTCGTCAAGAAGTCGAACGCCGACGGCTATCTCGTCGGTTCGCGGGGCTCGGTCGGCTCCTCGGTCGTAGCGACGTTCCTCGGCATTTCCGAGGTGAATCCGCTGCCGCCGCATTACATTTGCAAATCGTGCAAGCACAGCGAATGGATTCTCGACGGATCGATCCCCAGCGGCTTCGACCTGCCGGACAAAAATTGCCCGAACTGCGGGGAAAAACTGAAAGGGGAAGGCCAGGACATTCCGTTCGAAACGTTCCTCGGCTTCAAAGGGGACAAGGTTCCCGATATCGACTTGAACTTTTCCGGCGAATACCAGCCGCATGCGCATAACTACACCAAGGTGCTGTTTGGTGAGAAAAATGTATTCCGGGCGGGTACGATCGGTACGGTTGCGGAAAAGACGGCATTCGGCTTCGTAAAGAAATATGAAGAAGAGCATGGCAAAAAGTGGCGCGGCGCGGAGCTGAACCGGCTGGCTTCCGGCTGTACGGGCGTAAAGCGAAGCACCGGCCAGCATCCCGGCGGGATCGTGGTCGTTCCGGACTACATCGACGTCGACGATATCACGCCGGTACAGTATCCGGCCGACGATACGAGCGCCGAATGGAAAACGACGCACTTCGATTACCACGCCTTCGACGCCAACCTGCTGAAGCTCGATATTCTGGGGCACGATGATCCGACGATGATGCGGATGCTGCAGGATTTGACAGGCGTCGATCCGACGACGATTCCGATGAACGATCCGAAGGTCATGAGCATGTTCAACTCCGTGGATGCGCTTGGCGTGACGCCGGAGCAGATCCGGACGCCGGTGGCGACCTACGGGGTGCCGGAGATGGGAACGAAGTTCGTACGTCAGATGCTTGAGGAAGCGAAGCCGTCCAGCTTTGCGGACTTGCTGCAAATTTCGGGTCTCTCCCACGGAACCGGCGTTTGGCTCGGCAATGCGCAGGAACTGATCCGAAAAGGCATCTGCACGATTAAGACGGTGATCGGGTGCCGTGACGATATCATGCTGTATTTGATCTACAAAGCGGGTATGGACGCGGGGCTGGCGTTTAAAATCACAGAGAGCGTGCGGAAGGGGAAAGGGCTCACCGACGAGTGGAAAGAAGATATGAAGAAGCATAACGTTCCTCAGTGGTACATCGATTCATGTGAAAAGATTGAGTACATGTTCCCGAAGGCGCATGCTTCCGCTTATGTTATTTCCGCGGTGCGCACCGCTTACTTTAAGCTTTATTACCCTATTGCTTACTATGCGACTTATTTTTCCGTCCGCGCGCAGGATTTCGAGATCGAGCTGCTGTGCCAGGGCTATGACGCGATTTTGCGCAAGCTGATCGAAATTGAGGAAAAAGGGTTTCAGGCGACGCCGAAAGAGAAGAGCATGATCTCCATTCTCGAAATGGCGCTGGAGATGACGGCCCGCGGCTTTTCGTTCAATCCGATCGATTTGTACAAATCGGACGCGACAAAGTTTCTGATCGAGGACGACTCGCTCATTCCGCCGTTTTCCGCCGTTGCGGGAATCGGGGAGAACGCGGCGAAGAATATCGCGGCGGCCAAAAACGACGGACCGTTCTTATCGATCGAAGACTTTCAAACCCGAAGCAAGGCGTCGAAGACGATCGTCGAAATTCTTGGCAGCATGGGCTGCTTCCGCGGCCTTCCGGAGACGAATCAGCTTTCGCTGTTTTAGGAATTTCCGAAGAAGTCTTCTTTGCTTCCTCAAGCGCCTTTTTACGCCTTATTGCATGATCTCTGTACTTATGGTATAATCTTCTTCGGTACCAATGTAATATCTCGTGACCAAAGAGTGGGGAAACCCACTCTTTACATTTTGTATAAGGCCCCAAAGCGAGTGAAGCTTGGTTCGGCGAAGCGGCAACGCCGTTTTCGGCCGGACGCGGCGCACAAGGGGGAAGCTTTTGGATTTCCCGCGTTGGACATGAGGCGTTTGGCGTTAACGACCAACCCGCTTTCAATCGCTTTTTACAAGATTAAGGAGGAACGCACGTTTGAGCACAAACATCAAATCCACTGTGGAAGAGCTGGTTCGCCCCTTTTTGGACGAAAACGGATTTGAGCTGGTCGACATCGAGTATGTGAAAGAAGGCGGCAACTGGTTTTTGCGGGTATATGTGGACAAAGAAGGCGGCATCGACATCGATGACTGCGGCCGCATCAGTGAATACCTTAGCGCCAAGCTGGACGAGAAGGACCCGATCGAATCGGCTTACTTTCTGGAAGTGTCTTCGCCCGGGGCGGAGCGTCCGCTGAAGAAGCCTCAGGACTTCCGCAAAGCCGTTGGCGAGCATGTCTTCGTGACGACCTACGAGCCGGTAAACGGTTTGAAGGAATTCGAGGGCACGCTCGTATCGTACGACGAACAAACGGTTGTCGTCGAGGTCGGCAAGAAAAAGCACGAAATCCCGTGTGACAAGGTGGCCGGCGCCCGGCTCGCCATCAAATTCTAGGCCTGCCGAAGCGTCGGGCGGCTCGTATTTTATGAGAGGGGGAACTCCATTCACATGAACATGGATTTTATCGAAGCGTTAAACGAAATCGAAAAGGAGAAAGGCATCGCCAAAGACGTGCTGATCGACGCGATTGAGGCAGCGCTGATTTCGAGCTATAAGCGCAATTTCAATACCGCGCAAAACGTGCGCGTCGACATTAACCGCCATACGGGGCTCATTAAAGTATACGCCCGCAAAACGGTCGTCGACGACGTGCTGGATCCGCGGCTGGAAATTTCGCTTTTCGCTGCAAGAGAGATGAACCAAAACTATCAGCTGAACGACATCGTCGAGATCGAAGTTACTCCTCGGGATTTCGGCCGTATCGCGGCCCAGACGGCGAAGCAGGTCGTCACGCAGCGGATTCGCGAAGCGGAGCGCGGGCTGATCTACAATGCTTATGTCGATAAAGAGGAAGACATCGTCAACGGCATCGTGCAGCGTCAGGACACGCGAAATCTGTACATCGATTTGGGCAAAATCGAAGCGGTCATGCCGCTGAACGAGCTGATGCCCACCGATAAATTCAAGCATGGGGACCGCATCAAAGCGTATATCACCAAGGTCGAAAATACGACCAAGGGACCGCAAATCATTTTGTCCCGGACGCACCCGGGGCTGTTGAAACGGTTGTTCGAGCTTGAGGTTCCCGAAATTTTCCAGGGCGTCGTCGAAATTCGGTCGGTTGCCCGCGAGGCAGGCTTTCGTTCCAAGATTGCCGTATACTCCCGCAATCCGGAAGTCGATCCTGTCGGCTCCTGCGTCGGGCCGAAGGGCATGCGCGTGCAGACGATCGTCGGCGAGCTGAAAGGCGAGAAAATCGACATCGTCCGTTGGATGGAAAATGTGGAGGAATACGTCGCCAACGCGCTCAGCCCGTCCAAGGTGCTTGAGGTGCAAGTGTTCGAAGCCGAGAAAATGGCCCGGGTCATCGTCCCGGACTACCAGCTGTCGCTTGCCATCGGCATTAAAGGGCAAAATGCGCGGCTGGCCGCCAAACTGACCGGCTGGAAGATCGACATCAAGAGCGAGACGCAAGCCGAACAGGAATACGGCCGACCGAAGACATATGCTGAAGAAATGCACCAGGATTCCGTCAGTATCGATTAATTCGCAGACATCGGTCTGACGGCCATGCGGGAGGGGATGATCCGATGAAACAAAGAAAAATACCTCTGCGTAAATGCGTAGCCTGCCAGCAGATGATGCCTAAAAAAGAACTAATCCGCGTGGTGAAAACGCCGAATGATGAAATGCTCATCGATTTGACGGGAAAAAAAGCCGGACGCGGCGCCTATTTGTGCGGTAAACTATCCTGCTTCAAGCTGGCCAAGAAATCGCGTGCGCTCGATCGCGCACTGAAATCGTCGGTCAGTCCGGATATTTACGACGCTCTCGAGCAGGATTTTATTAAAGTGGAAGACGAATTTATTGCCGGAAAAGATGCGGTGGATGATGAACAAGAATAGTGACAAATTTTTCTCGAATCTGGGGCTCGCCATGCGGGCGGGAAAGCTGGTTACCGGTGAAGATATGGTGATCGAATCGGTTCGAAGCGGCGAAACGAAGCTTGTGATCGTGGCCGAAGACGCTTCCGCAGGCACCTTCAAGAAAGTGAACGATAAGTGCATTTATTATCAAGTTCCTATCCATCAGTACGGCCGTCGGGATCAGCTTGGAGCCAGTATCGGAAAAAAAGCGCGAGTCGTCATTGGGGTAAACGATGCAGGGTTTGCGCGGATGTTGTTGAAGCAGTTAGAACGTACGGAGGTGGACGGTATTGACCAAACAAGATAATAATAAAGACAAACTCAGAGTGTACGAATATGCCAAATCTTTAAATATGAGCAGCAAAGAGATCATCACGATTTTGAAAAGACTGGATATTCCGGTCAACAATCATATGAGCGTAATGGAGAATGATGCGGTGTCGAGTGTAGAGAAATTTTTCAGAGACGTAAAAGCCAATGCAGCAGCAAAACGGGGCGAGGGCGGAGCCAAAACAGGGGATAAGCCGTCGAATCGTCCGGAGTCCAAGCAACAAACGGTAGCGGCGCAGCCGAAGCCGGAGCAGCGCCCGCAAACGGCGCAAGTACAATCGGCTTCGCCTAAACAAAATAGCGGTCAGGGACAAAACAGACCGCAAGGTCAAGGCGGCGAAGGCCGTCAAGGCCAATCCCGCCAAGGGGATCGCCAAGGACAAGATCGCAATCGCGGAGGTCAAGGAGGCCAAGGCGGCGGCAATCGCGGCGGGCAAGGCGGCAATCGCGGCGGGCAAGGCGGCCAAGGCGGCAATCGCGGTGCCCAAGGTCAAGGCCAAGGAACCCAAGGCGGCGGTAACCGCGGCGGCCAAGGCGGAGGCGGTAATCGCGGCGGGCAAGGCCAGGGCCAAGGAGGTCAAGGCGGCAATCGCGGCGGCCAGGGCCAAGGCGGCGGCAATCGAGGAGGTCAAGGCGGCGGCCAGCAAGGCCAGCAAGGCCAGCGCAGAGGCGGCGGCTTCGAGCAGCGCAATAACGATCGGGGCGGGAATCGCCAGGCTTCCGTTCCTCCGAAACCGACTACAGCCACCATCGGGGTGGATTTAGACGATTCGGCATCCAACAGAGGCGCGAAGAAATCGAAACCGACCCATAACAAACGCTTTGACGATAACCGCGGCGGTAAAGGCGCGCCAAACCGCGGCGGCAAAGCTCATGGCCGGGGCGGCAGAAATCAAGAGCCGCCGAAACCGAAGATCGACAATACGCCTAAGAAAATTATCGTGCGCGGAACGATGACGGTAGGGGAGACGGCCAAAGCGCTGCATAAGGACGCTTCCGAAGTCATTAAGAAGCTTCTGTTCCTCGGCGTGATGGCAACCATCAACCAGGAGCTTGATCTGGATGCGATCCAATTGCTGGCTTCCGAATACGGTGTAGAGGTCGAACTGAAAATTCCGGTCGAGGAAGACAAGTTCGAACAGTTTGAAGAGCAGGACGACGAAGCCGATTTGAGAGAACGTCCGCCGGTCGTTACGATCATGGGTCACGTCGACCACGGTAAAACGACGCTGCTCGATGCGATCCGCAAAACAAGCGTAACCGAAGGCGAAGCGGGCGGGATTACGCAGCATATCGGCGCATACCAAGTCGAAGTGCATAACAAAAAGATCACGTTCCTCGATACGCCGGGCCACGAAGCCTTCACGTCCATGCGTGCCCGCGGCGCACAGGTAACGGATATCACAATCATTGTCGTCGCTGCCGATGACGGCGTTATGCCGCAAACGGTCGAGGCGATCAACCATGCGAAAGCGGCGAAGGTACCGATTATCGTAGCGGTGAATAAGATCGATAAGCCGGAAGCGAACGCGGATCGGGTGAAGCAAGAATTGACCGAATACGAGCTCGTTCCCGAAGAATGGGGCGGCGACACGATTTTCTGCAATATTTCCGCGAAGCAAGGGCTCGGTTTGGAAAATCTGCTTGACATGATTTTGCTTGTAGCCGAAGTGCAGGAATTGAAAGCCAATCCGAACAAGCGGGCCAGAGGAACGGTCATCGAGGCCGAGCTGGACAAAGGCAAAGGGCCTGTGGCGCGTGTCTTGATCCAGCACGGTACGCTTAAAGTGGGCGACAGCTTCGTCGCAGGCGTCTGCTTCGGGCGTGTGCGGGCGATGATGAACGATAAAGGGCGCAAGCTGAAAGAAGCCGGGCCATCGACACCGGTGGAAATTACCGGTCTGACGGAAGTGCCTCAGGCCGGCGATCCGTTCCTGGTGTTCGAGGACGAGCGTAAAGCGAGAGATATCGCCGAGAAGCGCGCCATTACGCTGCGTCAATCCGAAATGGGCGCGAACGCCCGCGTAACGCTGGACGATCTGTACAAACAGATTAAAGAAGGCGAAGTCAAAGATCTGAACGTGATTATTAAAGCGGACGTACAAGGTTCCGCCGAGGCCCTCAAAGGTTCCTTGGAGAAAATTGACGTGGAAGGCGCTCGCGTTAAAATTTTGCATAGCGGCGTAGGGGCTATCACCGAATCGGACGTTATTTTGGCTTCCGCTTCCAACGCGATCGTCATCGGCTTCAACGTTCGTCCGGAGCCGCAAGCGAAAAACACCGCCGAGCAGGAAAAAGTCGATATTCGTTTGCACAGCATCATTTACAAAGTCATGGAAGAAATTGAGCAAGCGATGAAAGGGCTGCTCGATCCGGAATATAAAGAAGTGGTCATCGGGCACGCCGAAGTCCGCAACATCTTTAAAGTATCCAAGGTCGGCACGATTGCAGGCTGCATGGTGACGGACGGCAAAATCGTTCGTTCCGCCGAGGTACGGATTGTCCGCAGCGGTATCGTTGTATTCCAAGGCAAGATCGACTCGCTGAAACGATTCAAGGACGATGCGAAAGAAGTAGCTCAAGGCTACGAATGCGGTATATCTTTGGAGCGTTTTAATGATCTTAAAGAGGGAGACACGATTGAAGCCTTCGTTATGGAAACTGTAGAGAGGTGATCCGCTATGGCAAAAATTCGCGTGGGCAGAGTCGGGGAACAAATCAAAAAGGAACTGAGCCAAATCATTCAATCCGAATTGAAAGACCCGCGGATCGGTTTCATCACCGTGACCGGCGTCGATGTGACGAATGATTTTTCCCAAGCCAAAGTATTCTTGAGCGTGCTTGGCAGCGACGAACAGAAGGAAGAGACGCTGAAGGCACTCGCCCGCGGCGCCGGATTTATCCGTTCCGAGCTCGGCAAACGAATTCGGATGCGCAAAATTCCGGAACTGCTGTTTAAGTTCGACGCCTCGATTGATTACGGCAGCAAGATCGAAACGCTTCTTCATCAAATTAACGAGGGGAATGCGGAAGCATGACCGCAGCGGAATATGCCGTTCAGCTTCAAGCGGCAGCCGGGTTTATCCGCGAGCAGGATGATTTTCTGGTCGTATCCCACGTGCAGCCCGACGGCGATGCCGTCGGGTCCACGTTTGCGGTCGCTTGGATGCTGCAGTCGTTAAACAAACGGTTCACTTTGATCAACGAAGGGCGTATCCCGGATAAGTTTAGTTACATGGCCGGGCCCCATTCGGTCATCGAATACGAGACAGCTCCGCCCGAACGCAAGTTCGCGGCGGTAATTTCGGTCGATTGTGCGGATTTCGGACGAATCGGCGCGGTGAGCGAATGCTTCGAGCCGGAGCGAAAGCTGCTGAACATCGATCATCATGCCACGAATGACGGGTTCGGAACCGTGAATCTGGTGCGTTCCGACGCCGCGGCTACCGTGGAAGTGCTGTACGATCTGGCGCTGCAGCTGAACCTGGAGTTCACGCCGGAGCTGAACAATTGTATTTATACCGGTCTGCTGACCGATACGGGAGGCTTTCGGTATTCCAATACGACGCCCAAGGTGATGCAGATTGCGGCAGATATGCTGGCGCGCGGGGTGAAAGGGCACGAGCTTGCCGAACGGCTGCTCGAAACGATGACTCTCGGTCAGGTATCCTTGCTGAAACGAAGCCTCAATACGTTGTCCTTCGCCCATGAAAACAAGGTTGCCTGGCTGTCCGTCACCTTGGACGATCTGTCCGCAACCGATGCGTCCAGCGAAGATATGGACGGACTCGTCAACTATGCGCGCAATGTCGAAGGGGTTGAAGTCGGCATGCTGTTCAAGGAAAAAGAGCCCGGGATCATCAAGGTCAGCCTCCGTTCCGGAGGCTTGGCCGATGTCGCGGCAATCGCCCAAAAATTCGGCGGCGGCGGGCATGTCAAGGCGGCCGGTTGTACGATTCGCGGTGCCATGTCCGAAGCGGTTGAACGAGTCGTCCGGGAAGTAGGGATGGCGCTCGCATGACAACGGAATTGGAAGGCATTTTGCCCGTGTGGAAGCCGAAGGGCTTTACTTCGCACGATGTGGTGGCTAAAGTGCGGCGCATCGTAAGAATCAAGCGGATCGGCCACACGGGAACGCTTGATCCCCAAGTGACTGGCGTCCTGCCGCTTTGCATCGGCAGGGCGACACGTCTTGTCGAATATATCCAAGAGCTGCCGAAAGCGTACGAAGCGACGCTGCTTTTGGGACTTGCCACCGATACGGAAGACATGTCGGGGGAAGTGCTGGAGCGCGTAGAGCGGCTTGGAGAGCGTTTGACGCCGGAGCAAGCGACCGCGGCGGTCTTGCGCTTTATTGGCGACATCGAACAGGTGCCGCCGATGTATTCTGCCGTCAAGGTGGACGGCAAACGATTGTACGAGCTGGCCCGGCAGGGCGTGCAAGTAGAGCGGAAGTCCAGGAAGGTTACCATTTACGGCATCGAAGTGCTGGAAACGGACTGGTCGGGAGATTATCCGCAGGTCAAGTTTCGCGTCGACTGCTCCAAGGGAACGTATATCCGCACGCTGTGTGCGGATATCGGACAAGCTCTCGGCGTGCCTGCCGTGATGGCGGAGCTGGTGCGAACCTCTACCGGACATATCGGACCGGAACGATGCTTGACGCTTGAGCAGATCGAAGCTCTCCACCGGAACGGAGAGCTTGCCGGGAAGCTGATTCCGATGGAGCAGGCGGTTTCCCACTTGCCGTCCGTCCGGCTTTCTTCCGTTCAAGCGCAGAAGGCGCTGCAGGGTCAAAAGATTCGTGCCAGCGAGAGCCAGAAGGCGGCCTTAAACGCCTTGTCGTCCGGCGGCGAGCGGGCGGTCGCCTGCTTCACGGAAGAGACGGGCGGATTAATCGGTCTTTTTGAATGGGATTCGGAACCGGGGTTGCTGCTGCCGGTCAAAATATTTTCTTGAGCTTGAGCGGTCAAACGCACCAAAGAAATGTAGGTGAAGGATACATCCATGGAAACGGTACAGCTATCGTATCCGCTGCCGCAGGACGGCTGTCCGGACGATGCCGCCAAGGTGCTGGCGATCGGAGATTTCGACGGCGTTCACCTCGGTCACCGGGAAGTGATCCGGAGGGCGGTCGAACGCGGGGCCGAGCTTCGGCAGCCGGCTGCCATCATGACGTTTCATCCGCATCCGAGACAAGTGCTCGGGATGGACAAATACACCAAGCTGCTTACGCCGCTCGCGGCCAAGCAGGAATTGCTGCGGCAGCTTCACGTCGACACGACCTATGTCGTGAATTTCAGCGAATCGTTTATGCGCGTCACGCCCGAACAGTTTGTCGAGCATATGCTTGTGCCGTTGAAGGTGAGTACGGTTTTCGTCGGATTTGACTTTACCTTCGGCTACAAGGGCGCAGGGACGCCGGATACGCTATGCGATTTGGCCAAGGGGAGATTTGCGGTCGAGGTCGTTCGTCCGTTTCACAGAAATGGCGAGAAGGTCAGCAGCACGTTGATTCGCGAATGCCTGCTGCGCGGCGATATTGCCGAAGCGAATGCGCTCCTTGCCCGGCCTTACCGGCTGGAAGGGACGGTCGTGCATGGAGACGGGCGGGGCCGCACCATCGGTTTCCCGACTGCGAATCTTGAGGTGAGCCAGCCCTTCGTCATTCCGGCGAATGGCGTCTATGCCGTACAGGTCACTATCGGGGGGCGCGAAGTGGGCGGCGTGATGAATGTCGGGGTGAAGCCCACCTTCGTCACCGGTTTGACGCAGCCTGCACTGGAGGCGCATTTGTTCGACTTTCACGAAACGATTTACGGAGAGAACGTTCAGGTGGAGCTGCTCGAATTTATCCGCGAAGAACGAAGATTCGCTTCGGTTCAAGAACTGATCTCCCAGATCGGTCAGGATGCGGATCAGGCGCGTTCGATCCTTGCGGCTCGGAATACGGTACAAAACTCGTAATTTTATTTTACTTTTATAAACAAACTATGGTATACTATGAAGCGTTGTCGATTCAACATGCTTTTGTATGAGGAATTCAGAACAGCGCATGAACCTTGGCATGGAGAATCGAGTACTCCATCGGTCTCTGGGCCACAGGGGATATACTTATTATTTTCGGAGGTGACTCAATCATGGCATTGACACAAGAACGCAAGCAGGAACTGATCCAAACGCACAAAACGCATGAGAGCGATACGGGATCTCCAGAAGTGCAAGTTGCAATTCTGACGGAGAACATCGTGAACCTGACGAACCACTTGAAGACGCACAAGAAAGATCATCATTCTCGTCGCGGTCTGCTCAAAATGGTCGGCCAACGCCGTAAGCTTCTGACGTACTTGAAAAACAAAGACGTCAAGCGTTACAGCGCTTTGATCGAAAAACTCGGTCTGCGCCGTTAATTTTGTCTTACAACTAAAGCAACCACGTTTGTCCTTTGTGCACGCCGGAACGCTTGGCGTTCGGATGCACGGGCTGCGGGGTTGCTTTTTTAAAATATCGGGATAGCCTGATCCAGGCAGCTTGTTCGAACAGGATTTGTCGCTGCCTCTTATCCACAAGCCGTTCTTTTCGGTTACTATTTTGATAAAAAGAAGGAAATACTGACTAATATGCAGAATGGTTAAAGAAGACCGGCGTTTTGGCGATCCGGCGGCAAGCTGACCCGAAAATGATCTTACATAACGAATTCCGGGTATGGAACTTCAGAAGCTTTGAACGAAAATTGTAGGAGGTTAAATATGGAGAAGCAAGTACAGATGGATCTCGGCGGACGTCCGTTGATTCTCGAAACCGGACGACTGGCGAAGCAGGCGAACGGCGCTGTCGTCGCGCGCTACGGCGAAACCGTCGTGCTATGTACGGTAACGGCTTCCGCCGAGCCGAAAGATTTGGATTTTTTCCCTCTGACCGTAAACTATGAGGAGCGTCTTTATTCGGTAGGTAAAATCCCCGGCGGGTTTATTAAAAGAGAAGGACGTCCCAGCGAAAAGGCGATTTTGTCCAGCCGCTTGACAGACCGTCCGATTCGTCCGCTGTTTCCGGAAGGGTTCCGCAATGACGTGCAGATCGTTGCGATCGTCATGAGCGTCGATCAGGAATGCGCGCCTGAAATTGCCGCAATGATCGGTACCTCCGCAGCGCTCAGCATTTCCGACGTGCCGTTTAACGGTCCGGTTGGCGGCGTTATCGTCGGACGGGTGGACGGGCAGTTCGTCATTAACCCGACCGTCGAGCAATCGGAAAAAAGCGACATTCACCTCGTCGTCGCAGGCACGAAGGATGCGATCATGATGGTCGAAGCCGGTGCGGAAGAAGTGCCGGAGGAAGTCATGCTGGAAGCAATCATGTTCGGTCATGACGAAATCCGCAAAATCGTTGCCATTCAAGAGCAATTCGTGCAGGAAGTCGGCAAGCCGAAAATGGAAGTCAAGCTTCACAGCGTCGATAGCGAAGTAAACCAAGCGGTTCGCGAGTTCGCTCAAGCGCGTCTGGTGGAAGCCGTCAAAATTCCGGAGAAGCATGCAAGACAAGATGCGATCGACGCGATCAACAACGAAGCGAAGGAGCATTTTGCCGCGGTCTACGCCGAAACGCCGGAGAAAATGGCCGACGTCAAAGAAACGCTGTACGATATCGTAAAAGAAGAAGTGCGCCGCTTGATTACGCACGATAAGGTTCGTCCGGACGGCCGCGGACTCGATGAAATCCGACCGATCGAATGCGATATCAATCTGCTGCCGCGTACGCACGGCTCCGGCTTGTTTACCCGCGGCCAAACGCAGGCGCTCAGCGTTTGTACGCTCGGAGCGCTCGGCGACGTGCAAATTCTTGACGGTCTCGACCTGGAAGAGTCGAAGCGGTTTATGCACCATTACAATTTCCCGCCGTTCAGCGTAGGCGAAGCCCGACCGCTGCGTGCGCCGGGACGGCGCGAAATCGGACACGGGGCGCTCGGCGAACGCGCGCTGGAGCCGGTCATTCCTTCCGAAGCCGACTTCCCGTATACGATCCGCCTGGTTTCCGAGGTGCTCGAATCGAACGGCTCGACTTCGCAGGCGAGCATTTGCGCGAGCACGCTGGCGATGATGGATGCAGGCGTACCGATCAAAGCTCCGGTAGCGGGCGTAGCCATGGGGCTGATCAAAGACGGGGAGCATTACTCGGTCTTGACGGACATCCAAGGGATGGAAGACCATCTCGGCGATATGGACTTTAAAGTGGCGGGTACCGCCAAAGGGGTCACCGCGCTGCAGATGGATATCAAAATCGACGGCATCGACCGGTCCATTTTGACGGACGCGTTGGAGCAGGCGAAAAAAGGCCGCATGCACATTTTGAACAAAATGCTGGAGCGCATTTCGTTGCCGAAATCGGAGCTGTCGCCTTATGCGCCGAAAATCGTCACGATGCAGATCAACCCGGACAAAATCCGCGATGTCATCGGAGCGGGCGGCAAAATCATCAACAAGATCATCGAAGAAACCGGCGTGAAAATCGATATCGAGCAGGATGGCCGCGTCTACATCGCATCGTCCAACAGCGAGATGAACGAAAAAGCGCGTCAAATCATCGAAGGCATCGTCCGAGAGGTGATCGTCGGGGAAACGTATCTCGGCACCGTGAAGCGGATCGAAAAGTTCGGCGCTTTCGTCGAAATTTTACCGGGCAAAGAAGGCTTGGTGCACATTTCCCAGCTGTCGACCGAGCGGGTAGGCAAGGTGGAGGATGTCGTCAAGATCGGCGATACGATAACCGTGAAAGTAACGGAGATCGACAATCAAGGCCGCGTCAATTTGTCGCGTAAAGCGGTATTGACGGCGCAAGTTCCAGCCCAAACCTAATTGAAACGCTTGATTTTTCAAGCGGGCATGCAGAAAGAGCCAGAGCAGTCTGTCTCTTTTTTGTTTGTCCGAAAATCGGGATTCCGTTGCGGCATCCCCTGGTCTAAACCTGTCCTGCCCGGCATATGATGGGGACAAACAGGTGTGGACAGGAGAATGGGCATGAAACGCAAACGATGGGTAGCCGCGTCATTATGTTTTGGTGCGCTGCTGATCGGCCTGCAGTTTTCTCCGGCGGTAGACCGATTCGTCGAGCATGCGAGGGAAAAGAACGATGCCGAATGGGCTGCAGACGGCAAACGGACGTTGTCTTCTCTGCTGTCGGTCAGGGCTTGGAGCGACGAAGAGGGAGAGCGGCGGGCCAGAATGCTTGAGAGAATCAAGGCCGAGGCGGCGAAGCGCAATATCCCGGCGGTGGACGCCCAGATCGACCGCGTCTGGAAAGCGATACCGGGATATAACGGGCTCGAGGTCGATGTCGAGAAATCGCTGGAGCTGGCGGAGCGGCAGTCGTTTCCGGAAACGCCGCCGCTTGTGTTCCGCGAAGTGCCGCCTCAAGTCGATCTGGATCAGCTCGGACCGAATCCGATCTACAAGGGGAATCCGGCGAAGCCGATGGCCGCGCTCATGATCAACGTGGCGTGGGGCGACGAATATTTGCCGCGGATGCTGGACGTTCTCCGAAAGGAGAAGGTGCACGCGACCTTTTTTTTCGACGGGATGTGGCTGAAAAAAAATATTCCGACCGCCCGCAAAATTATGGAGGAAGGGCACGAGGTCTCCAATCATGCCTACTCCCATCGGGACATGAGCAAGCTCAGCCGGACGCAAGCCGCCGCCGAAATCAGCAAGACCGAGACGATGCTGAAGCAGGAATTGGGCGCGCAGAACCGTCTGTTTGCCCCGCCTTCAGGCGATTACAATCAAATGACCGTAGACGTCGCGCATCAGATGAACCTGCGCACGATTTTGTGGACGATCGATACGCTGGACTGGAAAAAGCCGGAGCCGTCTTCCATCGTGCATAAAATCGCTACCCGGATCGAGCCGGGCTCGCTGATCCTGATGCATCCCACGTCTTCGAGCAGCGCCGCACTGCCGGGCATCATTCGCGCAATCCGGAACAAAGGGCTGTCATTGGGCACCGTGAGCGAGGTAATCTCGCCCGCACGGGTTCCGAAGGTTGAGTCCGCCGGACAATAATGGTAATATCAGAATGTTATACCTATACTGAGGAATCAAGACTTCGCCGTACCGAGGAGGCTTAAAGCGTTTGGACAAATACACACTGACCAACGGACTGCGGCTCGTCATCGAGAAAATTCCGACGTGCCGCTCCGTTGCTTTCGGCATCTGGGTCAAAACCGGATCGCGCAGCGAACATGAGACGAACAACGGCATTTCGCATTTTATCGAGCATATGCTCTTTAAGGGCACGGAAAAATACTCCGCCAGAGATATCGCCGAAATTTTCGACGGCATCGGAGGCAACGTGAACGCCTTCACGTCCAAGGAGTACACATGCTATTACTGCAAGGTGCTGGACGAGCATCTGCCGCTTGCGGTAGAGGTGCTCTCCGATATGTTTTTCGGTTCGGTCTTCGATGAGACGGAATTGGAAAAAGAAAAAAATGTCATCTATGAAGAAATCGCGATGTACGAAGATACCCCGGACGATATGGTGCACGATCTGATCGCCCGCGCCGCTTTCGGCGGACATCCGCTCGGACGTACCATCATAGGCACGCAAAGCAATCTTGCGGCAATGACCTCCGATACGCTTAAGGAGTATATGAAGTCGCAGTATACGATTGCCAATACGGTGATCAGCATCGCAGGCAACATTAACGACGATGTCGTCGGCTTGATCGAGAAGCATTTCGGCGGCTTTGCAAATGCGGGTACGCAGGCTCCGCTGGAGCCTTTGGCTTTCCGCAGCGATGCCGAATACCATCAGAAGAAAACCGAGCAAAATCACATCTGTTTGTCGCTGCCCGGACTGGCTGCGAAGGACGACCGCTTGTATGCGATGATTCTTCTGAACAATGCGATCGGCGGCGGCATGAGCTCCCGGCTATTCCAGGAAATCCGCGAGAAACGCGGGCTGGCCTACTCGGTATATTCCTATCATTCTTCTTACCAGGACGGCGGTCTGTTCACCGTCTATACCGGTACGGCTCCGAAGCAAACGGAAGAAGTGCTTAAGGTGACGCTTGAGCTGCTGGCCGACATCAAGGAGAAAGGATTGACTCCGACCGAGCTGAGGAAGGGCAAGGAGCAGATGAAAGGCAGCTTGATTTTGAGCCTGGAGAGCACCAGCAGCCGGATGAACCGGATCGGGAAGAACGAATTGATGCTGGGCCGACATTACAATCTGGACGAAATGATCCAGCGTATCGAAAGCGTGGAGATGGAGCAGGTTCAAGCGCTGACGGCGGAGCTGCTGTCCGTGCCGTTCGCGCTGGCCATGGTCGGTCAGACGAATGAGGCCATCGCGGGATTTAGGAGGGATCAGCTTGTCTGAACGAACTGAAGTGTTCATTAAACGGCTGCCGGGAAACGAAGATATCGCGCTGCCGCAAAAAATGTCCGAGCTGGCCAGCGGTTTCGACCTGTACGCGGCCGTTAACGAGCCAATCGATCTCGGACCGGGCGAGCGCGCTCTCATTCCGACCGGATTTGCGCTGGCCATGCCGGCCGGGCTGGAAGCCCAAATTCGCCCGCGAAGCGGACTGGCATTTAAACACGGGATCACGTCCTTGAACACGCCGGGCACGATCGATGCCGATTACCGCGGCGAAGTCAAGGTGCTGCTGATCAATCACGGCAAAGAAACGTTCACCATCAACCGCAACGAACGTATTGCGCAAATGGTGTTCCAAACGGTGCCGCTCATTACGCTGACCGAGGTAAGCGAACTGGATGAGACGGCACGCGGAGCGGGCGGCTTCGGGCACACGGGAACAAAATAGGGAAGATGATCTTAGCGCTTTTCCGCAGACCGGCAATCCGGCCTGACGGAAGAGCGCTTTTTTGTTGGGCGCCGGAGCATGCTTGCCTCGGGGATTAGGGGCTTGCCCCGCTGGAACCCATCTCTGGGCTGTCGCATAAGATGATTTATCGAGAGCGACATGGAAAGAGGTGAGAAGGAATGCTGACCGGGATACAAATAGCGCTGATCGGCGGCGATGCGAGGCAGCTCGAGGTGATTCATAAATGCTCAGAACTCGATGCATCCGTCGTCTTGTTCGGCTTTGATAATTTGCAGAACGGTTTGAGCGGGATCACCAAAGCGGAATTGACGCCCGAAGCGCTTCAAGCTTTGGATGCCGTCATTTTGCCTGCTGTTGGGACGGACGATCAAGGAAATGTGGACAGTCTGTTTTCGTCCAAAGAATTGCGACTTACCCATGAACATATAGCTGCTTTGCCGAAACATGCCATCGTCTTTACGGGCATGGCCAAACCTTACTTACGCGAATTATGCTCGAAAGAAGGCATCGGGCTGATCGAATTGTTCGATCGTGACGATGTGGCAATTTACAACTCCATTCCGACAGCCGAAGGCGCGGTAATGATGGCGATTCAGAACACGGATATCACCATTCACGGTTCGGAATCGATGGTGCTCGGCTTCGGAAGAACCGGAGCGACGCTTGCCCGCACGCTGCAAGGTATGGGGGCAAAGGTCAGGGTGGGCGTCAACAAGCCTGAATATTATGCGCGTGCGATCGAGATGGGAATGAATCCCTTTTATACGCACGAGCTGATCTCCCACGTATCTCAAGTGGATCTGCTGTTCAATACCATCCCGGCCATGGTGGTCACCGCCCAGGTCATCGCCAATATCCCGCATCGCGCCATCATTATCGATCTTGCATCCAGGCCGGGCGGAACCGATTTCCGCTATGCCGAAAAACGCGGCGTGAAGGCGATGCTTGCGCCGGGGCTGCCCGGAATCGTCGCCCCGAAGACGGCCGGGCGCATCATTGCCGATACGCTGACCCGCATCATCATGGAGGACGCAAGACGAAGGAGGAACGGGGAATGAACTGGGATCAATTGACGGTGGGCTTCGCGTTGACCGGCTCTCACTGCACGTTTGCCGAAACGATGCCGCAAATCCGGCGATTTGTCGATGCCGGGGCCAAAGTCGTGCCCATCGTATCCAATACGATCATGACCACGGACACGCGTTTCGGCACATCGGCAAATTGGCAAAAAGAGTTGAAAGAGATCACAGGAAATGATATTATTTCTTCAATTGTAGATGCAGAACCGCTCGGTCCTTCGAAACTCCTCGACATAATGGTTATTGCTCCCTGTACCGGGAATACGACCAGCAAGCTTGCCAACGCCATGACGGAAAGTCCCGTGCTGATGGCGGCCAAAGCGCAGATGCGCAACGGGAGACCGCTCGTGCTGGCGATTTCGACAAATGACGGATTGGGACTGAACGCCATGAATATCGGTAAGCTTTTGATTACCAAAAACATTTATTTCGTCCCGTTCGGCCAGGATGCGCCGACGGCCAAGCCGAATTCGCTTGTGGCGCGCATGGACTTGATCATGGAAGCTTGCGAGGCTGCCCTTCAGGGCAAGCAGCTGCAGCCGATGCTGATTGAACGGTTTAATTATTGATCCTGCATTTTTCATCATTCATCTTTAGGGGAGAGGACAATACAATGTCGAATCAAAAGTTGTTTAACGTCGCAGTAGTAGGCGCGACAGGTGCCGTAGGAGAACAAATCCTCCGTTTGCTGGCCGAACGGAATTTCCCCATTCAAGAGCTGAAGCTCTTGTCCTCGGCCCGGTCCGCAGGCAAAAAACTTCAGTTCAAAGACCGTGAAGTGACGATTGAAGAAGCAACGCCGGACAGCTTCAAAGGCGTGGACATCGCCCTGTTCAGCGCAGGAGGCGACGTCAGCCGGGCGCTTATTCCGGAAGCGATCAAGCATGGAACCGTATGTATTGACAATACCAGCGCGTTCCGGATGGACCCGGAAACGCCGCTTGTCGTGCCTGAGGTAAATATCGACAAGGTCAGCGACCATAAAGGCGTCATTGCCAATCCGAACTGCTCTACGATTCAAATGGTGCAGACGCTGAAGCCGCTGTACGACCGTTTCGGCATTTCCCGCGTCATCGTATCCACTTACCAAGCGGTATCCGGCGCAGGCGCCAGCGCGATTAACGAGATGCTTCGCCAGTCCCGCGAAGTGCTGGAAGAAAATGTTGTGGAACCGCAAATTTTGCCGGTAGGCTCTTTGCCGGTCAAGCATCAAATCGCATTCAACGCTATTCCGCAAATCGACAAGTTTGTGGACAATGGCTTTACTTACGAAGAAATGAAAATGATCAACGAAACGAAAAAGATTATGGGCGACGATACGCTGGAGGTTACCGCGACTTGCGTGCGGATTCCGGTCGTTTACGGACATTCCGAATCGGTTTATGTCGAGCTTAAGCAAGATTTCGATCTCGAAGAGGTAAAACGCCTGCTGGCCGAAGCGCCGGGGATCGTGGTGCAGGATAACGCTGCAGAACAGCTGTACCCGCTGGCTACGGAAGCGGCAGGCAAGCTGGAAACGTTCGTCGGCCGTATTCGCCGCGATCTCAGCAACCCGAGAGCCCTCAATCTGTGGATCGTATCCGACAATTTGCTCAAGGGAGCGGCTTGGAACGCCGTTCAAATCGCCGAATACATCGCAATCGAGCAGCAATAAATGGAACCAAACTGGCTTTCTGAGACATTCAGGAAGCCAGAATTTTGCTTTTAACTATGGCACATGGATAAGGGGAGAGATCACATGAGGATCTTGGTGCAAAAATTCGGAGGCACATCTCTTTCCACGGCCGAGGCTAGAACACACGTTATTGAACACATCCAAGACGCTTTGAACCAAGAATACAAAACGGTTGTTGTTGTTTCGGCAATGGGTCGCAGAGGAGAGCCTTACGCAACGGACACGCTACTGGATTGGATTGGTCAAAATGGAAATATGCTGCCTGCGCGCGAAAGGGATATGCTGCTGTGCTGCGGCGAGCTCATCTCGGCCTCTACGCTGTGCAGCTTGCTGAACGCCGAGGGGATTCCCGCCGTTGCTTTAACCGGCGCGCAAGCGGGAATTTTAACGAATGACGATTTCGGCAATGCCCAAATCGTATCGATTCGGCCGGGGCGGATGCTCGAGCTGCTGGAGCAGGGCAACGTCGTCATCGTCGCGGGCTTTCAAGGCGAGACGGCGACAGGCGATTTTACGACGCTTGGCCGGGGCGGAAGCGACACGTCGGCTACCGCGCTTGGAGCGGCTTTAAATGCGGAGCTCGTCGAAATTTTTACGGATGTGAGCGGTATTTTGACGGCAGATCCGCGGATCGTGGAAGAAGCAAGACCGCTTTCGGTCGTCTCGTATATGGAAATCTGCAACATGGCGCATTTAGGCGCCAAGGTCATTCATCCCAGAGCGGTAGAAGTCGCGATGAACGCCGGAATTCCGGTGAGGGTGCGCTCCACGTTTTCCAAGGACAAAGGAACGCTTGTTACGCATGCCGATGCGCTTCGGAACGAATCGGGCGCCGTGCAGGACCGGTTTGTGACCGGGATCGCCCATGTGCCGAACATCTCCCAAATCCGGGTTGCGCCTCAGGAGGGCAGCTACGATCTTCAGCTTAACGTGTTTAAAGCGATGGCGAGGCAGCGGATCAGTGTCGATTTTATTAACGTCAACCCGTCCGGCGTCGTGTATACGGTCTTTGACCATGAGGCGGAGCGGGCAGCCGAAACGCTTCAGGGACTCGGCTATACGCCGCACATCACGCCGAACTGCGCGAAAGTATCGATCATCGGGGCTGGAATGAACGGCGTACCCGGAATCATGGCCCACATTGTCGAAGCGCTTACGGAAGAAGATATCCAAATTTTGCAATCTGCCGATTCGAACACAACCATCTGGGTATTGGTGCAAGGCGGCGACATGGTCAAAGCCGTCCGCGCCCTGCACCGCAAATTCGAGCTCCATAGATAACGCATAATGTTTTAGGAGGAGACAACACGTGGATTTTGGCACAATGATAACGGCCATGGTTACGCCGTTCGATGACAAGCTTGACATCGACTGGACGCAATTTGAGAACGTGATGGACTACTTGATCGAGGAGCAGCAAAGCGACAGTCTTGTCATCTGCGGCACAACCGGCGAATCTCCTACACTAACGGAAGAAGAGAAGCTCGAAAGTTTTCAGAGGGCCGTAAAGCATGCGCGCGGCCGCTGCAAAATTATTGCAGGGACCGGCAGCTACGATACCGCCCATTCCATTCATTTGTCGCAAGCGGCCGAAAAGTTGGGTGTCGATGCGCTGCTTTTGGTGGCGCCGTACTACAACCGGCCTTCGCAGGAAGGATTGTACCAGCATTACAAAGCCATTGCCGAGGCGGTTAACATCCCGATCATCCTGTATAACGTGCCCGGGCGTACCGGTGTCAATATCGATCCGGAAACGACGATTCGTTTGTCGCACATTCCGAACATCGTAGCGACGAAGGACTGCGCGGACACGGACCAGCTGACGCAGATCATCACCGGCGCCGCCCCAGGCTTTCTTGTCTACAGCGGCGACGACAGCGCTACACTCCCCGCTTTGGCGGTCGGAGCGCGGGGAATCGTCAGCGTTGCCAGCCATGTGATGGGCAAAGAAATGAGAACGATGATCGATCGTTACCTGCAGGGCGACGTAAAAGAGGCAGCGAAGCTTCATGGCCGGCTGCTTCCGATTTTCCGAGGGCTGTTCTTATGCCCTCATCGCGTACCGAGCCCGGCTCCGGTCAAGCATGCGCTTAACCTGAAAGGGCTGCGCGTGGGCGGGGTCCGCCTTCCGCTCGTGGATGTCACGGAGCAAGAAAAACAATTTATCGCTTCGCTTTTTGCATAAGCTTTACGACAACCGGTGCCCCTGCGGCATCGGTTTTCTTTTTTTGGGAATCATATGCTTTACGCGGGGGATAGCCGAGTTAACCGGCTCACTTGTAAAGAGTCATTTTTTTCATGTATAATGGGGTCAAGTGACTGGTGCGGTTAAAATTTGGTTTTGAATAATCATATGGAAATCGTCGTCAATTACATTGAGGAGGTTTAGTTACTTGTCCAAAAAAAATATAGACAAATTAACGATTTTTGCCCTGGGCGGCGTGGGCGAAATCGGGAAGAACATGTATGTCGTTCAATATGCGAACGATATTGTAGTCGTAGACTGCGGTTTGAAATTTCCGGAGGAAGATATGCTCGGGATTGATATCGTCATTCCCGATATTTCTTACTTGATGGAAAATCGCGATAAAGTGCGCGGAATCGTTATTACGCACGGCCATGAGGATCATATCGGCGGCTTGCCTTACGTTCTCAAGCATTTGAACGTTCCCGTGTACGGGACCAGGCTGACGATGGGTCTGATCGAGATGAAGCTGAAGGAAGCGAATCTGCTCGGTGAAACGAAACGGATCGTCATCACGGCCGATTCGGAATTGAAGCTCGGCTGCATGACGGCGACGTTCTTTAAGACGAACCATAGTATTCCCGATTCGGTAGGGGTATGCTTGGAGACGCCGGAAGGCAACGTGGTTCATACCGGCGACTTCAAATTCGATCAGACGCCGGTTAACGAGCAGTACGCGGATCTTCATCAGATGGCGGCGATCGGCCGCAAAGGCGTTATTGCGCTGCTATCGGATAGCACGAATGCGGAGCGCCCGGGATATACCGGTTCGGAACGCAGCGTAGGCGCGGAAATCGAAGACGTATTCCGAAAAGCGAAGCAGCGTGTCGTGATCGCAACCTTCGCCTCCAATATTCACCGGATTCAGCAGGTGATCGATGCATGCGAATCGACCCGCCGGAAGCTGACCGTCATCGGACGGAGCATGGTGAATGTCGTGAGCATCGCCAGCGAGCTCGGCTATCTGCGCATTCCGGACGGCATGCTGATCGAACCGGAGGAAGTGAACAAACTCGCGGCGGACCGCGTAGCCATTCTATCTACAGGGTCACAGGGCGAGCCGATGTCGGCGCTCACGAGGATGGCCCGCTCCACGCATCGCAAGATGGACATTTTGCCTGGCGACACCGTCATCATCGCCGCCACGCCGATTCCAGGGAACGAGCGGTACGTAGGGCGTACGGTAGACGAATTGATGCGCATTGGCGCGCACGTCATTTATGGACCCGGCTCGATCACAGGGGTTCACGTATCCGGACACGGCAGCCAGGAAGAGCTGAAGCTGATGTTGAATATTATGCGCCCGAAATATTTTATCCCGATTCACGGGGAGTATCGGATGCTTCGCCAGCACGGGATGCTTGCCGAATCGGTCGGCATTCCGCACGAAGATATTTTTATCGTGGATAACGGCGATACGGTTGAGATTCAGGACGGCGTTGCCCGCAAAGGCTCCAAAGTGCCGGCAGGCAACGTTCTAATCGACGGTCTCGGTGTCGGCGACGTCGGGAACATCGTGCTTCGCGACCGTAAACTGTTGTCCCAGGACGGCATTCTGGTCGTCGTCGTAACGCTCAGCAAGCAGGATGGAACGATCCTGTCGGGTCCGGATATCATCTCCCGCGGCTTCGTATACGTGCGGGAGTCGGAAGGATTGCTGGAAGAAGCGAACCGGATTGTGACCAGCACGCTCCATCGCTTAATGAACGAAAACGTCAATGAATGGGCTTCGCTCAAAACCCATGTCAAAGACGCGCTCGGCCGATTTTTATATGAGCAAACCCGAAGAAGACCGATGATTCTGCCAATCATCATGGAAGTGTAAAACTTCCCACCAGTCATACGCACTCACTTAGGATAGAGTCTGGAAGAAACGATTATGTAAAGGCCACGTACCGGGGGCCGATTTCCCGCGGTGTACGCGGTCTTTTTTCGTTATATCCATAACCGGGCGGGTCCGCATAGTTTTGGCGGACTGCACCATACTAACAAGGACATTTCAGCTAACGGAGGGATGTTCTTCATGCAATCCAACGATAAGCAAGAGCAGCAGCCGGTGCAGCCGCCCCAAGCGCCGACGACGGAGGAAGGACGCAAAAGTGCGACGGTCGATACGATTCAGCAGCTGGGTCAGACAGCCGCGCCTACCACGGAGTCCAACATTTTTTGCATGACCATCATCGGTCAGGTGGAGGGCCATATCGTTCTGCCGCCGCAAAACAAAACGACCAAGTACGAGCATTTGATACCGCAGCTTGTAGCCGCGGAGCAGAACGCGAAAATCGAAGGCGTGCTCATTATTTTGAATACGGTAGGCGGAGACGTGGAGGCGGGACTGGCGATTGCCGAGATGATCGCCACGTTGTCCAAGCCGACGGTAACGCTGGTGCTCGGAGGCGGGCACAGCATCGGCGTTCCGATTGCCGTCTCGGCGAATTACTCGATCATTGCCGAAACGGCGACGATGACGATTCATCCGATCCGTTTGAACGGCTTGGTGATCGGCGTTCCCCAGACCTTTGAATATTTGGACAAAATGCAGGAGCGGGTGATCCGGTTCGTCATCCGGCACTCCCGGGTAGACGAGAATAAATTCAAGGAACTGATGTTCAAAACAGGCGAGCTTACGCGCGACATCGGCACGACGGTGATCGGCGCGGATGCGGTCCGATACGGACTCATCGACTCGCTGGGCGGCATCGGGGAAGCCATCCGCAAGCTCAACGCTTTGATCGACGAGCGGCGCGCCGGGAATACGGGAGGCATGATCCAATGATTCATTATTCGATACTGCCGCTGGAAACCGTCTATGAAGGAATCGAAGCGATGGAATCGTCAACCGTCGATATCGTGATAAACGGAGTCAGGATGCAGGTGGAGCCCGTCAACGCGCAGCAGGCGAAAATCGTCCGGCTGATCAGCTGCAACCCGCAGGATTTTTTGAACCCCCAATACGCTCCCGGCAAAATAATCGAGTTCCAACCGGCGGTCCGGGAGTCCGGCGAATAAAAGGGAACGGATGCTTTTCCCCGTTCCTTATTTGCGGGAGGGGAATATATTTTCGCATTCTTCGTTTAGCTTCACCCCAGTTTATGGTATAATGGAAGCTCGGGGGTGAGCGGCCTTGGCCAGGAAAAGGAAAAAGGGCAAGGGAATCAAAACAAATCTCAAATTTGAACTGTACGGCATCGTTATTTTGATTTTTTCGATCATCGCTTTATCCCGTGAAGGTTCGGTAGCCCGTTCGTTGACCTATTTGTTTCGGTTTGTGATCGGAACTTGGGATTTTCTCATTCCGCTCGTGTTTATATACGCCGGATTGTACGCGATGATGAAAAGGGAATGGCCGGTTTGGCGGACGCACCGCAAGCTGGGGGTGCTTCTGATCATCCTGTCGCTGCTGCTGATGAGCCATATCAGCCTGTTCTCGCAGCTGTACCCGAAAGGCAATTTCACGGAAAGCCAAGTGCTTTTGCAAACATGGACGAGCATGGTAGACGGATTGGATCCGACCGAAAAAGGAATGTCGATCCTGACTGACGGCGTCGGCGGGGGAATGATCGGTGCAGTGCTTTACGCGGTGCTGCACTTTTTGTTCAGCAACCTGGGCGCCCGTCTGATTCAATACACGCTGTTCGTCATAGGTTTCATTCTCATTACGGGGCTGTCGGTCGGCGATATCATGAACAAACTCAGCCGTCGTAAGCCGTTTGCCGAGACGCTGCTCGGCCAATACATAAAGCGCAAGCTGCTGGAGAGAAGCCGTGCGAAGGCGGCCGCCGCCGGCGGGCAGCGCAAGAAGAAGCCAGCGGTCGAGGCGGTCTTCGCGCCGCCTCCGGAAGACGAGTTCGACGAAGAGACGCTGAAGCCGGAGCGCAAGGAACGAAAGCCGGGAAAAATGCGCAGCCTGTTCTTCGAACTGCTGAATCCGTCCGAAACGCCGGAGAAGGGCAAGGCGGAGGGCAAGAAGAAAAAGGGCCGCGTTCAACCGGAAGAGGAAGAAGATGCGGTCACCGCCTATTCGACTTCCGCGGAGTCGTACGACAACGATTCCGGCTTCCCGGAGCAGAACATCCCTTATGCAAAAGAGCATGAACCGGCGATTCCGGTCATCCGCGATTTTCAAGAGCAGGTTCATCAGGAGCTGGCGCGAACATCCGACAGCACCGCTTCGGCCGGGAATGCCGCAGAGCGCAAGCCCGATTCGGCGGCTAATCCGCAAGAAGGGGCAGAGGGGACCGACGAATTCGATATTAAAAACAAACCGCTTGCCGTCCCGTACGAGCTGCCTTCCCTGCAGCTGCTGGCCAAGCCCGCAGCGGGCAAAGGAAGCGACTCGCTGGATTACAAGGCGGTTGCCCGCAAGCTGGAAGCGACCCTCGAGAGCTTCGGCGTGCGCGCCAAAGTTTTGGAGGTTGTGCGCGGCCCTGCGGTTACCCGATATGAAATTCAGCCGGACGTCGGGGTGAAGGTGAGCCGCATCGTCAGCTTGACGGATGATATCGCCCTTGCCTTGGCTGCGAAGGATATCCGTATGGAAGCCCCGATTCCGGGCAAGTCCGCCATCGGGATCGAGGTGCCGAATACCGAGGTGTCCGTGGTCACGATGCGCGAGGTTATGGAAAGCCCGGCCTTTCAGGACGCGGCGTCCAAATTGTCAATTACGCTGGGACGCGATATTTCCGGGCAGCCGATCGTCGGCAATCTCGCACGAATGCCCCACTTGCTTGTCGCAGGGGCGACCGGTTCGGGAAAATCCGTTTGTATTAACGGGATCATCACAAGCGTTCTTTATAAAGCAAAGCCCGACGAGGTTAAATTTCTGATGATCGATCCGAAGATGGTCGAGCTAAACGTGTACAACGGGATTCCGCATCTGCTGGCTCCGGTTGTAACCGATCCGAAGCGGGCCTCGCTTGCGCTCAAAAAAGTCGTTGTCGAGATGGAGAAGCGGTACGAGCTTTTCTCGAAAAGCGGCACGCGCAATATCGAGGGCTACAATTCGATGCTGGTGGAAACGCAAACGGGGGCGCCGCTGCCTTACATCGTCGTCATCGTAGACGAGTTGGCCGATCTGATGATGGTTGCGGCCAACGACGTGGAGGATGCGATATGCCGCCTTGCCCAGATGGCCCGCGCCGCAGGCATCCACCTCATTATCGCTACGCAGCGGCCGTCGGTCGATGTCATCACCGGCGTCATTAAAGCGAACATTCCTTCGCGGATCGCTTTTGGCGTTTCTTCGCAGGTGGATTCGCGGACCATTCTTGACTCTGCGGGCGCGGAGAAGCTGCTCGGCCGCGGGGATATGCTTTACTTGCCGATGGGGGCTTCCAAGCCTGTCCGGGTTCAGGGAGCCTTCCTCTCCGATCAGGAGGTGGAAGCGGTCGTTGGCTTCGTTCGGACGCAGGGACAGGCGGAGTACGTGGAAGACATGGTTCCGCAGGTCGAAGATAAGCAAGATGAGACGGAGACGTTCGAGGACGAATTGTATGACCAGGCGGTCCAAATTATTCTTGAAGCGAAGCAAGCGTCCGTATCCCTGCTTCAGCGCCGCATGCGCGTCGGCTATACGCGTGCCGCCCGGCTGATCGATACGATGGAAGCGCGCGGCATCGTAGGCCCGTACGAGGGCAGCAAGCCGCGCGAAGTATTGATGTCGCTTGAGCAGTACCAAATGAATCGAATGAGCTCTTGAGCGGCTTCCGGGAGTGTTGTCGCAGGACTAGAAATTGCCATTTTGGACTGAATAGAAGCTGACTCCCTTTCTCATAATAACCTTAAAAAGGTTGCCATAACGAAGGCGGGAAAGGTGAGGTTGCCAGATGAACAAACGATTGATCTTGATCACGCTTGGCCTGGTATTTATTCTGTTCGCCGGACTTCAGCTCAAGCAGCATTTGAAGGTACAGCAGACGTTCAGCAAGAATGAGATCCGCTACGGAGCGTCCGGCACAGCCGACGTATACGAGCTCCAAGGCCGCTTGAAGCATCTTGGCTTTTATTACGGCAAGGTGGACGGCGATTTCGGCTACCAGACTTTAAAGTCGCTAAAATGGTTCCAGTCCGAATTCGGGCTGAACGTTGACGGCGTCGCCGGAGACAAAACGAAGCTGAAGCTGTGGGAAGCAACGAAAGGGTGGAAGGCGAAAGCCGAAGATCTGCCTCCCTGGGTTGCCGGCGCCGATCGAGGGCAAGCCGCCGAAGGGGGGGCCGCACCCGAAAGCCCAGCGTCTCCGGCGAACGCAGGTATACCGCGCTCCAATCGTCTCGGACTTTCCGAACAGGACCTGAACTTGATGGCGAATGCGGTGCACGGCGAAGCGCGCGGAGAACCGTATATCGGCCAGGTCGCCGTTGCCGCCGTTATTCTTAACCGGGTTCAATCGCCAAGCTTTCCGAATACGGTCTCGGGCGTCATTTTCCAGCCCGGAGCCTTTACGGCCGTAGATGACGGACAAATATGGCTGACGCCGAACGAAACGTCCCGCAGAGCGGTTCAGGATGCGCTGAACGGGGCAGACCCGTCAGGCGGATGCATTTATTATTTCAACCCGGTAACGGCCACGTCCAAGTGGATTTGGACCCGTCCGCAGGTCAAGCAAATCGGCAAACATATTTTCTGCAAATAGCGCATGTAGTAGAAGTAACCATCTTCACGGTTGCTTCTTCTGTTTATAGAGGAATATAATGGATTATACCCGGGAAGGCGGAAGTGAAGCCATGATGATGAGAGGAGTTGTTTCGTCTTTGAAGCAAATACGATTCGAACGGGGAACGGTTCAGGGCGTGCGAGTGCATGTGCTGCCGACGGAGCAGTTCAAAACTTTTGCATTATCCGTTTATGTAGGCAGTCCGCTGCAGGAAGATACGGTTACGCCTAACGCGCTTATTCCTTTTGTGCTGCGTCGCGGCAGCAAGACCTACCCGGAAACGAAGCAGTTCCGCGAGAAGCTGGACGATCTGTACGGCGCCGGATTCGGGTTTGACGTTTACAAACGCGGGGATTACCAGATGCTGCAATTCCGTATGGATGTGATTCAGGACGATTTCGTCTCCAGCCCGCAGCCGCTGCTCGATCAGGCCATTCAATTTTTGGGCGAAGCGATTACGCAGCCGGCGATGGAAGGCGGAACCTTGGTCCGAAAATATATCGATTCCGAAAAAACGACACTGCAGAAACGGTTGGAGTCCATCGTAAACGACAAAATCCGCTACGCTGCAGAACGGTGCATCGCCGAAATGTGCAGCAACGAGCCTTACCGGCTCCATCCGCTCGGTACGATCGACCGTATCCCTTCCATCGACGCGGAGGGCTTGACCGACCGGTATGAAGCCCTGCTGCGGCAGTCGCCGATAGATATTTATGTGGTAGGCCATACGAATCTGGAGCAAGTGCTGCCCTTGATCGAACGCTATTTTGCCGCAAGGGGCGAGCGAACATCGGACTACTCGCTCCGCGCCGAGCACCGCAGCGTCGGTCAAGTGAAGGAAGTCGTCGAGCGATTGGATGTAAACCAAGGGAAGCTCAATATGGGGCTTCGCGTAAGAACCTCGTATGCAGACGATTCGTACCCGTCGGCGCTTTTGTATAACGGGATCCTGGGAGGATATCCGCACTCCAAGCTGTTCACCAACGTCCGTGAAAAGGCGAGCCTTGCGTATTATGCTTCCTCGCGCCTGGATGGGCATAAAGGCATTTTGACGATCCAGTCGGGCATCGAAATCGCAAATTATGAAAAAGCCGTCACGATTATTAAGGAGCAGCTTCAAGCGATGGAAGAAGGGCAGATCAGCGACACGGAGCTGCAGCAGACGAAAGCGATGATTACAGGTCATTTGCGCGAGCTGCAGGATTCGGCCTTCGAGCTGATCGCTTTCGATTTCAACAACCGCCTGTCCGGCGCCGACCGCACGGTTCCGGCTTTGATCGAAGCGGTGGAGCAAACGGATAAGGAACAGATCCGCCGGATGGCCCGCCAAGTGCAGCTGGATACGATTTATTTCTTACGCGATAATAAAGGGGGGCAATAAATGCGCACGATCCCTTATCCGCATGTGAAAGAAACGCTTTACGCCGCAGAGCTTCCGAACGGACTGAGCGTCTTTGTTTTACCGAAAGAAGGCTTCCAGAAAACGTATGCGACTTTTACGACAAAGTACGGCTCGATCGATAACGATTTTCAGGTCGAAGGCGAAGCTCGGCGCAAAGTGCCCGACGGTATCGCGCATTTTTTGGAGCATAAAATGTTCGAGGAGCCGACAGGGGATATCTTTTCCGTGTTCGCGGCCCAAGGGGCTTCCGCCAACGCGTTCACAAGCTTCGACCGCACGGCTTATTTGTTCTCCGCAACCGAGCACATTAAGGAAAACTTGTCCACACTGCTTGACTTCGTGCAAAATCCGTATTTTACGGATGCAAATGTCGAAAAGGAAAAAGGCATTATCGGCCAGGAAATTAATATGTACCGGGATAATCCGGATTGGCGGGCCTATTTCGGACTGATCGAAACGATGTATCATAAGCATCCGGTACATATCGATATTGCCGGAACGATCGAATCCATCGGTGAAATTACGAAAGAGATGCTGTACGAGTGCTACCATACGTTTTATCATCCGAGCAATATGAGCTTGTTTGTCGTTGGCGGGGTTAACCCGCAGGAAATCATGGAGCTCGTTAAGAACAACCAGGCCGGGAAAACGTTCAAACCGCAGGGGACGATCCACCGCTATTTTGAAGATGAGCCGAACCAGGTAAAGGCCGCGCGTAAAGTTACCGTGCTGCCGGTCTCGCTGCCCAAGTGCTTATTCGGCTGCAAGGAGCCGGGCCAGCCTTTGCAGGGACGGGAGCTGCTGAAGCGGGAACTGACCATGAAGGTGCTGCTTGACATATTGGTCAGCCCCAGCTCGGCTATTTACCAAAAGCTGTACGACGAGCAGTTGATTTCCGACAGCTTCGGCTCCGAGTACAATATCGCCGAAAATTATGCGTTTACCGTTATCGGCGGCGATACGAAGGACCCCGAACGTTTGATCGGCCGCGTACAGGAAGAAATCGACCGGGTCAAAGCGGACGGCATTGCCCCCGCCGATTTCGAGCGCAGCAAGAAGAAAAAAATCGGCGCTTTCCTGCGCCAGCTCAACTCTCCTGAAGCGATCGCCAATGAATTTACGAAGTACCGGTTTAAGGGTGTCGATCTATTCGATATGCTGCCGGTCTATGAAGAACTGACTTTGGAGGATGTCAACGAGCGGCTGCGCGAGCATTTCGATTGGAGCCGTCTGGCGGCTTCGATTGTGACAAGTGAAGCGAATGGAGCCTAGTCACTGCAAGCCGTTTCCGGAGCAAACGGTGCTTGTCACGGGGGCGAGCCGCGGAATTGGCGCCGCGATCGCCTGCCGTTTCGCTTCGGTGGGCATGAATGTGGTTATTCATTATTTGAATTCGCACGAAGGGGCCAACGAAACGGCCCGCAGCTGCATGAAGCTGGGAAGCCGCGTGCTCACGGTAACGGCCGACCTGCGTTCGAGAGATCAAATCGAACGCATGCAGGAGAAGCTGGCCCAGCACGACCTCGTTCCCGATATTTTGGTCAATAATGCGGGGATTTCGCATTACGGCTTATTCTCCGATTTGGAGGAGGCCCAGTGGGACGAGATTATGGACATCAATTTGAAGGGCGCATTTCTGATGACGCGTCAATTTATGCCGGCGATGATCCGTCAAAAGTACGGCAGAATCATCAACGTATCCTCGATTTGGGGGATCTCCGGCGCTTCCTGCGAGGTTGCTTATTCGACCGCCAAGGGCGGTATAAATGCCTTTACGAAGGCGTTGGCGAAAGAACTTGCGCCTTCCGGGGTTACCGTGAACGCCGTCGCGCCCGGCGCGGTCGATACGTTGATGATGGCAGGCTTTGACGAACGGGAGAAAGAGATGATCGAAAACGATATTCCCGCCGGGCGGTTCGGCAAGCCCGATGAGATTGCTTCGCTCGTTTATTTTCTCGCGCTCCCCGAATCGGGCTACATCACGGGTCAAATTATTAGTCCCAACGGGGGATGGCTGACTTGACGTCCTTGTATAAATCCTTATCGAAATGCAAACATTAATCACGTAACGGACATTCATTTCGATAAGGAGGATGCATACATGGCTACGGTGCTTAAAGTGTTCGACCGTTGGAAAGAATTTTTGGGAGAGCGCGTAGAACAAGCGGAACGGGCAGGGATGACGGAGGAGACCATCTCGCAGCTCGCTTTTCAAATCGGTGAATTTTTGTCGGACAAAGTCGATCCGGAAAATAAGGAAGAACGGGTGCTGAAAGAGCTGTGGGACGTATGCGACGAAGAGGAGCGCAAGGTCCTGGCCCGGGCCATGGTCAAACTGGCTAAAGCAAATCATTAATTATCCGGCATTTTACACGAGCCTCCTGTTCAGGGAGGCTTTTTCTCTTTTTTCGGAATCATCGTTTGCGAATTGGCTTCGCGGCCAGTTTTCTTATATACTGGTATAGATGAACCGGAGAAAGAGGTTGAACTGCAAGTGAAGAAGCTGAAACGTTTGTTTGTAGGAATAGGCATTCTAGGTTTGCTTAGCGGCTGCGGCAAAAACATTCCGGCGATCGATCCGGCCTTGCTTCAGGCAAAATCGTCGGTTCTCGTCGTAACGGGAGAGGAACTGCCGGAGCAAGTGAAAAACGCCCTGCAAACGACACTCATCAATTGGCGCGATAAAAAACAGACGGCCTTCGAGTGGATGGACAATACGACCGCGCTAACCGAAGAGCAGCTGACCAAAATTAAAACCAGATCTTATGACTATATCCTTGTAGCCGGACATAATTTAGTACAAAATACGCTTCCCGCCGCAGCGAGCGTCCCGGAACGCAAATGGGTGATGCTGGACGACCAGCTGGCACGGCAATCCCCTGTTGTCAGCGGCAGCAACATCATGGTAAAACTCGTTCCGGAGGACCGGTTCCGCCAGGAATGGAGCGAATGGGTGGAGCTGCAGCTTGAAAATGGCCGGACGATCGAATGGGTGACGACATCGGCCTATCCGATTCCGTCCGAATGGGCGCCTTCCGAGGAAGCGGAATATATTACTTTGGCTGACGCCGAAGGCTGGTATACGCAGTTTCAGTCCCAGATGCACAGCCATGGGCCGGCGTGGATCGCGGTGTTCGCCCCTCTGGAACCGGCGCAATTGCAAAGATTGAAGACGACGCAGGTTCCGGTCATCAACATGGCTTCCACCGGCATCGAGCTGCAGTGGGGAGGCATATTTGCCTCCATTGAAGACATGATGGCCAAGAAAGCATGGACGCCGGGGATTCAGCCGTATTCGGACGCCGAAGCGAAAATCAATAAAAATTTGTGACTTTTTACCCTGAAAAACGGGGAGGATTTTATCGAATATTGTAGAATTCTTCTGTAACCAATCACAAACCTAGGAGCGGAGAACGACGGATGATAACGGAAACAAACGAGATCAAGCAGTGGTATATGGAATACCGGATCCACAAAAACCGTCCGGGGCTTCTCGGGGACATTGCCTCCCTTATGGGGATGCTCGATATCAATATCGTCACGATTAACGGGGTGGATAACCGTACCCGCGGCATGCTTTTGCAGACGAACGATGAAGAAAAAGTTGAATTAATGGGTAAAATGTTGAAAAAAGTGGATAATATAACTATAACGGCCCTGCGTCCGCCAAAGCTGGTCGATATTCTTGCCGTCCGTCACGGCCGCTATATCGAACGGGATTCCGACGACCGGAAAACGTTCCGCTTTACCAGGGACGAACTGGGGCTTTTGGTCGATTTTCTGGGCGAACTGTTCAAACGGGACGGCAACCACGTCGTCGGACTGCGCGGGATGCCTCGCGTAGGCAAGACCGAGTCGATTATCGCCGGAAGCGTCTGCTCCAACAAGCGGTGGACGTTCGTCTCCTCGACCTTGCTCCGCCAAACCGTGCGCAGCCAGCTTTCCGAGGATGAAATGAGTCCGAACAACGTATTTATTATTGACGGAATCGTCTCGACGCTCCGCTCCAACGAGAAACATCATATGCTGCTTCAGGAAATCATGGCCATGCCCTCCACCAAGGTGATCGAGCATCCGGATATTTTCATCCGGGAATCGCAGTATACGTACGATCATTTTGACTGTATCGTGGAGCTTAGAAACACACCGGACGAAGAAATTACATACGAGACGTTCACTGCCGGATTTGACGAATATTAATGCCCTATCCAGGTTCTGAGCGTCGGAAAGGGGTGCCAGATGTCCGATCTGGGTCAATTGCTAAGAAAAGCCAGAATCGATAAAAAAATATCTCTCGATGACCTGCAGGAAACGACCAAAATTCGCAAACGGTATCTGGAAGCGATTGAGGACGGCAACTATAAAGTGCTGCCCGGCAACTTTTATGTCCGGGCTTTTATAAAGAGCTATGCCGAAGCGGTCGGGCTGGACCCGAACGAAGTGCTGAACATGTATCAGAATGTCATCCCGCAACCGGAGCCGGAGCAAATCGAGCCGATCCGCACCAAGCGGACCACCCGCAATACGGAGCGGCTTGGGAAGTGGGCATCCAATGTGATGGTCATTTCCTTCGTCGTGCTTATTCTTGGGGTTATCTACTACTACGCAAGCCAAAACTATACCGGCAATACGAACGATGCGACCAAGGAGCTGCCGAAGAAAATTACCGAAAAAATCGAACCTGACGCCCAAACGCCTGATCCCGGAAATACCGGAGCGAATACAGCGAACGGAGCGCTTGCGGATAACAAGCCGGTGCAGGTGCCCACGCCGCCCCCGACTCCGACTACGGAGGTTAAGCTGGTCAAAAGCGAGCGGGGAACCGATTATTACACGGTTACCGGTACGGATAAGCTGAAAATCGAAATGAAAGTGACCGGGGATTCGTGCTGGATCGAAGTCGATTCGCCGCCTGGCCCGAATAAAACGGTGATCGACTCCATGACGTTCCAAAACGGGGAGACGAAAACGTGGGATTTGACCGATACGGCTTTCTTGATATTCGGAAAAGCCAATGCTGTCGAATTGAGCGTTAATGGCTCGCCGATTGTCGTAGGCGATCAGCCGAACGTGAAAAAAATTCAAATCGATATTCAAAAGTCGTAGCATAAACCGCAGGCAAACCGGAAATACTGGGCATCGTATGCATCCATTTATTTTTGCCTAAGGGATGTGCCGACATGGCAGCCGGTTGGATGGTGGCCGGGCTTGACGTGCCGGTCGGCTCGGCTGCTATATGCCGTCGGTTGCTTGGGGCTGCAGGATTTTCGGTTTCGGATTTGGCCCGCATTTTGCCGGGCCTTCTTGACAGGTTTCGTCGGCCGGCCGATAACGGCAACGCGCAAGTTTCCGGCGCATTTGAACAATACGGCTTCAAGACACGCGAAGGCTTTGTGCTGAGGGTGTCTTTTTTGTTACAATAGAGGGCGTGGAATTTAGAAATGAAAGGGGAGCGGATTTGTGAGCAGTGAAAACTCGTTTGACATCGTATCGAAGCTGGATCTCCAGGAGCTGAACAACGCCATCAACCAAGCGGAGAAGGAGATCGCGACACGCTTTGATTTCAAAGGAAGCAAGAGCAGCATCTCGTTGGAAAAAGAAGAGCTGGTGATCGTCTCCGACGACGATTTCAAGCTTCAAAACGTGTTGGACATTTTGCAGTCCAAGATGGCCAAGCGCGGCATATCGCTTAAAAATTTGGAGTATGGCAAGGTCGAGCCTGCCGCGGGCAGCACGGTGCGCCAACGGATCAAAGTCAAGCAGGGGATCGATCAGGACAACGCCAAAAAAATCAACGTGCTAATCCGCGATTCCAAACTGAAGGTGAAAAGTCAGATTCAAGGCGATCAAATTCGGGTAACCGGAAAAAGCAGAGACGACCTGCAGCAGGTTATAGCGCTGCTCCGAAAGGCGGATCTTCCGCTCGAACTTCAGTTTATCAATTTCAGGTAAGGCCAAAGAATCGTTCCGCTGCCTTACGGAAACGGGTCCGTAAGGTATTTTTGCTGCTTTTGACACCTTTTCACGCGGTATATTATACTTGAACCAAACCGTTTAGTAGTAAAAGGTACTAACCATGGTGGAGGATTTCAGACATGACAGAGAAAGTGAAAGTGGTTACCTTAGGATGTGAGAAAAACCTGGTCGATTCGGAGATCATGTCCGGGCTCGTCCACGAACGCGGGTATTCCCTGGTTAACGATAAAGAAGAAGCGACCGTCATTATTGTAAATACATGCGGATTTATCGATGCGGCCAAAGAGGAGTCCATCAACACGATTCTCGATTTGGCGGAGCTGAAGGAGACGGCCAATCTCAAGGCGCTGATCGTATCCGGCTGCCTGACCCAGCGGTATAAAGAAGAATTGATGAAGGAGATGCCGGAGATCGACGGGATCGTCGGAACGGGGGATTTCCATAACATCAACGATATTATCGATCAGGCGCTCGTCGGCCGCAAGCCTGTGATGGTCGGCAATCCGGTGTTCAACTACGAGCAGAAGCTGCCGAGAAGGATGGCGACTCCGCGCTATACGGCTTATGTAAAAATTGCGGAAGGCTGCGACAATGCCTGTACGTTCTGCAGTATTCCGATCATGCGGGGCAAGTTCCGGAGCCGTTCCGTCGAATCGATTTTGGACGAGGTAGCCCAGCTTGCGTCGCAGGGCGTCCGGGAAATCAGCCTCATCGCGCAGGACTCGACCAATTATGGGACCGATCTGTATGATACGTTCATGCTGCCGGAGCTGATGAATCGGGTAAGCGCCGTGCCTGGCATCGAGTGGGTCCGGCTGCATTACGCGTATCCCGGCTTCTTTACGGACGAGCTGATCGACGTCATTGCGAACAACCCTAAAGTGTGCAAATACGTCGATATGCCTTTGCAGCACAGCGAAGACAGCATCTTGAAACGGATGCGGCGTCCGGGACGTCAACGGGACGCGCGGGAGCTGATCCGCAAAATCCGCGAACGCATTCCGGGCGTATCGCTCCGCACGTCGATTATTGTCGGTTTCCCCGGGGAAACGGAAGAGGATTTCGAGAAATTGAAATCGTTTATCAGCGAAGTAAAATTCGACCGTTTAGGCGTCTTCACTTATTCCAAGGAGGAAGATACGCCGGCTTCCCGTCTGCCGGATCAAGTGCCGGATGAAGTCAAGGAATACCGCTCGAACGTGCTTATGGAGTTGCAGCGCGAAATCGCCAATGAGCGCAATAGCGAGCGCATCGGTCAAGTGATCGACGTTTTGATCGAAAAATACGACGGTCGCAACGATGTCTACGTGGGCCGTTCGCAGTACGATGCTCCCGAGATCGACGGGGAAGTGTTTGTCGGCGGCGGGCAGCTTAAAATCGGTGAAATTGCCAAGGTTCGCATCACCCACTCATTCGAGTTCGACTTGTCCGGGGAGGTCGTGGCATGAATCTGGCCAACCGGATCACTCTGGCGAGAATATTTCTGGTTCCGATCATCATGTTATTTCTGCTCGTCAACGTCAAGTTTCCGCATATTCGCATCGAGCAGTTCAGCATTACGTACAACCAGATTATCGCGGCGCTGATCTTTATCGTAGCCGCCAGCACCGACAGTTTGGACGGATATATCGCCAGAAAACGGAAGCTTGTCACCAATTTGGGCAAGCTTTTGGATCCGCTGGCCGACAAGCTTTTGGTGTCTGCCGTATTGATCTCGCTCGTTGAAATGAACAAGGTTGACGCATGGATCGTCATTGTGATCATCAGCCGTGAGTTCGCCGTCACCGGCTTGCGGCAAATCGCTTTGCTCGAAGGGTCTGTCATCGCGGCCAGCAAATGGGGGAAATGGAAAACAGCGGCGCAAATTACCGCGATTATCGCACTGCTTATCAACAATTTTCCATTTGCGTTCATCAACTTCCGCTTCGACATCGTGGCCAGTTGGATTGCCGCTATCATCACGATTTATTCGGGCTTTGATTATTTTATTAAAAACAAGCATGTCATTAACTTTAGCGATCAAAAACAGTAGGGTGCATCCTATTGTTTTTGTGCTGTCTGGAGGCGTACCGTGAGAGCTGAGATCATAGCCGTCGGCACCGAACTGCTGATGGGACAAATTGTAAATACGAATGCGCAATACTTGGCCAAAGGCCTTGCGGATATCGGCGTAGGGGTTTATTTCCAGACGGTCGTCGGCGACAACGTTTCGCGGATCAAAGAGTCGCTGCAGATCGCCAAAGGCCGCGCGGATCTCATTATTTGCACGGGCGGGCTCGGCCCGACGCAGGACGATTTGACGAAGGACGTGCTGGGCGAGGTGCTCGGACAGAAGCTTATCATTCATGAGCCATCGATGAATAAAATGACCGAGATGTTCCAGCGGCGGGGGATCCCGATGGTGGAAAGCAATGCGCGGCAGGCGCTGATGCCGGAGCAAAGCGATCCGCTGCCGAACGATACGGGCCTTGCGGTAGGAGCAGCGGTAACGCACGAGGGTACGCATTACATTTTGCTGCCGGGCCCGCCGAAGGAAATGAAGCCGATGTTCGACCGGTATGCCAAGCCTTGGATCGAGTCCAAGATGGATCAAGTGCAACCGCTTTACTCGATCATGCTGAAATTCGCGGGGATCGGAGAGTCTGCGCTGGAGCATGCTTTGATCGATTTGATCGAAGCGCAGACGGACCCTACGATTGCACCTTATGCCAAGGAAGGCGAGGTGGCTATCCGGCTCACGACGCGCGCATCCTTGGCCGACGAGGCGATGGCGAGACTCCGTCCGCTGGAAGCGGAAATCCGGGGCCGGCTGGGCGAGCATATTTACGCGGCCGAGGACATTACCCTGGAGCAGCAGGTGCTAAATATGCTTGCGGAGAGCGGGCAAAAGCTTGCCGTGGCCGAGAGCTGCACGGGCGGCTTGCTCAGCGATTTGCTGACGGCCGTTCCCAGGAGCTCGCAATCGTTTTTGGGCGGCGTCATTTGTTACTCCATGGCATTAAAGCACAAGCTTTTGGGCGTGCCGATGGAGCTGCTGGAAGGACCGGGCGCGCCCGGCGCCGTCAGCGAGGAGACTGCAGCGGAGCTTGCCCGCAATACGCTCCGTCTGCTGGAGGCGGACGTCGCCGTATCGATTACCGGCGTCGCCGGGCCGGGCGAGGCGGAAGGCAAGCCGGTCGGCCTGGTATATGTGGGTCTCGCGCACCGGAACGGTCAAGCCTTGGCCGTGAAGCTCCAGCTGTCCGGCAATCGCGAAACGATCAAGCTGCGCGCGGCCAAAAGCGCTCTCTATCATTTGTGGAAAACGATAAAATCATAGTTGCCAGAATAGCCAAAATAAAGTATAATAGATTTTAGCGGAAGAACCGTAACATTTTGAACCAAACGTGTTACGGTTTTTCTTTTGCCAAGCAAGCGAATGTATGTTCGGAAAAATGCTTGTCAGCCAATACAAAACACGGTAATATGGTATCAGCAGATAAATAAAAAAGGACGTGATTCTTTTGTCAGATCGGCGCGCAGCCTTGGAAAATGCCCTTCGTCAAATTGAAAAGCAATTCGGGAAAGGTTCGATCATGAAACTGGGCGAATCGACCCACATGCAGGTAGAGACGATTCCGAGCGGATCGCTGGCCTTGGATATCGCCCTGGGCATCGGCGGATTTCCGCGAGGTAGAATTATAGAGGTGTACGGACCGGAGTCTTCCGGTAAAACGACGGTGGCGCTTCATGCTATCGCCGAAGTTCAGAAGGCGGGCGGCACCGCGGCGTTCATCGATGCGGAGCATGCGCTGGACCCGTCGTATGCAAGCAAGCTCGGCATCAACATCGACGAGCTGCTGCTCTCCCAGCCCGATACGGGCGAGCAAGCGCTGGAAATTGCGGAAGCGCTGGTGCGTAGCGGCGCGGTCGATATCATCGTCATCGACTCGGTAGCGGCTCTTGTACCGAAGGCCGAAATCGAGGGCGAGATGGGGGATTCCCATGTCGGCTTGCAGGCCCGTCTTATGTCGCAGGCGTTGCGGAAGCTGTCCGGGGCGATCAACAAGTCGAAAACGATCGCTATCTTTATCAACCAATTGCGCGAAAAGGTCGGCGTGATGTTCGGCAACCCGGAAACGACCCCAGGGGGCCGCGCGCTCAAGTTTTATTCGTCCATCCGGCTTGACGTGCGCCGCGTAGAGACGATCAAGCAAGGCAATGATATGGTCGGTAACCGGACCCGGATCAAAGTCGTCAAAAACAAGGTAGCGCCTCCGTTCAAACAGGCGGATATCGATATTATGTACGGTGAAGGCATTTCCAGGGAAGGCTCTATCGTTGATATCGCTACCGAGATGGATGTCATCCAAAAGAGCGGCGCATGGTATTCTTACAATAACGACCGCCTCGGTCAAGGACGTGAAAATGCGAAGCAGTTCCTGAAGGAAAATCCGCATATCGCCGACGCCATCGAGAAGAAAATTCGTGAGAACAGCAATCTGATTCCGGTGGTCGGACCGAATACGGACGACGAGTCCGAAGAGGAAGAATTGGCGCTGTTTGAAGAGCAAGAATAACGTTCCGGCACCTTTAATCCAGATTAAAGGTGCCTTTGCCATTTTCAAGGGAGGTACTTGGATTTATGACCGAGCAGGATAGGCCGCAGCTTCAATCGGGGCTGATTACGAAGGTGGAACGGCAGCGCAGGGGGCCGCACCGTTATAACATTTATATCGACGAAAGCTTTGCGTTCTCGGTCCATGAGGACTTGATGATCAAGCACAGGCTGCTTAAAGGCGAAGCCGTCGAAGCGGCGCAGCTGGAGCAGATTTTGGCCGAGGACGAGGCGCATAAAGCTTATCTGGATGCGATTCGTCTGTTGTCCAGTCGGCTCCGGTCGGAACACGAAATGAAGGCCAGGCTGAAGCAAAAAGGATACACGCCCGAAATCACGGCATCGACGGTCGAGCGTCTGGCGAAGGAAGGCTACTTGAACGACGAGCTATTTGCCGAGCAGCTCGCCAAGCAGCGTCTCGAGTCGCAAAAAAAGGGGCGGCATTGGATCAAGCAGGAGCTGCAGCAAAAAGGAATCCGCAAAGATCATATTCAAGCGGCGATGGAGCAGGTGGACGAAGAAACGGAATTCGACATGGCGTACAGTCTTGCCTCGAAGCGGTATCGCTCGGAGCTGGAGAAGGATCCGGTGAAGGCCAGGCGGAAAATTGCCGGCTTCCTGCAGCGCCGGGGCTATCCGGGAACGATCGTCAGCAAAGTGCTGGCGCGATTGCCTCGCAAAGAAGCGGAAAGGGATTGGGACGAAGAGATGTTCCCGGAGGAAGAGCAATTCTAGCAAATATGGAAAACGTAATCATGCGGCGGACGGAATATCGACTCATTCGGACCGAAAACCTTGACAAGCTTCTTTGTCAAAAGATAAAATAATCATGTAAAAGCGATACACAGAATCTTCCTGAACAGCCTGAGGAGGATTCGAACAAAGTAAAATCGCCAATTTTTACTTTTTACTAGCGCTTGTAGAATGGATTAAACAACCTGATTATCCCAAGCTTACCCCTTGGAGAAACAACGAGGAGGTGAACTGGATGCCTATCACAGCCATCTGGATCCTGGTCGTTCTCGTTGTTGGTGCTCTATGCTTCGGGATCGGTTATTTTATCCGCAAGTCCCTTGCAGAGGCGAAGATTTCCAGTGCTGAACATGCTGCCGAGCAAATTAAGGAAAATGCCCGTAAAGAGGCGGAGGCACTGAAGAAAGAAGCGGTTCTGGAGGCGAAAGACGAGATTCACAAGCTCAGAACCGAAGCTGAAAAAGACATTCGTGACCGTCGAAATGAAACTCAACGACAAGAGAGACGATTGTTGCAAAAAGAGGAATCGCTGGATAAAAAATTAGAATCTCTTGAGAAAAAAGAGGAGCAGGTCGCCAACAAGGAGAAACGAATCGAAGAAACCCAAGCGCAAATTGATCAGATTTATAAAGATCAAGTTGCCGAGCTGGAGCGAATTTCTGCGTTGACGATGGACGAAGCCAAACAAATCATTTTGACCAACGTAGAGCAGGAAGTTCGCCATGAAACCGCTCAATTGATCAAGGAAATTGAACAGCAAGCCAAAGAAGAAGGCGACAAAAAGGCCAGAGAAATCATTACTCTCGCTATTCAACGCTGTGCGGCCGATCATGTGGCCGAGACGACCGTATCGGTCGTAGCGCTTCCGAATGAAGAGATGAAAGGCCGGATTATCGGCCGTGAAGGCCGCAATATCCGGGCGCTGGAGACGCTCACCGGCATCGATTTGATCATCGACGACACGCCGGAAGCCGTCATTTTGTCCGGGTTCGACCCGATTCGTCGGGAAATCGCCCGAACTTCGCTTGAGAAGCTGGTTGCGGACGGACGAATCCATCCGGCCCGCATTGAAGAGATGGTCGAGAAGTCCCGCAAGGAAGTCGACGAGCGGATCCGTGAATACGGGGAGCAAGCGACGTTTGAAACGGGCGTACACGGCCTTCATCCTGATCTGATCAAAATTTTGGGCCGACTCAAATTCCGTACAAGCTACGGTCAAAACGTGCTTAAGCATTCCATGGAAGTGGCTTACCTTGCCGGTCTGATGGCAGGAGAACTCGGAGAAGACGTGACATTGGCGAAGCGTGCCGGTCTCCTTCATGACATCGGGAAGGCATTGGATCACGAAGTGGAAGGCTCTCACGTCGAGATCGGCGTAGAGATCGCCAAGAAGTACAAGGAGCATCCGGTGGTCATTAACAGTATCGCATCGCATCACGGCGATTGCGAAGCGACCTCGGTCATCGCTATGCTGGTCGGCGCGGCTGATGCGCTGTCTGCGGCAAGACCGGGAGCGCGCCGGGAAACGCTCGAAACGTACATTAAGAGACTCGAAAAGCTCGAAGAGATCTCCGAATCGTTCGAAGGCGTCGAGAAGTCGTATGCGATCCAAGCCGGACGCGAAGTGCGCGTCATGGTTCAGCCTGAGAAGGTGGACGATACCGAGGCATTCCGGCTGGCAAGAGACATTACGAAGAAAATCGAAAGCGAGCTCGATTATCCGGGTCATATCAAGGTCACGGTCATTCGGGAAACGCGCGCTGTAGAATACGCCAAATAATTGCATACACTACAGAGGGAAGTGGCAATTTTGCCACTTCCCTCTCTAATTCAGCGGAAAGGTTGCAGTAAAATTAAAGTAAGATAGGGGGGAATCCGATGAAATTGCTGTTCATTGGAGATATTGTCGGTTCGGTCGGCCGAAAAGCGTTGAAAACGTGCTTACCGACTCTCAAAAATAAATATAACCCGCACTGGATCATCGTGAACGGAGAGAACGCGGCGGCAGGGCGGGGCATTACGGCTGCCATAGCCAAAGACTTCTTCGAGCTTGGCGTGCACGGAATCACAATGGGCAACCATACGTGGGACCAGAAAGAAATTTTCGATTTTATCGATAAGGAAGACCGGATTGTCCGGCCGGCTAATTTTCCGAAAGGAACTCCCGGAAAAGGGATGACGTTTATTAAAGTAAAGGACATGGAGCTGGCTCTCATCAACTTGCAGGGCCGCACCTTTTTGCCGCCGCTCGACTGTCCGTTCGAAAAGGCGAATGAGCTGGTTGAGCAGGCCAAGAAGAGGACGAAGTACGTTTTTGTGGATTTTCATGCCGAGGCGACTTCCGAGAAGCTCGCGATGGGTTGGCATCTGGACGGTAAAGTATCCGCCGTTGTCGGTACACATACGCACGTTCAGACGAACGACGAACGGCTGCTCCCCCAAGGCACGGCTTATGTGACGGATGCAGGCATGGTCGGCCCGCAGGACGGAATTCTCGGAATGGAGCGGAACGCCGTGCTGCAAAAGTTTAAAACGCAGCTTCCCGTCCGTTTTGTCGTGGATGAAGGCAAATGGCATTTTCATGCCGTCAGCATCGAGCTGGACCCGGCAACAGGGCTCGGGAAAAAAATTCAATTGATTCGTCTGGACGAGGACTCGATTTTGTTTGATTGAATTGACACGCAATTCAAATATTTTCGAAAACGCCATCTTCGGGTAGAAGGAATTAACCGCAAATTCCTAGAATATGATTAGTACTGGAAGCAATCATCATTCCCGAGGAGGTACTTTTCATGGAAGTATTAAAAGTGTCAGCAAAATCCAACCCAAATTCCGTCGCAGGCGCGTTGGCTGGAGTATTGCGTGAACGCGGGGCTGCTGAGCTCCAGGCCATCGGGGCAGGAGCCCTCAACCAAGCGATTAAAGCGGTTGCCATCGCGCGAGGATTTGTGGCTCCCAGCGGGGTTGATTTGATCTGCATACCAGCGTTTACCGATATTGTCATCGACGGCGAAGACCGGACAGCCATTAAGCTGATTGTAGAACCAAGATAATGGCTTTGCAGCTTATAACCGAACGACCAAAGTGCCTGTTTACTTTTGTAGACGGGTTTTTTGGTTTTATTTTCTTTTTGGCTTGGCACAGGTTTGGTTCCGAGGGGATAACGGATGATGGTTATCGACGCGACGCGCATTGCGATGGTTTACTTAAAATGTATGATTGATTTTTTTTGATTCTCATGGGAGCGCCCTGGACGTATCCTATGCGAAAATGGCACACGCGGGCGTAAAGCTGCAATTTTTTACGATTTACTTGCCCCAACGTATATCTCAGCCCGAATTTGACCATTACTTGGAATATATAAATATTTTTTATCAGAAATGGATTCGGGACTGCGCATGAGGCAGGTAAAAAGCCGTGCCGATTTGGAAGCGCTCATGGCTGGAAATCGGAGCGGAGCGATGCTTACGGTAGAAGGGGCGGATGCGCTGCAGGGAGCAGGGAGGATTTACGGCGCGGCAAAACGTTTATTAAAGATTGCAGCGATTTGGGCATGCTATTGGATGCGTCCCATTTGTCCGAAGCGGCGTTCTGGGATTTGGCGGCGGTTTTAATCAAGCGTTCGTGGCGACACATTCCAATGCCAGAGCCGTGTGCTGGCATCCGCGAAATTTGACGACGGGCAAATCCGGGAGGCGTCTGGGGACGGACGCGTCGGCGTAACGTTTACCCCCTGGTTTCATGCAGCAAGGCGGGCGAGCCTCGATTGAAGTTGTCGTGAAGCATAGCAATTAGTTTGCATTCCTGCACCGTCATTTGCCCGTTAATTAAAACTTAACATCTGATTTGTAGATATAAGACAACTAAACTATTCTCTAATCGATATGGATTTGATCTAAAAAAGCTATCTATGCATTTTGTCGAAAACCCTTGCTTTTTATGTGTATTAGTCATAGAATTTGATGAGACAACTGAAAGATTTTTTTTATACGAAATCTTTACAGTTCATGGTGTAGCTGCAATGTCAGCGAATTTAAAAGGAGTGGACAACGTTGATTAGCCAATTATCTTGGAAGGTCGGAGGACAACAGGGGGAAGGCGTGGAAAGTACCGACAAAATCTTTTCCACGGCATTGACCAGACTGGGGTACTACTTGTACGGGTACCGCCATTTTTCCTCGCGGATCAAAGGCGGCCACACAAACAATAAGATCAGAATCAGTACGAAACCGATTCGCTCCATTTCCGACGATTTGGATATTCTCGTGGCTTTTGACCAAGAAACGATTGATGTTAACGCGCACGAGCTGCGTGAGAACGGCGTGATCATCGCCGATGCAAAGGTTAATCCGGTCGTTCCGGAAGGCGTAAAAGCAAGACTGTTCCCGGTGCCGATTACGGCAATCGCGGAAGAGCTCGGCACTTCCTTGTTTAAGAATATGGCTGCTTCCGGCGCATCTTGGGCTTTGCTTGGTTTGCCGCTTGAAGTGTTTAATAAAGCAGTAGAAGAAGAGTTCGGCCGCAAAGGCGCTGCCGTGGTAGAGAAAAACGTGGAAGCGGTTCGCAAAGCCGCCGAGTTCGTTCTCGAATTGACAGGCGGTCCTTTGGAAGAATTCCAACTGGAGCCTGCCGACGGCAAGCAAAAGCTGTTCATGATCGGTAACGACGCTATCGGTCTTGGTGCAGTGGCCGCAGGCTGCCGCTTCATGCCTGCCTACCCGATCACGCCGGCTTCCGAGATTATGGAATACCTGATCAAGACGCTGCCGAAATTCGGCGGAACGGTTATCCAGACCGAAGACGAGATCGCAGCATGTACGATGGCCATTGGGGCCAACTACGGCGGCGTTCGCGCCCTGACGGCTTCCGCAGGCCCAGGCCTTTCCCTCATGATGGAAGCGATCGGCTTGGCCGGTATGACGGAAACGCCTGTCGTTATCGTCGATACGCAGCGCGGCGGTCCGAGTACGGGACTTCCGACGAAGCAGGAGCAATCCGACGTGCTGGCCATGATTCACGGGACGCACGGCGAAATTCCGAAAATCGTTTTGTCGCCATCCACCATCGAAGAGTGCTTCTACGATACGATCGAAGCGTTCAACCTGGCGGAAGAATATCAGGTTCCGGTTATTTTGCTGACGGACCTGCAGCTTTCCTTGGGTAAACAAACAAGCGAATTGCTCGATTACAATAAAATCCAGATCAAACGCGGCGAGCTGCAAACCGGCGAACTGCCTGCCCTGGGCGAGCACCAAATGTTTAAACGCTACGAATTCACCGAAAACGGAATTTCCAAGCGTTCGCTGCCGGGTCAAAAATACGGCATCCACCATGTAACCGGGGTTGAGCACGCCGAAGACGGACGTCCGTCGGAAAGCCCGGTTAACCGCAAGAAAATGATGGACAAACGTTTGGGCAAAATGAAGCAAGTGAAAGTAACCAATCCGATTCTGGTCGACGCTCCTCATGAAGAGCCGGACCTGCTCATCATCGGTATGGGCTCCACTGGCGGCACGATTGACGAAGCAAGACGCCGTCTGGCCGACAAAGGCATGAAAACGAACCACATCACTGTTCGTTTGCTGCATCCGTTCCCGGTGGAAGAGATCAAGCCGTATCTGGAAAAAGCGAAAACGGTCGTTGTTGTTGAAAACAATGCTACCGCTCAGCTCGCTTCCTTGATTAAGCTGAACGTTGGCTACGCCGATAAAATTAAGAGCATGTTGAAATATGACGGTAATCCGTTCTTGCCTGCCGAAATCACTAAATACTGTCAGGAGTTGAACCTTGTATGGCAACGTTAAAAGATTTCCGTAACAATATCAAACCGAACTGGTGCCCAGGCTGCGGCGACTTCTCCGTGCAAGCGGCTATCCAAAGAGCGGCTGCCAATGTCGGTCTGGAACCGGAACAGCTTGCGGTTGTCTCGGGGATCGGCTGCTCCGGCCGGATTTCTGGTTACATCAACGCTTACGGATTCCACGGTGTTCACGGACGTTCGTTGCCAATCGCGCAAGGTCTCAAAATGGCTAACCGCGAACTGACGGTCATCGCTGCAGGCGGCGACGGCGACGGCTTCGCGATCGGGATGGGTCATACGGTTCATGCGATCCGCCGGAACATCAACATCACCTATATCGTTATGGACAACCAAATTTACGGCTTGACCAAAGGCCAAACGTCGCCCCGCAGCGCCGAAGGCTTCAAGACGAAATCGACGCCGTCCGGCTCCATCGAGTCCGCGCTGTCTCCGCTTGAAGTAGCATTGGCTGCAGGAGCAACTTTTATCGGTCAATCGTTCTCCAGCAACTTGAAACAGCTGACTTCCTTGATCGAAGAAGGTATGAAGCATGAAGGCTTCTCCTTCATCAACGTATTCAGCCCATGCGTAACGTTCAACAAAGTGAACACGTACGAGTGGTTTAAAGAGCATATCGTCGATCTGGAAGAAACACCGGACTACGATGCATCCAACCGTGTGGCAGCCATGACCAAAATCATGGAAACGAACAGCCTCGTGACGGGACTTATCTATCAAGACAAGAGCAGAAAAAGCTACGAGGATATGGTTGCAGGCTTCAAGCCGGAAGGTCTTGCGAAGCAAAATATTAAAATCACCGAGCAAGAGTTTGAAAAATTGGTGGCGGAATTCAAATAATTTTTCGAACTTTCCTAAAGCATACGGCTTAAGCCGTATGCTTTTTTTATGCCGGGCGGGTATAATAGACTTGAGCTTCATGGAATCTTTTGCATAAGAGAGGGGCACATAGACATGAAACAAGTACCGATCGGTGTTTCCGCCAGACATATTCATTTGTCGAAAGAACATATCGCTTTGCTTTTTGGTCCGGGGTATGAATTAAAGGAGATGAAAGCACTTTCGCAGCCCGGGCAATACGCGGCCGAGGAAACGGTCGCGGTCGTCGGCCCGAAAGGCCGTTTCGACAAAGTTCGCATTTTGGGGCCGGCCCGCAGCAAGTCCCAGCTTGAAATATCGCGTACCGATGCATTCGCTCTCGGGGTAAACCCGCCCGTGCGTGAATCGGGACATATCGACGGAACGCCCGGGATCAAGGTGATCGGACCGGCCGGTGAAGCAGATTTGCAGGAAGGCGTCATCGTTGCGGCGCGCCATATTCATTTTCATACAGACGACGCGGCCAAGTGGGGCATTGCGGATAAGCAAGAGCTCACCGTGCGCGTCGAGGGAGAGCGCGGCGTAACTTTTGAGCACGTCATTGCCCGGGTATCCGATCACTTCGCCCTGGACATGCATATCGATACGGACGAAGCGAATGCGGCCGGGATTAAAACCGGCGATATCGGCGTTATACTAATTTAGGCGTCTGTTCGACGGATTTTTCATAAATTGTTAAGGCATAACCAAAGGAAGGGATTGCTGCGGAAAGTTTACGGCCGCCTTTGAAATGAAGTTGTAACCGCAAGGTACAAATAAAGAAAACTTCAATTTCAAGAGCGGAGGAGCGGCAATCCCTTCCTGACGGATACAATATTTTAATTAGGATTTTCCTTTCATCGAAGAGACTCCTATACCCGCCATGAATTTCTTTGAAATGCAGGCTGCAAGCATGATATAATGAAAGGTATGATCTTTGCAGCATACTGCAAGCTTCAGGAGGAATTCATTTCATGACGACAAAAAATAAATCCGAAAAAGATTACTCGATATATTTCCAGCCGCCGTCTTTGAGCGATGCGAAGAAGCGGGGGAAAGAAGACATTCAAGTGCATTACGATTTCGACATCCCGGAAGAGATGCGCGAGATCGGCAAGGACAAGTATTACTTGATTCAAACGTACGGCTGTCAAATGAACGAGCACGATACCGAGACGATCAAAGGGCTGCTTGAGCAGATGGGATACCGGTCGACCGATGACCGCAAACAGGCGGACATCATTCTGCTCAACACCTGTGCCGTACGTGAAAATGCGGAAGATAAAGTGTTCGGCGAGCTTGGGCATCTCAAGCATCTGAAGATTGAGAAGCCGTCGCTTATTTTGGGCGTGTGCGGCTGTATGTCCCAGGAAGAATCGGTCGTAAACCGGATTTTGAAGAAGCATCCGTTCGTGGATCTGATCTTCGGTACGCATAACATCCACCGTCTTCCGTTCCTGTTAAAGGAAGCGATGTTCAGCAAGGAAATGGTGATCGAGGTATGGTCCAAGGAAGGCGACATCATCGAAAACCTGCCGAAGAAGCGCGAAGGCATCAAAGCGTGGGTTAATATCATGTACGGCTGCGACAAGTTCTGTACGTACTGTATCGTGCCGTATACGCGGGGCAAGGAGCGCAGCCGCCGTCCGCAGGACGTGATTGCCGAGGTGCGCGACCTGGCGCGGCAGGGCTTCAAGGAAATCATGCTGCTCGGCCAGAACGTAAACGCCTACGGCAAAGATTTTGAAGATATAACATACGGGCTCGGCGATCTGATGGACGAAGTACGCAAAATCGACATTCCGCGCGTCCGCTTCACGACGTCGCACCCGCGCGATTTTGACGACCGTTTGATCGAGGTGCTGGCTAAGAAAGGCAACCTGATGGAGCATATCCATCTGCCGGTGCAATCGGGCAGCAACGAGATTTTGAAGCGGATGAGCCGCAAATATACGCGCGAGCATTATTTGGAGCTGGTCGCCAAAATTAAAAAGGCGATTCCGGATGTCGTGCTGACGACGGATATCATCGTAGGTTTTCCGGGCGAAACCGACGAGCAGTTCGAGGAAACGGTCTCGCTCGTACAGGAAGTCGGCTACGACAGCGCCTTTACGTTCATTTATTCTCCGCGGGAAGGTACGCCGGCAGCGGGCATGGAGGATAACGTGCCTTACGAGGTGAAACGGGACCGCCTTATCCGGTTGAACGACGTGCTGAACGTTTACGCCAAACGGAGCAATGAGCGGCTGAAGGGACAGACCGTGGAGGTGCTGGTCGAAGGCGAAAGCAAGAACAACGCCGCCGTATTGGCCGGCCGGACCCGCACGAACAAGCTCGTCCATTTCGAAGGGCCGAAGGAATTGGTTGGCCGGTTTGTCCAAGTGAAAATAACGGAAACCCCGACGTTCTATATTAAAGGCGAATTGGTCGGAGAAGCCGTAGCTCAATAAATCGATGGCAGGGGCGTGACGAATCCTAATGGCAGAGCAAAAGTTTACGAATTGCGGCATGGAGCTGTATACGAATACAGAGTTGATCGTGCGCGAAGATATTTTGGAAAAAGCCAGAGAGCTGGCGGGGCTGCTCGCTACCTCGAACGAAGTGCGGTTTTTCCAGCAGGCGGAGAAGCAGATTGCAGGAAACGATCACATTCAGACGTTAATTAGCGCGATTAAAAAGAAGCAGAAAGAAATCGTCGCTTTCGAGTCGTTCGAAAATAAGAAGATGGTTGAAAAAATCGAGAAGGAAATCGACGAGCTGCAGGATCAGCTTGATGCGATTCCGATCGTCAGCCAATTCAAACAGTCGCAGGAAGATATCAATTATTTGCTGCAGCTCGTTATGGGCGTCATTCGCGACACGATCTCCGATACGATTAGGGTGGAACAAGGAACCGCAATCCGTTCGGGATGCAGCGAGTAATCGGGATCAGAAGCATAAGCAGTTAGCTGGAGAACCGGCTTGCAGCCCATGATGGGGAGGCAGGCCGGTTTTTTTGTCGGTTTCGGTTGGTATAATGTGGAGGTCATAACCGGATAATAAGACCGAAAACTCCAAGGAGGCCTAACTTGATGTCATCGACAGCTCACATTCCCGGTCCGAAAGGCCTGCCCCTTTCCGGTAACCTGCTTGCATTTCGAAAAGATCCGCTCGGCTTTCTCATAAAGGCTCGTCAGGAGTACGGCGATGTAGCGCACATTCGCTTCGGGCCGCCCCGGCACGTCTATTTAATTAGCGATCCGGAGCAAATTAAAGAAGTGCTGCTGACGAAGCAAAGCGCTTTCCGCAAGGCGAAAGGCTTGCAGACGGCAAAAGCGGTCGTGGGCGAAGGCATTTTGACCAGCGAGGGCGAGAAGCATATGCGGCAGCGCCGGCTGCTGCAGCCGTCGTTCCGCAAGGACCGGATCGGCCGTTACGCCGAGGCGATGGTCGATTACGGGCAAAAGATGCTGTCGTCCTGGAAGCCGGGGGAAACCCGGATGATTACGGACGATATGATGCAGCTGACGCTGGATATAATTACGCATACGATGTTTGGGACAAGCATCACGAACGGTGTAGACGATATTAGCCACGCGATTGACGTGGGGATGAAATATGTCACGCATAAAGCGACTTCCGTGATCGACATTCCGGAAAGCCTGCCGACCAAGAGCAATCTCGAATTCAAGCAGGCTGCCGCAACGCTGGATAAGGTGATTTTCGGCATTATTGAAGATCGCCGGAAAAATCCAGACGCGAGCCGCGGCGATCTGCTTTCCATGCTGCTCGCGGCCCGGGATGAGGAAGACGGCTCGGGAATGAGCGATCGGCAGGTGCGGGATGAAGTCATGACGATTTTTATTGCAGGACATGAAACGACGGCCAATACCCTCTCTTGGACATGGTACTTACTGTCCCGGAACCCGGAGGCGGAGAAAGCGTTCCACGAAGAGCTGGACCGGGTTTTGAACGGACGTAAACCGACCTATGACGATCTGGAGAAGCTGCAGTATACGCAGCATGTCGTCTCGGAGTCGATGCGGCTGTACCCGGCGGCATGGGCGATAAACCGGGAGGTGCAGCAGGAGGTGGAAATCGGCGGCAATACGTATAAGCCGGGGGATACGCTCATGATGAGCCAAGGAGCCTGAGCGGTTCAAGCCCGAGCGTTTTGCCGGGGATTTGCTCAAAAAAATTCCGGCGTTCGCCTACTTTCCGTTCGGCGGCGGTCCGCGGGTATGCATCGGCAACAATTTTGCGCTGATGGAAGCGACGCTTCTGCTTGCCACGATCGGCAGCCGCTACACGCTTGGATTGACACCGGATCATCCCCCGGTCGAGCCGGAGCCGCTCGTCACGCTGCGGCCCAAGGGCGGCTTGCAGATGGTCGTTACGGCAAGAAGGTAATTCGGATCACTACCGTTGCGGTTTATTAACCGGCATGGCTGCAGGCGGGCTAAACTGCTGCGGTTGCGTGCAGCTTGCGGCTGCCGGGAAGGCTGATGAAAAGGAGAAGCGAACTTGGATATCATTAAGTTTACGGTTGATCCGCACAATGAGGAGGAGCGCGAAGCGCTGTTAAAAGAGATTTGCGAACATGGCGCTTTGTCGGAGGCGGAGAAGGAGCGGCTGACGAAGGAGTTGAAAGAGCTGCAGCCTGAAGCTGCGCCCTGAGGCGGTGCAACAAGCCTATCGTAACAAAACTGCAAACGATTATGGCCGAGAAGCCTTTTTCGCCGATTGCCGGCGGAGGGGGCTCTTTTCGTTGCTAGCGAATTCAGTTTGGGCGGCGGGTGTGCTACAATAATCGGGAGAGTGTGCGGATTGAGGTGAACGATCGTTGGAAAAAGACGTTTTGACCCGGTTTGGCGTATCCATGCCGGAGGAACTGGTCAAGCGGTTTGATCAATATATCGCGGAGCAGGGCTACACGAACCGGTCGGAAGCGATCCGGGATCTGGTACGCAAAGTGCTGCTGGAGCCGGGCGGCTTGAAGGCCGATCAACTCGTAGCGGGGACGATCGTCATGGTGTACGATCACCATGCGGCCGATCTCCCCTTGCAGCTTATTGAGCTGCAGCATCATTACCATCATGACATTATTTCGACGATGCATGTCCATCTGAATCACGATCAATGTCTGGAAATCATTGTCGTTCGTGGCTTGCTGTCCAAGCTTAGGGAGCTGCAGCACAAGATCCAAGTCCAAAAGGGCGTGCTTTACGCCGAGCTTTCCGTCACGTATTTGGATGAGCGGGGGCCCGGGCAGGAGCACGCCGCTGCGGAGGAGCATCATCATCGTTAGCCACCTTCAAACGGCGGCCGTTTCTTTGTACGCAAAGAAGCGGCCGCTTTTCTTTGTCATGAAAGCCGCCGCTCGTCCATATAGTTTAACGATAACCGGCTGCGGGGCCTTAATTGGAATGGAGTGAGATGCGAATGAGCGGACAAGCGGATTTAGGCCGGATAACGCTGCATATTACCGGAATGACGTGCGCGGCTTGCGCCGCACGCATCGAGAAGGCGGTCGGCAAAATGGACGGCGTGGCGCAGGCCAGCGTCAATATCGCTTTGGAGCGGGCTGTCGTTTTGCTGGATCCGAAGCGGGTCCGCACGGAGGAAGTCGAAGCGCGGATCGCGCAGCTCGGCTATGGTGTCCGTCCGATGCATCCGGATGGGAATTTGAACGGCAACAGCGGCGAGGAAATTCGGCGCAGCCGGGCTCTGTTTCTGCTTTCGCTTGTTTTTACGCTGCCTTTCTTCTGGGCGATGGCTCCGCATCATGCGGTCTCCTCCTCGTTCTGGATGCCCGAGCTGCTGGCAAACCCGTGGTTTCAGCTTGCGCTTGCCGTTCCGGTGCAGTTCGGTTTCGGTCTCCCTTTCTACATCCGGGCCTACGAAGCTTTGAAAAACGGAAGCGCGAATATGGATGTGCTGATTGTACTGGGCACGTCAACCGCCTTTTTGTATAGCCATTATTTGTTGTTTCATCCCGGACAGGCGATGGCAGGGGATGGCCACCACAGTCCGTATTATTTCGATACGAGTACGATGATTATTACGATCGTATGGCTTGGCCGCTGGATCGAAGCGTCCGCCCGGAAGCGGACGGCAGACTCTCTCTCGCAGCTTCATGCGATACAGGCGGAAACGGCCAGTCTGCTGACCCCGGAAGGCGAACGCCGGGTTCCGGTCAGTACGCTGAAAGGAGGCGAACTGCTTCGCGTTCGTCCCGGTGAACGGGTACCGCTCGACGGGATCGTGGCGCAGGGGACATCCGCGGTGGACGAATCGCTTATCACCGGGGAAAGTATGCCGGTTGAAAAACGAAAAGGGGACCGCGTGATCGGCGGAGCCTTGAACGGTTCCGGCGTTTTGGACATCCGCGTCCTGCGCACCGGCAGTCAAAGCACGGTAGCCCGGATGATACGGATGGTCGAAGAAGCGCAGAATGCGAAGGCGCCGATTCAGCGCGTCGCCGACAAAATCGCCGCGGTGTTTGTTCCGGTTATAGCCGCTGCGGCCGTGTGCACCTTTTTGTACTGGTACGGGTTGGGCGAGCCGGGTGACGCCGGCGGAGCTTTGGAGAAGGCGATTGCCGTGCTCCTGATTGCTTGTCCATGCGCTTTGGGGCTGGCGACGCCGGTATCTATTCTGGTCGCATCGGGCCGCGCCGCTCAGAAGGGGATCGTTTACAAGGAAGGAGCCGCACTGGAGCGGCTTCATCAGACGGATGTCCTTTTGTTCGACAAGACGGGGACGGTGACGTTCGGGACGCCCAAGGTGACCGATGTGATTGCAGCGGAAGGCGAAACTCAAGCCACGCTGCTGAGCAAGCTCGCGGGTGCGGAGCAGCTCTCCGAGCATCCGCTCTCGCGTGCGGTTGTCGGAGAGGCCGAGAAGCGCGGGGTGAGGGTGCCTGGCTGCGGCGGCTTCGCAGCCGTTCCCGGCTGCGGAGTTCAGGCGGAGGTGCACGGACGCCGAATCGTCGCAGGGACTCGGCGTTGGCTGGAGGAGCAGGGCATCCTTTTTGCAGAAACGGAAAAGCATGCCGGACCGCTGCGCAGCCAAGGGAAGCAATTGATCTATGTGGCGGTGGACGGCCGTCCGGCCGGAATCGTCGCCCTTGCCGATACGCTTCGTCCGACGGCGGCATCGGCGCTGCGGCAGCTCCAAAAGCAGGGAGTGGATATCCGGATGGTGACCGGAGACCATGCCGCCGCCGCCAAAGCGATTGCCGTGCGGCTCGGGAACGTCCGGTATTACGCGGATATGCTCCCGGAGCAGAAGCTCGGGCTTATCCGGCGGCTGCAGAGCCAAGGGAAGCGGGTGACGATGGTCGGTGACGGCATAAACGACGCGCCCGCTCTCGCGGCCGCGGATATCGGCGTAGCCGTCGGAAACGGGGCGGATGTAGCCAAGGCTGCCGCCGACGTACACTTGCTGAAAAGCGACCTGAATGCCATAGCCGACGCCGTGCGGATCAGCCGAAAGACGATGACAAATATATACCAGAATATGGTGTTATCTTTCTGCTATAACGCTTTGGCGATTCCTGCGGCTTTAAGCGGTCATTTGTCGCCGTGGATGGCGTGTACGGCTATGGCCTTAAGCTCTTTGACGGTCATTCTTAACGCGCTTCGGCTGAAACGGGTATAATCCCCTTACATCCAGGCGCGAAGAAGGCGGGGAAGCAAGATGACGATCGGTGTCCACGATCTGGCGCTGGCTTGGATTACGGGGCTGCTCGGCGCGCCGCACTGCATTGGGATGTGCGGCGCAACCGTCTCCGGCTTTGCGCTGCAAGCAAAGGCGAGCCCGCTTCGCTCCGTTCTGGCTTACAACGCCGGCCGGATTGTAACCTATGCCGCGCTAGGGGCATTTATGGGCATGGTCGGGTCGTTTGTCGATGGGGCGGGGAGGCTTGCGAATGTGCAGGGGACAGCAAGCTTATTGGGCGGCTGTCTTATTTTGCTGTGGGCTTTGCGGCGAATCGCTTTGCCGCTGCATAGGCTGGACCCGCACCGGCTGCCGCTTGTCCGGAGGCTTACGGCCCGGTACAGGACGGCCGAAGAAGCCGGGGCCGCGGCCGTCAGCGGTTTGCTGCTCGGATTCCTCCCCTGCGGACTAACTTATGCGATGGAAATGAACGCCGCGGCGAGCGCAAGTCCGCTGCATGGCTTGCTGCTTATGCTGCTGTTCGGTTTGGGCACCGTTCCCGCGCTTGTTTTTGTCGGGCTGTTTGCGGGCAAATTGAACAAGCGGTTGCGGAGCAGGGCCGCTATAGCCGGGCAGTTCGCAGCCGTCTGGATCGGAGTGCTCTCCGTACTTCGGGGGCTGGCTGCGGACGGATGGATTCCCAGTATCCATCCCTGGCTTTGGTGATGATTGTCGGGATTGTCCTCACAACGGCCATAATTCAAGCGAAAAATAGCCCGGCGGAGTCATAGGCAGACGTCTGGCGATTCGATACAGTGGAAGCAGGCTGGGGAAGCGCGGGGTTTCATCGGACGGCGGCAAAAGGAAACCGGACCCGAAGCGTTCGATCTCCGGTCGTCATCGACACGTCGGCCACGGACGAGCCTGGCATGAGCGGGATGCCTTCCCCGACGTAACGGCCGGCTTCCGTTTCCGTCAAGCCAAACGGGCTTGCGCCGCATAGCATTTGCGGCATCGAAATGGCGGCGGCTCCGGCCGCACCGCTCACCGGCCGGCCGTCCGCGTCCCGAAGCGTGACGATAAAGGTGCCGGGCTTCAGCGCTGTGGCCGGGCTCGGGTGAAGCGACACTTGGATGCGGAAGCCTTCTACCGTAAAATCCGAGACGGCAGGGAACGATGGGGAGGGGGCGGCGAATTGCCGAAAACCGAACCAAGTTCCCAGACCGATCATGGCGCCGAGACCGAAGAGGCGAAGCCACATGTTGTTGGGCATAACAGCCGTATCCCTGCCTTTCCGGGTCATATCGTTTCATATGTATCCCGGGTCAAGCTCCAATATTCCTAAAAAAGGTGGTAATGGTCATGAGACAAGCCTGGATCCCATCGGCAATCGGATTGCTGCTTTTGGCCGGACTTGCAGCGGCATGCGGCAGGGACCAAAGCAGTGCGCCGGCGAACGCCCCCTCCAAAACGGCAGCCGGCGAAGCGTCCAACGCGGAAGCGATTTATAAGGCGAACTGCATTTCCTGTCACGGAGCCGACCTCTCGGGCAAAGTCGGCCCCAATCTTCAAAAGACGGGAGCCAAGCTGAGCCAAGAACAAATCACGGCCAAGATTCAAAACGGGGGCGGCGGAATGCCTTCCTACAAAAACACGTTGAAGGAGCCCGAGATTCGGGCGCTGTCGGAATGGTTGTCCGCCAAAAAGTAAACGAAGGGAGCGCGTCCCGCCGAGTGTGAGCGGACGGCTCTCTTTTTCTTGGTTATGGAGGTATAACTTTGAGACCGTTTCATGAAATTGTCAAGGTTATCGCGGAAGCGGAGTGTTTTTCCGTTGGAAATTGTGGTATTTTGATAAGCAAACGGTTAAACTATACTGTTGATTCGAAAGGGGTTTGAACAATAGCATGGCAACCATCATTTTGATCGTTTGCTTGCTCGTGATGGGCACGTTTTTCAGCTTGGCTTTCGTATGGCTGTTTCAGAAAAAAAAGGGACTTGCCATCAGCTTTACGATTCTGGGGCTCGCAAGCGCATTCGTATTCTATTACGCCATCTTCCAGGGCTGGCTTGAGCTGCCGGAGCAATACGGATGAGCGACGGACGCAAGCGCGCGAACGTGCACCCCGGCGCCGAGGTGCTGATCGTCCTGAAGCAGGATCAGCGGACGGGCAAGCTGACGCGGGGCATCGTGAAGGAGCTCCTGACGAATTCGGCAACGCATCCTCACGGCATCAAAGTGCGGTTGACGGACGGACAAGTCGGCCGGGTAAAGGAAATCGTCGGCCCGGGAACCGTGAAGCCGGAATAGAAATAATCGTGTCTCCCCTCGCGTATCCTGTAGCATTCGGGATAAAAAAGCGAAGGGGAGAGCGCTTTTATGTCTGTTTGTCCGCTTCCGCCCGTCCCGTTTGTTCCGCAGCCGCCGGCACATGCCCATCCGTTCATTGGCTTGACCTCCCCGGCGCGGGGTCATATCCATGGAATCGAGATGTTCGTCTATGCCACGAACGGAGACGGAACCGACGGGCACGTGCACAGGTATCAAGGGCATACGAGCACCGTGATGGGGCACTTTCACCGTTTCATCGGGTTGACGGGACCGCCGATCGCGCTGCCGGACGGCTCTCATTATCATGAAATCGATGCGGTTACCGATGACGAGCCGTTCGAGTTTAAGCAAAATTACTATAAAACCGTGCTGTCGGTCAAAAGGCATGCGCACGAGTTTGCCGGACGAACGGGAACGGGGGTCGGTTACGAGCCTCCGGGCTGGTAAAAGATGCTTCGTACTCCGGCCGGTCATCGAATGGATCCCCGGCGGTGGGCCGATATCGGTCAAAGGTTGACTTTTTTCAGACGCGGATGTTGACGATCCGGGTCTTTTTTTGTTGGTCCTGCCGCACTCGAAATTCAATGTATTCGGATCGACATTGTAAACATAATTTCAATATGATTAAAACTAAGGTATTTTCGGTAAATCCGGGTTTGTTTAATCCTGTTTTTAACAAAGAACGAGGTTGTTGTAAATAAAGGGATGAAAACATTATTCCAAAATGAATGAAAGTAAGGTATACTTAAGAGGACAACGGGGGAACGGGGGGAGCAAAATGAATTCATGGATGCGGAAACTGAAGCCGCTGGGGTCCATCTTTTGGACCTTTTGCAAAATCAGTCCGGTCACGTTCGGCGGCGGCTACGCGATGATCCCTGTCATGGAACGGGAGGTCGTCGGCAACCGGCGCTGGATCGAGCCGGGCGAGATGAGCGGCGTCTTATCGATCGCCGGGTCGGCTCCGGGCGGTGTCGGCGTCAATGCGGCGGCGTTCATCGGTTACCGGCTGGCCGGGGTGCCGGGAGCGGCGGCGGCGGTCGGCGGAATGACGCTCCCGGCTTTTTTGATCGTCTTTACGCTGAGTCTTGTGTTCCGGGAAATCTACGGGCTGCCGAAAGTGGCTGCGGCCTTTCAAGGCATTCAAGCGGCGATTGCCGCCTTAATCATCATTTCGGCGTATAACATGGGGAAAAGCTCCGTCGTCGATCGTACGACGCTGGCGACGGCGGCTTTCACGGTCGTGCTGCTGCTTGTCTTTCATGCGCATCCGATGCTGCTCATCCTGATCGGACTTGTGATCGGACACGTGCTGATCCGCATTAAACGAAGGCTTGGCTATCGCGTTATCGAGCCTAAGGACGAGGAGCCCCCGGCGGCGGGAAACGGCTATAAATATGCGGACTACTTTATTGCAGACGGGATTTGAAACGGGGTGACGGCAATGCTATGGAGCTTGTTTGCGGTATTTTTTAAAATCGGTCTCGTCTCGTTCGGCGGCGGCTATGCCATGATTCCGCTGATCCGGCATGAGGTGCTGCTCCATGGCTGGATGGAGGAGCGGCAGTTTGCGGATACCGTCGCGTTAGCCGGGATGGCTCCGGGACCGATCGCGACGAACAGCGCCACGTTGATCGGTTATGAAGCCGCCGGCGTCCCGGGAGCGATTCTCTCGACGCTCGGCATGGTGCTGCCGTCGCTGGCCATTATCGTGATCATCGCGGCGTTCTTTTTCCGGATGCAGCAGCGGCAGTGGGTCAAAGCGACGTTCTACGGGCTGAAGCCGGTGGTGACCGGGATGATCGTCTACGCGGCGATTCACTTCAGCTTCCCGGGAAACGGGGCCGGCTGGATCAGTTGGCATACGATCGGGATGCTCATGATTTTGGCGATATGTCTCGGCGCATTGATCAAATACCGCTTGCATCCGCTCGCGGTGATCGTTCTCTCGGGTTTGCTGGGCATTGCTTTTTTTCAATAAATGCGAGAATCGAGGATATGCCGAATCAGCCCCGTCATGGGGCTTTCTTTGTGCGGTTGTGGTACAATATAAACCGAATTTACCGTACGCCTGGAGTGAACGAACATGGGAGAACTGCCGATAGATCGCGTTTTAACGCAGTTGAAGGAAGCATTGGCCGGGCATGCGAATGCCGTGCTGGTAGCGCCGCCCGGCGCAGGCAAGACGACCCGCGTGCCGCTTGCGCTGCTGGAAGAGCCTTGGGCGGCCGGGCGCAAAATTATTATGCTGGAGCCGCGCCGTCTTGCCGCGCGAGCCGCTGCCCGGTACATGGCGTCCCGGCTCGGCGAGCAGGTTGGGGAAACGGTGGGCTACCGGGTCCGGCTGGACACGAAGGTCGGGCCGAAAACGCGCGTCGAAGTGATCACGGAAGGTGTGCTTACCCGCCTGCTGCAGGCCGATCCCGCGCTTGAAGACGTGGCTGCCGTCATTTTTGACGAATTCCACGAGCGAAGCTTGCATGCGGATCTGGGCTTGGCTTTTGCACTGGAGTCGCAGGCGGTGCTGCGGGACGACCTGCGCCTCCTGGTCATGTCGGCTACCCTGGATGCGGCCCCGGTTGCCGAGCTGATGCAGGGGGCGCCGGTAGTGGTCAGCGAGGGCCGCAGCTATCCCGTGGAGACGCGCTATTTAAGCAAGCCGGTGGAAGGAAAGCTGGAGCCGGCGGCGGCGGCGTGCATCCGTCAGGCGTTGGCGGCCGAGGAAGGGGGTTTGCTGGCGTTTTTGCCCGGAGCGGGGGAAATTCGGCGTGTGGAACGGCTGCTGCTTGAAGCGGGACTCGGTCCGCAGGTCCGGATCGCCCCGCTGTACGGTCAGCTTGCCCAAGGGGAGCAGGATGCGGCCATCGCGCCGAGCGTGCCGGGGCAGCGCAAGGTCGTGCTCGCGACCTCCATCGCCGAGTCGAGCTTAACCGTGGAAGGGGTGCGCATCGTCGTCGACGGCGGCCGGATGCGCGTGCCGCGCTTCTCGCCCCGGACGGGCATGACGCGGCTGGAGACGGTCGCCGTCTCGCGGGACGCTGCGGATCAGCGGCGCGGGCGCGCCGGACGCACGGCCCCGGGCGTGTGCTACCGGCTCTGGACGGAGCAGGAGGACCGCCGGCTGGCGCCTCACCGGGCGCCCGAGATCATGGAAGCGGATCTGGCCGCTCTTGCGCTTGAGCTCGCCGCTTGGGGCGTCGCCGATCCGGCGCGGCTCGCTTGGCTGACGCCGCCGCCCGCGGCCGCCTACGGTCAGGCGGCGGCGCTTTTGAGGCAGCTCGGCGCGCTGGGCGAAGACGGAGCGATTACCCCGCACGGGCGCCGCATGGCCGAGCTCGGCGTATCGCCCAGGCTCGCGCACATGATGCTGCGGGCGGTGCCGCTCGGGCTTGGCGGGTTGGCCTGCGAGCTGGCCGCGCTGCTAAGCGACCGCGACCTGCTGCGTTCCTGGCCGGACTCGCCCAATGCGGACCTGCGGCTGCGCGTGGAGGCGCTTCGCGGAGAGGGCGCCGTGCGGGCGGCCGATCCGGCGGCCCGCCGCAGAATTGCGGCGGAGGCCGAGCAGGGGAAGCGCATGCTGGGCCTGCCGCCGGAGCAAAGGGACGAAGTGAGCGCCTGCGGAATGCTGCTTGCCTTCGCCTATCCCGACCGGATTGCGCAAAATAAAGGCAGCGGCCGCTTCCTGCTGAGCGGAGGCAGGGGGGGTTCGTTTTCGGGGCCACAGCCGCTCTACGGCGAGAAATATTTGGTCGTCGCGGAGCTGGATCAAGGGGCGGACGGCCGCATCGATCTGGCGGCTCCGATCTCGGAGGAGCAGCTGTACCGGGGGTTCGCGGACGATATCGAAACGGAGACAACGGTTGCTTGGGACCGGACGGCGCAAGCGGTCCGCGCCCGCAAGCGGGAGAAGCTCGGCGCGCTTACCTTGCGGGAGGCGCCGGCGGAAGCCCCGGACCCGGAGCGGGTGCTGAACGCGCTCCTCGAAGGTATCGCGGCCGAAGGTTTGTCCATTCTGCCGTGGACCAAGGCGGCGAAGCAGCTGCGCGAGCGCATCGGCTTTATGCACCGGGTGGACCCGGCTTGGCCGGATGTTTCCGACGAGGCGCTGCTTGCCGGGCTGGGGGAATGGCTCGGCCCGCATCTGTACGGGCTCAAAAGCCGGGAGGACCTGCAGCGGCTTCCGATGGCCGCCATTCTGGACGGCATGCTCCCGTGGCCGCAGCGCCAGCAGCTCGACGAGTTCGTGCCGACGCATATGACGGTGCCGAGCGGCTCGCGGATCCCGATCGATTACAGCGATCCGGCGTCGCCGGTGCTGGCCGTGAGGCTGCAGGAGCTGTTCGGCCTTCGGGAGACGCCGCGCATCGGAGGCGGCAAGGTGCCGCTGCTGCTCCATTTGCTTTCCCCTGCACACCGTCCGGTGCAGGTCACGCGCGATTTGGCGAGCTTTTGGCGGGACGCTTATTTTGAAGTGAAGAAGGATTTGAAGGGCCGCTATCCGAAGCACGTATGGCCGGACGATCCGCTCGCGGCTTTGCCGACCAACCGCGCCAAGCCGCGCGTATAACCAGGTGTACCGAGGCGACAAAAAGAGGCGGCGCCATGTCCGTCCGGTCCGGCTGCCTGCCGGGCGGGATGGGAAGCATGGGCCGCCTCTTTCGTTGTATTATTTCCAGTACCGGTAACCTTGCGACTGGCCGATTCGGACAAGAATCCAGCCGATGTAGATGAGCGCTCCGGAAAGCAGCAGGCTGATGAACTTCGGCAGCCAAAAGATGATGAGCGCCGCGCCCGCCAGCATGACCAAGCCGCTGCAAACGCGCTTGAGCGTCGTATCCGACGTTCTCCACAGCCAGTATCCGAAGCCAATCATGATGAGAGCAAAAATATACCCGAAAAATCCGCTGATGCCGCCCCAGCCGATCAATGCGATCAGGCCGATCCCCATCAGGGCGAAGCCGCCTATCGTTTGTAGGTTCCACTTCAATTTCATCGTTCGTCACCTGACCTTCGTTCGTTTGGATCTTGTCTCTATTGTATACGAACGGCTTGTCCGGTAAAACCGTCCGAAGGCGGTACGGAAGCTGGACTTTGGTCGGGGAGGCCGGGCAAAGGAGAGCCAACCGGCTTTTGCCACAGATTCGACAAGAAATGACTATATAACAGGGGATTTGGCGGCCGGGACAGGCGGGCGGCGAGCTTTTTTCATAAGGCTGGGTTATAATGGAGAAAAAAATCATGCTGCGGAAGAGGACAACATGACGACGAATCAGGCGATACAAGAAGAAGCGGTGACGTTTGTAACGGCGTACTGCGAAGAGTTGGGCAAAACCGGCGAGGAAACGCGCCGGCGGCTTGCGGAAGTCCGGGAAGAGCTCTCCCGCCGCGGAACCTACGAGCACACCTTTGAAGAGCTTGCGCATGGGGCGAGAATGGCTTGGCGAAACAGCAACCGCTGCATCGGCAGGCTGTTTTGGCCGTCGCTGCACGTATTTGATGAAAGAAAGCTGGAGCGGGAGGACGACATGGCGGAAGCGATATTCCGCCATATCGGCTACGGGACCAACGGCGGATTGATTCGGCCGTCGATCACGGTGTTCGCCGCAGAAACGGACGAGCGGCGGATCCGCATCTGGAACCATCAGCTGATCCGCTATGCCGGGTACGAAACCGGGCAAGGAATCGTCGGCGATCCGGCCTCCGTCCGGTTCACGAAGGCTTGCATGAGCTTGGGCTGGAGGGGAGCGGGGACACCGTTCGACGTGCTGCCGCTGGTCGTCCAAATGAACGGGCGGCGGCCCCGGTGGTATCCGATTCCCGAGGCTCTGGTGTTGGAGGTGCCCATTCGCCACCCGGAATACGACTCGTTCGCCGGGCTGGGGCTCAAATGGTACGCCGTGCCGTTTATTTCCGATATGATGCTGGACATGGGCGGCATCCGGTACACGGCGGCGCCGTTCAACGGCTGGTATATGGGAACGGAGATCGGAGCGCGCAATTTGGCTGATCCGGACCGTTACCATATGCTGCCGAAGATCGCGGAGCTGCTGAAGCTCGACACGACGACCAACGTATCCTTGTGGAAGGACAGAGCGCTGATCGAGCTGAATGCGGCGGTTCTTCATTCCTTTAAGGCGGCAGGGGTCAGCATCGTCGATCATCATACGGCGGCGGAGCAGTTCCGGCGGTTTGAACGGCAGGAAGAGCGGAACGGCCGCCCGGTAACCGGAGATTGGACCTGGCTGATCCCTCCGGTTTCGCCGGCGGCGACGCATATTTTCCATCAGTCCTACGACGATCGCATTGTCAAGCCGAATTATTTCCGTCAGGCTTGTCCGTACGGTATGATGGACGCCGGCGAAGCCGGGGGGCGCACAGATTCGTCGGCCGGGCTGCCGACTAAAGGCTGAGGAGCGGTTTTATGTCGATTTCTTACAGGCCGAAGCTTTTCTTATTGTCCGGAATGGCAACGGCGCCGAATTTTATGGAAACGTTCGGGGAGCAGCTGTGCCGCACATTAGAGGGGAAGGGATTCCGGCCGGCGTACCGGCTGCTGTTCCCCTACGGCGACTGGAGCCGGAAAGCTGCGGTCCAGATGCTGGAAATTTACCGGGATTTGCGCTTGGGACCGCAGGCGGCCGCGCGCTCGATCGGTGGCCGCAGGGCGGCGGAGGCGATCCGCAGCTTTTGCGGCGACGGTCTTCCCGTTCTGATCGGGCACAGCGGAGGCGGAGTGGCGGGCGTGCAGGCGGCCGAGCTCCTGCGCCCGGTTCTATCTGCGCCGGGTATTTTGACGATACAGATCGGTTCTCCGAAATGCCCGGTCAGCTCTGCAGGCCGGGACCGGGCGCTTTACATACGCGGCATCGGCGCGAAGGGGGGCGATCCGATTGCCCGGCTCGGCTCGTGGGGCGGCTGGGTAGCAGGAGCCTCCGGGCTTCGTCGGCGGTTCCGGTACGACCGCTTCAAGCATGCTCCGGCATACCGGTTAAATCTGGCGTTAACGGGCGGACATCCCGATTATTTTCGCGGGCATGAGCCGTTCGTGAATCCGGACGGGCGAACCAATCTGCAGACGGTCGCCGATTATACGACGGCATGGCTGCTGGAGCGATGGGAATCGGAAGATGGGGCTTGACATTTATTTTAAATATGTCATAATGACATTATCGAAAGGATAGAGTTGACAATCCACATTATACAGAGGTATGGAAAGGGATGGTGCCCTTATGAAAGCTCTCGTTGTCATCGATTATACGGTTGATTTTGTCACCGGCAAGCTGCCGTGCGGGCAGCCGGCGATCGATTTGGAGCACAGAATCGCCGAATTGACGGAACAGTTTGTCGAAGGGGGCGATCTGGTCGTCATGGCCGTCGATCTGCATGAGGAGGATGACGCGTATCATCCGGAACACAAGCTGTTCCCGCCGCATAACATCCGGGGGACGGAGGGACGCAAGCTGTACGGAAGGCTTCAAGACGTCTACTCGGCCCGCCAGGATGCCATTTATTGGATGGACAAAACGAGGTACAGCGCCTTCTGCGGGACGGATTTGGAGCTGCGGCTGCGGGCCCGCGGCATCGATGAGGTGCACCTGATCGGCGTTTGCACGGACATTTGCGTGCTGCATACCGCCGTAGACGCCTATAATAAGGCATATAAAATCGTCGTTCATGAGGATGCGGTCGCGAGCTTCAACCCGGCCGGTCATGAATGGGCACTGACTCATTTTCGGAACGTGCTGGGCGCCGAAGTCGTCCGCGCCGCGGATAAAAACGTCTAACGAAGCGAGAGGGGAACTACGATGAGCTGCGACAATTTGACGCTTCATACGGATAAATATCAAATCAACATGATGTATGCCCACTGGTTCAACGGCTCGATGGACCGCAAGGCGGTGTTCGAGGCTTACTTCCGCAAGCTGCCGTTCGGCAACGGATATGCTGTGTTTGCCGGCCTTCAGCGCATCGTCGAGTACATTCAGCAACTGCAATTCGACGAAGCGTCGATCCGATACTTGGCGGAGCAGGAAGAGAATTACGAGCCGGCTTTTCTGGAAAAGCTGCGCCAGTTCCGGTTTACCGGTTCGTTATGGTCGGTGGAGGAAGGTTCGCTGGTGTTTCCGAACGAGCCGCTGATCCGGGTCGAAGCTAGCGTCTTTGAAGCGCAGCTGCTGGAGACGGCGATCTTGAACTTCATGAACTATCAGACGCTGATTGCGACCAAGGCGTCGCGCATCCGGCAGGTCGCTCCGGACGACGTGCTGATGGAATTCGGCACGCGTCGGGCCCAGGAGGCGGATGCCGCGGTATGGGGCGCGCGGGCGACTTATATCGCCGGCTTCGACGCCACTTCGAACATGCGGGCGGGCATGATGTTCGGCATTCCGACGAAGGGCACGCACGCGCACGCTTGGGTGCAGGATCACGATTCGGAGGAAGAGGCGTTCCGGAAATTCTCGGCCGCGCTGCCCGAGCAGGTCACCCTGCTGGTCGATACGTATGATACGATCAAAAGCGGCGTGCCGCACGCGATCGAAACGGCCAAATGGCTGCAAAGCCAGGGCAAACGAATGAACGCGATCCGGCTCGATAGCGGGGACTTGGCTTATCTGTCGAAAACGGCGCGCGCGATGCTGGACGAAGCGGGGCTGCAGGATGTCAAAATCGTCGCATCCAACGATCTGGACGAAAACATTATTTTTAACTTGAAAGCCCAAGGGGCGAGAATCGACAGCTGGGGAGTCGGCACGAGGCTGATTACGGCGGCCGATCAGCCCGCGCTGGGCGGCGTGTACAAGCTGGTGGCCCGCGAGCGCGAGGACGGTTACGTGCCGGTCATTAAAATTTCGGGCAACCCGGAAAAAGTGACGACGCCGGGAATCAAGGACGTATACCGCATCGTCAACCGCGAGACGGGCAAGGCGATAGCGGATTACATCGCGCTGACGGACGAAGACGATGTGCAGCAGGGCAAGCCGCTGAAGCTGTTCGACCCGGTGCACCCTTACATTTCGAAAACGGTGGAGCAATACGAAGCGCAGCCGATGCTCCGTCCGATTTTTGCGGACGGCAAGCAGGTGTACGAACTGCCTGCGCTGGAGACCATCCGCGAGCATCACCGGAATCAGCTGGCCTTGTTCTGGCCGGAATATTTGCGCAAGCTGAATCCGGAGGTGTACCACGTTGACCTGAGTTCCAAAGCTTGGGACCAGAAGATGGAGCTGATCCGAAAACATAAAGGATAGGACAGCGTTTGCAGCCGTTTTCTCATCGGAGCCTGAACTGCCGGGCTCCTTTTTTGCGCTTTTCTTTTACGATTCGGTAAAAAAAAGGATGGTTCGATTCGCAATGTTATAGTATTATTATCCATATAAGTTTTATTATGTATCATCTGTATTGTTTTTCTCGTTGGTACAGGCTTCCTTTCCCGGCTTTCCGGGCTTCGGCTGTCATTTAATCCGGGCAGAGATACTGCTATAGTCGGATAAGCGGAATCACCGAATGCGCCTCGGAAAATTTCGCGAGTACGGGACCGGTTTTCTCCATTCGAAAGGCAGGGATGGACTCTCCAAAATCCGGCGAGCAGTTAGGTTGCGCGAGATTCACTTTAACGTTCAGCCGGCGCCGTAAATGAACCGGGTCTGTTCGGATCGACGAGCGTTCGGATAGAGTACCGCCTCTTTATGTTTGCCGGGCGCGGTTCAAATGATGGACTTGCGAGAGTGGAGCCTGAAAAAAAATGTCAGGCTCCTTTTTTGATGCTCGCCCTCCTCGTTTATGAAGGGAAAGAGGTCCCGGCCGCCGCTTTTGCCGCTTGCCGCTTTGCCCGGGGCGGCGATCCATGTGAAGGGATACACTTAAAATACACATCCGTCATGTAACATAACCTTGATAAAGCTTGCCGCATGGATTACGTCCGATCAAATCAGACCCGCCATAAAGATCATTCCAGGAGGTGAAGAAACGAAATGAACATCACCGTCGAACAAGTGCTGTCCATTTATCCGCTGTCCGAAGGAAAGCTTGTTGCCGGACAGAACGGTGCGTCGCGCCTCGTCAAGTCGGTCAAAGTCATGGATGCGCCGGATATTGCCGATTGGATCAAGGAAGGGGAGATGGTATTTACGACCGCTTATTTGATGAAGGACGTCCCGAATGGTGCCATCCCTCTGCTTCGCAAGCTGAATCAGCGCCGCTCGGCCGGACTGGGAATCAAGATTGGCCGCTCTTGGGACGGAGTGCCCGAGCGGATTGTTGAAGAAGCCAACCGTCTGGATTTTCCGCTGATCGAATTGCCCTACGAATGTTCTTTTTCCGACCGGATGAACGGACTGTTTCATGTCGAAATGCAATATCATACGCAAATGCTTCACACCGTGCTCGACAAACAAAAAAGATTGATGCGATTCGCGCTTCGGCCGGATCGAATAAACCATTTTTTTCAGAAGCTTCTGGGTATTTTAGGGTATCCGATCGCCGTTATCGGCTCCCGGGGCCAAGTCGTATTCAATGCGACATCCTTCGGCGCTCCGCAGCTGCTGCGCGGCTGGCCGTGGGAGAAAAAAGCGCAGTGGGCGTTTGTGGACGAGGGCCGATGTTTTCGCGTTCCGCTGACGGAGCAAGACGAGTGTACCGGCTATATGGTGATTTTTCCGGAAAATCCCCATCGGGTTAAGGCGGAGGAAGAGTTGTTTCTGCAAACTGCGGAGATCATTTCGTATCACATGGGGGTGATCTTCAACGAGTATCGGAACCACGCAGCCCAAAACGAGCTGGGGGCGCTGCTGAGCCGGTATTTGCGGGGGAGCGGTACGATTGAAGCGCTGACGGAGGAAGCGGCCCGGCGGGGCATTCCGCTGTTCCAAGGCGCGTATCGCGGGCTGCTTTCCATAGTATCGCCGGATGCGGGCAGCGGAGAGAAGGAGAGGCTGCTGCGGAATATCCGCGAAGAAATGCAGTATCACCCGGAGCTTAAGGAAATGGCCGTTATTCATTTTTGCATCCAAGAGGGCTTGTTCTCCATTTTTCTTGTCGATGCTCCCGGCGCAGACGGGAAACTGATTCACCTGCTGCGTACGTGTCTGCGAGGGCTGCTGCAAGAGGACTGCGGCGCTCCGCTTCGGATCTGCGTCAGCAATAAGAAGAACAGGCCGAACCAGCTGCGGGATGCGTACAAAGAGTGCTTGGAGACATCCCGGCTGGCGGATCGGCTCGGCATTCGGGAAGCGGTGGTGCAGTTCGGGACGGTTGAGCTTGCGTACTTGTTCCAGCATGTCCCCAAGGAGCATATGCAGACCTACGTTAACGAGGTGCTGGAGATGCTTTTGAAGAAGGACCCCGAATATTCGCAGGAAATGCTGCGCACGCTGGAGACGTTCATAGAAAACGACGGCCAAGTCAACGAGACGGCCAAGCACCTGCTGATTCACCGGAATACGGCGGCTTATCGGCTGGAGAAGGTCGGCGAGCTGCTGGAAGTCGATTACAAGAAGATCAACGATCTGCTTCGCTTGAAGCTTGCGTTTACTTTTCGACAAATGCTGAAGCCAATGTAAACCGTCTTGCCCTGGCGCTTAAAGACACCTATGGGAAGCGGCCGGATCCGATTCCGGCCGGGCGGTTGTTGGGCTATGCAGGGATCGGCCTCCAAGGTGTGAAGGAATTGCTTGACATTATTTAGCGAGAAAGCTTACAATTTTGTCAAGCGCCGCCTGCAAGGCAAGGACGAAGCAGACATCTTTACTGATAAAGGCAAACCTGTTGAAAAACGGGGACGCAAAGCTCCGGGTCTAAGGCATCAATTGTGCGATGACGGCCGAGCCGCCAAAGAGGGATGCAGCTTAAACGTACGCTCCGTTCCGTTTAAGCTTGCGGGGCTATTTGTCATGCGCCGCAAAAATAGAGGACGAGCGTAGGGTTCCGGTTAAGGAAAAAAGCATGCAAACGTTTTACCCTCCTTGGAATAGCAGTATACTACAGTCAACCTTATATACTTTTTCCATTAATATGTACCGGAGGCGTATCATGCGAGTTCACGAAATTGTTATTTCCGATGACCTGCGGCCTGAATATTTACAGCAAATCGTTCAGTATGCCAATCAATACCGTTCCGATATCAAAATCCGTTTCGAGGCGGAGTGTATGCAGCTCGATGCGAAAAGTATCCTCGGGATGATGCTCATTCCGATCCGGCGCGGGACCAGATTAACGATCCAGACGAAAGGCGCCGACGAAGAGGAAGCGATCGAGATGATGAGCCATATGCTGGAGAACAAACAGCGTCAGGTATAATCTTGCGAATGGAGTTAGCGACGAAATTTTTCTATGCATTCGATCAGGGTTGCACCTCCCCGTCCGTCCGGCGGGGATTTTTTGCGTGCGGAACCCGTTATCGTTCATATTCCGTTTATATTTCTGTTGTATCATCACTTCAGAAAGGCGGTTGACGAAGCAGATGAGCAGAATCATGGTGGTCGACGATGATCCGCATATCCGCGAGCTGGTTAAAGTATGCTTGCGTCAGGAAGGCTTTACGGTGCATGAGGCCGCTCACGGGCAGGAAGCGCTTGATAAGCTGGAATCGTTTAAAGCGGATTTGGTCATTCTGGATATTATGATGCCGCAAATGGACGGCTGGGAGCTGTGCCGCCGGCTTCGGCAGCTTTACGACTTGCCGCTGCTCATGCTGACGGCGATCGGCGAGACGAAGCAGAAGGTCAAGGGCTTTGAGCTCGGCACGGACGATTATCTTGTGAAGCCGTTCGAGCCGGCAGAGCTGATCGTCCGCGTGAAGGCGCTGCTGAAGCGGTACCGGATCGCTTCGTCGCAGACGCTGCAGGTCGGCGAACTGACAATGAACCGTCTTACCTATGAGCTTTCCGTAGGACAGGGGAATATCACGCTTCCGCTCAAGGAATTCGAGCTGCTGTTCAAGCTGGCCAGCTATCCCGGCAAAACGTTTTCGCGCGATCAATTGATCGAAGACATTTGGGGCTACGACTATGACGGAGGCGAGCGCACCGTCGACGTCCACGTGAACCGCCTTCGGGAGCGGTTTCCCGAGGAACGGCATTCGTTCAAAATCAGCACGATCCGCGGGCTCGGCTACCGGCTGGAGCTGCGTACATAGAGGAGAAAGCAGGCCCTTGAACGATTGCGAATCTGCCGATCGGCAGGGGACCTATGCATCCGTCGGACAAATTAGGATAAGAGCTTAGATCGAACAATTGTTCAGGCTGGACGATATGCGAGATTGGCTGGGAAAGGAGGCGGCCGTCGAGGTTCGTTTGGACGGACATTTGCATTCGACGGTTTGACTTCCTGCACGATCTCTCCGCTGCCATCCGGAGCTCCACGTGCCTGACGAAGGAATACTATCCAGAGATAAACGGCTGTGATAAAATTACCTATTGTCAGAACGGTTACGGAACAGGATACCAGAGCGGAAGGACGATTGGCATTGAACAGAACGTTAGTCATCAGCGACATTCACGGGAGCTACGAGAGCTTCGACGCACTGCTGCGCGCTGCGGAGTATGACGCCCGCCGGGATCGGCTCATTTTGCTGGGGGATTATGTGGATCGCGGGCCAAGAAGCAGGGACGTCGTCGAACGGGTAATGACCATGGTTCGGGAGGACGGGGTCATCGCGCTGCGGGGCAATCACGATCAGCGCTTTGTCGATGTCGTGACTGGCCCGTGCGAGGAGAACGAAGAAATGAAATTTTTGAAATACGGCGGAGTGCAGACGCTTGCCAGCTATTACGCCCCGTTTGAATCGAACGAAGGGACCGGGCGGGAGCGGACCGAGTGCGCCAAAGAATGGATCCGCGCGGAGTATGGCCATCATTTGGCTTTTTTAGGCAGCTTGCCTTTGTTTTACGAGGACGAGCGGTTCATCTATGTCCATGCGGGCTTGAACCCGGCGTATCCCAACTGGAAGGAACAGCCGGCACGGGATATGATCTGGATCCGCGAGCCGTTTTACGGCCATCCGACCGCGGTCGACAAAACCGTCATTTTCGGCCATACGAGAACCTCGTGCCTGCATGATTCCCCCGGCGTATGGTACGGCGGCGACAAAATCGGCATCGACGGCGGCTGCGTCTACGGACAGCAGCTGAACTGTCTGGCCATCGACGGGAACGGGGGCTTCACGACGTATCACGTGGAGGGGACGAATTGGGAGAAATGAACGAATCTTATGCTCCGGAATCGATGAACGCCGGCGACGGCGCGCATCTGCTCGCTTTGGCTCACAGCGTCGCGTGGAACTTTTCTGAGGAGCAGCCGATTTGTATTTGCGTACGGGCCCGGTATTCGGTCACCGGGACGGGGGAAGATGGATTTCATGCGCTTCGCCCGGGCGTACAAGCAGTTTTCGAGACCGGCTTGACAGGCTCGGTTTGCGGGAGACGTCCTTTCGCCGCAAATGACGTTAGGGGCTTCGCCTTTGCCCGGCCGGCGCGAGCTGCCGTTCGCCCTTGCCGGCCCTGCAATCGGGTAGCGTCCGAGTCGGCCGTCTATTTGGGACGCACAGGTTTTGTTCGCTTGATTCGCAGAAACGGAAAGGTCGGGATGTAATAAACCGACCGATGCTTAAATTCATAGTTGACAAATTGGAATACTCTTCATATTATATAGGCATGAATTGGAATAAAAAGTGCTGTGGAAGGTAGCTGACCGTACGGACGGAAGCCCCTGTTTCTTTTTGCGTAAGCGAAAGAAGCGGGGGCTTTCCTGTTCCGCTGTGCGGATTCGGCGGAAAGGCGGGTTGTTCCATGTCATTCAGTTATGTCTCGCATCTGTATTGCCCGAAATGCGAAGCGAAGTATTCCCCTCAAAAGGCGGTCCAATTATGCTCCTGCGGTTCGCCGCTGCTCGTAGAGTACCGCCTGGAGGAATTAAAATCGGCGCTGGACCGCTCCGAACTGGCGGCCAGAAAAGAACGGAGTCTTTGGCGCTACCATGAATTGCTCCCGATCGAACGCGCGGACAGCGTCGTGACGCTGGGCGAGGGATTCACCCCGCTTCTGCGGATGCCGAAGCTCGGCGGGGGGATGGGCATCCCTTATCTGCTAATGAAAGATGAGGGGATGGCTCCGACGGGCTCGTTCAAGGCTCGGGGCGCGGCCGTCGGCGTCTCCAAAGCGAAGGAGCTTGGCGTCCGCGAGCTGGCGATGCCTACGAACGGCAATGCCGGCGCGGCCTGGGCGCTGTACGCGGCCAGAGCCGATATCCGGGCAACGGTCGTGATGCCTGCGGATGCCCCGGAGATTACGCGCCAAGAATGCGCCGCCGCCGGGGCCTGTCTTTTCTTGGTCGACGGCTTGATCAGCGACGCGGGCAAAATCGTTGCCCAGGCGATCGCGGAAGAAGGCCTGTACGATGCTTCGACGTTAAAGGAGCCGTACCGGATCGAGGGCAAAAAAACGATGGGGCTCGAAATCGCCGAGCAATTGAACTGGCGGCTGCCCGACGTCATCCTGTATCCGACCGGAGGCGGCGTGGGCTTGATCGGCATCTTTAAAGCGTTTCGGGAGCTTCAGGCGCTGGGCTGGGTCCAAGACAAGCTGCCGAGGCTGGTCGCCGTCCAGGCGGAAGGCTGCGCCCCGATTGTTCAAGCGTGGAAGGGGAAGAAGACCGAATCGGCCTTCTGGCCCGCTTCATCCACGGTTGCCTTCGGCATCAACGTCCCTAAAGCGCTCGGCGATTTTCTCGTGCTTGACGCGATTTACCGGACGGACGGCTGCGCGGTAGCGGTCGATGACCGGGCTTTGCTGCAAGAGCAGCTTCGGATTGCCGGGGAGGAGGGGGCCTTCGTGTGCCCGGAGGGCGCTGCGGCGTTCGCTGCCGCCCGTTTGCTGCGGGGAAGCGGGTGGATTCGGGAGGAGGAAACCGTCGTCGTATTGAACACCGGCTCCGGGGTGAAATACCCGAATACAGTGCGGGCGGCCCCGCCTGTGCTGCAGCCGGGCGAACGGTTGACCGGCCGGAGAGAGCCTCGGCTCCGGCCGGGTGACCATCCGGGGGGACAGGAGCGGAACCGTTGACATGACACTCGATACGGCATTCATGCTCGACCATCTGCCCGACTTCGGCCATGCGGCACTTGTGACGCTTGCCGTCGCCGGAATCGCTATCGTCGCTTCGCTGCTCGTGGCTGCGCTCAACTCGGCCGTTTTATTTTTCCGGGTGCGCGGGCTAACCTGGGTTGTGCGCGCCTACGTCGAGCTTGCGCGGAATACGCCGCTGCTGATTCAGCTGTTTTTCGTATATTTTGCCTTGCCGTCTTTGGGTATCCACCTGTCCAATTATGCGACGGCGGTACTCGCGCTGACGTTCCTCGGCGGAGGGTATTTCACGGAGGTATTCCGCGCGGGGATCGAAGCCGTATCCGGGAGCCAGAAGGAATCGGGGCTGGCGATCGGACTGTCCCGCTGGCAGCTGTTCCGCATCGTCGTTCTGCCCCAAGCGCTGCGGATTGCCACGCCGTCCTTGTTTGCGAATTTTATTTTTTTGCTGAAAGAAACGACGGTCGTTTCCGCAGTGGCCATTCCTGAAATTTTGTATACCACGACGAACTACATCGCGCTCTACTACAAAACCTACGAAATGCTTCTGTTGATGACATTTCTGTATTTGCTGCTGTTCCTGCCGCTTTCCTTCTTGCTTTCGTGGGTAGAAAGGAGGTTCCGGCATGGCCAATTCGGGACTTGATCTCTTGATCGTATCGCTCCCCCAGCTCGGCAAGGGCTTGCTCCAGACGCTAACCCTGGCGCTGTACTGCATCGCGTGCAGCACGTTCGGCGGCCTTGTGTTCGGAGCGCTTCGAGCCTCCCGCAGCCGCTGGCTGAGCGTGCTTACCCGGACGTATTTGGAGCTGTTCCGGTCGATTCCGATTTTGGTCTGGCTGTTTTTCTTTTTCTTCGGCCTGCCGATCTTCTTCGCCATCGATCTGCCGGGCTTCGCCTGCGCCGTTCTGGTGTTGTCGCTGTGGGGGATGACGGAGGTCGGCGAGGTGGTTCGCGGCGCCCTGATCTCGCTGCCCAGGGGGCAGAAGGAAGCGGGGCAAGCGATCGGCCTGAGCCCGGTGCAGCTGTATGTCTACGTCCTGCTGCCGCAGGCGCTGCGCCGCATGATTCCGCCCGTCATCAACGTGTATATCCGTATCGTCAAAACGACGTCGCTCGCCGTCCTGATCGGCGTTACGGAAATCATCAAGACGGGACAGCAAATTATCGAACGAACGGGAGAATCCGTGTTGATCTACGGAACGCTGTTCCTGCTTTATTTTGCGCTGTGCTATCCGCTGTCCGTCTTATCCGGAAAACTGGAAAACAAATTGCGGAAAGGGGGAGAGGCGGGTGTCCGGGATTTTGCTTGAACTGACGAAGGTAAGCAAAGCGTTCGACCGGCATTGGGTACTGCGCGATATTGATCTTCAGATTGCCAAAGGCGAGGTGGTCGTTATCCTCGGGCCGAGCGGCTGCGGCAAGAGCACCTTGCTGCGGTGTCTGAACGGGCTTGAAACGGCACAAGCCGGCAGCATCCGGTTTTGCGGGCAGGAGCTGACCTCGGGAAACGTCCGTTGGCAGCAGATCAGGCAGCAGATCGGCATGGTGTTTCAGAGCTACCATCTGTTCCCGCACTTGACCGTTCTCGAAAATATCGTGCTCGGCCCGGTCAAAGCCCAGCGCCGGTCCAAGCGGGAAGCGGAGGCCCAGGCGGAAAAGCTGCTTGAGCGCGTCGGCTTGCTCGATAAAAAACACGCCTATCCAAGGCAGCTTTCGGGCGGTCAGCAGCAGCGGATTGCGATCGTGCGGGCGCTGTGCATGAACCCGGAGGTCATCCTCTTCGACGAGGTCACGGCGGCGCTGGACCCCGAGATGGTCAAGGAAGTGCTGGAGGTCATGCTCGGTCTGGCCGAGCAGGGCATGACGATGGTGATCGTCACTCATGAAATGGGCTTTGCCCGGGCGGTAGCCGACCGGATCGTCTTCATGGACGAAGGGAGAATCTGCGAGACGGGCTCGCCGGAGACGTTTTTCACGAAGCCGAAAACCGAGCGGGCCCGGCGCTTTTTGGACAAATTTTTGCTTGTGGAGACATGGAAAGGGAGAGAGAGCGGATGATAAAAAAGAGAAAACGATCCATATTGATTTTAAGCCTGATGGTCGGTTTGCTTGCCGCCTGCGGCACGGGCGGAGGCGGCAAGCCGCAGCCCGCCCCGGGGACGGGAGCCGCTTCGGAGCCGAAGCAGGCGGGCGCGCTGCAGAAAATTAAAGACCGCGGCAAGCTGATCGTCGGCGTGTTTTCGGATAAGCCTCCGTTCGGCTTTACGGACGAGAAGGGCAAGCTTGTCGGCTTCGACAACGACTTGGCAAGGCGGTTTGCCAAAGATCTCCTCGGCGATGAAAACAAGATCGAGTTCGTGATCGTCGAGCCGGCGAGCCGCGTCCCTTTTCTGCAAAGCGACAAGGTCGATCTTATCGTTGCCAACATGACGGTGACCGAGGAGCGGAAGCAGGCGGTCGACTTCACGAATCCGAATTTGAAGGCGGCGACGCAGGTCATCGTCCGGGGCGATAGCGGCATCAAGTCGCTGGCCGATTTGAAAGGAAAAAAAGTGATCGTCACGAAAGGAACGACCGCCGATCTATTCCTGACCAAAAACCGGCCGGACGTCGAATTGATCAAATTTGAAAAAAATACCGAATCGCTTCAAGCGCTCAAGGACGGGCGGAGTCCGGCTTACGCCCAAGACAGCCTCATTCTGTTGAGCTGGGTACGCAAAAATCCCGAATTTACCGTCCTTCCCGAGAAGCTGGAGAAGGAAGCTCCGATCGCTCCGGCGGTAAAAAAGGGAAACAACGAGCTGCGGGAATGGGTCAATCAGGAGCTGGAGGCGCTGGGGAAGGAAAAGTTTCTGCTGCAGCTCTACGACAAATACGTCAGGGCGGAGCTCGGTCCGGACGTAGATCCGAACGAAATCATCGTCGAAGGCGGCAAGTGGCAATAGCCGTTATTCGCTCAAAAACCAGGCCCAACGGCATGTTAGGGCCTGGTTTTTGATTTAGCCCCTTTCCGCGGGCCAGTCAAACGGCCGGCTGCAATCCTGCCCGGACCTTGCCCGAATAGCGGGCCTCGCATCCGTGGCCGTACCTCCGGCCTCCCGCCGATTCCGGCCGTCAAATATCCCATCCTTTCTCTTTCATATAATAAGCGAGCAGCTTTTCATAGCTTTCGCCGTACTTTGCGGCCAGCTCGCGTCCGAAATCGGCTTCGATGTGCGTCATCAGCATGTCGTGGTAAAACGCATTCTTGAGCGTTTCGACGACGGCGGGATGGTCCGTTTCCACCGCCGAAGGCTTCACCTCGCCGCCGAAGCTTCCGAGCAGGGCGTTCGCGGAATCGCACAATAGCGAAAACTTCCGCGCGGTCTGATCGGGCCAAGCGTCCCCTCGCTTATGCACCCGCACGTTGTTCAGCGCGGTCCGCACTTCGCCCAGCGTGATCAGAATGACGGTGATGCCGCGCCGTTCCGCCTCCAATAGTGATTCCTCAAACCACCGGATATCCTCGGACCACAAATCGGCGACAATCGTCTTCGTGGCGTTGACCGTCAGCCTCCGGATGGCCTGCTCCAGCGGCTTGCTGCCCTGCCAGTTGTAGAAGGCGGGCACGACGCGGGGCGGCGGCTGAATTTCGCGGACGAGCCGCTCCGCCGTCCTCTCGAAATCGGAGCGCATCAGACGAAGAAGCTGCTCCACCGGCACGGCATCGTACCGGGCCGGATCGCCTTCGATGGTCAGGCAGGCTCCCTTATCCGATAAAGAACGCAGCGCCGCATAGACGTTCGTCCGGGAAACCGAGACGCGCTTGGCCACCTCGTAGCCGGATAAGCCGGATTCCTCATGCAGTGTCAAGTAACACTTGGCCTCCAGCTCGGATAATCCGATATGCCGAAGCAATTCGATCATAGGCCGACTCACTCCTTTTAGTGGTATGAATAAATACTACTTAAAAATTGATGTCAGGTCAAGTGCACGAACCATGGAAGAATAGTTGACGAAAGCGCTTGCGACACGAAACTTTCAAGGCCTAAGCCCTATGCGAGCCAGGTATAAACTGGTATACTGAATTGTGGGAATAGTAAAACTTTTCAAACATGAGGGGAGTTGAACGGATGAGAGTTCTACCGAAAACGAACGACCTCGGCTTCTTTGAAATCCGGCTCGAATCCATCGGCGGTTTGGGGGCCAACCTGGCGGGGAAGATGCTTGCGGAGGCCGGCGTCGTCGGAAGCGGGTTCAACGGCGTGAGCTTTTCTTCTTACGGTTCGGAGAAAAAGGGCTCGCCGGTTAAAGCGCATATCCGATTTTGCGACATAAACACGAATATTCGCGATACGACTCCGGTGGAGCGTCCGCATGTCGTAGGCGTTTTTCATGAGAATTTGTCCAAAACGGTCAATGTGATCAGCGGTATTTACGAAGACAGCTTGGTTTTGGTCAATTCGGCAAAAAGTCCGGAAGCCCTCAAAGAGAAAATGAAGCTGACCGGGGGCACCATCGCGGTGGTCGATGCGACCGGCATTGCGCTGGAGGAAAAAAACCGCGTCAACATGGCGATGCTGGGCAGTTTGTTCAGGCTGTGCGAATTCCTTGATTTCGAACACATGAAAGGCATTATCCGCAAGTCGCTGGAGAAAAAGTACCCCGGCGCGGTCGAGCCTGCTCTTCGCACCTTCCAGCGCGGTTATGACGAGGTGCGGTTCCAGACGTTCGCGCTGCCGGAAGGCGTCGAGATGCCGCTGCCGAAGCGGTGGGATATTCCGGTTTACGGCTACGAGACCCAGCCGATCGGCGGGATGGTGTCGAACCCGGGGAACAGCATCCTGAAGGATCTCAGCATTTCGCGCAACGGGATGATGCCGCATTTTGACGACGAGAAATGCATTCACTGCGCGGCCTGCGATACCGCCTGTCCCGACTTTTGCTTCGTTTGGGAAGAGCAGCCGGACAAAAAAGGCCGTCCGCAAATGTTCCTCCAAGGCATTGATTACCAATACTGTAAAGGCTGTTTGAAATGCGTCGTCGCCTGTCCGACCGAAGCGTTATCCTCGAACCGCGAGACGGAAGGATACGCGGAAGAGCACCGCGTGCCGCATCGTTTTAGCTTGGCCCAGTAAGGCAAATCACTGTTTACAGGGAGAGGTGAACCAAACGAATGGCTATTGAAATGAATAAAGAGGTCAGCCAAGGTACGGTCGAGCAGCGAATGGTTTACGAATCCGGCAACGAGATGGCGGCTTATGCGGCTCATCAAATTAATTACCATATTATGGGTTATTTCCCGATTTCGCCGTCGACGGAGGTTGCGCAGTTCCTCGATCTGATGAAGGCGAACGGCCAGCACGACATCAAGCTGATACCGGCGGACGGCGAGCACGGCTCGGCTGGGATTTGCTACGGCGCCTCGACCGCGGGAGGACGCGTATTCAACGCGACCAGCGCGAACGGTTATTTGTATATGCTGGAGCAGATGCCGGTACAGTCCGGTACCCGTTTTCCGATGGTTTTGAACCTTGTCTGCCGCTCGGTGTCCGGACCTTTGAACATCCACGGCGACCATTCGGACCTGTACTATGCGCTCAATACGGGCTGGCCGATCCTGATGTGCCGCGACCCGCAAGCCGTCTACGATATGAACATTATGGCCATCAAGCTGGCCGAAGATCCGGAGGTTCGCCTGCCGGTCATCGTCGCTTCCGACGGTTACTTCACTTCCCACCAAAAACGCCGCGTGCAAACGTTCGCTCACAAATCGGACGTGCATTCCTTTATCGGCGAGCCGCCGAAGCAATTCCCGCACGTGCTTGACCGGAACAATCCGATTACGGTAGGACCTTACATGAACGAGCCGGATTACATCAATAACTGCTACCAGCAGTCCGTTGCGATGTACAATGCCGGGGAAGTATTCGATCGCATCAGGCAAGAATACCGGGTGCTGACGGGCCGCGATTATCCGATTCTCGACCTGTACCGGATGGAAGACGCCGAGGTGGCGGTATTCCTGATGAACTCGGCGTCCGAGATCATCAAAGATGTCGTCGACCAACTGCGGGCCAAAGGGATCAAAGCCGGATCGATTGCGCCGAATATGATCCGCCCGTTCCCGCAGAAGCAGATCGCAGAAGCGCTTAAAAACGTCAAAGCCGTCACGGTCGGCGACCGCGCGGATTCGTACGGGGCGTACGGCGGAAACATGACGATGGAGATCAAAGCGGCGCTGTTCACGGAAGGCAACCGCGATACGATGGTGATCAGCCGGATTTACGGGCTGGGCGGCAAAGATTTCTACGCCGAGGACGGCCATCATTTGTTCGAATTGGCGATCGAAGCGGCGAAACAGGGCCGGGTCGACGTACCGTTCGACTATTACGGACATACGCCGGGCGATCCGGGCAAGAAGCCGCAGCGCGTCATCGAGCCGATGAAATACGAGGATTTGAAGACCGGATTGATTACGGTCGACAAAGACGAGACGACGGGGCAATTGAAGGTCAAGGTTCCGCCGATCCGCCAGCTGACCAAGAAGCCGAAGCGGCTGGCGCCGGGACACGGGGCCTGTCCGGGCTGCGGTATTTTCTCCGGTCTGGAGCTGTTCTTCAAAGGGATCGAAGGAGATATCGTGGCGCTGTTCCATACCGGCTGCGCGATGGTCGTGACGACGGGGTATCCGTATTCTTCGCATAAAGCAACCTACATTCACAACTTGTTCCAAAGCGGCGCGGCTACGCTCTCCGGGGTCGTGGAAATGTTCTGGGAGCGCAAGCGCCGGGGCGAGCTGGAGCATCTGAACCTGCCGGACGATTTCACGTTCGTCATGATCACCGGCGACGGCGGGATGGATATCGGGATGGGCCCTGCCATCGGCGCTGCGCTGCGCAATCATAAAATGATCATTCTCGAATACGATAACGAAGGCTATATGAATACCGGCGCGCAGCTATCCTATTCGACGCCGCTCGGCCACCGGACCTCCACGTCCAACGTCGGGAAGCATCAGGGCGGCAAGCTGTTTCACCATAAAGATACGCCGCAGATTATGGCCGCCACGAACATTCCTTACGTGTTCACCGGTTCCGAAGCGAACCCGCAGGATTTGCTGAAAAAAGCCGCCAAAGCGCAATATTATGCGCAGAACGAAGGCTTGGTCTACGGCAAAATCCTCATTACCTGTCCGTTGAACTGGCTGTCGGAGGAGCAAATCGGGCAGTCGCTCATCGATCAAGCCGTCAACTCCTGCTTCTTCCCGCTGTACGAAGTGGAGAACGGCGTGACGACGATCACTTACAATCCGGAAGAGAAGAACAAGCGCATGCCGGTCGGCGACTGGTTGAAAAATATGGGCAAGACGAAGCACCTGACGAAGCCCGAATACGCAGAGGCGCTGCAATCGTTCGAGAATGAAGTCGAACGCCGCTGGAGCCGTCTCAAGGCGAAGCACGAAAACCCATACTTGTAAGGTAGGGGCGGGTACGAACCTCAGGCGCAAACTCGTTCTTTGAGCTTGCGCCTTTTGATTTCCAGAACCGATGCGGAGGACATTCGATGCCTTATGTACTGAGACATGCCGATTCCGGCGAAATCGCCGCATGTATTCAAAAAAACGTCTACGATTTCGACTATTTCGGCGTCAAACAGTGGGAGGCCGAGGGGCAGGCCGAGGCGGATAAGCCTTCTTTTCTGGAGAGCATCGGGTATGATAACCCCCAGGATTGGCATATCCTTTCGATCAAGGAGGAGCGTGTCAAGCTCTGCAACGTGAAGCTGAAGAACGATCCGATGCGCCGGGTGCGCTTGAGCAAGGACGGCCAGCTCACCGTTCATTCCGCCTCCGAACGACTATAAAACGGGGAATGGTAGTCTTGATGAAAACAAACCCTTTTGCCGATTTCGAAGCGGCGGACACCGAGCAGGAGCTGGCCGCCTTTCGGGAATCGATTCAAAGCCAAGGCTTTACCGCCTTTCGGCTGCTGCTGGAAGGCTTCCGGGACCGTCTCAAGCTCTTCTCGGACGGCGATATTTCATCCGTGAGCGAACTGCTGGAGCGGGCCAGACGGATGTTTCCCGAGCCGGAGACGTTCAGCCCGTCCTGGGTCAACATATGGGATGAATACGAGCGGATCGCCTCGTACAAGCAAACGGTGCTGGAGACCATTCCGCCCGGGGAGCGCGAAGGGGAGTGGCAGGTGCTGCTCGACAACCCGTATACGAACTCCGATCTCGTATGCTATCCCGGACTCGGCTTTTTGGAGGGGGCGTATTTATACGCCTACTTCCGCAGCGACTTAAAGCAGAACGAATATATCCGGCTGCAAAAAATTCAAAATCTCGTGATGGCCTTCGGCAGCGAAAGACAGGAAGCTGCAAACAAAAAAACAGGCGGTTAACTTTGGTTAAGTTTCGTATTTAAGGAAAAACCGGGATTCGAGCGGGAAGCGCTCAAATTCCGGTTTTTTCGCGTTGATCCTATGCGCATTTGCGTTACATCCGCTCGGCGAGCTTTAACGCGAACAGCTCCAAATAATGCTGATCCGTCTCGTCGAAACGATTTTTCTCCGGGCTGTCGATATCCAGCACGCCGATCAGGCGATCGCCATGGAGAATCGGGACGACGATTTCCGACTGCGAGGCGGCATCGCAGGCAATATGGCCGGGAAATTGATGGACGTCGGCGACGCGCACCGTTTCCCGCAGGCTGGCTGCGCGACCGCATACCCCCTTGTCGAGCGGAATGCGCACGCAGGCGGGCAAGCCTTGAAAAGGCCCGAGCACCAGCTCTCCGTCCTCGTATAAATAAAACCCGACCCAGTTGATCCGTTCCAGAAACTGGTTCAGCACCGCGGCGGCGTTGGCCAGGTTGGCAATCCGGTTCGGCTCGTCTTCGATAAGCGCGGACAATTGGGAAATGAGCAGCGTGTAATTTTCCTCGCGCGTTCCCGTATAGGCAGAGGCATGAAACATAAACGACGACTCCTTTTTGACGGCTGATTACGCTGAAATTAGCACATTTTCCATAGGACGTCAAGGCGCGCATGACAACTCGCCCATGGTTAAGACGGGCTGTCAAGGCGCTGCAGCGGCATCCTGAAAACGGAATACGGTCCGGCTGGAATGGATACCCTGTATACAAACAAATGCGGGAGAACGTATGACTCAATCTATTCTGGTCATTGAAGACGAAGAACATATCGCCCGGGTGCTGACGCTTGAGCTGGAGCACGAGGGCTACGAGGTCGAGACGGCGCAGGACGGACGGGAAGGGGCCAGGCTGGCTACTTCCAAGCCTTGGAGCCTCATTTTACTCGATGTATTGCTTCCGGAATGGAACGGGCTGGAAGTGCTGCGGCGCATCCGTCAAGTTAACGCGGAGGTGCCGGTTATTTTGCTGACGGCCCGCGATGCGACGCCGGATATTGTCAGCGGATTCGACCAAGGCGCGAACGACTACGTCACGAAGCCGTTCGTAATCGAGGAGCTGCTGGCGCGCGTCCGCAACCTGATCGGTCTGACGAGCCGGCATAAGCCGGAGACCGACTCGCTGAGCGCGGCGGACTTGACCGTCGATCTCAAAGCTCGGAAAGTGACGCGCGCGGGCAATTTGATCGAGCTGACGCCGAAGGAGTTCGATTTGCTGCAATATTTAATTCAGCACAAAGGGCATATTTTGACGAGGGAAGAAATTATTTCAGACGTGTGGGGCTACGATTTCGTAGGCGACACGAACATTGTTGACGTCTATATCCGCTATTTGCGCCAGAAGATCGACAAAGGCTATAAGCCCAAGCTGATCAAGACCGCGCGCGGCGTCGGCTACGAGCTGACGTCCCCCGAGCCATGAGCTTGCGGACACGTTTGATGCTGCTGTCGAGCTTGTGGATTTTATTGATCGTCATCTTTTTCAACTGGTTCATCTATTACTATATTTTGAAGAAGACGACGGATAGCGAAGTACGGCAGCTGTGGAACAAGGCGCAAATCATCCTGCGCGATACGGAGATTTACGATCCGGCCAATTGGAACCGGGAGCAGCTGCAAGAATATTTGGAGCCCGACTCGCTCCTACGAATCATTTCGCCGGACGGCGCCGTGCGCGCTCAAGTGTCGACAAGCGAGGAGCTGCCGGGTCACCCGGCGGTATACCGTACGCAGTATCATACGGTCGTGGAGAACGAGCTGGGCCTGCTGATCTTGTTCATTCAAGTGCCGATCATCGGCAAAAGCAACGTTCAGATCGGGCTGCTGGAGCTTGGAAAAGGGCTGAACGTGGTCGCCGCCTTTATGGAGCTCTTGGTCGCGGGACTCACGATGACGACGGGCAGCGTGCTGCTGTTTTCGCCGCTCGTCGGCTTTTTCTACACGAAGGCGCTCATCCGCCCGATCCGTCAATTGCTGGAGACGATGCGAACGATCCGGAGCAAAGGCGATTTTATTCTGCTCAGCCCCCAGTTCACGACAAAAAAGGACGAGCTGGGCGAGCTCGGCCGTACGTTCAATGAAATGATCGTGCGTTTGCAGGAGAACGACCGGAGGCAGAAGCATTTTGTCGCCGACGCCTCTCACGAGCTGAAAACGCCGCTGACCGTCATCGAAAGCTATACGTCGCTGCTGTGCAGATGGGGAGGCCGGGATCCTGCCATCCGGCAGGAAGCGCTGAATGCGATTCATTCGGAAACCGTGCGCCTCAAAGGGCTGATCGACGCTCTGCTGCGGCTGGCAGAGGTGGAGCGTCACGCGGAAACGGAGCTGCAGCCCGTCCGCATCGCGGAGCTGATCCGAACGACCGCCGAGCAGATGCGCCGGGCGTTCGGCAGAGAGATTGTCGTCCGAATCGATTCGGAGGAGACGCAGTGCCGTGGCGACGAGGCAAGGCTGAAGCAGCTGCTGATTATTTTGCTGGACAATGCGATCAAATACAGCCAAGAGAGCGTAATCGTCGAATGCGGGGAGGAGGAGCGCTACGTCGTCGTTCGAGTGATAGACCGGGGAATCGGGATCCCGTCCGGGGAGCTTCCTTTGCTGTTCGAGCGGTTTTATCGCGTGGATAAGGCAAGAAGCCGGGGGACCGGAGGATCGGGGCTGGGCCTTGCCATCGCGAAGCAAATTGTCGAGCTGCACCAAGGTTTGATCCGCCTTGACAGCGAGGAAGGAAAAGGGACGGCGGCGACGGTAAAATTCCCAAAATAATCCTTGATAGCGTTTCAATAAGAACAAAATGAGATTTTTCTCATGAATTTCTAATAATCGTCTCTGAAGCGCCGGGCGGCAGGCCTTAAGCGGACTTTGGCGGAATTTCCTGCGTTTTCATCTGTGCTATAGTGGGGAACAGGCAAAACAGCCAAACCTGACTTCAAGGAGGACGTTACAGATGAAACAACTGTTTGGAAAACGCTGGGGGAACATGGTGGTGTCGATCGGGCTGTGCACGGCTTTTCTGTTCGGCAGCACGCTCGCCGCTCCGGCCGAGAGTGCTTATGCGTATTCCTCTTCCAAAGCGAAAAGCATCATTTCCACAGGGAAACGCTACCTGAATACTCCCTATAAGTTCGGTGCGCCGATGGGTACGACCAAAGTATTCGACTGCTCTTCTTTCACCAAGACGGTATATGGAAAATACGGCGTGAAGCTGCCGCGTACGGCAGCGGCTCAAGCCAAAGCCGGCAAAGCCGTTTCAAGAAGCCAACTGAAGCCGGGAGACCTGGTCTTCTTCTATTCCCCGATCCACCACGTTGCGATTTATATTGGCAACGGAAAGATTTTGCATACTTACGGCAAGCCGGGTGTCACGATCTCCAAACTGAACAGCGGCTGGTGGGACAAGCATTATAAAACGGCACGCCGCGTTCTGTAATCTCAGACAAGCGTAAGAATAAAAGCCGCTGCTCCCGGGTTTCCGGGAAGCAGCGGCTTTTGCGTGTCAGGTCATCTCCGTTTCGCCCGTCCGGGCGGCGACGGCTCCCCGTTCGTTCGAGCGGAGGAACATCCATACTCCGGACAGCAGAACGAATCCGGCGGCGGCTTGCATCCAAGTGATGCTTTCGCCGAGCAGCAGGTAGGCCAGGATCGTTGCACCCAACGGCTCCCCGAGAACGCTCATCGATACGGATTCGGGACGCATATACTTCAGCAGCCAGTTGAATAAATAGTGGCCGAAGAGCGTGGGAACGACGGCCAGAAGCAGAAAGATGCCCCATTCTCTCGAATCGTAGCCGGTAAAAGGCAGTCCGGCGGCCAAATTATAAACGGCGAGCACCAGCCCGGCTATGACAAAAACGAAGAAGCTAAAGACAAAGGCGGGAATCCGCTTCAGCATGCTTTTGGCAAGCAGGATTTGCACGGCCATCGCCGCCGTTCCGAGCAAGGACAGCAGGTCGCCGAGCAGCGCTTCTCCGGTCAGCCCCCAGTCGCCCCAGCCGATCATAGCCGCGCCCAGAATCGCGACCGCCATGCTGAGCACGGCCAGCACATTCGTCCGTTGGCCGAGAAACAGACACGCGCCGATCAGGACGAAGACGGGCTCCAGCGAGAGGATGGCGGTCGAGCTTGCGACCGTCGTCAGGTTGAGCGATTCCATCCAGAACAAGAAGTGCAGGCCGAGCGCGACGCCGGACCAAAACAAGCCCGCCCAGTCGCTTAGGCGCAGCTGCGCTACCTCGCGGCGGTACCGCAGCAGCAAAGGCAGCAGTATCGCCGCAGTCAGCAGCAGCCGGTACATTGCAATGACGGAAGACGAAGCGTGGGACCAGCGGACAAAAATCGCCGAAAAGGAAATTGCAACGATGCCGATCACAAGAAGAAGCGGCAAAGGAACGGGAAAACGTTTCACAGCATTCATCAGGCAAACTCTCCATTTCATAAACGGTCGGTGACAGGCACATTGCTCTATTATAGCATCGGATTCGCCGCTCTTACAGGGTCGGAATTGAAAAAGCGGGAAGTACGTAAGAAAGCTGCAAAGTTGGACTTTTATTCCCAATTGTGATATGAAAGAATGTAGGCCGGACTTAGGAACGGACGCATCACAATAGGGGGGAATTGGAAATATGTCCCGGCGTTTTGTTATCGAGGCGGTGCTTGTGGCCGTATACGGCGAGCTCATGGCGCCAAGCCGCCCGGTGGAATATTTGATTCCGTATTCGACGATATTGGAATTATACGAGATGAAAGAGAGCCCCGAACCGGTCATGCCGGATGCGGATGACGATGCCCATGTCAAAGGGAAGATCGGGGAGCTTATCGCCTTTTTCGACGACTCGTTCAACAAGAAAAAGCTGGAGCGAGCGCTTGTCGCCCCGTGGCGCCCGAGCCCGCCGCTGCCGATCAACGAGAACGTGACGTTCACGGTCGTCAATGCCGTAGACAATGCCCAATACGGCGAATCGTTCGATCCGATCGAAACCGAGGTCGTGCTGACCTCCATGCGGGAGAAAGCGCCCATTTTGACGGACCAGCTTGAATTGATGGAGAAAATCATTCAGGCCGAGGTTCCCGTTCAAGTATACGACGTGTACGATTTTGAATTCGCCGTCGAGGACGGGATTACGGCGGACGATTTAATGAAGCCGTAACCGCCGCGCCGCGCTCGGCGCCGAACGCATGCCGGAATCCCGATGCTGCGGATCGGCTGGTCAACCGGATTTGCCCGGTTGGCTTTTTTGCATTGTCTGATTTCTGGGCTGATTCCGCCCGGAAAGGCGGATTGCCGTCCGAAATGAGGCATCGGATTCGGCAAGCTTGATCGGCAGCGCCTTAGGCGTAAACCGGCAGAGTACCGGGCCGCAAAAGCTGAAATTTTATCCAATCGATGGTACAATAAGAATAGGACTATAGCCAGATTCCCCTTCAGGCTGACGTGTTGCCGCCTCGCTGCGCATCACGATGGGCTGGAAGGGGAGTTTTTTGTGGAAGGAGAACCCTGGATGAAAGGTTATATTGTGACCGGCGCTTCCAAAGGGCTGGGACTGGCTTTGACCCGCCGCTTGCTCGCGGCCGGGCATCGCGTCATCGGAATTTCGCGGACCGCTGCGGATGCGGAGGAAGCGGGAGTCTGTTCGGACGGAGCCGTCGCCCGGAGGAAGGCCGCGCATTATGCATACGATCTGAAATGTACGGACGGAATCGAGGAACTGATCGCGACCATCGTCCGTTCGCTTGAAACGGAACCGCCCGGCGCCCTCACGCTGATCAATAACGCAGGCATGCTGGAGCCGATCATGCCGCTGGAGCAGGCCGACCGCCTCGCGCTGACCGAGCAGATGCACGTCAATCTTCTGGCTCCGGCGCTGCTGATGTCCGCTTTTATCCGGGCGACGAAAGATTGGCCTGCCTCGACCGTCAGAACGATCGTCAATATTTCTTCCGGCGCTGGGAAAAAGCCGTATTCCGGCTGGAGCGGCTACTGCGCGACCAAAGCCGGGCTGGATATGCTGACGCGCTGCGTCGGGCTGGAGCAGGGCGACGGGCCGCGGGCGGTGAAGGTCGTCTCGATTGCGCCCGGCGTTGTCGATACGGGCATGCAGGAGCTGATCCGCGGGACGGAGCCGGGGCGGTTCCCGGAGGTGGAGCGCTTTGTGGGGCTGAAGCAAACGGGCGGACTGTATACGCCGGATGAGGCGGCGGAGCGAATCATTCATGTGGTGGAGGGCGGACGGTTCGCTCAGGGAGACGTGCTGGATATCCGCCATTTGCCGCAGGCGTAATGCCATGCCGCGAAAGGAGAAGGTACCTTGTTTGACCCGACGATATTCGACAATTTAAAAGTAGTGCTCGAAGGACATTTGTACGATTTGGACGCGGCACAAACGATCCGGGTCATCGGGCGGGAGGATTTCATCGATCTGGCCAGCATGAAACGGATTTTCAGCATGCGCATCCGACGCGAAGAAGGCTGCTGCCAAGCGGAAATCAGCATGACCAGCGTGTTGTCCGACTTCGCCGGGGAACGGTTCCGGCTCGTCGAGCCCGGTGAGCGGCCCGGCGCGAAGCTGGCGCTTAGACTGGACATGCCGCTCCGCCTTTGCGAGCATGCGGCGGCGCTCCACCGGGCCATGGAGGACCGGTGGGCGGAGGAAGCCCGGATCCGTCACGAGAGGTCGGCGGAATTCGTTCCGGACGACGGCTCCGGACGCTCGGGAGGCGGCCATACCGATGAAAACGGCGCTTACCGGATACATATCGAATTTGTGCGTAAAATCGATGAAAGCCATATCGGCGATATGGAAAGCCTGCTGACCCATCTGGTCGACAGCTTGATCGATGCGGACGAGGTTGGCGAGCGGAAGAGGAGGACCCGCGACGGCGAATAAAAGCGGCCGGAGCTCGGTATACTACAATCTGGATAAGGAGGGAAGATCATGGCGAGAATTGCAGTGGAAAACAGCTTGCAGGACGTGAAGGATGCGCTGCAGCAGAGCGGGCACGAAGTCGTATCCGTCGATAACGCAAATTTGCAAAATTGCGACTGCTGCGTGATTACCGGGCAGGACAAGGACGTGCTGGGCATCGCGGAAACCGCGACGAAAGCTTCCGTCATCAATGCTCAAGGCATGACATCCGACCAGATTGTCGAACGAGTGAACCAAAGCTTAAGCTGATTCGTCTCGCTCCGCCAGCCATCGGCGGACAAGTCGAAAGGACCGGATTCCATCGAAGCCGGTCTTTTTTGCATGCTTAGGCTGGCATGTTATGCCTTGGCTGGCTGCGGCTGCGGGATGGATGGATTTTTCGGGGGCGTGTAGATTTGCCAAAAGGGTACGTCCGGGAAATAAAGGAACTGCGATGCGTTAATCGGAACGCCGGATCGTTCGCTGGAGCTTAGAGGAAGCAGGATGTTTTATTTGTGTCGAAAAATGGTCATATTCCGCGGGATGGGGGTTGTAGCGAACGTCGGTTCCCCTATTTGCATTGAGAGCGGCTAAATGAAAGCTATAGCGAACGTCAGTTCCTCTATTTTTCTCCATTGGAGCGGGACGGAGAGCGGGACGGCCCGAGGAACCCTTCGGCAGCTGGGAGCGCTCGCGTTCCTGAGGTCGTTCAAACGTGATCGTCATGCTCTCCCTCCGTACCCTGGGGTTGAGCCTGCGATGGGCAGGCCCAAGCGGTGACTCCGGCGATGGTCGGTGCGCTGTTACCGTCCGGACTGCCGGCGCTTCGCGATTTCTTGCGTAACGACGAAGGCCAGATCTTCGTTGCCGAACATGGACAGCACGCCGAGCAGCGTTTCATCCGGAACTTCCCCGGCTTCCTCCTTCGGTACGGTCAGCTCCAGCGCTTGCTGCAGTGCGGCGTTCGCTTCCTGCTGCGGGTAGGCGCGCTCATACAGCGCGACGGGATCGAGGCCATGGTTAACGCACCACTGGGCGAATGCGAGAATCATAATATGTTCGTCCCGCTGATAATTGCGGATGACTTGCTCTTCGATTTCTTTGCGGTTCATTGAAAAATCTCCTTCTAAGCGGTAAGATGGGTTCATTATATCGAAAGTTCAGGTGGGATCACAATGATTCTTAACGAAAAAATTAAAGCGTCCGAGGTTCATCTGACCGGAGTTCACGGCGAAGATCTCGGCATCGTTCCAACCGGCGAGGCGCTGGCAATGGCCCGGAAGCTGAAGGTCGACTTGGTCTGCACATCGCTCATGAGCAGCCCGCCGCCGTGCAAGCTGGTTCGCGCCGGGAAGGCGAAACAGGAAGCGCAGCAAGCCCGCAAGCGCGAGAAGGCGCCGAAGCTGAAGGAGATTCGTCTGACGCCGCAGATCGAAGAGCACGATTACGAGACGAAGAAGCAGCAGGCGGAGCGGATTTTAAACTCCGGGGATTCCGTGCAATTTGTCGTGCGGATTCAAGGCAAGGAAGGGGCCCAAGCCAAAGCGCTGCTCGAATCGCTGCTGGGCGATTTGGCCGCGAGCGGACGCAAAAAGACAGGCATCCAGCTGAGCGGCAAGCAAGCGGCCGTTCAAGTCGATCCGTTGGCCGACTGAGGCGCAAGGGGCCATTGCGGCCGGAACGGATTTTTTAGTTTCAGCCAATTTTGGATATTTACACCTGCTTCAGAATTGCGATAGGATGGAATGGATCGTATCTGGAAGGAGTTGTCTATATGCAATACGGAATGAACAAAAATCGGGAAAACTGGAACGAGCGTACGACGGTGCACGAGCAATCCGAATTTTACGACATGGCGTCGTTTCTTGAGGGCCGTTCGTCACTCCTGTCGGTCGAACTGGACGAATTGGGTGACGTAGCGGGGAAGTCGATGCTGCATCTGCAGTGCCATTTCGGTCAGGACAGCTTGTCCTGGGCCAGACTGGGCGCGCGGGTGACCGGGGTCGATTTTGCCGAGGAAGCGGTCAAGCTGGCCCGCTCGCTGAACGACAAACTGGGGCTGGACGCCCGTTTCGTCTGCGCGAATGTATACGACGTGCCTCAGGCGCTGCCGGAGGAGACGTTCGATATCGTGTTCACGTCGTACGGCGTGCTGTGCTGGCTGCCGGACCTGACCCGGTGGGCGGAAATCATCTACGAGAAGCTGAAGCCCGGCGGCACCTTTTATATTGCAGAAGGTCATCCGCTTGCCGATATTTTCGAAGTTGTCGACGGAGAGCTGCGCATGGTTTATTCGTATTTCGAAGGCGAGGCGATCGTGTTCGATACCGAGGACACGTATGCCGACCGGAATGCCAAGCTCAACAATACCGTCACCTACGAATGGGCGCATTCGCTGGGCTCCATCGTGAACGCGCTGATTCAGGCCGGGCTGCGTATCGAATTCGTGCACGAGTTTCCCTTCTGTATGTACGAAAAGTTTCCGGGGCTGATAGAGAAGGGCGAGGACGGCTGGTGGAGACTGAAGGGGAAGGAGCTGCTCCCGATGCTGTTCTCGATCCGGGCGACCAAGCCGGCGGAAGCTTGAACGGCCGCAGCTTTTGCGTTCCGGGAATCCATTGATATGGAAAATAAAGCTTTATATTTGGAAACGCTTCGGCGTGATTGTCCCGAACTGCCGATGCATGAGGTCGAAGCCATCGAATCCGGTCAAAACAACGACGTGCTGCTGGTCAATGGCGAGTGGATTTTCCGATTTCCCAAATATGCGGAAGGGATCGAGCGGCTTCGTTACGAGGTTCGTCTTCTGACCATCGTCCAGGAGCGGGTGTCCATCCCGATTCCGGCCCCGGCGAAATGGAACCTCCAATCCGATCGGATCGGCAGCGTGTTTGTCGGCTACCCGAAAATTCCCGGTGAACCGTTGCTTGACGGACAGTGGAAGGAGCTGGAGAACGCCGGTGCTCCCGCGGTTCGGGGAATTGCCGGGCAGCTCGCCGCTTTTTTGAAGGAATTGCACACTGTGCCGGCCGATGCATTGGGTGATTGCGGGCCGAAGTATGACGGTTACCGCGAATGGTCGGACCTGTTCGATCGCATCCGGGACAAGCTGTATCCGTACATGAACCCGGAAGCGCAGCGATGGACGGATAGGCACTTCGCAAGCTTTCTTGGCAACGGGTCTAACTTTGACATAGAGCCGGTGCTCGTTCATGGCGATTTCGGGGGCTCGAACATTCTTTACAATCCGGGGCGGCGGCAAATTAGCGGCATTCTCGATTTCGGCTCGTCCGGTCCGGGGGACCCGGCGGTCGATTATGCGGGGCTGCTCGCTTCCTACGGGGAGCCGTTCTTGCAGCGTATGATCGAGCTGGATCCGGATATTGAAACGCTGATGGAGCGGGTGAAATTTTATCAAGGGACGTTTGCGCTGCAGGAAGCGTTGTTCGGGTTGGAGAACGACGATCCCGAAGCATTCCGCGACGGGATCGAAGCTTATAGGTAAGCAGTACAAAGATGCGGAAAGGGGGCGTCCGGTTGGTTAACCCGGGCAATGACAAAGGGCGACCGGAAGGCTTGTCCGCGGCACGTATAAACTCGGCTTGATTCGGTTAGGCTGGGAGAAAACAGTTATCTTCTCTTCGAGGTAGCTGTTTTTTTTGTTTTTTTCATCCGCCTGAAAAATGGGCTTGCAAAAACTAATGTCATTAGTTAATATAAAACTAACAATATTAGTTATTTAACTAAGGAGCGATATAATGATGCAAATGAAACAAGAACGGACCGTTTACCAACTGACGTTTATGCCGCGGCTTTTTCCGGTGAATTGCTACTTTGTCGAAGAGGATGACGGTTTGACGTTGATTGATGCGGCGCTTCCATATAGTGCCAAGGCTATCCTTCAAGCGGCAAAAACGATCGGAAAGCCGGTTACGCGGATTGTTTTAACCCATGCGCACGACGATCATGTCGGCGCGCTCGATAAATTGAAGCAAGCGCTGCCCGGCGTTCCGGTGCATATTTCCGTCCGGGATGCGAGACTGCTGGCGGGCGATGTTACGCTGGACCCCGGCGAAACGGATACTCCGATCCGCGGCGGCGTCCCGAAGAACGTGCGGACGCGCGCCGACGTGCTGCTTCGGGACGGCGACCGGGTCGGCTCGTTATTGGCTGTGGCGGCTCCGGGACATACACCGGGCTCGATGGCTTTCCTGGATACCCGTAATCGGGCATTGATCGCAGGCGACGCGTTCCAGACGAGAGGCGGCATCGCCGTGTCCGGTCAAGTCCGGCCTTGGTTTCCGTTCCCCGCCATGGCTACCTGGAGCAAGGAGCTTGCGCTGGAGAGCGCCCGCAAGCTGCGGGAGCATCGGCCTTCGCTGCTGGCCGTAGGGCACGGAAGCATGCTTGTCGGGCCTGAAGCAGCGATCAACCGCGCCATTGCCGCAGCCGAACGCAACCTGCCTCTTGTTGCGAAAAGGAGCGTGTGAACGATGTCGCCAAGAATCGGTCTCGATCTGCCTGCGATCCTGCAAGCCGCGGTTGAAATTGCCGATACCCGCGGTCTGGAGGAGGTCACGCTGGCTTCGCTCGCACAGAAGCTGGACGTTCGGTCTCCATCCCTCTATAACCATGTGAACGGATTAAGCGGGCTGCGCAGCAAACTGGCCGTCCACGGCCTGGAGAAGCTTCTGCACGTGATGACGCAGGCCGTTGTCGGCCGCTCGGGAGACGAGGCGGTCCGCGAGTTGGGCAAAGCCTACGTGGCGTTTGCCCGCGCGCATCCGGGCCTGTACGATGCGACGCTCCGCGCTCCCGACCCGCAGGATGCGGAGGTGCGCCGCTTGGCCGGCGAAACGGTCGATCTCGTGGTCCGCGTGCTGCGGGCGTACGAGCTGAAGGACGATGCGGCGCTGCATGCCGTACGCGGACTGCGCAGCCTCCTGCATGGCTTCTCCTCCCTTGAGCAGCGCGGCGGGTTCGGGCTGCCGCTCGATCTCGACGTCAGCTTCCGGCTGCTGGTCGACACCTTTCTTGCGGGTCTGCATGAGATGAAGCGGAGATCGCAGGCGGAGGCAAACCCGAATTAAGAGGGAGGTAACCGGCATGAGCTTTATCGTCTTTATGCTTTTATTCACGCTTGGGTGCGGGTGGCTGGACGCCAAAGCACGCTCGCACCCGAAAAAGGAGGGTTAGGTCATGTTCGCAGGACATTTCGGACTAGTCACAGCCGTGAAGGCCAAGGCCCCAAAGGTTCCGCTGTGGGCGCTGATGCTGAGTACGCAGCTGTTGGACGTGATCTTTGTGCCTCTTTTATTATCGGGCGCGGAGACGCTGGAGCCTGTGGCGGGCGAAGGCTATGGAGGAAGCCTGATTCACGCGGACTATACGCACTCCCTGGCCGGCGCCCTGCTGCTTGCGTTTGTTGCCGGTTGGGGAACCGGAAAGCTGTGGGGAGAAGGGGAGGCGTGGCGATCGGTTCCCTCGTATTCAGCCACTGGCTGCTCGATTTGCTCGCCCACCGGGCCGATATGCCTCTTTTTCCTGCGAATGCAGGCGGCTTTCCGCTGCTCGGCTTTGGCTTATGGCAGCTCCCGGCGGTCAGTATCGCGCTGGAGTTCGCACTGGTTTTGACCGGGGCCGTGCTGTATTACCGGTCGGTTACGTCGGAGGCGGAACAAAGCTGTCGAGGATGGGCCGTTGCGGCGGGCGGCATAATGGGTTTGTTCTTAACCCTTTCGCTTGTAACGGACGTGTTTGGCTAGAGCAAGGAAGAGGAGACTTGCCTCTCAATTTGGAAGGAGGCGGAGGGTTTTCTTTTTTTTGTTTCCAATAACTTGAATTTTCGTTATAATCACTTCCATAGGCTTCTTAAAGCTGCGCAAGCAGCTAATAACCGATGCCGGAACCTAAGTAAAAAAGGAGATGATCGGATGATTGCAACATTCATTCACACGATATCCGGATTTCTTTCCATGGATTTATTCGGAGCGGTTTTGCCATTGTTGGCGGTCGCTTTCGTCTGCATTGCGTTGTGTTATTTTATTGATAGCCGTATCCGCAAGCAGTCCCGGTAACAAGCGCGCCGTTCATCAGGTCGAGCTTGCCAGATATTCGGATCAGGAGTACAATAGTTTTTTTAATCGTTCCGAATAATAGAAATAGAGAAGGTGAGAGAGACGTGAATGCCGGGATTGGTTACGGGCTGCTGGCTTACCTTGCCTGGGGCCTTTTGCCGTTGTTTTGGAAAACCTTTATTTCCGTATCGTCAGGAGAAATATTAGGTCACCGCGTGGTGTGGTCCTTCGTATTCGTTGCGCTGGTTTTGTTGGTCGGCGGCCGTTGGAAGGCGCTAAAGAGCGCTTTTTCCGAGCGCAAAAACGTTCTGCCGATGATAGGCTGCTCCCTGCTGATCAGCCTCAACTGGCTGATCTACATCTGGGCCGTCAACCACGACCGCGTGGTCGAAACGAGTCTGGGCTATTACATCAACCCGCTGATCAGCGTGCTGCTAGGGGTTTGCTTCTTGGGCGAAAGGCTCCGCGCCGTTCAGTGGATGGCCATGGCGCTTGCCACGGCCGGCGTAGCCATACTTACTTTTAGCTACGGATCGGTTCCTTGGGTATCGTTGGCTCTGGCGCTGAGCTTCGGAGTATACGGGCTCGTCAAAAAGAAAATGCACCTCGAGCCGATGGTTAGCCTCGCCGGGGAAACGATCGTCGTGCTGCCGGCGGCCGCCGTTTATCTGCTTGTCGTCGGCATGACAGGCCAATCGACGACATCGTCGCTAAGCGCGGGCTACCAGCTGCTGCTGGCGCTGTCGGGCGTGGCCACGGCGATGCCGCTGCTGTGGTTTGCCCAAGCCGCTCAAAGGCTGTCGCTGACGACCGTCGGATTCCTGCAATATTTGGCGCCGACCATTAGCCTCATCCTAGGCGTCGCATTATACGACGAGCCGTTTACGACCATGCACCTGGTCAGCTTCTGCCTGATCTGGAGCGCACTGCTGCTGTTCACGCTGAGCTCGCTGAAAGGCAGGCTTGAAATGCGTGCTGCAGGTACCGGGGCACAGAAGGGATGAGCTTTTTGGAAGCCGGGTTGACCGTTGGTCAGCCGGCTTTTTGTTATTCGCGCCCGCTTGCAGATTACAAAGAAGTAAATATTTGTTAATATAAAGTTGATCCGAAGCGAAGGAGTGACGACAAGCTATGGAAAGACGACCGTTGGGAAATACGGACATGCAGGTAAGTATGCTTGGATTCGGCGGAGCGGAGATCGGATATGAGAGCGCCTCCGTATCGACGGTGGAGCGATTGCTTGATGCGGCGCTGGATGCGGGGCTGAATGTGATCGATACGGCGGAATGCTACAAAAGCAGCGAGGAGCTGATCGGGCGAGCGGTCGGTCACCGCCGGAACGACTATTATTTGTTCACGAAATGCGGGCATGCCTCCGGCTTAGCCATTCCGGATTGGGACCCGGATCTGCTTGCCCAAAGCATCGAGCGCAGCTTGAAGCGGCTGAAGACGGATTACATCGACTTGATTCAGCTGCACGGCTGTTCGGAACCATTGTTGAAGCAGGGGGACGTCATCGAGGTGCTTCAGCGTGCGCGCGAGGCGGGGAAAGCACGCTACATCGGCTACAGCGGCGACCGCGAGGCGGCGCTCTATGCGATCCGCTGCGGTGCGTTCGATACGCTGCAAACGTCGGTCAACATTGCGGATCAGGAAGCGGTAGACCTCACCATACCCGAAGCTGCCCGGCGGGGGATCGGCGTCATTGCCAAAAGACCGCTCGCGAATGTGGCTTGGCGGACCGGCGAGAAGCCCGTTTCGGCTTACCATGAACCATATTGGGAGCGGTTACAGCGGCTTCGTTACGATTTTCTGCAAGAGGACTTGGAGCATTCGGTCGGAATCGCTTTGCGGTTCACGCTGAGTATTCCGGGGGTGAGCACGGCCATTGTCGGCACGGCGAACCCGGATCGCTGGGTGCGGAACGCGGAACTGGCGGGGAAAGGCGTCCTGCCGGAAGCTCAGCTGCAAGCGATTCGCAGCCGTTGGCGCGAAGCGGCGTCCGGACAGGACTGGAGAGGACAAGGATAATGCGTCAGGCGTCGAGCGTCTGCTCCGAGCGGGCTTGCCTGAGACCGATGATGACGATCGCTGCGGCGCAGGCGGCGGCGACCCAGCCGTTGAACATAAAGACGTGCCGCATGCCGTACGCTTCGCTCGCATAGCCGCCCAGGAAGCTGCCGATAATCCGGGCAAGTCCCAGATTCAGCAGCCCGTTCAGCGTCTGGCCGCTGGCCTTAAGCTCCTTCGGCACTTCCTGGTTGATGTACATGGCCATCGTGACGGTCAGCACGATAAAGATAAGCCCGTGCAGCAGCTGGGTGGGGAGCACCCAGTAGGGGTTATCCGTGAACGAGAAGATAAACCAGCGGGCCATGGCGGCCAGACTCGATAAAAGCAAAATATGCGTCATGCGAATGCGCTTCATAATCTTGGAGGCGAACAGCAGAAACGGGATTTCGCTCAGGGATGAAATGACCATCGACCAGCCGAGCAGCACGCTATCCCCGCCCATTTCTTTGTAGTAGACCGGGAAAAACGTATAATAATACCCCATCGTAATTTGCAGCACCAGATTAATCGCCAGATAGGTGACGAGCTTGCGGTTTTTGAATAGTATCCACACCTGCATTTTGTTGCCGGCCGACTGATACCCCGATACCTTGGGGAACTTTGCCAGCAGCAGCAGCGATACCAGCATGACCAAGGCGTACACGTAAAACAAATATCCGATATGATCCTTAGCGATCCAGCCGAAGGCAATGGACATGACCGCGAAGCCGAACGTGCCTCCGAGCCGGATCGGGCCGAACGACCAGCGTTTGTGCTTCTCCAATTCTTCCAGCGTGATGGCGTCGCTCAAGGCGAAGATAGACGTTTGGAAAAACGTAAACAAGCAGACGACAACAAGCAAATACAAGAACGCTTCGGAGAAGGGGAACAGCAAAATCATCGCCCCGCTGCCGGCGATCAGCCAGCCGAGGACGGCATTTTTCGTTTTGGCCCGATCCCCTACGGCGCCCCACAGCGGCTGAGCCAGCACGGCGACGAACGGACCGACGCTGAGCAGCGCCCCGATCTGGGTCGGCGTCGCGCCGATCGATTGAAAGTAAACGGGAATGTACGTCCCGTATATGGCATTGCCCATGTAAATGACGAAGTAGAACAATAGAAAATACGACATAGCCATCGTGCGATCCCGCGCTTTCGTCAGCAAAATGAGGAACGTCAATCATTATCTCATTCCTCCGGCGGATTGACAATGACAATCGGGCATGTAAACGATGCGCAGCCTGGCGTATGAACTCGGCCACGAGCTTGTACGCTTTTTTATTGCGGGCAGGTCACGGCAAATGATCTGTTGCTATTTTATGCGTTTGCGAATATAATTACAGTCAACTGCATATGTTACAGTAAGCTGTAAAACAATCACTAAAGTGTTATGAGGTGACCGGATGAACGGCTATACGGCCAAGCAAATCACGGAGCTGCTTCAGCAAGACGAACCGGGGATCAACCTCCGGACCGTGCGCTATTATACCCAGATCGGGCTCGTTCCTCCGCTTGAACTGGCAGGCAACAAACGCGTCTACACGGACAAGCACCTTCATTATTTCCGCGCGGTACTGACGCTTGCCAAGACCGGAGAGACGCTCGCCGGCATTCAGGAAAGATTGAAGGAGCTGCCGTTGGACGAAATCAGACGGATCGGCGAGAGCATGGATATGTATCGGGCTGAGCGCGTGCTGGAGAACGAAACATTCCGGATCGGCGACGATGTGTATATTACGGTGGGGCCGCATGCTTCGGGCGAGTTGAAGCGAAAAATTATCGCCGCCGTGACGGACGTCGTGAAAGGGGAGAACCGGCCATGATTGCTGCAAGACTCGCGAAGCAAGCCATGGAACACGAGGAAGGCATGAATCATCTATGGGTCCGTTTCGAGCTGCCGCATGCCGGGAGCATCAAGGATGTCCGGTTGACGCTGGACCTGCCCCCGGGCTTGCATCGCACTCCGAATTTGAACGGATATCCGGAAACCGACCGGGGGGTTATTTTGCTCGGAGATTCGCCGGAAGATCACGACGTATTTCTCGAACTGTATACCGAGGAGGCGGCCGCTTGCGGCAGGGCGAAACTTGAGATCGTTGTGGAATGCAAGGACGGAGAAACGGAAATCCGTGCGGTTCAAAGCCTTTTCTTGGAGTTCAAGGCGGAGGACGACGCGGAGGATTGGCCGGTCGACGAGGAGGTGGTCGAACGGGTAAAGGCGCTGCAGTGCAGGCTTCAAGACAAAGCCGCCGAAAAGGAGCGCGAATTCGTCATCCTCCCGCCGATCGTCAGGCAGCGAAGCGGAGATTTCGAGGAATGGGAGAAAAAATACCGTGTCGATTACAGCTTTACCCATCGATAACCGAAGGAGGCACGTTTTATGCATCTGATTCCTTACGTGGTCGAGCAAACCGGCCGCGGAGAACGGGCGTACGACATTTATTCCAGACTGCTTCAGGACCGGATCGTGTTTCTGACCGGACCGGTCACGGACGAAGCGGCGAATGCGATCATCGCGCAGCTCCTGTTTCTGGAGGCGGACGATCCGGTGAAAGAGATCAAGCTCTATATCAACAGTCCGGGGGGATCGATTGCGGCAGGTCTCGCCATTTACGATGCGATGCGGCACGTCAAGCCCGATGTGAGCACGTTGTGCATCGGACTAGCGGCGTCGATGGGCGCGTTTCTTCTGTCCGGGGGGACGAAGGGGAAGCGCTATGCGCTGCCGAGCAGCGAAATCATGATTCACCAGCCCCTCGGCGGGGCCCAAGGCCAGGCTTCGGACATCGAAATCGGCGCCCGAAGAATTCTCAAGCTTCGCGATAAGCTGAACGGGCTGCTCGCGGCACATACCGGGCAGCCCTTGGATACGATCGAACGCGATACCGACCGGGATTATTTTATGAATGCGAAGGAAGCGTTGGCTTACGGCATCATCGATGAAATTTTGCACCGGGATGCTTAAGGATTAAGCTCCGGCCTCCAGTCCCGGACGCCGTTGTCTTCGAGAATGCCAAGCGTAACGTCGGTAATGTCCGGATCGCTAAGCAGGATCGCTCTTAAGCGGAATTTAATATCGTCGGCGTCCGCCAACGTCAGGCCGACGCGGAGCTCCACATAGCCGTCGACGTGATACGTCCGGCCTTCCTGCAGGATGCGGAGCCGGTTAATGTCCCGGACATCCGGGTCCGCCAGCAGCAGGCTGGCGACCCGATCCTCCACATCTTTCGGCGCAGCCACGCCGATCAGACCTACCATATTGTCATAGCCGACCTTGAAGGCTACCCCGACCATGAGAAATCCGATCAGGATCGTGGCGATTCCGTCCAGCATTTTGAAATCCGACAGCTGGGTTACGATGACCGCGATTAAGGCAAGAGCCGCGCCCAGCGTCGCGACGATATCTTCATAGAAGACCAGCCGGGTAGGAGGGGCGGACCGTCCGACGTTCCGAAATGCCGCCGGGACGATTGCAAGTCCTTTGGCTTCTACCCGCGCTTCGCGGACGATTTCTTTCATCGCCTTCCACAGGATGGCACCGTCGATGAGGATGGCGATCAGCAGGATGGCCAAGTTCAGCCAGAAATTCGAAGCTTCCGCCGGGTGGGCCAGCAGATGAAAGCCTTCCAGTATCGTTTCGTAAGCCATGAAGGAAACGACCATGACCGCGACCATGCAGAACAGATTGATCACACGGCCGAAGCCGGTGGGAAACCGCCGGGTCGGCTGCTTTTCCGCGAGCACGCTTCCTGCAAATACAAACCCCTGGTTGATCGCATCGGCTACGGAGTGCATGGCTGACGCGAACATGGCGCCGCTTCCGCTAAGCGCTGCGGCGACTCCTTTGGCTGCCGCGACTGCCGTATTTCCAAGCGCCGCCATTAAGGAAGAAGTGTTCCCTTTTTTAAGTAAAGCCCATAATCCCATCGTTTGCTCTCCTCATCGTTTCGAGTTTGATGCACTTGCTGCCGGCGCGGCTTATCATGCTAGTGTAACCCGTTTGTCTCAGCGGCAAAAGTGTCATAAAGAAACCTTTAAATACGAGTTCTTACGAACTTATATTAAGACCTTTTGAAAAAAATAACAAAGCCCATTTTGAGCCATTATCGGCGAAATAATGTCAGAAATGAAAAAGAGAATGCCGGAGGAAGCTCACTCTTAGCGGGATGAGCTTTTTGACATTCTCACGGTAAAGTCTTATGATTAGTTCAAATGAACTCATGAAACAGAGGGGCTCGCCTATGGAAACTTTTTATTTGACGAGAAAACAAATGGCCGGCTTGCTGATGTCTCTTGCAGGGAAGACGGACCGGACGCCGCTCGCTACGCTGCAGGAGGCCTGGGCCAAATCGCATCGGTCGGATATGGAGCACGGCAAGACGCTGGGGGCGTTCGTCTCTACCTCGCTCCCGCCGATCTTCGAGAAGCTGATCAAGATGAAGCCGACGGGCGAAGGCTTCTCGTTGACCGATATCGTTGCATTGGGCAATCAGATCGAATATGCACAGTACTCGGTCACTTCGGTGCAAAATTGGGTGAAGCGGGATTTCAAGTCGCTGATCCCTTCGCCCAGACTGGGCAAAAAATATTCGATCGACCAAACCGCCGTCTTGTTCATAATTGACGATTTGAAGGCGACGCTTGATTTCGAGTCGATCCGCAAGCTGCTGACGCTCGTCTTCAACCGCCCGAACAACGATGACGACGATGTCGTTTCTCCGCTTCGGTTGTACGCGGCATACGCCTCGATCTTTGAGGAGCTCGATCAGAACAACGACCAGGTGCTGGATCTGTCCGGTCACGACGGCGGTCTGCGGAACCACGATCATATGATGGAGCATTTAATCAAGCAAAAAGCCGACGAATATGCCGAGGCGGTGGAGGGGCTGAGCGACGGACAGAAAAAGCTGCTGAGCCATACGATCTTTATCGCCATGGTTTCGGTGCAAACCTCTTATTTCCAGTCTCTGGCCAAGCGTTATTTGAACGCAACGTTGTTTTTGCAGGATTTGGTGTAACGTTGAGACGGCTCCATCTCTCTATTCAATTCAAGCTTGCCGGATCGGGCAAGTTTTTTTATTTTTGTCGTCTTTAGCGTGAGAAAAAAATAAAGGGAACAGCAAAATGCGGTTCCCCCATACGGTTCACTTAAATGAGATACTGCAATGTATAGCCCTTGGACGTAACCCGTCCGTCAGCGCTTTTAATAAGAATGTAATGTTCTTTGCCGTTGCCCGGAACATTTGTGATTCCAAGGCCCGATTGCGTAGCGCTCTGTTTTATCAAAGTATAATCGCTGCCGTTCTTCTCATATACATGCAATTCATATTCAACGCCGGATGAGTTCGAGCCCAAAAATTGATATGGCCGTCCTGAAGGGAAATCAAAGGCTTTGATTTTATAGTAATCGAGGTCTGTTGGAGAGCCGATCTTTCCGGACACCCCGGAAAAGAAGGACGGGCCCGGATTGGCAGTTTGCGGAGTATCGTTCGGTTCTGTCTCGTGCGCAGCATAGGCCGCTCCCGTGCCTAGAAACAAGGTTAAAGCGGCGCTTGCCATTAGCAGAGCCTTTTTGTGCTTCAACATTTACACACCTCTTTCCCCCTAGATTTAGCGATGCTTTAAGCGTTGATTATGATTTATATCCAAAAATATACCATTAAAATCATAAATATGGAATTTTTAGTTGCCGAGAAAAAGTGTCAAGCGAGAAGATGCTCCGTTATGTTCCGATGTTTTACCGGCAACTTTGACTGCAACTCGTTCTCGGACAGGCCACGTCCGGCAGGAGCGTGCTATAATATTCCCGTGAAGGAGGAGAATTCGGTTATGCTAGCTTTGAGAGCCGCACGAGAAGAAGACATGCTGTGGGTGAATGAGCAGTACGGTGACGCAGGCTTCGTCGCTTCCGATTACGGGAACGAAATCATCGTGATCGCCGAATGGAGCGGGGAAAAAGCCGGCGTCGGCCGCTTGGTCAATATGGGGCAGGATACCTATGAGATGGGCGGTATTTATGTGCAGGAGCGCTTCCGGGGGAAGCAGGCGGCAAGCGCGATCGTCGGTTTGCTGGTGGAGGAGGCCGAGCGCCGGGAGATTTCGCACGTCTATTGTATTCCGTTCGCCCATCTGGAGTCCTTTTACAGCAGATTCGGCTACAAACGGGTGGAAGACGAGTCTGCCGTTCATCCCGGCGTACTGAAAAAGTTTCGGTGGTGCCGCACCGAGTATCCGCACGAGACGATCTTGATGAAGCTGAATCCTTGACGGTCCTGGTTTGGTCCCGGTCGAAGCCGAAGCGTAGAGGATTGCAAGGTTTACCGCGAAATACATAAAGCGCCCCCGGAAGGGGTTCCTCTTTTGTGCAGAAAAGATAATGAACACACGTACGATAGGAAAATGAAGGAAGAGGGTGGACACTGTGGAGTCCGATTTTCGGGAAGTAAAATTGTCCGATTTAAGCGATATTCAGGTCGATTATTTTATCGGGCCGTCTAAGACCGTGCCTTATCAGGATATTATGATTTTGAAATACTCGGGCGAGTACGGCTTCGGCTCGGCGGGGAACAGCGATGCGGTCTATATGAAGGCGATGGGGCAGGCGGCGCTGGAAGCTTGGGGGCCCGACGCCTTCATTTTGGACTGGTCCGATCTCAAGTATGAATGGGGAGACATGCTGGAGATGGCGCTGGATATCGATACCGGCAGCTGCGAGCCGGCCCTGCCCATGGCCGTTATTGTAGGCCCGCCTTGCGAGGAGGCCGTCAGGACGCTGCTGCTTGGAATCGACAGCGAGGAAGGATTGGAAACGATCGAATGGATTTTCAGGAAGAAGGACGAAGCGATCGATTACATCGAAAACCAATTGCAGAAAGCGGGGTCCTAAAGATGGCGCAACGACGAGGAACCGGGAAAACGGCCGACAGTTCGCCAGCTCCTCGAAGGATGAAGAAAAAACTGTATTTTCTATTTAAATCTGTAACTATTTTCATGGTTATTACGTTTGGTATATGGGCGTGGCTGGAACAGAAGGAACATGAAGCCATGGAAACGGTGCGGAAAAAGTATAAAAACTGGACCATAACCGCGGCAGAGTTTAAGACAAATTTCACTTGGGTGGTGAGGATCTCGCAGCAAAATAAAAGCGCACAAGTCATTGTCCATGCGAATGGGAACCAAATTATAGGGGAGCCCGGATGCTTATGTTAATGATGACGACGAAAGGCTGCTCATCCGGGAGTATAAGGAAAGCGACTTCGAGGAACTCAGGACGCTGCTTTCCGACTCCAAGACAATGCGCTTTTGGCCCCGGCCTTTTGATGATGAGCAGGTCCGTAATTGGCTGGAAAGAAGCATTCGAAGCTGCCGGGATTCGGGGTATGGCAGATGGGCTGTCACTTTGAAGGCGAATCGGAAGCTCATCGGTGACCGCGGCTTCATGAGGCACAAAATCGTAGATCGGTTCGAAAACGATTTGGGCTACATCATTCACCATCCTTACTGGCAGAAGGGCTATGGGTACGAAGCGGCCTAGGCTTGCCTGGAATACGGCTTCGGTCCATTGAAATTCGACAGCGTATGCGCCAATATGGCGCACGATCATCCGGCCTCGCAGAAGGTGGCCGAAAAATTAGGGATGAAGCGTGAAGCGCAGTTTGCAAATCCCCGGAACCGGTACTTGCCGACCTATGTATACCGGATCAGCAGAAGCGAAGCGACTGGCGAGGGAGGAATGTAACTTGAACAAGCAGGAATTTATTGTGTTCACGGCGCTGATTTCGTTTCTAAAGGAATACGGAACTAACTTTACGGAGTTTTTATCCCGGGATGAAGTGAAACGATACACGGAAATCGGCGAAAAGTATGTAGCTCTAAGCGACGAGGAATTCAGGAACGAGCTCAGAAATATGATCGAGGAGCAGGCAAAGCGGTTATTGAGGTAATGCTTGCTGTCGCGGCCCCGGATAAGCTCCGCGGGCTGTGGATGCAAGTTCGGCGATGGGGGAGGGATTCTGCGATGTGGAACAAACTGTTCAAGTTCGGGGAGACGCCGCCGATCCGGTTGATAACGGCTCTGTTTTATACGGGATTGATTCCGATAGCCTATAAAGCCCAGCAATTCGGAACGGAAATCTACGCGACAAATACTTATATGGCAATGGTAAAAGAAGGATATTTTTATACGTCCAAGGCGGTAAACGATCTTCCGAAGGGAGTCGTGTACGGCTTTGTCGCTTTTGTGTCGGCCGCTGTGATATGGAAGGTTTTTTGCGAGATTTTGCTGATCATGGTGCGTTTCTTCGAGTCGAGAAAATGAGCCGGGAATCCGCAAAGGAACGAATGGGTTGCATGAGTAAAAATGATGCAGTACAATATAAACATGTTTAAAAGTTTAAACCTATAAGGTGATGATGATCGAAAAGCGCGAGTGTACGAACAAAGAGGCGATTCTGGAAAAGTTCAAATTGAGCACGCCGATCTTCCAGGCTCTGGGCGATGTCAACCGGCAGCAGATCGTTGCGCTTTTGCTTGAGCTAAACAGCTTGAATGTCAATCAAATTACCGAGCGCATGACTATTTCCAGACCTGCGATCTCCCATCATTTAAAAATTTTAAGACAGGCCGATTTGATCGACTTCGACCGCAGCGGCAAAGAGAAATATTATCGCTTAAGCAAAAATCTGCGCGGATCGCTGCAGCTGATCAAAGATTTGATCGTTGCGGTGGAGGAAAGCCACTAATTTTTTTTATCAAATGCGTTCATATGTTTAAACTTGATAAAATGAAGGGATGGCATGAATGAAAGCAGTCGTGTTTGGAGGCAGCGGATTTATCGGGAGTCATACGGTGGAGCAATTGGTGTTGGCCGGGCATGAGGTGACCGCGGCCGTTCGTGAGCGGAGCAATACGTTTTTTTTGGAAAGCCTGGGAGTGAACGTTGTCCGCGTTGATTTTTCCGATCCTTCTTCCATTGCGAATACCATCCGCGGGCACCAGATTGTCTATAATTGTACGGCGGATGCAAAGCTGCACATGGTCATCGACGCGGAAGCCGAGGTGGAGGTCAAGCTGACCCGGAGGTTAATTGAAGCGGCTGCTTCCCAAGGGGCCGGACGCTTTGTCCAGCTAAGCACGATCGTCATGTACGATTTCCGGACAGGAGACCCGATTGACGAATCTTATATGACCGTGCCGGAATATCCGATTCAAGCGTTGGCCGTGAAGCGGGAGGAAGTGGCCCGGCAAACCGGGCGGGAAGCCGGGATCGGAACGATTCTGCTGCGTCCGGCCAGTACGATCGGGGTCCGGGATGTTTCGTCGTTTTTCTCGAGGCTGTTCCGGGCGCATGCACAGGGTCAATATCCGATCGTCGGCGACGGCGACGGCCGGGTTTCGCTGATCGATACGCGCGATATCGGCCGGGCGATGGCATGGCTCGGGACCCTGGATATGAAGGGGCAAGCGGGTGACGCTTACCTGTTGAAAGGGTTTGATACGACCTGGAGCGGACTGAAGGCCGAGATCGATCGCGCCGCCGGAAAAGCTGCCGCAACGATACGGATTCCGGAAAGCCCGACGGAGGAGCAGTTGGCGCAGCTTCATTTGACCCCTTTTGCGATAAAAAGCTTCACCGTCAACCGGTTATGGAATGACGGTAAAATTCGCCGGCAAGGCATTGCCGCCCGCTACTCGCTGACCGATGCCGTGGATGCGGCCGTCCGGGACTTGCTCCGCCGGAACGAGGAAGGCTTTTAAATACGCTCTTAACAAGGTTCGGAGAACATGATAAACTTCCTGTGTGAACAAATGGTGGGAGGATTGACTTATGCTGCCTGCGGATATGGTTTGGAGACCAAGCGCTGGGATCGGGTATGAACATCTTAAAGTCAAAGAGGAACACAACCAAATTATCATAGATAGTATTGTTATCGGAAGTCATAATCACAACGGTATCTTCAGAATGAAATACGATATCGCCCTTGATAAAAGCTGGGTCGTCAGAGCGGTCAATATGCGTTACTTGGGAGAAGGAGAAGACCAAGGCTTGAGTCTCTCATCTGACGGCCGCGGGATCTGGAAAGACGCAGAGGGACAAGTCATTTCGGAATTGTCGGGCTGCATCGATATCGATATTTCATGCACTCCCTTTACCAACACGCTTCCGATTAACCGATTATCGTATGAGCCATTGCAGCAGCAGGAAATCCAAGTGGTCTACATTTCTGCCGCGAATTTGACCTATAAACAGGTAAAACAGCAATATACCTTGCTGGAAAGCGGGAAGGATTCGTCGGTGTTTCAATATCGGAGCGGGAATTTTGTGGAGAACATTACCGTTGATTCTAACGGCATCGTAATGGTTTATCCGAATTTGTTTTACCGCGAGACTCTTGGAGGCGCTTAAACAGCGCGCACTTTGCTATATCTTTTTCTTCATGGATTTCCCTCATTTATTTCCCCATCGGCTGGGGGATTGGCTGATTATTGGATGGCAATACTAATTATCTATATTTTCAGCAAGTTTGTCCAATAACAGGCTCAAAGCGTATGTGATAGAGTAGATGTTATTCGCAATCGTTGACAAAAATATAAACGATGTATTATTATGTCTATTGTTTGGTAAACGATATGAGGATGTGTTTGTTTTATGCAGCTGTCTGAACAGTTTTGGAATGCATCGCTGGAAGAGTTGAAGCGGGGTTACGCGGAGGAGACGGACCGTTATCTCTGCTTGCTCTGCGGCAAATCGGTGGAGAAGGGCATTATTTATCCGGACGAAGGCACGCTCTATGAGGCGGAACGCTATACGCGGGTTCATATAGAAAACACCCATGGCTCGGTGTTCGAATATTTGATCGGGCTTGATAAAAAGCTGACCGGCCTGACCGATCATCAAAATAGTCTGCTCCGGCACTTTTACCAAGGGATGAGCGATGCGGACATTCAGAAGGAAATGGGCATCGGCAGCGCATCCACCATCCGCAATCACCGCTTCGCTTTGAAGGAAAAAGAGCGCCAGTCCAAGGTGTATTTGGCGATGATAGAGCTGCTTAGAGAAAAGGACAGGCATGCGCCGGCCTTTGTCGAGCCGCATAGAACGGCCACAATGCGGCTTCAGCCGTACGGCGAGCGGGGATATAGGCGGGAAAAGTAAAGACCGCCCGCAACGCAAGGAAGAGGAATGTGCGTCAGCTTTGACGGCGTTCCTCTTTTTTTCAATGATAATCCGCCCAAGTTATTTATTATTGGCAGCCGATGTGATATATTAGGTGTTGCCTAATAAAATTAGGAGCTGCCTAAGTAACGTTCGGAAGGGGGAGGCTCATGCTCGTATGGATGTTAAGAAAGGTGATGGCGGAGCGGGGCGTCTGGACAGGGGCTGCGCTGGCCCGGCTGTTGAAGGAAAAAGCAGGCTACGAACTGTCCGCCCCTTCGATCAGCGCCCTGTTGACCGGACAGCCGAAGCAGATGAAAGCCGAGACGCTGGACGCTTTATGTACGGCTTTGGACTGTACACCGAACGACTTGTGGGTGCATACGCCGTCCCAAGTCAGAAGCGCATCCATTTAATATGAAAAGAGGCGTTACGTGATGGCCGAAAAAACAATACTGCCGTTCGGCGACCCGGTTCTTCGAAAAAAGGCCAAGCCGGTGGAAGAGGTAAATTCGAGAATTCTTAAGCTGCTTGACGATATGATCGATACGCTGTATGCCGCAGAAGGCAGGGCCGGACTTGCGGCGCCGCAGATCGGATTTTTGCGCAGGGTGATTGTGATGGATTGCGGCGACGGGCTCATTGAGCTCATCAATCCGGTCATGCTGGAAATGTCCGGGGAGCAGATCGGGCTGGAAGGCTGCCTGTCGTTTCCCGGACATTCCGGTATCGTGAAGCGGGCCAGTCAAGTCAAGATCAGCAGCTTGAACCGGCAAGGCGAGACGTTCGTTCTCGAAGCGGAAGGATATCTGGCGCGCTGCATTCAACACGAAATGGACCATTTGGACGGAGTGCTTTATATCGACAAGATTGAAGGGGATGCGCTTATTCACGACGAGACAGGCCGCAAGGTCCCTGTGTTCGATATTATCCGTTTGTCCAAGCCTGAGCATTAAAGAAGCGGAATCGTCCCAAAAAGAACAGCCCGGACTTGAGTTCAAGTAACGGGCTGTTTGGCGTGTTCTACCTTTTTCTCATCTCGAAAAATTCGCATAGATCCCTGCGGTGATAAGCGACATCGCTGATCCCGGACTGAATCACGACTGTATCGTTGTCGAAGCGGGTGATGACCCCGCCGGAACCGACCACATGGTCGTCTTGAAATACGCGGATCGATGCTTCGCGTTCCATCGCTTCCTGGAAATCCGCATCGGTTACCAACCTATGATTGCGCGCCATGGCTGCTCTCCTTCGTCATTTGGCTGTTTTCATTGTACCATATTTGCGAAGTATCGTCAGACTGCGCTTTGGGATATGGCTATCCGGCCCAAGTCGGCCGCTCAGATTAAACGTTCAATCTTATGTCGCACAGTCAACGGCGACCGTTGTATTTACGGAAGTTTCGTATTACGAGCGGGTGGTTTCATTCGACGTCAAGCTGCGCTCCATCAACTGCTTCAGTTTCGCTTCCGTCGAGGAATCGGGCGCAGGCGTATATATGCTGCATCGCAGATCGGAGCTTCCTTGAACCTGCAGCGAGGTAAGGTGAAACAGCATCTTGCCCGCTTTGGCATGCCTGAATTCGATTAATACTTCCGGGGCCGAGCTGACCTCGCTCTGCTCCCACAGCCGGTCGAAATCCGGATGAACCTCCTTCATCTCCGCAAGAAACCGGCCGTACCATTCATCCTCCACGTATTGTCCGTAATACGCCCGGAAAATAGCAAGAAAACCGCGGACAAAATGCTCCCAGTTCACCGCAAGGCGCTGGAATTCTTTTCGTGTAAACAATAACCGGATCATGTTCCGCTGCTCGACGGGAATGTGTTGGAAGTCGAGAAACACATGCGAAGCCGCTTCGTTCCAGCCGACAATATGGCAGCGGCGGTCGGAGATGATGGTCGGGCAAAAGCGCAGCTCCTGCAATATTCTCCTCAGCGAGGGGCTGATCTCGGACAGCTCTTCCACCAGCGTATGGGCGCCTGCTCCGGTTTCCAGGGCAAGCGAGAACAAATATTTGCGCTCGTCCACGGTAAGCTGCAGGGCGGTGGCGACGCAGTCCAATACCGATTTGGATACCTTGATATCCCGTCCTTGCTCAAGCCAGGTATACCACGTGGGGCTGACCCCGGCAAGTTGGGCAACTTCCTCGCGTCGCAATCCCGGGGTGCGTCTGCGCGTTCCCGCCGGAAGCCCGACCGTTTGCGGGAGCACTTTGGCCCGCTGTGCCTTCAAAAAAGCCGATAACGCTTGAAGCCTCGTTTGATGATTCACTTTCGATTCCGCCTTTTCGTTCGTTAACCTAGTAGTCATTATACTATAATAAACTGCAACTTGTAATAGGATAACGAGTATGACAACATAGGACGTAACCGATGAACGAAAGGGAGGAATACGATGGAACGAGTCGTGTTAACAGGGATGGGAATTATATCGCCGCTCGGGCATGAAGTGGAGACCTTTTGGAACCGATTGTGCCGGGGGGAATCGGGAATCAGCCGGATCGATACGTTCGACATATCCCGCTTTAAAACGAAAATTGCGGGGCTTGTCCGGGAATTTGACGCCGATGCACGGTTCGGCCGCAAAGAAGCGCGGCGGATGGATCGGTTTTGCCAGTTTGCTTTGGCTGCCGCGGAGCAGGCGTTGGACGATTCTGGCTTGGCGCTTGACAAAATAGATCGGGAAAGACTGGGCGTGTATGTCGGATCGGGCATCGGAGGCATTCAAACGCTGCTGGAGCAGGACGGGATTCTGCGCGACCGGGGACCGGAGCGGGTCAGTCCGACGCTGGTGCCGATGATGATATCGAATATGGCTGCAGCGATGATCAGTATAAAATATGGCGCTCTGGGACCTACTCTGTCTCCGGTAACCGCATGCTCCATCGGAAATACGGCCATCGGCGAAGCCTTCCGGCTAATTCGGGCAGGCGGCGCGGATGCGGTCATTGCCGGCGGTGCGGAAGCCGCCGTGACGGAAATATCGCTTGCCAGCTTCGGCAACGCTACCGCTTTGTCCGGCCGAAACGATGAGCCTGCGAGAGCAAGCCGTCCGTTCGATGCGGGACGGGACGGTTTCGTCATGGCCGAGGGAGCGGGTATTGTGGTACTGGAGTCGCTCTCCCATGCGCAGCGTCGGAACGCTCGAATCTACGCCGAGGTGATTGGTTACGGGGCCAGCTCCGATGCCTATCACGTCGTTGCCACCCATCCGGAGGGGATCGGGGCTTACCAGGCCATGAGATCGGCGCTTCGCGAAGCGAACGTGAAGCCGGAGGAAGTGGATGTAATCAGCGCGCATGCGACGAGTACGGAACTGGGAGACAAGTCCGAAACGATGGCGATCAAGAAGCTGTTCGGCGAACACGCCTGCCGGATTCCGGTAACCGCCAATAAGTCCATGACCGGACACATGCTGGGCGCGGCCGGCGGGGCGGAAGCCATTGCATTGGCCAAGAGCCTCGGGCAGGGGATCATTCCTCCGACGATAAATCAGGAACAACCGGACCCGGATTGCGATTTGGATTACGTGCCGAATGAAGCGCGCCAAGCCAAGTTAAAGATCGGCATATCGAATTCCTTCGGATTCGGCGGACACAATGCGGTCATTGTCCTGAAAGCCTACGCGGAATAACTTGTTCAAGTATAGTCGGTATAAATATAACAAGAATAGAGGTCCGTTGCGGAACGAAGGGACAACCCCGGAGACGCGCGGGCTTTTTGCTTTAATTTGTTTAGGATGCTTCCGTAATTTTCTGATTTCTGAGCTTGGCTTTAATCATCTTAATCCGCTGCTGGGCGTAGAACTCGCATGCCGCTCCGCTCAAACTGCTGAGAGGGACTTGTAGCTCGGTATGGTTGTCGATGATGATCATCGATCCGTTCTCGAAAAATTTAAAGGTAAGATCGGCCCAGGACGGCTCGGATGCGTCCAAAATTTTTTCGATCTGCTGCTCCGTCAGGTTTTCTCCATTTTCCGCCATGACATTTTTGTAGTAGTCCCGTTCGATAAATCTAACATTCGTCACCATCGTATCTACACTCCTCTCAGGAAATAGGAACATGCGTTCTTGTTCTCTATTATACCAAACGTTTGTTCGCTGTCAACAAAATTTACAGAAAATTCTCTAAAGTGAATGAAAAATCTCTTGACCCGGCATCTCCGGTACGACGCACGTTTTGTTCGGATTGACGAAACCAATACCGGATGATAGTTTAGAAGATAGTATGGCAGATTGTGGGAGGGTTATCGATGACGGAAGTCCGTTTGGAAATCGGTTATGATGATTATGAAGCTGGAATGCGCATGGATCAGTTAATCGAGCAGTTGGCCGGGAAGCCCGAGAGCCGGGAGGTCGTTGAGCTGACGATCGGCTCGTGGGGACAAGCCTATGAAGAAGGTCCCGATACGTTCGTGGATACCTTGATCGGGCATAAAGACGCTTTCCCGGCGCTGCGCAAGCTGTTTATCGGGGATATGGACTCGGAGGAATGCGAAATTTCGTGGATTATGCAGACGAACCTGGCTCCGATTCTGGAGGCGTTTCCGCAGCTGGCTTCGTTCTGGGTTAAAGGCAGCACCGACTTGTCCTTAAAGCCGTTGAAGCACGAACGGCTGGAGGAATTGGTGATTATCTGCGGCGGCTTGAGCAAGGCAGTGCTCGCCGATCTTCGCGACGCCGAGCTGCCGGAGCTGCGCAAGCTGGAGCTTTATCTCGGCGTAGAGGACTACGGCTTCGACGGCAGTCTGGAGGACATCAAGCCGTTTATGGAGCCGGGACGCTTTCCCAAGCTGACCTATCTCGGTCTTAAAGACAGCGAGATTCAAGACGAAATCGCGATGGAGATTGCGAATTCGCCGATTCTGGACCAATTGCATACGCTCGATTTATCGCTGGGAACCCTTAGCGACAAAGGCGCCGAAGCGCTGTTGTCAAGCGAACGCGTCCGGAAGCTCTCGTTCCTCGACCTGAACTACCACTACATGTCGGACGAGATGATAAAACGCTGGCAAACGTCGGGCATGTCCGTCGATGTCAGCGACCAGCAGCAGAGCGACGATGACGACGACTGGCGCTATCCGGCGGTCACGGAGTAGATGCCCCGTCCGCTGATTGTTGTTGGCAATCCCGGTAACCGGAGGACGACGATGCTGCAGGAAGCGCGCCGGAGGCTCGGGATGCCTCCGGCGCAGGTCGTGCCCTATCTCGACCTGCTGCAGGGACGCGTCCGCTGGCGGGAGGTAACCGGCGGCAAGCCTGTCCTTGTCCGGCTGGACTCGCCCGGCGAGTATTTCCCGGTGGAGCGCGAGCTGATCGCGCTCGGCGCGGCCGACGGCGGGGAAACGGACGAGCTGTTCCCATTGCCGGAGTTTCTCCCGATGCCGGTCATCTCGGCGCAAGCAGCCCGGAACCTGCCTGAACAGCCGGGACGCATCTACTACCCTTCGCAATGGTTTCGCGGCTTCTGCCGTATGCTGTCCGGGTTTCGTGCCGACTTGGCCGATACGGCGCCCGAAGCGAGCTGGACGAACGATCCGCAGGAAATCGCGGTCATGTTCGACAAGCGCCGCTGCCACAGGCTGCTCAGCTCCCGGGGCGTGAGGGTTCCGCCGGCTCCCGGGGAGGCAGGCTCCATCCGGAGCTACGACCAGCTCCGCGAAGCGATGGAGCGGGCCGGCATGCGGCGCGTCTTCGTCAAGCTCGCGTTCGGCTCTTCGGCCTCCGGCGTGCTGGCTTATCAGATTAACCCTTCTACCGGAGCGGAACTGGCCGACACGACGATCGGCTTCGAGCGCCATGGGTACGAACGGATATATTACAATTCGCGCCGTATCCGCAGGTACCGTGAACGCCCGATCATCCGCGAAATCATGAATTGGCTGGGCGCTCAAGGCATGCACGTCGAGCAGTGGGTGCAGAAGGCTTCCCATGGCGGGCGTGCGTTCGATATCCGCCAGCTCGTCGTCGGCGGCGAAGCGTGCCACCGGGTTGCCCGGCTCAGCCGCACGCCGATCACGAACCTGCACCTGCGCAACGAGCGGGCGGCTCTGGAGGAGCTCGGGCTGCCCGCGGCTGCCGTTCAGGCGGTGGCCGAGGCCGGGGAGCAGGTTGCGTCGCTGTTTCCGCGTTCCGCAGTGGCGGGAATCGATGTGCTTCTTGCCAAAGGCGGCTTGCGTCCTTATATTGTCGATATCAATCCGTTCGGCGATCTGCTGCTGAACGTCCGTTACGAAGGAATGGACACCTATGAATGGCAAATGACCCGCATGTTAAAGGATGAATGAAGCATGACCATCAATATGAACGACATTGTCGGCACGCACGACATTTTATTTGTGACGCTTGACACGCTGCGCTACGACGTGGCGAAGCTGGAGGAAGAGAACTGCCCCAACCTGTGCGGCACGGGCGGCTGGGAAAGGCGTCATACGCCGGGCAGCTTTACGTATGCCGCGCATCACGCTTTCTTCGGCGGTTTTTTGCCGACGCCCGCGAATACGGATAAAGCCAGCCATGTCCGGCTGTTCCATTCGAAACATACGGGACTGCCGACCAGCCCGAACACCTGGCTGTTCGATACGCCCGACATCGTCTCCGGCCTTGCCGCGGAAGGATACCGGACGATCTGTATCGGCGGCGTTATTTTTTTTACGAAAAAAGTAGCGCTGGCGAAAGTGCTTCCGTCGTATTTTCAAGAGAGCTACTGGCGTCAGACGTTCGGCGTAACGAATCCGCGCTCCACCGAGCATCAGGTGAACCATGCGCTGAAGCTGATCGGCGCAGCCGAACCGGGCCAAAGGCTGTTTCTCTTCATGAACGTGAGCGCCATACACGGTCCGAACCATTATTTCGTGCCCGGCGCCAAGCGCGATTCGGTCGAAACCCAGCGGGCGGCGCTGCGCTATGTGGACGGACAGCTCGGACGGCTGTTCGAGGCGATGCGTGCGCGGGCCAAGACGTTCTGCATCGTCTGTTCCGATCACGGGACCGCTTACGGCGAGGACGGGTATCACGGACACCGGCTGGCGCACGAAGTCGTATGGAACGTGCCGTACCGGGAGTTTATTTTGTAGATATAACAGCCACACAAAGGAGGGGCATCAAGTGGAATTCCGGGAATCAGAAGACATCCGGCGCTGGTCGGAGCAGATCGCCGCATCGCCGTACCGGTCTTACTTGTACTCCTATCCGCATAAAACGGCCTATCGCGAACTGAACCCGCCGCTGCCGCTGCACGAGCTGTGGAAGCGGGAAAGCGGGGAGTCGTTCTTTTTATATATGCACATTCCGTTCTGCGCGGCCCGGTGCGGCTTCTGCAATCTGTTTACGCTGCCGGACCGGAGCGCCGACGCGCACGAGCAGTATGTCTCCGCACTGGAGCGCCAGGCCAGACAGTGGGCGCCCATGGTGGCCCATCGGCCGTTTTCCCGCTTTGCGATCGGCGGCGGGACGCCGACGCTGCTGAACGAACGGCTGCTCGAACGTTTGTTCGATATCGCGGAGCAGGTCATGGGCCTCGATCCGGACTGTGCCTCGATCTCCGTCGAGACGTCCCCGGACACCGTGACCGATGCGCGAATGAAGCTGCTGAAGGAGCGGAAGGTCGACCGGGTGAGCATGGGCATTCAAAGCTTCATCGAAGCCGAAGCGGCTGCGATCTACCGCCCGCAAAAACCGGGCGAAGTGAGGCGTGCGCTGGAAGTGTTGAAACGCTACGACTTTGCCGTGCTCAATCTCGATCTGATTTACGGGCTGCCCGGCCAGACGGTGAAGTCGTGGCTGTACTCGCTGGATCGGGCGTTGGAATACGAGCCTGAGGAAATTTTCATCTACCCGCTGTATACGCGCGAGAACACGATTTTGAAACCGGAGGAGCTGCGCCGAAGTGGGCAGGACCGCCGGCTGGATATGTACCGTGCGGCTTGCGGGCGCTTGAAGGAGAGGGGCTACGAGGCGTTCTCGATGCGGCGTTTCGCCAAGCCGGACGCGAAGTCCGGGAAGAACCTGCTGCCTTACGGCTGTCAGGAGGAAGGGATGGTCGGTCTGGGCTGCGGCGCGCGTTCGTACACGAGGGAGGTGCATTATGCTTCCCGCTACGGCGTAAGCTACAAGGCGACCCAAAGCATTATCGCCGACTACGTCTCCGCGTCAAGCTACGATACGGCCGATTACGGCTACGTCCTGAACCTGGCCGAGCAGCAGCGCCGTTTCGTGATCAAGGCGCTGCTCCACCGCGAAGGGCTGGAGCGGCGCGCTTATGAAGCGAGGTTCGGCAGCGATCCGTTCGCCGACCGTCCCGAGCTGAGCCGGCTGCTGGCCGCCGGGTTCGCCACATTGGAAGACGGGACGATGCGCCTGACGGACGAAGGCATGGGATATTCCGATGCGATCGGCGACTGGCTGATTTCAGCCGAGGTCAGGGAGCGGATGGAGGAATACGTATGCGTGTAAGCACGACGCTGTATTACCGGGGCGCGCTGTCCTCCTGCAACTACGATTGTCCGTATTGCCCGTTCAGCAAAACGACGGACAGCCGCGAGACGCTGGCGAAGGACAAGGCGCAGCTGGAGCGGTTTGTGGCATGGGTGCGGGAGCAGGGGGCGGACGGCAGACGTCTGTCCCTCTTCTTCAATCCGTACGGCGAGGCGCTGGTTCACCGGTGGTACCGCGAGGCGTTAACGGAGCTGTCCCATCTGGAGCACGTCGACAAAGTGGCGATCCAGACGAACTTGTCCGTCAAGCTGGATTGGACAAGCGGGCTGAACAAAGAAAAGGCAGCGTTTTGGGTCACGTATCATCCCGGTCAAACGAGCGAAGCGTCGTTTCTCGCCCAGTGCGCACAGCTTTACGACAGAGGGATTTCTTTCAGCGTCGGCTCCGTCGGGATCAAAAGCTATCTGGAGCCGATCCGTTCGCTGCGCCGTGCGCTGCCCCAGGAGGTTTACTTGTGGGTGAACGCCTACAAGGACCAGCCGGCGTACTATTCGGCCGAGGAGATGGCGGCCTTTCGCGAGATCGACCCTTATTTCGAGTGGAACGCGCGGGATTATGACAGCATGGGGAAGCCCTGCGCCACGGGAAGCCGCGTGTTTTTCGTGACGGGCTCGGGGCTGGTCAAGCGCTGCTATAAGGACCGGGGAGTGATCGGGAACCTGTATCGCGACGGCTTGGAACGATTGTCCGCGGAGAGACCGTGCCGGATGAAAACGTGCGGCTGTTACATCGGATACGTACATATGCCCGAGCTGGCTATGGAGTCGATTTACGGAAAAGGAATATTGGAGCGAATTCCCAGTTCAGATGGGCAGTATGCCGGGAAGGAGGCGTCGCCATGCGGTCTTTAAACGAAAGGGAAGGCGCCGTCCTTTGGTTTACCGGGCTGTCCGGCTCGGGGAAAACGACGACCGCGCGGGAGGCGGCATCCGTTCTGCGCGAACAGGGACGCCGGGTCGAATGGCTGGACGGGGACGAGCTGCGCAAGACGCTGTCCAGCGATTTGGGCTTTGCACCGGCCGACCGGCTTGAGCATATACGCCGGATCGTCGAGCTCGCCAAAGCGCATGCCGACAGCGGCGCAATCGTGCTCGTGTCGGCCATCACGCCGTACCGCAGCATGAGAGCTTATGCGAGATCGGTGCTGTCCCGGTTTATGGAAATTTATGTCGAATGTCCGCTGGAGGTATGCGAGAGGCGGGACGTCAAAGGTCTGTACGCCAAAGCGCGGCTTGGGCTTATTCCGAATTTTACCGGTATATCCGATGCCTACGAGCCCCCGGAGCATGCGGAATTGACCATTCATACGGATGTGCATTCCCTGACGCATAATGTGGAGAAAATTATAAATGCGCTGTACGCGTTGGATGTTCGTTGATTTTTTTCATCAAAGCGGATCGGTTTGCAGATTTCTTCTGCGCCGTTTTCATCGCTATCCCCGGTTGAGCGGTTGCAGAACCGAAGCGCGGGTTCTCGGAAGGGTGAATTGACCATTTGTAGAATAAAAAGGAAGTACGCACTTTTTCGCATGACTCTCCGCTTCCATATACTTTTATCCGAAAGGGGTTCCCTTGGATGAACCGACCTTTGCAGCAAACTTGGGATTTGGACGTTTTTTTCCCGGGAGGCAGCGACTCTCCCGAATTTGCGCAGTATATGAACGCGCTTGAAGCCGACACGAACCGCTTCCGCAGCGAGCTGGACGCTCTGCCGTCGCCGCAGACCGCAGAAGCGGCCGCCGCATTGCAGAGCTTCGTCGAACGGCTGCAGGACCTGCAAACGCGGCTGCGTCAAGCGGCCGCCTTTATCGTCTGCCTGTCCGCGCAAAACCAGGCGGACCGGGGCGCCGTTCGGCTTGGCGGCCGGTTGGACGGCATTCAGGCAAACTACCAGTCCGCCATGACGCGCTTCGACGTGCTGCTTGCGGAGATGCCGGACCCCGTCTTCGCCCAATGGGCCGGCAGCGGAGCCATGGCCGAGCTCGCTTTCAATCTGGAGGAACGCCGGACGCAGGTAAGAGACAAGCTGCCGCTGGAGCAAGAAACGTTGGTGAACGACCTTGCCGTAGACGGCTATCATGGCTGGAGCGCCTTGTATAGTACGATCGTGAAGCAAATCCGGCTTCCCTACGAGAAAGACGGAAATACCGCCGTGCTCTCGGTCGGGCAGTTTTTCAACCAAATGCTCAAAGAGCCGGATCGGGAGAAGCGGGGGCGTTTGTTTCGGCAATGGGAGGAGACGTGGACGGCGCAGGAAGATTTTTGCGCCGATGCGCTGAACCGGATTGCAGGCTTCCGTCTCCAGCTGTACAAGCACCGGGGCTGGGATTCGGTGCTCCGCGAGCCGCTTCAAGACAACCGAATGACCGGGAAAACGCTGCAGACGATGTGGGATGTCATCGAGAAGAGCAAGCCGGTATTTATCGCTTATCTGGAGCGGGTCGCCAAGCTGATGGGCGTGGAGCGTCTTGGCTGGTCCGATCTGAATGCGCCGCTTGGGGGCAAGGACACGGACGTCTCTTACGATGAGGCAGCCGTCATGATCGAGGAGCAGTTCCGCCGGTTCTCGCCGCAGCTCGCCGACTTTACCGTGCGCGCGTTCGAGCAGCGTTGGGTCGAGGCGGAGGACCGCCCGGGCAAACGGCCCGGAGGCTTTTGCACTTCGTTCGCGGTCAGCAAGCAAAGCCGGATCTTCATGACCTACTCCGGGGCGGGGAACCTGTCGACGCTGGCGCACGAGCTTGGCCATGCGTTTCATCAGCATGTGATGAACGAGCTTCCGCCGATGACGCAGCGCTACGCCATGAACGTGGCGGAAACGGCTTCGACCTTTGCCGAGCTGATCGTCAGCGACGCGGCGCTGAAGCAGGCGGAGACGCGGGAGCGCAAGCTGTTCCTGCTGAAGGATAAAATTCAGCGGGCCGTCACCTTTTTCATGGATATTCATACGCGGTTCCTGTTCGAGACGCGGTTCTACGAGGAGCGCGAGGCCGGACTCGTCGGCCCGGACCGGCTGAACGAGCTGATGATCGAAGCTCAAAAAGACGCGTTCTGCGGCGCTCTGAGCGAGTACCACCCGCATTTCTGGGCGGCGAAGTCGCACTTTTACCGGACCTCCGTGCCGTTCTACAACTTCCCGTACACGTTCGGCTTCTTGTTTTCCTCGGGCATCTACTCGCGTGCGCGCCGGGAAGGCGAGTCGTTCGAGGCGAAGTACATTGCGTTGCTGCAGGACACCGGCCGCCTGACGGTCGAGCAGCTGGCGAGCAAGCACTTGGGAGTGGACCTGGAGCAGCCGGAGTTTTGGCAGCAGGCGGTCGATCTTTCCATCGAAGACGTGAAGCAGTTCCTCGCTTTAACGGAAGAAGGCTAGGCTACGGAAGCGGTCGCCATGACCGCTTTTTTCTTTGGATGCGAACGTGCGGCCGTTGATCGTTATTTGAGACAAAACCGGGCGTTCCTGCTATAATAGAGCAGTTGTTTTTAAACCATGAACGCGCATTGATAAAAAGATAAGCTTCTCGGAAGCGGCATAAGGAGAAAGGGGACAATGTCAGTGATTGTTGTCGGGGGGATGATCGGTCTGGGGAAAACATCCGTAGCCGAATTGCTCGGGCGGGAGCTTGGATCGGAAGTATTTTACGAGAGCGTGGACGATAATCCGATTTTGCCGCTTTTCTATACGGCATCGAAGGAAGAGATCGAGAAGCGCCGGTACCCGTTTTTACTTCAGCTGTACTTTCTGGACAGCCGGTTTAAATCGATTAAGAAGGCGCTGCGGAGCGACCGGAACGTGTTGGACCGGAGCATCTACGAAGACTGGTATTTTGCAAAAGTAAACCGCGAGCTCGGACGCATCAACGATCTGGAGTTTCAAGTGTACGAGAACCTTGCGAACAATATGCTGGAAGAGCTGGAGGAGCTGCCGAAGAAAGCTCCCGATCTGATGGTGTATTTGAAAGGCTCGTTCGAGACGGTGCTGCGGCGCATATCGCTGCGCGGACGCGATTTCGAGCAGGACGAATCGCTTGTCGAGTATTACCGGTATTTGTGGAAAGGGTACGACGAGTGGCTGATGAACTATTACAAGCTGTCCGACGTGCTAATCGTCGATATGGACCGGACCGACGTGGTGAACAATCAAGAAGACGCGCGGAAGCTGGTCGAGCAGGTGAACCATAAGCTCAGCGTGTTGCAAATGTAAACGGAAGGTCTTCTCGTCCGGAAAGACGGCGGCTGTCCTCCCTTCCGACGAAAGACCGGAACTCCTTCGCAGGGTGAAGGAGGCCGGTCTTTTTGTCATTCATGCAAGCTAAAGCTGCGCCTGCTCCGCTCGGACAGCGAACCGGTTCTGCGGCTTCGGCAGGTGAAAATGGTCTCTCAGCGTGCCGCCCTCGTATTCCGTACGGAACAGCCTTCTTTGCTGCAGCAGGGGGACGACGTGCTCCACGAAATCCTCCAAGCCAGCCGGAAGCAGGGGAGCCATCAGCATAAAGCCGTCGGCGGCTCTTTCCGTAAACCAGGTTTCGAGCGTATCGGCAATTTTCTCCGGCGTGCCGACGAAATGCCCGCTGCTGAACGAACCGGTCAGCAAGGAATACACCTCCCGCAGCGTAGGGTTTTCCCTCGCAATGACGGGCCGGTGCTTGATGTAATCGGATTTCGTTTCCGGCAGCCGGTCCAGTCCGAAGTCGGCCGCCCTCGAGTCGAGGGTGGCTCCCGTAAAATCGACGCTTTTGAAATAGTCGGACAAGAAGCCGATGCCCTTCTCCTCGGTAATGTAGGATTCCAGCTGCTTCAGCTTCCGCATCGCCGCTTCCTCCGTTTCGGCGATGACCGGAGAGATGCCCTGCAAAATATATACGTCGTCGGCCGACCTTCCCGCAGCGGCGACCTTGCTTTTGAAGGAACGGTAAAATTGCTTCGCATCGCCGATATCGTATTTGATGGAAAATACGATCTCCGCCGTGCTTGCGGCAAAGCTTTGTCCGGCTTCGGAATTGCCGGCTTGCACGAGGACAGGGTGGCCCTGGGGGGACCGGCCGATGTTGAGCGGACCTTGTACGGCGAAAAACTCGCCATGGTGGTTGATGCGGTGCAGCTTATTCGGGTCGAAAAACCGCCCGGTCGCTTGGTCTCGGACAAAAGCGTCGTCCTCCCACGAATCCCATAGTCCCTTGACGACTTCGAGGAATTCCTCCGCGCGCTTATAGCGCAGCGAATGCTCGTAGTGCTCTTTGCCTCCGAAGTTGAGCGCCGTATTTCCGGACAAGTCCCGGGTCGTGACGATATTCCAGCCGACCCGGCCTTTGCTGATATGATCGGCCGACATGAAGAGGCGGGCAAGATTGAACGGCTCGATGTACGAGGTCGAGGCGGTGGCGACGACGCCGATCTTCGAAGTGGCGCCCGCCAGCGCGGTAATGAGCGTGATCGGTTCGTAGCGGTTCAAAATATTCGGATGGGACGCTTCGTTGATCGCGAGGCTGTCGGCGATAAAGGCGATATCGAATTTTCCGCGCTCGGCGAGCTGTGCGAGACGCTTGTAATAATCGATGTCGATACTTGCGTCCGGCTGGGCTTCGGGATGCCGCCAAGAAGCGACATGCATGCCGGTGCCGACCAAATAGGCGGACAGTTTGATTTGTCTTTTGCGGGTCACAGGTCATACCTCCATATATCCGAGTTAATCAATGTGTTTAATTTGTTATAATTTAACATGATCTTGTAAACCCGTCAATTCCTCCATTTCCGCGGTAATTCCGCGTTAAAAATGGTTGACATCGCCCGGTTCATCCTTTAAATTAAATAAATGTAATCGGTATAGTCGGAATTGATCGGCAGCAACTTGTACAATTAGTTGACCAGTCCACTGGAAACTAAGCTTCCCCGGAGCTATGACCTCGGGGAACGCTTGGTTTTTTTATTTTTATCCCGAGAAGCAGGTGAAGGAATGATCGTTATTCGCAATGTTAGCAAATCGTACAAAACGCCGTCAGGCGCATTTCCTGCACTTCAGAACGTCAGCTTGCGGATCGAAAAGGGGGATATCTTCGGCATTATCGGTTTCAGCGGCGCGGGCAAATCGACATTGATCCGCTGCCTCAACCGGTTGGAGGAGCCGGATGCCGGCAGCATCGAGATCGAGGGCACGGTCATTACGGAGCTGAGCGGGAAGGAGCTGCGGCTGGCCCGGCAAAAAATCGGAATGATTTTTCAGCAGTTCAATTTGCTGGACGCGAAGACGGTATACCAGAACGTCGCGTTTCCTCTGCAGGTCGCCGGGCATCCGAAAGCGCACATCCGCGGGCGGGTCCGGGAAATTCTGGATCTGGTCGGTCTTGGCGATAAAGAGAACGCCTATCCGTCGCAGCTCAGCGGCGGCCAGAAGCAGCGGGTCGGCATCGCAAGAGCGCTCGTGAACGAGCCCGACGTGCTGCTCAGCGACGAAGCGACGTCGGCGCTCGATCCGCAGACGACCTACTCCATTCTGGAGCTGCTGAGGGACATTAACCGCCAGCTTAAGCTGACCGTCGTCCTGATCACGCATGAGCTCGACGTGCTGCAGCATATATGCCGCAGCATGGCGGTGATCGAGAGCGGTCGAATCGTCGAGACCGGACCGGTCGACAAGCTGTTCCTGAATCCCGAGAGCGATACGGCGCGGAGATTCGTCCGCATTCTGGAGCATTACCGCGAGAGGCGGTATGTGATGGAAGGAACGGGAGCGGGAATATGAGAGACGATCTGATCGAGCTGCTGCTGCAGGGACTTGGGGAGACGGTCTACATGGTGCTCTGGTCTTCCGTCTTCGCCCTCGTTCTCGGCATTGCGCTGGGCATTACGCTTGTCGTTACGGAGAGGGGCGGCATTCTCGAAGCGCCGCTGCTGCACAAAATCATCGGTACGGCCATCAACAGCGTCCGTTCGCTGCCCTTCATCATTCTGATCATTCTGCTGCTGCCCCTCTCCAGGCTGATCGTCGGCACCTCGCTCGGTCCGACGGCCGCGATCGTCTCGCTCTCGATCGGCGCGGCGCCCTTCCTGGGCCGGGTGATCGAGAATTCGCTCAAGGAAGTGAGCGCGGGCAAGATCGAGGCCGCCAAAGCGGTCGGCGCCTCGCCGTTCACGATTATTTTCAGGGTGCTGATTCCCGAAGCGCTGCCGGCGCTTGTCCGTGCGATGACGATTGCGGTCATTGCGATTACGGAATTCACCGCCGTGGCCGGCGCGATCGGGGCGGGCGGTCTGGGCAGCCTGGCCATACGCTTCGGCTACCAACGGTTTCGCGAGGACATCCTGATCGCGACCGTCCTGATCATCATCGTATTGGTACAGGTCATCCAATGGTCGGGCGACTACATCGCCAAATCGATCAACAAAAAGCGATACAAGCCGGATTAGAGTGCGAACATGGCGTTGTGAAGGAACGGCGGGTTTTCGTCACATCATTTCAATAATAGAAAGCAGGGTGTGGATATGGGCAAAAAAGGTATTTTCTCTCTTGCTGCCATCTTGGTTATGTTCGGGGCTATTGCTTCGGGCTGCGCTTCGGGCGGCACCGCGCAGGCCCCGGACGCGAAATCTGCGGCGCAAGGCGATGCCGGAGGCGGGGGAAAGCCGGCGAAAGAAACGACGCTGAAAATCGGGGCGGCCGCCGTGCCGCATGCGGAAATTTTGAACTTCGTCAAGCCGAAGCTGAAGGAGCAGGGGGTCAACCTCGAGGTGGTTGTCTTTGACGACGAAGGACAGCTGAACCCTGCGCTGAAAGACAAGCAGATCGATGCGAACTACTTCCAGCACGTTCCTTATCTGGATTCGGTCAAGGGCGAGAAGGGCTATGATTTTGCCGTCACGACTAAGGTTCACGTGGAGCCTATCGGCTTCTATTCGAGCAAGCTGAAATCCAAGGACGAGATCAAGGAAGGGGCGCGCATCGGCATTCCAGACAACCCTTCCAACGAATACCGCGCGCTGGTGCTGCTGCAGCAGCAGGGGCTGATCAAGCTCAAGGACGGCCTGACGACGTATGAAGCGACGCCCAAGGACATCGCGGACAATCCGAAAAAGCTGAAATTCGTCGAAGCCGATTCTGCAACGTTGCCCCGGTCGCTCCCCGATCTGGAAGGCGCGATTATCAATACGAACCTCGTGCTGGAAGCCAAAATCGATCCGAAATCGGCTTTGTTCCGGGAAGATTCGAAATCGCCTTACGCCAATGTCATCGTCGTGCGAAAGGGAGACGAGATACGGGACGAGGTGAAGAAGCTCGATGCCGCTTTGACGACGCCGGAGGTGAAGAAGTTTATCGAAGACAAATACGGCGTGGCAGTCGTCCCGGCTTTTTAGAAAATTTAGTTTTCCTGTTGATTTTTATCGGTCCACAGGTTATTCTTGTACTGACAACTTCATATGCGCGGGAGCTTGGTGAAGCCAGGCTGAGAGGATAACCGGATGTTATCGACCGTTAAACCTGATCTGGGTAATGCCAGCGGAGGAAACACGTAGCCTTTGTATACACAAAGACCGCTTCTTTGCCGTTGCGGTCTTTTTTGTATGCTTTACGTTCCCCGCTTGCTCACATTCATTCGAGGAGGAATTGAAAATGACAAGCGAAAACAAACCAAACCAGCATGCCACGCCGGATGTAACGGGATTTCCCGGGAGCAGGAAGGTGTATGTTCAAGGCTCCCGCAGCGACATTCGGGTCCCGATGCGGGAAATTGCCTTGAGTCCGACGGTGAGTGCGGAAGGGGAAACGGCCAATGCGCCCGTACGCGTATACGACAGCAGCGGTCCGTACACGGACGGCGATATCCGGACGGACATCCGGCAGGGGCTTCCGGCCAATCGGCTGGGCTGGATTATGGAACGGGGCGACGTCGTAGCGTATGACGGAAGAGCGGTAAAGCCGGAAGACAACGGCTTCAAGGAGGAAGAGGGGCCCCGGCGGCAGGAATGGTTTCCCGGTGCACAGCGCCGTCCGCTGCGGGCCAAGCCGGGTGCCAATGTCACCCAGATGCACTATGCCAAAAAAGGAATTATCACGCCCGAGATGGAATATATAGCTATCCGCGAAAATGTGACTCCCGAGTTCGTGCGCAGCGAGGTGGCGCGCGGCCGGGCGATCATTCCGTCGAACATCAACCACCCGGAAAGCGAGCCTATGATTATCGGCCGGAATTTCCTCGTGAAGATCAACGCGAACATCGGCAATTCCGCCGTCGCTTCGTCGATCGACGAGGAGGTGGAGAAAATGCGGTGGGCGACGCGCTGGGGAGCGGATACGGTCATGGACCTGTCGACCGGCAAGCACATTCATACGACCCGCGAATGGATCGTCCGCAATTCTCCGGTGCCGATCGGGACGGTGCCGTTGTATCAGGCGCTTGAGAAGGTCGGCGGGAAAGCGGAGGAATTATCCTGGGAAATCTACCGGGATACGCTGATCGAGCAGGCGGAGCAGGGCGTCGATTATTTTACGATCCATGCCGGGGTGCTGCTGCGGTACATTCCGCTGACCGCGAAGCGCGTGACCGGGATCGTATCCCGGGGCGGGTCGATCATGGCTTCGTGGTGTCTGGCGCATCATCAGGAAAATTTCTTGTATACGCACTTTGAAGAAATCTGCGAAATTATGAAAACGTACGACGTCGCGTTTTCGCTTGGGGACGGCCTGCGTCCGGGGTCCATTGCCGATGCGAACGACGAGGCGCAGTTTGCGGAGCTGGATACGCTGGGCGAGCTGACGCAAATCGCCTGGAAGCACGACGTGCAGGTGATGATCGAAGGCCCCGGCCATGTGCCGATGCATTTGATCAAGGAGAATGTGGACCGGCAGCTTGAGGTGTGCCAGGAGGCGCCGTTCTATACGCTCGGGCCGCTCACGACCGACATTGCACCTGGCTACGATCACATTACTTCGGCCATCGGCGCGGCGATGATCGGCTGGTTCGGGACGGCGATGCTGTGCTATGTTACCCCGAAGGAGCATTTGGGGCTTCCCAACAAGAACGACGTGCGGGAAGGCGTCATCGCCTACAAAATCGCGGCGCACGCGGCCGACTTGGCCAAAGGCCATCCGGGCGCGCAGGAGCGGGACGACGCGCTGTCGAAGGCGCGGTTCGAATTCCGCTGGCGGGATCAGTTTCATCTGTCGCTCGATCCCGAAAGAGCGCTGGAGTACCACGACGAGACGCTTCCGGCGGAAGGCGCGAAGACGGCCCATTTTTGCTCGATGTGCGGCCCGAAGTTTTGCAGCATGCGTATTACGCAGGATATACGGGAATATGCTAAACAACACGGATTGGAAGACCGCGCCGCGATCGAGAAAGGCTTGGAGGATAAGTCCGAGGAATTCAAGAAAGCGGGTGGTTTGATTTATAATTAATCGCCCTGGGAGGGATCGTATGTTTACGGAGCAGGAAAAGGAAGCTTTGTACAAGGTCATCTATACGAGAAGGGATGTCCGTTCTTTCCTGCCGGACCCGATTCCGGAGGAAGCGGTGACGAACGTGCTTCACGCCGGCCACCATGCGCCGTCCGTCGGTTTCATGCAGCCTTGGAACTTTATTCTGGTGACTTCGCAGCCGCTGAAAGAGCGGCTGGCCTGGGCCGCGGACAAGGAAAGAAGAGCGCTGGCGATCCATTACGAAGGCCAGCGTCAGGATCAATTCTTAGGCCTTAAGGTGGAAGGGCTGAAGCAAGCGCCGCTGACGATCTGCATTACATGCGATCCTACCCGGGGAGGCGCCCACGTGCTCGGCCGGAATTCGATTCCCGAGACCGACGTGCTATCCGTCGCCTGCGCGATCCAAAATATGTGGCTGGCCGCCTGTGTGGAAGGGCTTGCTATGGGATGGGTAAGCTTTTATAAGAAAAACGACGTGCGCGAGATTCTGGGCATTCCGCCGCATATCGAGCCGGTCGCGCTGCTGTCGGTCGGGTATACGGAGAATTACCCGGAGAAGCCGATTCTGGAGACGGCTCAATGGGAGAAGCGCCGTTCCTTGCAGGATCTGATCTATCATGAGACATGGGGAAATTTGCAGCCGTAGGATCGAACTTTTCTATGGTTTCGATTGAAAATGTCAATGAACCGGACCTTGACGCCATAACCGCCCGAATGATACAGTGAAAAAAATACAACATATCCGATGTGTTTAGTGGAAATTGATTCGCTGCAAACCGGCGCATCGGATGGAGCTTAAGGAAAACGGGTGAGGCGCTATGGGGAGCTCGGATAACATTCGGATTCGCGATGCGACGGAGCTTGACCGGGAATCGATTCTCGCGGTCATGCTGGAGGCTTATGAGCAGTACCGGACGATGCTGCCTCCGGACCGGTGGGAGCCGTACCGGGAATCGATCCGGGCCTCCGTCGACGGAGACGGTCCCGCGGCCAGGCTTGTCGCCGAGCTGGCGGGGAAGGTGGTCGGCAGCGTGCAGCTGTTCTTGTCCTCCGAAGCCGCTTACGGGATGCCGGAGCTTGGGATACAATCGCCGATTATCCGCTTTCTGTCCGTTTCGCCGGCCGTGAGAGGCCGGGGAATTGCGACGCTGTTAATTAAAGAAAGCGCCAGGCGCTTGCTCGCGTTAGGGGCGGCTACGCTGCATTTACATACGTCGGACATGATGGAGTCCGCGGTCAAATTGTATGAGCGTTTAGGCTTCGAGCGCGCCTTCGACAAGGATATGCGCAACGGCGACACGCTTGTAAAGAGCTACAGGATTCATTTGAAGGAAGCGGCCCTATTATAGCGCAGCTCTTGTTGAAGAGCTTGCCGTCCTGAGCGCGCGCCCCCGAGAAGATATCGTCCAGACTCACGTCTTGCGATATCTTCTTTTGTTTACAGCAAAAAATGTTTTTGCGGGGTTTCCGCCAACGGTGGCATGGTGGGGCACATCTTTTGTAACCACCGTGCCGGAAGCAATACAGGTTTCTTTATCGCCCGAAACGATGCTAAAAGAAACACAATAAAGGAAACTATTCACTCAATATAAGGCTATAAATAATTATATATTGTACGATATTTCTTTTTGTGTTATACCTTATTGAGGGCCAATGTTGGGTGCGGCCATATGTCGAACTGCCAAGCCCAAGCCTGACCAATATAACAACATGGGGGAAGTCCACGTGTCCTTGATCGTAAAGAACGAACAGAACGATAAGAATGAACCTGCGCAAGCGCAAGAGAAGCTCAACTTGTTCGAAAGAACGCAAGAAGTCATCCGTACCGCTCTCGATCGAATGGGGTATAAGGACGATGTATACGACTTGTTGAAGGAGCCGCTTCGGCTGCTGACGGTGCGCATTCCGGTTCGCATGGACGACGACTCGATTAAAGTATTTACAGGCTATCGCGCTCAGCATAACGATGCGGTCGGACCGACCAAAGGCGGCGTTCGCTTCCATCCGGACGTAACGGAAGAGGAAGTTAAAGCGCTGTCCATGTGGATGAGCATCAAATGCGGCATTACGGGTCTTCCGTACGGCGGCGGAAAGGGCGGTATCCAGTGCGATCCGCGGTCGATGTCGTTCCGCGAGCTGGAGCGCTTGAGCCGCGGCTATGTCCGCGCCATCAGCCAATTGGTCGGACCGACCAAAGATATTCCGGCGCCGGACGTGTTCACCAACTCGCAGGTTATGGCTTGGATGATGGACGAATACAGCCGCATCCGCGAGTTCGATTCTCCGGGCTTTATTACCGGCAAGCCGCTCGTATTGGGAGGCTCCGCGGGCAGGGAGTCCTCGACCGCACTTGGCGTAACGATCGTCATGAAAGAGGCCGCCAAAATCGCAGGCATCGAAATTCCGGGCTCCCGCATCATCATTCAAGGCTTCGGAAACGCAGGCAGCTTCTTGGCTCAATTCCTGCATGAGGCGGGGGCAAAGGTCGTGGGCATCTCCGACGCTTACGGGGCTTTGTACAATCCGGAAGGCCTCGATATCCCGGAGCTGCTCGACAAGCGCGATTCGTTCGGAACGGTCACCCCTTACTTTAAGAGCCAGCAAATTACCAATAAAGAACTGCTCGTCCAGGAATGCGACATTCTGGTTCCGGCAGCGATCGAGAATCAGCTTACGGAGGAGAATGCACCCGATATTAAGGCCCGCATCGTCGTCGAAGCGGCGAACGGACCGACGACGCTCAAGGCGACCGAAATTTTGACGAACCGCGGCATTCTGCTCGTTCCCGATGTGCTCGCGAGCGCGGGCGGCGTAGTTGTCTCCTATTTCGAATGGGTACAAAACAACCAAGGCTACTACTGGTCGGAGGAAGAAGTTCAAGACAAGCTGGAAAAAATATTGACAACTTCCTTCCACAATGTATACCGGACCTCGACCGAAAAGAAAGTGGACATGCGATTGGCAGCTTATATCGTAGGGTTGAAACGGATGGCCGAGGCCATCAAATGGAGAGGCTGGGTATAAGCATAGATTATAGAAACCGTTACGGCAATCCATCTATGGGAAACATAGGTGGATTTTTTTTATAATGCAGCGTCCCGCATAACAAGATAACCGGCTGCTCACCATAATATGGGGGGGCGACATGTATGTGGACATTCATTTCGACTCATATGATCCATTGGGAAGTGTTGCTGCAAGCCGTCCTGTGCAGTGTGGCGCCCTATGGTGTGTACAAGCTGGGAGCTTGGTTGAAGTCGGCTATGACAATCCGGAGCAGCGGCAAGCCCGACACGGAAGAGCGGTTATATGTCTTTACCGGGAAGTTCGAGAAGGACTTGTCGGAGATCCGGGACAGGTTAGGCCCAAATGACGACCTGTTGATCCGAACGTTTCAAGTTGGCGAATCGCATACGCAGGCAGCCTTGATTATCGTAAAGGAGCTTGCGGACAAAAACTACATCGATACGCACATTTTACCCGTACTGATGTCCGACTTCGCCATGCCAAGCTGTGCGGACGACCTGCCGTCGCAAATTAAAAACCGCATCTTGACCGTCAGCGAGCTGGGCGAAGCAGGAAATTTGCGCGATTTGCTTCCCGGTTTATGGAAAGGAAATGCCGGGCTTATGATCGACGGCTGCCCCAGCGTCTTCGTCTTGGCTACCGGGAGCGAGAAAAAACGCAGTCTGGGCGAGCCGGCCACAGAGGCTTTGGTCCGGGGCCCGCGCATCAGTTTCAATGAAAGCTTGGCGGATAATACTGCGCTGCTGCGTCAGCTTGGCGGGAGCCATACGCTGCGTATCGTTTATACCCTGGTGGGGCGCAAAGCCCCGAAAACGGTAGTCATCGCTTACAATAGCGACATTGCCAACGACGCTTTGGTGCAAGAGGTGCAGCGGCGCATTGCTCGAATCGATACGGACGACGTTCCCGATTCCGGGTATATCGAACAATTTATCGAAGACAACCATCTTACGCTGTTTCCCCAAGTACAAAATACGGAACGGCCGGATCGGGTAAACAGCGCGCTGATGGAAGGCAGGGTGGCGATCCTGCTGGACGGCTCCCCGTCTGCGCTGATTGTTCCGGTAAGCTTCAACATGCTGCTGCAATCCCCGGAGGATTATTACGAGCGCTGGATCCCGGGCACGCTCGTGCGGGTGCTGCGTTATATCGCAGCGCTGATTTCCACGATCGGACCCGCACTCTACATTTCGTTCATCTCGTTCCATCAAGGGCTGATTCCTACCAAATTGGCGGTGTCCATCGCAGGCTCAAGGGAAGGTGTGCCCTTCCCCTCGTTAATCGAAGCGTTGATCATGGAAGTATCGATCGAAATATTGCGTGAGGCCGGTTTACGCTTGCCGAAGCCGATCGGCCAGACCATCGGCATCGTCGGCGGCCTGGTCATCGGGGAAGCGGCGGTACAAGCCGGCATCGTCAGTCCGATCATGGTCATCGTCGTTGCCATTACGGCGATTTCTTCGTTTGCCATCCCTCAATACAGCGCAGGAATTGCTTTGCGGATCATACGCTTCGGTACGATGTTTTCGGCGGCCATCTTCGGATTGTACGGGGTCATCCTGTTCTTCCTGCTGGTATGCAGCCATTTGACCAAGCTGAAGAGCTTCGGCATTCCTTACTTGAGCCCCGCGGCTCCTTACCGGCTCGGGGATTGGAAGGACTTCGTCCTGCGCGCGCCGCTTCCTTTAATGACACGCCGTTCGAAGGCCATGAGGGTAAAACAGCCGAAGCGCCGCGGATAAAAAAGCATGGATTCGCTTATCGCAATAACCCGGATGACACAAGTCGTCCGGGTTATTCGCGGTTACCCGATATGAAAACCCACTTTTCACCATTATTGAAAAATGATTGAGAATTAAGCTTGGCACCCCGTAACACATGCGGATCGAAATTCATAAAAATGTTGTATGTTCTGTCGAGAGCAGAGAAAGCGCGATCACGGAAGCACGCTTCTCGCCCGGGTTCTTCCTTTCAATCTCTTGCCAGTCTCCGGCTCGAGCCGGCACTACTTTATTTTGACGGAGGGAATGTTCAGCATGAGTGAATTTCAGAATGAGCTTCAGCAATTGCAAGTCGCGGCATACAATGCAGGCCAGGTAACGCCTTTCCAACATCAGGGTGAGTATGAAGCCGATACTCGTCAATGCGGTGGCGGTTGTTTCCATTGTTCGTTGCGTTGTTGGTGGCGCTGCGGTTGTACCAATTGTTTCTGCGGAGGAGGTTGCGGCTGCGCATGCGCATGCGGCGGACGCTGCGGACGCTGCGGAGGTTGCGGAGGTTGCGGAGGTTGCGGCGGACGTTGCGGCGGACGTTGCGGTTAAGTCATTAACGGGATCGCCCCGGTAGTATCAGCCCCTGCACATGCCGCCTCAATCCAAAACGCAGGGGCTGAACGGCCCCTTTAAAATAATTGACAAGAAGGACAAACGACAATACATAAGATAGCAGTGAACATCCGGCCGGATTGACCAAAAGTACGGATAAGGAGGAGTGAGATGACCACCTTAGATGCTTCCGCGCGCCCGAAAATCAACGGGGATACCTTTTTTATCTCCGATCGGAGCAGCTCTGTCTATTTTAGAAACAATATGGGCTCGTTTCGGTTGGAGGGCGAGTCTATTGATCGTTGGGTCGAAAAGCTGATACCGGTATTTAACGGGAAGTACACGCTTACGGAATTAACGGACGGTTTGCCGGGACCGCATCAAGAGCGTGTGTTCGACATTGCGGCATTATTGATCCAAAATGGCTTCGCTCGGGACGTGAGCGGAGACCTTCCTCACCGGTTATCTGAAGGAATTTTGGCGAAGTTCGGCTCGCAAATTGAATTTTTGAGCAATTCGGGGGGCTCCGGCGCGCACCGTTTCGAGCAATATCGCCAACAGAAGGTGCTGGCGGTTGGTTGCGGGCCTTTTCTGGTTTCACTGGTTGCGGCATTGCTGGAATCCGGCCTGCCGCGAATAGGTGTGGCCATCGGCGATTCATCGCTGACCAACCGCGAGCGGCTGAAGGAACTGGGGGAGCATGCCCGGAAGTCCGATCCGGAAATACATATTCAGGAAGTGACTTACCCCGGACGGAATGTTTCCGCTTGGCAGGAGGTTCTGAAACCGTTCGATTCCGTTATGTACGTTTCGCAGGAGGGAGACGTCGAAGAGCTTCGGATCGTCCAATCGGCCTGCAAGGTGGAGGGAAAGCTCTTTCTTCCCGCGATTTGCTTGCAGCAAGCCGGTTTGGCAGGGCCTCTTGAGCGGCCGGAAGACGGGAACGGTTGGGAGTCTGCGCTGCGGCGCATTCATCAGCCCGTTCTTCGTCAAGATCCGCAGCAGCACACGTTTTCTGTCCACGCCGGGGCCTTGCTGTCGAATGTGATCGTGTTCGAGCTGTTCAAAACGGTGACGGGGGCTGCCGATCCGCTGCGAAATCAGGCGGTATATTTGCTGAACTTGGAGACGCTGGAAGGGGATTGGTACTCGTTCCTGCCTCACCCGGTGGTGAGCGGCTGCAACCGGATGGAACGGATTCCGGATATCGAGCTGAGGCTGATGCAGGATTCGGACCCGGCGCCGCAAAGCGGAAGGCACAGCCCGCTGCTGGATTATTGTGAACGGTTAACCTCGCCGGATACGGGCATCTTTTATGAGTGGGACGAAGGCGACTTAAAGCAGCTGCCGCTTGCGCAATGCCGGGTTCAGGTGGCGGATCCGCTCTCGGACGGGCCGGTTGAGCTGCTTCCTTCCATAGTCGGTACAGGATTGACGCATGAGGAAGCAAGACGGGAGTCGGCACTTGCCGGGCTGGAAGCTTATACGTCCCGGTTGGCCGAACTTACGAGGCAGGCTTCAGTTCCGTCGGAAACGGACGCAGCGGGTCTGCATGAGCACGAATATGTCGGCATTGGGGCGGGAGAGACGCTGGCCGAGGCCGTATGCCGGGGCTTGCGAAAGTGCCTGGCGGAAGAGCTGGCCCTCCGGCGGACCGGTCTAAAGCAGCTTGTCACTCCGGTGCAGCTGAGTAGGGTGGACGACGAGCGTGTCCGTTATTATTTGAAGTCCTTGTCCACGCTGCAGGGGGAGCCGGCTCTCGTGCTGGAGGAAGAGCTGCTCGGCTTCCCGGTGGTGCGCGCGGAAATTGGCGGGAGATGGTATACGGGCGTCGACTTGAATATCACCCTTGCGCTTCGAAGGGCTCTGCTTCAAGCGCTGTCGGAGGCACAATGTCAAGCGCCCCGGCTGCAAGTCCGGATCGCCGCGGTTCCGGGGCGGGCGCCGAAGAAGGTCCGGCCGCGCAGCTTGACCGTCCCGGCCTTCGAAGAAACGTCGCAGGCCAGCGCACTGGTCTCCGCCATACAACAGCTGAAGCAGCACGGCAGACAGCTGCATGTATTTGATTACAGGCTCGATCCCTTTTTGAATAAAGGGTCCGTGCACGTCCTGGGCGTTGCGCTGAGAGAGGAGGTTTTGCCATGAGCAGTGTTGTAGCCGTTATCGGCAAAGGCGTGCTGGCGGATTTGATCTGTGCCGAACTGAATTCTTCTTTTTGGGTGATCCGTACGGTCGAGCTGGAGGAGGAGGAATTCCGATCGGCGGATCTGGTTATTCTGGCACAGGATGGCTGGCTCCCTGCCGTACAGGACAGGGCGGAGGAGGTGCTCCAGGCTGCCAAGGTGCCTTGGCTGCGGGGATTCGTGTCTTTTGGCGAGGCATTAATCGGACCGTTGGTCCGGCCAGGCGTTCAGGGATGCTCCAGATGCGCGGACATGCGGCGGCTCATGGCCACTACCGACCGCAGGGAGCTGCGTGTGCTGCAGCAGCAGCTTGCCGAACGCGGCGGAATCCCGCAGGACGCCTGGGCTTCCCGTACGGGGCTGACGCAGGCGGCGACTCTTCTGGCCGCGGAAGCCCGGCGCGCGCTTCTCGGCGGACAGCCTCAATTGGAGGAACATATCCTGCTGGTGAATCTGAGAACCTTGAAGACATCGCGCCACCTTTTTTTGCACGATCCGATGTGTCCGGTTTGCGGCGATTTGCCGGAAGATTCGGAGGAGCTGGCCAATTTCTCGCTTGGGTCCAGTCCGAAGATCCATCCCGACAGCTTCCGCTGCCGTTCGATCGATGAACTGAAGCAGGTGCTTGCACGCGATTATTTGGATTTCCGGACCGGGCTCATGAACGGCAAAATGAAAGAAAGTCTGTCGCCATTCGCCGATATTACCGTAAATCTTCCGTTTTATTCGGGAGACGAACCAAGCTCCGGGCGGACGCTCTCCTATGCGGACAGCGAACTGACGGCCATACTGGAAGGCTTGGAGCGTCATTGCGGCGTAGTTCCGCGAGGCAAATGGACAAAAATTCGCAAAAGCTACCGCGAGATCGCCGATCATGCGTTAAATCCGCTTGAGGTAGGAGTCCACGCGGAAGAGCAGTATGCGCGCCCTGATTTTCCGTTCCGGCGGTTCGATCCCGAGCGTGAAATGGACTGGGTCTGGGGCCGCTCCATCATACATGATCGTTCCATTCTGGTACCGGAGCTTCTCGCTTATTACAGCCTCGGCTGCAGCAACGGCGTTGTCTACGAAACGTCCAACGGATGCGCTTTGGGCGGAAGCATGGAGGAGGCGATTTTCCACGGCATTATGGAGGTGCTGGAGCGCGACTCGTTCCTGCTGACCTGGTATGCACAGCTTCCGCTTTCCCGAGTCGACCCTTATTCCGCCGGGGACCGCGAACTGAATATGATGATCGACCGGATGAGGGCGGTGGCCGGTTATGAGCTGCATGTGTTCGATGCGACGATGGAGCATGGCATTCCGTGCATCTGGACCTATGCGAAAAACCTTAAACCGCGCGGGATGAACCTCATCTGTGCGGCCGGAGCCCATCTCGATCCGATCCGGGCGTTGAAAGGGGCGATCTTCGAGCTGGCGGGCATGATGCTCTCGCTGGATGAGCGGTTCGAATCGAAGCGGCAGGAAAGCGAACGGATGGCGGAGGACCCTTTCCAAGTGAAAGAGATGGAGCATCACTCTCTGCTGTACGGCTTGCCGCAGGCGGAGAAGCGTCTGGATTTTTTGTGGAAAAAGTCCGGCCCTCCGCTGACGTTTCGGGAGGCGTTCCCGCCCCAAGCGCTGCATGCGGATCTTGCCGACGACTTGAAGATGATCCTGGAGAAATTCCGCTCTTTGAATCTGGATGTGATCGTAGTCGATCAGACCTCGCCCGAGCTGAAACGGAATGGGTTAACCTGCGTCAAAGTGCTGATCCCGGGAATGCTGCCGATGACGTTCGGTCATCATTTGACGCGTGTGACAGGGCTGGAGCGGGTGCTGAAGGTTCCGGCGCAGCTCGGCTATACGGAACAGCCGCTCACGGTCGAGCAGCTCAATCCGCATCCCCATCCGTTTCCGTAAGGAACGGCGAGAGGGAGGGAGCACAGTGAGCCTTAAGTCTTTTTTGCATAAGCTGCATTACGATCCCGATCATTCCCGGCCGCCGGATTTCGAACCCGATTGGTACAATGCTCCGCTCGCTTATAAGCTGTACCGCGGCTTGCCGGCCTTTACGCTCTCTTCGGAAGTGCCCTTGACCCTGGAAGGAAGACCTGAGCCGGATAGGCCGGAAATTCGCGATATCGGTCACTTTCTCTGGTATGCTTACGGGCTTACACAGCTGTGCCAGTCCGTCTTTTACATGGATTACGGCGGGCTGGAGGGAGAGACAAACGTCTTCCACTCGCTCCGAAGATTCGCTCCTTCCGGAGGCTCCCTGTACCCGAGCGAATTGTACGTCTACTTGAAAACGGACGATATACCCGTCGGCATCTATCATTACGATACGGCGCACCATCGCCTCGTCTTGCTGCGCCTTGGCGATTTCGACGCTTATCTGGCCCGGGCGCTGGGGGACCGCTGCGACCTTTCGTCCTGCTTCGGGGCTGCGTTTGTGTCTACCGTATTCTGGAAAAATTTCTATAAATACAACAACTTTGGCTATCGTCTGCAAGGATTGGACGCCGGCGCGGTCATCGGGCAGCTGCTGGAAACCGCCAAACGTTTCCGATATCATTCGGGAGTATACTTCCGTTTCCTTGATCGGGCCGTGAATCATTTACTTGGCCTTGCCGAACAGGAAGAGAGCGTGTATGCGGTCATCCCCTTGTCGCTGCAGCCAGCCGAGGGCTGGTTCGAAGGCAGCGGAACGGAAGCCGGGGGCTTGACCTCCCGACAATTGTGCGCAGCGCTGCCGGCGATCCGGCACGAATATTACGTACGCTCGCTTCGCGCCTCGGAGTACCCGATGCTGCTTCGGATGAACGAAGCTTCTTCGATGGAGACAACGGAATCGTTCGGTTCGCTCGATGAAGCGCATATCGGAGGAACGATGGCCGGTGGAGGGGAGACGGTAGCGCTGCCCCCGCCGCAAAGGCTGTCGTTTGATCTGGCTGCGGTCGTTCGCAAAAGGTATTCGCCGCACTTGGATTTTGTTTTTAACCCGGTTGATGCTCGCCAAGCCGCCGCTTTACTGCACGAGGCAACGGCTTCGTTTCTTTATACGAACGATTTGGATGGGGCGGGTCGCGAGCCCCGGAAGCGGGTGTCCGTCTATGGCTGCTTGTATGGAATTGAAGGCATTCCCGACGGCGCTTACCGATACGATGCGCTGAGCCACGAGCTGCGGCTGATTCGTCCGGGAGACTACAGGATGCTGCTGCAGCAGGGAATAACGATGGGCAATGTAAATCTGTTTCAGATCCCGCTTTGCCTGCATGTGGCCTCGGACAGGAATCACTATGCCGGGGCGCTCGGTTTCCGGGGATACCGCATTCAGCAGATGGAAGCGGGGATGCTCGTTCAGCGGCTGTTGATCGCGGCGGCCGCTCTCGGTCTTAACGGCCATCCGCTCCTCAGCTTTAACCCGGCCGATTGCGATCAAATTTACGGCATGGAAGCGGAGGGAGTTACCAGTCTCATCCAAGTGCCTCTCGGAGCCTGCAGACCCAGCTCCCGGCTGGAGGGCGGGCTATACTCCTGAGAGAACCGTCAGAAGACAGCGGCTCGAAGCAGCATTCGGGCAAGCTGTCTTTTTTTCGCTGCCGGAAGCTGCTGTCTCGCGGTCCATCGACTGCATTGGGCGCCTTGCGATACAAAAAATCCCTGCCGCTTTTGTGCTTTTGTACGGCAAGGACTTTTTTCGCTTCACCGGACCGATTAATAGTAAGGCGAGATTAACAAATACACAAGAACTCCGGTAGAGCTTACATACAGCCAAATGGGCATCGTCCACCGGGCGATTCTCCGGTGCGATTCGATCTTCATATTGAAGCCCCGGGTTACGGTAATTAAGGCCATGGGGACGTTCACGATCGCCAGCAGCACGTGGGTGATCAGAACGAAAAAGTATACGTATTTAAGCCAGAGGCTGCCCCCGAATTTCGTCGGCTCGGTCAGGAAATGGTAAATAACGTACGAAACGAGGAAGAACGCCGTGGTCACAAAAGCCAGAAGCACAAAGTTCCGGTGGGCCGCGATGTTTTTCTTCTTCACGAAATAAAGCGAAAGCAGCAAGAAAGCAAAGGTAAAGCAATTGAAGACAGCGTTCAGCAAAGGGAGCAGCGTTACGTCGAAGCCGACCGTACCTTCATATTTCGGCATAAAAAACAAGGCGGCGATCACACCGATAAGGATGATGGAAAAAACCGTGATCCATGCGGTAAAATTGCGTGGTTTGCTCATATTATTCCCCCGTTTTCTGGCATTCTGCAACTATCGTCCATTTAAGGATAGACATCCTTTTCTTCAAAAACAACGGGGTTTGCCCGAGTTTTGTTACATTTTATCGAAAGCTGGAAAACGGCAGGTCCGGTTTGCCGTTGTTGCATAACATGGGAACGGAATGTCCACCATAATATGGACTCCCGAGAAGTAAGTGGAACCGTGTTCAAACGCTTTTTCGGATGCAAACGAGGCATCATGACTTAGGAAGAGGGGACTTGCCGTGGCTTATTTGTTGCCTGAAGACCGCATCACAACCATGCAAGCAGCCGTGCTAATCTCCAATTATATGCTGGGTGTAAGCATTCTGACGCTGCCTCGTACCTCCGTAGAGGAGGCGCAAACGCCCGATGTCTGGATTTCGCTCATCCTAAGCGGACTGATTACGGTACTGGTTGGAATTATGATTGTAAAATTGTCCCATCGCTTTCCGGGCCAAACCTTTTATGAATATAACCGGTTGCTCGTCGGCAAATGGCTGGGGATCGCGCTCAGTTTCTTTACGGCGTTATATTTCATTCTAATGGCCTCCTTTCAGGTTCGGGCCGTGCTGGAGGTCACCCGGCTGTTCCTGCTGGAAGGGACGCCGTACTGGGCGATTAAGTTCGCTTTTATGTGGGTGGGCGTTTATTTGATTACGGGCGGGATCAACCCGGTCGCCCGGCTCTTCGAGGTGATCTTTCCGATCACGACCGTCATTCTGATCCTGATTGCATTCATGGGGCTCAGCGTATTCGAGCCCGACAATATGCGGCCGGTACTGGGTCACGGCATCATGCCGGTGCTGCGCGGGCTGAAAACGACGGTGTTGGCCTATACATCCGTTGAAATTATGCTCGTCGTTCCGGCCTTTATGAAGCATCCGGAAAAAGCGGTCAAAGCGGTGCTGATCGGGGTGCTCATCCCGTCGTTCTTCTACGTCGTCACCTGCGTCATTGTCATAGGATCGTTATCGGTGGACGGCGTGATTACCCGGACCTGGCCGACCATCTCGCTGTTCCGGAGCTTCGAGTTCAGGGGGATCTTCTTCGAGCGCTTCGAGACGCTGCTGCTTGTCATCTGGCTCATGCAGATCTTTACTACCTTTACGCTGTCCTATTATCTCGGAGCGCTTGGAATCGCCCAAAGCTGGAAGGTGAATATACGGGCGGTCATCTTCGTCCTGCTCGCGGTCATCTATTTTATCTCCTTCATGCCTGCCGATACGAACGAATTGTTTAAGCTGGGAGAGCGATTAGGCCTGGCGTCGCTGTTTCTGTTTATCCTGGTGCCCGCAGTCCTGTACGTTCTCCCGGGCAGGAAAGGAGCCCGGTCTTGAAACGCCGAAATTTGACGGTTGGGATTCTGGCTCTGCTGCCGATGCTGCCGGTTCTGACGGGCTGCTGGAGTCAGAGGGAGATAGACGACCTTAGTCTTGTGGCTGGAATCGCGCTGGATAAAGCTCATAAAACGAAGGCGGAGACGACGCTGAACAAAAATGGGGCGGAGCGCAAAAAAGAGGATTTGATCTCGATTACCTATCAGGTTCTCACTTCCGGCTCCGGCAGCGGGCAAGGCGGCGGTTCTCACGGGCAAAAGAGCTTCGAAAATTTTACGGAAACCGGCGATTTGTTATTGGAATCGACCCGGGAAATTTCGCTCCGGACGGAACGGCAGATTTTTGCCCAGCATTTCAAGACGCTGGTGATCGGCGAGGAATTGCTTCGTACGACACCGTTCCGGAATTTCATGGATCTGATGTACCGTGAATCGGAATTCAGACCGAGCGCACTGGTGTTCGTATCCCGTGGATTGGCGAGGGAAACGCTCGAGCTGAGCGAAGCGAAGGAAATCCCGGCGTTTCGCATATTGAAGATGGTGGACAATCAATACAAATCGACCCGCATTCTTCCTTCGGTAACTTTGACAAAGCTCCTGTCTTATTTGCAAAGCAAGTCGAGCTTTTTATTGCAAGCGATCGTCAAAGGGGAAAAGGAGATTAAATTTGCCGGGGCCGGAATCGTCCAGGGACAGAGCGGAAAGCTGGTCGGCTTTCTCGATGAAGACGAGCTGAGCAGCATCACGCTAATTACGGGAAAAGTACGGGGAGGCGTCGTGAAATTTACAGACGAACAAACCGGGCAAAAAAACCTGTATGAAATCTTATCGTACAAAAGCGACATTGTGCCGCGCGTAGAAGGGGACAACCTATCGTTCGAGGTTCGGATCGAGTCCCGGGGCCGGCTAAGCGAAAGCTGGGTGACGGGCGAGAAAAGCTTCAACGACCGTTTCTTAAAGCGTCAGGGGCAGTACGCAGCGAAGCAAGTGGAACGGGACATCCGCCAGGCGCTTGAAAAAATTCAGAAGCAGTATAAGGCCGATGTGATAGGTTTCGGCAAGGAGCTTCGCATTCATGAGCCCAAAGTATGGGATAAAGTCAAATCCCAGTGGGACCAAAAATTCAGTCAAGCCGAGGTTCGCGTGCAGGCCAAAATGATCGTGACCGAATACGGTGCAAGCGGCTCGAAAGTCATTGAGCATCAAAATCCCCCCGATCCGTGAAGGGAATCCCTAACTTAGGGAAAACCTAAAAAAACATAAGCGGATCTAAAAAAAACAAAAGACTTTTGCGATTGGATGTTATAGATTGTAAATGGATAAATAAAATGCTATTTTATGAATTTAATTCCTCGGGCCGGCGCAGAACCTGCAGGCTTGTTTCAGGTTCTTCTTGCTCATACTTTTCCGCCGGAGCTCGGGGTGAACCGCTCATACTAAGCGGAGAGGAGGAAATCGATTTCCGTAGAGCGTCGAATCCTGCCCGAAAAAAGGAGGAAATGAGAATGGACGTAACCCAGGTTCAATCGATCCGCAACAAGGCGAGGACGGTTTCTTTGATTCTGCTTTCGGCTGCGCTGCTTCTGGCGGCCTTCGGCTTGCCCGATCCGCTTCAGCCGAAGGCTCATGCCGCAGGCGAAATGAAACCGTTTCCGCAGCAAATGAGCTACCCCGGCATCCTCAAGCCGAATCATGTTTCGCAACCCTCCATGAATGCGTCCGTCGCTGCTTACTACGACTACTGGAAGGGGGCGCATCTGAAGAACAACTTGTCCTCCTTGCCGGGCGGCTATTACGTCAAGGGGAACGTTGCTGGCGACCAGGAAGGCTTCAAGGCGCTGGGCTCTTCGGAGGGACAAGGCTATGGCATGGTGATTGCGGCGCTGATGGCCGGTCATGATCCGGAGGCGAGAACGATTTTCGACGGGCTGTTCAAAACGGCAAGAGCTTATAAAAGCTCCGAAAATTCAAATCTGATGGGCTGGATCGTAGCGGACGACAAGAGAGCTCAAGGGCATTTCTCCTCGGCCACAGACGGAGACCTTGATATCGCCTATGCGCTCATTTTGGCCGATCGTCAATGGGGGTCCGGCGGTTCCGTCAATTATTTGGCGGAAGCGAAAAAAATGATTACGAACGGCATCAAGGCCAGCAACGTAACGACCGGCAACCGGCTGAATCAGGGAGACTGGGATTCCAAAAGCACCTGGGAGACGCGTCCGTCGGATTGGATGCTCAGCCATTTGCGGGCATTCTATGAAGTGACGGGGGATCAAACCTGGCTTGACGTCATCAACAATCTGTACAACGTGTACAGCCAGTTCAGCAGCAAATATTCGCCGGTCACCGGTCTGATCTCCGACTTCGTCGTCGACAATCCGCCGAAGCCGGGTCCGCGCGAGCACTTGCCAGGGGAAAATTTCCCTGACGAATACAATTACAACGCCAGCCGCGTCCCGCTGCGCATTGTGATGGACTACGCGTTCCACGGGGATGCGAGAGGCAAGGCGATCGCCGACAAAATGGCGACATGGATCAAAGGAAAAACCGGCGGCAACCCGAACAATATCAAAGACGGCTACAAGCTTGACGGCACCGTAAACGAAAAAGCAAGCTATGCGACGGCCGTGTTCGTCTCGCCGTTCATCGCCGCGTCCACGACGAACAGCAGCCATCAGGCCTGGATCAATGCGGGCTGGGATTGGATGAAGAACAAGAAAGAAGGTTATTATAGCGATTCCTTTAATCTATTATCGATGCTCTTCATTTCCGGCAACTGGTGGATTCCGACGGCCGGCAGCGGCACGCCGGATACGCAGGCACCCACGGCTCCGGCGAACTTGACCGCAACGGCCGTATCGAGCAGCCAAGTGAATTTGAGCTGGACGGCTTCCACCGATAACGTCGGGGTCAAAGAGTACAAGATTTACCGTGGAGGCACGGAGGTCGGCACGGCGGCAGGCACTTTGTACAGCGATGCGGGCTTGAACCCGTCGACGACCTACAGCTACACGGTCAAGGCTTATGACGCCGCGGGCAATGCGTCGGCGAACAGCAACACCGCAAGCGCCACGACGAGCGACGGTCCTGCGGAGGGCAACATAGCGAAGGGGAAAGCGGCCAAGGCCAGCTCGCTGGAAGGAAGCGGCTATGAAGCGTCCAAAGCGTTCGACGGCAATGCTTCCACCCGCTGGGCGAGCAAGGAGGGAAGCGATCCGCAATGGATTTATGTCGATCTTGGGAAGACATACAGCGTCAATAAAGTGAAGCTGAACTGGGAAGCCGCCTACGGCAAAAACTACAAAATTCAAGTGTCGAGCGACAGCGGCTCGCCGGTCAATTGGACGGATGTGTACACGAAGACAAACGGGAAGGGCGGAGCCGAGGAGATCTCATTCACCGCGCAGGATGCCCGTTATGTCCGGATGTACGGCACGGCAAGAGGCACGTCCTACGGGTACTCGCTCTACGAATTTGAAGTGTACGGCTCAAGCAATTAAAGAAAATCATATCGAAAAGCCTGGCAGAAATTCTGTCGGGCTTTTCGGTTCAGCGGGCCGTGGGGCACAATCGAGGTTGCGTCTTTACCTGCCTTTTTCAGCGATAGTTGGAAAGCTTCGAAAGCATTTTTTAGAACGAGCTTTGCTCAACCGGTCAAGAAGCAAGCCCCGCCGGACAAGCGGTCCGTGGCTTCCTGACGGCAAGCTTGGGGCAAGTGAAGCGCTTTTGAAAGCCAATACCTTGTGCGCGATGTGCGGGAGATGGCAGACACTGCGCCTGTTCGATCCTAAGTCTACCGGGATATTATGCATGAGCTTGTTACGACAGGGAAACTACCTCTGCAGGTATCTTATGCAGCTGAACAGATGGACTGTTCAGCTGAAAAAAGCGTTGTCAGTTACAGTGGAGTAAAAAGGCATTCCTCCCTTTCAGAAGTTGTGATACTTAACGCCCAACAAGCTGATTCGCCGGCCATATCATCATTTATGAATAAACTCCATGTTCCGTTAGGGTCCAACCCATTAAAGTTGCTAAGCGAAACGGATGCAGACATCCGACATGAGCATGGTATTGGCTAGCCCGTCGGGCTCGGTGGCCGTTGATTGACACGTAATCATTTCCTGCTCCATCGTCCGCAGAACTGGCTTCACACTTTGCGCGCCGCTATTCAGTACGCAGCTTGAACGCTTCAACCGATTCCGCCTTGTATTGATATAATTCGAAGCAGGATATACAATGAGAATGATTATCATTCACATTGGAGGGGGATTATGCGTCGTGTCGGCATCAAACAGACGGTATGGGTAGGACTGCTTTTCATCGTGATGGCGGCGGTTATCGCTGCTTGCGGCGGCAGGACGGAGAATCATTCAAGTGCGGCAGGGGAGCGTCCGGCCTCCGGGGAGAAGCCGGAGACAAAAATATTCAAGGCGGAAAACGGGGAAGTTGAGATTCCGGCGAACCCGCAGCGGATCGTTGCCATTCAGTTTGCGGGGGACCTGCTGGCGCTCGGCGTCAAGCCGGTCGGCGTAGGGTCGCTCGTGTTGAACAACTCCGAGCATTTGAAGGACGAGCTGGCCGGAGTGGCGGACGTCGGGGACGTTTCCGTCGAGAAGGTGCTGGAGCTGGCGCCGGATTTAATTATTGTGCCGAGCTATTTGCCGCCCGAAGTGACCGAAAAGCTTGGCAAAATCGCGCCTGCGGTGGCGCTCCCGTGGGGAGGCTTCGCCGGAGCGGACCCGCTCGAAGAGGTGCGCACGTTCGGCCGCATGCTTGGCAAGGAGAAGGAAGCGGAAGCCTGGATCGCGCGATACAAGGAAAAAGCTGAGCAGGCGAAGCAGAAGCTGGCCGGAGTGATCGGTCCGGGAGAAACGGCGGCATCTTACGAAATCTGGGCCAAAAATTTATGGATCTGGGACAAAAATCAGCGGGCCGGGTACAATCTTTTTACCATGCTCGGGTTAACGGAGCCGGACAAAGTGAAGAAGGACGTTTTCGAGCCGGGCAAGAGCCGGGATATCTCTCAAGAAGTGCTTCCGGACTATGCCGCGGACCATATGTTCGTTACGGTGTATCAGGAGGACGGCGGGGCGGAACGGGCCAAGGAGTTAATGGATAACCCGCTATGGAAAAGCCTGCCTGCGGTAAAAAACAACCGGGTATATTTGCTGAACCTGAAGCAGTTCTGGTTTTCGGACGGGCTATCGCTGGAGAAGCAGCTGGACATTTTGACGGAAACGATTTTGTTCCGGAAGTCAAAGTAACTGCCGACCATTTACAAATTATTTATTTGCGCTTGATGCAGCGATAACAAACCGCAGTACAATTAAGAGTGTAAAGACAGCCGAATAAGCAGGGTACGAGACGAGGAGAAAACCCTTTTATGCAGCAAACGGAGTCGCCGGTTCGGCGCCCCCTCTGTTTGATGGATAGAAGGGTTTTTTGTCATGTTCGCAAAAAGAAGGGAGCCGTGATACCGACCGAAGTTACCAGGATTGACACTCTGAAAGCGAAAGCGGGATCGAAAAAAACCGATCAAGACGATAGGAAAGGACAGAATCCAACCATGATACGTCATGCCAAATCGTTCTATATTTTTCTCATTATCGCATTGCTTAGCGGGACGCTCCCGACCGGCCTGCTTCCGGGACGAGCCGAAGCCGCCGACGCGGGAAGAAAATCCATGATCGCCAACAAAACGAAGAATGCTCCCGTCATCGACGGGCAGCTCGACGATTCCGTGTGGAGCATCGACCAGCCGTTAAGCGTCCGCACAGGGGATGGCGTTTTCAAGGAGTCCAAATTCGGTCTCCTGTGGGACAACCAATATCTCTATATCGGCGTGAAGGCCGAAGACGATACGCTGATCCACAATAGTCCGGGTTATTGGTTTGAGCAGGATAACATCAATCTATTTTTTGATCCGACGAATCACCGTTCGGCACCGTTCGCAAGCGAGGACAAGCAGTTGGGCTTCGTATATCAACCGGGCTCGACGACTCCGGAATTTCATTTCGGCGCAGCGCTAAATAACCATAGCGGCAAAGACGAGAAAAAAATACTGCGGGCGATCCGCACTACCGGCAGCGGCTGGACGCTTGAAGTGGCTGTGCCGTGGGACATGCTCCAGCTTGATCCGAGGCGGAACAAACAGTTCGGCTTGGAGGTCGGGACGACCGACCGGCATGATGCCGCCGATCCTGCGAAGCAAAGGACGAGCTACTGGAGCGCCTATCGGACCACATCGTTCTGGAACGACACATCCGGGTACGGCACCGTGACGCTGGACGACGGCCACCCGGTGACGGGCGCGGTGAATCCGGTGCTTTTGCACGAGACGTTTGACGGCTATTCGTCAGGCCAGCTTCCATTCGGCTGGATCTCCGACGTAAATGCGGGAAGCGATCCGTTTAACGTCGTGCAGGATACCTATGGTAACGGCAGATTGGTATTCGACGGCAGCGCGTCGGGCAAGCAGAGCCGGGCGATCGCGCCGGTGCAGTGGGACAACTACGCGATCGAAGCGGACGTCCGGTTCGAGAAGGTGCTGGAACCGGGACGCTGGGCTTCGCTTATGTTCCGCGGAGCCGCCGGCGGCAAGGCGCCGTATAACCAAATGGCCGTCCGGCAAAACGGCACCTACGAAATCGCTTACCGAAAGCCGGATAACGGTTGGTTCAATCCTACGCCGGCCAGCGGGATGTGGAAGCCGCTGGCCTTGAATAACGATTACACGATGAAGGTCCGCGTATTCGACAACAATGTCAAGGAATATATCAAAGCGAAAAGCGATGCGGATTTTACGCTGCTGATCGACAAGACCTTGAGTCCGAATGTGCTGCTGGAACGCGGCAAAATCGGGCTGCAGGCCGATCAGAGCAAAGTGTCGTTCGATAACGTGAAGGTCACGCGGATCACGGCCGAGCGGCTCGATCTGTCGGTTCCGTCGACGGTGGAAGCGCTGACCGGACCGCTCAGCGTAACCGGAAGCGTCTACTTCTCGGACGGCGTCACGGAAGCGGTCTATAGCGACCGGCTGAAGCTGTATTCCTCGGACGAGAGCACGATCAAAATCGTGGACGGCAAGCTGTATCCGGTCAAAGCGGGGAAAGCGACGATTCAAGCGGTTTTCGCCAATGCCGAAGCTGTACAGGAAGTTACGGTTACGCCGTCGGCTGTCGGGGCGAAGGTAGTTTCGCTCAAGCATAACGAAGGCTATGTGCTGGCAACGGCGGGCGGAACGGTCGATCTTCAATCCATCGTATTTCAATCGGAGCTTAGCGATTTTACCTCAGGCACGTTAACCGGCGACCGTTTGTCCTGGAGCTCCGGCAGCGGCGGGGTTGCGGTAGAGAGCGGCAGCATCAGCGTCAAGCAAAAGGGCGTCCACAAGCTGAACGCTTCCATCGATAGCGCAACCGTCACGTTCCTTGTCGTCGCCAAAGAAGCCGGCGATGCGGAATACGTGCTGTACGAAGAGAACTTTGACGCACTGCCGGACGGTGCGCTGCCTCCGGGCTGGACGAGAGTCGAAGGCACGACGCCCGGCGCGGCTGCAGTGAAATCCGGCGCATTCGAATTGAATGCGAGCGCCGCCCCGGACAACCCGTCGCGCGTGCTGCTTCCGGACCATCTGAAGCTGTTCGGCAATTATAAAATCGAAGCGGATGTCACCCATCTGTCGGCCAACGATGCGGCGAGATGGAACTCGATCATGTTCCGTGTCCAAAATAACGACTACCCTTATTACCAAATGGCGGTCCGCAAAGACGCGTCGGCTTCCAACGGTGTCGAATTCGCCGAAAGGACCCCGGCGAACGCCTGGAATGTAACGGATCGCGGCTCGCACAGCGAAGCGATTGATCCGGCCCAAATGTACCGATACACGGTCAAAGCTTACGGCAACCGGGTGCAGGAGCTGATCGACAACCGCGTGCTCGTCGATACGGATGCGGCTTCCGCTTACGCGAAGGGCGGTATCGGCTTGCAGGCGAACGGCAGCAGGATGAAAGTGGACAACATCCGGATTACGCTGCAGCAGGAGGCGCTGCCGCCGATGCCGCCGGACCGGTTCGTGAACGTAACCGAGCCGGAGACGAAAATTTCGCTTGCGCCTTCTGTTGTCAAGGAGCTTCGCAGCGCAGCGGACCTGGCAAGCTTGAACGGGCCCGCCCTGCCGGCCACGGTAATCCTGCACGTGAATCATGAGCTGAAGGTGACCGACCCGGCAGGTACGAGCGAGCTCGGAAGTTTGGATGAGGTGCTGGCTTCGCTCGGTACCCGGATGATTCCGGCATTTTACATAAAGGATGAGCAAGCCGCCGATAAGCTAACAGGCTATGTACAGCGGACCGTGCTGGAAGACGCCTTCGTCGTCTCGGACCGCGGCGAGCTGGTCAAGCGGGTAAGAACGGCATATCCGATGATCCGGGGGATTGTGGATTACAGCGGGGCGGAAAACCTGACGCCGGAAAGCCTGCTCGATATCCGCAGAAAAACAACGGTCAATTTGGCGAAGATCGCGATTCTGCCCCAAATCGCGGCTTCGATCGACAATGTCGCTTATTTGCAGCAGCGGCTGATCGCGGTATGGGTCAAGGAAACCGCAAATGCGGCGGACAAAAGCGTCTCGCTTCACCGCCTGATCACGGCCGGAACGAACGGAATCGTGACGGATTCCCCGGCGGGGGCTTTCGATGCGCTGAAAGTGTACTCGAATCAGACGACGCTGGTCCGCAAGCCGTATGTGATCGGCCATCGCGGCATCCCGTCGGAGGCCCCCGAGAATACGATCGAGAGCAACGAGATTGCCGTCGATTACGGGTCTGATTTTATCGAGAATGACATGTACGTGACGACGGACGATCATCTGGTCATTATTCATGACGCCGTTCTTCAAAACACGACCAACGGGTTCGGGAAGGTTGAGGAGCATACGCTGGAGCAGATCAAGGCGCTCAACGCGAGCAAGCCGAAGCCGGGCTATAAGGAAACGAAAGTGCCGACGCTGGACGAACAGATCGATCTGGCCAAACGGCGCGGCATTATGATTTACGCCGAAATTAAAACCGGCAACCCGCGCGCCGTCGACGTTTTGGTGAAGCTGATCAAGGCGAAGAACGCGGAGCACCTGCTCAACGTGATGTCGTTCGATCCGAATCAGTTGAAGCGGTTCGCCGAACAAATGCCGGGAATGCCGTTGGGGCTGCTGCACAGCGGCTTCGATACCTCGAATGTCAACAAGTCGCTGCGCGAAACGTTGAAGATTGTTCAAAAGCAGAACGTAACGTATAACGTAGGGTATATCGGACTGAAGAAGGAATATATGGAAGCGGCCAAGCATCGGGGCCTATTTATCTCTCCATGGACGATCAATAACGAGCAAGACTACAAGAGCATGTTCGCGATGGGCGCTTTTGGCCTTACGACCGACTATGCAAGCTACTCGAAAAACTGGGCCGCATCGCTTTTTCCGGAGAAAGAGAAGTACGTCCTGGCTCCGAATGAAAGTGCGGCAGTCACGGCTCAAGTGTATTCCTATGCCCGCGTGAAAACCGACGTCACTCCCGACATCGTCCTGATCGACGGACAAGATGTCGTAGACGTGAACGGAGGCAAGGTAACGGCCAAAAAGCCGGGAACGGCGCACGCTTTGCTAAGGTATACGGCGTCGTTGGATGAAAGCGGCAAGTACGATTTGTATACGCAGCCCGTTACGTTTGAAGTGAAGGGCGGCGACAGTAACGGCGGAGGCGACAACGGCGGTGGTGACAACGGCGGTGGCGACAACGGCGGTGGCGACAACGGCGGAGGCGACAACGGCGGAGGCGACAACGGCGGTGGTAATAACGGCGGAGGCGACAACGGCGGCAGCGACGACGATAGCAGCGGCCCCGGTAGCACCGGGAGTACCGGAGGCAAGCCGGCGGATGGCGCAAGCAAGCCCGACGGTTCCGCAGCCAAGCCGGGCGCGGTCGTTGAAGCAAGCGGCGGTAAAGTGGCCGCCGACGCGCTGAAGGAAGCGTTCCGTCATAACACCGGCATCGAAGTGAAATTTACCGGCGATCAGCTGGAGCTGCCAGCCGCAGGCCTGTCCGAAGCGATTCGCAAAAACGGCGCGACGCTCGCTATCACTGGAGACAGCGGCCGATATACGCTGCCTTTGGATGCGCTGAAGCTGGAAGCTTTGGCTCAGCAGTTGGGCTCGGCGGTAAACGAACTTTCCATCCGGTTTACGGCCAAAAAGTTAAGCGGCGGCGAACTTGACGAAGTCAAGCTGGCTGCGAACGGCGCGGCTGTTGCGGACGGCATCCGTCTCTCGGTGGAGGCGGTAAACAAAGCAGGCCATACGGTGCCGGTATCGTTCGGGTCCGCACCGGTAACGTATCAGCTGCTTCTTGGCAAAGCCGTGGACCGGTCCAAAGCGACCGGGGTGCTCTATGATCCGGTCACGAAACGGGTTCGGTTCGTTCCGGTCCTGTTCGATACGAGGAACGGACAAACGGCAGCGACGCTCAAGCGGAGCGGGAACGGCATGTATGCGATTCTCGAAATGAACAATAGCTTTGCGGATATGGCTAACCACTGGGCGCAGGCGGACGTTGAACTGCTCGCCAATAAGCTCGTAGTGGAAGGGGTCGGCGACAACCGATTCGAAGGCGATCGCCCGATCACCCGGTCGGAATTCGCAGCGCTGCTTGTGCGCGCATTGGGCCTCGATCCTGTGACGGCGAATGGCAGGTACAACGATGTAGCTTCCGGGGCTTGGTATGCGGACGATGTGGCGGCCGCAGCGGCGGCCGGCCTCATCAACGGCTATGAAGACGGATCGTTCCGTCCGGACCGGCAAATCAAGCGCGAAGAGCAGGCGGCTATGCTGATCCGCGCCATGACTTATGCAGGAATGGAGACACGGATATCGCAGGCGAAGCAGAACGAGATGTTGGCTCCGTTTAAGGATACCGGCAGCTTGGGCTGGGCGAAGGCCGAAGTAGCGGCTGCAATTCATGCCGGTCTGATGAACGGAATGACGGCGGAAACGCTCGAAGCGGACGGAATCGCAACGCGGGCGCAATCCGCAGTAATGCTGAAGCGTTTCTTAACGAAAGCGGGCTGTATCAATTAACGGAAAGTATTAGAATCCTCTTCGAAGCGAGTCTGCCCGGGCCATCAAGCCCGGGCAGATTTTTTCTTAGGCCGCCGTCCTAGCGGAGTTTGCCTGCCATCAAGGTTTCCCCTATAATAAATGCGAGAATCGTTCTCACCAATACAAAAAAGTCCAGCAGACCGGAGAGCGGCTAAGTGCCAATGTCCATACATTGGAAAAAGGAAAAGCGCAAAAGATGTCGAATGTACAAAGAATGTATGACTTTATGACTAAAACAAGCCGAAATGGCCGATTATAACATACAAATTATTGACGAGATGATGAATTATTGTATAATAGGAAAAAATTACATTTTTATTTTCATAGCTCTGTTTAGCTTATAGTCTATAGAAAAGAGCTTGGCGTGAAGGGGAACGGTCCGGACATGCTAAGTTTTTTATTTTTTTGAACAAAGGATGATGCGTCGGGCGGTCTTAGGAATGACCGTTCTAACAAAACAATTGTAAGCGTTTGCTGGGAAATGACATTATTGGAAATGGGGTATCGTTGTATGGCTATTGCAGTTGAGGAAAAGGACAATCGTCTCAAGCGTTCCATGAAAAGCAGGCATATGTTTATGATTTCGCTGGGCGGAGCCATAGGTACGGGGTTGTTCGTCAGCACGGGGTATTTGATTAATCAAGCCGGTCCGGGCGGTGTCGTCTTGGCCTATTTGGCCGGCGGGCTTCTTATGTATCTGGTCATGCTGTGCTTGGCCGAGCTGGCGGTGGTGATGCCGGTGACGGGTTCTTTTCAGGCGTATACGACCAAGTTTATAGGTCCGGCTACCGGGTTTACGGTCGGCTGGTTATATTGGATTAACTGGATTGTCGCCGTGGGCTCCGAATGGGTCGGCGCGGGAATTTTGATGACCCGATGGTTCCCGGGCGTACCCTCGTGGGTGTGGGTCGCGCTGTTCATTGTGCTGATGTTCCTGTTAAACGCTTTTTCCGCACGTCTTTTTGCCGAATCCGAATTTTGGTTCTCCGGCATTAAAGTCCTGACGATCGTGCTGTTTATCCTGTTAGGGCTGGCCGCTATCGTCGGACTCATGCCTTTCGAGGGGCTGAATGCGGCTCCGATCCGCTCGGGCTTCGCCCTCGACGGAGGGTTGTTTCCCAACGGCTTTATTCCCGTATTCATGACCATGGTCGCCGTCAATTTCAGCTATCAGGGAACGGAGCTTATCGGCATTGCTGCCGGAGAGAGCGAGAACCCCGAAGAATCGGTTCCGAGGGCGACCCGGAATACGATTTGGAGAATTTTATTTTTATTCGTGGCGTCCGTCTTTGTCCTCGGTTCGTTGATTCCTTGGAAGGAAGCCGGTCTGACGGACAGTCCGTTCGTTCTGGTTTTTGACAAAATGGGAATTCCTTTTGCCGCCGATATTATGAACTTTGTTATTCTGACGGCTCTGCTCTCGGCGAGCAACTCCGGGCTGTATGCTTCCTCGCGCATGCTGTGGGCGCTCTCCAAGAGCAATATGGCGAGCCCTTACTTAAGCAAGCTGTCCGCTCAAGGCGTCCCTTTTCGGGCTCTGATCGTCAGCGCCGTTATCGCGTCGCTGGCCTTGATTTCCAGCGTCGTGGCTCCGGACACCGTATTTCTGTGGCTGACCGGGATATCCGGATTTGCCGGAATTATGGTATGGATGGGAGTCGCCTTATCGCAATATTTGTTCCGCCGCCGTTATATTGCCGAAGGGAACAGCGTTCACGATTTGAAATACAAGGTCAGACTATTTCCTTTTGTCCCTATTCTTGCGATCATCCTGTGCCTCGTTGCGCTGGTCGGGCTAGCCTTCGATCAAAAACAAAAAATAGTTCTTTATTACGGAATACCGTTTACTTTCGTCTGCTATTTGATTCACTTTCTGTTCTACCGGCAAAAGCAGCCGAAGCAGGAGAAGACGGAGAGAAGCATATAAAAGGGCGCCCGGACTAGCCGGACTACCCGAAATGGCGGCGGATTGGCAGGCGTTGGCCCAAAAAGCGCTGGATGGAGAGGCAGGCGGCCGCGAGGTCCATCTTCGGACGCTGCAGCCGCTTGGCTTGTATGCCGCCAGTTCGCTGTTCGCAGGCGATTATTTAACGACGAAAGGCCAAGAGGCTGCGGCTGACTATCAAATGATCGAGGATTTGGGCTTCGAGATTGAAGCCTGTGCCCTGTAAGACGATATCGGCATGAATCTCCAAGCGGAAGTTCCCTCATGACAAGGTTTCCTGAAACCGGTAAAATGGAAAGGAGATGATGGGGGGATTGCCGATGTGCCGCTACGGAATGTATGGGCCTTATAAAGATATTTTCGCTTGCTTTTCCTGCCGAAAGGTTTTCAAGCAAACGTCCAATTATGAGATGGATAAACTTGACATAGTAAACATAAAATACAAATGTCCGCAATGCGGGGAAGTCATGAACGATATGGGGCACGATTTTCAAGCGCCGAAGCAGAAGGACTTGAAGCAATGGAAAAAAGTCGAGACCCTGTATGCTCACGGCTTCAGCTATCATTCGTGCGGCTGCGGCGGACCGGGGTACCGGCCGGCGAAGCTGAGCGAGGTTGAAGCGTTTCTGGAGGCGAATCAAACGTTCAAGACCGAAGGAGAGGCTCTGTTGCAGAAGCTGTCGGTCAAGGTGTAGGACCGGAGACAGAATCGGAATACACGAAAAAAAGGCCGGGGATGCTTTCCCACAGGCCTTTTTTTGATGGCTTGACGACCTTGCGGCCATTCGAGCCACTAGGACTTAGTGTATCGTATTTTGGAAGTTCATAGCAAGAGAACGGTTGTTCGATTGCCTCGGTCCAATGAATAGGTTTTACCAAATTTGAGCAATGTATCAGTAGAACCAGAGCCATTTACAAATGCAGGTGACGGAGAATGCGTTTCTTTAAATCAACCAGAGCCGGAGGGACCGGACGCAGCGCTGCCGGAAAGCGGGAGGCGGATCGGGTCAAGCCGCAGCCGCGGGAAGCCGAGCCGTTAAGCCTGAACATGGAGCTTAATTTAGAGCGGATTCGGGCGGAGACGGGAAACAGCCGGGATGTGATCATCCGGACGATCCGCATCGGCGCTTCCGGCACGATGAAAGCGGCGGTCCTTCATACCGACGGGCTGACGGACAAAGAAATCATTACCCGGTTCCTGGAATCGTTCATGCTGCATGCCCGCGATCCCGCGCTATTCCGGGAATTGAGCGGGACGGAGAGCCCATGGACTCCGCTGCAAATGCTTGAGGATTTTACATTAACGCTCAGCTCGGTAACCGAAATCGACAATTTTCCCGCGTTGTTCGACCATTTGCTGTCCGGCAATATGATTGTTTTGATCGACGGATACGGCAAAGGATTGTCCGCAGACACGAAGGGCTGGGAAGATCGCGGCGTTCAGGAGGCTTCCGTTCAATCCGTCGTACGCGGGCCCAGGGAATCGTTCTCGGAATGTCTGGGCACCAACATCGCCTTAATCCGGCGCAAAATTAAAGACCCGAAGCTGTGGATCGAGTCGCGGTCGATCGGCCGGGTGACGAAGACGAACGTCGCTTTAATGTATATCAAAGGCATTGCCAACGACGATACGATTGAGGAAGTGCGCAGCAGGCTGAACCGCATCGATATTGACGGTATTTTTGAGAGCGGGAATATCGAGGAGCTGATTCAAGAGAAAACGATCACCCCGTTTCCGACCATGTATAACACGGAACGCCCCGACTCGGTTGCCGCAAATCTATTAGAGGGCCGGGTGGCGATCGTTGTGGACGGGACGCCGTTTGTATTGGTCGTGCCGGTCGTGTTCGCCCAATTTTTCCAATCTCCCGAAGACTATTATCACCGGTCGGATTTCGGGTTGATTCGCATCCTCCGGTACATTTCCTTGATGCTTGCGCTGCTCGCTCCCGCTTTATTTATTTCCATTACCACCTTTCACCAAGAGATGCTGCCGACCACACTGATGACCAGCATCGCGACGCAGCGGGAGAGAGTGCCGTTTCCGGCAGCCATCGAAGCGTTCCTGATGGAATTTACCTTCGAGCTTCTCCGGGAGGCGGGCATCCGGATGCCCCGAGCGATCGGCCCCGCCATTTCCATTGTAGGGGCGCTTGTGCTGGGGGAGGCGTCGGTCAGGGCCGGCCTGGTATCCCCGGCCATGGTTATTGTCGTATCGATTACGGCCATTGCCAGCTTTGCCTTTCCTTCGTTCGCGATGTCCATTCCGATCCGGATTTTGCGTTTCGTCCTGATGGGATTGTCCGCGTTCTTCGGTCTTTTCGGCGTATTTATCGGACTGATTGCGCTTAACCTGCATTTATGCAGCCTGCGCTCGTTCGGTGTCCCTTATATGGCGCCTTTTGCGCCGTACATTCCAAGCGACAAGAAAGACGCCTTATTCCGGTTTCCGTTGTCCGCGATGCGAAAGCGGCCGGCCCTTATCCGGAGTCCGAACCCGGTTCGGCAGCATACGGCCCCGCCTGAGCCGGAGGCGCAGCGTAAGCGGGAGGACGGGAGGAGGAACCCATGAGACGTAACGCGTCGGTGGCGTGCATCTTATGCCTGCTGCTCGTCTTGGCTTCGGGCTGCTGGAGCCGCCGCGAGCTGAACGAACTGGCGATCGTTACAGGCATCGGCATCGATAAGATCGATAACCAGTACATGCTGTCGCTCCAAGTGCTCAATATGGGTCAAGCGGGGAGCGAGGCTCCGGGAGGAGGGGGGGGCGGCTCGAGTCTGCCGGTGACGACGCAGTATATAAAGGCGGACTCCGTTTTTGAAGGCATTCGCCGTTTGACTACCCAGCTTCCCCGCAAATTGTACTTTGCTCATATCCGGGTTCTTGTATTTGGCGAAGCTCTTGCGCGCGAGGGGCTTCGGGACATTCTGGATCTGTTTGTGCGCGATCACGAAATTCGGCCGGATTTCTACCTTATCGTGACCAAAGGGGTCGAAGCCAGGGAAGTCATGAGCCAGGTGGTGCCGATCGAGCAGTCGCCCGCCACCGCCTTGCTGAAAAGCTTGGAGATCTCCGAAAGAAACTGGGCTCCCACCATTGCCATTACGTTGGACGAATTTATTACGGATTTGATGAAGGTGGGCAAGGAGGGGGTAATGACCGGCTTGCAATTAAAGGGGGATTCTCGAAAAGGCCAAACGGATGCGAATTTGAAAAGCGTTCACCCTCCCAGCAGTTTCCGGTTTTCCAGCATCGGGGTATTCAAGGACGACAAGCTGGTCGGCTGGCTGAATGAAGACGAGGGCCGGGGCTTCAGTTACATTACTAACCGGGTCGACGCCACGGCGATGGATATCCCGTGCGGTTCGGGGGGGAGGGCGACGGTCGAGATGATCCGAAACCAATCGAAGTTAACAGGCAGCGCCGCCCGCGGTGAACCGGTCGTTACCGTCGAAGTCAATGCCGAGGGCAATATCGGAGATATGTCGTGCAAGGAAGATTTGTCCAAGCCGGAGACGATCTATGCGTTGGAACGCAGCGCGGAACGGAAAATTGAACGCTGCATCCGGCAGGCGGTCCACAAAGCCCGGCAGGCCGGCCGCTCCGACATCTTCGGCTTCGGCGAGGCGATTCACCGATACGACCCCCGAAATTGGAAACGAATGGAAGGTGGCTGGAACCGGTATTTCATGCGCGTCAAAGTAGAGACCCGTATCGATGTCAAGCTGCGCAGAACGGGCAAGGTAGGACAATCGTTCATCGACAAAATGAAATAAGGAGAGGCGTTCGTCATGTGGAAGGTGCTGCTCGTCCTGTTGGCTGCGGCTGCGATCGTTGCCGTCGAATGGCGATCCTTGATGGAGCGGAAGCTGAAAAGAGAGCTGTGGACGTTCTTCCTGCTATGTCTTCTCGGAACCGGTCTAGGTGTAGCGGAAGTGCTGCGGCTCGACATTCCCAACCCGCTGGACTGGATTTCCGCGCTGTATAGGCCGCTGAGCAATCTCATCTACGGAAGTTCGGCATAAGCTTCAATCGGCGGTCGAAGAAATGGCAGGTGGAACCGTATGTTCGCTAACGAAAAGATCGATGCTCATCAATTTACGCTGCTCGTCATTTTATTTGTCGTCGGGGATGCGCTGTTGTACGTGCCTTCGTGGCTGGCTTCCTTCGCCAAACAGGATGCCTGGCTGGCTGCCGCTCTCGGATGCGTCGAGAGCTTGGCGATCGCTTGGTTGTACACGACGCTGGCCAAACGCCACTTTCCGGCGACGCCGATCGATCTATGCCGCTCCGTTCTGGGCCGATGGGCGGGAACGGCGGCGGCCTGCTGCTTCGTCAGCTTTATTCTGGTCGATATTTCCCTCATGCTGTATGAAATCGGGGACTTTATCACGACGCAAATGATGCCGGAAACCCCGATTGAGGTCATTATACTGCTGTTCACGGGCGTCATCGTGCTCGGTGTGCGGAATGGGGCGGTTACGCTGGCCCGGTCGTCCGAGCTGGTGTTTTCTTCGTTTGTGCTGCTTTACCTGACGCTGGTCTTGTTTATTTCTCCGCAGATCAAGCCGGAGCATGCCCAGCCGGTATTGAGCGAAGGCCTGAAACCGGTCATGAAAGGGAATTTAAGATTATTCGGAAACCTGGAGGAAAGCGTCATCCTGCTTATGCTGTTTCCTTTGGTCCGCAACCCGGGCAAGGGGGCGAAAGCTTATGTGACCGGCTTGGCCGTCGGCACGGTCATCCTTGCCGTATTTTCCACGGTGTCCATTCTGGTGATGGGCAGCGATATGACCGCTTTGTTGGCCTATCCGAGCTATGTGCTGGCGCAGAAGGTTGCCGTCGGCAAATTTTTAGAACGGATCGAAGCCGTTATGGCGTTTATTTGGTTCATCACCGTTTTTGTAAAAATATCCGTATGCTACTATGCCGCTTTCTTTGGGACGGCACAGATCGTGAAGCTGCCGGAATATCGGTCGGTCACGCTGCCGCTCGCCATGATTTCCATTGTGCTGGCACTGGTGTTCGTTCCGAACCGGTCTTATTTTGACCTGTTTGCGACGAAAATCTGGACTCCTTACACGCTCACCTTCGGGTTGTTTCTCCCCTTGATCATGCTCGGAGCGGCCTGGCTGCGCAGGTTGTCCGGGAAAAGCTGAGGTGAAGGAATGGACGGTCAACGCCCAATATCGGTATATCAATTAACGGTCCTGACGTTCTTTTTCTCATTGGGCTCCACGCTGCTCGTCATTTCATCGGGACTGGCCAGGGAGCTGAAACAGGATGCCTGGGCGGGCGCCGCACTGGGCACCTTGGGAGGGCTGGCGCTCGTCCGGCTGTACACCGCCTTGGCGGGGCGGTTCCCGGACAAAAGCTTGATAGAGCTTAGCACGCACCTGCTGGGAAAAACGGCAGGCCGTATTTTTATGCCCGCCTACCTGTTTTTCAACTTTTACTCCGCGGCCGCCCTAATCTGGTATGTCGGCAATTTCCTGACAACCAATCTGTTCACCGAGACTCCCAGGCCCGTCCTGATGATTCTCTATATCGCCGTGATGCTGTACGGAACGCATTTGGGGCTCGGGACTTTGGCCCGGTCGGCGGAGACGTCTTTTCTGATTTTTATGTTCGCGCTTGTCGTCGTCATGCTGTCGCTTCTGCCGGAAGCCAGGACCGGGAATCTGTTGCCGGCGCTGGAAGCGGGGCCGGGACCGCTTGCACGGGCTTCGTTCACGTTTTTAAGCTTCGCTTACTTTCCGTGGATTTCATTGCTGATGATTTATCCGAAGCGAGTGAACCGTCCCGAAGCGTGCAGCAGAGCGCTGTATACCGCCGTTCTAAGCTCGGGCGCGATTTTGACGGCAGTAACCGCGTTGACGGTCATGGTGCTCGGGCCCGACCGGACAGCGATCGAGGTGTATCCTACCTACAATCTGACGATGAAAATCAATATCGGCCATTTCTTTGAACGCATCGAAGCGCTGCTTGTCTTGTTATGGCTGTTGGCCATATTTTACCAAGCGGTGCTCATTTATTACGCGGCTGTAACCGGTCTGGCACAGATGATTCGGGTGGACGAGCACCGTTCGCTCAATTTGCCGGCAGGCATGTGCCTCGTGCCTTTTGCGCTGCTTATTTATCCGAATATCGACTACGAGCAGGCATGGGATTATAAGGTGTGGCCGTTATTTTCGCTGACGTTTGCCTTATGGCCGGCGGTGCTGCTGACGATTGCGGCGATTCGGGGACGAAAGGCGAAGCGTCGTACAAAAAATGGTCGGTGAAGCGCGGACGATTCGTTATAAGCCATTTGTTTAGACGCCCGCGCAGCTTCAAGCAAATGGCTTTTTTCACAGACATCGATGTCCTACGACTTTTTGATTCTTCCAAGCGGCCGGTCGACATGCTTGACGAAATTGCTTGTTTTGATGCGCCGGTTGTTTCTCTCCCGCATCAGCCGTTTTTCCGAAACCTTCCAGGTGTGCGATTGACGGTCGGCTCTCCGGAACGCGGCAAAATTATACTTTGACGTGCTGTACATCTTATATCCTTTGCGCAGACACGCGCCAACGAATCGGACGTCCGTGCCTCGAGGCACTTTGACGAATTTGACGCGCTTAGATACTCTCTTGCGGAACATAATGGTCGCGCCCGCAATCCGGCGGCATCTTCGAAACGGTCGATTGTTCGTACGGCGCAGCAATAACAATTTGCGGTGGGGAAAGAAAAAGAAGTACGACTGTTTGCCGACGAGATCGGCCTTCGACCTCCTGAACATATACATGGCTTCCGCAATATAATGGGGGCCGTAATAGTCGTCGTCGTCAAATTTGGCGATATAATGATACTTCGCCTGCGATACTCCGTAGTTCAAGCATTCCCCCAAGGAATTGCGCTCCGCGAGCTGAAACACCTTCACATTCGGGTACGCTTTGGCCCGTTCCTCGTATTCGGCCATATTCATGTCGCCTTTGCTTAAGACGATGATGAGCTCCTTGCGGCCCCATTTTTGACGGGCGTAGTTCTTGAACACTTCGTCTATGAATTGAGGCCTCATTGTGGCGGTAATGATGGTGACGCCTTTCTTCACGTTTTTGTCCATACGCTGTCCTCCCTGGGGATTAGTCCGGTAACGGCTCAAGATTCAATTTATGTCACGGCGGCAAGTAAGCACGGCGGATGGCCCCTTCTGAAAATCTGGACAAACAACCCCCGGCAGAGGACGTGTGCAACTATACTTGAAATTAATATTTTATAAAAGGAGTAGAAATGATGATATAGAAAGGGAGTTCGGCAGCATGAAGAAGGACGACCGCACAGGCAAGTTCGAATATGGGAAGGTAGGAATCATCGGCCTCGGATTTGTTGGATTGCCGTTGGCACTGGCCTTCGTACGCCAAGGGTTTGAGGTGATCGGCATCGATCTGGACGGGGTGAAAATCAGCACGCTGAACGAAGGGCGAAGCTACTTGCCGGACGTAGCAGACGAAGAGATTCGCAGGGCGGTTTTCTCCGGAAAGTTCGCCGTTTCGCAGCAATACGACGATGCGGTTTCAGCCGAAAGCATCGTAATCTGCGTGCCTACGCCGCTATCTCCGCAGCACACGCCCGATTTAAGCTATTTGACCGATACGTGCAGCCGGCTGGTTCCGCTGCTCCGAAGCAATCAATTGATCGTGCTGGAAAGCTCGACTTTTCCGGGAACGACCAAAGAAGTCGTGCAGCCTATGCTGGAGCGCAGCGGCCTCGCGGTTGGCGAAAATATTTTTCTGGCTTATTCGCCGGAGCGGATCGACCCGGGGAACAAGCAGCTGACCCTCGATAAAATTCCGAAAGTGATCAGCGGAATTACCGAAAGGTGCCTCGATAGAGTATTCAGATTGTACAGACAAGTGTTCGAGCAAGTCGTACCGGTATCCACGACGGAGACGGCGGAAGCCGCCAAGCTGCTGGAAAATTCCTTCCGCCTGGTGAATATTTCGTTCATTAACGAATTTGCCAAAATCTGCGAAAAAATGAACGTGAGCGTCTGGGAGGTCGTCGAGGCGGCCAGCACGAAGCCGTATGGCTTCATGGCCTTCTATCCGGGTCCGGGAGTAGGGGGGCATTGTATTCCCGTCGATCCGCTGTATCTGCAGTGGAAAGCGAAACAGCTCGGGACGGAGAGCCGCTTCATCGAATTGTCCCATCAGACAAATGAAAGCATGCCCGCTTATATTGTCGAAGAGCTCAGGCGGCTCCTGGCTCCCTCCAAGAGCATCTCCGAAAGCCGCGTCTTGGTCTATGGGATCACGTACAAAAAAGATACGCCCGATCTGCGCGAATCCACGGCGATCCCGGTGATGAAGCTGCTGATCCGCGAGGGCGCCTCGGTACAATACCACGACCCGTTTATTCCGTCCGTCACCTTGGACGACCTCGTTCTGAACAGCGTAAGCTTAACGGAAGCGGCGCTTCGAAGCGTGGATATCGTGCTGATTCATACGGATCATACGGCGATTCCGGTCGATTCGATCGTGGGCTATGCGCCGCTTGTCTACGATACCCGCAACGCCACGAAACGCCGCGGCGGCCGCTCCAAGATCGCCAAGCTGGGCGGGGGCGAGGCCTTATCGGGCTAGCCGGCTGGTGCCCTTGCCGAAATCGATCGCCACTTTGCCGGTCGATTTCGCGATGCGGGGCGCCAAAATAACGGCATTGACGCCGCATGAGATCAGCGCGACGTCGAAGCGCCTCTTCATCGCTCTGGCTTTCTTTAAGGCGCGTTTTATTTGCCGATAGTGAGAGAAGGCGATCGTCCCCCGGATCTTAAGCTTGTAAGGACGCCGCTTCAGGATTCTTTTTAATTTGTTGGGGCGCTTGTTAATAATCAGGATGCGGTATTTTCTCAGCATGCGCCAGAATGAGCGTCTTCCGGCCAAAAAACGGTTCACGCAGGCATGGCAGGTCAGCTTCGGCTTTAGTCCGTAATATTTGAACACTTTTTTGGTCAGCTTTCCTTTCAAATACCGGGGAGCGCGTATAGTCCGGTCGTTCTTGGGGAGAACGCCGACGACGGTGGCTTGCCGAATGGAGCGGACCATTTCGTTTCGGAGCTTAAGATTCGGAAGAGTGACCCCTTTTTTTCCTCGTTTCGTCTTTTTCGCCCATTTTTGCCTCATCACTTTTTTAATCGACCATACGGACCTTTGGGCCAAAACGATGTTTTCGCCGTCACCGATTCGGACCAGAGAGAAGGGCTTCTTACGACGGAGCGCATGCCGAATCCGCTTGTGGACGCTGCGGAGCTGTAAATGTTTGGACACCGCATTCCCTCGTTTCGAATGGATTTTGGATCGGATGCGATCCTTCCATAGTATATGATCACGGGGGGAAGCAGGTTGGGCCGGTATCCATACGGAACAAAATATTATCGCATAGACTTCCTACAATTGGGCATATTAACCATTCAGGATCGTCCAACCCGGAGGCTTCGCGGATGAAAAAGTACGCTTTTAACGAAATTACGCTGTGGCAATATATTTTTCTCATTTTCGCCTCGGAAATTGGCATCGGTGTGCTCCCGTTTCCTGCGAATGTAACCCGGTATGCGGGAACGGACAGCTGGATCTCGGTCATCTTCGGCTGGGTCTTGATTACGGCCGGGAGCTTGTTCATCATCCAGGCCATGAAGCGTTATCCGGACGGGACGCTGCTTGATTTGCTGGCAAATTACTGGGGCAAATGGGCGGGCATTGCCTGCGCGATCGTCGTCGCTCTCTATTTTGCTTTTTTCTCGTACGTCGTTTTTTCCCGGACGGTGATCTACGTCAAAGCATGGCTGCTGCCGCAAACGCCGGAGCTCATGCTCGTCGCTCTGCTGATCGTTCCATTCTGGCTCATTGCCCGCAGCGGAGTCCGGGTCCATGGCAGATTTGCGGAATTCGTTATTTTGATGTGCTGTTGGATGCCTGTGATTTTTATCGACGTGCTTCGTCACGCCAATTGGCTCCATCTGCTTCCCGTGCTTAAGGAGGGGTGGGGATCGGTGCTGGAGGGTACGCCGGAGATGGTGTTCACTTTCTTAGGCTTTGAAATGACGTTCGTGCTGTATCCGTTTCTGCAAAAGAAAGAGCGGGCGTCCCTTGGGGTGATTGCCGCCAACACGATGGCTTTGCTGGTCTACTTGCTGCTGGACCTTACTTGTCTGGTATTTTACAGTCCGGACGAGATCTCGCAGTACAGAGAACCGGTGATCAGCCTGCTGAAAGTGGTCGAATTTCCCTTCATTGAACGCTTTGAGATCGTGTTCCTCGCCTTTTATCTTTTACTGATCTCTCTGACGTGGATTCCTTTTACGTTCTGCAGCGTATTTTCCACGAGCTGGATGCTGGGCCGGCCGGACCACCGCCCGCATCTGTTCGTGTTTTTGCTGCTGCTTGCCGTATCCTACATCTTTTACCAGCCGACGTTTCGCGAGAACGAAACAATGATCTCCTGGATGGGCAACCTCGGAGCCGGTTTTGCCGTTGTGTTTCCGCTTGTGCTGTGGATGGCTGCTGCGATTGCCGACCGATACCGGGGACGGACGATTCATTGACAATGATAATCTTTATCAATATTATAAAATGGTAAGTTTATCATAGGGAGTGATTCGATGTTTATTGAAATGAAAACGATAATCGTCAAAGAAGGAACCTCGGACCTGGTCGTTCAGCGCTTCAGCGGAGAGGGCGCCATTGAAAAATCCGAAGGCTTCATCGATTTAAGCGTCCTTGTCAAGAAGGCGAGAAAAGGCGATGAAGAGGTTATTGTAATGATTCGCTGGGAGTCGGAAGAAGCATGGAAGAAATGGGAAACCAGCGAGGTTCATTTGGAAGGGCACCGGCAGGCAAGAGGCAAGCCCAAGCCGGAGCATATTCTCGGCTCGAGCCACGGAAACTACGAAGTGAAAGTAGTCAAAGGACCTTATCAGCAGCAAGCCCAAGCGTGAAACCCGGCCGCTTGAGCGACCCGCAAACGAAGCCTTCGGTACAAGCTCCCTACGGGGGCGCCGGAGGCTATTTTTCTCCCCATTTGCTGGAAGGAATTTCTGGACAATCGGGGCGGGCTCCGTTACAGTAGAGAGGAATGAATTGACAGGGGAATGACAAGCAAGCTCAAAAAAGTATTACTGCCCTCAACTTCGGCAACCATCTCGAGTGCAATGAGCGCGTGTATTTGGGGGAAATCTTCGTCAACTCGGGCAAAGCCTCGCTGCTTGCAAGAGGCTGGGTGAATACGAACGGGGCGATTCAGGCCGTCGAAGTGAACGGCAACCGGACGTTCGAGCTGGCCGCCGTGCCAACGTCTGCCGAAGCGACAGCGGGCAAAGCGGAGCAGGCCGTTGAACGAAGTCCATAGAGGAGCGTCGGTTCGTGCAAGAACCGATCTCCTTTTTTTGTATGATGCAGATAGACTGACGATTACGTTTTGGGAGGGATCGTTATGCGCGTTCATTGGGACGACGAGAGCATCGCGCAGGAAGCTTTAAAGCAATTCCCGGTTCATGGGGAGCGGCTTGTTTACTTGGGGAAGAGCGATAATGTGACCTTTCAGGTGCAGACGAAGCGGGAGAACTTGAACTATCTTCTAAAGCTGCATTATGCCGCAAAAGGAAGCCATTCCCAAAAGGCTGTCGAATCGGAGCTGCTATGGCTCGAAGCGTTAGCCGCCGATACGTCCTTGACGGTGCCGTCTCCGGTAAGAAACCGGGAAAACGGGCTGACCGCGGAAGCAGCCGTCAATGCTTCCGGCGAAAGCGTCGTCGTCACGCTGCACCGGTGGGTGGAGGGCGAGCTTCTGGACAGGGAGCCGACACCCGGAGAAGCCCGAAGCCTGGCGCAGCTCATGGCCGCGCTGCATCGGCATGCGATGGAGTGGGTCGCTCCCGCAGGATTCACCCGGCCCGTATATCATACGGACAACGTCTTGTCGCTGCCGGGCCCGTTAAAGCGGTTGCTGGAGACGGACGTCATTTCGGGCGAGGAATACGCCTGTCTTGAACGGACCGCGCACCAAATCGCCGCCGGACTGCAGCGCCAAACGGCGGCGCAGTCCACGTGGGGGCTGATTCATTCGGACCTGCACGAAAGCAATTACGTGTTCGATCAGGGCGTTCCGAAGCCTATCGACTTTTCGGCGTGCGGCTTCGGATTTTACTTGTTTGACGTGGCTGAAACGTTTCTGCATCTTTCGCCGGAGAACCGGCGCGAATTTTGGTCCGCCTACCGGGAGGAACGGCAGCTGAGGGAGGTCGATGCGAGGAGCCTCGACATGTTTTTCGTTTGGGCGATTCTGCGAAACTTCGCTTTTCTCGCCGGCAACCCTGAGGAGCATGCGTCGTTAGCCGAGCTGATCCCCAAGGTGGCGACAAGCTACTTTGAAAACTATCTGAAAGACGAGCCGGTTTTGGGGATCGGGAGCAGGTAGAAAATAGCGAGGATGATTGAAGGGCGGTATACCATGCTTTTGTTTGAAGCGATCAAAAACCGGTCGATGGAGGCGCTCGAAGCGGCAGCGTCAGCCGGCGATGTGAACGGGCAGGACAAGTTCGGCCGCACTCCGCTGCATTATATCATTACGCAAAAAGCGCCGATGGAGATGTTTGCGTTTCTGCTTGCCAAGGGAGCCGATCCGGGGCTGGAAGACAAGCTCGGCTTAACGGTGCTGGAAAAAGCGATCAAATTCGGTAATAAGCAGGCGGTGGAGCTGCTGATCGCTCATGGCATCGAACTGGACCACCCGAAGGGCATCACGCATACGCCTTGGTTCCAAGCGAGGCATCATCCCGAAATTGCCGATCTTCTGCTTGGCGCGAAAGGGGCCTTTCGGCTAACGCTGACGGAGGCGGAACGCGAGCTTGTCGATTCTCTGCTCTATGCGGAGAATGAGGAGCGCATGGCCCGGCTGCATCTGTTGAATACGCCGGAGCTTCTGCATGCGTTCGTGCTTGGATTTAACTGGGATGACGATTTGGAGCCGATCGAGGCGATTGTGCGGCATCCGGAGTGCCGGGAAGCGACGGCTTACGAAATATACGACCTTGCGGACGGAGATTACTGGCTGGAGCGCGAGAGGGTCGAGTATGATGACGAGCGGCAGTACATCGCGTTAATCCGTTATTCGCTGGAGAGATTTCCGCAATTGAAGGATACCTAAAGGAGAAGGCAGAAGCATGAGGGAGAGAGTAAAAGCATGGATCGGGCGCTGGGACACGCTGCTGCAGCGTCTTGCCGCGCAGGGCGCAACGGTGCGCGAATGGGGCGTCGAGCCGGAAGCGGACGGGGAACGCGTGCGGGAAACGGAGGCACGACTCGGAATCAGGCTGCCGCCGACCGTGCGCCGGATCCTTGCCGAGGGAACGGGGAAAGTCACGATCTACTGGTATTTTGCCGAAGAGACGCTGTCCCCTTTTGCATCGTCCGGCGAGCTGGCGTGGAGTGTCGAGGCGTTCGAATGGCCGGATTTCGGCGGCGACGAGCTGGAGGAGGAGAAACGTTATCTTGCGTTTCATGTGGCTGGCAACGGGGACTATGTGCTGCTCGATCTTGAAGGTCATCCTGACGATCCGCCGGTCGTCAGCTGGGGACACGAGACGGGCGAGTTTCTGCTGCTGGCCCCTTCGTTCACCGAATTTGTGGAGCGGGTAACGGAGCTGGCTTTCGTCGGCGCCGAGGACAGCGCGTACGAGCCGTTTTGCGGTCCGGACGGTCTGGATATCGACGGTCCGAATGCGCAGGCATGGAAAGCCTGGCTGGAGCGCTATTTGACGCTTACGCTGGAAGAGGCGGCGAAGGAGCTGCCCATGCTCATCGACTATGTCACGTTCCATGAAGCGGAGGATGCGGGAGTGCGCGAAGCTCTGGCGGGCTACGAGCCTGACGCCGTGCTGGCCGCGTGGCTGGCCAGACTTGAGCGCGAGACGTACTGGGTTTACCGGGATCGTCTGCTTGGATATATAGGAGAGACCGTCGGGGAGGCGGCGGCGGATTGGGTGCGTACGCTCTGGTCGGATCAGCCGCCGGTTAAAGTGTCGAACCATAGCAGGGCGTATTTGTCGGCATGCTGCCTCCCGGGGCGCGAAGGGCTGGAGCGAGTAGTGGCCCGGCTGGAGCAGGAGGCGCAGAACGGCAAAATTGACGGCTACAGCGCCAACGGCTTGCTGCGGCACTTCCACAGCCGGGACGTCGTTCGGTGGATGGAGTCACGCGTCGCATTTCCGTTCGGGGGCTGGGACGAGCTGTTCGCGGCTTCCGAGCCGCACTGGGAGGATGTCTGCCGCTGGCTGGACGGGCATGAGGCCATGAGGCAGACGGCGCTGTCCGCGCTGGGGAAGCTGTTCGCGAAAGGGGAATGTCCGAAGGGAGAGCCGGCTCGCGGTGAAATACTCCGCCTGCTGGATCAGGCCGAACAGGAAGCCGTGCTGAAGAAGGAAAAGGAAGCGGTTCGGCGGGTAACGGCGCATTTGGCCGATTGGCGGTAACGGGTGCAGGACGGCGAGACTTAGGCAAAGGGGGAACGGAAAGTGCAATCGCAGCTTAACCTGCAAATCGAGCGTTTGAAGCAGATCTTATCTGCGAACGGACAGCCGTTCGTACCCGAAGCGGGCGCGAGCGAAGCCGGGCTCCGGCGGCTGGAGGAGAAAACGGGGATTCGCTTTGACCGGGATTTTAAAGACTTTTACCGCTTTTCCAACGGTTCGGGTCACGCGTAATGGGGAGCGGCGGTATTTTCGGACGGGGCGATACCCGTTCATTTTTTGCCGCTGGAAACGTGCGAGCAATATTGGCCGGAATTTGCGGAGCATGACGAAGACAATGAGACGGACGGGGAGGTTCGGGGAGCGGACAGGGAAGCATGGGACCCCCGAATCAAGCCTTATTACGAGCATAAATACTGGCTTCCCTTCGCGACCTTGAACGGGTCGACCTTGGTCTACTATGATGCGGACCCTGCAGCCGCAGGGACATACGGGCAAATTATCGTGTACCAGCACGATCCGGATTTTGTTTATTATGCGGCCGGAAGCTTTATTGAATTTTTGTAGCGGTCCAACCAATATGTGGAAACGGGCGCTGCGGATTGGTTCCACGATGGAGATGGCGGGCTCCCGGCTTTGGGGTCACTTCCTTCGGCTGCGCAGCTCCCTCCCGCGGAATGCGGCGCATCATCCGCGACGGTCTCCGCCAACCCGAGTCCGGTGCCGCAAGCGGCTGCGGGCGCTCCGGAACAGGCCGCAGCAGAGCAGCCCGGGCGACCGCTCGCAGCAGAGGACATGGCCGCGTTCGAGCAGAAGTACGGGCTTGCGCTTCCGCAGGATTACAAGGCCTTTCTGCTGCGCCGGAACGGGGGCCGGCCGGAGAAGCGGCGGTTTACCGTATTGAACGCGGCCATCAGCTCGCATGCGATGTACTATTTGCCGCTGGACGCTGCCGTCGAAAGAAACTTGGAGCGTTTTTTCGTCGAGTTGAATCGGGGAGGCATCATTCCGGGCGATCTGCTGCCTATTGCAGCTACTCCCAGGGGCAGCTTTGTCTGCTTGGCGCTAACGGGGGCGAATCAAGGCTGCGTCTACTTTTGGGACCGGGACGATCAGGAATATGACGAAGAGGACGAGCTTAAGCCGTCCTACAACTATATGTATTTAGCCGCCGCCGACTTTGCCGATTTTGTCTACGGGATCGAATGGCAGGACAAGATGGAGCAAGCGGTCGAAGCGTTCGTTGAGCGGCTTGACGGCGGCTTGGCCGGCGAATTCCGGCTGGTCATGACGGAGCTTAAGCGGGAAACCGAGGACGAGAAGTGCAAGGAGCGGTCAATCCGCTCCCGGGACTGCATGAGGACGTATGTCCCATTTGTTCGCGCTGCGCGGTTTGATCCGTCTTTGAAAAATAAGTTTGTGCGAACAGACCCGTTGACATTTGCTTGAAACTGGTGTACAACAGTAATAATTCAATTCCCTGTTAAATTCATTGACGAGAACGAGTAAGCTAATCCCTTGTTCCCCAGAGAGTTGGCCCCGTGCTGAAAGCCAACGTTCAAGAATTAGCCGAAAACATCCTCTCCGAGAAGGAATGCTGAAGCTTTAGTAAGCAGCCCCGGGATCCCGCCGTTACAAGGGACGCGTATGATGGTACGTCGTAGAGGTGTCGCGGGATCATGTTTCAAGATGATCGCTGCGGAACAAGGGTGGTAGCGCGAGAACAATCTCGTCCCTTACGGGGCGGGATTTTTTGTTTTTTCAAGAAGAAAGGATGAGATCTGTGAGAAAAGTCGACGTGAAAGAAAAAGCGAGAGTCCGCGAGCTTCGCGTGCTGGAGCAGTGGAAACGGGACGAAACGCACCGCAAATCGATCGAGAACCGGGCCGGCCGCCCGAATTTCGTGTTCTATGAAGGGCCCCCGACAGCCAACGGCTCGCCTCATATCGGGCATGTGCTCGGGCGCGTCGTGAAAGATTTTATCTGCCGCTACAAGACGATGTCCGGCTATCGCGTCGTCCGCAAAGCCGGTTGGGACACGCACGGCCTTCCGGTCGAGCTGGGCGTCGAGAAGCAGCTCGGCATCTCGGGCAAGCAGGAGATCGAGAAGTACGGCGTGGCCGAATTTGTGGAAAAGTGCAAAAGCAGCGTATTCGAATACGAGAAGCAGTGGCGGGAGCTGACCGAGGCGATTGCGTATTGGACGGATATGGATAATCCGTATGTGACGCTGACCAACGAATATATCGAGAGCGTCTGGCACCTTTTGTCCGTAATCCATGGCAAAGGGCTGCTGTATAAAGGCCACCGGGTCAGCCCGTACTGTCCGGACTGTCAAACGACGCTCAGCTCTCATGAAGTAGCGCAAGGGTATGAGGATGTCAAAGACTTGAGCGCAACCGTAATATTCAAAAGCAAGCGCGGGGACGAAATCTTCCTTGCCTGGACGACCACTCCGTGGACGCTGCCGGCCAACGTGGCGCTTGCCGTGAATAAAGACCTCGACTATGTCAAGGTGAAATACAACGGCGAGCTGTACGTCGTCGCGGAAAAGCTCGCCGGGAACGTGTTCAAGGCGGACTACGAAATTGTGTCCGTGCATAAAGGATCGGAATTCGTCGGCACCCCTTACGAGCCGCCTTTCGCGTATACCCGCCCGGACAAAGGGCATATCGTCGTCGAGGCGGACTACGTGAGCGATACGAGCGGGACCGGGATCGTTCATACGGCTCCTGCGCACGGGGAGGAAGACTACCGCACAACCCGCAAGCATGAGCTGGATTTCGTCAACGTCGTGAACCTGGCCGGCCGCTATACCGAGCAGGTGACGGAATTCGCGGGACGCTTCGTCAAGGATTGCGACGTCGACATCGTGAAAAGCTTGTCCGAGCGCGGCCTGCTGTTTTCCAAAGAGCGGTACGAGCACAGCTACCCGTTCTGCTGGCGCTGCAAATCGCCGCTGCTCTACTACGCAATGGAAAGCTGGTTCATCCGGACGACGGCGGTCAAGGACCAATTGATCGAGAACAACCGCGGCATCAATTGGTATCCTTCCCACCTCCGCGAAGGGCGCTTCGGCAAGTTTCTCGAAGAGCTCGTCGATTGGAACATCAGCCGCAACCGCTACTGGGGGACGCCGCTGAACGTCTGGGTGTGCGGGGATTGCGGGGAAGAGCATGCGCCCGGAAGCCGGCAAGAGCTGCGGGAGCGGGCGATTCAGCCGCTTGACGAGAGCTTGGAGCTGCACAAGCCGTACGTCGACGAAGTGAAGCTGCGCTGCGCCTGCGGCGGCACGATGGAGCGAACCCCGGAGGTGATCGACGTCTGGTTCGACAGCGGCTCGATGCCGTTCGCGCAGTACCATCACCCGTTCGGCGACGAGCAGCTGTTCCGCGAGCAGTACCCGGCGGATATGATCTGCGAAGGGATCGATCAGACGCGGGGCTGGTTCTTCAGCCTGCTGGCCGTCTCGACGCTGTACAACGGTCAGTCGCCTTACAAAGCGGTTATTTCGACCGGACACGTGCTGGACGAGAACGGGCAGAAGATGTCCAAGAGCAAGGGCAACGGCATCGATCCTTGGGAAATCATCGAGGAATTCGGCACTGATGCGTTCCGTTGGGCGCTGCTGGCCGACAGCGCGCCGTGGAACAGCAAGCGGTTCTCCAAGCAAATCGTCGCCGAAGCCAAGTCGAAGGTGATCGATACGCTCCATAACGCGCATGCGTTTTATGCGCTTTATGCGGCGATCGACGGCTATCAACCGGAGGAGCACCCGCCGCAGGTATCCGCGAACGAACTGGACCGCTGGATTTTATCGAGGCTGAACAGCACTCTGCGTCTGGTCGTGAAGGGGCTGGACGACAACGATTTCTTGAACCCCGCGAAGCAGATCGAGGCGCTCGTCGACGAGCTGAGCAACTGGTATATCCGCCGCTCCCGGGACCGTTTCTGGGCCAGCGGCATGACCGAGGATAAAGTGTCCGCGTACCGGACGCTCCGCGAAGCGCTCTTGACGCTTGCGGCCATGATCGCGCCGTATGCGCCGCTCATGGCCGAAGACATCTACGGCAATCTTGGCGGCGAAGGAAGCGTCCATCTCGCGGATTACCCGAGGGCGAACGATTCCGCGGTGGACCCGACGCTCGAGCGGGACATGGAAACCGCACGGCAAATCGTCGAGCTGGCGCGCAGCGTCCGGAACGAAACCGGGATCAAAACCCGCCAGCCGTTGTCGGAGCTGATCGTTTCGCTAGACCGTGAATTCCATCTGAGCCGGTACGCGGACATCGTCAAAGAGGAGATCAACGTCAAAGACATCCGCATCGAGCAGAGCGACAGCGGGTTCGTGGACTTCAGCTTGAAGCTAAATCTAAAAGTAGCGGGCAAAAAGTACGGCAAATTCGTCGGTCCGCTGCAGAACCGCCTGAAGCAGCTCTCCGCCGCGGAAGCGAAGCAAGCCGTCGCCGCGGGCTTCCTGGATGTGGCGATCGAAGGAGAAACGCTTCGTCTTACGATCGACGAGCTGCTCGTGGACAAACAAGCCAAGACCGGCTTCGCCTCCGCGTCTGGCTACGGGATCACTGTTGCTTTAAATACGGCGATCACCGAGGAGCTGGAGCAGGAAGGGCTTGTCCGGGAGGTCGTCCGCGCCGTTCAGGATTACCGTAAAAAGCTGGAGCTTCCCATCGAAAAGCGCGTCGCGCTCGTACTCGACGTCGATCCGCAGTTGAAGGAAGCGCTGGAGCGGTTCGATCAAGTGCTTCGGGACAACGTGCTGCTGTCCGGCGTCCGGTATGCCAAGGAAACGGGGATGGAATCCGTTTCGTTAGGAGAGCGGACGATCGGCTTGCATATTGAATAATCCCGCCGGTTGAGCGGAGGGGGCATATACGGCACAAAGCATCAAGATGCGAAACGTCTTGGCGCTTTGTGCCATTTCTTTTTAATATGCTTTTTTTATATATGACATAGGTTGGCAGGATTGGTTATTTAAAATGATAGAGTATTCAACGAACGAGGAGGAATCATCGATGAAGCCTTTGCATGGTAAAGTGGCTTTAGTTGCCGGCGCTACGCGTGGCGCGGGCCGAGGCATTGCGATCGAATTGGGAGCGTCCGGAGCCACGGTTTATGTCACCGGCCGTACGACCCGGACGCAGCGCTCCGAGTATAACCGGCCCGAGACGATCGAAGAGACGGCCGAGCTTGTAAATCTTGCGGGCGGCAAAGGGATTGCGGTTCAAGCGGATCATCTCGATCCGGATCAGGTACGGGAGCTCATTTCACGTATTGAACAGGAGCAAGGGCGGCTGGACATTCTGGTCAACGACATCTGGGGCTCCGAGTACTTGACGCAATGGAATGTGCCCGTTTGGGAGCAATCCCTCGAAGGCGGGCTCCGCATGCTGCGGCTGGCGGTCGATACGCATATCATTACGAGCCATTTTGCGCTGCCCTTATTAATCCGCAGCGGAAACGGACTCGCCGTTGAGATCACCGACGGTACGGAGGAATACAACAATCAACATTACCGGCTGTCGCTGTTTTACGATTTGGCCAAAACTTCCGTCCTTCGCATGGCCCGGTCCCTGGCCCATGAACTTGCTCCGCATCACTGCACGGCAGTAGCGGTGACCCCGGGCTGGATGCGTTCCGAAATCATGCTGGAGCATTACGGGGTGAAGGAAGAAAACTGGCGAGACGCCGCTGCGAAGGAGCCTCATTTCATCATCTCGGAAACGCCGCGTTATGTAGGCCGGGCCGTGGCCGCGCTCGCTGCCGACCCGCAGGTTTCCCGGTGGAACGGCCGGTCTTTGTCGAGCGGCCAGCTTGCGCAAGTGTACGGGTTCCATGATCTTGACGGCTCCCGGCCGGATTGCTGGCGGTATATTGTCGAGGTGCAGGATGCGGGGAAACCGGCGGATGCCGCCGGGTACCGTTAAAAAAGTAACGCTTCTCAGGACCGGTATCATGCGGAAAAAAAGGATATTTGAGGATGCTCCGCGAATACATTACATGACTGTCATACGCCATTTCATGCCGACAAGGAGTGAACTTTAGACGATGATCGACCGTCGCCATGATGTGAGGCCCGAAGTAAGCGCTTATCTGAAACGGATCGGATACGACGGTCCGCTGGACGGAAGCGCGGCTGTGCTGGCCGAACTGCAGGACCGCCATCTTCATTCGGTGCCTTACGAAAACCTGGATATTGTACGCCGTATTCCGCTGTCATTGGAAATCGAGGAGCTTATCGACAAGATTGTCGTTCGCCGCCGCGGAGGATACTGCTTCGAGCTCAACGCGCTCTTCGGCTGGCTGCTTCGGGAGCTGGGGTATCCGGTCACGGATTTCATGGCCCGCTTCTGGCGCGACGAGCCGGCTCCGCCCCCCAAACGCCGCCATCAGGTCCTGAAGGTCGAGGCAGGAGGGGCTGCATACCTTTGCGATGTGGGAGTAGGAGGGATTGTGCCCCGCCGGTCCATCCAGCTCATCGAAGGGCTGGAGCATCAGCAGGGAGACGAATGCTACCGGATGGAGCGCGACCCCTACTACGGCTGGGTGCTCAGCGAGCTGAAGAACGGGCAATGGTGTTGGCTGTATTCCTTTACCGAAGAGCCGCAGCTGCCCAAAGACTTTATCATGGCGAGCTACTGGTGCGAGAACGCTCCCGACTCCGTCTTCATCAACAGCGCCAGGGCTGCGATCCGTACCCGGGACGGGCGCAAGACGCTGGCCGGCGAGGAGTTTCGGATCTTCACCGCCGAAGGTGTCCAAACCTTTACCCCGCAATCAAAAGAAGAATACGATGAAGCGCTGCTCACTCACTTTGGCATTAAATTGGAATAATGGAGGGAGACGCATGAGCCTTCGACAAAAAATTAAAAAATGGTTTAAGTACTTCGTGATTATGACAAAAATGTAGTTAATGCCGTATATGATCAATGGCATTAACAATTTAGTGATATAAAAAAAGAACTGCCGCACCGTTAAGAAACGGGGCCGGCAGTTTTTTGCATTAAATCGGCTCGACACACGCTTAATATCTTGTCGCTTAGCTCCGGGTCGTTGACGGACCGGGCGAGCAGGATGGAGCCGACCATGGCGGCGGTCAGCACGATGCTTTTATCTTCGTCTTGACCGGCAATTCCCGAGATGAAAGCGAGGAAGCGAGAGACTTCTTCGGTGAACACTTCGCGGATGTCATCGGAAGAGCGGGCAATTTCGCCAGCCAATGCGGGCATGATGCATCCTTGCTCCGACGAGTCGCGGTGCGCCGCGCTCAAGTAAGACTCGATTATGGCGGTCAGCTTATGTCCGTCCGCCGTCTGTTCCGCAACGGAGCCGAGCCGGGCGACGGTGTCCTCCATCGCGCTTTTGCAGGCTTCGGCGACCAGCTGCTCCTTGCTTTCGAAATGGGCGTAGAAGCCACCGTGCGTCAGTCCGGCCCCGCTCATAATTTGCGGGACGCTGACTGCTTTGATCCCGCTCGCCCGGAACGCCTGCGAGGCGCTGTGCACAATTTTATGCCGGATGTTCATTTTATGTTTTTTGGTATAAGGCATCTTACGATTTCACCACGCCTAATAATAATTTATATGCTCTCTATTATGTCACGAAGGGAAGCATTTGCGGAACGCGGCAAGCAGCTTGAGCGGCCCCTTCGTCCGGATTTTGCGGAGCAGCATGGCCGGAAGCGGATGCTCCGTTTTGCCAAGCACGCGAATCCATGTTCCGCTGTCCGCGGTCAGCTCAAAATCCGCTTGGCCGGTATGCCCCTCCGTAACGGCGATCGTCTGCCGCTTGATAACGACCGTTGCTTTCGCTTCTTCCTGGCCGGTAAAGGTAAAATGATACGTCGCGTTCAACTCCTTGGCCTGATGACGCTGAAAGAAGAGCGGGAGCATTTTCAAAAAAGATTTGACCGACTTCGGACGCAGCCCGTTGCCGACCCGTTTTACCCGCTTGTGCGGGAAGCGGCGGACGACATGCTCTTCGGCATCGGAGCCGGGAACGACATAGATCGTTTCCTTTTTGTTCTGCAGCGGCTTGACGATGTCCTCCAGAAATTGCTTGCGGTTGTTCCAGAACGCGCCGATGACGTCCTCCCCTGCGGGGCAGACGGCCATGCAGTAGGCCGCCTTGTAATTGGCGCCGAACGATAAGCTCTGCCACATGGAGGCCGTTTCGAAATCTTCGACTTTGCTGCGGTACGCTTTGGCGTTTTTGCTGTCGGCAATCGTTTCGATCCAATTGGTGAACCCGCCCGAAAATTCCCGGTAGTTGTGCGTGTAGCAGGCCGAAAAATTAAAGTGTCCGTCCGGTTCGATGGCGCCGACGGGACAGGCGGCGACGCAGAGCTTGCACTCCAGGCACGGATTGTAGTCGATGGGCCGCGACTCCTCCGAAATGCGGGCGTCGGTCACGATGGTTCCGAGCAAAATAAAGTTGCCGAATTTCGGGTGAATGACATTGCGGTGGATGCCCATTTGTCCGAGCCCGGCCGCCACGGCGATCGGCTTGTGCGAAATGACCCACTGCTTGCCGTCCCTGGCTACCTCCATAGGGAAGCCCATCGGGGGGTTCACCGCTTTGATGCCCAATTTTTCCAGGCGGGCTGCAATCTCGTGCCCGACGTGCGCGATGCGGTCGTGAACGTGATAAAATTCGGCGTTGGCGACGGAACGCGCCGCAGAGCGGACCGGCTCGCGGTTCATTCGGCACACGAAGCTGATCAGCAGACCGGCATCCGGCAGCAGCTCGCGTATTTCGTGCCGCTGCCCGTGCAGCTCGGGCCGGTCGATCGCAACGAAGCCGACGTCGTCCGCTCCCGCCTCCAGGCAAAGATGGCGCAGCCAGGCCGCATCGAGGACGGTCTCCCGGGAAATGCCGGAGGGAGGCTGTTTGGCAAGATGCCGGCGGACGGTAGGGTGGTCTTCAAGCTTTCTTCTCATGATCATTATAGCTCCTTTCGTTCCGAAAACGAAAATGAAGAAACCGGATTGACGATCAAAATATGATGATCATCATAAATATTATAATCATCATATTTAAAAACGGTCAATAAATATCCACATTTGCGAAACCCGCTCAGGATGCAGGCGGGAGCGGATGCGCATCAAAAATCACCCGCAGCCCCCCGCTTAAGCCCCGTGCGTTAGTCTTGACAAACACAATATCTTGAGATAGATTTGAATCTATCATCTACATATCGTGATTGGACAGGCGCCTTTCCGTTAAAGACGCGGACAGGCTTAATAGGGAAGACCGGTGCAAAGCCGGCGCGGTCCCGCCACTGTAAGGAAGAGTGTCCCTCCGAGTTCGCCCACTGGCCTTGCCGCATGATGGCCGGGAAGGGGGAGGGAGCGATGACTCCGAGCCAGGAGACCTGCCTGTTCATTTGACACCCGCCCTACGGAGATAGGGACGCGTCCGGCATCGTACTTAGACAGCATGTTTATTTACATGCTGTTTTTGAGACGCATTCGGTCCGTTCCGCGGGCCGGCGGCGTCTTTTTTTGCCGCGCCCGGGGCGTTGGCGGGAGAGAGAAAAAGGAGACGAAGATCCATGCTGATTGCGTACGATTCCAGAACGGGGAATGTGCGGAGGTTTATCGGTAAGCTGAATATGCGATCGGTTCAAATCGAGGAGAGCATGCAGATGGACGAGCCTTTCGTCCTTGTTACATATACGACCGGCTTCGGGCAGGTTCCGGAGAAAACGGCCGCTTTTCTTGAGCGTAATCACAATCGGCTGATTGGGGTCGCCGCCAGCGGCAACCGCAATTGGGGCGACGGCTTTGCCAAGAGCGCCGATCGGATTGCATCCATGTACGGCGTGCCGGTCCTGGGCAAATTCGAGCTTGCAGGAACGAAGCGCGATGTAGAAACGTTTAGAAACGAGGTGGATACCGTTGCGGCATATTGAATTGAACAACCAGCTGATGCGGCGGGAAGCGGACGGCTTTTTTCAACTGGAGAAGGACCGGGAGGCGGTCCAGGCGTTTATGGAAGAGGTGGAACGCAGCAGCATCCGTTTCGCGAATACGGCCGAAAAGGTCCGTTATATGATCGAGAACGACTACTACGAGAACGTGTACGACCGCTATACGGAAGAAGAGGTCGAGGACGTTTACCGGATTACGCACAGCTACGGCTTCCAGTTCCAGTCGTATATGGCGGCGTCGAAATTTTATACGGATTATGCGATGAAAAGCAACGACCGCTCGCTCTACCTCGAGCATTATCCCGACCGCGTGGCGATCGTGGCGCTGTATCTCGGACGCGGCGATTCGGACACCGCACGGGCCTTGGCGGCTTCGATGATGGAGCAGCGGCTGCAGCCGGCGACGCCGACGTTCCTCAATGCCGGAAAAAGCCGGCGCGGCGAGATGGTGTCGTGCTTTTTGCTGGAGATGGACGATTCGCTCAATTCGATCAACTACGTGCTGGCTACGTGCATGCAGCTGTCCAAGATCGGCGGCGGCGTCGCGGTGAATTTGTCCAAGCTGCGCGGACGCGGGGAGCCGATCAAAGGCGTGGAAGGGGCCGCCAAAGGCATCATGCCGGTGCTGAAGCTGATGGAGGACGCGTTCTCGTACGCCGACCAGATGGGACAGCGCAAAGGCTCGGGCGCGGCGTATTACAACATCTTCGGCTGGGACGTGATGGAATTTCTGGACAGCAAGAAGATTAACGCGGACGAGAAAAGCCGGCTGAAGACGCTCTCGATCGGCCTGATCGTCCCGAACCGGTTCTACCGGCTGGCCGAGGAGAACGAGCCGCTTCACGTGTTCGCGCCGTATTCCGTTTGGAAGGCCTACGGGACGCATCTCGACGACATGGACATGGACGAGATGTACGACCGGCTGATGGCCAACGACCGGGTGCGCAAGAAAGCGGTCATGAGCGCGCGCGACATGCTCGTCAAGATCGCGACGGTGCAGCTCGAATCCGGGTACCCGTACATCATGAACAAAAGCAACGCCAACCGCGGCCATGCGCTCAAAAATATCGGCTCGATCAAAATGTCCAATCTGTGCACGGAAATTTTCCAGCTTCAGGAAACGTCGGAAATCGCCGATTACGGCCAGCCGGACATCATCCGGCGCGATATCAGCTGCAATCTGGCTTCGCTTAACATCGTCAACGTGATGGAGCAGGGCAAAATTCGCGAATCGGTCCGCGAAGGGATCGTCGCGCTGACGGCAGTCAGCGATATGACCCACGTCGCCAATGCGCCGGGGGTGGCGAAGGCGAACCGCGAGATGCATTCGGTCGGGCTCGGCGCGATGAATCTGCACGGCTTCCTGACGAAGAACAAGATCGCGTACGAAAGCGAAGAAGCCAAGGATTTCGTCCGCACCTTCTTCATGATGATGAATTTTTACTCGCTGGAAGCCAGCATGGAGACGGCGAAGAAGACGGGCGTTACGTTCGCGGGCTTCGAGCGGTCGGATTATGCCGACGGCAGTTATTTCACCCGTTACACCGATACGGATTACCGGCCGGTGACGGAGAAGGTCAAGGCGCTGTTCGGGGAAATGGCGATTCCTTCTCCCGAAGATTGGGAGGCGCTGAAGGAGGCCATCCGTACGCATGGGCTGTATCATGCTTACCGGCTGGCGATTGCCCCGACGCAAAGCATCTCGTATATCCAGAATGCGACCTCCAGCATCATGCCGATCGTCGAGCCGATCGAGACGCGGACGTACGCGAATTCGACGACATATTACCCGATGCCGTATATGAACCGGGACAACTTCTTCTTTTACAAGTCCGCCTACCAGATGGACCAGTTCAAGGTGCTGGATCTGATCGCGGAGATTCAGGCGCACGTCGACCAAGGCATCTCGACGGTGCTGCACGTCAACAGCGACGTGACCACGAGGCAGCTGGCTAGGTATTACATTTACGCGGCCCGCAAAGGCTTGAAGTCGCTGTACTATACCCGGACGAACCGGTTGACGATGGAAGAATGCATAAGCTGCTCCGTGTAACAACGACAGCATTCGAGCAGGGCAAGAGAGAGGAGCCGATGGTATGAGCGTGTTGAAGGCGGTCAACTGGAACCGTCCGGACGACGATTTTACGATAACCTTCTGGAACCAGAATATCATGCAGTTCTGGACCGACGACGAAATTCCGCTGTCCGACGACAAAATGAGCTGGCTGACGCTCAATGACGACGAACGCGATCTATATATGAAGGTGCTTGGCGGATTGACGCTGCTGGATACGGTTCAGGGCGGCGTCGGGATGCCGAAGCTGCTGGAGCACGTCGAAGGGCTGCAGCGCAAGGCGGTGCTCGGCTTCATGGGCATGATGGAGCAAATTCACGCCAAATCGTACAGCAGCATCTTTACGACGCTGGCGACAACCGAGGAGATCGACGGCGTATTCCGCTGGGTGGAGCAAAATGTGTTTTTGCAGACGAAGGCGGAGACGATCTCCCAATATTACAACCATATCCGGACGCCGAAGGAGCTGTACTTGGCGATGTGCGCGTCCGTCCTGCTGGAAAGCTACTTGTTCTACAGCGGCTTTTTCTACCCGCTCTATTTGGCCGGGCAGGGGAAAATGACAAGCAGCGGCGAAATCATCGATCTCATTCTGCGCGACGAGAGCATCCACGGACTGTATGTCGGCGTGCTCGCGCAGGAAGTGTTCGCCGGGCTGAATAAGGAGGATCAGGAGGACGCCACCGAGACGCTTCTCGGACTGCTGCGCTATTTGCACGGCAACGAGGAGCGGTATACGGAGCAGCTGTATGCTTCCGTCGGCTTGGTCGACGAGGTGAAGGCGTTTCTGCGCTACAACGCGAACAAGGCGCTGATGAATTTGGGCCAGGACCCGCTGTTCGAGGAGGAGGAGATCAACCCGATCGTCTTGAACGGCATCAGCACGCGGACGAAGCAGCACGATTTCTTTTCCAAAAAAGGAAACGGCTATGTGCGCACGATTCATGTTGAGCCGCTGACCGACGACGACTTCCGGTTTGACTAAACATGGGTTTCTCTTAATGAGAGGTGAAGTGTTCATTTTATGAAGAGGGAAAGTATGACATTAATTCGTATTCGGGATGTTTTGCTGTCCCCGGAAAAAAATCCGGACACGTGGTTTTATCTCCCGCCAAATCAAGCTGAATGGAGTTTGGATACAGAAGGGGCATTTCAATTAGATAGTTATGATTTTCCGCCTGATTCTGACGATTATTTGCCAGAACAAGCTAAAGAAAATGGTTGGATAGAAACATTAGATGGTGCAAGTATTGAAGATGTGGTTGAAAATGCAAAAGCTCAGTTGGACAAACCATCATTAGACCAGTTATTCTGTGCTTTTATTTATTATTATGAGAATGATGCGTTTCTTGAGTTTGAATAGACCTGGCAGGATTGCCGCCCAGAGTGCAGGCAGTCTACTTTAAGAAGAGAAGCACGGTTTGCCATCCAGGCATTCGCTTGAAGCGGATAGGATGGCGGACTGTGCTTCTGTTTGTTATGGCGCGATTGACAAGATATAGTTTATAAACTAAACTAAAATCATGAAAAAACCACACACTGGTTTACCAGACGACATGCCGGGCGACAGAGGGGAAGGCCATCCGCTCGGCAGATTGATTTTGGAGATTCGGCGGCTTGAGCGCAATCCCCGCCATTACGGCGGCGTCGGCCCGCTGACACCGACCGAGATTCATACGATTGACGCGATTGGCTATGAAGAAGGCATCCTCATGAGCGAATTGGCCGCCAGACTCGGCATCACAAAAGGAGCGGCTTCGCAAATTATCGGACGGCTGGAGGCGAAAGCGCTCGTTCGCCGCACCCCCCATCCGGGCGATTCGCGGAGCGTCATCGTCTCGCTTGAGGAGCAGGGCAAAATCGCCTGCAAAGCGCACGAGGAGCTGCATAGAAGCTTTTATGATCAGCTTCGTTCGGAGCTGGGCGCCGAAGGGATAAGGACGTTCGAGGAAGGGATAGAGAAATTTATTTCTTTTTTGAGAAAGTAACGCTTTCTCTTTTTTGTTCATTTGATTTAGTTTCGAAACTAAATTGTTAACGGGGACAATCCAAGCATAAGGACCGAGGTGGCGATTGAATGGACTTAAACGAGCATTCCAACAGGCATTCCAAATCTAACCGATGGATGAAGCTCTCGATTTACATGGGGGCCTTTATTTCGCATTTTACTGCCAGTATCGTGAACGTGGCGCTTCCCGGGCTGACCGGAACGTTTCAAACCGATCTCGCAACCGTGCAGTGGATTACAACGGTTTATCTGTTGGTCATCAGTCTTTGTCTTCCGCTGATGGGCCAATGGGGGGACCGGATTGGGCATCGCACCGTCCATAACCTTGGCTACTTGTTATTCACGGTTGCCTCCGTGCTTGTTGCATTTGCGCCGCATGTTGCCGCCTTAATCGTTTGTCGTGTCCTGCAAGCCGTTGGCGCTGCGATGTTTCAGTCCACGAACATGGCGCTGCTCACGGTTCACCTGCCCAAGGAACAGCGGGGACGCGCATTAGGGGTATTGAGCACGGCTGTTGCGCTGGGCGCTATGACGGGGCCGATTGCCGGAGGGCTCATTACGGAATGGTTGACGTGGCGATGGCTGTTTCTCATCCATGTTCCGGCAGCCGTTATAGCAACAATCTTGGCTTACCGCTATATTCCGGAACGGCAGACGACGAACAAAGCGCGTTCGTTTGACGGCGTGGGAGCGCTTTGTTTTGCCGCTGCCATCGGCTTTCTGATCTTCGGGGTTTCCCTTGGCGGCCAGGCGGGCGGCTGGGGCACGCCGCAAACCTGGATGCCGTTCATTATCTCGGGCATCAGCTTGCTGGTTCTTCTGCGCTGGGAATCCCGGCACCCGGCGCCTTTTTTGCCGGTTCACCTGATGCGCAAGCCGATGCTTGGCGTCGGCCTGGCCGTCAGCTTGATTTCTTTCGCGCTTGCCAATGCCGTGCTGGTTGCAGCCCCATTTTATTTAATGACCTTTGCTAGGATCAATCATGCCGCTCTCGGTTATATCATGACCGCATACCCCATTTTGTTGGCGGTGACAGGCCCTTTGGCCGGGAGTTTATCGGACCGCTACGGCCCCAAGCGGTTAATCGTCTCGGGCCTGGGCGCCATGGGGGCGGGATCGCTGCTCATGGTCTTGTTCTTGAACAGCTTGTCCTTGCCGGGAATGATTGCGGTCTTGGCTTTGTTCGGAATGGGCATGGGGCTGATCGCTTCCCCGAACAACAGCTTTATGATGAATCATACGCCAGCCGCATACAGCGGGGTTATGGGCAGCATGATCGCGTTGACCCGGAATATGGGCATGGTGCTGGGGGCCGCAATCGGACTCGGGCTTTTGAGCGGTCGCGCCGGGGGGAGCTTGCAGCACGAAGCGGACGCTTTTTATATGATATTCATGCTAAATCTCATCCTAAGTTTTGTTGCGCTTGGCGCATTCGTGCTTGTGACCTTAAAGAGCAGACGGCTTGCGGCATCCGGCGTCGATTCCTAGAAGGATCGGGTAAGCGAAAGAAAAAATCCCTCCAGCGTTCGGCATGCTCCGCAGGACGGCGGACACCGGGTTCCGTTCCCTCTACAATAGGAAACGAAACGGAGGGAGGAATCGGGAAATGCGTGCAAAATCCATTATTTTTACTTCGGTCCTGATCGGTTATGTCGGTCTTGGCATTCTTAATCCGCTCGTCGCTCCGCTGATCCGCGAGCTCGGACTTTCGGAAACCGATGCCGGCTGGATTGTAGCGGCTTCCTCGTTCATGGTGCTGCTCACTTCGGCGTTCTGGGGAAGCTGGAGCGACCGCATTGGACGCAAGCCGGTTCTGCTGATCGGCCTGACGGGAATGGTGGCCAGCTTCGGCATGTTCGTCGCGGTGACCGAGCAAGGCCTGGACGGAAAGTTCCAGCCTGCCGTATTGTTTACGCTGCTGCTCATCTCGCGCCTGCTGCTGGGAGCCGCGTTTCCGGCCGTTCTGTCATCCAGTCAAGCGTACATGGCGGATATTACGACCGAGAAGGACCGCGCCGGCGGCATGTCGTTGATCGGCGCTGCCAACGGTCTCGGGCTTGTCGTCGGTCCTGCGGTCGGCGCGCTGCTGACCGCCCTGAGCCTGCTGGCCCCGATCTATCTTGCGGCAGCTCTGCCTTTGCTCGTCATGCTCTGGGCCGCCTGCGGCATGGCGAATTCCAAGCCGCAGGCGCACGGCCGGCAGAAAAAAACGCTGCGCAAAGAAATTCTTCCTTACCTTGCGGTCGCGATGATCGTCATGATGGCGTTGATCCAGACGCAGGTGACCGCCGGATTTTACTTTCAGGATAAGCTTGGCTTGTCGGCGACCGAAACGGCGCAAGCGGTCGGCGCAGCTCTGTTCTGCATCGGCTTCATGATGGCGCTGGTCCAGTTCACGATTGTCCGCAAAAACCGGCTGACCCCCTTGAAATTGCTGCAGTTCGGCGTCCCGCTCTTCACGATCGGTCTTGTGCTGCTCGTAAGCTTCAGCCATATCGCCCCGTTCTTTGCCGCTTTCGCCCTGATGGGGATCGGGGTGGGGCTGGCGATTCCCGGCTTCACCTCGGGAGCTTCCTTGGCCGTAGCCAACCATGAACAGGGCGCTGCCGCAGGGTTGATCGCCGCAGCCATCGGGATCGGATCGCTTCTCGGCCCGTTGACCGGCACGTTCCTGTACCGGATTAGCCCGGAAACGCCGTTCTGGCTCTTGATCCTGGTGCTTGCACTGCTTACGGGCTACGTGTGGAGCGGCCGGGGAATTCAGGGGAAACGGCAGGCCGTGGTTGACTAATCAAATGAGAATTATTATCATTTGAGAGGAGGTAATGAACGACAACCGAGTGAGAGGATTGAGGTGCTGCCGATGATAGCTGCGGATTTTCATCAAATCTATAATGCGTTTTTCGACGGCTTTCAATTGTCGCGCCGTTATGCGGACCGGACCGAACAGCTGCCCGTGCCGCGGCATGCCGGAGAAGGCGCGCTGCGTCGTTTCGTGCCGCGACCGGATTTGGAGATCGTCATTTCGGATTATACGCTGTCGCGGAACCGTCAATTTCAGCTGCGCACGGATTCGGCGATGGTCGAGCTTAGCTTTTGCCTGCAAGGGAAGCGGGAACTCCATATTTCCGGCAGGAGACACGAATTTCGCGCGAACCGCTGCACGCTGCAGCTGATGGACCGGTTTCACGCGCATTTTGACTTCGTCGGAAACCAGCCGATGCTTGCAGTAGGCATTGGGATCCCTGTTGCGACGTTCGACCATTTTATGGAAGATTTTGAAGGAAAGCGCGCCGTCGATTTTGCCAAGCTGGTCGATCGAAGTCCGTTCCGTCTCTTCGAGCAGGCGATCGAGCCTGCGGCTTCCGTCATCCTCCAGCAGATGCTGGATGCCTCCTACTCGAACGAGACGCGTAAAATTTATATGGAAAGCAAGGCGCTGGAGCTGCTTTCCCTGTCGTTTCATACGCTGCTGTGGGACCGCGAGCCCGACGACAAGCATATCCGGTCGAAGCTGAGCAAGAACGATCTGGAGAAAATTCGCCAGGCGCAAGAGGTGCTGCTGCACCGCATAGATAGTCCGCCTTCGCTGCTGGAGCTGTCCAGAACGGTCGGTCTGAACGATTTCAAGCTGAAAATCGGGTTCAAGGAAGTGTACGGACATACGGTATTCGGCTATTTGCGGGAGAAAAGGCTGGAGAAAGCGCTGCTGCTCTTGCAGAAGGGGCAGGTCAACGTGAATCAGGCCGCCTGCGTCGTCGGCTATTCGAATCCGAGCCATTTTGCCGAAGTGTTCCGCAAGAAATACGGGTTCAATCCCGGCGAGCTCGTCCGCAAATAACGGGCCTTCCGCGTCTGACCGCCAGAGGAATTCCTTTGGCGGTTTTTGCTGCGCATTAAAAATCCCGGCAACCGCACAAAAAATCCGTGCAGGGGTGGATAAGAGGCCAGCGATACGGTAGCATACCACTTGTTGATAATGAGTATCGTTATCAATGAATCAAGGGTACAAGCACCGGCAAAAAACAAAACGAGGACCGGAACATGCACAGACGAATCCGTAAGGGGCCACAGCTGTGGCTCCTTTTTATATAACTTGTTCCCGTGGCAAAGGAGGGCGCGATTGCTTCTCCGGATGGTTACGGGGTACCGTGCGATTTAAGCACAAGCCGCTTCACGAAGGTAATATCCGGCTCGAACCAACGTTTGGCGTGGGCTTCAACCCATGGCTGCGACAGCAGCCAGACGATGCCGAAGCCGGCGATAATCGCCAGCCCTTGGCTCCAAGGGGTTTGCAGGTAGACGTAAACCCCTGCCGCGAGCAGCGATTTCAGAATGAAGGCATGGAGCAGAAAGACGTACCCCGTCCGTTTCCCCCAATCCGTAATCCGGCCGGCCGCCCAGGGCACCAAGCTCAAAAAAGCGATCGAGGCGGCCGCCTGTACCCCGTACATCCCCAAGCGATATATTCCGGCATACCACTCCGGATGACCGGCCTCCGCGTAGGTGAAGCTGCCGTACAGCCAGCGCGGATCGATTCGTCCGCCCAGCCAGAAGAAGCAAAGGACGGCTAGGCCAAGAAGGACCGCGGGCATCCGCAGCCGTTTGATCATCGTTTCCCAATGCTGCGACAGGAAGTATCCCGCAAGGAAGAACGGAAAGTAGACCAATGTTCGCGATACGCTGAGCCAAGCCCCGGACCAAGGGAGATAACCGACGGCGACGCCGAGCAGCAGCGAGACGAGCAGCGGATGGCGCACATGGACGAACGCGCGCAGGAGCAGCCTCCAGCAAAAGTGGCTGAGCAGAAACCAGAGCAGCGAGTAGGGCATGAAGAACGAATGAATGACGCCTTTGGCTTGAAAGAAGACGATATCCGCCAAGCTGTACAGCGTCTGGAACAGCACATATTGATACGCATTCGTGCAAAGCCCATCGATTCCGGGCCGATCGAGTCGAAAGCTTTTGGCAAAGTAGCCCATCGCCAGTGCGAACATCGGAATGTGGAACGAGTAGATCGTCCCGTAAAGGGCGAACAACGGCGAGCTCCGGTCGATCATCGGCTCGATGGTGTTGGCTGTGACGACGCAAACGATAAGCAAAAATTTCATATTAAGCGCGTAAGTGGTAAGCGATGGTGCGGAAGCCTTTCCCACGGGAAGTCACCTCGATATGTATACTGTGCTGTTTGTCGGCTCTCCCGCCGTTTGGAGCGGAGGCTGCCGGCTTCTCGTCTTGAGCATACCTCTTTCGATACGCCGGAGCAGTGAGAAAAATCATGGCCCGCCGGTGATCCGTGTCACAGACAATGCGCGGTCGCGGAATTCAAGTGGCGCTGCCAAACTTCACCAAATCTTCATCTGATCCTCATCGTCTCTTCATGAAAGAAAGCCGTAGCGGTGCTACAATCAGATTATGAATTTAGACCTAATCTAAATATAAATCATGAGGAGGAATCATCCATGAATGAACAATTAACTGTGCTGTTGAACAACCAAATCGCCAACTGGTCGGTCCTGTACGTCAAGCTGCATAATTACCACTGGTACGTCAAAGGCCCTCAATTTTTCACGCTGCACGCAAAATTCGAGGAGCTGTATACGGAAGCGGCGCTGCATGTGGATGCGCTGGCCGAACGGCTGCTGGCGCTGGGCGGCAAGCCGGTCGCGACGATGAGCGGAAGCCTCCGGCTTGCCTCGGTTCGCGAGGCGGAGGGCGAAGAGACGGCGGAGCAGATGGTGGCGGCACTGGCGAACGATTTTAACCTGATCATCGGAGAGCTGAAGACAGGCATGAAATACGCCGAGTCCGTTGAGGACGAAACGACGGGCGACATGCTGCTGGCCATTCACTCAAGCCTGGAGAAGCACGTCTGGATGCTGAATGCGTTTTTGGGCAACTAACCGGCCGACCCCCGACCTTTCGCCGACCGGCTCGTATTTTATTCGTTGATCGGCCCCCGGGCAGTCCATATAATGATAAGTATTATATGATGGGGGTGTCCGCATGACAGAAACACCGGTAGAAAAACGGTTGGAGACTTTGCAAATCGTACTTCCGCAGGCGAGCGATCCGGAGGCAAAGTATGCGAATTTCGTTAACGTGGGCGGGTTGCTGTTCGTTTCGGGAAAGGGGCCGGCCGGAAATCCGCGAGGAAAGCTTGGCAGCGACTTCAGCACGGAAGAGGGCTATCGCTTTGCCAGGCTGACCGGAATCGAGGTGCTTGCCGTCGTCAAGGCGGCGGTCGGTTCCTTGGATCGTGTGAAAAGAGTGGTAAAGGTACAAGGCTTCGTGAATGCCGATCCTCGGTTCGAGGAGCATCATAAAGTGCTTAACGGCTTTTCCGACCTGATGCTCGACGTATTCGGCGACAGAGGAACGCATGCCCGTTCGGTTCTGGGAGCCAATTCGCTGCGGGACAATCTTCCGGTCATTGTCGATTCTATTTTTCAGGTCGAGGAATAGCGGCTGGGCCAACTCAAAAGTTCTCTGCCGCCCTGCCTTCCGGTGCGGGGCTTGGACAATCGGCTTGTTTCTATCGTATGATGAAGTCATAGATATGGAAGAAGCTGTATTGGAGGAGATTTGAAAGATGAAGCCGCGTTCCAAAAAGATAGGATACTTGCTCGCCGGAACGGCCCTTGCCGCCGCTTGCACGGTACTGGTCGCGTACGGCGGCGAGCTTCCTGCATGGCTGCTGGCGTCCGGGAAGGGCGCCGGGCCGGAGGCTGCCGAACAGCAAGCCCCGAACCGCCGCGAAATTCTCGATTTTCATATGGCCGATTTGGATAAAGGCTGGATTCGTTATACGGATGGCACAAGCAGCGTGACGGAAGACGGGGGCGCCCATTGGACGGAGCAGGCCTTAGGCCTTCCGGAATCCTCGCCATCCGGGACGAACGGGCTGAACGGCTCGACACCCGACGCCAAAAAGCTCACGACGATTGCTTACCAAGCTAAGGACTATCCCGTGAAGCAGTCGCAATTCGTAACCGACCGGGTCGGCTGGGCGCTTCTCTCGGCCGGGACGGAGCTGGCCAATCCGCTGCTGGTGACGACGGACGGGGGACAAACCTGGCATGCCGAGGTGACGTCTGCGGTAAAGGACGCGCTGCAGGAGGAAAAGCTGCGCCAGCAGCGGATTAGCCGGGAGGCGGCTTTGTACGCTTCTCCCGAGCAAGCCAAGAAGGCGATGGATTCCGCTTGGACGCTCCTGCCGGATACGGCAAATCCCGGCGACGTCGTGCTTGTGCGGCACGATAAGCCCGGAGAAGTCGCTTGGCAGGGGAAGACGTATGAGCTGCAGCCGTTCGAGGCAGGGTATTTCACGTACCTTCCGGTGCCGATGAAAACCAAGCCCGGCTCGTACCCGATCGGCGATCAGACGTTGAAGATCAAGGATAAAAAGTTCGAGACGCAGCATCTCAAGGTATCGAAGCAGATGGAAAGCATGCGTCAGGACACGAAGCGAATCGAAGCCGATCAGAAAAAAATCGACGCCGCACGGAGCAAGTCGGAACCCGCCTTCCTGTTCTCCGCCCCCTTTATTCAACCGATCGAGGGGATATTGACGACGCCGTTCGGTCATACCCGCTATGTGAACGGCAAGTTTGCCAGCTCCCATACGGCCATCGACTTGGCGGCCAAAGAAGGCACCCCGATTAAAGCGGCGAATGACGGCATCGTCGCGCTGGCGGACAACTTTTATTTGACGGGCAATACGATTTATATCGATCACGGAATGAATCTGTTTTCCCAGTATGCGCATTTGTCGAAGCTTCAGGTGAAGACAGGGGACCGGGTGAAGCGGGGCGATATTATCGGGCTGGTAGGCTCGACCGGATTCTCGACGGGACCGCACCTGCATTTCACGTTCTGGGCGCACAACGTTCCGGTCAATCCGAATCTGTTCTTTAATGCGACCCCGTTTCAATGGCTGAAGAAGGAGCCTCAAACGCGTTAAGCAGGCAGAAGCGCTGCTTTCCGAAAAAGACCGGCGAATAGGACAGCTATCCGCCGGTCTTGCCGGGCAGCCGATCGCAGGGCATCGCTTCCGCCATATGCCGGACGCCAAGAGGCTTTCTATTGCCTTCTTATATACTTAAAGTTATGAATGCATAGATAAATATATATTATTAATTATTTGCCGGCAGCTGTAAAATGAATCCTATCAAAATATAGAGAGAGGGAGCCGAAGTGGGAATGGCGACGAAACAGCAAACAGGAGAAAAATTAATGCGGATCCTCGTTTTCACCCTCGTGATCTCCGTCATGAGCGCGACGATGTTCAACATCGTGCTGCCGCAGATCGGAGCGGAATTTCGGCTGACGCTTGCGCAGGTCAGTTGGGTATCTTCGGTCTATATGTTAATTTATGCGATCGGCTCGGTCACTTACGGGAAGCTTGCCGACAAGTATAAGCTCAAAAATTTGCTGACGTTCGGGTTGATTTTCTTCGCCTTGGGTTCCCTGATCGGCTTAACCGCGCAAACGTATTGGATGGTATTGCTCGGCCGGATTTTACAGGCGGCCGGGGCTTCGGTCGTGCCTGCAACGGCCATGATCATACCGATTCGCTACTTTCCGCCGGAGACGCGCGGCCGCGCCATGGGCATTGCGGCCGCCGGGCTGGCGCTCGGCGGCGCGCTCGGGCCGACCACGGCCGCCTTGATCGTCAGTGTCGTTCACTGGCGCTGGCTGTTCCTGCTTCCCGTGCTGGCACTGCTTACGCTCCCGTTCTATCGCAAGTATCTTGACGACGAACCGGGCAAGGCCGGAAAAATCGATTGGCTGGGCGGAGGGCTGCTGGCCGTTACGGTGGCGCTGGTGCTTCTCTCCGTGACGAACGAGGCTTGGCTTCTTGCAGGCTGCGCGCTGCTTACGCTGGGGTTGTTTATTGCGCGCATACGCTCTGCGGCCGAACCGTTCGTTCAACCCCGGCTGTTCCGCAATAAAAGCTACTCTTACGGGCTAGCGATCGCTTTTGTGGTGAACGGGGTCGGGTACTCGCTTGCCTTTTTGAGCCCGCAGCTGTTATCCCTCGTCAACGGTCTGGCTCCGGGCTTGGTAGGCTTCAGCATGGTTCCGGCCGCCATCGCATCGGCGCTTCTGGGCAGAACCGGCGGCAAGCTGGCGGACGACAAAGGCAATCCGTTTCTGTATTTCACGGCTTCCTCGCTGCTGATCGCCTGCTTTGTCCTGCTGTCGACCTTTGCGGGAATTTCGCCGGCCGCCATTGCCGCCTTCCTGATCTTGGGCAACGTGGGGCAGACGTTCATGGTCGTAGCTTTGTCCAATACGATCTCGCGGACGCTGCCCAAGGACCAGACCGGCGTGGGGATGGGGATGCTTTCGCTGCTGAACTTTATCTCCGGAGCTCTCTCCGCCGGCCTGTACAGCAAGATGGTCGATCACGGTTCAACCGTTCCATGGAATCCGGCGAACGTATTCTTGAACCCCGACGCTTTCGTATTCAGCAATATTTACACGGTGCTCGCGATTCTGCATCTTGCGATGTTTGCCTTCTACTATGTTCAGTTCGGCAGAACTGTCCGGAAAAGCAGTGTCGTGGAAGGTTGAACGCACGGAGAGCAAGCCGCGTTGATTCAAGCAATCGCGCACAACTTTCAAGCGTCCCGCAGGAGGGACGCTTTGTTTTATTTTCATCGGGATTATCCTTGGCGGATGGTTTGCCGCTTGTGATACGATAGCCATGCGAGGACGTCAACGTCTGGCTGCTTGGCGCCCCGGTTCCGCAGCAGGACTTTGCTGCTTGTGGCGGTGGCCGTTTTTGCCGCAGGGTTTACGTATATCGCTGCAGCGAAAGATTATTCCGGCTTGGCGGCGCTGCTGTTGATTTGCTATGCTTGTTTTCGGGGATCGTCGAGCCGATTGCGGCCGGATATCTGCATCATCGCACGGATTCTTCGATCAGGGCGACGATCGATTCGTTCCAGTCGCTAGGGCTGAATGCCGTCCATATCGAGATGGGTCTGGGCTTCGGGTTTGTCTCGGCCCGGTGTGACATTTTCGGGGGATACGGGTTCATTGCGCTGGTGTGCGGGTTGTTTTTCGGTTATTTTTATATCGCATCCCAAAAATCCGTCGAGTAATTTTAGACGATGATCCGATCATTTTGTTCAAGAGCATGGATGCCGGATGATGTTATACTGTCCGGTACAATACGACGCCGGGAGGTAGGGGGACGAAGATGAAGCATGGGTAATTTCGCCGTCTTTCCAGTCCTGGTAAATACTTTGCTTATACATTGCGGCATCCTTTTCTGAAATAGTTTCGCGGAAAGCTTTCGCGTTCCTCGTCTGTCGTGCCGCTCACGCCGTCATCGACATATTCGTCAACAAAAATATACTCGTCATCATCATCTTGCTGTTCAAGGAAGTCTGTCAAAGTCTTTGGTTGGCAATGCTTTCGGATTCGTCTTTTCCGTGCTTATCTTCACGTGGAAGACGAATATAAAAGGCTACATACCATACCTTGTTTTTTGAAGCTGTTTTTGTAATGCTCTGCCTGTTGGCTACTCTTGCCATGTGTCCTCCTTCCTATCACATTACACCTATATTATACCCTTTGAATTCAGTTGGTTTGAAGTCGCATAATTGGGCGGCTTCCCCGCCGCAAAACCTCCTGGAAGCCAACTCTGGAATAAGTAGATCGGAACCCCGCGTTGATAAAGGCAGCAATAGTCTCGCCTTTTGGGTCTGCCGGATAAGCCTCAATTATCTTTCCGTCATTGTTTTTTACATGTTCAATGGCAGATAAAAGTAGCAATTCAGTTACTCCCGAACGCCTATAGGTTTTGTCAACAAAGAGACAAACAATAGACCATACCGGCTGATCATCTATCTTTTGCAATCTACGAGTTCTGTCCAAACCCGGGAATTGCTCTCGTGGTGCAACGGAACACCAACCTATGGGCTTCATTTTGTCATAACCAATAATCCCTGGTACACCTCCGGCCAGAACCAGTTGTCTTATGGTTTCTTTGTTTTTATTTCCCTTGTTATTCTCAAACTCTTTCTTGTCCGCGGTGCGCCACCACATACACCAGCAACCGGAACTTGCTCCTCTTTCCCCGAACAAGAGGGTAAAATCATCCCAAGTTGATTCCGTGAGCGGCTTATACGAATAATTAGTCTTAGAGAAGTTCTGACTATCAGTCACTTGCATTACCTCCTTGTGCATATTTAATTTTCTTCCACTTTTTTTCGGGAACGGAAACGGCGAACCTTCATAATATTTCCACATACTTTATCATCGCACCATCTTCGTGATTTATTTTTACTTTGGTCATAAAATACCCAGCCGCAATCCTGATTGTCACATACCTTAGTCCGTGTAGTGCCGTAATTACATAACATGTCTGCAAATGACTTAGCGACATGCCAAATAACCAAAAACCACCCTTTGCCACTATAGCTGTACTCAAGGGTAAATTCGTTGTTTTTATAATCCATCCGGACATACGTGGACATGTCTTCCAGTATTTTGTTCACCTCATTGAGTTGGTTTCTCTGCAGTTCATCACCGTTACTCAGTTTGGATACGATAGCGTACATTTGCTTGCGCAGTGCCTTTAGCTTTTTTAGAGAAACAGTATCTATTGGTGAAGAAGCTTCTAACTCCCATTTTTCTAAAAGCTCATTTAACCATTTTTCATCGTCCAACATATCCCTTAGATTTTCAGCATTCTGCCAGTCTACCCGGTCGCTATTCATAATGTCTATACAAAGAAACTCCATCATCTCACCCTTCTGATTTTTGCAAATCGTTGTTTGCTGATTTTCTATGCCATTTGATAATTCCGTAGATATTTATGAAAAGGAAGCCCACCGAAGCGCAAAACATCATAAATGCTCCTTCTCCATTGCTAAGCAGAACCAGAGTCCATATGATTAAATCCAAAATGTTATTGACTAGCCACAACCAGAACGCTTCTTGGTATCGCATGATCATCAAAATAACGCCAAATAAATTGATACAGTTTGTACTTGCATCCAAGTAAGATAACTGCTGATTCGGAATTAAACTCAACAGATAGCCAAGAATAAAGCTACATACAATACTTAAAACAATTATAAAAAGTGCTGTTTTCAAAGTAAATCTTCTTGCGTTAACCGTGTTATCAGCGCTCAATTGCTTCTTCCATGAAAAAAAACCTATTATTTGAAGCGGCGCAAATATAAATGTGTAAAAAAATAAAATTCCATGCAAATGATTTTTGTACGCTACATAAGCCATCAAAAGGTAATTGATCAAGCCTAAAATGTAGTTAATTCGTTTTCCTTCACTTGCATAAAATGCACCTATCAAACCTGTAGCAAGTATTGTGCCCCCAATCCATAAATCATCAGATAAAAAACCAAAAATGATGGAAAACGCAATACATGAAGTTGTGATTGCCATCTCCTTTTTGCTTTTTAGTATTGAAACAATTTGATTTACAAACATCATGTAGCCCCCTATACAATTTCCCGAAGGGAAAATTAATCAGTTATTGGAGTGGATTGACCTGATTTATAAGGGTATCATAGTACATGTAACCATCATTGTCAATTTTGATTGTTACATGTATTGGGGCATTATCGCAAAAACGGCAAGCAGGGCAAGTGTATTGACACTTGCACATTTTTGAGGAGTGCCTTCCCCAAACCCTGCAACTTCGGGCCAACTTGGCCCGAAGTCGGCGCTTCGCACCTCATGTCGCGTCATGTCGCTATCGCTCGATTTCCTTATTTTTCTGCACATCCGTCAGGCTGAACAGATGGTCAATATTGGCCTTTATGGTCACAATCTCTTGCATTTCCTTTCTTGCCGCCCGGTACTCACCATAGGCGGCTTTTTTGTTTTCTTTGCCGAAAGCTCCCGGTGTTGGCTCCAATGACTTCAGGCCAACTTGTCCCGAAGTACCGCTATCCAGATACAGAAATACCGCCCACTTGTCCAATTGGGCGGTATCCTGTGTAATGTGAACGCTCATATTTTAATTTATTGCCCTTGTATCGGGCTATTTTGCAGTTTCTTATTATAAAAGTCTCCACGGCTCCGCCGGCCCCGTCGAACTGAGCGAATACGAGCCGGGGGGAATGAACAACGGGATCGCGAGACAGGGAGACATTCAAATTATCCCCCCGGCGAGAGCGCGATCGAATTTATGCATGAGCATCTGGAGCCGGACATGACGCTCGAACAATTGGCCTCCGCTGCGAATGTCAGTCTGTCCCATCTGGTCCGCCTGTTTAAGCGGCACACCGGGTGGACCCGCACCAGTACTTGATTCGGCTGCGGGTGGAGCGGGCGAAGCTATGGATTCGATGCGGGCAGCGAAGCTTGAAGGAGATCGGCGGAGATCGGATTTTCGGACCAAAACCATTTTACGAGAATGTTCAAAAAAATGTCGGACTGACTACAAGAAGCCACGAAGGAGCGACTTCGGTCGGCTTCTTCTTTTTATGACTGACCCTGAACAGCGGGATGCGCATTTTTTCCTAAAAGCAACGTGTTATGTTCAAGCCTCTTCGGCTCGAACAATCCCCAGGGAGGCGGCCTAAAAAAGCATCGTCGGACGCCGATCCGATGTTCAAAACCGTCCCGACCTGAAGATCGACAGCAGCAGCCATAGAAACATCAGCGTGGCGACGCAGAATCCGATTTCAATCACCGGAAAATTCCACAGCAAGGTCGATTGTCTGCCGAGCGACGAGCCGATGATGAGACCGACCATAATAATGCTGAATGCGAGCAGGACGATGCTGAACGATAGCTGGTTGCTGATGCGGTCCATTTTTTTCATCAAGGCATCCAGCTCGGCGATCGATATTTCGAGGCGCAGCCTGCCCTTCTTCATCATCCCGAGCAGCTCGCGCAGCTTCATCGGCGTCTCCGTCAGCAGGGAAGCGGCCTCGCTTACCTGCTGCCAGACGCTGTCGGCCACATTGCGGGGACTGAATCGTTCGGCGAACAGCTTTCGTCCGAACGGCTCCGCGATGCTGATGACGCTGAACGCCGGGTCGAGCGAAGTGACGACGCCTTCGAGCGTGAGAAGCGCTTTGCCGAGCAGCGTCAGGTCGGCGGGTATGCGCACGCGGTGTTCGTAGGCGACGGCGAGCAGGTCGTTGACCGATTCCCCGAGCTTGACGCGGCTGAGCGGCACGTCGTAGTATTTTTCCCGCAGCTCGTCCACATCCGCGCGCAGGGAGTCCATGTCGACATCGTCGGGAATGATGCCGATGCCTTCAATCGCTTTGATGACGCCGTCGGTGCTGTTGCGCCGCAGGGCAATGACAAGCGAGCCGAAATGGTATTTCATCATCGGAGTAAGGCGTCCGACCATGCCGAAGTCGATCAGTCCGACCACCCCGCCGGGGAGAACGATAAGGTTGCCCGGGTGCGGATCGGCATGAAAGAAGCCCTCCACAAAAATTTGCTGAAAGACGATCCGGGCAATCGTTTCGGCCAGCTTTTTCGGTTCGTACCCCAGCTCTTGCAGCCGCTCCGTTTCGGTAGGCTTTACGCCTTCCAAGTACTCCATGGTCAGCACGTTGCGGCTCGAATAATCCCAATAAATGGCCGGAATGCGCACGTCCGAATCGCGCTCGAAGGGCTTCGCCATCCGCTGCGCGCTGCGGCCTTCGTTCGTGTAATCCAGCTCGGCGCGCAGCGACTGGGACAGCTCGTACACCATGTCGCGCACCTGATATTTGGCCGCCCAGTCGAGCCGGTGCTCGGCCAGGCGGGCCAGGTCGTCCAAGATTTCAAGATCCGTCTCCACGATGGAACGAATGTTCGGGCGTTGAATTTTGACGGCGACCGGCTCGCCCGTATGCAGCCGGGCGAGATGAACCTGTCCGATGGAAGCCGCGGCGACCGGCGTCTCTTGAAATTCCGCGAACAGCTTCTCGAAGGGCTCGCCGAACTCGCTTTCCAAAACTTCGCGCACTTGCTCGAAAGGGAAGGGCGGCACCCGGTCCTGCAGCTTGACGAGCTCGTCGATAATGTGAGCGGGCAGCAGATCGGGACGCGTGCTGGCGATTTGGCCGATTTTGACGAAGGTCGGGCCAAGCTCCTCCAGAAACGTCCGGATGCGCTCGCCGATGGTGCGCGAACGGGCCTCCCGCCGTTCATTCAAGCCGATGCGCGTCCCGGCCAGCAGGTCGGGCAGCCCTAGCTCTTTGACGAGGAAGCCGAGCCCGTTGCGGGCGAACGCTTTGGCAATGTCGCGGTACCTCTGCAGATGCCGGATTTTCCGTCCGAGACTCATGAGCTTGCGGGCGGTAAGGTTTGGCCGGCTTCGGGCTGCTTGCCTTCCAGCTCGGCCACGCGGCGCTCGAGCTCTCCGATGCGCTGCGTCAGCCGGACGTAATCGTCCTTGGTCGTCAAGTTCATCTCATGAAGCGCCTGACGCATGTAGCCTCGCACCTTCTCCTCCAGCGTGGATTGGGCTTCCTGCCCTTTGCGCACCAATTCGTCCACGTACTGCTGCGACTCGGCCTTGTTCAGCTCGCCTTTTTTGACCAGCTCGTCGACGAATTTCTCCGCCTGCTCTTTGCTGACCACGGCAAAGCCCAGCCCCATCGAAACCGCTTTTCCCAACAAATCTCTAATCATCTCTGTCCCTCCTGTTCGTATCCGTATAGGGTGATTTTACCATAGCGGACCGCAAACGCCAAAACGGACGCCGGATGCGGTAACCGCCAAAAAAATACACACTCCGCACGGATTATCAAAAAAAGCGGGGGATTTTGTTGTACAATACATTCCAGGACACGACGGCTGGGGGCTTGGTGAGAATGGATTATTTCAAGAGGATTCAAGGGGCGATACAATTTATCGAAGACCGTCTGCAAGAGGAGCTGGACATTACGGCCATCTCGTCGGCGGCTTGTTTTTCGGCTTTTCATTTTCAACGGCTGTTTCAAGCCATCTCGGGATTTTCCGTACATCAATACATTCGAAAACGGAGGCTGACCGAAGCCGCGGTTTTATTGAAAGAAACCGATAGAAGCGTGCTTGACATCGCGGTTTCGTTTCAATACGGCTCTCAAGAAGCGTTCACAAGAGCGTTCGAGAGCCAGTTTGGCATCACTCCGGCGAAATACCGGAAGGAATCCGTCCCGCTTCGTTTGCAGGACAAGGTCAATTTTCTGGATTATCAACAACATGCGGAAGGGGAATTGAATATGAATCGGCCTGAGATTATCGATCTGGACGCGATCCGGATCATCGGCTACGAATACGGGACAACGCTGCAGGAGGAGCAGTACTTCGAGGAGATCCCGCACTTTTACGGCGACTTCGGGAGGAACGGCTTATATCTGAAGATTCCGGGCAGAGCCGCCCCGGAGATGGCCTACGGAATTGCCTGCAAGTTTCAGGATGACGGCCGGTTTTCGTTCGTGATCGGAGAAGAAGTGCACGAGTTTACGGAAGATTTGGAGCCGGGGTTCATCTGTTACGAGATTCCGAAGGGGAAATACGCGGCATTTCGGGTGGACGGATCGGGGCAAAATACGCGAAAATACATCTACGGCACGTGGCTGCCGAATTCGAATTACGAGCGGCGGGAGGGGCCGGATTTTGAAGTGACCGATGTGCTCAAATCGACTCCGGATCACCTAAGCATGGTTATCTATATTCCTATTGAATAGTTAGGATAGGAAGCTGCTTTTTTCAGATTGTAGAGAAACCCGCGTCTGCCGGGTTTCTCTTTTGTTGCTTGAGGTTGTTTTGAGGGGAAAACTATAACTGAACCTTGGGGGAGTATTATTGGGGTGGCAGACAACAAACTCTTCGACAGAATTCTGGTCTCCCTCCATACCTGAGGCAATCATCTTCGCACTCCCCATCTATTTCAAAAGGGGGTTGGCAAGTGCTGCTCATTGGCATTGAATAAGGGGTGTACCCGTAGTAGGGATTGTAATAGTAGGGATAGCGGTAGCTGGATATTGGCCAACCGCCAGACTGAAATTGACGATAATTCAAGACAATCACTCCCACTATAAATTAATATTTTCTTTCATTTACTCCCGTTTTCTTAGGTTTTCAACATCGACTATCTCTAAGAGATGGAGATATCATGCTTGTATGACATATTTTTCCGAAGAGGCCGGCGGCGGG
>JAPSLM010000017.1 GCA_031180825.1 Paenibacillus sp. | reverse complement strand
AGAACGGCTCGAAATGGCTACAGGAAAAGCTGATTAAAGCTCAAAAGTTACTACTGACGAGAATTTTCATTCTCTTTATGACACTCACTCGATGTTCAGTTTTCAAAGGGCAATCTTCACTGTCATGCTTCGACTTCGTTTTACAACCCGTCGAAAGCGACCTCTTTAATATACCACATCTGCCTAGCTGATTGCAAGCATTATTTTTAATTTCTTTTTTCATGCCCGGCTCTTTCGAGCTCAACCGCAGAAGCGACAATGACTAATATACCAAACGCTCCTATACTTTGCAACTGTTATTTTCTTCCTGCCGGCATGATTCTAAAGCAAACAAAAAACATGCCTCCCCACAAAGGCCGAAGCATGTCTTGTTTGTTTAAAAATTATTCACCTTGGCGCTCGCGCATCAGAGGGAAAAGCAGCACGTCACGAATGGACGGCGCATTCGTAAGCAGCATCACCAAACGGTCGACGCCGATTCCGAGACCGCCCGTCGGCGGCATGCCATATTCGAGCGCGCGTACGAAGTCTTCGTCCATTTCATGCGCCTCGTCGTTTCCTTGCTCCCGCTCCACCAACTGCGCTGCAAACCGCTCCCGCTGATCGATCGGATCGTTGAGCTCGGTAAACGCGTTGGCGTGCTCGCGCGCCACAATAAACAGTTCGAAACGGTCCGTAAACCGGGGGTCCTGCTCGCTCTTTTTCGCGAGCGGGGAAATCGCCACCGGATGCCCCGTGATAAATGTAGGCTGAATAAGCGTCTGCTCGACAAACGTCTCGAAGAACTGATTGACGATATGACCGAAGGTCATCATCGGCTCAACGGGCACATTGTGCTCTTTGGCCAAACGGTGCGCTTCCTCATCCGACATCTGAACGCTGAAGTCAACGCCTGTCACTTCTTTAATCGCATCGACCATCGAAACGCGGCGCCAAGATGGCGCAAGATCGATTTCTTGATCTTGATACGTAATCTTGGTCGTACCCAGCACTTCTTGAGCGATATGCGCGATCATCTCTTCCGTCAGCTTCATGATGTCTTTATAATCGGCATACGCTTCGTACAGCTCGATCATTGTAAATTCAGGGTTATGGCGCGTCGAAATACCTTCATTACGGTAGACACGTCCGATCTCGTACACTTTCTCCATCCCGCCGACAATCAGACGCTTCAAATGCAGCTCGATCGCAATCCGCATATACAGCTGCATATCCAGCGCATTATGATGCGTAATGAAAGGACGAGCTGCCGCACCGCCGGCAATGGCATGCAGGGTTGGCGTTTCCACTTCCAAATAGCCGCGGGAATCGAGATAACGGCGCATCGACTGAATGATTTTGGAACGCAAAATGAAGGTTTGCTGCACGTCTTGATTCATAATCAAATCGACGTAGCGTTGACGATAGCGCAGCTCAACGTCTTTCAAGCCGTGATATTTCTCGGGCAAAGGAAGAAGAGACTTGGACAGCACTTCCACCGATGTCGCCTTGACGGACAGCTCGCCGGTTTTCGTCTTGAAGACGGTGCCGCGAACGCCGATCAAATCGCCGATATCCAGAAGCTCGTACGCCTTATACTTGGCTTCTTCCAACGCGTCGGCGCGCACATAAATTTGAATCTTGCCGGTAATGTCCTGAATATGCGCAAAGCCCGCTTTGCCCATTTCCCGCTTCTGCATAATCCGCCCGGCAATGCTTACTTCGGCGGAAAGCGCTTCAAGCTCTTCCTTGGATTTGTCTTCGTAGGCTTTGAAAATCCCGCCGGCATGGTGCGTTCTTTCGAACTTTTGCCCGAACGGATCTATTCCAAGGCCGCGCAGTTCATCCAATTTGTTGCGCCGAATTTGCAGCAGTTCATTCAATTCCAATTCCACAGTCATGTTTCCAGCTCCTTGGTTGTAAGTAAAGCTTCCCGGCTCTATAGTCAAAAAAGCTTCCCGAGGAAGCTCCTTTTGTTGTTGCCGTTTACTTCTTGATATCGATAATTTCGTACTGGATAACCCCCGCCGGTACGCTGACGTCGACGATCGCTCCTTTGCGTTTGCCGAGAATGGCTTTGCCGACCGGGCTTTCGTTGGAAATCTTGTTTTGGAACGGATCGGATTCCGCCGTACCAACGATGGAGTATTCGACGATATCCCCGAATTCGAGGTCCTTCAAGATGACGATGGAACCGACGTTCACCGCATCCGTATCGACTTCGTCGTTGTTGATGATCCGCGCATTGCGCAGCATTTTCTCCAAAGTGATAATACGGCCTTCGACGAACGCTTGTTCGTTCTTGGCGTCTTCGTATTCCGAGTTCTCGCTGATATCGCCGTAACCGATCGCCACCTTAATCCGCTCCGCCACCTCGCGGCGCTTCACCGACTTTAAATGCTCCAGCTCTTCCTCGAGCTTTTTCAAACCTTCCTGCGTGAGAATGACTTCTTTTTCCGCCATTACTACCTATCTCCCGTCGTGTGAAAGATTTTTCATATTTCGAGCCCAATCGAGTATGAATTCACTGATAATTACTATATGAACGCGACGCTGCTTGATGCCACCAATCGTCGGCCGCTAATGACTATTGACTGATTATATTGCAACCCCATTCAAATGTCAATTGAAGCCAAACGGCCCGGTTTCGTCCATGGAATCGGACTAGTGGACGGTTGCCTCGCGTTGTTCGAGCGATTCGATAAAGTCGGTGAGCAGCTGAACCATAGCGTCCCGTTTGGTCTGCTCCATAATGGCGTCTTTGATCCGGGCGGCTCCGTGCAGCCCCTTCAAATACCAGGCCAAATGCTTACGCATTTCCTTGACCGCTACCGCTTCGCCCTTCAGCGCCGTCAGCCGGTCCAAATGGAGAATCGCGATGCGGATCTTCTCTTGCGGGCTCGGTTCGGGCGGAAGCTCTCCTTTAGTCAAATATTGGATGGTCCGGTACAGCATCCACGGGTTGCCCAGCGCAGCACGGCCGATCATGACGCCGTCGACGCCGGTCTGGTCGAGCATCCGCTTCGCATCCTCGGGGGTAAAGACGTCCCCGTTGCCGATCACCGGAATCGAAACGGCTTCCTTGACTTCTTTAATGATATCCCAGTTCGCATGCCCGGTATACATTTGCACTCTTGTGCGCCCATGAACGGATACGGCTGCGCCGCCGCCGTTTTCTACGGCTTTCGCGTTCCGCACCGCATAAATATGGTCATCATCCCAGCCGATCCGCATTTTCACGGTAAGCGGCTTGCTGACGGCACGGCTGACGGTTGAGACCATCTGCTCGATTTTGTCGGGGTCCAGCAGCCAACGCGCCCCCGCGTCGCATTTTGTAATTTTGGGCACAGGACAGCCCATGTTGATATCGATGATGTCCGCATTCGTATGCTGGTCCACATATTTGGCCGCTTCGACGAGCGTTTCCGTGTCGCCGCCGAAAATCTGCAGGCTGAGCGGCTTCTCCCGTTCGTCGACATACAGCATCTCCAGCGTGCGGTGATTTCCGTGGAGAATGGCCTTGTCGCTGACCATCTCCGCACAGACGAGGCCGCAGCCGAACTCTTTCGCGATCAAGCGAAAGGCGGGATTGCAAACCCCGGCCATCGGGGCCAGAACCACTTTGTTCGGGGCGGTGACATTGCCTATCGTTAACATCGTATCTCTCCTTTCCGGTTAGGGTGTTTTATTTGCCGCTGGCTTGGAAATAGAGCTCTTCCGGCTCGATCCCCAGCGTTTCGCATATTTTACGGACGATTTTCGGGTCCGCCTTGCGCGTTCCCCGCTCGATGGAGCCGAGTACGGCGATGGAAACGTCCAATCGTTCCGCCAGTTCGTTTTGGGTAAAGCCTTTTAATTTGCGAAAAGCGCGGATGCGCTGGGCTACTGCATTTTTTTCCAAAGTGTAACGCCTTCCTTTCCTTCCGCACGCTCCAAAAACGCCCGTAAAGGCTTAGCCTGCGGCTGGTGATGAAGCTCCAATACCTCGATCAAAGGGATTAGAACGAATGCCCGCTCATGCATGCGCGGGTGAGGCAGCGTCAATTCGGGCTGCTGCCGACTGACGTCGCCGTACATCAGCATATCGAGATCAATGGTACGAGGCCCCCAGCGAATATCGCGGACGCGGCCAAGCTGCCGTTCCGTTTCCATCAACTGCTCCAGCAGCTGTTCCGGGGAGAGCGTCGTAGTCACCTCGATCGCCATATTTAAAAAGGGGTCCTGATCCGTATAGCCAACCGGCTCGGTCTCATACAAGGCCGATTGACCGGTAACGCGAATCTGCGGATGCTCCTGAAGCAAGCGAACGGCTTCCGTCAGGAAGCGTTCCCTGTCTCCGATATTGGAGCCCAGACCGATGTAAGCACGTTCGCAAGCTGCTGTGGCCGACCGCACATCTCCTTCGTTCATCAGCGGGCTTCCCGCTTTCTATGAATTTCGACCGTGAAGCCGTCGAAATGAACGGCTACCGGCGGATGCGGCTTGACGACGCGAACGGTCAATTCGTTTATACTAGTATAAGTTCGCAATACCTCGGATGCAATATGCTCAGCCAGCGCCTCGACCAGCTTGAACGTTTTCTGCTCGACGATCGTTTTGATCAGATCATGAACCTCGGCATAATTCACGGTGTCTTCCACCCGGTCGGAGCGGCCCGCCCGGTCCAGCGGAAGGTACAGCTCGACATCCACGTAGTAGCGCTGCCCCAGCTTGTTCTCTTCCGGAAAAACGCCATGGTATCCGTAAAAGGACATTCCTTTCAGCATCATTTTATCCAACTTCGTATTCCTCCTTCAAGTCGGCCGCGTCATGCAAACGGCGGCTTCATCGGTGCTGCAAAATGGCGTCGGTCATATCGGCCACACGCCTCATGGCTTTCACGTCATGCACTCTGACAAACCGGCAGCCTTGGGCAATGCCGAGCGCAACGGTAGCCGCGGTTCCTTCGATCACGTCGTCCGGCGGCAAATTCAGTGCACGGCGGATCATGCTCTTGCGCGATGTGCCGAGCAGCACAGGATAACCTAAGGAGACGATCCGGTCCAGATGATTCATGAGCTGCAAATTTTGCTCGTACGTTTTGGCAAATCCGATTCCCGGGTCCAAAATAATCTGCTCGTCGCGAATTCCCGCATGGTGCGCCCGGCGAACCGTTTCCTGCAAATCCTCGATCACATCTTGGATAAAGTTAGCATACACCGCTTCGGTTCGATTATGCATCAGGACGATCGGACAGCCGTATTCTATAGCTACGCGGGCCATGTCCGGTTCCTTCTGCAATCCCCATATATCGTTGAGCAGGCTTGCGCCTGCGGCTATCGCTTGTCTCGCCGTTTCGGCCTTGTACGTGTCGATGGAAATCGGCGTATCGATGCCTGCCTGCCGCAGCGCGCGAATGACAGGGATGACACGTTCCAGCTCTTCTTCCAGCGAAACGGCGGGAGCGCCCGGACGTGTCGATTCGCCGCCCACGTCAATCAAATCGGCTCCCTGCGCGATCATCTCCCGGGCCCGGGCGACAGCTGCAATCGGATCAATATACCGGCCTCCGTCCGAGAAGGAGTCCGGGGTCGCATTGAGAATCCCCATAACGACCGTCTTCGATCCGCTCAACAGCTGCTTGAGCTTGTTGGAATCCATCACGCTAACGTTCATAATTTTCCTCCTTGGCTTCAACCGTTTTGCTTTGTATAGAATAAGCGTTCCTGTACTGGGACAATAATTTTGCCGTGATAGGACCTGCTTTGCCGTCGCCGACGATGTACGCCTTGCCTTTTCGGTCGAACAGCTTCGTAACCGGAACGAGTTCTTGAATTGAATTCGTCAAAAAAACTTCATCCGCTCCGGCAAGATCTTCCCACCTGTATAACCCCTCCGATACGGACAACCCGGATTTCCGCGCCGAGGTTATCACATAGCGTCTCGTGATGCCGGGCAGAAGCCCCGTATCCGCCGAAGGCGTATGCAGCTCTCCGCCGCGCACAAAAAATACATTGCTGACGATCCCTTCCGACAAGAAGCCTTGGGCGTCCAGCAGGAGTCCTTCGGCCTGAGCCGCCCAAGGATAGTGCCGGAGTTCTTGTTTTGCCAAAATATTGTTCATATAATGCAGCGATTTATGTCGAATCGTGCCTTCCGGCGAGTTTCGACGCGATTCGAGAAGCTGCAGCGGTTTGCCGTTCATATAAACCGACGGGTCGAACGGAGGCAAGGGCTTTACATAAAGCACTTCCGATGGGTGCTCGTACGATCCGGCCGGAAGCCCGAGAATATCCGTGCCCGCCGTAACGGTAAAGCGGAAGTAGGCGTCCGTCAACTCGTTAGCTTCAAGCAGTCTGCGAATCCGGCGCTGCAAGCCGTCCGGATCGGGAACGTAGCGAATGTCCAGCTCCCGGCAGCCCGCGGCCAGCCGTTCCAGATGCCATTCCAGCAAAAAGGGACGCCCGCCGTAGGTGCGGAACGTCTCAAACAAGCCCATACCGTAAAGAAAACCGTGGTCGTATACGGAGACCACGGCCTTTTGTTCCTCTATAACGTTTCCGTTTAAATCGATTTTCACGCTTGGCTCACAGTCGTTTCGCTCAAGAAGTTGCGCAGCATTTGATGCCCATGATCGGTAATAATCGATTCGGGATGGAATTGAACGCCTTCGATCGGGTATTCTTTATGTCGCAATCCCATAATTTCACCCTCGGCCGTTTCGGCCGTGACGACGAAACAATCCGGCAATGTTTCCTTCTTCACGATTAAGGAATGGTATCTCGTTGCCGTGAAAGGAGAAGGCATGTCCTTAAAGATCCCTTGACCGTCATGGAATATTTCCGACGTCTTCCCGTGCATCAGCCGCTCCGCGCGAACCACTTCGCCGCCAAACGCCTGTCCGATCGATTGATGGCCTAAGCAGACGCCGAGTATGGGAATCCGTCCTTTGAAGCGCTCGATCAGCGCCAGGCTGATTCCCGCTTCATTGGGCGTGCAAGGCCCGGGAGAAATTAGAATATGGTTCGGCTTTAACGCTTCGATTCCCTCCAGATCAATCTCGTCGTTGCGGCGCACTTCGATCTTTTCGCCCAATTCTCCTAAATACTGCACCAAATTGTACGTAAACGAATCGTAGTTGTCGATGACCAAAATCATGATGATCTACCTCCCGCGGGGCATGGATTTCGTTCGCTATATTGGATTGCTTTCCACATAGCTTTTGCTTTGTTAATCGATTCCGTGTACTCCTTCTCCGGGATGGAGTCGATGACAATCCCCGCCCCCGCTTGCACGTATCCCGTGCCGCCCGCCGTAATGAGCGTGCGTATGATTATATTAAATTCCATATCGCCGTTATAGTCAATCCAACCGATTGACCCGGTATATGGTCCTCTTCTCACCGGCTCCAGTTCCTCAATAATTTCCATGGTGCGGATTTTCGGAGCCCCGGTAATCGTGCCCCCCGGAAAGGTCGCGGCAATGACATCGAAGGCATCGCGCCCTTCCGCCAGCTTTCCTTCAATTTCCGACACGATATGCATCACGTGGGAATAGTACTCAATGACCATAAAGTCTTTGACCTTGACCGTCCCGTATGTCGAAATTCGTCCGAGATCGTTACGCTCCAAATCGACAAGCATGATATGCTCGGCCCGTTCTTTCTCGTGACGGATCAGCTCGTCCGCCAGCTGCCGGTCTTCTTCCGGGCTCATGCCGCGCGGACGTGTGCCCGCAATCGGGCGGGTGCGGACGGTTCCTCGTTCAAGCTGAACCAACAGCTCGGGGGAACCCGATACAAGCTGAAAATCACGGAAACGCAGCAGCCCCATATAAGGCGAGGGATTCACGAAGCGCAGCCACTCATAAATCTCTTCGGGCGAGGCCGCAAGCCGTTTGTTCTGGCGTACCGACAGATTCACTTGAAACACGTCTCCGGCACCGATATAATCGCGGATTTTGCGGACCGCATCCATATAGGCTTCTCTCGGGAAATCGGCGGATATTCCTTCGATGGCATCGACATCCACTTGAAGACGGTCTTCTTCCATCAGCCTCCGCCTCTGGTCCGCTTCTTCCTGCAAAAGCGGACTGGCAGAAGCCTCCGTCAATCGGTCCCACAAGCCCTTCATCCGGGCCGCAGCCCGCTCCGCTTCCTTATACCGGGCTTCAAGCCAACCCGGCTTCTCCGCTTGTCGGGCCGAAAGCTCCGTGTGGACCGCGCAAAACAGCTCATCGGTTTCATGATCGATAATCCAAAGCTCGTTTACCCGCACAAAAGCGTAATCGGGCACAGGCAAATCGGCTTTCGCCCGGACCGGCAGCCGTTCAATGGTACGGATGACATCGTAACCCCAAAATCCGACACAGCCGCCTATCCATTTCGGGGCTCCTTCTACGACCGGCGAGCGGAAAGGGGCGAGCCAGCTTTTCACCAGATCCAGCGGGGCTCCCTGCCTCTTCTCTTCGCTGCCATCCTCTTTCGTAACGATCGCGTCGTAACCGGTGCCTTGAATAGCCGAAACAGGCCGAATGCCAAAAAAGCTGTAGCGGCCGCCCTTGCCGCTCTCCAGCACGAAGGAACCGGGAGCCGCCGCCTCCCAAATAGGCGCCCAGGAAAGGGGCCGGCTGTGCTCTAACGAAAATCGGACAACATACGGAAGCACGGTATAGTCCTGAGCCCATTGCTGCCATTGATGATAGGATGTCAGGAGCATGTTCCGTCCTCCTTTTGCGTTCGTCGTTTCATGTTGGGATTAGTATACTTGAATTTGCAGGGGAATAAAAGAGCGGCGAAATTTGGAAAAGCTTCGGAAATGATAAAAGCCCGCTCGACCTTTGCAGGATGAGCAGGCTCGTTTCTTATTAATCCTCGAATTGATACAGCGGCGTGGACAGATAACGCTCGCCGTTGCTTGGAACGACAGCGACGACGCGCTTGCCGGGACCAAGCTCCTTGGCGACCTTCAGCGCGGCAAAAATGGCTGCTCCGGACGAAATGCCGCCCAGAATACCTTCTTCTTTCGCAACGCGGCGGGACGTTTCGAACGCTTCCTCGTTCTCTACCGTAATGATGCCGTCATAAATGCCGGTATCGAGAATATCCGGCACAAAGCCTGCGCCGATCCCTTGAATACGGTGCGGACCCGGTTTGCCTCCGGACAATACCGGAGAAGCCGTCGGCTCGACAGCGTAAATTTTAATGTGCGGGAAGTGCTCCTTGAGCACCGAGCCTGCGCCCGTAATCGTTCCGCCCGTACCGATCCCGGCAATGAAAGCGTCCAGCTTGCCGTCATGTCCGTTAATCGCTTCGACGATTTCCGGCCCGGTCGTTTCGCGGTGAATTTTTACGTTCGCTTGGTTCTTGAACTGCTGAGGCATGAAGTAACCCGGATTTTCGGCCAAGATTTCTTCCGCACGCTTGATGGCGCCCTTCATTCCTTCCGCTCCCGGCGTCAGCTCCAGCTGTGCACCGTAAGCGCGAAGCAGATTGCGGCGTTCCATGGACATCGTCTCCGGCATAACCAAAATCGCTTTATAGCCTTTGGCAGCGGCAACCATGGCCAGACCGATCCCCGTATTTCCGCTCGTCGGCTCGACGATCGTATCGCCCGGCTTGATGCGGCCTTCTTGCTCGGCCACTTCAATCATGCTAATGGCAATCCGGTCTTTTACGCTGGCGCCGGGGTTTTGGAATTCCAGCTTTACGTAGATTTCCGCGCTGCCCTCCGGCACGACACGGTTTAACTTGACCAATGGCGTGTCCCCAATCAATTGCGTAACGCTTTGCACTAATCTGGCCATTCGGTTCTCCTCCTCAAGTTCACATCGAAATATCCGAGTAATTCAGTGGGTATTATACTGTAATCTTATCAACCCCTACGATGGTTGTCAATACGGATTCCCTATCGTTTCCTAGAAATTTGCCTGAACGGATACGTTCCACTTGTTCCGGAGCGTATGCAGCATCTCCTTCATCGGGGGAGCTTCCCGAAGGGCAAGGTCTTTACGGACCCTTTCCCGAACCGCCGCAGGCTCTTCCTTGGAAGTTTCTTTGCGCTCTCTCAGCTTTACGATGACATATTTACCGTCGACTTCGACGGGCTTTCCGACTTCCCCTTGTTTTAAGCGCTTGGCAGACTTCATGACCGGAGCGGGAACGAACGGGTCGTCCTCTTCCAGCCATCCCAAGTCTCCCCCGCTGTCTCGCGTCGCATCATCAAGGGAGCGCTCCTTGGCCACCTGGGCAAAATCGGCTCCTTTGGACAACTCGTTCAAGGCCCGCTGGGCCTGTTCCCTGCTGGCCGTCACGATCTGCTGAATGCGGAGCTCGACGCGTGTCTGAAATTCCTCCGGATGCGCCGTAATATACGCTTGCACATCTTCATCGGCGATCCGGATGTTATGAATGGCAACTTTATCGGCCAGCAGTTTATGGTAAACATCCTCTTTGAGCGCATCGGGGGTTAACCCCAGCTGATTTTTCATCGTTTCTAAAAATTCCTGCTCGCTTTCATACCCTTGGTTCATTCGTTTCAGTTCCTGCTGCACCTCATTGTCGCCGATATCGATGCCCAAGGCCTTCGCTTCCAACCGCACCACTTCCCGGTCGACCATGCGGTCCAAGAGCTCGCGTCCGTGCGCCGCCAGCAGCTGCGTTTCCAATTCGGTTAACGTAATCTTTTTCTCTCCGATCGTGGCCAAAATTTGCGCCTCTCCGTCCTGCTTCTGGGGGTCCGGATATTTATCGGTAGGGGATGGGTATAAGGAGTGGGCCATTAATACGGAGGATAGGATGACTACCGCGACCAGCAACACAGCGATCATGCCCCATAATACTTTAATGTTTCGCATACCCTATCTCCTCGTATAATCACTCTCTATATATAGACCGGGCGGCTGCTCGCCATCCTGTCGTTTTATATGGACTTGAGAATCGCTTCAAGGTCTTCCCTGTTGAAACGATAGGCTTCGTTGCAAAAATGGCACACGATTTCCGCTTTGCCGTCCTCTTCCAGGATTTGCTGCAATTCATGCCGCCCCAGACTTATTAAAGTCTGCTCGACTCGCTCCCGCGAGCATTTGCACTGGAATCGAATGTCGTCGCGACGCTCCAGCACTTCAGCTCCGGGAAGCAGCGTGGCGAGGATGTCCTCCAGCCGGTCCCCGCGGTCAAGCAAAGACGTAATCGGCGGAAGAGCCGCAAGCTCCTTTTCAATTTGCGCAATCTCTTCATCCGTTAACCCCGGCAGCAACTGAATGATGAATCCGCCGGCGGTCTTCACGGTATAATCCACGTCGACTAACACGCCCAAAGCGACAGCTGAAGGCGTTTGTTCCGATTTGGCAAAATAATACGTAAAATCTTCGCCGAGCTCGCCGGAAACGATCGGGATGCTGCCGCGGTAAGGTTCTTTGAGCCCGAGGTCTTTAATGACATACAAAAAACCGTCGGTACCGACAGCACCGGCCACGTCCAGCTTGCCGATCGAATTCAGAGGCAAATCGACGCCCGGATTGTCCACATACCCGCGCACTTCTCCGTGAGCGTTGGAATCCGCGACGATCTGTCCGATCGGCCCGCCGCCTTTGACTTGAACGGTCAGCTTCTCTTCGCCTTTAAGCATGATGCCCATCATCAGAGCAGCTGTTGCCGTACGCCCTAAAGCAGCCGTCGCGGTAGGTGTGGTCTGATGACGGCGGCGCAGCTCCTCCACAATACCGGTGGTTCGGACGGCAAACGCTCGCACTTTTCCTTCGTAGGCCGTGGCCCTGATTAAATAATCCTGCATGACCAAGCTCCTTCTGTTCGAATAACGCTACAGGCTAGAGTAAAAAGCCCGACAAGCCGGAATAAGGGTCCTGCTGCAAAAATGCGGACCTCTAACCGATGTTGCGCTCATATATAATTTGCAATCCCTGCAGCGTAAGAAGCGGATCGATCAAATCGATCGTTCGCGACTCCCCTGCAATAAGCTCTGCCAGTCCGCCCGTGGCGACGACTTTCGGCTCAACCCGGAATTCCTGCTTAATCCGTTCCACGATGCCGTCCACTTGACCGGCAAAGCCGTAAATAATCCCGGCCTGCATCGATGCGATCGTATTGCGGCCGACGACGCTTCTCGGCTTTACCAGCTCAATACGGGGCAGCTTCGCCGCCCTTTGATATAAAGCTTCGGTGGAAATGCTGATTCCGGGCGCCACGGCCCCGCCGATGAACTGGCCCTTCTCGTCAATGTAGTCAAATGTCGTGGCCGTTCCAAAATCAACCACAATGCAGGGCGAGCCATAAAGCTCGATGGCGGCAACTGCATTTACGATCCGGTCTGCACCCACTTCCTTCGGGTTCTCGTAACGGATATTCAATCCGGTCTTGATACCCGGCCCCACGATCAAAGGCGCTTTTTTTAAATAATTTAAACACAATTGCTCCAGTACAAACATCAGCGGCGGCACGACGGAAGAAAGGATGACGCCGTCGACTTGATCCAGACCGATGCCCGCATGCCGGAACAGGTTGTACATGGTCATTCCGTACTCGTCCGAAGTGGCCGCCCGGTTCGTACTAAGCCGCCAGTGGTGAAGAAGCTGCTTCCCTTCGTAAATGCCAAGCACGATATTAGTATTGCCTACGTCCACCACCAAGATCATAACAGGCCCACCTTCTCGCCCGCGGAACCTTTCCGTTCGTTCAGATCCAAGCTGATATCCAGCGCCTGAACGGAGTAGGTCAGCCGGCCGACGGAAATGACGTCCACCCCGCTTTGGGCAATGCTGCGGACACTGTCCAACGTCACGCTTCCCGACGCTTCTAACATGATATGCGGAGCCTGATTTTTCATGCGCTGTACGGCCTGCGACATTTGCTCAGGCGACATGTTGTCGAGCATGACGATGTCGGGACCGGCCGCTAACGCTTCTTCGAGCTGCTCGAAGGATTCCACTTCGACTTCAATCTTCATCGTATGCGGAATCTGAGCGCGGGCTGCCATAATGGCTTGACGGATTCCTCCCGCCCCCTTGATATGATTGTCCTTGATCATCACGGCATCATACAGCCCGAACCGGTGGTTATGTCCGCCTCCGACACGAACCGCATATTTCTCCAGCATCCGATGGCCCGGCGTTGTTTTGCGCGTATCCACAAGGCGAACCGGCAGCCCTTCCAGCCGGTCCACAAACTGTCGCGTGCGCGTAGCAATGCCGGACATGCGCTGCAGCAAATTCAGCGCGAGCCGTTCCCCAAGCAAAATGCTGCGCGTGCTGCCGGATACTTCCGCGATGACGGTGCCGTACCGGGCCGCGGCGCCGTCGTTCACCTTCGCTTCGAACCGCAGCTGCGGGTCGACCAATGCGAAGACCGCTTCGGCCACCGGAAGCCCGGCGATAATGCCTTCATCCTTGACGTGAATAATGCCTATGGCTTGCGATTCGGCCGGAATCGTCGCCATCGTGGTGACATCGCCCATCCCGATATCTTCCTCAAGCCAAGCCCGCAAGCTTCGGTCCAAATTCGAGCGGTTCAACTCAAACATCATCAATCCGTCCTTCCGTAATGCCGTTGACTCGATTAAATACGGTATGCTTGCGCCAAGCCACGTCATCCTTGACCGGGAAGTCCTCCCGGTAGTGTCCCCCGCGGCTTTCCTGCCTAATCAAAGCGGCTTGCGTCGTCAAAAGCGCACAGATCAGCAGATTGGCAAATTCATAGTGCTCCCGCTTGGCCAAGCAGCTGTCGAAGATCGCAATGTGCCGCTTCAGCTCGTCGTATCCTTTTTCCAATCCTTGGGCGTCCCGCTTGAGCCCTGCATACCGGAGCATCACCTTTTGCAGCTTCAGCTTTTTTTCGACAACGGGCTGGATGGCGTTATCCGTAGACCGCTGATCCTCCCGGATCCAGGGAAGCTCCGTAATCGGCGGCAAGCCGTTGATTCGTTCGACAATCCGCCGCCCGAACACGATCGCTTCGGAAAGCGAGTTGCTGGCCAGCCGGTTGGCTCCGTGGACTCCCGTAGAGGATACTTCCCCACAAGCAAACAGCCGTTTGACAGCCGTTTCTCCGTACAGGTCGGTTTCAACTCCGCCCATCATGTAATGCGCCGCAGGAGCTACCGGAATCCAATCGGAGGACAAGTCGAGCCCGTAAGACAGGCAATATTCGTAAATGGTCGGAAACCGGTGCTTCACCGTTTCTTCCGATTCGTGTGTGAAATCAATGTAGACGAAGGTCGACTTGGTGTTCTCCATTTCGCTGACGATCGCCCGGGCGACAATATCCCGCGGAGCAAGCTCCAGCTGCGGATGGTAGCGCTCCATAAACCGTTCGCCGTTAATATTGCGCAGTACGGCCCCTTCCCCGCGTACCGCTTCGGAGATAAGAAACCTCGGGGCTCCCGGGTAGCACAAAGCCGTCGGATGGAACTGGACAAATTCCACGTCCCGGATATTCGCGCCGGCCCGATAAGCAATCGCAATGCCGTCGCCGGTGGCGATATCGGGATTGGTCGTATAGCGGAACAATTGTCCGGCTCCTCCGGTACATAGGATGGTTGCCGTCGCATGAACGATCACCCGGCTACCGTCCGGCTTTTGAACCAGAGCGCCGAAGCATTCGCCGTTATCCGTAATTAAATCGATTACAAAATGGTCGTCCCAAACTTCGATATTCGGGTCCTGCTTCGTTTTCTCGGACAATGCACGTACGATTTCCGCGCCGGTAGCGTCTCCTTGGGCATGCAGGATGCGCCTCTGGCTGTGCGCCCCTTCTTTCGTCAGCGCATAGCGTCCGTCCTCCATATCGAATTCGGTTCCCAGCCGGATCAGATCTTTTACCCCGTCGGGCCCTTCATGCACAAGCACATCGACGGCCGCGGAAGAGCAGAGTCCGGCGCCCGCGATCAGCGTATCCTGCCGGTGGTAGGCCGGCGAATCTTCATCCGAGATGACGGCCGCGATCCCCCCCTGGGCGTACCGGGTATTGCTATCGAGCAGTGATTTTTTCGTGACCATCAGCACCTTATGGTTCTCGGCGGAACGCAGTGCCGTAAAAAGACCGGCGATTCCTGCGCCGATCACAATGACATCGGTATGTACCTGCGGCAGCCGCCGCACATCGAAATTAACCAAATAACGAGGTATCATCAGCTCTCACCCGTTCAACAAGGAAGTAGCGCATGCTACTTGACCTGCAGCATGCGCTCCAAGGATGCTCTGGCCTTACCAGCCACTTGCGGCGGAACATAAATTTGGGGCTGGTTCGTTTCCAGGCATTTAACCACTTTTTTCAGGTTGTTTACTTTCATATTCGGGCAAACCAAATATTTAGTGGCAAAATGAAACTTCTTGTTCGGGCTGTCGAGCCGGAGCTGATACCCCGTACCGTCTTCCGTACCGACGATAAACTCCTGGCAATCGGATTCTCTGCAATATTTGATGATGGCTGTGGTACTGCCGACAAAATCGCCCAGCTTGACGACCTCCGGGCGGCATTCGGGGTGAACGACGAATTGGGCATTCGGATACTGCGCTTTCATCTCCTCAACATCTTTGACGGTTAACATGTCGTGAGTGTTGCAATATCCTTCCCAAATAATCATTTTCTTATCGGTAAATTTGGAAACGTAATCACCAAGGTTTTTGTCCGGCACCCAGATGATTTCGTCGGAGTCGACCGAATTGATGACTTTAATCGCGTTGGCGGACGTACAGCAAATATCGGTCTCGGATTTCACCTCCGCCGACGTATTAATATAGGCTACGACTTTGGCGTTCGGATGCTTCTTCTTGAGCGCCCGCAAACCGTCGACATTGACCATGTCGGCCATCGGACATCCGGCCCGTTCGTCCGGGATGAGCACCGTTTTGTTCGGGGCCAATATTTTTGCGCTTTCGCCCATAAAATGCACGCCGCAGAACACGATCACATCGGCGTCGGTGGAAGCGGCTTTTTGAGCCAGCAGGAACGAATCCCCGCGAAAATCGGCAACCTCTTGAATCTCGTCGCGCTGATAATAATGAGCAAGTATAATGGCATTCCGTTCTTTCTTCAGCTGGGCGATCCGCTCTTTCAGCTCTTGTTGCTGCACCGCTTTACGCTCCAACGCTAATGCTTCCATGTGACGCACCATCCTTTATTTTCGTATGACCACCCTGGTGTTTCCTACTCAAATTCCTCTGGAAACGTGCTGCAATTGCTGGTGAAAATGTTCACAAAGTGTTTAAAGATTTACACTTAATTTACACAACAGACCGAGCGGTGTCAATGCTGAAATAGGTACAAAAAAGCCGGAAAATACCGGTCTTTTATGATGGGCCGATCCGCTCCCTTTCCTAAGGCTAGTTTCTCAAGCAACGTTCTTTTTTAGCCTGTACAGATAAGGAAAAGCTTCCTACCCGAAGCCATTTCGAGAAAGATACACATTCGTGTTTTATATCTAAAAGGAAAAACCGGCGCTCTACGGCACCGGTTTAGTTTGCATTTATTTATTTTCCTCTTTGTCGCCATCCGGCTCGGTTTTCTCGAAATCAAGCTTGTTGGCTTCGGATTCTTGATGCTGCCCTTGGATGTTCACTTTCACATCTTCCGGCTTCGCTTCCCCGTCTTCTTTCACGGGTCCGAGCTTGCCGGTCTCAATCAGCTCGCGAATCTGATCTTTCTCCAACGTTTCTTTCTCGATCAACGTTTCGGCAATCAAGCGCACTTGGTCGCTGTACTTGGTCAAAATTTCTTTGGCCCGGTCATAGCATGCGCGCATGATCGATTGCATCTCTTGGTCGATCTCGTAAGCGATGGCATCACTGTAATTTTGTTCATGTCCGATATCCCGGCCCAAGAAAACTTGGCCCTGAGTCGCACCGAACTGCATCGGTCCGAGCTTGTCGCTCATCCCGAATTCGGTAATCATGCGGCGTACGATGCCCGTAGCGCGCTGGAAGTCACTGTAGGCTCCCGTACCGATTTCGCCGATAAACAGCTCTTCGGATACGCGCCCGGCCAGAAGTCCGGTAACCTTATCGAGCAGCTCCGACTTCGTCTGCATCATCCGGTCTTCGCCTTCCTTCGGCAGCATCATGACATATCCGCCTGCACGGCCGCGAGGAATGATGGTCACTTTATGCACCATCTCGGCGTTCTCTACATGGATACCGACGATCGTATGGCCCGCTTCATGGAAAGCGACCATCCGCTTTTCTCGCTCGCTGATGACACGGCTTTTCTTCTGCGTACCGACAATTACGCGATCGAACGCCTCGTCGATCTCGTCCATTGAAATGTCTTTCCGGTTGCGGCGGGCCGCAATGAGCGCCGCTTCGTTCAACAGGTTTTCAAGGTCCGCGCCGGTAAATCCGGTTGTGTAACGGGACAGCTGATCCAGCTTCACATCTTTGGCGAGCGGCTTGTTGCGCGCATGCACCTTCAGCACCGCTTCCCGTCCTTTCACATCCGGACGGTCGACGGTAATTTGACGGTCGAAACGTCCCGGACGCAGCAACGCAGGGTCCAAAATGTCCGGACGGTTCGTCGCCGCCACGATGATAATGCCTTCGTTGGCGCCAAATCCATCCATCTCAACCAAGAGCTGGTTGAGCGTCTGCTCGCGCTCGTCGTGCCCGCCGCCTAATCCGGCGCCGCGCTGACGGCCGACAGCGTCGATTTCATCTATAAATATGATACAAGGGGCGTTTTTCTTGGCATTTTCGAACAAATCGCGAACGCGGGAAGCACCGACACCGACGAACATTTCCACAAAGTCGGAACCGCTGATACTAAAGAACGGTACGCCGGCTTCACCGGCTACGGCTCTGGCAAGCAGCGTTTTACCGGTACCCGGAGGACCGACCAGCAGAACCCCTTTCGGGATGCGGGCGCCTACGGCTGCGAATTTGCGCGGGTCTTTCAAAAACTCGACTACTTCAACCAGCTCTTGCTTTTCCTCGTCGGCTCCGGCAACGTCCTCGAACGTTACGCGTTTCTTCTCTTCGTTATAGAGCCTTGCCCGGCTTTTGCCGAAGTTCATGACTTTTCCGCCGCCACCCTGCGCCTGATTCAACAGGAAGAAAAACAGGATGAAGATGATCACAAACGGGATAATGGAGGTAAGGAAGCTGATCCAAACATTGTCCCCTTCCATTTTCTCGATGTAAACGTTCCCTTGGGGAATGTCGCTTTCTTCAATCAAACGGAAGATTTGCGGGTCATAAGGCGCACGAGATTCGAAATTTTTCTTATCCGCAGAAGCGTTCTTATATTTCCCCCGAACCAGATACGTTTGAGCATCGTATTTTACGATGATGGATTCGACATTCTTTTCGATTAAGGCCACGCGGAGCTTATCGTAGCTGATCGTGTCTTTCTGTTCATTCTGCGTGCTGATAAAATGAACGATTCCGACGGTGACCAAAAAAATGAGCAGATAAAAGCCTGTATTGCGAATAATGCGATTCATCCCCTACCTCCTCTCAACAACGGCAACTTTGTATATTGTACCACAGCAAGTCTTGGCATCTCAAGAAATGCTATTGGGAGTAAACTTCGGGCTTCAATACGCCGACATACGGCAGGTTGCGGTATTTCTCCGCATAGTCCAAGCCGTATCCTACGACGAACGCGTCCGGGATTTCAAAGCCTTTATAGTCTGCGTCCAACTCGACCGATCTGCGCGCCGGCTTGTCGAACAATGCGGCGACCGTAATGGAAAGGGCGTTGCGGCGTTCGAGCACGTCGATCAGATAGCTTAGCGTCAGGCCGCTGTCGATGATGTCCTCGACGATCAGAATGTGGCGTCCCTCTACGGAAATATCGAGGTCCTTGATAATTTTGACCACGCCCGACGACTTGGTCGATGCGCCATAGCTGGATACGGCCATAAAATCGAGCTCAAGCGGGATCGTAATCTGTTTGACCAGGTCGGCCATAAAGATGAAGGCGCCCTTCAGTACGCAGATGACCAACGGGTTGCGTCCTTCGAAATCGCGGCTGATCCGCTCGCCCATTTCTTTGATTTTGTCTTGGATTTGCTGTTCGCTGTACAGTACTTCTTGAATGTCGTTTTGCAAGAGAGGTCCTCCCACTTAATAAAAATCTTTTCCATCAATAGCCACTTGAATATGTAGCATTCGCTTCGTCATCCCGGTAATCGCAGCGGCCGAAGACCGCCGAACGCCCGGTACCCAAAGCACGCTGCCGCCGGCGTCCGCAAGGATCGGAATCGTCTCGCGCAAGGTAGGAGGTACTTTCTCATCGATGAACATATCTTTTACCTTTTTCGTCCCGTTTAGTCCAAGCGGCTTCATCCGGTCTCCCGGAAGGCGGCTGCGGACCGTGAGAGGCATGGCAAGCTCCTCCGCATCGAAACAGGCGGTCCAGGCATCGGTACATTCGGGGCGCTCCTCTTCGCTGTCCAAGAAACGAAGCGTAAGGCGAACCCCCGTCTCGGGAATCGTAAGCTCCGTCTGGCCTTCGCGCAGCATGTACGCGTAGGGGAGAGGTCGTAACACCATAGTATGAACCGCGATACGATCATATTCCCTGCTGAACGCGATGTTCTGCACGATTTCCAATCGAAAATTGGACGGTCGTTCACGCAGAACAGCCGTCCGAATTTGTTCGACTTTCAGGAAATCCGTGGAATCCGGGTCGGAAGCAAGATAACTTAATATTAGTTTAATCAACCGCCTTTGTAAAGCAACATGTACCCCCGTAAACCATTTCGCGGAAAAGCTGAAACAAGCGTTTTTTCGGGTCACGTGCCGTTCGAAGATCCGTCGGACTTCCCGGTCCATATAATCGTCTTCCCCGGCCATCGTCTCCGCCAGCCGGTTCAACGCCGCGGGCAGCTGTTCGTTGTAGCGGGACAGAAAAGGAAGCACGTCCATCCGCACCTGGTTGCGAACGTACTTTTTCTCCAGATTGCTGCTGTCCGTACAATACGGGAGTCCTTCCGCTGCACAATACCGGATAATATCCGCTTTGTTTATACGCAGCAAGGGACGTATGAGTTCCAAACCATTTTCTTCCAGTCTGCGCACCGGAATGCCCGACAAGCCCGACGGCCCCGTTCCGCGAAGCAAACGCATCAGCACCGTCTCCGCTTGATCGTCCGCATGGTGGGCGAGCGCAATCCGCCGGGAACCCGTTCGCCTCGCGACATCGAACAAAAACTCATACCGTTTGTCCCGGGCGGCGGCTTGGGGGTTCCGACCCGTTTCTTCTATAATACGGGGCATGTCGATAAAGGCTGCTTCCACGGGGAGACCCCAGCGCTCGGCGAGCGATTCCACAAACTCCGCTTCCCGGTCCGCTTCGGCGCCCCGGAAGCCGTGATTGACGTGGGCGACGGTGAGCCGGAGACGATAACGGCCGGATAACGCAAAAAGGAGGTGCAGCAGCCCGACGGAATCGGGTCCGCCCGATACCGCCACGACCACGCCGTCCCCCGGTTCGATCAACGCTTCGTCCAGTATGAACCGCTCCACTTGCGCCGATAAACTACCTGCCGTCTCCATGAATAAACAACCTTTCGTCTGACGAACCTTCTCGATTGACTATTACCCGATCCGAGCCGTCTTCAATTTCCGTTTTCTACATTTTATTGAAATGCAAAATAAACGGCCGCGCCGAACATCAGCAAGGAAGCGGCGAAGCACAGCTTAATCCAGCCCCCTTTGACCGGCTTCTTGCGCACCGGCCGGTAAGCTGAGCCGCGGGCGCGCCAGTCGGCCAGCGCTTGCTTGGAGCTCGCGTAGCGGCCCGTCAACGCTTTGCGCAGTACCGGGGCCGAAGGCGCGAGCAGCGCATTGCCCTTCAGCATATCGAGCAGCCAATCGACGCTCCGGTTCTGCGGAAGCAGCGAATTCACGGAATGAAACCGGCGTTCCCGGTCCGTCACGCTGAGCACCAAAACGGCGAAAGAAAACAAATCGTACGCATCGTCCGCCATCCGCGTCCCGGCATTCCAGAAGCCTCGGTCGTACACCTCGGTAAACTGCTTCACCGCGCGTCCTTTGGCCGTTACGCCGCCGAAATCGATCAAGGCCACCTCGCCGTAGCCCGATATGATCATATTCTCGGCTTTCAAGTCGCCGAAAACGAAGCCGCTCGCATGCAGCTCCGACAGCTTGCGCAGCAGGTTCAGACCGATCAGATGAATCCAGTCGCTGCCGTACTGCTTCATGTATTCCGTCAAGGACTTTCCCTTGATATACTTTGTGACGCAGAAAGGATAATCCGTACCTTCCCACGAAAAATCGTCGACGTCAATCAGCGTCTGCTGAAACGAGGTGGACGATTGGGACAACGCCTTCAGCGCATTAACCTCGGACTGATGATCCACGGTGTCAAAGCCGATCTTAAGCGCGTAATGCCGCTTCCCCCGGGAGACCAGGTATACTTTGCCGTTGGCTCCTTCGCCAAGCAGCCGCTCCACACGGTATGCGTTATGATTCCACTTGCCGTTTACGAGGGTTCCCGCCGGAAAAGCGGGCCTAAACGACGTAGTCACCGAATATCCCATCCTCGCTTGATCTCATGCGGCTGTCGGCCGTCTGCCGTTCTCCCGCTTCATTGTGCTTACTTCTATAAATATCATCGTCCGAGTCGTCCATAAATTCAACGACTTTGAGCAGCGCCGGCCCTGTCGGCGTCGTACCCTTCATGTTTAATTTATAAAACAACCGGTTCAAATTTGCAAGGTCGCGGGTCCAACCGAAGTCCATTTCGAGCTCCCGATCCCCCGACACGTTGCCCGGAAAATGAAAGACGGACAGCAGACTCTCGCCCGCCCGCGATTGCAGACTGAGCTGAAGATCGCAGATCGCTTCCTTCACGGCCTGCAGCTTCGGCTTCATGCTGGCGCTGGCGTCGATCAACAAAGCGACTTTCAAATTCGCCGTTTCCGTCAAATCGTCAATGACCCGCACCACCTCGGATCGCTGCTCCGGCGGCAAAGCTTCCAGCTTCGCCGTCTGGCCCAGAATGCTCCGCAGCTCTTGTCCGACCGCCTGCTGGATCGTCTGAACGACCGTTTTGCGCGTCATCATCTGCATCGTTTGCGAGAGCTGCGACGGCTGCACGGTCCGGCTCATACCGCCGCCCGCCGCGGCAATCTCGTCGATCTCGGAAGCGCCCAGTTCGCCGATCTCCCCGGCGTCCAGCACCCCGATAACGTGAACGATGATCCCTTTCGCTTTCGCTTCGGCTGCCGCCACGACCGGGCTGATTCCGACATTGGAGCAGCCGTCGGTTATAAGTATAATCTGCTTCATCTGTTCATCCTCCCATCTATCTATTACCCAGTTTTTCCAGTTGGGAGAATTCTAAACTTGCCCGCCGGTGTGACATTTCGAACAATGCGGAAACAAAAAATCCGACCCCGCTTAAGCAATAAGCGGATCGGATCTATTTTTCGGGTTCGGACTTGCCCTTGTTCAGCAATCCTAGCTCAGCCATGCTGCAATACTTCCCATCGCCTGTAATGATATGGTCGAGCACTTCGATCAGCATCAGATTGCCGGCTTCCACAATCGTTCGCGTGATCTCGATATCCTCTTCGCTTGGCGTCGGATCGCCTGATGAATGGTTATGGAATAGCACGATTTGTGATTATAGCGTGCATTACACTTATTGCCAATATAAGATATAATACACAATGTAGTATTTGTTACTCGTTGAGTGGCAGGAGCCAAGCCAAGATAGATGTCCATGAAAATACGGTGACAGTTGTGTCATTCAAACCACCGATGTGAAAGATAGTCAAAGACCGGCGCGCCGTTAAACATTCCGGATACGACCATTTCGCACAATTTACTGACCCACAATTTTAAGGAGGTAATAATCATTTTAACTGGAATGCCGCTTGGTGTATCGCTTGTAATTGCAGTAATTCTCACAGCCTTACATAATATTCGAACTAAAAAAAATATGGTCAGAAACGGTATACTATTGATTTTTTATTTGCATATCTTGGTTGTTATTTCAATAACACTCTTTCCAATTCCTGTGCAATCCAGCCTATTGTTAAGCCTCAAACGGGACAGTATAGAACCTAATATGAATCTCATGCCTTTTAAAAGTATTATTGATATTATGCAAAACTCTGTATCTTCTTCCGTTGCTGTGAAACAAATCGCTGGAAACATTCTTATGTGTGCTCCTTTTGGATTTTATGCACCATTGCTATTTCAACACATTCAATCTTTTATCAGAATAATCATCTACGGTATTCTTTTCGGATTATGTATTGAATTATCCCAATTGATTATTGGCGCTGGAATTGGGTTCTTTTATCGAAGCTTGGATGTAGATGATATTATTTTAAATACTATAGGCGTTACACTTGGCTATGCCTTTTTAACGCTGTTAAAGCGCTTTGGCCTAAAAAACTCATTTTATCAAAAAGTTTTTAGATCCTGGTTTGTTGCAGAATAATATTGGGTTTATAAAAAAAAACGTCCTCGCAACATAGGACGTTTTTGTTTTGATGACCGCTATTTTTCAACTGACCGTCTTCGGACGGTCGACGCGCTGCATGCCGGGCCAACGGAACGTTGCCCACTCCGGCTGGAACTTCGCGATGCGCGCCACAACCACCGTCATGTCGTCATAAATGTCCCCATGATGATACCGCACCACCCTTTCCAATAAAATGTCGGCAAAATCCTGCGGACTGTCCGCCTCGATCTCGCTGATCACGCGTTTCATCCACAGCTCCTTATTCACCGCATGCCCCGGCGCATCGTAAATGCCGTCCGTCATCATGATTAAAATATCGTCATGCCGCAACGGCACGCTGACCAGATCGACGTCGATATCGTGCACGATCCCAACGGGCAAATTGTTCGCGGTCACCTGAAATACTTCATCCCCTCTCTTGATAAAGCTTGGCGTCGAGCCAATTTTCAAAAAGGTGGTCTGCGCGTTATACAAATCGACTAGCGCCACATCGACCGTCGCGAACATCTCGTCCGACGAGCGCAGCATCAGCACCGAATTGACGGATTTGATCGCCAGCTTCTCGTCCATGCCGGATTGCAGCAGCTGCTGCAATATCGACAGCGCCGTGCTGCTCTCCGCTCGCGCCCGCTCACCATTTCCCATGCCATCGCTTAGTGCGACCGCAAACTTGCCGTTGCCAAGCTCCACCGTGCTGAAACTGTCTCCCGAGAGCAAATCCCCTCCTTTGGCCGCCCCGGCCACCCCGGTTTCCACCTCGTATTCCTTCGCCGAACCGAACAACACGGTGCTGTAGCCTTCCTTCCGCTCCATCGCCTGCTCGGTCTTGACGGCAATATTCTCCCCGACAATTTCGGAGAGCAGCGGCGCGATGATTTTGCGGCATTCGTCAAAGCCTTTCGTATATTGATGAACGATTTCGATCTCGACGTTGCCTTCGTCCAAGCTGATGACGTCAATGCTATGTATCGAGAGTCCCAGCTCTTCGAGCGCGCTGCGGATCTGCTCTTCCTGCATGAAGAGCTCCTGTCCCTCCCGTTTGATCTCTTTCGCCAGGTCCTCCATGACCTGCGATACGCCGGACAGTTGATCCGCTACGATCTGGCGGCTGTCGACGATCTGCTTCTTCCAATGCTGATCGTGCTTGTACAATTGATACTGCTGCTTCATCACCTCCAGCACTTGATCCGGCTTAATGCACTGCTTTTTCCACTGCGGCCGGATATCTTTGCGCGACATGTTTTCCCGAAGCTCCACCTCCGTCATCATATCGGTCATAAATTTGTAGGTCTGATAAAACTTGCCGTCCCAGCACTGCTTCTTTTTCCAGCAATTCGCGCACGACTTCTCGGCCACCGAATTCATGAAATGGCCGATTTCCTCCTCCTTCCGCGCCGGCTGCGCATCGACGGTCACCTGCTTGAAGCTGCGGGAAAGCTGCTTGAACACCTCGGAAAATTGCTCGACCCGGCCGGCGGTCACATCCCGTACCCGCTTGGCGTAGTCGTGCTGCGATTTCAGATTTTCCTGCGTTCCCGGCACGTATTTGGCCAGCATCTGAATGACTCCCTTAGGCGTCATCAGGAACAGCGCGACCGCGGCCACCGACTCCCACGTAGAATGAATCACCTCCGAAGAATTGCCCAAATAAAAGGAAAGAATGGAAGAACCGATCAGCATGCCGAGCGCCACCGCCATTTTGTTGCCTTCGCGCAGCAGCCCGGCAAGCATCCCCGCAAACGCCAGCAAGCTCATCTGATAAATGGCGTTTGCATTTGCGAGGCTGAGGATGAGCCCGGAGATGACCCCCACGGAAGCTCCGAGCGGCGCCCCGCCTACGAGTGCAAACAACAGGATCAAGTACCGCGACATCACATGCTCCAGCGTAACGGGCCCGATCAGCCAGCCGACGGTCCCCGTCATCACCGAAGCCAGCAGAATGATGAGACAGATGACTTCTTCGTTTTTCAGATTGTAATTTTTCCGGGTTAAGGTAAACACAGGGATCGCCTGCAGGAAGATATGCGTCAGAATGAGACTAAGCGTCGATTCGATACCCGTCATCATCAGCGTGTACCAGCTCAACTGCGCAGAAGCCAAGTGGGAGAACAGCTGAACGAAAAACGTGGCGGCGAACACGATTCCCGGAGCATAGGAGATATCGGAGCGCTCGAACCGCTCCACGCCTTTTTGGATCAACAAGAAGACCAGCATCTGCGCAACCAGGTATCCCGTATGCTTCGGATCGATGGAGAACAAAGCGCCCGCGGCCAGAAATACGCCGGACCAGTAGAGCAGCTCCCGCCGCAAAAAATACATCACTGCGAAATAGGCGACCGCAAACGGCGCGAGCTGATCGAGGATCATAGCCCGGCCCAGCAAAAACGCCATCAGCAGCAGCAATATCGACCATTTCTTGGCGACGAGCCACTGCACCAACCGGTTTTTCACGACCAACGCAATCATGCCTTGCTTGATCCGAAGCACCCATCCCGACGCTGCCGTTCCCATTGCATTCATACTTTGACGTTTTTGCATATTTTCATTACACCACCCATAAACTATTAGTGGTCTTAGTATATAAGCTGTGCATCGGAAAGTTTGTCAGAATGCGGGGGCTGGTCCAAAGTTTTTTCCGACAAAATGAGTAGCCGCCGCGAATCGCCCTGAACCAGCGGATTGACAGAATATGAAAGCGCTATCACAAAAAGGCGCTTTCATAGACTTCACTTTATGTTCGGACCTTGTTCGCGGCGGACCTTTGGCCTTTACGTTGCAACCTGTCGATTCGCCGGGCCCGGCCGAAGGATGCGACAAAAAAAGTCCGGTCCCCTTTCGTTTGGTGACAAAGTGATCCGGACAAACCAAAAAACCTGATCGTCTGACGTTGTCTCCACGCCGGACCTCAGGTTTATTCGCTTGCCTCTTGAATTATAGCGGCAGAGGGGATCGAACCCCCGACCTTACGGGTATGAACCGTACGCTCTAGCCAGCTGAGCTATGCCGCCGCAACAAGCATGAGTATATAACAGCACGGAAGGGCTTGTCAAGCGGCAAAAAAACCGAATGAGCTTCCGCCCATCCGGTTCCGTCTATTTATTAGTCACGACGCGCACCGCGTCCGCCTCTTTTGCCCTCGGTATTTTTTTTCAGGGAAGAGATGCGGTCCTCGCTATCTTTCAGGAAGCGCGCCATTTTATCTTCGAAGCTGACATGCTTGTTAGCGGGAGGTCTTCCGCCACCACGGCCTCCACGGTCTCCTCGGCCGAAGCCGCCGCGGTCGCCTTGTCTGTCAAAACGAGCGGGCCTTGTCGGAGCGGCATCCACCGGGCGATCGACCGCTTGCTTGATCGATAATCCGATTTTGCCGTCTTTGTCGACATTAATCACTTTTACGGTCACGATATCGTTAAGCTTCAGATGATCATTGACATCCTTGACATAGTTGTCCGCAATCTCCGAGATGTGCACAAGGCCGGTAACCCCCTCGGATAGCTCAACGAACGCCCCAAAGTGAGTAATGCCTGTCACTTTTCCTTGCAGCTTGCTGCCCACTTCAATTGCCATAAAGTAAACTAATCCTCCCTTAAATAGTTAAGAAACAAAGAGAAATTGAAGCTATGCCGATTATAACTTACGGAGAAAATACGGTCAACACAAGGCTATGCCCATCTTTTGCCGCATTATTTCTGGGCCGGTTTCGGGGCATAAAACAACGTCTCCCCTTGCTTGACATAGTGCAGCTCTTTGCGAATTTTTTGCTCTACGTACTCGGGATCGTTCAGACGTGCAATCTCACGCTTCAAGGTTTCGTTCAACTGCTGCGCTTCCGCTTCTTTTTGCCTCGCCGCGCTAAGCTTCTGGTTGCGCTCGCTGATTTTCTCGACCTGATTCCAAAGCGTGACACCAGCCCAGCTCAAAAAACACGCCAGCATCAGCATGACCAAACGGCGTCGGCGAAAGGAGCCTTTGTTATGCGGTTGCATCGGATTGGTTTTCGAGACTGCCTGCATGTACCTGAAATCCTCCTACGTACGATCAAAAGAGTCGACGGAGCCATGCCGCGATGCTTTGACCGGTTTTCAGAACCCATGCGGGGACGGAAACGCGAAAACGGATCCACCGACCGAGTGGCTTAAGAAGCCATAACAGCAATTTCCACACAGGATAAAGCAATTGTAACACAATTTTGTACAGGAATATAGCCGTCGCCGCCAAAAATCCCAAAAAGATCATGACAATACGGTACAATACCCGGACCGGCTTTATAATCAACAGCTGTATCGTCCGCTTGCCGAAGCGGACTGCAGCCAGCACGGCACGGATCGCAAACCGTATTACCCGAATCATCGTCCGGCTAAACACCAGAAAGTAAAATGTAATGCCGATCCCGAGGCCCAAAAATATAAACGGGCGCACTTCGCCCCAATTGCTTTCATACAGCAGTGCGAACACCAGGAGCGTGCCGATGAGCCAATAGAGAAGATCCAGAACCGCCCGGAGCCATGCCCGTACTTTCAGCTGGCCGGAAAGCACCCGGTACACGTCATACAATCCCCCGAGCGCCAGACCTCCCGCATACATCATCCCCAAGGTGATGAACTGGACGTGAAGCGTCACTTGAACAGCTTACTCAGGAATCCCTTGGTTTTCCCTTGGGAGTTTGCGTCAACATAGGCCAGCTCATTCACGTACCCTTCGATGGCGACGAGACCCTGCTCCAGACTCAAGTTTTTGATATGTAAATTTTGTCCCTTGATCATCAAATATCCGCATTCGGTTTCAAGCAAAAACTCTTCGCTGTCGAAGCTCTCCACATTCAACACGCCGGATACCTCGAGCAGCTTGCGGTTGAGCATCTTGATCTCCTGCCGTTTCAACTTCCCCGGCTGTTCTACCATGGCTTGGTTCATCCTCCTTGGACGCTTTGGCGTAAAAAACATTTGAATCTCGCAATCGCTGCGAACGGTGCTGATGGCCTGCGGCCGCTCTTGAAAACGGGTTATCTTCATACAAATTTTTCAAAAGGAAATATCCCGTTTTCAAAGGCGGCACGTAAACTCTCCGGCCATCACACCGTTCTTCGCTAACGCATGATCAAAAAATTTTTACGCACAAAGCTTGTTTACTTAAAAATATGGAGGTCGTCCGAGGTTTAGAACCATGAACGCGGGGCAGGGGTGAGCAGAAAACGAAGTTCCGGAAAAAATCGGCTTAGCTTTAACCATGTCGCGAAAGCTCATGCAAAGGATAATTGAAAAATACGAAGGATTTGCAAAAAATAGAGGAACTTTAAGTGGGTTATTGTAACCAATATAGCCAGGTTGGACAAAATAGAGAACCTGACGTGCGTTAATAGCTCTGCCCCGAGCGATATGAACTTTTTTCGACACGGTTAAAGCACCTCTGGCTCCGCTAATTTCAATGAATCGTCGATAAGCCCAGCTTAACGCGTCGCAGTTCCTTTAGTCTCCAACTCAAGCCAATTCCCATTCAACCCACATGCGGCAGGTCCTCGAAGCATACGGCGTTCCAACGGCCACCAAAGCTGAATGCAGTCGGCTTCCCTCTCCCGGTCCCGATCACGGGAATTCGACTAAAAAAAGACCGGGAAAGCCCGGTCTCTTGGCAAGCCTTTATAAGAAAGGCTCGGGTTTATTCATTTCTTCTTTGAGCAGCGTGTACATCTTGGCCGCGTCTTCCTTGCGGGTCGACTCGGACAGCAGCTCCACGCGCACGGTCACCAGCTTTTGCCCGAACTGTATAGCCAGCTCGTCGCCCACTTTCACCGCGCTGCTCGGTTTCGCCTCCCGTCCGTTGATCCAGACGCGGCCCTGCTCGGACACATCCTTCGCGACGGTACGCCGCTTGATCAGCCGGGAAAGCTTAAGAAACTTGTCAAGCCGCATTACTTCACCGCTTCTTTAAGCTTGTTGCCTGCTTTGAATGCAGGAACCTTGGACTCAGGAATGGTGATTTCTTTGCCCGTTTGCGGGTTGCGCCCCGTACGGCCCGAGCGTTTGCGGGTTTCGAACGTACCGAAGCCGATCAATTGTACTTTGTCACCGTTGGATAATGCTTCCGTTACTTCGCCAAGGAAGCTGTTCAATACGGATTCTACGTCTTTTTTAGTCAAGCCGCTTTTTTCTGCGATGTTGTTGATAAGATCGGTTTTGTTCATGAGTTTAATATCCTCCTCTTAAAAGTGACGCTGAACTAAAGTATTCTTTGTTCGTTAGGAAAATCCTGCAAAGCTTCTTACTTTTTCAGAACTTTTTTTGCTTCCTGCCACAAAGATTCCATCTCTTGCAAATCAGTTTGGTCAAATGATTTGCCCTTTAAACGCAATTGCTTCTCGATATACCCGAACCGTTCATAAAATTTGCGGTTGGCGTCCGCCATGGCCTCTTCGGGGTCTACCTTGAGAAACCGCGCCAGATTGACGACGGCAAAGAACAGGTCGCCCAGCTCTTCCTGCTGCTCCGCTTTGCCGAAGCGTTCGATTGCCTCTTTCACTTCGGCCAGCTCGGATTCGACGACCGGCAGCACCTCTTCCTTGGTGCCCCAATCGAAGCCGACCTCGGCGGCTTTCTTCTGCAGCTTGTACGCCTTCATCAAGCCCGGCAGCTCGCGAGGAACACCGGAGAGAAGCGGCAGATCGCCCGGGTTGATTCCCTTCTTCCGCTTCTCCTCCTCCTTGATCTGCTGCCAATTGCCCAGCGCTTCATCGGCGTCTCCCGCCTGCGCCGTCCCAAAGACGTGCGGATGACGTCGGACCAGCTTCTCGTTAAGCTCACGGATGACGTCGAAGACGGTGAACGTCCCGTCCTCCGCTTCGATCTGCGAGTGCAGCATGATCTGCAGCAGCAGATCGCCGAGCTCCTCGCACATATGGTCGGGATCGTCCTCGTCGATCGTTTCCAGCACCTCGTAAGCTTCTTCGATGAGATTTTTGCGCAGCGACCGATGCGTCTGCTCGCGGTCCCACGGACAGCCCTCGGGACTGCGCAGTATAGCCACGATCTCATGCAGCCGCGTAAAGGTGCGGCTCCGCACGTCCTCGCGGTCGGTGCGCGGCACCCAGACCAAGGACAAATTGCCGTAGCCCTCCACCCGGTCCAGCTCATAGAGCGGCACCTCGCGCACGCGCTCTTCTCCGGCTACGCCAAGCGCATGGCCGACGACGACGGGATAATCGTCCGGATACAGCTCCATCAGCGTCAGCTTCACGTCGGACGCGGTGTAAACGTCATACACCTGACCGATCAGCGTATGCAGCTGCGGATTGAGCCCGCCCGCCGTCAGCGAAGTGCCGTCGAGCAGCTGAAAGCCTTCGATCGGGTCGAACCCGAGCCGAAGGAACGCTTGATCCAGGAAGCTTTCGCCGCCCATCAGGGTGAGCAGCACGCCCTCGGCCGGACAACGCTCGCGCAGTAGCTGCACGGTCCGCTCGGCCACCATTGGATGGCCGGGTACGGCATAGAGCACCTCCCCGCTGTTCGCGGCTTTGGCCCGTTCGATCAGCTGCGAAGCGATCTGCTCGTAGACGGCGTCGAAGCCCTCGTGCGCTTCATAGACCGCATCGAACGTTTCGTAGCGAAGGCCGTGATGGTCCAGCATCGCGACCATCGGGTGCTCCCGGGTGCGCAGAAATATCGCTCCGCCTCGCGCGCCGGCGGCTTCGAGCTTGCGCCAGACGCCGAGGGTCAGTTGGTTTTCGTCGCCGGTCCCGAGACCGACGACCGTAAGTTGCGGTTGAATGGACATAGCCCAGAGCCGCCTCCTTCAGTATGAGGTGCGGCGCTCCGTCAACGGAGCAGCCGGAATCGGCGCAGCCAGGCGAGGGGCTTCCCCGCCAGCTGCGGCACAAGCGCCAGATCGGCGGCGGTGACGACGCCCAGGCGCAGCAGGGCCACCGCGTAAGCGAGCGCCCCCACGGCAACGCCGCCGAGCGCGATGACCGCGGCCATGCCCCGCGGGGGCAGGGCGGCGAGCAGCGGCGGAGCGCCGTGCGTCACGGCCAGCAGGCCGAGCGCCATGAAGCCGATGCCGAGCATCGGTTTCATGGCGGCAAGGCCGCCCGCGGCCGGGACCCCGGCGGCACGCAGCGCGTGTGCGAGCGCTAGGCCGCCGGCGAGCGCGTAGGCGGCGACGGACGCCCAGGCGGCGCCGTCGATGCCGTAGCGCGGCACGAGCGCCACGCTGGCGGCGACTTTCACCGCGGCGGCGAGCAGCAGGTACAGCACCGGCGCGCGCACGGCGCCGAGGCCCTGCAGCACGCTTCCCGCGACGATGTTCACCGCCGAGAACAGGGCGGTGAACGCTAGCACGGCCATCGCCGACGTGCCTTCGGCGCTCTTGAAGAACATGACGTTGAGCGGCTCCGCCAGCAGGGCCAGCCCGAACGAAGCGGCAAGCCCGATCAGCCAAGTCAGCCGCAAGGACATGCCCGCCCGGGTGCGCACCGCCTCCGCATCGCCGCGCCGGAGCGCTTCGGCGATCGCCGGAACAAGCGCCGCGGACATCGAAGAGCCGATCATCGCGACCAGTTGTACAAGCGGCAGCCCATGGTTGTATAGCCCGAACTGAACCAACGCTTCGCTCTCGCCAAAGCCAGCCGAACGCAGCAGCCGGGGCATCGTAAACGAATCGACGATCGTTAAGATCGGCATCGCGACGGAGCCCAGACAGAGCGGCAGCGCATAAACGGCCAGCCGTTTGGCCAGCACCCAATCACGCCGCCAGCCGCCGCGAATACGGCCCCCTCCATCCAAGACTCGCGCCCCGTAAGGCGCACGGCCCCTCTCTTTACGCCAGTACCACAGCATAACAGCCAGTCCCGCCAGCGCTCCCGTTACCGAGCCGAACGTTGCGCCCGCGGCGATGCGTTCCGGTCCGAAGCCGAGCCGCATCAGCGCGAGCAGCAGAACGACCATCGTCGCCACCCGCACCGTCTGCTCTACAACCTGGGACCAAGCCGTCGGCCGCATGTCCTGATAGCCTTGATAATAGCCGCGCAGCGCAGACATGAGAGGCACGACGAGCAGAGCATACGACACGCTTCGTATCGCCGGTGCCGTTTGCGGCGCAGCCATCCACCGCGCAATCGTCTCCGCCCCGAAATACAGCAGTGAAAAAAAGATGATTCCGGTCCCCGTCAACGATAAGGCCGCCACCCGGAGCACGCGTCGGGCCTCGTCATACTGCCGTTCGGCAGCATACTCCGACACAAACTTCGAGACGACCAGAGGAAATCCGGCGGTCGCCAAAACCAAAATCAATATGTACAACGGATACACGGCATTGTATATGCCAAACACCGCATCGCCGGCCAGATTTTGCAGCGGAATTTTTTGCAGAGTCCCGATCAGCTTCGAAATGACGGCCGCCAGACCAAGCAGGGCCGCCCCTTGCAGCAGCGCTGAGCCCTTTTCCCCGTCCCGCCCTTCACTGTCCGCACCCGCAGGCTCGCTTGTCTCTATCCGCACCGATCGCTTCTTCATGACGTTCCCCTTCGTACCCGCGGCCGGTCCCTCATTCAAGTCCGGCGAGAGATCCGTTCGGACAGTTTTTGCAGCCTCATTATACCGCAATTCGCAGTCCTTTTCCAAAAACGCAAAAAGCTTCCCGATTTCCCTCCAAGGGATTCCTATCAGGAAGCTGCGCATCGCTGTCCATCGGCGGAGCTACTGCTCCATCTGCTTTGCCAGAAAACCGGCGGCCGTTTCCGCCATTTTCAATTCCATTTGCCCCATCTTTACATTTTCATCTTTGCTAAGCAAAATCACCGCACCAATCGGGTCGCCCCCAGCCACGATCGGCGCAATCACATAAGAGCTGTACGTCTCGGTGACATCCTTGCAGATTTCATAAGAGCCGCCAGCCGTTTCCAGCGTCGCTTTGCGGTTTTCCATGCTTTGCTCAACCAGCGAACCGATTTGCTTCTCCAAAAAATCTTTTTTCGAGCCCCCGGCCACAGCAATGATCGTATCGCGGTCGGATATCATCGTAATATGGTTCGTACCCTCATAAAGCGATTCGGCGTACTCCTTGGCAAAATCTCCAAGTTCGCCGATAGGAGAATATTTCTTTAAAATGACTTCCCCGTCCCGGTCCACAAAAATTTCAAGCGGATCCCCTTCCCGAATACGCAGGGTGCGGCGTATCTCCTTCGGGATTACGACCCTGCCAAGATCGTCGATACGACGAACGATTCCAGTTGCTTTCATGTTTCTAGATGCCTCGCTTTCCAAGAAGAATGGGATACAGACTGGATGTGACCCTGTATGCAAAATGGAGGGAATTCGACTGAACCTAGTATTCTTCAATTCCCGGCGCCCTATGCATGTCCACCCGGCACGATTGCGGACGATATGCCGGGCAGTTAAGCCGTTGCTGTTTACATTATGTCCAAAAAAATGAAAACAAAACAGGGCACCCTCTGGGGTACCCTGGTAATTGTTACTTGCCGCCTTCCGGCTTCGGCGCTTCCGTTTTCGAAGCGTCCGTATTCGGAGCATCGGTTTTAGGCGTGTCGGTTTTCGGTGCCTCCGCCGGCTTTTTCTCTTCCGGCTTCGGCAGATTATTCGTCTGGATCAGACCCGGCAGTTCTTTCTCCACAAAATCGTACACCTTCGTTTCAGCCGCTGCCGAACGCAGCTCCGGCTTGACTTCGTCGAGCGTTTTGGTTTTGCGGGATTCGACTTTCATCACATGGTAGCCAAACGACGTTTCCACCGGATCGCTGATCTTCCCGATCGACAGCTCCGCCGCCGCTTTCTTAAACTCGGGCACCCACTCGGAGATGTCCACGTTCTCGTACATGCCGCCCTCCTCTTTCGAGCCCGGATCGTCTGAATAATCTTTCGCCAGCGCGACAAAGTCGCCGCCCTTATTCAGTTTGTCCTGTACTTCCTTCGCCCGCTTGAGCGCATCTTCCTTGGAACGGGTTTCTTTGCCTGTCGCCGGATCGTTGATTCCGATCAGAATATGCCGAACCGTCGCTGTCACATAAGCGGTTTTGTCCTGTTCCAGTTTGGAGTTATAGGCCTTTTGGAGCTCTTCATCGGTTACTCTGTTTTCCTCGGAGACGATCGCCGTGATGCTGCGCTTCACAAACTCTTCCACGTCTTTTTGCTCCAGCTTCGCATCCTTAAGCTGTTTCTCCATGCCGCCTTCCTGCGCGTTCAGGAAGCCTTTGATTTCTTCGAATTGCTTGTTAAATTGCTGCTCGGCATCCGCCTTGGCTTTGTCGTCCGCACGGGAAGCCAAGATCTTGAAGGTAACGAGCTGCTTCATCATATCCTGCTGAAACGCAGGGTCGTCTTTAAACTGGGCGTATTGTTTGTAAAAGAACGTGTTCACGTTCAAAAAGGTATCGAATTCGCCGCGCGTGACTTGCCCGTCCTTATACGTAACAAGCACCTCGCTCGGCTTGCCTTTGTCGGCAGCAGCCGTTCCGGCGTCGTCCTTTTTCTTGCCGCAACCTGCAGCGACACCCGCGACCAATACGAGCGCACAAAGAGCCATAAGCCCTTTTCGTAACGGTTTCCGTTTATTTTGCCACATTCTGCAGCTCTCCCTTCGATTTCAACACACGCTTGTATTGTACCAGAAACCTTTCCAGCAAAGCGATGGTTTCTTCTGGCTTCAGCCCTTTTCCTTTGAGCTCGATGTGGATTTGCGGTCCGCTGATCAGCTTGACCCGGTTTTCGAATTCGCCCGACAGCTGGAACAGCTTCTGTCCGTCCAGATTGCCGTTCTGATCGGGGTGAATTTTCACCTCGTAGTCAAGCCCCTTTTGTGAAATGGTCTCGATGCCGTACATGGCACCGTACACTTTCAGCCGCGCGGCGGTCAACAGATTTTGCACCGCGTCCGGCAAATCGCCAAAACGGTCGACCAATTCGTCCTCTAGCTCCATCGCTTCATCCAAGGTTTGAATGGCCGCGACTTTTTTGTAAATCTCGATTTTTTGCACGCTGTCGTAGATATAGTCGCCGGGAATATAAGCGTCCAGCTGGATATCAAGCTGCGTCGACCATACCTTCGTCTCCTGTACGGCTTCGCCGCCCAACTCCTTCTTGCGCTTCTGAATTTCCTCGGCCAGCATTTGCGAATACAGATCAAAGCCGACCGACGCGATAAATCCGTGCTGCTCCGCGCCGAGCAGATTGCCCGCGCCGCGGATGGACAAGTCTCTCATCGCAATTTTAAACCCGGATCCAAGTTCTGTAAACTCTTTTATCGCCTGAAGCCGCTTCTCCGCCACTTCCGTCAGCACCTTGTCGCGCTGGTACGTAAAATAGGCGTAAGCGATCCGGTTGGAACGCCCGACCCGGCCGCGCAGCTGATACAGCTGGGACAACCCCATCTTGTCGGCGTCGTGGACGATCAGCGTGTTGACGTTCGGGATATCGACCCCGGTCTCGATAATGCTGGTGCTGACCAGCACGTCGTACTCGCCGTCCAAGAAGTCGAGAATGGTTTTCTCCAGCTCCTGCTCGGACATTTGACCGTGCGCGACCGTCACCCGGGCGTCCGGCACGAGCATGGAGATTTGGTCGGCCATTTGGGTAATCCCCTGCACGCGGTTGAACAGGTAATACACTTGGCCTTCGCGCGCCAGCTCCCGTTCGATGGCTTCGCGGACCAGCGAGGCGCTGTATTCGACGACATACGTTTGCACCGGAAAACGGTTTTCCGGCGGCGTCTCGATGACCGACAAGTCCCGGACGCCGAGCATGGACATATGCAGGGTTCGGGGAATCGGTGTCGCGGTCAGCGTCAGCACGTCCACGTTCGTTTTCAGCCGCTTCAGCTTCTCCTTGTGCGACACGCCGAAGCGCTGCTCTTCGTCGACGATCAGCAGTCCCAGATCCTTGAACTGCACATCCTTCGACAGCAGCCGATGCGTCCCGATCACCACGTCAACCGTGCCGTTCTTGATGCCTTTCATCGTTTCGGTCTGTTCCTTCTTGGAACGGAACCGGCTAAGCACTTGAATGTTAAACGGATAGCCCGAGAACCGCTCCCGGAACGTCTCGTAGTGCTGCTGCGCCAAAATGGTCGTCGGCACGAGAACCGCCACCTGCTTGCCGTCGATCGCCGCCTTGAACGCCGCGCGGATGGCTACCTCGGTTTTCCCGTAACCGACGTCGCCGCACAGCAAGCGGTCCATCGGTCTCGGCTTCTCCATGTCTTTCTTGATTTCTTCGATGGCCCGCAGCTGATCCGCCGTTTCCTCGTACGGGAACATGCCTTCGAATTCCTGCTGGTAGTTCGAATCTTGATTAAAAGCGTAGCCCGGCGTCGCTTGACGCTCCGCATACAGCTTGATCAGATCGTCGGCAATATCCTGCACGGACGCGCGGGCCTTGCTTTTCACCCGGTTCCAGTCGGCGCCTCCGAGCTTATAAACCTTCGGTTCCTTGCCTTCTTCGGATCCGACGTACTTCTGTACATGATCGATCTGGTCGATCGGTACCGACAGCTTATCGCCGCCGGCGTACATGATGTGCAAATAATCTTTATGAATGCCGCCGACCTCAAGCGTGCCGATGCCGACAAACTTACCGATCCCGTGATTGACGTGAACGACGTAATCGCCGATTTTGAGCTCCTGGTAATTTTTGATCCGCTCGGCGTTTTCGATCTTTTTGTCCACCTTGCGCGCTTTACGCTGCTTTTGTGTGAACATCTCGCCTTCGGTGATGACGACCAGATGAATGCCCGGAAGCTCGAAGCCGGTCTGCAGATTGCCGTCCACGATTTGCGGCTCTTCGATGTTGTAGTCGGCCAGAACGCGCTTGATGCGGTCCACCCGCTCCGCCCCGCTCGCGATCATCATCACCTTGGCGCCGGACTTTTTCCATCGCTCCATTTCGCTTTTCAACAGGTTCATCTGCCCGTGGAAATTCTGCATCAGGCGGCACATGAAGTTGACGATGTTTTGCGGCGATGTCTGCGGCACCTGCCGCAGGAACAACGACATGTACAAGGTCGGATACGGTCTGCGGTGCAGCAGCGTCTCGTACGGCTTCGACAGCACGAGCTGCGGGAGGCACTTGCCGTCCTGCAGCGACATGGTCATCCATTCGGCCTCGTCCTTCTCCAACTGCTTTGCCGTTTCAAGCAGCCGGGCCGGCTCGTCGACCACAAGGATGGAATCCTTGGGCATGTAATCGAGCAGCGTTTGACGCTGCGGGAACAGCAAGGAGACGTATTTGAACATCCCTTGAAAATGCTGCCCCTCGCGAAGCAGCTCGATCTCGTGGCCGATCCCTTCGAGCAGCCGGTCCTTCGCCCCGCGGTCCGACATTTTGCCTATCTGCTCCTGAAGCAGTTCATACGCATGCTGCGCCGCCGATTGTAACCGTTTACGGTCGACTACGATTTCGCGACAAGCCGTAATGACAAGCTCGGAGCATTTATGGATCGAACGCTGATCGGCCGGGTCAAATGTCCGAATGGAGTCAATCTCAATATCGAACAGCTCAATCCGGTACGGGTTCGGCGAAGTGAGCGGATAAAAATCGATAATGCCCCCGCGGACGCTCAGCTCCCCTTTGTTCTCGACACGCTCCACCCGTTCGTAGCCGAGCTCGACCATGCGGCCGATAAACGACTCCAGCTCGAGCGTATCGCCGACGGCGATGCGAAGCCGGGCTTCCGCAATCGACGTCTGGTCCGGCAGCAGCCGCCGCATCCCGGCATACGGCACGATGACAATTCCGCGAAAGCTGTCCGCCAGCTTGGACAGCGCGTCGATCCGCTGCGCCAGCATTTCCGGACTGGCAATAGCCGCTTCGGCCGCCAGCAGCTCCTGGGCCGGAAACAGCAGGACCCTGCCTTCCGGCAGCAGTTCCACCAAATCTTCGAACATTTTTTGTGCGGAAAACATATTGTGGGTCACGACAAATAGAGGCTGCTGCAGCTCCTCGTAAAGCGAAGCCAGCATCACCTGCCGCGATGAACCGGTCAACCCGGCTATTAACTGTTCTCTCATCCCCGAACGTAGGCCGGACACGACGCTTTGAAAATCGTTATCCGCGGAGAACGCCTGAATTAAAGCCTGCAAAACAGGACACCCCTCTCAACCGCGTAACACTAAAAAAGCCTAGAAGTCCCGTGAATAAGCGGCAGTGCGGGCGCAATCGCTTCTGAAGCAGCGATCCAAAGGGCGATCCGCCCGCGCAGCGGCCTCTTATTCACCGGACTTTAGGCCGATCCTCAACCAAAAAGCCGGATAGCCGAAATGCGAACAACCCCTATTGCAGAGGATTCGCGAGGAGCGAGAGCTCGGGATTGGCATCCAGCGCTTCCTTGCAGTAATCGCAAACCACCTTGACGGTGACATCCCCATTCGGGTTATACGATATTATATCTCTCCGCTCCTCGGGGGTCAAGAAATGGAACCCGAGTTGAAATTCGCTCACTTCTCCCTGCCGGATTTCTCCGATTAAGGTCTGGCAATGACGACAAACATATTTCAGGGCCATCGGACTTCCTCCTCCGCTTGTCTTGCCAAGCGCCGTTTTTACTTATTATGGCCGGAATGGGAGGAGATTAGCCTAAAAGCTAGCGCTTTTTTCTTGACGAAAAGGAAACGGCTCAGCCGTTGAACTTGGCCATCGTCTTCTCGAACGGGTGCTCCAGAATATGCTCCATGGCATCCACCGTCTTGTCGAGCAGCCCGGGCATCTGCTGAAACTCGTCTTTGCTGAACGGGCTCAGCACGTAATCGGCGATGTCTCTGCCGGGAGCGGGCCGCGAGATGCCCATTCGAATGCGCTGAAACGATTGCGTGCCCAAGTGGGCGATGGCCGACTTGATTCCGTTATGTCCGCCCGCGCTTCCTTGATAGCGCAGCCGGATTTGCCCGTAAGGCGTATCCAGATCGTCGTATACGACGATCAGGTCCTCGATGGCTGCTTTATAAAAATCCATAAACGCGCGGATCGACTCTCCCGACAAGTTCATATACGTCTGCGGCTTCAGCAGATACACCTTCTGTCCCGCGACATGACCTTCTCCCAGCAGCCCTTTGCATTTGCTTTGCGTAATTTTGATGCCGTGCTTATCGGCAAAACGGTCCAGCGCCATAAAACCGATATTATGCCGTGTCGCTTCGTACTGCCGCCCCGGATTGCCGAGACCCACAAACCATTTCAACCTGACCTGCCCCTTTCAACTCCATGGGGTGAAACGATACCCTAAACTTATCATAACCGAAAAAAACGTCCCGCGCCAATTTCGCGATAAGCGGCAGGGACAGCAAAAGCGGGTACAAAGAAAAAGCGCATCGATCCAAACCGATACGCTCTTTTCTAAGTTATGCCTCCGCCTTCTCCGCGGTCTCGGCGGCTTCCCCGCCTTGGGCGACCGGAGCTTCCTTCTCCGGCTCGGCTTCTTTCTGCGGCGTCAAGATCGTGGCGAGCACGTCGTGCTCATCCGTCTTCACCTCGACGCCCTCCGGCAGCTTGAGCTCGGATACGAGCATGCTTTGTCCGATCTCAAGCCCGCTGACATCGACTTCGATAGAGGCCGGGATATGCTGCGGCAGGCAGCGGATCTCGATTTCGTGATGCTGGATTTGCAGAATCCCGCCGGCCTTAACCCCCTCCGGGTCTCCGATATATTCCAGCCGGACCGTCGTCTGAACCGGCTCGTCCATATTGATTTGATGAAAATCTACATGCAGCAGCTCGCGGCTCAGCGCATCCCGCTGCACTTCGTTGATCATGACCGGCTGCTTGCCAAATTGCGGAACGTCCATGTCGATAACCGCATGCGGATTCGTCTTCAGCAGTGCAAGCAGCTCCTTCTGGTCGATGGCGATCGGCGTCTGCGTCACTTTTTTTCCGTAGACGATGCCCGGGACTTTTCCCTCGGCCCGCAGCCGGTTGCGGTCGCCTTTCGTCCGGCCTGTCCGAGCTTCCGCTTTGAGCGATGTAGCCATAAGAAAACCTCCTTCAATTTGGGTAAAGCGCTAGCTTCTTACTACTTTACCCAATTGAAGGAGGTTCGAAACATCGCTGTCTATGATTTTGCGGCAAGTGATATTTCCGTTAAGCTGCTAAGCTCTTACTTCTTTGCCTTCTTCGCCGCAAATTTGGCGCGAAGTTTGTCGGCGTAGCCCGGCTTGTTGACCTGACGCTCCCGGGCAATCGCCACGTCGCCTTCCCCTACTTCGTGCGTAATGGTGGAGCCGGCCACGACGTAAGCTCCTTTGCCGATTTTGACCGGAGCGATGAGGTTGACGTTGCTGCCGATAAACGCATCATCCTCCACTTCGGTCAGCTGCTTGTTGAAGCCGTCATAGTTGACGGTAATCGCCCCGCAGCCGAAGTTGACGTTCCGGCCGATCACCGCATCGCCGACGTAGCTTAGATGCGACACTTTCACATCATCCGCGAGCTTGGCGTTTTTGATTTCGACGAAATCGCCGATTTTTACGTTTTGACCGAGGTCCGCCCCCGGCCGCAAATAAGCGTACGGTCCAACGGACGATCCGGCGCCGACGAGCGCTTCCTGAAGCACGGAATGCTTGACGGTCACGCCGCTGCCGATCGTGCTGTCGGTGATATCCGCTTGCGGTCCGATGACGCAGTCTTCGCCGATCGCCGTTTTTCCCCTGAGCACCGTGCCCGGCAGCAGGACGGTATCCGCTCCGATCTGCACGTCCGCTTCAATATACGTGCTTGCCGGATCGATGATCGTCACCCCGGCGAGCATATGGCGGCGGTTAATCCGCTCGCGCATCGTTTGCTCCGCTACGGACAGCTGCAGGCGGTCGTTGACGCCAAACGACTCCGCCTCGTCTTGCAGCACATAGCCTTCGACAATCTGCCCCTGACCGACCAGAATGCCGATCACGTCCGTAATGTAATATTCGTTCTGCGCATTGTCGTTGTTCACAAGCGCCAGCGCTTCAAACAGCTTCCGATTGTCGAAGCAGTAGGTGCCGACATTCGTTTCCTTGACCAAGCGCTGCGCCTCGTTGCAGTCCTTCTGCTCCACGATTTGCGTCACATGCCCGCGCTCGTCGCGAATGATCCGGCCGTAGCCGGTAGGATCGTCAACAACCGCCGTCAGCAGCGTCGCGGCCGCCCCCTTCTCCCGGTGCAGCTTGACCATTCCTTCGAGGGTATTATCCGTAATAAGCGGCGTATCTCCATAAATAACAATCGTCAAACCGTCTTCGGCGGCCAGCAAATCCTTGGCCTGAAGCACGGCATGCCCTGTACCGAGCTGCTGCTCTTGAAGCGCATACTCGACCCGGTCGCCCAAATGTGCGCGAACGGCCTCCGCTCCATGACCGACGACAACGACCGTACGGGAAGCTTGTATATTTTCCAATGCGGTAACCACATGATCGACCATCGGTTTTCCGCATACCGGGTGCAGCACTTTATACAGTTTCGACTTCATCCGTTTCCCCTGACCCGCAGCCAGTACGATCCCCATGATGTTCAAGTTTCGTCCATCCCCTTTAATCCAATGGTTGTTTTCTTTTTATGATACGGGTTCTGTCCCCGAAACGCCAGTCCCAATATATCCTTTCGATGATAAAAGAAAAGAGAGCCTTCTGGCCCTCTTCATTGGTTGTATTAAGCTCCTTCTTCGATGACTTCCTCTTCCGTTGCGGCACGCTCGTATTCCGCTAACACGGCCGCTTGGATTTTCTCGCGCGTAGAAGAGGAAATCGGGTGAGCGATATCTCTGAATTCTCCGTCCGGGGTCCGCTTGCTAGGCATGGCCACGAACATGCCGTTGTTACCGTCAATCACACGAATGTCATGGACTACAAATTCGTTATCGATGGTAATGGAAGCAATGGCTTTCATTCTGCCCTCGGAGTTCACCCTGCGAAGTCTGACGTCTGTAATTTGCACTTCTGATTCACCACCTTTTTCCATCTTGGAGACATGAACTATAAATTCCACATTTTAGGTCAAATTCCTGCTAAATCTCTAAAGTTTTTGAGCAATTTTATAAATACTTTATAAATTTGAAATTATTCGACATTTAATGCCGCAATAAGCTCGATTTCGACAAGTACGTCCTTCGGCAGTCGTGCAACTTCGACAGTTGAACGCGCCGGTTTATGGTCTCCGAAGTAGGTTGCATAGATTTCGTTCACTTGGGCGAACTGATTCATGTCCTTGATGAACACCGTTGCCTTGATCACGCTCTCGAAGCCAGCTCCCGCTTCCTCCAAGACCGCTTTCAAATTGCGGAAGACTTGGTGCGTCTGCTCGGCAATGCCGCCTTCGACGATTTGGCCTTCGGGATTGAGCGGAATTTGACCGGAGGTAAATAACAGATTGCCGAATTTGATCGCTTGTGAATAAGGACCGATAGCGGCAGGCGCCCGGTCCGTGGAAATACGTTCTAGTGTCATATGCATTTGTCACTCCTCAATTGAATTTGAAATCTCTTCTTGAAAATAATTGCCCGGCTCGGCCGTGATCTGCCGCGTCTTCGGATCGACCGCGGACAGCTTGGCGAGCGAGACGTAATCCTCGATCAAATGCTCTTCGACTTCGCCTGATTCGACGAATACGCCGACGCCTTTGACCGTGGCTTTAAACTCCTGCAGCAAATCCATCATGCCGTGGATCGTTCCGCCCACCCGCATGAAATCGTCGATGATCAGCACCTTCGCTTCTTCCTTGAGGGCCCGTCTGGACAAAGACATCGTTTGAATGCGTTTGTTCGAGCCGGATACGTAGTTGATGCTCACGGCGGAGCCTTCGGTCACTTTATTGTCGCGGCGTACAATGACAACCGGCAGATTCAAATAAGTCGCCGTGGCATAAGCAAGCGGGATGCCTTTCGTCTCCACTGTCATGACCACATCGATATCGTTCCCCGAAAAAGCGGACGCGAACATTTTGCCCACTTCGTTCAAAATCATCGGCTGCCCCATAATATCGGACATGTACAAATACCCGCCCGGCAGGATGCGTTCCGGCTGCTCCAACTGGCGGCACAACTGGGTAATAAATTGCAATGAATGCGATTTCGATACTTTCGGTATGAACTTGACGCCGCCGGCTGCTCCTGCGAGCGTCTGAAGCTCCCCAAGGCCTTCCTCTTCAAACACTTCTTTAATGATGGCCAAATCTTCGCTGATGGACGATTTGGCGGAATTGTATCGGTCTGCAAATGTCGTCAAAGGAATCAGCGTATGGGGGCGGATCAGCAAGTATTGGGTCATCTCGACCAATCTTGCGCTTCTTTTTAATTTTTTCATGAGCGTTCCCCCTACACGTCGGATAAATATCTATAAAATCCGAATAATATATTGTGAATATACCATTTTTATACGTATTCATTCAAGCTGTCCATGCAAAAGATAATGACACCGACGTGACATCCATTAGCCCCTTTACGTAAGCAGGCGGACAGCGAACACATCCTTGCAAAATCCCCGCAGCCCGTTGTAAATGCGCGGAATTTTCGTTTCTTTGGACACGAGGCCGAACACCGTCGGACCGCTGCCCGACATCAGCACACCCTCGGCGCCCAGCCTGGTCATGACTTCCTTCAGCTGGCGCACTTCGGGATACAGGTCCAACGTCACTTCCTCCAGCACGTTGCCCAGCTGGCTGCACAGAAGATCGAACCGTTTCTCGCGAATTGCCCGAAGGACGCCTTCCGTCGAAGGATGCTTCCGGATTCCGGACGCGTTCAGCTTGCCGTATATTTCCGAGGTGGACACGTTGATCGGAGGCTTGGCCAAGATGACCCAGCATTGAGGCGGCGATTCGATCGGCTCCAGCTTTTCTCCCCGGCCGCGCGCAATGGCTGTTCCTCCCGTTACGCAAAAGGGCACGTCCGAGCCGAGCTCGGCTCCAAGCCTCTGCAGTTCGTCCATTCCGATTCCAAGCTTCCACAGCCGGTTTAAGCCGCGCAGCGTCGCTGCGGCGTCGCTGCTCCCTCCGGCCAAGCCCGCGGCAACGGGAATCTTTTTGTCCAAATGAATATATACCCCCTGCTTCACGTCGTACCGGTCTTTAATAAGCCGGGCGGCCTGAAAGGCAAGGTTCTTTTCGTCGAGCGGGATATACCCGGCTTGGCTGGAAATAATGATCGTATCGCGGGGCAGCTCCTGCATCTCGATCCGGTCCGCCAAATCGACCATGGTCATCACCATTTCGACCTCATGGTAACCGTCTTCACGCTTATGTAAAACATCCAGCGACAAATTGATTTTTGCCGGCGCTTTCTCAAACACTTTCATGTCGACACCTTCTTTGCACCTGTCTGTCTTCCCGTTAATCGAAGGCATGATGCCGTTCATCCTAATACTATACCAAAAGCGCTGCAAAAAAAAGCTAAAGCTCCATAATTGGCGCTCTAGCTTGAGGATTCTCCGGAAATGAAGGTCCGGCTTACGGCGCGAAGGAGGTATAGCCCGTTTGAACCGGATTCGGGGCAACCGCATAAGCAGGCGGCGTCCCGGCGTAAGGCGGCTGAACGTAAGGCGCGTAGGCTTGAGAAGCAACCGGCGCGGGGCGAAAGCTCACGGTTTCGCGTACCGGCGGCTGTACCGCCGCCGCTTGCTGGTTCGCCAAAGCCTGCTCGGCAATTTGGATTGCGCGCTTAACCATGTTGCCCGCATCCTTCGTTCGAATGCCGCCCCAACCTTCCCGCTGAACCGTCTCATAGAACCCCAAATCTTTAGCCAGCTCGTATTTGAATGATTCCGACATGACGCCTCGACTTCTGCGTCCCATAGCGCGTCCCCCCTTATAAATTAGGATGGTGTCCGTATGATCTATTATGCGCCTGACGCAGCGGAATCATACGGCCCCGGAGTCTTTTCCATACTTGCCGGCCATTAAAAAAACGGCTGACCGTGTGACGGCCAACCGTTATGTACTTATTGATGTATCGTAATCCGTACTTCACCGTCATCGCCATGCACAGTAACTTCGACGGATTCTGTCAGGATATCTGCATAGCTGTAAGAAACGCGCTTGAATGCATGCTGTTCCTGATCCAGCTTGACAATAAAAACGGAAGGGTAGGTTTCCTCCAGTACACCGGAGCGTTCGATTGTCTTACGGCGACCACCGTTCGCTTTTAACATAATCTTCTGTCCGACATGAGGTTCCAAACTACGTTTGATCTCCAACAGCGCATTTTTTGCCATTGACCACTACCACCTCTTTCCTTAACGATTATAACGCAACGACAGTAGTATGTCAATTTAAGCCGAATATTATATCAGCCATACAAACCGGTTGTCAACGGAATTTTTCCTTAATGCACGGGGTTATTCCAAAAAAATAAGTGCATCCCGTTCACATATTTGTTAAAATTTGGTCCATGCAACAAAATAAAAAGCACCTTTCGGCGCTTATTTACGAATCGCGTATTCCATTCGGGGAACCCCCCGGCGATAGCTCCCCCGGGACTCGATACCACCCAGCCCTTCCAACCCGCTGTGCGTCAGCCCGATGACATCGACGATATTCACCGTATCCTTAATCGGGGTAAAAGCTACCTTTGCCGCAATGCACAGAGGATCAAGCGCGTGAATCAACACGCGGGCCGGCGAACTGGCATAATTGGCTCCTGCCTGCATCAACGCCTCAAAATGCGACTGGCACGCTCCAGCGACGATCGTCAGAACATCGCGGTTTTTTTCGAACTGACGGGCTACACGAACCGCATTGACGAAATTATGCGAGTTTTTGTAGCTCGTAAGCTGAGTAATGTCTCCATGCGTTCGTCCGCGCTGTTTCAGAAGTCCGTCGTGACCGGTAATCACGACAATATCCGGCTGCCGCTGGGGCAGCAGGCGGTAAAGAGCGTCGGCCATATTCGCCTCCGCTACATAATAGCCGTCCACCGGAACGCGGAGCTCATTGTAAAGTAGCATGCATTTGCGCAAATAGTTCGGATCGCCGTCCAAATGCAGAACTCTTCCGGGCAAATCAAAGTAACCCGGACGCGGCTTGGCAGACCCCGCAGGCTCCGTGCTTTGCCATCCGTCCGACTGTGCCTGCGGAGCCGCTCCGGCACCCGAACGTCTCACTGCTTCCAGCCATTTGGGGCGCATCGCCCCCAACGCTTCAAGGGGATCGATCTGCGGGGCCAGCTCCAAATCCCGGAACGGGGCATCCGCCAACAAGCGCAGTTCCACTCCGCGCAATATGGCCTGCTGCTGCCGGAACTCATGAATTTTGAATAAAACGTCACCGCCATACGACTTCCGAGTGACCAGGTCTCCCTGCTTCATGGCTGCATCGCCTCCTCGACTATCGTATGGCGGATATGGGCAAATGGTGCAGGTACAACCGCCGGCTATCGTCCGGGCGGCTAGCCATTCCCCTTCAATGCGGCGGCCAAATGCCGGCTGAGCACGCTGTATTCCTCGATCGACAGCGTCTCTCCGCGGCGGGACGGTTCGATGCCGGCATTCCGGAGAATGTCTTCCAGCTGTCCTTTGGTCTCCTTCGTAAAATATCTGGCGGCCAAATTGTTGTAAATCGTCTTGCGGCGCTGCACAAAGCTGGCTTGAACGACATCGAAGAAAAAGCTTTCGTCCTCCACTTCCACCGGCGGCCGTTCGCGCACCTTCAATTTAATCACGGCGGAATCGACGTTCGGCTGCGGGATAAACACCGTGTGAGGCACAATGGTGACGACTTCCGGCTCGCAATAATACTGCACGGCGATGCTCAAGCTCCCGTAATCTTTGCCTCCGGGCTTGGCCGCCATCCGGTCGGCTACTTCCTTCTGGATCATCACGACGATATACTCCAGCGGAAGCTTTTCCTCCAGCAGCTTCATCACGATCGGGGTCGTTACGTAATACGGGAGATTCGCCACGACGCTTACCTTCGACACGTCGCGAAAATGAGTCTCGAACAGCCCGCGAAGATCGGTCTTAAGCACATCCCCATGGACAACGGAAACGTGAGGATAAGGCTCAAGCGTTTCTTGCAGCATCGGCAGCAGCCGCTGGTCGATTTCAATCGCTACGACCCGGCCGGCCGTCTTGGCAAGCTGCTGGGTGAGCGCTCCGATCCCCGGCCCGATTTCCAAGGCCCCTTTGGCCGAGTCAAGCTCGGCGGCAGAAACGATTTTGGTTAAAATATTTTGATCGATCAAAAAGTTTTGCCCCAAGCTCTTTTTGAGCGTGAAGCCGTACTTCTGAATGAGCTCCTTGGTCCGCTTCGGCGAAGCGATATCCTCGGCAGCTTGTCCGGACCGTTGTCCGCGATGTTCCGTCGTCATGAGCTCGCACCCTCTTTTTTATCCAAATGCCGCCGGGCCGCCTCGAACTCCTCGCGTGAAATTTGAAACATTCGGCAGCGGTTATAAAACTGTTTGCCGTTGCAGTATCCGATCCCAAGCCGCTTGCCCATTTCGAGCCGTCGGGAAGCCGCTTCCGGATGGGCGATGAGACCTGCTTCGATCAGGTCCTCCCAAACGATCGCGGATTCTCCTCTCATCCCATCCGTCCGCACGTTTGCCAGCGCTTCGCGAATCGCCTCGATAGAGGCATTCTCGACGCCGATGTCTCCGCGGCTCGTTGCGGCTTCTTGCGTCAGGAAGGCATGCTTGCAGCCCGGTACTTCTTTGGCGATGATTTTGCGGATCCGCTCGCCCGCATGGTCCGGGTCCGTGAATACGATGACGCCGCGCCGCTCCTGGGCAAGCCGTATCCGCCTCAAAACGTCTTTATTAATCGCGGAGCCGCCCGTTTCGATCGTCTCCGCTTCCACCGCCCGCTTAATAGCCACGGTATCGTCTTTGCCTTCCACCACGATGATTTCCTTAATCATTTCTGTTCGTCGTACCTTCTTTCGTCTCGTAAACAAGAGAAAAAGAAGAGGGACATCGCCGTACCTCTTCTTTTTCCGTTCTATATATGATGAGTCTGCCCTAATTGCGCATCCTTAATCGACCGACGGTTTTTTCGGCCCGATGACATACACCGTATAGCCCTTCTTCGTTCCGAAACGAGTGGCGTAGTCGCTGCTGTCGAAATACACGTCGATCACATTCCCTTTCACCGCGCTGCCGGTGTCTTCCGCCCGGCGGAAGCCGATTCCTTCGATATAAACCCACCAGCCCATCGGGATTACTTTGGGATCTACGGCAATTGTGCGACCTTCCATTACTTTCGTGCCTGAAGAAGTTACCCCGTACTGCGGATGCCCGCTGCTTTTCCCTGTCGAGTCGGCATCGGCCGTGTACGCCGTAAGTTTCACATTGTTAATCACTTGCTTGTATGCGAACTTAACCCCGTTTTTGGTCAATTCGTCGACGTTCGGCGAAGAAGCGGATAAAATAGTGACCGGATTTTTCGTTCCGACGGCTACGATTTTCTTAATGCTTTGCGCTTGCACCTGTTGATCGACGACATTCTCGGCGACGAGCGCGCCGTCCTCAAACAGCTTTTCCTTTTTCTTGAGCAGAACGCCCTCTTGCCCTTCTTGAACAACCTGTTCCTTGCCTTTAAGCAGCTGCGGCTCGTTCTTCTTGACCGTCTCGAACGGGATCGGTTCTTTCACTTCTTCAATTTCTTTCTTCACGCGAACCACTTTGATCGGCGCATGGTCTGCGATTTCCGTCGTCAAAGCGGGAGTTACCTTATCTAGCTCGCCGAGCGTAATTTTCATATCCGCCAGTGCGCTCTCCACCGTTTTTCCTGTCGTATAAACGGTCTTCGTCTCTCCATCTGCTGTCAATTGCACCGGTTTTGCCTTTTCGATCGTAATGCGATCTCCAGACTTTACCGAAGCTTGGAGGGAATGCGACACCCGGTCGTATTCTCCTACAGCGATGCCTTGCTCATCCAGTATCCGTTGCAGAACCCCTTGCCGGGTCTGGAACTTACGTTCCTGTCCGTCTACAACGACTGATACGCGCTTCGTGGCCGTACCGTGATACATCAGTAAGAACATGAAAGTCATAGCGAATGAAATGAGGGCGATAATCGATATCATACGCAAGTTTTCATGCTTCCATCGCAATGCGAAGGACATGCTGGATGATCGTCTTACATGGGGTTGCTCATGGTTCACAGCGCCCACTTGTTCGGTCCTCCTTAAAGCCCCGCCATCCGAGTGTTATGCATGATTTAATCTGACGCGACTATGGTAAAATGGTTTGATTGCCATTCCAACAATTGGTTCTGCTGCCATCAGAACTTACTTGCCTGCGGCGGCCACCTCCTTCATCTTGTGTTAATTGAACCGGCTCCGGTTAATATCCCAATGAACGGGAGAACACAAAAAAGTCAGCGGAGAAGAGGAACCTTCCCGTGACTTTTTCATTTTGGCCAAAATGAAATAAAAGCTCACGACAATCGTTACCTCTCTCTGGACGCTTACGAGGTTAGCTGACGGATTCGGACTTGAGAGTCGCCCTACCCCAGTGCAGGTTTCACATGCACAATGAGGATTCACCCCTAAAAAAACACCACAGCGGTCAAAGCTGCGCCTTAACTGCCGCGATGCGGTTCCCCCGTTTCCCTTTCGGAAACTCAGCGATGTTGGATTTTGGTAATCGTTATGAAGTTATTATTGAGTTTACGATGGGAGGACCAATGTTGTAAAGTATACAAACTTCGAAAAAAAGGATGGTTTTGGATCGATTCCAGCCAATTCAAGCTGAAACGATCACATAAACCATCTTTCTCTTCGCAAGTCGTATGTTTTTATATATTTTCCTTCGATTATCTCGATTCAAAAGAAAATCAGCTCGTCCGAATCTGTGTATTTATTCAGGTCAAGCCAAAAAGCCTGACGGCGTTCGCTGTGGTAATTTTGCCCAGCTGCTCCAACGATATCCCCTTAATTTCGGCAGCCGTTTCGGCGACCAGCCGCACATACGAAGACTCGTTTCGCTTGCCGCGATACGGATGAGGAGCCAGATAAGGCGCATCGGTTTCGATCAATAAACGATCGAGCGGCACCTTTTCGAGCACCTCTTTAGGCTGTTTCGCATTCTTGAACGTGACGGGACCGCCGAATGAGATATAGAAGTTCATATCCAGGCACATTTTTGCCGTTTCCCAACTGCCGGAATAGCAATGCATGACCCCTCCGACTTCCGCTGCTTTCTCTTCGCGAAGCGTTTGCACGACGTCATGATGCGCATCCCGGTTATGGATAACGATCGGCAGCCCGACCTTCCTCGCGAGCCGAATTTGCTGACGAAATACGCGGTCCTGCACGTCTTTGGGAGACGTATCCCAGTAATAATCCAGACCGATTTCCCCAATGGCGACAACCTTCTCGTGCCCGCACAACGACTCGATCCAATCGAGATCCTCCGGCGTCATGTCCTTCGCATCGGTCGGATGCCAGCCTACCGTCGAATAAATAAAATCGTACTGTTCCGCCAAAGCAATGGAGCTCGGGATTGTTTCCCGGTTAAAACCGACATTAATGATTCGACTAATTCCGCTTGCTTGTGCCCGCTCGATGACCTCCTGTCGATCCTCATCGAACTGCGCTGCATTCAAGTGTGCATGTGTATCGATCAGCATTTTTTTCTCCTTATACTATGTTCATGTTGTAAGAGCAGGTCATAACGATCAAAGATTAAGCAGTTTCCGAAGATTATCATCCAATTTGTCAACATGGTTCAAAAGCAGCTCCCGTGGGTAATACAAATGGTATTTTCCCATATGAATGCCGCTGATGGAGCGGACAATTTCCGACTTCCGCGATATTTCCGTCAGGGTATCCCGCGAGTCAAGCAGCAGAATAGGCAGCTTTTCGTCCTGTTCGCCGGGCCTATACACATCATACGATAGATCGGAAGGAAAATCGATGTCCAGGTAGTAGTCCGGATTGACGCCGAAGCTGCGCATTTGATCCCGCAGCCGCTCGATCTGCCGGGCGTCGATTTTCTCGAGCGTCACATACTTGAACAGCCGCCGCTGCAAGAACCGGGTACACAGGTCGGATAGCACCGGGTCCTCTTCGAAGGACCATTGCATCAGCACCGTTTGCATGAATGCCTCGTCCATTAAAAAATGGTCGTGCACCGTCATTTTTTGCCGGAACAAATTCGGTAGCGGATGTAATAAGAAGCGGAAGGCAAAGCCTTCCTCGTAGAGATGCTTCGCTCTTTGAAAAATGTTGTGAAGCAATACCTCGGCGCTGCGGGTCACGGGATGAAAATAGACCTGCCAATACATTTGGTACCGGGACATCAAGTAATCCTCCACCGCATGCATACCGCTTTCCTTCACAACAATATGACCTTGATAAGGGCGCATAACGCGCAGGATGCGTTCCAAATCGAATGTGCCGTAATTCACGCCGGTAAAATAAGCATCCCGCAGCAAATAGTCCATCCGATCGGCATCGAGTTGACTCGATACGAGGCTGACGACGATTTCCTGATTGTACGTTTTAGCGATCACACCGGCTACCTGCTGCGGAAACGTAGGCGATACGCGGCGCAGGACCCGATTCACTTCCGTATCTCCGAGCACGATGCGGCAGGACCATTCCTCATGATGCGTGCCGAACGTTTTTTCAATCGAATGAGAGAACGGGCCATGCCCGACATCATGCAGCAGCGAAGCGCAGAGGCACAAAAGACGCTCCTCCCGCGGCCAGTCCTCGTACTTGTTGCGCTCGAACTGCGAAATGATTTTTCGAGTCACCTCGTAGACGCCGAGAGAGTGAGAGAATCGGCTGTGCTCCGCGCCGTGAAACGTCAAAAAGCAGGTCCCGAGCTGGCGAATTCGTCTGAGGCGTTGAAACTCTTTGGTGTTGATCAGGTCCCAGATCGTTTGGTCTTGAACGTAGATGTACTTGTGCACGGGATCCTTAAATACTTTCTCTTCTTGAAGGGGAGTGGTCATGAACATCCTCCTATCGGCTCCGGCTATTTTTCGACAATACTCTCCTAAAAATAAGTTAGATTTTGTCGAAATTTGTCGAAACAAAGCTTCCATTATTACGTTTTCTTTTTTTATCTATACTCCAATGATCTGGTGATAAACCCTTTCTTCGTGCGATCTGTTTTATAAAAATCAACGATTTTCTCGCTTTTAAACCTTTGTTTTCTTTGGATTTTGCATAACACACCTCGTATTCCATAAAATAACAAAAAAAACTCACATTTTTTAGTTGACTATTTTGGGAATGGTTGGTATCATATGTGTAAAGAAATGTCGAAACATGACGATTAATCTTTTGAACACCAGACTTCATTATGTAACTTCTTAGAGAGGGGAATTTTTTATGATGAAATCCACCGGTATTGTTAGAAAAGTAGATGAATTGGGTCGGGTCGTTATTCCAATCGAATTGCGCCGTACCTTGGGCATTGGTGAAAAAGACGCTTTGGAAATTTACGTTGACGGCGAGCGCATCATGCTGAAGAAATATGAGCCAGCCTGTATCTTCTGCGGCAACGCTGAGAACGTTTCCTACTTCAAAGGAAAAATTGTTTGTCATGAATGCTTATCTGAAATGCCAATACCTGTGACAAAATAAAAAAAATAGGTTATAATAGAGATAGCACAATTAACTTTGGTAATTCTAACCTTTTTCATATCTCCTCTATATCCCTGATTCGTGGTTGTCCGAATCGGGGATTTTTTTTCGTGCTAGTGGCTTCCATCTCCCTAAGGAGGCTTCCATCCCCCTAAATCCCCCTTCCTAAGGGGGACCCCAGGGGCCGCGCCCCTGGACCCCGCTTGGCGCTTCGACGCAGCTTGGGTGCAGGGAGCGCGTCCGTCTCCATGCGACCCCTCCGGGCTCGGCATGAAGACACGCTCCACGTCGGCGCTCTTACGAAGCGGTGCATGCGCATACGTCGGCGCTTGATTCCTTCTTACTTGCTATGGGCCGCATCGAGGCAAGCCTCGACAGCTTTTGTTCGAGCAAAGCCGGACGCACTCGACCGCTCGTGCGTCGGAGAGCTCGCTGCAAGCAGCATCGCGCTAGGGCACTAGTTACTTGAAAGACGACCGACGCCCGAACACAAGCACGATACTGCAAACGTTATGCCACAAGCGGAAGAGGCTCCGTTAACTATCACCGTTCGTTATAACGCAAGAGACACCAAGCTGCTTTAAGAACCTCTATTCCCCATCTCATCGGTTCGTGCAATACGGATGAGTCTTATTACCCGATTTACCTCTGGGCCTAACATCTTGTCTCTTCTATTATATAGTAGGAACGCCGGTTGTAAACTATTTCCTATTAGCTTCCTTGGTGAAGCAGATTATACAGCTCGCGCTTCGGAACGCCGCGATCCTGGGCAGCACGGCGCAGAGCCTCTTTATGGTCCAGGCCGTCGGCCTCGTAACGGGCAACATGCTCGGCAGGGGATAAAGAGGCCCACCACATGGCTTCGCCGGATGCCTCGGCTTCTTCCGGGCTGACACCGCGGAGGATGAGCACATACTCGCCTTGAGGCGGGTGCTCGTTGAGATGGTCCAAGCATTCGCGGATCGTGCCTCGGACGGCTTCCTCGTATTTCTTGGTCAGCTCGCGGACCAAGCAGATTTCCCGGTTTCCGCCGATCGTTTCGGCCATGGCCGTCAGAGTCTTCACCAGGCGATGCGGGGACTCGTAGCAGATCACCGAGCCTTGTTCCCGCTTCAAGGCGGCAAGCTCCCGCTCAAGGGGCTTTTTGTCGCGCGGCAGGAAGCCGACGAAGGTGAACCGATCAGTCGGCAGCCCCGACATGATGAGCCCGGAGAGCGCGGCGTTCGCCCCGGGGATGGGGATAACCGGGATATCCGCTTCGATGGCGAGGCGGACCAGATCCGCCCCCGGATCGCAGATCGCAGGCAGCCCGGCGTCGCTGACGAGCGCGATAGAGTCGCCTTCCTGCATGAGGCGGATCAGCTCGGGGCCGCTGGCTTGCTTATTATGCTCGTGGTAACTGACGAGCCGGGTCGAAATATCGAAATGCGTCAGCAGCTTGCGCGTTTGCCGGGTATCCTCGGCGGCAATCCACTGCACTTCGCCAAGCACCCGGACGGCACGGTAGGTCATATCCTCCAGATTGCCGATCGGAGTGCCAACCAGATAAAGGCTTCCTTGACGGCGGCCGTCATTGGCATAGCTTTTTTGAATGTTCACGGACATCGATTCCTTCTATAATGTATTAGACGGATCGGCGAGCGCAGCGCGGCGGCCGTAATAGACTTCCATCAGCTCATCCGTATATTCCGTCTCATTTTTATAAACAATCAGCGGCGGAAGCATGCGAACCTCCGGTTTTCCGTCGCGGAGCGCTTCGACGAGCACCATATTCGCTTCGGCATCCGCACGGGGATGAACGAAGCGGATGCGTTTCGGCTCCAGCCGATACTGCCGCATCGTGCAGCAAATATCGACCAAGCGGCTTGGCCGATGAACCATAGCGACTTTGCCGCCGCTGCGCACCAGCCGGCTGCTGACCCGGACCACATCATCCAACGTGCAGAACAGCTCGTGCCGGGCGGCGGCTACATGCTCATTCACGTTTTGATCCCCATTCGGTACAGGCAAATACGGAGGATTGACCGTCACCAAATCGAAGGTGCCGTTCCCCAGTTCCGCGGGCGATTCACGCAAATCCTCATGCCGAATGGCGATTCGCTCTTCCAGCCCGTTTAACTGCACGTTCCGCCGGGCCATATCCGCCAATCTCGCTTGAATTTCTACGCCCGTAATGTGCGCCTTCGTCCGGGTGGTCAGCAGCAGCGGAATGACGCCGTTACCGGTGCATAGATCGGCGATGCGCCCTCTCGGCGGTACCGAGCAGAAGCGCGCGATCAGCACCGCATCCATCGAGAAGCTGAATACTTCGTCGCTCTGAATAATCTTTAAATCGTGCGTAAGCAAATCGTCGATTCGCTCCCGCTCATAAATCAGGACTCGTTCCAAACCTATACCTCTTTCTGCGGGTTATTATGTACCTCATCGTTTCTTTGCTCTTCAAAAAAAACCGTAGAAGAGCAATCTCCTCTACGGCGCATCGTTATTTATTCAAAAATGACATACAGAACAAGCAGTCGCCTTCCGTACGCAAATGTCCGTAATAGACATTGCAAATGTGAAAGCCTTCGTGATAGATGCGTGCCAAATTGTCGTAGCCTTCACCGGTCGTTTCTTTGATCGAAACAGGGACGCTCGCACCGGCTGCTTGAAGCACAGGCAGCATCGGTTCCACATCTTTCTTCAGCAGCTTGCGCAGCTGCTGATTCTCGATGCCCAGCCGCTTATTTTCCTCCAGCAGCTCGATAATCTGCCGCTTGATCTCGCCCAGCTCGGCATACAGCGTGCCCATCTGTTCTTCCATTTGATCGATTTGTACGAATATATCCCTTTTATCCACGCTTTTCTCTCACCTCAAGCTGCAGAAGCAGCGGCTGGCTTTTATTGCTGCTCTACTACATCATCCAAAGGAAGATCCATCACTTTCTTCAAATCAAAAATCTGCACCTTCGCCGTACGCTCCCCGATATTCAGCGATACCACGCGTCCGTTGCCGAACGGCGTAATCACTTCGCTTCCTACGCGTGGAAGATCGTCCTTGGCACTTTCGTAATTATCATGCTCATATTTGAGGCAGCACATTAATCGTCCGCACAATCCGGAAATTTTCGTCGGATTGAGCGACAGATTCTGGTCCTTCGCCATCTTGATCGATACCGGCTCGAAATCCCCCAGAAAGGAAGAACAGCACAGGATGCGTCCGCAAGGCCCGATGCCTCCAAGCATCTTGGCTTCGTCCCGGACCCCGATTTGGCGAAGCTCGATCCGCGTCCGGAAAATGCTGGCCAAATCCTTGACCAGTTCCCGGAAATCGACCCGGCCTTCGGCCGTAAAATAAAAAATAATTTTGTTCCGGTCAAATGTATACTCAACGTCTACCAGCTTCATGCGCAGCTGGTGATCCTTAATCTTATCCTGACAAATGGCAAACGCATTTTTAGCCGCTTGCTTGTTATCCTCAACAAGCTGTGCATCCTGCTGATCCGCAATGCGGATAACCTTCTTCAGCGGAAGCACCACATCCGATTCGCCTACCGTTCTTCGGCCAATGACTACCCGGCCGTATTCGACTCCGCGCGCCGTTTCGACAATGACGGCACTGTCTTGATCAATCGGCAGATCGCTTGGATCGAAGTAATACACTTTGCCCGCCTTCTTGAAGCGGACACCTACCACGGAGAACAATCTTACACCCCCTTGAGCCGCATTAATATATGTTCCAGCGCGAGCTGGGGATTGGCATGGGCCCGCAATCGTTTCTGCGTTTCCACCGCCTGCTCGAGGCAGGCGATCCAGTGCTCCATCGAATAAGACAACGCTTGCTGCGACATCCAGTCCAGTTGATCCGTGTAGATCAAATCTTCGCGGGTACCGAGCTTGAGCTGTACCATATCCTTGAGCCACAAAATCAGCATATCCATGAAGCGCGGCAATTGTTCGGAAAACTCTCCCTTGGCCAGCTTCTGCTGAGCAATCAGCATCGCAGAGGGCAATCGGGACAAACTTTCCCTAGCTAATTGTATCACCAAATTTCGGAGTTCTGCAAACCCATTTCCTTGAATCAGCTCCCGCGCCGCCTCCGGTCCGGCAGCCAAATTTACCGCCGCTTGAACGAGTACGGGCGGATGTCCCTCCTGCAACAGCAGCTCCTTCATCCCGCCTCGCGACATTGGCAAAAAAGGAATCCACTGGGAGCGCGACCGGATGGTCGGCAGCAGGGCTTGTCCGTTATCCGTAATCAGAACCGCTACGACCTGCGAGGTCGGTTCCTCCAAAAATTTCAGCAGGCTGTTCGCCGCCTGCACGGTCAGTTTATCGGCATCCTCCAATATATACATTTTGACGTTGGAAGCCGAAGCGCGATAAGCGAACTGTTTTTGCAGCTCCCGTATTTGATCGATTTTGATCGAGGCGCCGTCCGGGACGATCCAATGCAGGTCAGGATGATTTCCGTGCTCTACCTTGCGGCAATCCAGGCATTCTCCGCAGGCATCGTCCGGCAGCACCTTGCAATAGATAGCTTGGGCGAATGCCCGGGCCATCGCTCTTCGCCCGGTTCCGGGCGCCCCCGTAAATATATACGCGTGCGAAACTTTGTCGGTCCGAAGGCTGTTTTGCAGCATTCGTTTGACTCGCTCCTGCCCTGTAATCGCTTGAAAAGACATGATGGCCTGCATTTCCTTTCCAGATCGGCTGCTTCGCTTTAAAAAAACAGGTTAATCAGCATTCCGCGAATTTCACCGATTTTTTGCAGCAGCTCGATGCGTCCCTGTTCGCTTCCCACCAGCTCGTCCGCCAGGCCTAGCAGCTCGGCATCGATTTCCTCCAGCAGCTTGTACCGCTTCGTCCGGCCCCTGCGGTCCCACCCCCGCGTATCGCGAAGCTGAACTCCCCGCCGTGCCGTCTCCTCCAAAAACTGCTTTACAAGCAGCTTATACTGCCGGAGCTCGCGTACCGTCATCGACTTGGCCAGCCGCTGACCTTGCAGGTCGATTTGCTGCAGGATCCGCTGAAGCTGCTCCCGGGTTGCTCTTTCTTCCTGCTGCTGCATCGTATCGGAGAACGACATTTTTTGAAGCTGCTGGGAAGACGTATTCTCGCTGCGGACGACTTCATTGCCGAAAGGGCGCCAACCCGGGTTGATTTTCACTTCGGCTCGACCTCGTTTCTAGAAATGTTCGAACCGCTCGACCGGAAGCACGAATACCGCCGCCCCGCCAACCTGAACTTCGACAGGGAAAGGAATATACGAATCCGTCGTTCCCCCCATCGGGGATACCGGGGTGACCATTTGCTCTCTGATTTTGCAGTTCGCTTTAATGACTTGCAGCGCTTCGTTTACACGTTCATCTTCCGTCCCGATCATGAATGTCGTGTTTCCGGCGCGTAAGAATCCTCCCGTGCTCGCCAGCTTGGTTGCGCGAAAGCCCTCTTTGATCAGCGCGTTCGACAAACGGTTGCTGTCCTTATCCTGCACAACGGCGATAACCAATTTCATGCATCCAGCCTCCTTTGCCAAAGGAATGTTTTCCGTCTTCCTACCTTAAATAATTAGACAAGCGGTTGAAAAATTCCTTCATTTATATATAAACATCTGTAGAAGGTACGTATCTATTATATCATACTCGCCTGGGGAGCTTTTGGTTCAGCATTTGCCCAATATCCTCAAGCACCTGATCCAGCTCACGCTCGGCATCCACCCGTAAGATACGCTCCGGAAACCGGCGGAGCACCTGCAAGTAACCTTCCCGCACTTTATTGTGAAACGTCATCGACTCCAGATCCAGGCGGTTCACTTCCCGCCGCTGGTCGGCGCGAATCCGGGCCAGCCCGATCTCCGGACGAACGTCCATGAACACCGTCAAATCCGGCATCCAATCGCCGATCGCAAACCGGTTAATCGCAAACACCTCGTCCATCCCAAGCTCGCGCGCATACCCTTGGTAAGCCAAGCTGCTGTCGATAAAGCGATCGCATACGACGACCTTGCCGGCTTCCAGCGCAGGAATGACTTTCTCCGCCAAATGCTGCCGTCTCGCAGCCGCGTACAATAACGCTTCCGTGCGCGGATCCATCGCCGTATTGTTCCGGTCGAGAACGACCGAGCGAATCTGCTCGGCAATCGGAATGCCCCCGGGCTCCCGCGTGGATAGCACGTCGTACCCCCGCGCTTTGACTTGCTCCAGGATGGCATCGATCGCGGACGTTTTGCCTGCTCCTTCTCCGCCCTCTACCGTTATAAAAAAGCCCCGTTTCACATGCATGTCTCCTGTCCTGTAGTGACTCGGATAGCGGTTGCAATCCGTTTCTCGCTATAGCGTTTTTTTCTCTGAGCCTATGGAACAAACGCCACCCATAAAAACCATATATGTAAACCTTACCGCGTCGGCTTATCTCATATCAATCACCGGAACGGTACCGAAGGCAGTCACATCATGCCCGTGAAACCGCGACCCTAAAGCGGCCAGCCGCGTTAAATGCGACACCGTCCGCTCGGTAATCCGCTCTCCCGGATAAAGCACAGGAATGCCTGGAGGGTACGGTACGATCATCTCGGCAGCGATGCGTCCTGCGCATTCGGCTACCGGCACCGCCACCTTTGTCCCCGTTCCCTCATGGATAACTTCCCAATCGAAGGTTACCGGCTCGGATATCCGCTGCGCTGCCGCTTCGGCCCCCCACGATCCCGGGCTCGTCTCGCTTCCTTCGTCCCGTGTTTCTTCATCTATCCGCTCCAGCGCTACAATCAGCCGCTGCGCCGCTTCTTGGGTACTCGCCAAGCTGAACGCGAGCAGAACATACGTCGGGTCGGCCAGCTCCGGGTAGCAGCCCTGCTGCTCCAGTCCATCTTTCAACGCAAAACCGTCAAGACGGCCTGATGCGTCGTACAGCGCCACCTTAAAAGGGTCCTGACGACAACCGGCATCCACCATACGGTCCGTCAAAGCTCTTGCATGCCACCGTTTATGTCCGCGCAGATACCCTATCACCCTTCGAACGGCCGACAGGCCTCGTTCGATCCGTTCTTCGCCCTCTTCCTGCAGCATCCGCCGGCTGAGATCCAGGCTCGCCATAATCGGATAAGAAGGGCTTGAGCTTTGGACCATCGCAAGCGCCTTTCGGACGGCGCCAAGGCGAATTCGCGGGCCCTGTACGTGCAGCATTGCGCCCATCGTCATGGCCGTCAGCATTTTGTGGGTGGACTGCACGACGGCGTCCGCCCTGCAGCTCAAAGCCGAGGCAGGCAAATCGGGGTGGAAGCCGAAATGAGCCCCGTGCGCCTCATCTACCAGCAGTACCTTCCCCCGGTCATGCAGAAGCCCGGATAACGCCTTCAAATCGTTTGTAATGCCGTAATAGCTTGGATTGGTTACAAGCAGCCCCTTGGCCTCAGGATAGCGATCCAGCGCCTGCTCGACATCCTCTGCAGCCAGCCCCATGCTCAGCCCGCTCTCCGGGTCCCACAACGGGGAAATAAACACCGCCCGCGCACCGGCAAGCATCAGTCCGTGAATGACCGATTTATGCGCATCCCGCTGTATCAGCAATAGGTCCCCGCGGCGGCAGGTTGCCAATATCATGGCCAAATTCCCCGCCGTGCTTCCGTTGACCAGAAAAAAAGTCTCATCCGCCCCAAAGCATGCCGCGGCGAAGGTTTGAGCTTCTTTAATCGCTTCTTCCGGATGGTGAAGATCGTCCAGTCCGGCGATCTCCGTTCTATCAAGTAATAAGATCTGCCGGTAGGCTGATTCCGCCTCGGCATATCCTTGTGCTTCAGATTTATGCCCGGGCACATGAAAGCTGAGCGCGCCCGAATCCCGATGGGCCGCCAACGCTTCGTACAGCGGCGCTCTATGCTGTGACACCTTGTTTCCTCATTTCAAAAACAATTTTAGCAGTATTGTACCAAACAAAAAAGCCCGCTTCCATCCCTAGCTGAGATAAAACGGAGCTTGCTTCCATTCGCTTGCCATTCAAGCATTCTTTTTGTATAAAATCTGCTTCATCTGATGGATGAAAAAAGGGTACTTGGCGTCGTTAACTTCCGTGTGGACCATTTCAGTCTCGCAATCCTCGCATATGAATTCGGAGATGATTAGGATGCCGTTTTCTTTAATTTGCCCGCAAATGATGCAGGATGGCGTGAAATCGTGCTGCAGCTCGTCGCTCATGTTCGATTCACCTCTACTCTTCTTTTCTAGCAGTATGCCCAATTCTCTTAAAACTCAAACCTTTCCGCAATATTTTTGGTGAAAAATCGATGTTAGACCGTGACAAACTCATCATTTTCCTGTACCCTACCGATATATGTAGTGAATTTTCATTTTGTTCATCAAGTGAGGATTGGGGCTAATTATGCCAAGAGACCGAACTTTGTCAAAAGATTCGACCATCTATACTTATCGGCTGCTCAAACGGGTTCATTACAAGCCGATTTTATTTCAAGCATATTGGATTTTGACCGTCTGCGCTTTTCTGGGGGCCGCTATCGCGATCTCCTTTGGATCGTTGCCCGCGGGATTGATCGGTGTCCCGGTCGGAGTGATCGGTATACCGCTTGTCCAAACGCTTCTGCTTCGCCTCCTGCTCCGTACAAAGGAGAAGCATGCTCCTCAAGCTTGGAGCTGGTCTTATCGGCTGCCCTGGTTCGGTTATGCGCCGGAGACGTATATCGCCATGACCAAAGTGCGCCGTCTCCATTTCCATGTGCTGTGGATCGTCCTGGTCTTGCTGGGATGCCTCTATCCGTGGCTCTCGCCATCGCTCCTCGGCTTTCTCGTATTCGTTCATCTCTGGCTTTTGATTCCACGCCTGGTCATCATTCTCCTTCTCTTCAAGCACAGTTCATCCGGCTATTTAAAAATAAATGAGAACGACTCGTCCTGCTACGCACAGTAGGACGAGTTTTACATTATCTATAAACGCAAAAAACCCTTGCATGTCCATATTGGATAGCAAGGGTCTGATTATTCCCTGAAAACTGGAAACGAAACATAGCGCAAAGTGAATGCTTCCGAAGCAGCTTTCCTTCGGAAAGCTTGTAGGATAAGCCCTCGACCGATTAGTATTCGTCAGCTGCACGCGTTGCCGCGCTTCCACCCCGAACCTATCAACCTCGTCGTCTACAAGGGGTCTTACATACTGG
>JAPSLM010000016.1 GCA_031180825.1 Paenibacillus sp. | reverse complement strand
GTATACGTTTACCAAATGGACAGAACTACCTTTAACGACCGTTCGACTTTTTGGGATATCGGGTAAAAATAATATTTCAGAATTTTTCGATATCTCTAGTGTCCAACTTTTATGCAACGCTAGTGAAGTTGAACTAAAGATTATAACCTTACAAGAAGGCGGTCTATGACCTTCTGAGGGTTTGCATTTAATCGTTTCATGAATTTTGAAACATGCAAGCGAATCAGGTAAAACTTTTTGAAGTAAACGTTATTGATGACATCCTGGCGACCCACTTCCACAGGCCTTCCGTCAGATTTAGCTTAGGGCTATATTTCGGAAGAAACACTAAGTGTAGCCGTTTATGCTTGTCAAGAAACGGCTTGAGTTGGGAGGCATGATGGATGCGGCTGTTATCGAGAATCATGAAGATTTTACCTTCGGGATATTCCTCAAGGATATCGCCGAGAAAACGCAAGAAGGCATTCACATCACATTGTTCTTCTTCTCGATGCGTAATGTGGCCGGTCTCATAGTTGATTGCTGCAAATAACTTCGCACCTTCATGCTTGCCTGTCGTGACGAACTTTCGCTGCTGCCCTTTGCGGAACCAGTTATACTGAAGCGCTTGGTAGGCTCGTATCATGGCTTCATCTTCAAACAATAGATGATCGATTTCCCCTTCAAGAAGCTGTTTTTTGAGCGCAGGGAACGTGTTGGAGCGAAGTTCTTCCTGTTCTTCGGCACTTGCATTCGCCAGTGTATACGTCGCTTTCGTATAGCTGAATCCGAGACGTTGTAACAGCTTTGATACGCCTATACCGTTGCTTAAATTCTCGTTCAATCCAGTCCGCAATAAGCTGCAGGGTCCAGGTGTAATGGGCTTCAAAACCAACGTCAGCCGGTTGCTTTTTTTCAACGGTGTTCGCCAGTTCATCCAATTGCTCATCCGTTAGCTTCGCTGGTTTGCCAGGAGAATGATCAATTTCTAGTCCTTCGAGTCCGTTTTCCCTATAGGCAGTCCAATACCGACTAATGGTTTGATAAGCACGATTAAGGAGCGTACCTATTTCCGTGAAAGTATGTCCCTCTAAATGAAGCCGAAAATTATTTCGGCAGGAATAAAGCATAGATTTTCAGATTAGTTCGGCAATAGACAGGGGGCGTTTGCAAATAATCACGGTTTTTCCGCTCCCTTCCGTCACCGTCGGGGGAAACGCAGAGAACACGTCCCCTGCACCCCGTCGCTCGCCGCGTAGCAGGCCCAGCAATGCTTGCTGGGCAGCCGATTAGCGTGGGTGGTAAGAAACGCCTGTCAAGGCAAAGGAACATGCCTTAACAGGCTCCATTTTAGATAGTTGATTGTGATAATCATTTTGCAAATTGCAGCAGCGATGTTTATGAAAACTGCGGTTATAATGTGATCAAAAAAAGCGCCTACATCTCCCGGGTAATGTGCAAAATCACAATAGCCATCCAAACGTTCGAGTTTTCCGTAAGCTCTGTCCATGACCTTAATGTAGTCCGGTATGAGTCGAGCTCTCGCTCATCGGCTCGTCATGCTTAGAGCCAATGCTCTCGATTGCCTTCAGTGGCCGAAGATTTTCTGCCTGCCTCGTTCCCTATGATAAGGTGCCCAAGGCAGACGGGATTTGCCAATGGTCATCGTTGTGAAATCAATAAGAAGCAATTCCTAGGGAAAGCCAATTTTCGACGTATCTTACGATTACATTTTTGGATGAGCAGATGAAAAAGCTCATTGAAAACAGCGAAAGGTACCTCTGCTGCTTTGCTCGAAAAGCTAGAATAGTGAACCTGAATTAAGCCGCAGGAATAAGCGCAGCCAGCCCCCGCTCGGCAACCATCCCATTGTTGATGAGCAGCCGTGCACCAATATTGTAACCAGTCATATACTGTAACTTACGGGCTTTGTCTTGCTAACCTATCATTTGCACAATTGATTTGACTTCTTCAGCACTCAGAATTGGTTGAAGAACGGATGGGATCGTGATACAATTTTTCATGAGATCGCCTCTTTCTTGAATCGGTTGGTGGTACAAACGATTCTAGAGAAAAGGCGATCTTTTTTTCTACCATTTAGTGGCTAATCAACAGGCCTGCTTTTCTATAATTGATTATTGCTTAGGTATACGTGCAGACTCTGGATTCGTTGATGCGTTTCCTTGTTGCATACCATACAGCCTATGCATTACGGAGAAACTTGAATCTTAAATGCCTTATAAACGTTTTCTCTCATTATATTATATTTTTCTAAAACTAACGAATCTGTTGTTAATATATCCTGTTCTTTTATTTCATTATAAGGAATGGATAGGTCAACTGCTTTTTCCCTATTTATTAGCATATTCTGTTTTAAGTTTAAACTATATTTTCCAAATTGACTAGATACAAATACAAATGTTTTTTCTTCCTGGCCCTTATAGGTATAGTTTTCGGGTATTGTTAAATGTTTCAAAAATACAATGTATTCATTACCTTCTGTCATTAAATTATACCCATTAGTTGACATATAAACCTCATTTGCAAATTGATTTGGTTCATGAATATATACAAATTCCCCCTTTTTTATGTCTTTCCCTTTATAAACTTCAATAACTTTAACTTTTGACAAAACGGATTGGGCTAAGTTTGACCTCTCTTCCGTAGGTGTTACCCTTAATATAACATTAGATTTATGCTGCAATTCTGTAAAATCGTTGATTTTTTCGAAATAGATTTCATTATAAGCTGAATCACCATTAATAGATACTCCATAAGTATCATATTTTTCTTTATTAATTTGCAAATTTACATCATCAACAAACGAATTCTTGGTCATGATTCCAACTATTACACTCGATATTAGTAGAAATAAAAAGAGTGATCCCAATATTTTAGTACTATTTGTCATGGTCGTCCCCTTATTCCTTTAAGTAAGATAATGAACCATCATTCATGTAATATTTATGATCGGATAAAAGATTTATATCTTCTTTATTGTGGCTTGCAATAAGTATTGTCGCCCCCCGTTGCTTTTCTTCAATTAATATATTGCGAACCATTGTAACGGCTTCCTCGTCAAGCGCATTGGTAGGCTCATCCAAAACAATTAAGTCGGGTTTTTCCATTATAGCCTGAGCAATTCCTAAGCGTTGTTTCATACCCAATGAATATTTTTTATATGGACTCTTCATATTTGGATCCAGTCCAACCCTTAAGATTGAATTTTTTATCTCTTGGGTATCTATCTCGTTTTTAATGCTTGCCAGCAGTTTCAAATTTTCGAAACCAGTATATGCGGACCAAAATCCGGGTGTTTCTATGAGAACACCAAGACTCTGTGGGAAAGATATATCTTGGTGCAATTTCTTTTTCTGCACAGAAATCTCACCACTTGTTGGTTTTATTAATCCACAGACTGCTCTAAATAACATTGTCTTACCGGATCCATTACGTCCAAAAAATCCATGAATCTTCCCTTGTTCCAGTTCAAGAGAAATATTATTCAATACACATTTTCCTTTTATAATTTTCGTCAAATTGTTAATTTCAATAAAACTCATTTTTATTGCCTCCTACAAAATATCCATTTTTTCTATTTTAGCCTTCATCAACAGGATTACTGCACAACAGCATATACTCATGTAACTAAATGAAAAGGAAATACTCATTCCTTCAACAATATATAAAGAAGAAATATTTTTGTAGGGAAGTACAAGGACACTATCATGCCATAAAAAAAGAGGTTGTAGAGTAGGCAAATATTTTGTAATAACTAGGAGATTAGAATTAAATAGATAAGAACCGCCTACAGCAAAAATTGTTATCATGATGAAAAGAGTCACCAATGAGAAAGACATAGTGGGAGTTAAGAATAAGGAAACAAAGTTCATTATGAGCAAAATCATAAAATGGTAAAGGATAATTAGAAGCAGTTCAATAAGGATAGGAATTATACTAAATTTTAAATTTATAGAAAAAAAGCTAAACAATGCACCGAAGGTAACAAATTGAACAGTGAAAAAAAGGATTGTATATAATAATAGCTGTAGAATAGAATATAGAATCCATTTTTGTCTTTCTTTTGTACGTGTAAATATATATATAGCATGTCTACTTAGCTGTTGAGGAATTATATTTCCTGTTAAATACATAAGAGTAACTTGGGAAAGTAACCATATCAACACTGGCACTACATATTTGATCTCATTAATATTCAAATTTCCATATGTATTTAAAATCAAATAATCTAATGATGATTCTTTAAGACTTTCGATATTCAGAAATCCCAAAAAAAGCGCCATAAAAATTCCAGCTATAGCTATTTTACTTGTTCTTGCATCCCAATTATAAATAACCAAATTTTAATCACTCCAGAAAATGTCTTTTTTCTTAACAATCCTTTTGCCTAATAAAAAGGTAAATAGAAGCAGGATTATAAAAAAAGAAGAAATGATTGAATCTGATGGTGTTACCATAAAGATTTCATTCGATGATTTGTCAATTAAAAACATATAGTCCTCTATTGAAAATAATTGTAATTTAGCTCCTTTAATTAACATTTTAACTATAAAAACTCCGCTAAAAGTTACACAGAAACCAACATAAACACTTCTAAATATAAAGGTCAGCAAACAACTTATTATTCCTAAAATTAGAAAACCTAAAACTTGCAACTCAATGCCTAAAAAGATAAACAATAAAAAAGTAAATGAAATATTGATACCATTTCCGCTTAAAAGAATAGATCCTATAATCGCTCCATTAATAGTTATGGTGAAGATACATGAGAGAATAAAAATAACAACAATTTTATCCAACCACCATCGATTCCTGCTTTTATAAGCAATTAATATTTTATATCGATTGTAAAAATTAGAGACTATCTCTACAGATAGTAAAAAAAGTGGGATGTATATAAAAATTACAATATAGAAACTTGTTAAACTTGTATATATAGCCATAGGTATATTTGCTGATTGCTCAATAGTTGTTCCAATGGTTCGAGTGTCTTTATAGATCCAAGTTATCCGTGCTGCTAAAATAAAAATGAACAAAAAATAAAACCAAAAACGAATGGACGAAAATATTTTTCTATATATGTAATAATGCATATTATTCATTTTTCCTCTCCTGGGAAAATGGTGTCTTTTAGCATTTCAATCGTCTATTTCGATTTCCTTATGTAATCCCTTCATGAAAATTAAGAAGATTGCGATTAAAAACGGCATTAGTAACCAGATAAATAATCCCCAAAGTGACCCTTTACTTTTGGTTAATAAAGTACTACTAGGGGAAAAAGTCCCCAAGTCAACTATGCTTAAAGCAATTTCTATAAAAATCATAAATAAAAATGCTCCTACCATAATCCCAAATTGACCTGCTTTAAGTACAAAAAATAATGAATAGATTAAAAGAGCAGCTACAGATGCAAATGTACTTATGAGGACTATATACATTAAGTTGTACGCCAAAGGAGATTGTAATCTTAAAAGATCAAACAAAAATTCAGCGTGAAAATTTTGAATACCTATATCATAAGTAGGTAAACCGGTATTAAGGTCATTCCCTTTAATGGGAAATGTAATAAAACACAAAATCTGATTAATGCAAAGGGTGAGAAAATATGTACACCAAGTGACTCCAAAAACAATAATAGCTTTTGAAACTATATATTTTTTAGCACTAATTCGTGTAATAATATTTTTATGTATGCCTTGCTTTCGATCTGAGTAAAGGGAGTCCGCATAAACAAGGGAAGCGAACAGAGGGGTCATATAAACTAAAATATTCATAATAAAAAATGAGTATACGCCTTGAACGATAGAAACTTCATAAGACGATCTGACAAGACTTAACCGGATTCCATAAAACTTGAAACAATTAATTAAGAAACTGCTAATTGAGATAAGAAGTAATAGGCAACAACTAAATTTAAAACCGAACCCTTGCAAACAGTTTTTTAGCTCCAATTTTAGAATTTTCCTCATCAATTAACCTCCATAAATTTATCAGAGTACTGGGCTACTCCCAGTACTCTGATAAATTTAATACAATAGAGTTTTGAAAAATCTTGTTTTTATTACTTTATCTAAAGTCAACTTCGCCGCTAACAAAGGCATTAGTCGTTTTCCAATATGCATTTTCCATTCCCATTTTAACTTGATCTCCAGTTCCCATTTTTGTTGTTAGGTTGATTTTGCTTATATTATTGACTTGCTGCTCGTAATCCGAAGAAATTTGCTTGTTATCTTTATTGGCTGCCCAAAAAATAGCTTTATCAGTATTTGTAAATGCAGTTACTTTGTTTTCAATGTACTGATCTCCAGTCTCTTTATTATGTGTTTGGGTATAGTTGTTAACTTTAAGTGGTTCCAAAACATATGCAGTGTATGTTTTTGCCGCCGCAGAACCTACTATTGGAGTAACAGCAACAGCTAAAAATGTCGCCGAAATAAGTAGTTTTTTCATTTGATTTCCTCCAAATTGAATATAAGTATTTTACATTAAAGTTAAATATTCTACAAGTTTAACCCCTTCTTAACATAAATCATCCAGGCAGAAATTTTCGCATATACACACTCCCTTTATTTGTTTTTTTGGTAAAAAATAATAAATTTGGGGTTTACGCTAGTTGTTGGAATTAATGGTAACAAAAGATTTGCTATTCTTCAATGATTCTATATTCCTAATATAAAACTGGACAATGAAAAGTTTGCCGAAAAATCTTCGAATAGAAAAATAACCCAATCAGGCGAATCCATGATATCCTTAAGGTTCCCAGGCCAGAAAGGATATCAGAATCGCAGAAAGGGTTACAAGGTAGTAAACCCGATTTCATCGCGGCCGACCATACCATGTTGAAATATATGAATGAAGTCCTGTCTGTTTTTTGAACTTGCTTCTCCCGAGCTGCCACTTACATCGTCATCGTTGTCGGTTTGATGGTGCGTTCGGATCATCTGGGCACCTCCGTCATTCGGGATTTGGTACTCGACTCGCGCCGCTACTAGCCTTTGATTCATTTCTTCCGCTCTACAGCTTTATCGCTGGAATCGCTTCGCCCTGTCTGGCTGGAGGTGGTTCGCCGTACCGCTCCTGTACGTGCGCAGACGTTTCGTCGGCGATGGTATGAAACAGACCAAGGAAGGACGACAGATACCGGGCGTGAAGAAGCTGCATCAGGAATCTGAAAACTCGTCCAAGGGCGAATACATCTTCGGCTATCTGTTCGGAGCCATCGGCATTCTGGCTGGCTCGCCGCAAAAGTGGTTCTGCCTGCCTCTGTTCATGAACTTGCACAGGGTGAAGACGATCTTCAGCTGGATTCCTCATCTGGGAGCGGCAGGGGATTATGACGGCGCTACAATAGCATTTGTGGAATACAGGGATATGTCTGGAGAAAATGGGAAGATTCTAACTATCGACTCTAAAAATCCAGAATCAAGTTTAAGAACGGTAATAGAAACCACCGACCAAACCCATACAAATCTGGACCCATTTTATATTCGGGAGAACGAAATTACTTTTTTATCTATTCCTGAAGGGAAATCAGAGAATGAAGCCACCCGATTCATTCAAAATGTAGACAACAATACTCGGAAAATCCTAGATGTCCGGCTTGAAGGGCAGAGACAATTGCTAAGAAACTTCACTTTTATACAATAATAGCAAGCTCTTCGAAATTATATTTTCTCATCGGCTCTGGCCACTCGGTCAGAGTCTTTATTCGTTACATCCCCAAAACGGGAATGCGAACATTCGTTCCTTTAACTTTACATAACGCCCAATAATCGCCGGAGAAGAATTTTTCGCCAAATTCATAATGCACCTTGAGGCACACGCCATAAGCAGGAGCTATTAATAGCTTTGTATTAAAATCGATACTTTTGGCAACACGTTTGAGTTCACCGTCAAACGAACCTTCGATTTTTTTTCTTGACTCTCCCCTTGGAGGAGTCTGTACACTCAAATGCGAAAGGAGGAACGCGACATGCTCTACACCGTCAAAGAAATATCTGCATTATCCGGTGTTACCGTCAAGACGCTGCATCATTATCATAAAATCGGTCTTCTGCCGCCGAGCGCGGTCAGCGAAGCCGGTTACCGGTTATACGGGGTGAAAGAGCTGGAGCGACTGCAGCATATTTTGTTTTACCGGGAGCTGGACTTTCCTTTAAAGGAAATCGGACGGCTGCTGGAGGAGGAGCCCGAACGGCACTCGATTTTGGCGAAGCAGGAGCAGCTGCTTCTGCTCCGCAAGCAAAGGCTGGAAACGATCATTCAAACTTTACGGCAATCCATGGCCAGCATGGAGAAGGGAGAAATTATGAATAGCAAAGATATGTTCAAAGGGTTCGAGAACGCGCAGGAGTGGGAAGAGGCATTGGAGGAGCAGAACCGGCATTTGAAGGAAGCCTACGACTACGACATGCTCGATTCCGCAGAAATTGATGCGCAAAGCATGAATGAGCAGGCTTTAGAGGCGGCGGCATTTATGAATCATATGGCAGAAGCCTTGCGAACGGGGATCAAGCACAGTGACGCGGAAATCCGTCGGCTGATCGGGGACCACCTTGTCTTTATGAACAAGCACGGGCACACCGTCACCGCTGCGGATTTTGCGGCGCAAACGCGCTTTTTCCTCGGCGACGACTTTCATCTTCGCATGCTGGAAGGCCAGCAAACCGGGTTGGCGTATTACCTGTCCGCAGCGGCCGAGTCCTACGCGGCAGCGGAACATGAATGAAAATGCCGTAAAAAAACAGCTCCCTTCCGTGCGAAGGAGCTGTTTTTTTACTTTCCGCTACTCTTGAATCGCCGAATTGTACATGCTCAGAAAGATGGGCGACAGCGGATAAAATACCGTTTCCGAGCATTTGTAGCACTCCGTGTGATAGCAGTCCGCCAGCTCCTCCACCGTTTCGCCGCAGCGGCTGCAGCATTTGGCCGGAAGCTGCTCGTAAAACTTCGTCGATGATTGAAGCATATTCGTTCTCCTCCATTCATTATAAATGCGCATAGCTTGGGATCGTTAAAAAGTCCTCAAAGGTCGGGGACGTCGTCATATCGCTAAACAGCGTCTTCGCCAGCATGTATTGTCCTTGCTCGAACCGGTCGGCGCCGACACGCTCCCGGATCGCCTTCAGTTCTTCCTCGAGCATCTCTTTGAACAGCTCTTCCGTTACTTTGCGCCCGTCCTCCAGAATGCCCTTCGGATGATGAATCCACTGCCACAGCTGCGCCCGCGAAATTTCCGCGGTGGCTACGTCCTCCATCAGGTTGCGGATCGGCACCGCGCCATAGCCGCGCAGCCAAGCTTCCAGATAATGAAGTCCGACATGAATGTTCGTGCGCACGCCGGCTTCCGTAATCGGTCCCTGCGGAACTTCGAGCAAATCCGCGGCCGTCACTTCGATGCCCGTCAGCTGCCGGTCGATCTGGTTGGGCGCCGGCATCAGGCGGTCGAACACTTCCCGGGCGACCGGCACAAGACCCGGATGGGCGACCCAGGTTCCGTCATGCCCTTGCGTCGCTTCGCGCGTCTTATCCGCGCGCACCTTGCGCATGGCTTCCTCGTTGGCCTCGGGATCGTCCTTGATCGGAATTTGCGCGGCCATGCCGCCGATGCAGGGCGCTCCCCGCTTGTGGCACGTCTGGATCGCCAGCAGCGAGTAGGCCCGCATGAACGGCGATTCCATCGTCACCAGGCCGCGGTCCGGCAAAATGACATGCTCCTGGTTTCTGAGCTTTTTGATATAGCTGAAAATATAGTCCCAGCGTCCGCAGTTGAGACCTGCGCTGTGCTCCCGCAGCTCATACAAAATTTCGTCCATTTCAAAAGCCGCCATAATCGTCTCGATCAGCACCGTCGCTTTGATCGTGCCTACGGGAATGCCCAGCTTCTCTTCGGCAAAGGTAAAGACATCGTTCCACAATCTCGCTTCCAGATGGCTTTCCAGCTTCGGCAAGTAGAAGTACGGTCCGCTGCCCCGATCCAGCAGCGCTTGCGCGTTGTGGAAGAAGAACAGGCCGAAATCGAATAGTCCCGCCGACATCGGACGCTGGTCGATCCATACGTGCTTCTCTTCCAAATGCCAGCCCCGGGGGCGGACCTTCAGCACGGCCGTCCGCTCGTTCAGCGCATACGTCTTGCCTTCCGGGGACTCGTAGCGGATCGTTCGACGCACGGCGTCCCGCATGTTAATTTGCCCTTCGATGCAATTGCTCCACTGCGGCGAGTTCGCATCTTCAAAATCCGCCATATACAGCTTCGCGCCGGAGTTCAGCGCGTTGATGACCATTTTCCGGTCGCCGGCCGGCCCGGTGATCTCGACCCTGCGGTCGGTCAGATCGGGCGGGATCGGCGCAATGCGCCAATCCCCGCCGCGGACGTCCTCCGTCTCCTTCAAAAAATCGGGCAGCTCCCCCGCATCGATTCTCTGCTGCCGCTCTTCCCGCTGTTTCAGCAAGGAGAGACGCCGATGACCGAATTTCTTCTCCAATTCCGCCACAAATTCCAGCGCACCCGGAGTCAAGATTTCAAAATAAGCCGGGCTGTGCATTCGGCCCTTCAGCAGCACGCCTTGTGAAACCGCATGATAAGTCATCGCCTTGGCCTCCTTAGCCCGCAAACTGTTCCGCTTCCGTCGATCCCGTGAGCGCCGTCGTCACGGAATCGCCTCCGGACAGGACAATCGACACTTCATCGAAGTAGCCGGTTCCGACTTCGCGCTGGTGCCGGGTCGCTTCGTAGCCGTAGCGCTCGCTGGCGAACTCCGCCTGCTGCAGCTCCGAGTAAGCGGCCATTCCCCGGTCGCGGTACCCTCTGGCCAATTCGAACATGCTGTGGTTCAACGAATGGAAGCCGGCCAGCGTCACGAATTGGAATTTGTAGCCCATCTTGCCTAATTCCCGCTGGAACGCCGCGATCGTGGCATCGTCCAGCTTCCGCTTCCAGTTGAACGAAGGCGAGCAGTTGTACGCGAGCAGCTTGCCGGGGTACTTCGCATGGATCGCTTCCGCGAACCGCCGCGCTTCCTCCAGATTCGGCTCGGCGGTTTCGCACCAGACGAGATCGGCATAAGGAGCGTACGCGAGACCGCGGGAAATGGCTTGCTCCAGCCCGTCTTTGACATAATAGAAGCCTTCCGGCGAACGCTCGCCCGTCAAGAACGGCTTGTCGTTATCGTCGATATCGCTGGTCAGCAGCTTCGCCGCATTCGCATCCGTTCTGGCGATGATAATCGTATCGACGCCCATGACGTCGGCAGCAAGTCTGGCGGCGATCAGATGGCGGACCGCCTGCCGGGTAGGCAGCAGCACCTTGCCGCCCATATGCCCGCATTTTTTCTCTGAGGAAAGCTGATCCTCGAAGTGTACGGCCGCGGCCCCCGCTTCAATCATCGCTTTCATTAATTCGAAGACGTTGAGCGGTCCACCGAAGCCCGCTTCGGCATCGGCCACGATCGGCAGGAAAAAGTCGATGTTCTCTTTCCCTTCCGCGTGCTGGATCTGATCCGCTCTTTGCAGCGTTTGATTGATCCGCTTGACTACGGCAGGTACGCTGTTCGCGGGATACAGGCTTTGGTCGGGATACATCTGGCCGCTCAGGTTGGCGTCCGCCGCCACCTGCCAGCCGCTGAGATAAATGGCCTTCAGTCCGGCCTTCGCCTGCTGGAGAGCTTGATTGCCTGTCAGGGCGCCCAGGGCATGAACGTAATCCTCCGTATGAAACAGCTTCCAGAGCTTCTCCGCTCCCCGCTGCGCCAGCGTGTGCTCGATCAGTACCGAGCCCCGCAAGCGAAGCACGTCTTCCGGACTGTAAGGGCGCTTTACCCCTTCAAACCGTTTGGAATTCCATTTTTGCTGAAGCTGTTCCGATTGCGCTTTATGATTATTTGTTGTCATCCCTTTTACCCTCCTGAAATGGTTATAAGTAATATGAATCATTCGAATGATGATGAGTGATTGGAAACTCGTGTAAACTACTCGTGGCTTTCTACGTAACCGTTGCCGCAGCACCAGAAGCAGATGGTAACCTTCGTGCCGAAGGCGTCCCGTAATTCCGGAGCTTGCTTCTCGTCGTTCGCAGATACGCCGCCGGAATGAAAGTTAGGGGATTCAATTTCGCCGTGACCGTGACATATCGGACAATCCATGTGAACTACCTCCATTTGCTTTTATTATAGTACAGTTTTTTTGTTTGATGAGCTTATTATATAACAACAATCCAAACTGTTCAATACTGTTTTTAAAATTTTTTTACTGTTTTATAACAGTCTATGCGAAACAGGCTTTGCTGCATGCCCCAAACCCGCGGTACAACGCGAAAAAAGCGGCTCCTCCCTTTTCGGGAAAAGCCGCTTCCTCAGACCCAATCGCTTGCGTTATGGCTACGAAGAGCGGGGCCGCTCCGTACCGGAGTCCTCCGCTTCGCCGGCGAGGCCATCCATCACCCGCTCCACGAATTTGCTGATGCCATCGGTCGCTGCCATATCCTCCTGGTCCGGAGGCGTCGTAATGCTGTTATTCGTAAAGTGTTCGAAATAGCCTTCTTTTTGTTCTTCCGGGTCCATCGCCAAACCTCCACCTGTTCAGATGAGGATAGGGTTGACGCCCGGCGCGATAATTATTCACTTTTGCCCGGAATACCGCTCATAGGCCGCCCGGTATATGTTCAAATATTGGTCGACGCCCATCTTCTGCACGGTGGCGACATATTTGTCCCAATCGTCGAACGACGCCGTTCCGTTAATCAGGTTCGCTTCGGTTTCGGTGATCAGCTTGTGAATGTCCGCGCCCTTCGAATTCATGAATGCCGTTTCCTCTTCCGTGAAGTTGAAGCCGTACCACATGTCCTTGACCAGATGCTTGGACGCTTTTTTGCCCGCCTCGATCGATTCCGGCAAGCTTTCCGAGCCCTTGAAATATTTCTCCTGCACATACCCCGGGTAGCTTCCGCCCGGCCATGTAAAATGCCGCGCCGCCGCTTGGTCCAGCGTCAGCCCGTTCGGGTTCTTTTTGATATCGTCCACATATTCCAGCTGGCCGTCCGGCTTCTGGGTGTAGGTGACATCCTTTTGTCCCATAAAATAGAAGGTGGCTCCCTCGTCTCCGTAGAAATGATCGATCCAGCGGACGGTCGCTTCGGGATGCTTGTTTTTATCCGTGATGACGAACGCTCCCGGCCAGGCGATCGGGTTTTTGACCGAGACGAACAGCTGGTCGCCGTGAGGCCCCTTGAGCGCGCCGAGCCCGACGTAGCCCTTCTGGTTCATGACCGCTTGCGGATGGGGCACGAAGGCGGCTCCCAACAGCCCTTTTTCCCCTTTGGCGTAAAGCGCCGTATCCTTCAGCGTAAAAATCTCCTTGTCGATCAGCCCTTCGGTATACAGCTTATTCAAATACTGCAGCACTTCTTTGTACTTCGGATCGAGGCGGTAGAACCGGAGCTTGTCGCCCCCCGGTTCCATGTCCACATACGGATGGGCGACGGCTCCGCGGTTGCCGAACCCCCAAGCGCCTCCGATATAGCGCTGAATCGTCTGGATGCCGAACATGCCGCTGAGCGGAATTTCGTCCTTCTGGCCGTTGCCGTTCGGATCGCTTTCTTTCACCGCCTGCAAATAAGCGTAAAATTCCTCCGTCGTCTCCGGCTCCTTCATGTTCAGCTTGTCGAGCCACGTTTGGTTGATCCACAGCGGCGTGCCGATGAGCATCGGCAAAAATTCCGGGCTGTAAAAGGACGGGAAGGAATAAATGCCGCCGTCCGGCATCGTCAGACCTTTTTTCAAATCCGGGTATTTCTCCAGCAGCTTCTTCAGGTTCGGCGCGTGCTTGTCGATCAGATCGTTCAGCTTCACGAATACGCCTTGGCTGCCGTACTTCATCAAGTCCGCCACCGGCACCCTCGCCGAATAGAACGCATCCGGATAATCGCCGCTGGCCAGCGCGAGATTCCGCTTCTCGGTCAGGCTCTCGAACGGGACGAGCTGAAATTCCACGTCGATGCCCGACTGCTTGGCGTATTCCTTCCACACCAGCGTGTCCTCGAATTTGTTGCCCGTCTGGGGCGATTTGCCGGTAAAAAATTTCAGCTTGACCGGCTCCTTCACAATCGGCATGCCGGTCGGGTTGACATTTTGCGCCGATTGTCCGCCGCCCGCAGGGGCGTTGCCGCCGCTTTCCTTCGAGCCTGCGCAGCCGCTCAGCACTCCCAGCGTCAGCACCGCCGACATCGTCAGAGCCGTCATCTTGTTCGCTTTCATCGTTTGCAAGCCTCCCGTTATATTTACAAATGTGATTAAATTCAGCGAATTGTCAACCTTTGATCGCGCCGACCATGACGCCTTTGACGAAATATTTTTGCAGGAACGGATAAAGCAGCAGGACAGGCAAATTCGCCACGATCACGGCGGCGTACTTGATCGACTCCACATCGAGCACCGAGCCGGACAGCGAGCCTTCCGACACGTCGACCATGTCCTTCGTCTCGCCCTGCACCAAAATTTCCCGCAAAATGAGCTGCAGCGGGTATTTGTCCCGGTCCGACAAGTAGATCAGCGCTTGGAAGTAGGCGTTCCAGTGGCCTACGCTGTAGAACAGCACCATCACGGCCAGAATCGGCGCGGACAACGGAAGCACGATGCGCCACAGGATGCGCAGGTTGGTGCAGCCGTCAATCGCCGCCGCCTCCTGCAGCTCAAACGGCAGCCCGTTTTGGAAAAACGTCCGCATCAAGATAATGTTCCAGACGGAGACGGCGCCTGGAACAATCATGACCCAGAACGTGTTCAGCAGGCCGAGCTGCTTGATCAGCAGATAGGTCGGAATCAGGCCGCCGCTGAAAAACATCGTGAACACCATCATCCCCGCAATCCACTGCCGCCCGATAAAATCGCGCCGGGACAGCGGGAACGCTCCCGCTACCGTCATCGCCACATTGACGGCGGTGCCTGCCGCCGTATACAGAATCGTATTGCCGTAGCCCCGCATGATTTCCTCGTTCGCGAACAGCTTCTCGTAGCCTCTCCACGTGATGTCCCGGGGCCAGAGCCAGATGTCGCCGCTCAGCACAAGCTGCGGGCTGCTGACCGAAGCGATCAGCACGAAGAACAGCGGATACAGCACCAGCAGCGCCGTCAATCCGAGAACGGCATACACCGTCACGATAAAGATTCGGTCCGACACGCTTTGTTTCATTCGTACTCTCCTCTACCATAAGCTGGTTTCGCCCGCCTTCCGGGCGATGGCGTTCACCGTCACCAGCACCGCAAAATTGACCACCGAGTTGAACAGGCCGATGGCGGCGGAGAAGCCGTATTCGGCTCCAATAATGCCGCTGCGGTATACGTGCGTGGCAATGACGTCGGAAGCCTGCATATTGAGCGAATTTTGCAGCAAATAAATTTTTTCGAAGCCGACTCCGAGCACCGTCCCCATATTCAGGATCAGCAGAATGACGATCGTCGGCCGGAGGCCCGGCAAATTGATATGCCAGATGCGCCTCAACCGGCTTGCCCCGTCGACTTGCGCAGCTTCGTGCAGATGCGGATCGATCGCCGCCAGCGCCGCCAAATAAATGATCGAGTTCCAGCCCATCTGCTGCCACACGCCGGACAGCACATAGACGCTTTTGAACCATTCCGGCTGCGTCAGGAAAGCGATCGGCTGCCATCCCATCAGGGTCAGCACATGATTGACCAGACCGTACTGCGGCGACAAAAAGATCAGCAGCAGCCCGACGACAACGACCGTCGACAGAAAATGCGGGGCGTACAAAATCGTCTGGATCCCCTGCTTGAACCGTTTATGCCCGACCTCGTGAAGCATAAGCGCCAGCAGGATCGGAACCGGGAACCCCGCCGCGATCTGATACAAGCCGATGAACAGCGTATTGCCGAGCAGCCGCCAGAAATAGAAGCTTTCGAAGAACCGCTCGAAATGCTCCAGCCCGACCCATGGGCTCCCCCAGATTCCTTTCGTCACGAAAAAGTTTTTGAATGCAATCTGCACCCCGTACATGGGCACATATTCGAATAAGATAAAGAAAGCGAGTACCGGAGCGATGAGCAGATACAATTCCCAGTTGCGCTTGATTCCCTTCCACCGGTTTCTCCACCGGCTCCCATGCGCGTTCCTGATCGCTCCGGTCCGGCGGTTCAGCGCCGCTTGCTTCAAGGATTCACACCTCCTTTGCGTCGTGTTTCGATCTGATCGTAGCCTGTGCCGCCGGAAAATGAAATTTACACTTTTTTAGACAACACACATTTTCTTTGGTCGCCGGCGGGTAAAAACACGGCTGAAGCCAGACGTAGCAAGCGTTTTCACGATTTTGGCGCGGCGTTTTAAGGTTTCGTAAAGGGGTTGATTGTTGCTTTCGCTTCTTGTTAGCATCAAGTTGAGAAGTCCGTGTATAACGAGCGCAGCGGCCTGTTCTTCACCGGACTTCAAAAGAAGGATACGCTCAGGAGGGAATGCCCGTGGATCGCACAAAACAAAAGCGCAGATCGCTGCTCGTCCGGCTGTTCGTCAGCTTCCTCGCCATCATCGTGCTGCTTTCCGCCTTTAACTATGTGCTGTTCTCATTCTTCCAGCAAAAGATCCGGGAGGAGCTCATCGCCTCGAACCGGATGATGCTGGACCAAGCGGCCGAGCGGTATCACACGCATTTTGACCGGCTGGAGACGGTGCTTTTTCAAGCGCACAACGACAGCGCGATCGCCAAATTCAACAGCCAGCTGCTTCCGGCGGAACAAGAGAACGCGAATTACTTTCTCGTGGTCGATATCGTGCGGAGATTGCGGGAGTCTGCGGCCAATCCGCTGTTTTATCTGGATAATCTGATCGTGCTCTACCGCTCCAACCTGTTTATGGCCGACAAGGAAGGCAGCAGCAGCCGGACCGGGCTGGATGCGCTCCCGGCCTTCCACGCCCCTTATACATCCGCATATTGGGAAGAGGAATTCGACCGGGCGGGCAATTACCGTCTGCATCCGGCGCAGGCGTATCCCCAGGACCGCTTCGGCACGGCAGCGAAGCCGCTGATTCCGTTCTCGTTCAAGCTGCCCGGCAGCAACTATATGATGATCGCCATGCTGGATGCGGACAAAATGAACGAAGCGATGCTCGGCGGCGTGCCGTTTCTGATTCAAACGGAGGACGGCGGCATGCTGTACCGCTCCCCGGCGTCGGCTTCCATTCGGGAGCTCCCCGTCTTCGCCGCAGGCGAGTCTTACCAACTGTTCCGGGACCAATACTTTTTCGTCCATACGGACCCCGACAACGGGCTGCGCTACATTACGGCCGTTCCTTACGCCGCCGTCGCCGCTCAACTGTCCAAGCTGCGGACGACGCAAACGGCCGTTCAGCTCGCATCGGTTGCGGCCGCCCTCGGCCTGTCGTATTGGTTCAGCCGGCGGCTGCAATCCCCGGTGAAGCGGATCATCGCTTCGCTGCAGCAGCGGGAAGAAAACCTGCCCCGGGTGGAAACGGAAATTCACGAGTTCGATACGATCGGCGATCATATCGCCAAACTCAAGGAGGAGCGCGCGAGGATCCACGACGAGCTGCGGAGCAGCAAGTCTCTGCTGACCAACTACAGCTATATCGCGAAGCTGAAATCGCTGCACACCGGCGTTACCGAGTGGCGCGATTTCATGCTGGAGGAAGGACCGTTTTTTCTGGTGCTCTACCAGTTGAACAACCGTAAACTGGAGCCGCTGAGCGAAGCGACGAAACGCACGGTCGGCGAATACGTCGACCTCGTGCTGACCGAGCACGGGCTGCGCGCGTATACGTTTCAAATCGAGAACGACCAGATCGTCTCCGTCGTCTTCGGCCAGGACGGGCCGGACCGCGCGCCGGAAGCGCTGCGCCGCCTGAAGCAGACGCTGGATACGGAACGCGGCACCTGCCTGGTCACGATCGCCGTTGGCTCCGCGTACGTTCAATCGGCGGAGCTGCACGGGGCCTACGAGCAGGTATCCGCCATGCTCGGGCAAGCCCGTCCGGTGAATGAAACGCAAATTATTTTCGAACCGGCCGCCGCAGCGGATGCGTTCGTCTTTCCCGCGGAGCAGGAGCAGGAGCTTTATGCCCATATGGAAGCGGGAAACGTCAAAATGACGCTTCATGCGCTTCACCGGATGCTGGAGGCGATGGACCGGAAAGGGGCTACGCTCCCCCAATGCCGCCGCTTTGCCGAGAGCTTCGCTTCCCGGGTCGTGAAAGCGATGGAGCTGCGCCGGACCGACGCCGGCGCCGTCCGGCGGGCCCAAGCTGCGCTGAAGGAACTGAAGATCTGCTTTACCTTGGACGAATTCAAGCGCTTCTTTGACGTATTCGTCCCGACCTGCGCAGGGAGCGTTCAAGGGAAGAAAGAACCGAAGGACAGCGTGATCGAATTCGTCATGCAGACGCTGGAGAACCGGTACTCCGACGACATTTCGCTCGATCTGATCGCGTCCGAGCTGAACCTGTCAAGCGCTTACTTATCGGTGTACATCAAAGAGAAAACCGGCGACAATTTCATCGAGCACCTGAACCGGGTCCGCATTCGAAAAGCGAAGGAGCTGCTCACGGGCTCCGATCTGAATATACAGCATATCGGCGAGCGAATCGGCTACCGGAACGTCACCTCGTTCATCCGGATGTTCAAGAAGCTGACCGGAGAGACGCCCGGCGAATTCCGGCGCTGCCAGACTTCGGGATAAGCGGCCAAACAACGACAAACTCCCTTATCGCCGTTTTGGCCATAAGGGAGTGGGGTTAAATTCTTGCGCTATGGGCGGTTATTGCACCGCTTTTTCCGCTTCTTTCACCATCTCGGCCACGGAAATCAAGCCGCCGCCGGACAGATACCAGTAGTTCGAATCGAGATAAATGATTTTGCCGTTTTTGTAGGCTTTCGTCTTCTTCGTCAGCTCATTTTCGACGATTTGCTTCGCCGGCGTGCCGTTGCCGACAACGGCGTCGCGGTCGACGACAAACAGGTAGTCCGGGTCTTTTTGCGCCACGTACTCGAACGTCACGCTTTGGCCGTGCGTCTCGACCTTGATATCTTTGTCAACCGGCGCGAAGCCGAATACGTCGTGGATAATGCCGAAGCGCGAGCCTTGGCCGTAAGCGCTCGTTTTGCCGCCGGTCGTCAGGATAATCAATGCGGTTTTGCCGTCTGCGGACGCTTTTTCTTTCAGCTTTTTGACGGAGTCGTTGATGGCGGCGAGCTCTTTCTCCGCTGCCGCTTCCTTGCCGAAAATTTGGCCGAGCTGCTTCACATTGTCTTCGAACGATTTCATGTAGTTTTTCTCGTCAACGCCCATAAAGATCGTCGGCGCGATTGCTTTGAATTCTTCGTATTTCGTCGACTGTCGTGCGGAAATGATGATCAGATCGGGCTTGAGCTGGTTGATTTTCTCGAAGTCCGGCTCCATCAGGCCGCCTACGTTCGCATACTTGCTGTCCTTGTATTTGGACAAATAGGAAGGCAGGTTTTTCGACGGAACGCCGGCTACTTCTACGCCCAATTTATCAAGGGAGTCCAGTGTGCCGAAGTCGAACACAACGACCTTCTGCGGGTTCTTCTTGACTTTCGTTTCCCCGAGCTTATGCTTGATCGTCAGCTCTTCGTTGTCCTTCGGGGCGGCCGTGTTCGCGTTCTTCGCGTCGCCGCCGTTGTTGGCTCCTCCTGCCGCATTGTTGGAGCTGCCCGGGCCGTTCGTTCCGCACGCCGCAACCATAACGGCCAGGAGCAGCATCATGAGCATCCATGAAATTTTTTTCATCTTTGACCACCTCAATAATCGTAATTTTTATTGCAAAGGACAGCATGGCGTCCTTTTGACAATCCGTTAGGCAAAATACACGCAAATCTTGTTCTCGTTGATGTCCTCGATGTGAATGTCCATATCGTAAATGTCCTTGAGCACGGATTCCTCGATGATCTCCGACGTCGGACCTTCGCGGATCAGCTTGCCGTCCTTGAGCGCCACGATATAGTCGGCATGGCAGGAGGCAAAATTGATGTCGTGGATGACGATGACAATCGTCTTGCCCAGCTCGTCGACCAGCCGCCGCAGCACCTTCATAATTTGGACCGAATGCTTCATATCGAGATTGTTCAACGGCTCATCCAGCAAAATATATTCGGTATTCTGCGCGATGACCATGGCGATGTAGGCCCGCTGCCGCTGGCCGCCGCTCAATTGGTCGATATACTTGTGCTGCATCTCCTCAAGCTCCATATAGCGGATGGCCTCGTCGACGAATGTCCAATCCTCCTTCGTCAGCTTGCCCTGCGAATAAGGGAAGCGTCCGAAGCTGACAAGCTCGCGCACCGTCAAGCGGATGCCGATATGGTTGGACTGCTTGAGAATCGAGATCTTTTTGGCCAGCTCGCCGCTCTTGTATTGCCCGATTTCTTTGCCTTCGATCCATACCTCTCCCTCATCCCTCGTCAGAAGGCGGCTCATCATGGACAGCAGCGTGCTTTTGCCGGCGCCGTTCGGCCCGATAAAAGCGGTGATGCTCCCTTTGTTGACCTTGACGGAGACTTGATCGACGACGCGCTTGTTCCCGTAGGTTTTCGTTACGTTCCGTACTTCTACCACGACTTATTCTCCTTCAACAGAAGATATAAAAAGTAAGACCCGCCGATGAAATTCACAATGACGCTGAGCGTGGTCGTAAAGGTGAACACCCGCTCCACCATCAGCTGCCCGCCGACCAAGGCGATCATCCCGATCAGGACCGCTCCGAGAATAAGCTGGCTGTGCCGGTACGTGCGCAAAAATTGGTGCGTGACGTTGGCGACAAGCAGACCGAAGAACGTAATCGGGCCGACCAGCGCGGTAGCGATCGACGCCAGAATCGCGACGACGATCAGCAGCCTTTTCACGATGCTGTCGTACGGCACGCCCAGATTGATCGCATGCTCTTTGCCTAACGAAATGACATCCAAATAGGTAAGAAGCTTCTTAAAATACAGCGTAATGACCAGCACCACGACGACCGAGATCGTCAGTAGATCCGAGTTGACGCTGCTGAAGCTGGCAAACAGCTTGCCTTGCAGCACCAGGAACGCGTTCGGGTTGATCAGCATCTGCATGAACGAGGACGTGCTTTGAAACAGCGTTCCGAGAACAAGCCCGACGAGCAGCAAATAATAAATGTTCGTTCCCTCTCTGCGAAACATCAGCTTATGGAGCAGCAGCGCGAACAGCACCATCAATCCGACGGAGAGCGCGAAATTCCATTGGTTGCTGATCATCGTCAGGCTGGCCGCGCCGAAAATAAAGACGATCGCGGTTTGGATCAGCATGTAGAGCCAATCGAGTCCGATCATGCTGGGCGTCAATATCCGGTTGTTCGTAATCGTCTGAAATATCATGGTCGAGAAGGCGATGCAGAAGCCGGTAAGCAGCAGCGCGAGCACCTTCTTGCCCCGGCGGGGAACGATGTAATCCCAATTGCCGCCCGACTGAATGACCATAAACAGCACAACCAAAGCGACGGCTATCACGGCAAGCAAAGTTAACTTGACTTTATTGCTCATATTTCTTTCTCCTCATAAGCAGGTAGAGAAAAATCCCGCCTCCGATAACCCCCACGGTCAATCCGATCGAAATTTCATACGGATAAATGATCACCCGCCCGAAAATGTCGCAGGCCAGAACGAAGACGGCTCCGAGCAAAGCGGTATGGGGAAGATTTTTTTTCAGGTTGTCCCCTTGATAAATCGTGACGATGTTCGGAATGATCAAGCCGAGAAACGGAATCATTCCGACCGTCAGCACGACGACCGAGGTCACCAGGGCCGCAATAATAAGCCCGATGTTGACCACCTGTCTGTAATTCAATCCGAGGTTGACGGAAAAATCCTCCCCCATCCCGGCGACCGTAAACTTATTGGCGAACAGGTAAGCCAGCACCGTGGCGGGAATGCTGATGTAGAGCAGCTCGTAGCGGCCTTTCAGCACAACCGAGAAGTCCCCGTGAAGCCACGACGTCATGCTTTGAATCAGATCGTATTTGTAAGCAAAGAACGTCGTCATCGATTCGATGAGATTGCCGAGCATGAGACCGACGAGCGGGATGAAGATCGTATCCTTAAATTTCACCCGGTCAAGAATTTTCATAAACACGTATGTACCGGCCAGTGAAAATATAAAGGCGACGGACATTTTCTGCAGCGGGGTCGCCTGCGTGAAGACCAGCAGGGCAACCAAAATGCCCAGACTGGCCGAATCCATCGTGCCCGCGGTCGACGGGGAGACGAATTTATTGCGGCTGAGCTGCTGCATAATGAGGCCCACGATGCTCATGCTCATGCCGGCGATCAGGATGCTGATCAAACGCGGGAACCGGCTGATCAGCAGCACCTCGACCTTCTCCTCGTTCCACTGCAGAATGTCGGTCAGCGTCAAATCTTTGGCGCCGATAAATAAAGAGACAACGGATAAAACAATCAGAGCAAGGATCAAATAAGTTTTTCTCATAATGTTTCCCTACATGAATTTAGTAATGGGCTTCCGATAATGATTTTCATTATCAACGTATAATCGAACGATATTGAGAATCATTCTTAATGAACAATCTTAAACTATATTAGACAACAAGGCTGCGTCAGTCAAGGCTTTTTTCGAAATTTACCAAAATCGGCACGAATGCAAAAAAGCAACCGCGTGAGCGATTGCCAGATTTACAACCGGTTCGTAATGCAATCCCAGTCCCTCCCTTTTGCCCGTCGTCCCGATGTGGAGTACCGCCCGCCAAAGATGAAATCCGGAGCATGAGCGGGCGTACAAGCGAATATATTTGTTTATTAATGGGAGGAATGAATATGTCAAATATAGTGAAAGCCCGGCCCAAGCTGTATGTGATGGACAACGGCCGGATGCATGGACAAAAACTGGCTGAACGCCATGCACAATCCGGCGACGATTGGCAACCCCAATGCGCAGACGCAGTTCGTGGAATTTCCGATCTACACCGTATTGATCGATCATCCGGAAGGGAAAATTTTGTTCGATACGTCCTGCAACCCGAACTCGATGGGCGCCCAAGGACGCTGGACCCAAGCGACCCAGCAGGCGTTCCCCTGGACGGCAAGCGAGGAATGCTACCTGCCTAACCGGCTGGAGCTGCTGAAAGTAAGACCCGAGGACATCAAGTACGTCGTTGCCTCTCATTTGCATCTGGACCATGCCGGATGCCTGGAGATGTTCACGAACGCGACGATTATCGTCCATGAGGACGAGCTGAACGGCGCGCTGCAATCCTATGCCCGCAATCAAAAAGAAAGCGGCTATATTTGGGCGGACATCGATGCGTGGATCAAAAACCATTTGCAGTGGAAAACGGTCAAGCGCAATGAAGATACCTTGGAGCTGGCCGAAGGCATCCGGCTTCTTAACTTTGGAAGCGGCCATGCTTGGGGCATGCTGGGCTTGCACATCGACATGCCGGAAACGGGCGGAATCATCCTCGCATCCGACGCCGTCTATACGGCGGAAAGCTTCGGCCCGCCGGTCAAGCCGCCGGGCATCTTGTACGACTCGCTCGGGTACCGGAGCGCGGTCGAGCGAATCCGCACTCTCGCAGCGCGAACGAAATCCCAAGTATGGTTCGGACACGATGCGAATCAATTCCGGACGTTCCGCAAATCGACCGAAGGCTATTACGAGTAAATATTTTTGGACTTTCGAAAGGAAATTGTTCCGGTTGTATCGAATAGTTTTGTATCGGCATTCTACGCAAGCACCAGACAACTGCATACTTGATCGATAAGGTGCCTTTGCTCATAGCAAAGGGTAACAGGGAATCGGGTGCAAATCCCGAGCGGTCCCGCCACTGTATTCGGGGAGTTTTCTTTCCATCACGTCACTCGATTCATCCGTCGGGGAAGGCGAAAGAACGCGACGATCCGAGAGCCAGGAGACCTACCTTATCGAGGCACCCCAAAGCCTTCGCGGAAAGGAGAGGTGTACGAACAGAGCCGGACAATGACCTGCGCGCATTGTCGTTTATCGGCGTGCGTACCCGAGACCCATCCTACAGGATCGGTCTTTTTTTTGGTTTACGAGTATCGTTCAGGAGGAAAATTATGAAAAAGAAAAAGACGATCGGCACCCTGCTTTTGGTAAGCGGTTTGACGCTGTACTTGTCGTTGAACGCGCCAGAATCCGCTTACGCCATGCACATTATGGAAGGATTTCTTCCGCTCGGCTGGGCCGTTTTCTGGTGGGCCGCCTTTCTGCCCTTCTTCATTCTCGGGCTGCGGGCACTCCGGAAGATAACGAAAGAAACGCCGGAGCTGAAAATTATGCTCGGACTGGCCGGCGCCTTTACCTTCGTGCTGTCGGCGCTGAAAATTCCGTCCGTGACGGGAAGCAGCTCGCATCCGACGGGCACGGGGCTCGGAGCGGTCATGTTCGGTCCGCTGCCGATGAGCGTGCTTGGCTCCATCGTGCTGCTGTTTCAAGCTCTGCTGCTTGCCCACGGCGGGCTGACGACCCTTGGAGCCAACGCGTTCTCCATGGCTGTCGCGGGTCCGTTCGTAGGTTACATGGTCTACAAGGGAATGATGAAATCGACCCGCAGGCAGAAGCTGTCCATCTTCACGGCAGCGGCCCTCGCCGACTTGTCCACTTACATCGTGACATCGCTTCAGCTGGCGCTTGCTTTTCCCGCCGAGCAAGGCGGCGTGGCGGCCTCGCTTCTCAAATTCGGCGGCATCTTCGCCGTCACGCAAATTCCGCTGGCGATCAGCGAAGGGCTGCTGACCGTATTAATCTGGAACTGGCTGCAGACTTACAGCTCGGAAGAGCTGTCGCTGCTGCAGCGTAAAATGAAAGGAGCGCGCGAGCTGTGAAAACCGGAACCAAAAACATCCTGCTGCTAGCCGCCGTCGTCCTGCTGTCCGTACTGCCGCTGCTCTTCGTGAACGCGGAGTTCGGCGGTGCCGACGGGGCCGCCGAAGAAATGATCAAGACGATCCAGCCGTCCTACGAGCCTTGGTTCTCGTCGCTGCTGGAGCCGCCGGCCGAAACCGAAAGCATGCTGTTCGCGCTGCAGGCCGCCATCGGAGCCGGATTTATCGGATACGTGATCGGCCTGTTCCGGGGCAAGGCATCCAGGTCGAAACCGCAATGATCCGGCTGATCGATTCGCTTTCTTACGGCAACCGGCTGCGCGGCATATCCCCGATGTGGAAATGCGGCTTCGCGGCCGCGCTGTTCATGCTGTCGTACGGGTCGCATCCTCCTGTCCAGGCGGCGATCTTCGCCTGGATGATCGTGTGGGTCGTCCGGTACGCCCGAATTCCGCTGAAAGCCCATATGGCGATGCTGGGAACGGCTTGCTTATTTTTTATCGCCAGCTTGCCGGCCCTGCTCGTCGAGATCCAGCCGGGAAGCGCTGCCGCTCCCGGCTCCTCTGTGTTCGTTCTGTGGTCCCGGCCGTACGGGTCCGTCTACGTCACCGAGACAGGGCTGCGTACGGCTGCGGCGTTGTTCATGCGTACGGCCGCTTGCTTGTCGGCCGTTTCGTTCGTCATGTTTACGACCCCGGTGGCCGAGCTGTTTCAAGTTATGCAACGTCTGCGCGTTCCGGCGCTGGCGCTTGAGCTCATGCTGATCACGTACCGCTTCCTGTTTATTTTGACGGAGACGGCGCACGATCTGTATACCGCGCAGCGGGCCCGCGGAGGACACAACGGCTTCCGCGGCAGGCTGAATGACACGGCGCTGCTGATCGTCCGGCTGTTTGTCAAGACGATGCACCGCTACAAAGGATTGTCGCAGGGTCTCGTCTCCAGAGGATTTACTGAGGAGATCCGTCCGGCCCCTTACCGGGCCGGCGCGGTCCCTGTCCGATACCGCCTCGAAAGCGGCATCGGCGTCGCGATCTTATTACTGCTGGAGTGCTGGCTCCGCTGGAGGGGAATCGTATGAAACCAATGTTGGAAGCGCTGGACCTCCGGTACAGCTATCCCGGCACCCGGGAGGAAGCGCTGCGCAGCTTGACCTTCACCATACCGCAAGGAAAAAAAACGGCGATCTGCGGCCATAACGGGTCCGGCAAATCGACCTTTTTCCTGCATGCGATCGGCATCCACCGCCCCGTTTCGGGACAGCTGAAGCTGAAGGGCGTGCCTTTATCGTACCGCCGCGACGATCTGCTGCGGCTTCGCCGTCAGGTCGGTCTTGTATTCCAGGACCCGGAGCAGCAGCTGATCTTGAATACGCCATTCGAAGACATCTCCTACGGTCTGCGCAATGCCGGGCTGCCGGAGAGCGAGATTGCCGTCCGCACGGAGCGGATGCTGCTCTCCATGGGGCTGAAGCCTCTCGCCGACACCCCGCTCCACCAGCTGAGTCTGGGACAAAAGAAGCGCGTCGCGCTGGCGGGCGTGCTCGTGCTGGAACCCGAGCTTCTGCTGCTGGACGAGCCGACGGCTTACCTCGACCGCTTGTCCGAGCGGCAGCTGCTGGAGGAGCTGGACCTCGCCCACGAGCAGGGAATTACGGTCGCGATGGCGACCCACGACATGAATCTGGCCTACGCTTGGGCCGATTGGGTGCTGGTCATGGACCAAGGCGCATGCTGTATGGCAGGTCCGCCGCACGAAGTGTTCGCCGACGAAGAGAAGCTGCGCTCGCTCGGACTGGAGCCGCCCATGCTGCTGGAGCTTTGGCAAGCGCTCCCCGCATCCATCCGCAAAGACCATGCCCCGCCCCGCAGCGTCGAAGCAATGAAAGCTGTTTTAGAAATAACACCATTGAGAGGGAACGTGAGGCAAGTCAAGGAATGACAATAATAATTGAACCTTGGGCGGTAGCTCTAATCCTGCTGATCGTATGCAATATCGTTTTCAGCTTTAACGCGCGTCCGCTTTTCCGTCGGCTGTATATGACGATCTCGTCGGTGCTGGCGACAGGCGGCTTGATTGGGACGCTGTTTGCCGTTAGACTCATGCTGAAGGAAGCTTTGGCCAAAAGGACGTACTTTGAGCGGGAATTCATTGATCAAGTGCTCCGTCAATATGATCAGTTCGCCAAATGGTCTTGTATGTTTACGGCAGCGGCGGTACTCCTGCTCCTCTGGCTTCTCGTTGCGAATCGCCGTAAAGACGACGACTTACGGACATGGATCACCCTGTGCAGTGTCGGGGGCATGTTCGTTCTTCTCGGAGCCTCCGTCGTCTATAGCTTCAGCACCATCAACAAAGACTTCAACACAGGGGCCTACATCGGATACTTGGCCCTCTGCGAATGCTTCGTCTTTTATATCCCGCTGATCGGCAAAAGGGTCATTCCCGGGTTTTCCTTGAAGGACCGAAAATAATAACTATTGTATTCCTATCATTTTAGTTGTATATTTATACGGAATCACAACTGCATATCGTGGGAACAGGTGCTCCCCTACGTTCGCGTATCGGAGCTTAAAAGGGAAGCCGGTGAAACGCCGGCGCGGTCCCGCCACTGTAACGGAGGAGTCTGTCGCCATCTTTAGCCACTGATCTGCGGATTGGGAAGGCCGGCGCAAGACCATGATTCCGGAGCCAGGAGACCTGCCTGTTCTAACAGCACTGCTTTACCTACGGGAGATAGGGAGGTGTTAAAGATGGCAGCCGCCGTGCGTATCAGACGAGGGGCATCTTTATCCTTTTCGCTTTAGGGTAAAGATGCCTTTTTTTATTTCCAGACTTAACGTAGCAAGAAAAAAAATAAAACCTTGGGAGGCTAATAAACATGAGTCAGATCGTAAGCAGCAATATCGGGTACCCGCGCATCGGCGCGAAGCGGGAATGGAAAAAGCTACTGGAGGCGTTCTGGGCGGGCAAATTGCCGGAGGAGCAATTTGTAAGCGGGCTGGAGGCGCTCCGTCTGGCGCATCTCAAGGTTCAGCAGGAAAAAGGAATCGGGCTGATTCCGGTAGGAGATTTTTCGTTATACGACCATATGCTCGATACGGCGGCGATGTTCGGACTCGTTCCGAAGCGTTTTGCTTACGACAGCGGTCCGGTCCCTCTCGCCATCTATTATGCCATGGCCCGCGGAACCCAAGGCGCTCCGGCATGCGAGATGACCAAATGGTTCAACACGAACTATCACTACATCGTGCCCGAATTGAACGGTCTGACTCCTGTTTTAACCATGAACAAGCCGCTGGAGGCTTACCGCGAAGCGAAGCGCAAGCTCGGCATCGACGGGAAGCCCGTCCTGATCGGACCGTATACGTTCCTGAAGCTGTCCAAAGGCTATGCGCCGGAGCAGCTGGACACCTTCATCGAATTATTGCTGCCGCTGTACAAACGAATTTTGTCCGAGCTGGAGCAGGAAGGCGCCACGTGGGTACAGATCGACGAGCCGATTCTGGTTACCTCTTTATCGGAGAGCGATATGGAGCGGATCACCGATATATATGCGCAGCTTCGCGCCGCCGCCCCCGGTCTGAAGCTGCTGCTGCAGACGTATTTCGATTCGGTCGAGCACTACGAGCGGGCGATCGCCCTGCCGGTTCAAGGCATCGGACTCGATTTCGTCCACGGGGCAGAGCGGAATCTCGCCGCCCTGCGGGCGCACGGCTTCCCGGCCGGCAAAACGCTAGGCGTCGGATTGATCGACGGGCGGAACGTATGGCTGGCCGATCTGGAAGCCAAGCTGCGGCTGCTGGACGAGGTGTCCGCTCTGGTCCCGTCGGGGACGCTGGTCGTCCAGCCTTCCTGCAGTCTGCTGCACGTTCCGGTAACGACCCGGACGGAAGAGCAGGCGAACGCCGACCTGCTGCCCTTCCTGGCCTTTGCCGACGAGAAGCTGGATGAAGTCGTTCTGCTGAGCAAGGCGGCGGCCGGAGAACGGACGGACGCCGTACGGTCCGCGCTGGAAGCAAGCGCGCGCCTCGTCCGGGAGCTGAACGCCTCCCCGGTCCGCAACCGGGCCGCCGTGCGAGCGGCTGCCCGGCACATTGCCGGGCAGCCGTCGTCGCGAAGGAGCCTTTACTCCGTGCGCCGTATTCTTCAGCAAAATAAATTTCGGCTTCCGTTCCTGCCGACAACGACGATCGGCAGTTTCCCGCAAACGGCGGAAGTGAGACAAGCGCGCAAACGCTGGAGAACCGGGGAATGGAACGAAGCGCAGTACCGCGCCTTCGTTCAGGAGCAGATTCAGACCTGGATCAAGCTTCAGGAAGAGCTCGGTTTGGACGTGCTGGTGCACGGCGAATTCGAAAGGACGGACATGGTGGAATTTTTCGGCGAGAAGCTGGACGGCTTCCTGTTCACCCGGAACGGCTGGGTGCAATCGTACGGCTCCCGCTGCGTCAAGCCGCCGGTCATCTACGGCGATGTCGAATTTGTCCAGCCGATGACGGTGGAGGAGACGGTCTATGCGCAGTCGCTGACGAGCAAGCCGGTCAAAGGCATGCTTACCGGTCCGGTCACCATCCTGAACTGGTCGTTCGTCCGCGACGATATCCCCCGGGAGCAAGTCGCCTACCAGATCGCCTTGGCACTGCGCCAAGAGGTGGAAGCGCTGGAGGACGCAGGCATCGGCATGATCCAGATCGACGAGCCTGCGCTGCGCGAAGGCTTGCCCTTGAAGCGGCAGGATTGGCCGCATGACCTGAACTGGTCGGTGCACGCCTTCCGCCTGACTTCGGCCGCCTTGAAGGACACGACGCAAATTCACACGCATATGTGCTACTGCGAGTTTCATGACATTATCGACGCGATCCGCGCCCTCGATGCGGACGTCATTTCCATCGAAACGTCGCGCAGCCACGGCGAGCTGATGCAGAGCTTCGACGAGCACACGTACGATCAGGGCATCGGTCTGGGCGTATACGACATTCACAGCCCGAGGGTGCCAGCCGTCGACGAGATGGTCCGCACGATCGAGCGCGCGCTGTCCGTCCTGGAGCCGGAGCTGTTCTGGATCAATCCGGATTGCGGACTCAAGACGCGGGGCGTCGAAGAAACGGTCGCTTCCCTGCGCAATATGGTCGCCGCCGCCGAACAGTTCCGAGCGCGCTTCGCCAAAGCGTAGCCCGCAAAGGGCCCTCTGTAAGGCCCGGAATGGCTTATCGCCCCCCGCTTCCATAAGCGTAAAAAAGAAACCGTTTCTTTGCACAATGAGGGATAGTCCCCGGTGCAAAGAGACGGTTTATTTACCGTCGCAGCCTTTGGCGGAAGAAGGCTGCTTTAGCGTTGTTGGCTTCGCGCCGACAGGTCAGTTGATCTTGACAAACGACCACTTTTGCGCATCCGTGCCATTGTCGCTCCACTGCTGGACCGCCGCGCCGTCGGCGGTCGAGGAGCCGGATACGTCCGCGACCAGTCCGCTCGCTTTGGAAACCAGCTTGTAATAGCCGCCGCCCGCATCGACGATGCTCCACCTTTGCGCAGCGCTGCCGTTATCGTCCCACTGCTGCAGCTGCACGCCGCTGGAAGTCGACGAGTTGGGCACATCCAGCACTTTTCCGCTGTGAACGGCCGTGAGCTTGTAGTAGCCGTCCCCGGCGCTCTCCACCTTGAACTTCTGGTTATTCGCGACGTAGTTGGTCCATTGCTGTATTTTGGCCCCGCTCTGCGTCGACACGTCCACAACATCCATCACCTTGCCGCTGGCCTTGGAGGCGATCGTATAAATGCCTCCGTTGACGATGCCCGGCTGCGCTTGGTACACGCGCACGTAATCCACCAGCATTTGCGCCGGGAACGGTGTGGAAGGATCGGGACTGCCGGGCCAATTGCCGCCCACGGCAAGATTCAGCAGGAGGAAAAACGGCCGTTGAAACTCCTCCGTGTTCCCGGTGCCATTTTCAATATAAAAAGCGTTGTATTCCTGGCCATCCACAAACCATCGGATATATTTGGAATCCCACTCTATGCTGTACACGTGATACTGGGAAAAATCGAGATTGCCGGAAACCCGTCCGTAATCGGCGTGTCCTCCCGCATCCCAGTGTACGGTGCCGTTGACATGCGGGTTGTTGTTGACCCGTTCCATAATGTCGATCTCGCCGCATTTAGGCCAGCCCACCGCATTGATATTCGAGCCCAGCATCCAAAATGCCGGCCACAGCCCTTGACCGGAGGGCAGCTTGATGCGCGCTTCGATTTTTCCGTAAGTAAGGCTTTTCAAATTTTGGGTTTTGATCCGTGCAGAGGTGTAGTTCATCCCGCCATAAGACTCCTTGCGCGCCGCAATGACGAGATTCCCGTCCGCAACCCGCACATTTTCGGGCCGGTTCGTATAATACTGCAGCTCGTTGTTTCCCCACCCGTTCTGGCCCGTGCCGATCTCCGCAGACCAGTTGGCGGAATTTAAAGCATTGCCGTTAAATTCGTCGCTCCAGACCAGATTCCAGTTCGGGGCCGCATCCGCATGGCCTCCGGGCAGCAAGGCGACCAGGAGAGTCAACAGCAGAAAAAAACTTAGCAGCTTTCCTCTTTTCAACATAATTCCCTCCTCATTTTCGGATCAAAGCTTCTGTTCCAAAGCAGCAACAAAATGATAACGTTTACACAAGCTGTAATTTCATTATAAACGGCCTCCAATCGGTTGATCAACCTAAAATATGGTTCTATTTACTTATTTTTCACCAAAAGTAAAGCGACAACCCCGGACGTAACATGAAGTCCCGGGCTGCCGCTTTTTTTGACCTCGCCGTAAATTCGTTCAGATTTTTAATTGCATATTATATAAATTCGCATGACGGGCAGGAAGAGTCGCTTTCATCCAATATTTTGGAGGGTTAACGCAGCGCTGCCCTCAATTTTTTCCGCTTGGCGGAGCTTCCTACCCCCGGATCCAGCCCTTCTCGTAGGCATAGCGCATCAACTGCACCCGGTTGTCCAAATGCAGCTTATGCAAAATATTTTTCAGATGGTTTTTCACCGTATGCTCGGAGATGGATAAAATTTCCGAAATTTCCCGGTTGGAGTTCCCTTTGGCCACGCACTCCAAGATTTCCTTTTCCCGCCCGGTGAGCGGTGAATGGTCGGGGATGCTCTGCCTGACGGAGGAAAACTCCTGAAGCAGGCGCACGGCGATCTCCCGGGACATCGGGGCTTCGTCGATCGCGACAGCCCGCAAGTATTCATGCCAGGAGGCGGGGTGAAGGTTTTTCAGCAAGTAGCCCTGCGCACCTTTCTTCAGCGCCTCGAACAAATGCGTGATATCGTCCGATACCGTGACCATGACAATTTTGACATACGGGAATCGTTCTTTGATCAGCTTGGTCGCTTCCAGGCCGTCCAATTCGGGCATCCGGATATCCATCAGAATGACATCGGGCATCCACTGCTCCGCCAGCTGCACCGCCTCTTTTCCGTTGGTCGCCTCGCATATGATCTCGAACTCCGGGTCCGCTTGAATAATTTCCCGCATCGCCTGACGCGCATGCGCATGGTCGTCGGCCAGCATAATTCGAATCGGTTGCCTCATGGAATCCCCTCTCCTCCCTTCCGGCGGCGGTCGCTTCGTGCTTTCTCGCCGTCCGTTCGACGATCGTAATCCTGTGATTCCATCTAACCATACCCGGCCGCAAACCCCCATGACTCAGTCGGGCTATTTCCCGCCGGCCGATCGACAATTTCGTGACAAATCTCCGGATGAAGCGCTTCACTCTGACTCCAAAGTGCTATATACAAGCCGGAAACGAAAGTGCTAGGATTATCCTGAAAATGAAAGGAGGCGCATGTCATGCATCGATGGATTATGGTGTCCCTGTGCGGAATTGCCTGTGTTCTGGGCATGGGATTTTTGTTCGCCGAGGTGCAGCGGCATTCGGGCGAGGCCAAGCAGGAAGCGGCCGCTCCGGCCCTTCCCGATGCTCCGCTGAACGCCCAGGCTGCCGAAGCCGTCTACAAGCAGTCCTGCATCGCCTGTCACGGCAGCGACCTGGAAGGCAAGATGGGACCGAATCTTCAGAAGGTTGGCGGCAAGCTGTCGACCGAGCAGCTGTACAAAGTGATCCAGAACGGCCGCGGAGGCATGCCGGCGTTCAAGAGCAGCTTGAAGGACGAGGAGATGGCCAACGTCGCCCGCTGGCTGGCTGAAAAGAAATAACGCGCGCGAAAGGATAACGAAACCGGAGGTGGAACAATTCACGAATGAAGCCATGGATTCAAAAGAACGGGTTTAAATTGACGGTCGCCCTCCTGCTGGCCGCCCTTGCGGTCTCCCTGTATACCTGGTTCAACCAAGGGCCGCCCCTGCCGGTCTTGAAACAGGCGCCGAACTTCGAGCTGAGCGGGCTGGACGGCGGAAAGGTGTCTTTTAGCGATTCGAACGGCAAAGTGCGTTTGGTGGAGTTCCTGTTCACCAATTGCCCGGACGTCTGTCCGGCAACGACGTACAATATGGTCAAGCTGCAGAACGAGTTAAAGAAAGACGGCCTGTGGGGAAATAAAGTCCATTTCCTATCGGTTACCTTCGATCCCGAGCGCGATACGCCTCAAGTGTTCAAAACGTACGGAGACAAAATGGGGATGGATTACAGCGGCTGGACGCTGCTGACCGGGACGGAAAAGGAAACGGCGGCCGTAGCGAAAGATTTTGGCGTGATGGTGCAAAAAATGAAGGACGGCGAATTCGTACATACGGTCACGTCGCTGTTCCTGGTCGATCAGGAAGGCCAGATCCGCAAAATTTTTACGATGGGCGAAGCGATGGACAACGACGAGATTCTGAAAATGATCCGGCAGATCGCCGGATCAAAATAACGCTTACGGCGCCGGATCAAGCAGGGGATCGGGAAGGTCCTCTGCTTTGTCTTTTTCTCTCCGGTACCACTGAGAGAATACGAGACCAAGCACGCAGCCGTACGAAATTTCCTGCATGATCTTCATGATCACGCCCCCCAGCTGCTGGTCGGACAGCGGCGTAAGCCACGGGCTCGAGAACGCCACCGGCTCCACCGGAATCGCGTAGAACGGCAGGCAAAGCAGCTGCGCGCCGGCCGTGTAGGTCTCGTACATCGGCGCTTTGGCAAAGATGATGAGCGCGCAGGCCGGCGTCAGCAAAATGCCGTTCAAGAAAATGTACCCCATTTTTTTCAGCTCGCTCATCGCATAGATCGCCCCCGCCGGACTGAACACGGACCACCATAAAGCGAACGCCGAGAAGAACAGCAGCAAATGCAGCGCATTATGCAGCGCATAATTGGACATCGCCGCATCGAAAATGACCGGAATGTGATAGAAAGAAAAAGCGCCGTTGAACAAAAACATCGCGAGGATCGGGTTCCCGAAGACACGGATCACCCTCCTGCTCCACGGATTGTCGCTGAGTGCCCGGAAAAAGCCTTCCGGCATCCCCCGAAGCAGCAGCGGCGGAACAATCAGATACATCACGGACTGCTGCAGCATATGGATGCTGAACCAGAAATGACCGCCCAGATTCAGCGGCCCTCCGAGCGCAAAATACAGCAAAAACAGCCCGGCAAAAAAGCTCGCCGTCTGCCGTCCGGACACCTTGCCGCCCTTGTAGCGCATGTAAAATACGGCCGCCAGCGCAAGCATCAGAAACATCTCCGGCCCCCACACCACCCGGAATCCGTACGTATCCATCATCAACTGAAAGTCCAAGCTCAAAGCCTCCTTTACTTCTTCGTCTTCTGGCATCCCCTTCATCTTACCTAATTTCGCCCCCGGTTCCTATGACACGAAAGAGCCATCTCATTGTCACAAAGGAGACAAGCTTTGTTCACCGGACCGACGCCGAAATGACTCGTTCGAGGCATGCCTCCTGCCCCGTCTGAGGCTACAATGAGAAGCGTGAAGGAGGAACTGTCATGACATTCGCTTACAAGATGCTCATCGCCGACGACGAGGACCGGATCCGCCGCATATTGCACCTGTATTTGAATATAGACGGCGCCGCCGTTGACGAAACCGGAGACGGAACGCAGGCGCTGCAGATGGCTTTGGAGCGCGATTACGATATTTTGCTGCTCGATTGGATGATGCCCGGACTGAGCGGCCCCGAGATTTGCCGGCTGCTAAAACAGGTTAAGACGACGCCGGTGATCCTGCTCACGGCCAAGGGGGACGAAAACGACCGCCTCCAAGGCTTCGAGGCCGGAGCGGACGATTATGTCCTGAAGCCGTTCAGTCCGCGCGAGCTGATCTGCCGCATCCACGCCATTCTGAAACGCACCGCGCCGGGGAGGCTCCGGCTGAAGAACAAATCGCGCCACGATATCGTGCTGCCGCATTTGGTCATCGAGCATTTGGCCCGGCGCGTGCTGATCGATGGCCATGAGATTGCACTGACGTTGAAGGAGTACGACCTGCTGCGTTATTTTGCCTTGAACGAGAATAAGACGTTAACGCGCGAAGAGCTGCTTAAGGAAGTATGGAAGTACGAGGTGATCGTGGATTTTCGGACGGTGGACTCCCATATCCGGCGCATCCGGGAAAAAATGCACGCCGTCTCGCCGTCCGCCGCCTCGATGCTTCGCACCGTCTGGGGTATAGGCTACCGTTTGGATGTGCCCGCTTCCTTTGCGTTGAATAAGCAAAAAACCGTTATCGAACGAGGACGATAACGGTTTTTGCAGTGATTCACAACGGCAGGCCCGCTTCCAGCTTGCTCAGCGCTTCGTCCAGCAATTCGGCGAAGTCCGCATCCGGGTGTTCCGCGTAGTAAAGCATGACCGAGATGTTGACGCCGATGACCGCTCCGGCGAAGGTTCGCACGGCTGCGTCGTCCGGCTTGCGGCCGACGCGCTTGGCAACCAGCTCCGCGATCAGCTGCATCGTCTGGGTCAAGTTGTTCAACGCCGCCGCCCGCAGCTCCGGCACCGACACGATGAGCTGATCTCGTTCGCGCACTATGGCAAGCTCATCGGCGGACATGTCGGCAATCGCCGAAACAAAGGCTCTGCGGACCGCTTGTAGAGGGCTCAGAGAGGACGGCTGGGCTTCGAATGCAGCGACGAGAACAGGATCGTAATTGTCTCGCAGCAGCACGTCCTCCTTGGCGGGAAAGTAACGAAAAAAGGTGCTGGGCGAAATCTCCGCTGCCTCCGCAATCTGCTCCACCGTCGTGGCGTTATAGCCCAGCTCGCGGAACAGCCGCAGCGCGTGCATTTGAACCGCTGCCATGGCCTTTGCTTTTTTGCGCTCGCGCAGCCCCATGGTCCGTTTATCTTCCGGTGACACCTGGCTCACTCTCCGATCTTCTTGTATTATAGCTTCCCGCCGGGATTGTCCGATCCAGAAATTGCTCCAGCCGATCCCGATCTTCAATCGCAAATGCGGCTAACAGCCGCTCTCCCTCGCCCGATGGATCGGCGGCCAGCACGGCGCGGACCGATTCCGCGTTCAATAATTCCCGCGGCGATAAGAGCAAGCCGTTCATCATCATATATTTTCCGAATAATTCCATATCGGGCTTGCCGACGGCTTGCTTGCGGTACAGCTCAAAATAGGTTTGGGCGGAGGCTATCCCTTCCCGCGAATGCGATCCCTTATATTCTACGCCGGGCCAGCACAGGTCGGCAACGGCCGCGAGCCACCAGGCGGGATCGATCGCCTCGTGCATCCGCCTGAACGCTTCGCGTTCGAAGAACGGCATCGGCCGGGTGCGCCGTTCGCGCAGTTGAGCCGCCAGCAAATCCGCTTCAACGGCAGCGACGGTATATCCCCTGACCGTAGATCGGATCGAAGTTGCAGAGCGCGTCTCCCATCACAAGCAGCCCGGACGGCCATCGTTCCATCCGCTCAAAGCGCTGCCGGAAGCATTCCGGCACCCGATACCCGCGCGGCGGCCCCAGAGGCTCGCACGCTTGCAGCAGCTCGGCAATCGAAGGGTCCAACAGTGCGGCCAGCTCCTGTTCGTATAGCCCGGCATCGGTCGTCGGATAACGCTGCCCGCCCGCGTAATACAGTACGACTTCGGCCGTATTGCGCTCAACCGGTCCGAACACGGCGGTGCCGATCCCTTTGGCCGGAACGCCTTCGGTGACGATCACGCTCCATTGCTCCGCAACATGCGGAGGGATTCGGTAATAGCGCGTGCTGTAGCCGAGCGAGGCTTTCAGACGCTCCGGTTCCGGCACAAGGTAACCTAGAGCCTGAAGCCATTTTACCAGCTTGGAGGCCCGTCCGCTAGCGTCCAGCACCAGATCGGCCTCGATCGCTGCATGCTGCGCCCTCTTTCCCCGTTCCCGAATCGTAACGCCCGTTACTTTTGCGCCGTCCGTAAGCAGCCCCGTCGCTTCGTGCCCGTTCGCAAACCGCACGTTAGGGAGCGCTCGAAGGCGCCGGCGAATGACCCATTCCAGCAGAGCCCGGCTGGCGCCGGCATCTTTGCGGTCAATCACTTCGAGGGTTCCGTAAACACTGACGGACCGGATGCGCTTGCCCTCTTTAGAAAAAGCCCCTTGCGCCAGCAAATCGTCCAGCCAGCCGGGAAACAGGTCTCCAGAATGAGCTTGCCGCGCGGCAGCAGCCGGTGCGGATGATACGCCTGAGGCGTGCCCGGACGATGTTCGGGCTTCTCCGGAAAGTCGTCCTTGTCCATAATGAGAACTTCGTCGTAATGCTCCGACAGCACCCGCGCGGCCAGCATCCCCGCCATACTGCCCCCGATGACGAGCGCTCTTCCCCGATTCGGCTCGTTATTCATGTTTCCAGCTCCTTTTTAGATGATCGAATATTTTTTTGGAAGTTAAAATATAATGATAGTTTATTTATTTTGATAGTTACTGTCAAATTTTAATTTGCTCGTGCAGCCAAAAAAAGAAAACCGCTCCCCGGAAGGAACGGTTGACCCTAACCCAACTCGATTTCGATCTCTTCTGCTCTTAATTTTCTTCGAATGAGCCGGATAAACGATTCTGCGACCGGCGTTAGCGGATGATCCTCGGCTGTGCATATCGCAATCGGCCGTTTCAGCTCGACATCCCGGACATACACCCGGGCCACTTCGCCCCGCTCGATGTATTCGCGGACCGCCATCGCCGAGATGAGATTTGCCCCGTACCCGGCGCCAACCGCTCGAATCGTCTCGTGCAGGCCGTTAAACTGCATCCCGATCTTCGGCTGCCTTACGTTATAGGTCCGGCACATCGAAAGGAGCCTTTCCCGGGTCGAGCTTCCCTCCTCCCGGATGACGAACGTTTCTTCCATCATTTCCTCTAAAGAGGCTTCGCGGTTCGCCAGAGGATGCCCGGCCGGAACGATAAACCACAGCTCGTCGTCAAACAGATGCTCCCATTTCATTCGGGGCTGCTCCCAGCCTCCCGCAATAACCGCCACGTCTGCCCGGTGCTCGCTCAGGAGGGCGAACGCTTCGCGGGTATTGACGGTAACGACGTTGATGGCAACGTCTTCATGCCGGGTTTTGAAATACGCGATCCATCTTGGAAGCAGCACGGTTCCGGGGAGGTTGGTAACGGCAAGCGTCAGCTCTCCCCGTCTTCCCGCCGCAATGTCTCTCATCCGGTTCTCGATTTCGCGCTCCGCTGCGAACAGCTTGCCGGATAAAACATACAGTTCCCGCCCCGCATACGTCAGAGCAATGCCTCTTCCCTCCGGCCGAACGAGCTTGAGGCCGATGTCCTTTTCCAAATTTCTTAGATGCTGGGTAACGGCAGGCTGACTGATCCGAAGCTCCTCCGCCGCTTGGGTCACATGACCGCTCCGGGCTACGGCATGAAATACTTTAAGCGCATGCAAATTCACGGTCATCCCCCCTTGACGCGGAATTCATAAGTATAACTTATCGGTTGGTTATCATTATATATTAGTTTTTTGCGAGGGGGTGAATTATTTTGAGTATGATCGGCTAACGCTTAAGGACCGTTTGAGGAAGAGAGTGAATACGCAATGGATAAGACAATGCTCCGCGGAAAAAAGGAAGTGCTGCGGATCTCATGGATTACGGCGCTTTGTTTGATGGGGGACTCGATGCTGTACATCGTACTGCCTTTGCACTGGAAGGAAGCCGGACTGGACTCCCTCGTTCAGGTCGGCCTTCTTTTGTCCGTCAACCGCCTGATACGGCTGCCCCTGAACCCTGTCGTCAGCCGGATTTACCGTCATATCAGCCTGCGGCAAGGCATGCTCGCAGCGGTCGTGCTGGCGATCCTGACGACCGCTTCATACGGTTTCATCCACACGTTCCCTCTCTGGATTGCAGCGCGGTGCGTCTGGGGCCTCGCTTGGTCGTTTTTAAGGCTCGGCGCGTATTACGCCATCTTGGAGCTTTGCGGGGACCGCAACGAAGGCCGGTTGTTCGGCCTGTATAACGGCCACTACCGGCTGGGGAGCCTCGTCGGAATGCTGCTCGGAGGTACCCTCGCCGAGGTGCTGGGGCTTCGTACCGTAGCATGGCTCCTTGGTGCGGCCGCCGTTTGCGGCGTCCCTTTCCTGCTGCGCGGCCTTCAAATAGACGATGTGCAAAAGAAATCCGTCCGGCAGGCGGAGGCTTCCGTTCCGCTTCAGCAGCGCTCCGGAAGCGCCGCACTCCTGACCGTGCTGAAAACCAACGACGTCCCTTGGCTGCTCGCCGCCGCCTTAGGCTCGGCCATGATTTACGAAGGGATGCTGACCTCCACGCTCAGCAATTATGCCGAAACGAGGCAGGCCTCGATTACGGTCCTCGGCTTTACGCTCGGCGGCGCGTTTATCGCCGGGGGACTACAGGCGCTGCGGTGGGGCTGGGGTCCCTTCCTGTCGCCGTTCATCGGCGGCCTGTCGGATCGGCAATCGAGTAAAGCCCGTCTGCTGACGGGTACGATGGGCATAGCGGCCGCCATGCTGATTTTGTTTCCGCTGCCTTTGCCGACATGGGGCTGGATGGCTGCGGCCGTGGCGCTTTTGATGACATCGACCTGTACGACGACGCTTATGGATGCCTTGGCCGGCTCCGTCTCCGGCACGCTAAGCATGCACAACCGAAGAACCGTCATGACGGCCTATTCCGTCACGCTGGATCTAGGAGCGGCGCTCGGTCCGGCCGTCTCGTTCTGGGTGGTTCAGCATGCAGGGTATTCTGCCGTTTATTGGGGGGCGGCGGCGATGTGGTTCGGACTTTGCTGTTATTTCTTCGTTGCAAAGCCGTTCGCGAAGCAATGAACCGCGAGTGTTCATACCGAAATCGGGCTGGGGATGGCTCCCGGCTCTAAGCTTTGAAGTTCGTATCCTCTGCCTGCGCTCCGATCGGGCGCGCGGCATGACACAACAATCCGGCCGCCACAACGCCGATCAGCACGATAATTAAGGCGCGAAGCAAGCCGACGGACTCGCCGATCACCCCCAGGATCGGCGGACCGACAAGGAAGGCGAGGTACCCGGCCGTCGACACGGCGCCCACCCTCGCAGCGACCCCGCGGGGATCGTCTCCTGCGGCGGATAAGCCTACGGGAAATCCGAACGCCGAGCCGAATCCCCATAGCACAACGCCGACAGCGGCAGCCGTGAAGCTTTGTCCCGAAATGACGATGAGCAGCCCCGCAATCGCGGACAGCGCGGAAGCCCGCAGGACGGCGACTCTCCCGAACCGGTCAAGCAGCGTCCCGCCTGCTGCGCGGCCAATGGTCATGGCGGCTACGAACAAGCCGAATGCAAACGAGCCCGTCGCCGGGGAGACGTGGTAACCGTCCACGATGACCAGCGGAAGCCAGTCGTTCGCCGAGCCTTCCGCAAACGCCATTCCCAAGACAACGATGCCGATCAAAATGGTGCGCGGCTCTTTCCAGACCGCCATGCGCTCCCGCGCGGTCATGGGCGGCTGCCCCGAATCCGCAGCACGCTCTTGACCGGTTCCGGCGGGGACGAACCGGTAAAAATATACCGCGCACAAAACCACGACGACCGCGGCGAGCGACAAATGAACAAAGACGGACAGACCGGCCCCAATCGCTGCCCAACCTGCAACGGCCGCCATAAGATTGCCCACGCTGAAGGCGGCATGAAAGCCGGTCAAAAGCGATTTTTGGGCGGCGCGTTCGACGGCCGTCCCCTCGACATTCATCGCCACGTCGCATATTCCGTTCCCGAATCCGAAAACGGCCAGTCCCAGAAACACTGCCATCCCGCCGGCAAGCCATACCCCGCTCAACGCCACGATCCCGAGTCCGGCCGAGCTGATCAGCAATCCGGCCATCATGACAAAGCGCCCTCCGCGGCTTGCAATAAGATGACTTGCGCTGAACAATCCGACAATGGAGCCGACGGCCAAGCCAAAAATAATCCATCCCATCTCGGCGGTAGTAGCGCCTAACGAATCCCGGATCGCGGGAGTGCGCGAAACCCATGTGGCAAGCGCAAAACCGGGCAGCGCGAAAATAAAATAGATGGCGATCCGCCATCGTTGAATTTGGCGGCTGCTTAGCGAATGTTCCATGCCAATTCTCCTTTTTCAAGCCGGCTGCGCAATCAATCGATTTCGATACCCAGCATCGTTCTGATCGTGAGTTGATTTAGCCCGTGGAAGTAATCTTCCTCCCAATCCCGGACAATAAGGGACGGCAAATTGTCCGGCGGAACATAGGAGGCGCATCCGTTCCGGACATCGGAAAGATCGCGTTCGGTCATATCCGTACTGCAAAAAATGACGGTATGCGGATTCAGGGTGGCCGTAAAAACGGCGACCAAACGGCTCATCGCGTCAATAAGTTTCGCACGCCTGTCCTTGCCGTTCTGTGCGGAAGACAGGTCTTGAACCGCTTGATAAAAATTGCGCGAATCGAAAATCGGCAAAAAGGACACTTCGCCCGAAAAAAAGCTGCTCCCTCTTACTACGTCGCCGTTCACCATAATCCCGGCGCCGGGACCGTTCTGCCCCAGATACAGGTAGACCAGAGAGCGGTTTGGGTCGCCTCCCGAGCGGTCGTGATAGCCAAGAACGGTGGCGTTCATATCATTTTCCACTTGGACCCGGAGCGATAAGCGTTCTTCATAAAACGCTTTGAAATCGAAGTTCTTGAACTTTTCGTAATCGGGGATATGAAAGACGCGCCCGTTATTTACCGCTCCCGGGACTCCCAAGGTCAGAGCCCGCAAATGAGGATAACGCTTCACGAAGGTGCCGATCTGTTCGGTCAATTGCTCGGGTCCATCGCGCAAAACGCCGGGAAGCTTCTCCCGCCCGATCACCTCGCCCACATAATTAAGGAGCGCATAGCAGGAATAATCCTTTTCGAGCCCTACGGCGAGCCCCGCCATATGATCGGCGTTTAACCGGTATTGCTTCGGACGCCGGCCCCCGCTGGATGCTCCCAGTCCCGTCAATAAAACCTCTCCTTGGTCGTTCATTTCATCCAGCGTTTTGCTGATCGTCGGAAAGCTGATGCCCGTTCTCTGGACAAGCTCGGCCGTGGTCGATACCGAATCGCGATACAGCACCGCACGAATCTGCCGACGAATCATTTCCCCTATCATCTTGGGTTGAACGAAAGGAAGCTTCATGGCATTCACCGCCAACTTATTAAAGTTCTTAAATTACTTTCCGAGTGTATCACAGATTCATCCGGGGCACAACGAATGAATTTAACATCGATTAACTAAAAAAGCTTCCCGCGAGCCGCCTTTCGGCGGTTGCGGGAAGCTCTGTTATCCGGTCCGTTGGCCTTCCAGCCAGCGGACCGCCTCTCCGAAATGGTGGCCCGACCTCTCCAAAGCCGCCGACGCTTCCTCCATGCCAATATGAAACCGGTTCATCAGAATCGCCAGACGCGCATCGCCGTCGGCCCGCAGGGCCAGCTCCTCGGCCACCGTCCGGTCCGCTCCCGTCGCTTCGCCGATGATGCGGACGACTCTCTCGCGCAGCTTGGCGTTCGTCGCCTGCACGTTCACCATCAGGTTGCCGTACACTTTGCCGAGCTGAACCATGACGGTGGTGCTGATCATGTTCAGCACCATTTTTTGCGCGGTGCCGGCCTTCATGCGCGTCGAACCGGTGACCACCTCGGGTCCGACCGGCACCTCGATGCCGTGTGCCGCCGCCCTGCTCAGCTCGGTGTCCGTGTTGCACGAGATGCCGACGGTTAAAGCGCCGATGCGGCCGGCCTCACGGATTGCCCCCAGCACATACGGCGTCCGGCCGCTCGCCGTAATGCCGACGACCGCGTCCGCTGCCGTCGCATAGCGCGCGATATCGGTTGCCCCGGCTTCGATATCGTCCTCCGCATTTTCTACGGGGTTCACCATCGCCGTCTCGCCCCCGGCAATAATGCCGCGCACGAGCGACGGATCGACCCCGAACGTCGGGGGACATTCCGACGCGTCCAGAATGCCGAGCCGGCCGCTCGTGCCGGCCCCGATGTAATACAGCTTGCCGCCCCGCTTCAGCCGCTCCGCAATCGCGATGACGGCTTTTTCGATCTGCGGCAGCGCGGCTTGCACGGAAGCGGCAATCGTCCCGTCCTCGCTGTTGATCGTCTCGATGATTTCCCGCACGCTCATCCGGTCCAGATGGGCCGACTTGACGTTGCGCTGTTCCGTTACCGGCTGCCGTTGTTCGTTGTGCGTCATAAAATCTCCTTCCCTTCTTGATTCCCTGATCGCAGCAGATTCCCTTTTCTTCCCGTCCTACTTGACTGCGCCGGCCGTCATGCCGTCCATAAACTGTCTGGAGGAGACGGCGAACAGCACGATCATCGGCAGCGACGACAAGGTCAGGCCCGCAAACAGCACGCTCCAATCGGTGGAATATTCGCTGAACAGCGTCAGCATGCCGACGGGAATCGTCTTTTTCACTTCGTCTTGGATGAAGATCAGCGGGAAGAAGAAATCGTTCCACACCGTAATGAAATTCATGATCATGACCGTCCCGAGCGCCGGCCGCATCAAGGGCGTCACGATGCTCAGCAAAAGACGGAGATCGGAGCAGCCGTCGATCCGTCCCGCCTCCTCCAGCTCCTTCGGCAGCGTGCGGAAAAATCCGGTCAGGATCAAGACCGACATCGGGATGCCGATGGCCGTGTACATCAGAATCAGCGAAGTGACCGTGTTCATCAGCCCCAAACTTTTCATCAGCATGAACAGCGGAACGATGCCCAGCTTGACTGGAATCATCATGCCGAGCAGGAAAAAGAAGAACAGCGCCGGATTCCAGCGGAACGGGTATCTGGCAATATAGAAGGAAGCCAGCGACCCGAACAGCAGGATCAGGACAACGGAGACGACGCTAACCGTCAGGCTGTTCCAGAAATAATCGAAGTAAGGCAACTGGTCCAGCAGCTTCTTATAGGCGCCAAGGCTCCATGCCTTCGGCAGCCCGATCGGATTTTTGAAAATGTCGATGTTCGTCTTGAACGAGGACAAGAGCATCAGAGCGATCGGATAGAGGCTGAGGAGCGCGAACAGACAGGCGATAACATAATGCGACGCGCGCAAGACCGGGTTCGTTTTCACGGAGCGCCTACCCCCTTTCTAATACTCCATGTCCCGCTTGCGAACATAGGCCATAAACAATGCGGACAGTGTCGCGATGATCAGAAACAGCACGACCGCCAGCGCCGAGCCGAGACCGACCGCCACGCCGTCACCCGACGAGCCGCCGAAGGCCGTACGATAAAAGAAGACGGCCAGCGTATCCGTCGAATGATACGGCTCTCCTTGCGAGCCTTGCATCGCATACACAAGCTCGAACGCTTCGAACGCGTGGATGAACGTGAATACGGTCAGGATGACGACCGACTGCGTCATCATGGGCAGAATGATCGAGCGGATCAGGCGGAAGCCCTGTACCCCGTCAAGCCTCGACGCCTCGATCACCTCTTGGGAAATCGACTGCAAGCCTGCGAGCAGAATCAACACCGCGAAGCCAACGCCGAACCAGCAGTTCGCGAGAATGATCGCCGTCAGCGCCGTGCCCGGCTCGCCCAGCCATGGCCTCGCCCATTCGGCGAGACCGATGTTTTTGAGAGCGAAGTTTACAACGCCGGAATTCGGGTTCAGCATCAGCTTCCACAGAAAGCCGACGACGATAACCGACAGCAGCCGCGGCACGAAATAGGCCATTTTGAACAGCTCGGCGCCCTTCACTTTCGTATAAATAATGTACGCCAGAATGAAAGCGATGCCATTTTGCACGATCATTTCCAGTATAAAATAGTAGACGTTATGCCCGAACGCGTTCCAGAACAGCCCGTTGAACGGCTCCGTCGTAAACAGCTTGACGAAATTGCCGATGCCGACAAAAGCGCCTTTCTGAAGCCCCTTCCAGTCGAACAAGCTGTAGCTGAAAGCCGCTGCGATCGGATAGACGACAAACAGCGTGTAGACGGCGAGGGCGGGAACCGGGAACAGGTGGATGATCCCTCGTTTCCAGTTCAAACCCGGCTGCCGTTTGCTTGTGCGGTCCCATAGCGCCGCTTCTCGATTCATTGCGCCCCGCCCTTTCTATAAGGTTTATGTCGGCCTGCGTTTTATTTAGCCGCGGGCTTGAACCAGGAGTCGGCGCTCTTCTGCACGATATCCGTCACCGTGTCCGGTTTTTCCTTGCTCAGATACATTCCTTGAAGAGCCGTCTCCAGCGTTGTCTTGGTCGTCGGATTGCCCGCGCTGAAATGGACGACCATCGCATACGGCGTCGAATTGGCTGCGGCGAGCTGAATCATTTTCGCCACGAGCGGGTCGGAGGATTCCACGCCCGGAATCGTGCTCGGCTTCTTCAGATCGTCGGCCACCATCTTGCCGAATTCCTTCGTCGTCATAAACTCGATAAATTTCAAGGCCGCCTCCTTGTTCTTGGACGCCGCGTTTACGGCGAACGAACCGTCCACCCAATTGGTCACGCTGGCCTTGCCGTCCGCCTTTACCGGAGGAACCGGGAACAGATCCAAGTCGAGCTCGGGGTTCATCTTTTTCATCACCGCGATTTCCCAGTCGCCCATCACGATCATGCCCGCCTGCTCGGTGACGAACAGATTGCGCATATCATCCATGCCGAGACCCGTATAATTTTCCGGGAAATATTTTGTCAGTCCTTGGAGCATTGTGATCGAATCGGCGAACTCTTTGCTTTTGAAGTTCGTTTTGCCTGCCAGCAGGTTGTTGACAAACTCGGTGCCGCCGTAAAATTGCGGTCCTAACGCACCGTGCGTCAGGGACAAAATCCAGCCTTCCTTGGAGCCGAAGGCAAGCGGCGTAATCTTGTTCTGTTTCAGCGTATCGGCCGCCTTCATCAGCTCGTCCCAGGTTTTCGGCTCGGACAGGTTAAACTTTTGGAACAGCTTTTTGTTATAAAAAATTTGCGTCGAACTGTATACCGTCGGTACGCCGTATACTTTGCCGTCCTTGCCGGTGGCGGCCATTTTCGCTTCCTTCGGAATCGCTTCGAGCCCCTTGACGCTATCGAGCGGCTCCAGATACTTGGCGTCGGCGAGCGCGATGCCGGCCGCATACGGCCGGAGATGGATGATGTCGGGGCCGCTTCCGGTCTGCAGCGCCGTATTCAGCACCGTGTTGTATTCGGTATTCTTGGTCGGCTTGAATTCGATCTCGATGTCGGGGTTCGTCTTGTTGAACGCTTTGATGATCTTCTCGTACACTTCCTTGTCTTCCGTCCGCCAGCTGCCCATCGTCAGCTTGACCTTCCGGGCTTCCGTCTTCTGCCCCCCGCCGCCGTTTGCAGCCGGAGCCTCTTGGGCCCCGTCCTTCGCCGGGCCGCTGCAGCCCGTTGCGATAAGCGATACGGCGGCAGCAAGCGCGATAGCCGATTTCATGGTCTTGGTCCCCTTCATACTTAAGCCCTCCCTTGGATGATGATTCGCTATTTATCCCCGATGAGCGAGGTATAAACCGTCGTATGCAGAATCGGCCGCAGCTCCCGCATGATCGGACTTCGTCCGAAGTGCACCGCGTTCGTCAAGAACACGACAATCAGGTCGTGGAACGGGTCGATCCACAGGCTCGTGCCCGTAAAGCCGGTATGTCCGAAGCTGCCGTGCGGCCAAGCCGCCCCGCAGGACGGCGTCCGCTCCTGACCGTGCCATATTTCCCAGCCAAGCGCCCGGCCTTGATACGGATGGCGGAGGCACGCATCTATCGTCTCCCCGCTCAGCAGGCCGCCGCCGACCGGGTCAAGCCAGGCCCGGGCGTACTTGCGAAGGTCGTCCGCCGTTGTGAACAGTCCCGCGCTGCCGCTGACGCCTCCCAGATGGTAGCTCTTCTCGTCATGGACGACTCCGTGCAAATACCCGTCACCATCCTCCAGCGGCTCCGTGGCGGCGATGCGTCCGAGCAGCTCGGGACGCGGATTGAACGTCGAATCGGCCATTCCCAACGGGCCGAACACGAACCGGCGGGCGCACGCCTCGAGCGGCTGCCCGGATACCACGGCGGCGACTTCCCCGAGCAAAATCATCCCGAGGTCGCTGTATACCGCCTGCTCCCCGGGCTTCGTCATCAGCTCCTGCTTCAGCACGAGAGGAATGACGTCCCGGCGCTCCGTCCGCTTGGCAAAAGGAAGCTCGGGGGAAAGCCCCGAGGTATGCATCAACAGATGCCGCAGCGTCACGTTCGGATGGCGGAAGGCGGGAATATACGCCTGGGCGGGATCGTCCAGCCGGAGCCGCCCGCGCTCCGCCAGCGCCAGGATGACGGGCAAGGTCACTGTCACTTTCGTTAACGATGCGACGTCGAACATCGTCCGCTCGGTCACTTGGCACTCGGCAGTGCCGTCCGAATAGGACCCGTAAGCTTGGCTCCATCGAACGTCACCCCCCAGCGAGATATCCACGACGGCTCCGGGAATCGCCTTTTCCTTCACCCAGCGCCGGACCAGCCGGTCTACCGCGTTCCATTTCTTCGGATCGCTCATCTCTCCGTCACCGCCCCTCTTTCTTAAAGGTATCTTTTTGTAAACGCTATCATTTCGCTCTATACCCATATTATAAAATAATATTTCATTTTGTAAATACTTATGTGAAATTTTATTTCCATACAAAAAAAACTTGCGCCATAAAGCGCAAGGAGAGTGTTGAGGAAGAGGTTTTTGGCTAACATAGGGATGCATACGGAGGCGGGGGATCTACGGAGGAGCGATAGCGTTCGCCTCCGCAGGAAATACTCGCTGTTAAGCGGAGTCAATCAAAATTTCCCGGGGTCCTCAAAGTACTCGGACGGAGCTTCCCTGACGAACTTCACTGATTGAACTTCACTTTGCGGGAGGAGCGGCGGCCGGAAGCAGATCCCCGCTCATTACTCCTGTATTACTTCAATTCACGCTTTCCCAACCATCTGAACTTGCGCCATAAGCGCAAGGACCGAATCACTGGGCATCATGAAAAATAAGGCCCAAACTGTAGCGCGTGCCCGATGTAATCGTACTTACGCCATGACGGAGCGTCGTCCGGTACGTTCCGCCCTTGCCCTGCACCGGGCGATGCTGCGTCGGAAAAATAAGCCCGGCTCCTTGCTCCAGCGTAATCGCATGGCCTCTGGACTGCGCTCTCGGCCTCTGCTCGACCAGCAAAAACTCGCCACCCGCGTACTCCTTCTCCCGCTGATTCAACACAAAGACGACCTGGAACGGGAAAAATACATCCCCGTACAGATCTTGATGCAGGCAGTTATAGCCTCCCGCCTCGTACTTCAGAAGCAGCGGCGTCGGACGGGTCTGTCCGTGCGCATGGCAGCACTCCAGAAATTGCGCCAGCTCGGGAGGATACTCGGCTTCCTGACCGAGCTGCGTCCGCCAACGATTGGCCGCCTCAGCCAGCGCGGGGTAAAACGAGACGCGCAGCTCCTGCAGCAGCGGCGGCAGCGGAGCCTGAAAATATTGGTACTCACCGATGCCGAACCGGTAGCGGGCCATGTCGATTCGGGTCCGGAAGAGGGACTCCACCTCATACATGCTTATGAGCTCGCGGCATTCGTCATTCCGCAGCAAAGGCGGAAACGCCGCAAAACCTTGCTCGTCCAACGTTTGTTGGATCGAAGGCCAATCTAAACCCGCGACGCGCTTCGTTATTGAATCCGTCATACAAAGGCTCCTTCCTTGATCGTTTCGGAAACGAAAATTTATAGCGGAAAAACGGACGATGATTTAAGCCAATCCCGCAGCCGTCCTCCGTCATCCGTGATCCGCGCCATCATCATACAGCGCCAACTCGGACGGCGGGAGAAGGCCGATCCGGTCAATAAGCGCCTCAATCCGTCCCCTCCCCGCCTTCATCATAACCAAAAGTCCCGGCAGCGTCTTTCCATATCATGCTTACCTATTTGGGGATACGGCAGACACTGTACAAATCATCCATTTTTGCCAAATCGGGCATGTGATGGAACTGCCTTTCAATAACCTTGCAAGACACCTATAAAGTTAGCGGAACAGAACTGTAGCTATTTCCGCCCAATTAGCCCGTCTGTACAAAATAGCTAACCTGTAGTGCGTAAACGTCCCGGAATCAGGGAATATGAACATTTTTCGACACGTTTTCGTCACCTCCGTTCCTCTATTCACTGGACCGAACATCAAAAGCTTCATTAAGCGCACTGTAGTTCCTTTATGTTCACACCGGGTCGTTCAACCCCTTCAATCCGCCGCCGATGCCAAGCAAGCCGATGCCAAGCAAGCCGAAGCCCCCGGCTATCCTCCGAATAAAAAAGAGACCGCCCCTCGGCAAAACCTCTGCCTTGGGAACGGTCCATTATCGGTACTGTCGTTATTCCCGCTCGCTGCAATCCTGCTTGTCCGCGCCTAACCGACGGTTGGCATCAAGCCTCGCCGCTCCCGGCGCTCCGGTTCGCTTCGGCCCGGCCCGCCGCAAAGTCGGCCAGCAAGCGCGCGCCGTAGCCGGTCGCGCCGGCCGGGTAATAGCCGCGCGCGGCCTTGGCCTGCACCGTGTTCGCCATGTCGATGTGCACCCAGCGCATCGCATCGGCCACGAAGCGGCGCAGGAACAGCGCCGCAACGATCGCTCCGCCGTATGAAATCGGCGGAATGTTGTTCATGTCGGCGTAATCGCTGCGCAGCAGCTCCTCATAGTCGTCGACCAGCGGCATCGGCCATAGCCGGTCTCCGCAATGCTCGCCGATGCCCGCCAGCGTCTCGACCAGCTTGCGGTCGCCCCACGCCCCGGCGACGCCCAGCCCAAGCGCTTCGCCGACGTTGCCCGTCAGCGTCGCGATGTCGACCACTTCCCGGGCGCCGAGACGCCCGGCGTGCAGCAGCGCATCGGCCAGTACGAGGCGGCCTTCCGCGTCGGTGTTGCCGACCTGCACGGAGAGACCGTTCGGGTACGCGATTACCGTGGACGGGACGAATGCCGCCGCATCGGGCATATTGTCTGCGACCGCGACCAGCGCGACGATGTTCGCTTGCAGCTCCGACCGGCTGATCATATCCATCGCGCCAAGCACGGCGCAGGCGCCGCCCATATCGAACCGCGCGTCGCTGATATCCCGTCCGGACTTGACGTTCATGCCGCCCATATCGAACGTAATGCCTTTGCCCACGAGCGCCAGCAGCGGCTGCGACGGGTCGGTGCAGAACGTCAGCTCGATGAGCGCCGGCTTGTACCGGCTTCCCTGCGCGACGGTCAATAACCCGTTCATCCCCAGGTCCGCGAGCTCCCGCTCCCCGTAGACGCGAACGTCCACCGGCCGCTCCGCAAACCGCTCCCGGACGATCTCGACAAGCGATTCCGGGTGCAGCACGTTCGGAGGCTCGTTGCACAGGTCGCGCGCAAACATTGCCCCTTCTGCGCGAATGGCCGTTTGCTGCAGCACTTGCTCATAGGAAGCTTCCCCGGCCTCGGCGCATACCAGATGCAGACGCTCCACCCCACGGGCTTCCTTGCGGGACTTGTATTTGTCGAACGCATACGAGCCAAGCAGCCAGCCCTCCGTCCAAGCCCGTACCGCCTCTTCCTCGGATAGCGCGCCGCTCAGCGCCCGGACGAACGACTCCAGCATGACAGACACCGTCGTCGCGAAGCCTTCCTTATGAACCGCTCTGGCCGCATTCCCGGCCGCTTCGCGCACCCGTTCCGCATTGACCTTCGCTTCCGGTCCGAGCCCGACGATCAGCACGTGCGCCTCTTCGCCGCGGCCGTAAAACCAAGTGACCGCGCCGCGGGCTTTCATCCCCGGCCGCAGCTCCAGCTGCGGAACCGGCTGCCCGGCGTTGTCCGGGCACAGGTAAACCGCAACATCCCCCGGTTGAACAAATCCTGTCGTGATCTTCATCCTTTGCTCTCCCCATACAAGTGGCAAGCCACGTAATGGCCCGGCTCCTGCTCCTGGAACACGGGCGCCTTCGTCCGGCAGACGTCCATTGCCGCCGGACAGCGGGTATGAAACCGGCAGCCGGACGGCGGGTTGACCGGGCTGGGCAGATCGCCCTTCAGCACGATTTTCTCGCGCTTCAGCCGCGGGTCCGGCACGGGCACGGAAGAAAAGAGCGCCTGCGTATACGGATGCAGCGGCTTTTCGTACATCGCGTCCTTATCCGCCAGCTCGACCATCGAGCCGAGATACATGACGCCGATGCGGTCGCTGATATGCTCGACGACGCTCAGATCGTGGGAAATAAACAAGTACGTCAGCCCGAACTCCTCCTGCAAATCCTGCAGCAGGTTCAGCACCTGCGACTGGATGGACACGTCGAGCGCGGATACCGGCTCGTCGGCCACGATCAGGCTCGGCTTCACCGCCAACGCGCGGGCGATGCCGACGCGCTGGCGCTGGCCGCCGCTGAACTCGTGCGGGTAGCGCTCGCCGTGGAACGAGCTTAAGCCGACGACCTCGAGCAGCCGCTGCACGTCCTTCGCCCGCTCCGCCGCCGACATTTTCTCGTGAATGAGCAGCGGCTCGGCGATGATATCCTTGATCTTCATGCGCGGATTCAGCGACGCGTACGGATCCTGGAACACCATCTGCATCTGCCGGCGCAGCGGGCGGATGCGGGCTTCGTCCAGCTTCCCGATCTCCTGACCGTCGAACCAGATCTCGCCCTCGCTCGGCGCCAGCAGCCGCGTTATCAGGCGGCCTGTCGTCGACTTGCCGCAGCCGCTCTCGCCGACGATGCTGAACGTCTCGCCCCTGCGGATGGAGAAAGATACGTTATCCACCGCCTGCAGCAAAGCCGGCTTCGCGAACCACCCTTTCTTGATCGGAAACACTTTGCGCAGGTTTTTCACTTCCACCAGCGGTTTCGTCACGCTTCCCCTTCTCCCTTCGCGCTATCGTTCTCATAGAGCCAGCAGCGGCATTTTCGGCCGCCAGTGGTCTGGACCAGCTCCGGCTCCCGCTCGCGGCAAATATCCAGCGCCGCCGAGCAGCGGGGAGCGAACTTGCAGCCGGCCGGCATGTTCGTCAAGTCCGGCACGTTGCCGGGAATCGACTCGAGCCGCCGGTGATTCTGGCGCAGCTTCGGCACCGAATGAATAAGCCCCTTCGTATACGGATGCTGCGGGTCGTCGAAAATATCCAGCACGTTCCCTTCCTCGACGACGCGTCCGGCGTACATGACGATGACGCGGTCGCACATTTCGGCCACCACGCCCAAATCGTGGGTGATCAGCATGATGGACATGTCGTTCTCGTCCTTGAGCTTCTTCATCAAGTCCAAAATTTGCGCCTGGATCGTCACGTCCAGCGCGGTGGTCGGCTCGTCGGCAATGAGGAGCTGCGGATTACAGGACATCGCCATAGCGATCATGACCCGCTGCCGCATGCCGCCCGACAGCTGGTGCGGATATTCGTCGATGACATCCTCGGCGCGCGGAATGCCGACCAGCTTCAGCATATGAACGGCGTGCTCCCGCGCCTTGCTTTTGTCGTATTTCAAGTGCAGACGGATCGCCTCCACGAGCTGCTTGCCGATCTTGAGCACCGGATTGAGCGACGTCATCGGCTCCTGGAAAATCATCGCGATGTCTTTGCCCCGGATACGGCGCATGTCGCTTTCGGACAGCGCGACCAGATCCTTCTCCTGAAAACGGACCGTTCCCCCGACAATGCTCCCCGGCGTGCCGTGCAGCAGCCGCATGACGGACAAGGACGTGACGCTTTTGCCGCAGCCCGATTCTCCGACCAGACCGAGCACTTCGCCTTTGTTCACATGAAAATCGACGCCGTCGATCGCGTTGACCTTGCCTTGATCCCGGGTGAACTGTGTCTTGAGGCCTTTCACGTCAAGTAGTTTTTGAGTCATTCGCGTTACTCCTGTTCTAATTCTTGATCTTCGGATCGAGCGCGTCTCTCAAACCGTCTCCCAGTATGTTGAAGGCGAGAACCGTCAGGAAAATGGCGGCGCCCGGAAAATAAACGACATGCGGCGCAATGCTGAGGTAATCGCGGCCCATGCTCAGCATGGCCCCCCAGTCCGGGTCCGAAGGCTTCGCCCCGAGGCCGAGAAAGCTGAGGCCCGATGCGGCCAAAATCGTCGTCCCGATCCGCATCGTGAAGTAAACGATCAGACTCGGAACGGTTTCGGGAAAAATGTGACGGGCAATGATCCGCACGTTGTTCGCCCCGATGGAGCGGGCCGCTTCCACATACAGCGATTCCTTCGTTTCCAGGGTGGCGCTGCGGATCAGCCTTGCGAACGACGGAATGCCGAAGATCGCAACGGCGACGACGACGTTCATCAGCCCGGGCCCAAGGATCGCGACGATGCCGATCGCCAGCAGCAGATCGGGGAACGAGAACATGACGTCGCTGCTCCGCATGATCAGCCGGTCAAGCCAGCCGCCGTAATAGCCGCTGATCAGCCCGAGCAGCGTGCCGATGGCCGCGCCGATCAGCACGGCGCTGAGGCCGACGGACAGCGACAGCCGGGTGCCGACGAGAATACGGCTGAAAATATCGCGGCCGTACTCGTCCGTACCGGCCAAATGCTTCGCGGACGGACCGGACAAAATGTTGTCGTAATCCGGCACGGACGGATCGTAAGGCGCAAGCGCGGGGCCAATTACCGCGACGACGACGAGCAGCGCGATAAACAAGCCTGCGGCGAACGCGAGCTTTTGCTTTTTCATTTTGATCCAGAAATCGCGGAGCGGACTGCTTTTCGTTAACGGAATGGCCGAGTCCGCGGAATGGTCGATGACGATGTTTTGACTCATGGTGGTCCTCCTCAGTTCTGGCCCGACAGGCGAATTTTAGGATTAAGAACGCCATACAGGACGTCAACGAGCAAGTTGACCAGAATGAATTCGACGGCGAACAGCAGCAGTTCCGCTTGAATGACCGTATAATCGCGGAAGGCGATCGAATCGATCAGCAGCCGCCCGAGACCCGGGATACTGAACACGGTCTCGACAATGACCGAGCCGCCGAGCAGAAAGCCGAACTGAAGCCCGGCTACGGTAACGACGGAGATCATCGAGTTTTTCATCGCATGCCCCCAGACGACCGTGCGCTCGTTCAAGCCTTTGGCCCGGCCGGTCCGAATATAGTCCTGCTTCAGCGACTCCAGCAGGGATGCCCGGGAGAAGCGCGCCAGCATCGACATGATGCCCGCGCCGAGCGTAATCGAAGGAAGCACGTAGCCCTGCCACGTATCGACGCCTCCGGTCGGCAGCCAGCCGAGCTGCACAGAGAACAGCTGGATGAGCAGCAGGCCGAGCCAGAACGGCGGCACCGAAATGCCTGAGACCGCGGTCAGCATGCTCAAATAGTCCGGCCAGCGGTTGCGCTTCGTCGCGGAGATGACGCCGATCACGATCCCGAACAGAAGCGCCCAGCCCATGCTGAAAATCGTCAGCCAGATCGTCGGCATCATGCGCGAGGCGAGCATCTCCGTCACCGGCTGGCCGGTTTTGAGCGATTGCCCCAAATCTCCCTGCAGCAGATGCGACATATAGATGAAATATTGCTCCCAGAGCGGCTTGTCGAGGCCGAGCTCGGCCTGAATGCGCTGAATGTCTTCGAGCGTGGCTTCCTTGCCGGCCACAAGCCGCGCCGGATCGCCGGGAATCAGGTGAATGAACAGAAAGATCAAGACGGAAACGATAAAAAGAATCGGAATGACGGCAACCAATCGTTTAAGCACATACTGAGCCAAGCTTTTACACTCCTCCTCTGAAAACCTGCCATTAGGCGAGATGCTGTGGTGAGCACCGCACCGGAGGGCGGGTCAACACAGCATCAGGTCAGGACTTACTTCTTGATTTCGGCTTCGCGGACGTTAATGGAACCGTCCGGATATACTTTCACGCCTTCGAGGTAGTTTTTCTTGCCGGATACGATCTGGTCGACGGCAAGGAACACCCACGGAGCGTCTTTGTAGATTTGCGCTTGAATATCGGCGTAAACGGCTTTTTGCTCGTCGGCGTTCGACAGCTTGTTCGCTTTTGCGATCAGCTCGTCTACTTTGTCGTTTTTGTAGTAGGCGGTGTTCGCTCCGTTCGGAGGGAACATTTCGCTCGCGAAGAGCGGACGCGTCGCCGCGTCGGCGTCGGCCGAGGACGGGGACCAGCTGACGTACCACATTTGCACCTTCGATTCCTGCGGCGTTTTGGCCGAGTTGATCTCGTTGGACAGTGTGCCTTCCTCCATCGGCTTCACGTCGAGCGTAATGCCTACGGCTGCCAGCTGCTGCTGAACGAACTGCATGCCTTTCACCGTCTCGGAGTCGGAGCTGCCCCAGATTTCGGCTTTAAAGCCGTTTTCGAGGCCGGCTTCCTTCAGGAGCGCTTTCGCTTTCTCCACGTTACCGTCATACGGCGTCTGCTTCGCATAGAATTGCGTTTTGGACGACATGGTCGAGTCCAGCTTTTCGGCAAAGCCCGATTTGACGACTTTGATATAAGCGTCTTTGTTGATCGCATAGTTGATCGCCTGACGGACGCGGACGTCGTCGAACGGCTTCTTCGTCATGTTCATCGTGATGTAGCGCGCAATCGTCGAAGGCGTTTTGTCCACGACGATGCCGTTCTTCCCGTTCACCTGCTCCACCTGCTCGGTCGGCAGCGGATAGACGAAGTCGGCTTCGCCCGTTTTCAGCATCGCGACGCGGGAACCGTTCTCCGGTACCGGCTTGAAGGTGACGGTATCTACCTTCGGCAGGCCTTTTTCCCAATAATCGGCGTTCTTCTCGATCGTCATCCGGTCGCCCTGCACCCATTCCTTATACTTGAACGGACCGGTGCCTACCGGGTGCTGACCGATATCTTTGCCGTACTTCTCCAGCGCCTGCGGGCTGATGATCATCAGCATGGCCAGCTTGTTCAGCATCGCCGAGTACGGCTGGGACAGCGTGATTTTTACCGTTTTGGCGTCGACGACTTCGGTTTTCTCCACGGCGGCAAAGCTGCGCGCCATTTTCAGGTTGTTGTCCTTGTTTTTCACCCGGTCGAGGTTGACTTTGACCGCTTCCGCATTGAACGGCGTGCCGTCGTGGAACTTGATGTTCTCTTTCAACTTGAACGTGTATACTTTTGCGTCCGGGCTCACTTCGTACGATTCGGCCAGCACGGGCACGACCTTCATATCCTGATCGAAGCCGAGCAGACCTTGATACATCGTGCGGTAGCCGGAAATGGACAGCGTATCGGCCGCGTTGTGCGGGTCCAGCGTCACGAAGTTGGCGTTGACCGCAATCGTGATGCCGTTGCCTTCCTTCTTGGCCGTCGGCTGCTCGGCCGCGCCTTGCTGCTGCGGCTTGCCCGCGCCGCCGCTACAGCCTGCAAACATCGCGCCTGCGAGCACCATTGCCGTAAAAGCTGCGAAACGTTTTTTCATGGAAAATCCCCCCGTTTTTCATTGATTTATGCTAAATCTTCCTGCGGAACGAACGAGCCGTTCGTCCAAAAGAGGGAAGATCGTTACCCTGGTTCGGTGATGCTCTCGCTTAGAACCGGAATACGGTTTTTCGCTCGCCTACGGCGATGTGGTTATCGTTCTTGATCGTCTTCGGAGCCAGCGCATACAGCCGGTCGATCGTATCGCGGTTGTCGTAGCCGACTTGCTCCAGAATCGAAGCGGCGATCATCGGCCATACAAGCTCCGAGCCGTCCAGAACCTTCAAGGCGAAGCTCATGCGCTCCTTTTTGAGCCCGAAGCCGTATACCCCTTTGGCGCCGCCCTTGGCGACAATGTTCGGATCGGTTAGCAGCGCGGTGCAGATAAAGTCGTGGCTCGCGATCATCTCCGGGTGCGCGTTCATGTAGCCGGCGATTTTCGTCGCCGCCGCTCTCGTACCGGCATCCGCGATCAGATCCGGGCAGGCCAGCTTCAGGTAAGCGCGGGCGATCCGGTGCAGCGGCATCGCATAAACCGGAAAGCCGCAGCCGTCCACCCCGATGCGGATGTCTTCCTTCGGGTAGTCGGCCATTTCGGCCATCGCTTCCAGGCTGAGCTGCTGCGCCGGGTGGTCGATGCTCCAGTAGGTTTCGAGATCGCAGCCGAGCTCCTTGGACAGCGCGAGAAAGCCGGAATGCTTGCCGGAGCAGTTATGATACAGCTTGCGTTTCTCCAGATGGTCCCAGTAGCAGGCCGCTCGAGGCGCTTCGTTGAGCGGATAGGTCGGACAGCACAAAATGTCTTCTTCCTTCAGCCCGGTTTTCTGCAAAATCGACTCGAGCGCCTCGATATGATACTTCTCCCCGCGGTGCGAGGCGGCGAACAAAGCCGCTTCCTTCGGGCTCAGCTTGAATTTTTCGTCGATGCCGTGCTTGATGACCGGGATCGCCTGAAACGGCTTCGCCGCCGAACGCAAAAACGTCATATGCTGTTCGTCGCCGACCGAATATACGATCCGGCCGTTCTCGTCCATTCCGCAGACGAGGCCCATATGTACATTTTCCAGCACGCCTCCGCGGTATTCTTCCACCAATCGTTCGAAGCCCATAAGTAGCTCATTTCCTTTCGGCATGTGAAGTTCAAGAGGTTCCGCTGCGGTTAACGGTCCAAGTCCCCTGATTGCTAACGCTTTCAAGTCGGGTTCGTCGGGTCTGGAACCGCTTAACATGATTCCTCGAACAAGTTGAATTCGTTTATTTTCACCACTGATGTTAATAATAACAGCGGTTTTTTTCGCTTGTCAACAAATACTTGAAGAAATTGCGAAGAAAAACCCCGGTTTTCGAGACGATGTGGAAGAATATGAGAATTATTTATTCCAGTGGCGGTATTAATTTCATTCCCTGTCGTTTTTAGCCCTCCGTAAAACAAAAAGACCGCCCCTCCCCCCAAGTGTTTGGCGGAGATCAGCGGTCTTTCGTGTTCCCCCGGCAGCCGTCATGCGTGCGTCTGCATTCTCTCAAGCTTGATCGATTACTTATCCGACGGGCTCGCCCGCGTCTCTTTAGACCCGATGCCCGAATATCCGTGCAAAATGAGCCATGTTTCGCATCAAGGCGTCCGTCTTCGCAACCGGCGTCTGTTCCAGCTTACGGTTCGCGTCCAGCAGGAAGGAGGCCATATCGGCCGTATCAGCCCCTGCGAACCGGTTGTCAAGCTTCGTCGTCTTGAGCTCCTGCAGCAGCTGATCCGTTTCCTCGCGATACTTGGTTATCCACTGCTCGTTTTGCGGGATTTGTTCAACAAACGAAAACAAAAGCCTGCCCCAGTCGCGGCTGCCCGGCGCCGCTTCGCGCAGCTTTTTGTAGGTATCCGGTTCGAATCGCTTCATCAGCTCGTTGATGTCCACATAGTCTTCCGGCGCTCCGACCGGCCGGGAAGGCGGCATCTTGTAGGAAACGTTTCCCGTGACCGGATCCACCGCTCCCTTCGCGCCGATGACGGCAATTTGATTCATGACCGCCATCAACTCGGACGCTTCGCTGCCCGACATATAGCGGTCCGCCACATATTTTGCCTGCGCTAATCCTGCTTCCCGCAGTAGCGCCCGCTCCCCTTCGTCCGGGACGGGGCCGCCGGGCAGCAGATTGGAGCCGATGATCGTATACACCGCATCGCTTACCTCCTGCGGCTGCCCGTCAAGCAGCCGGTTCAACGATTCTTCGGCTTGGGCCGATACGAAAATTTTGCCCACGTTGTGCTTTATCGCACCTTCAGCCAGTTGCCGGCCGGTCGGACTGATTCGACCGTATCATACTAAAAGAAAATCGCCACCTCACTGGATATATCGTCCATATTCTTTCATTTATTTAGAGAGACTTCCATTTTCCAGGCCCGCGCCAGCAGCCCGATTCCTTCCCGGATGTCCGTTTCGGACAGGCCGCCGAACCCAAGCAGCACGGTCGGAGCTTCCTCCGCCTCCGGCCGGAGCCGGTAAGCCGAAGCCGGATAGACGCCAACCCCTTCCCGGGCGGCGGCGCGCACAAGCTCCGCTTCGCCCCTTCCGCTGCGGACCCGAAGCAGCAGGTGCAGCCCGGAGTCTGCGCCGATCAGCTCCACGCCCGCCGGAAAAGCATCCCGCACGGCGTGAAGAAGCGCGTCGCGCTTTTTGTGGTAGACGCTGCGCATTTTGCGCACGTGCCGCCCGAAGTCCCCGGATTGCATGAACAGCTGCTGCGTCTTCTGGAAGATCGGCGAGGCGAGCTGGTCGTAGCTGTGCCGGCCGTCGCGAAACCTCGCCAGCAGTGCCGGCGGCAGCACGAGATAGCTGAGCCGGAACGCCGGCGTCAGCGCCCGCGAGAACGTTCCGACGTAGATGACCCGGCCGTCGTCGTCCAGGCTCTGCAGCGAAGGAATCGGCCGGCCGCTGTAGCGGAACTCGCCGTCGTAATCGTTCTCGACGATGTAGGCCAGCCGTTCCTTCGCCCATTGGAGCAGCTTGAGCCGTTTGCCCGCCGATAGCGTCATGCCGTACGGAAACTGATGGGACGGGGTGACATAAACGGCCTGGGCTCCGCTTGCATACAGCTCTTCGAGGCAGATGCCGTCGCCTTCCAGCCGGAGGGGCCGGCAATCGAACCGGAACTGCCCGAACAACGCTTTCACCCCGTCGTTCACCGCTTCTTCGGAGGCCATGCAGACAACGTCCTCCCGCAGCAATTGAAACAACAAATCGAGCGAATGGTACGTGCCCGCACCGACGACGATCTGCTCCGGCTGGCAGCGCACCCCGCGCATATGGCGCAGATAGGCGGCAATTTCGGCGCGCAGCTCCGGTTCGCCCTGCAAATCGCCGTACAGCAGCAGCCGGCTGTTTTCCGGCAGCAGACACCGGTTCATCAGCCGGCGCCATTTGGCCAGCGGGAAGCTGGTCATATCGACGCTGCCATAGCCGAAGTCGTAACGGACCGGCTCATCCCGGGAAGCGTGGTACGCGCGCTTGGGCGACGGCGGCACGGCGGCGCGTTCCGCCGCCGCTCCGGCCTGCGCCTGCAAGGACGCGGACAAGTCCAGCTCGGCGGCATAAAGCCCGCTGCGCGGCCGGCTGTTCACATAGCCTTCGGCGAGCAGCTGCTCGTAGGCAAGAGCGACAGGCGACCGGCTGACGCCCAGGTAAGCGGACAGCGTGCGGATGGACGGCAGCCGCTCGTTCGCCGGAATGCGGCCGGCGGCGATTTCGTCGCGGATATAGCGGTACAGCTGCATATACAGCGCTTCGCCCGACGTTTCGTCGAGCCTCGGCATCAAATCGATCATCCCGGATTCTCCTTTGCCAAAACGTTCGGCGCTTCAAATCTGTCACTTGCAATATTACAAAACTGACTATTTCTTTAATGTCAAAATGCGATTATGCTCATCTTATCATCTCAATCTCATGAAGCAAAGCGGAAACGTGCATCATTAAAATCACGGGCTGACCCCGTCAGCCGAATGACAGGAGGAACCGTCCCATGCCCCTTATTCTGCCGCATATCGAGCGGCTCGCCCCTTACGTCTTAGGCGACCTCCCGCCGGAAGGAAGCGCCGCGGTCAAGCTGAACCAGAACGAAAGCCCGTACCCGCCCTCCCCGCTCGTGCTGGAGGCGCTGCGTACGCTTGGCGAAGAAGAGCTCCGGCGATACCCCGACGCCCGCTGCGTCCGGCTGCGCGCCGCGCTTTCGCAGCTGCATGGCGTCAAGGAGGAGCAGATCTTTTGCGGGAACGGCTCAAGCGAGATCATCTCCTTGATCGTCAAAGGCTTCCTAGGCCCGAACCGGCGGCTGGCCCTTCCGGACCCGTCGTTCTCGCTGTACCACACGGTGGCTGCTTCCTATCAGGCTCTCTCCGTCGCGGTGCCGACGCGAAGCGATTATACCGTCGACACGGAGCTCTTGCTCGGCAGCGGGGCCGACGCGATCGTGCTGGTCAATCCGAACGCGCCTACCGGACACCTGCTGCCGCAGGAGGAAGTGGAACGGCTGGCCAGCCGCTTCCCGGGGCTCGTTGTCATCGACGAAGCCTACATCGACTTCGCCGATCCCGGCGCAACGGCTATCCCGCTGGTGGACCGCCATCCCAACGTGATCGTCGTCCGCACGTTCTCCAAAGCCTACGCCCTGTGCGGAGCGCGGGTCGGCTACTGCATCGCCGCCGAGCCGCTCATCGCCGCGCTGGAAAAGAGCAAGGACATCTACAACCTCAACGCGATCAGCCGGAAGCTTGCCTTGGCGGCTCTGGAAGACCGCGAATACACGATGCGTGCGGTTGAGGCGGTCAAGGCGACGCGGGACGGCTTCATCGCCGAGCTTCGAAGCATCGGGTTCGGCGTCCTCCCTTCGCAAACCAACTTTGTCTTGTGCACGCCTCCGGCGGGAGCCGGAAAGCCGGATGCCCGGCAATGGTACCGGAAGCTGCTGGAACGAAATATTTACGTCCGCCATTTCGAGCATCCTCGTCTGGTTGACAAGCTGCGCATTTCCATCGGTACGGACGAAGAGATGGCTGCCGTTACCGCCGTGCTGCGCGGACTGCCCGCTTAAAATCAAGAAGCTCCCGTCCCTTGCTTTCGAAGGGAAACGGAAGCTTCTTTGGCGATGGAAGCCGACCGGTGCTATAATTTGACTATTGCATTCATTATTATGGTTTGCCGAATAGTTACGGATGACGGAGGACGCTCCCATGAACGCCAGCAGTATGGAACCTATGATGCAGCAGCTTAAAGCAACGACGGATTTGGCCGAGCGCAGGCGCGCGGCCAAGGATATCATCGAAGAAATTACGACGGCCGAAACGGCTTCAAAAGCCGTTCCCCTAGCCAGGGACAGCCTGGAAGCCGCATTAAAGGATCACCAAACCGGCGAATTGGGCACTTATCTATACGTCAACGATCCGGAAGGAATTGTTGCGTTAATCGAAATCCTTCACCGGTGCCTTGAAGCGGGCGGGGATTTATCCGGATTCGTAATCCCGATTGCACGGCTTCATCATCTCGACCGGAAGGAATCGGCGAAATCGGATACGGAGCTTTATCTTCAATACCGCGCCGCCGCCCTGCTCGATGCCTTGCTGGCCGCAGAAGTCCCTTTTCCGGATGAAGCGGTACAGCTTATCCTTGCTGCAGGTAAAGGCTATACAAGCGATCAGGCAACCGAACAATATATTTGCAGCATCCACTGGAGACTGGCGGACAGCGGCGTCAATATATCCGGCGCGATTCCTTCGCTCGTAACGGTATATAAAAACGGGGAGACGAGCGAGCTCGTTCATTATTCGCTTCTAGCGTTATGGGCGGCCGTTAGACAAGGGTATTTCGATTCGCCGATTCCCGACAGCGATCTATCGTACCGGGTTTGGCTCAAACATCTGATTTCCAGCAGCACTTTTAAGCTAAAAAAGAAAGATGAACCCCACCAACTGGGAATTATCGGCTGCCTGATCGAAACGGTAAGAACATACCCGGAACTCAAAGCGCTCGCCGCCGAATATTTGGAGCAATGCAAGATCCGCGAGCCCAAACGTCCGACGACGGATTTTCAGCACGACCTGAAACAATATTTCGACTTATGCCGGGAATAGTGGGAAAGTTACATAAAAGCAGCCTCGGAGTTCATTTCATTCCGGGCTGCTTTTGTCATCGTCAATAGTCCGTTCCGAAAAGCCGGAAGACGAAGTCAACCGCCTCCAGCGTTGCATAGCAAGCATCCGTGGCAGGACAAATAGACGGCGTGCTTGGAGCACATAGGATACCCTCTGGGGATCGTCGGAGATTCGTCATCCTCGTCTACCTCGGCCCATTCGAGATAATGACTTGGATCAAGATACTCCGCTTGAAAGACGTCGATCATCAGCTGAAAATCCTTCAATCGTCCGACGACCATCTCCTTGTTCGGAGTATAGCCGAGCTTCTCCCAGCCGGTTTCCTGGATAGCCCCTTGAATCGTACGCGTCATAAACGCCTTCTCATGGGCAAAATTGTCCGCCGTCCAAGGCATTTCCTCCAGGCTAAACCCTACCGTTCCGATCCCAACGACCGACTGGTCGCGTTGGGCAAGCCAGATGATCAGCTCTTTCTCCCGGTCCGTGTTCGCGATTCGAGAACCGCTCAGCACCAGAACCTCAAGAAAGACGGAGGTCAACCCGTTCGACAAGGAAAGGGAAGGCGCGGCGTCTTCTTGCGCTTCGGGCATGGAAATGACGTTTCCCATCGATATGCCTCCTTGGGGTTGATACTCCCCTGCAATAATGGTATTTTTTAACTGTAATGGAACTTATTGAAGCGTATTCCTAAAAAAGATTTTGGGAGGGATAGTTCATGAAGCTCAGCAGGGTAAGCAAGTCCATTTTATCATTATCGCTAGCTGCTTCAACCTTTTTATCTATGAATGTCATTTCGGCACAAGCCAATGGAGGGGTCGTTAAGCCATCCGCATGCACAAAAAGCATTTACATTCCTGTCAAGCATGAATTTAACCTAAACGCAGGCGATACGGGATCCACGCGGTTCTACTGCGGGTCCCTTCAAGGGGATCAAGTCGAGTTTTCGGCGGAAGAAGTTGAAATTGGAATTGACGAACCATCCGTTGTGAACAATGTAAGAGTTGAGGATAGCGTTTTATATTTTGATGCCATTGGCGAAGGCTTTGCCGAGGTGACGGTTTACTGGAAAACGAAAAAAGAAGGAACCCGATACACGTTTTTATTGATTAGAGTCGCGAAATAATCCTTTTATGACTAAAACGGCCTTGAACCTTACCTTACACGGAAGGCTCAAGGCCAAATCATCGTGTCTTGGGTCCCGCCTGCTCTATTTGATGAGGCCGGTCCCCGACATTTCCGTTTGGACATTGACGTCAAAAACCAGCCTCGGATAAAGCTCCTGCCAGGTCTTCCAGTCTTTCTCCCCGTTATAATGGGTGGCCCGGTACATAAGCCCGAAGCCAACCGGGTCCAACCCGTTTGTTTGCAGCTTGCGGAGCACCCGAAGGAATTGTTGCCTCGTCACTTTCCCCGTTTCCTGCTCGTATTTCGACCAATCCGCATAAAAAAGCGGCTTCTTGGATTGTTCCGCGATTCCCTGCATCGAAATTTTCACAAGCAGCTTCCGGGCATCCTTGCGGTCGAAGGAAAACGACCGGTTGAACTTTTTAACCAGCATCGTATAGTTCGCCTTCGCGGTCCGGGTTGATACCTCCAGCTGCCGAGGGTTGTGGACCAGCGCGTTAAGGATTGCGGTTTCCTCAGGAGAAAGCACGAGCTTAACCCGCTTTTTATCCAATACCGCCGCTTGCTTGATGACGAATTCATCGCCGTAGACTTTGATCACCGGCAGGAAAGGGTCCAACCCGGGCTCCGTCATCCGACGGTAAAAATCAAACAAATATTCGGTCACGATAAACGGGGATTCGGTTCCGGTCCCGCCGAAGCTCAAGAATAAGGCGTCTGCCGGCAACCGCTCGGATCTCGGCGACGCTTTCAGGACCTCGGCCGCATTGGGAGAACCGATGGCCAGATTGGCGATTCGTTGGATCTCTCTTTTCCGGATCAGAAAATCGACGGATTCCGTGACATCCTCCCGGGCCAACGTTTCGCCAAGCAGAAGTGCTTTGGCATGACTGAAATCGAGCTCTTTGTCGACCTTCGATTTGATTAGCGATATTGCCTCGGGAATGGAGGATGCGTCCTGGCTGACAATTTGCGAGTTGGTCTGGCCCGTTTCCTGCCTTGCCTGAGGAATCGCCAGCTTTAACGTAACGCGGTACTTATCGTCACCCGCGCCGGTGCGGTCGATCCCTATGGACAGGACAAAAGAACGTTTATCGATATCCTTAAACGCTCCGGTTTTGCAGCCTGCTGCCATCAGAAGAAATACGAGGAAAACCAATCCCGGCTTCTTCATGTCAATTTCGTTCCTTTTCGGCTCAAATAATAAACGAGCAGTACAAAAAAGAGCTCGCTCCAAAAACGGATGTTTAACCAAGCGGTGGCCAAGGACAACGTTTGCTTCTCGTTGAATAGAGCTAAATAGATATAGGTAACGGCGGCAAAAAATCCAAAAATAAGAATCGGCTTCAGCCGAATCGAATAAACGGTCCACTTGCCCGGCAGCGCCCCTTGAATCGTCTGATATCCGACATGCCATACCACAGACGCAAACAGCAGGGAGAGGCTCAAAAAAAGCATCAGGTACAAATAAATCACGCGCTCGACAAAGCCCAGCTCCATCTGCATCGAATCCGAGGTGGATACCCAGACCGTGACGTAATGCTCGGCGCCAGTCGTTCCGTGAAACCCGATAGGGATAAACATCGTCGTACACAGGACGCCGAAGCCCAAAAAGGGAATCGCCCACATCATTTTCGGGCGAAATTGACGGAACTCGCGATTCAATATCCCCATATTGATGTAGCCGGTAAAAAGATAAGAAGCCGCCGCGATAAACTCCATCTTCGGCAGTTTCAGCGCGTTGTCGGTGGCCGTCTCCCATACGGCATGCCAGTTCAAATATTCGCTGGTTACGGCTTTGATAAAAATGACCGCAGCCAGCGGCACATTGATTAACATGATGATCTCCAGCAAGTACAAAACGGTTTTTGTAGATTTGGAGGCCCACCAGCACACCGTGATCAAGAACAGAATCAGGAAAACCTCCGGCTGGCTGGTCGTGCCCATGCTGCGGCTAATAATGCCGGAATAAGATACCAGAACGACTGTGCCCGCGCCAAAAAACATCGACCCGACATAAAGCAAAAGCGGCACCCCGAATGCCGGGTGCAGATGCGCCAACACGATTTCCGGAAGCCCCTGGCTTTTGAATGTCATCATCGCTTTCGAAAACATCCAGGTGAGAAGGGAGCCGACCACGATGGTAAGCCCAAAACCAAGCATCGCCCCCTCCCTCCGATGGGCAATCAGGATGGTGGGAACATAAATAATGGTGTTCATCAGCATGCACATCAGGATGGAGTAATAAAAGTAGCGGTTCAACGATGTTTTTCTCCTTTGGGCACAGGGGTATTGAAGCTTTTGGACGGTTCGCCTGAAAAAATTTTAAAATACGGTTTGCCAAAGCTTCGTTGATCCACAAGGCAGCCGATGAACCAGAACAATCCGACGATAAGCCCGACCAACCCGTACAGGGTAGACAGCAAAATCAACGGATACCGCACCACCCTCACAGCAAAGCTCATGGTGCTGATCGGAATGACAAAATTGGAAATGGTTACCGCCGACGTCACGATAATCATGATGCTGCTGACAAGGCCGGCCTGCTCCGCCGCTTGGCCGAGAATGAGCCCGCCGACCGTCGTCGCCGTGCCGCCGATAAATTTGGGCAGCCGAATGCTGGCCTCCGTCAAAGCCTCTGTCATAAACAGCATAAATATCACTTCGATATAGGATGGATACGGTACGTCGGCCCGGCTTCCGGCAATGGAAAGCGTGAGCTGGACGCGGAAAAAACCCGGATTGAACGAAATCACGGCAATGTAGAGAGCCGGAAGCGTAATCGTCAGAAAAAGAGCGACGTACCGGAGAAACTGGAGACCTTTCGAAACCCAGTACGGCAAATACAAATCGTCCATGGAAGACATAAAATCAAAAAAGACGGAGGGCAAAATTAAAGCGAACGGCGTGCCTTGAATAACGATAACGATTTTGCCCTGGGATAAATTCAGCGCGATGCGGTCTGCCCGGTTGGTCAGGATCATGGTCGGAAACAGGCTGTGCCTGGTCGTATTCAGCATATTCTCCAGTTGGCCCGTAGACTGTACCATGGAGGCGTCAATCAGGGACAAGCGCCGCTGCAGCTCCGACAAAACGCCGGCATCGACCAAAGCCGCATCGTACAGCAGGTAAGCGGGCGTTTTCGAAACGCGGCCAAGCTCGTACGGTTCGATGGTAAAGTCTTTGCTCTTGTAGCGGTGGCGAATCAAATTAAGATTTGCGCCGATATCCTCGGTTAAGGAAGATTGCGGCCCTTGAATCGTCGTTTCGATTTCCGCATCGCCGAGCTTATTGTTTAAAATTTGATTCGCTTCGAAAAAGTAGTAGTCCGACGGCGAAAAGACCAAGACGTTTCCCTTCACCAAATAGGAATGCAGCTCGTCAACGGAGGCCGGCCTATACTGTTTGCCCAAGGACCGAACGTAGCGCTCCGGTTCCGGAAGGACAAACATCGGCTGGACCAGCTCCTTCTCAATTTTCTTATGGTCGCAAACGGAATTATAGTAGTACAGCTTGAACTCCGCGGCCGATTTTATTTCTCGAACCAAAAGCTCCTTCGAGGAGGCTTGGATGATCTGGATTAAAGTTTGGATATGTACCATGAAGGCCCTCCTCCCCGGATAAAGGAATCGATGTTATTTTTTCCTAAAATCGGATTTTCTAACATAAAAAATATAATTAAGCATTTTGCATAATTCAGTTTTGAGAAAAAGGCAGAAGAATTTCCGAGGTTGATTATTGGTCTAAGCTCGTAAGGAGACACTGACTCGAAAAATGGGCAGACCTGCAGAATTTTAGTCTATACCGAAAAATTTAAGCAGCCGCCTTGCTTGAGTGCGCCGCCATGGCAAGTGCAGAAGCCAGTAATACAATGGCATTAAGGTACTGGTGATTGTAACTTTGCGGATTCCCCATACGTGCATTGCATCAGCTGTTAGATACGTTTACAAACGGGAGTTGCATCTCTCCACGCTGGTTCTTTCGTTGTATAGTTCTTTCCAACGCTTGCTATCCCGATGCGGTGTGGAGTAGCGGCGCAAATCACTTGTTGTATTTACTTTAACGACCATTCCATAATTCGACGACGAGCAGGCGGCCATTCCGAGCGGGCAATCTACCTTGCCTGTGGCATGGGGGCAGCGGAACTTCAGAATATCGTCATCCGCTCCCCAATAGGTCATGGGGAACCCCATAGAACAACAAGGTGTTCCGTTCGATGTCATGCCAGCTGGCGGTTCCTTCTCATTACGAAGGTTCATCGGAATGATCGCCTGTGCATTCAAATTTCGGGCTGTCTCATAGTTTTTGAGCTGGTCATACCCGGCATCGAATACAAAGAAGTTCACTTTGGTTCTGGCCGCTACTTGTTCCATAAGCCCCGGTGCCATATCACCGTCATTGACGTGAGCCGGTGTCACGCTAAGGGCCATCGGCAGTTCGCTTT
>JAPSLM010000030.1 GCA_031180825.1 Paenibacillus sp. | reverse complement strand
ACTTCCCTGCCCAGTACGAGCGTCTACGTCAATTGCACTCAAGCGGTTGAACCGCCGTATACCGAACGGTACGTACGGTGGTGTGGAAGGTCGGCTACTCAACTAATGGGTAGCCTCCTATCCGATCAAATCAGAACGAATGTAAAAAAAAGAATGGCACAAATGGTCTGGAAAATAAGTCTTTTGGAAACCGGAATCATAAACCGAACAACAAGAAACGAAAGGTATTCCACGAATTGTTCAAAATTGCTTTGTCAAAAAGAACAAAGGTTCAATAATATATTTACATTTGTTCAATCGCTTGTTATAGTTAAATTGTAATCGAAGCCGCTTCGAAACAACTTCATATTCGAAACTCATAAACTTCATGGCACAGGAAATGCTAAAATGGCAGCATCGTTCGACCCGTTGTTCCGTCTTCTTGTTCGATGTCGAAGCTTTTTTGCATTGGTTGCTAACGCTTTCAAACAACAATTTCATTAATTGTTCATGCCAAAATAGACGAGGCTGGAGGAATTCCGTATGAAATTTTTATTCGTAGTGGCCGGATTGCTGCTGGTGTTCGCGGTGGGATATTTATTCAGCAACAACCGGAAGGGAATTCGCAGCAGACCGATTCTGGCTATGCTCGTTACGCAAATTGTGCTGAGCTTTATCATCCTGAATACGAAGATCGGCCTGGAGCTGATCACGTTCGTCTCGCGATTGTTCAGCAAGCTGATGGAATTCGGGGTGGGCGGCGTCAACTTCGTATTCGGAGGCTTGGAAAATCAGGGCGCTTCGACCTTTTTTATCAATGTGCTCCTGCCGATCATCTTTATCTCGATCCTGATCGGCATCCTGAACTATGTGAAGGTGCTGCCGTTCGTCATTAAATATGTGGGGCTGGCGCTCAGCAAATTGAACGGCATGGGCCGGCTGGAAAACTATGTGGCGGTTTCCGCCGCGCTGCTCGGCCAATCGGAAGTGTTTCTGACGACGAAGAAGCAGCTAAGCCGGGTTACGAAGCAGCGGCTGTACACGCTGTGCACATCGGCGATGAGCGCGGTCAGCATCTCGATCGTCGGAGCATACATGACGATGCTGGAACCGAAGTATGTCGTGGTCGCCATCGTGCTGAACATTTTCTCGGCGTTGATTGTCGCCAACATTATTAACCCGTACCAGCTTGACCCGGAGGAAGAAAAAGCGACGGTCGTGGCCGACGAGGAGCATCATCCGAAGGAATCGTTCTTCCAGATGATCAGCGAAAGCATTATGGACGGATTCAAAGTGGCGATTATCGTGGGCGCGATGCTCATTGGCTTTATCGCTTTGATGAATATGATCAACTACGTAGTCGAGCTGGTGTTCCACATTTCGTTCCAGTCCGTGCTGGGCTATATTTTCGCGCCGGTCGCGTTCCTGATGGGCATCCCGTGGAGCGAAGCCGTGCAGGCGGGGGGCATCATGGCGACGAAGCTTGTGACCAACGAATTCGTTGCGATGCTCAGCTTCAAAGATATCGCTTCGGGCCTGTCGGCCCGTACGGTCGGGATCGTTTCGGTATTCCTGGTCAGCTTTGCGAACTTCAGCTCCATCGGCATTATTACCGGCGCGGTGAAAGCGCTGAACGACAAACGGGGAGATGAGGCCGCGCAGTTCGGCTTGAAGCTGCTGCTCGGCTCGACGCTGGCCTCGATTTTGTCGGCCACGCTCATCGGGCTGTTCCTATAAAACCTGCATTACTATACCAAACACGGGGAGACGAGAAACATGAGAATGGTTGATTTGATTGCCCGTAAGCGTGACGGTCACGAGCTTAGCAAGACGGAAATTGATTTCATCGTGCAAGGCTATACGAACGGAACGATCCCGGACTACCAAATGTCCTCGTTTCTGATGGCAGCCTTCTTCCGCGGCATGACTCCGATGGAGACGGCGAATATGACGATGGCGATGGTCGCGTCGGGAGATACGATCGATCTGTCCGCGATCGAAGGCATCAAAGTGGACAAGCACAGCACCGGCGGCGTCGGCGATACGACGACGATCGTGCTTGCGCCGCTCGTTGCCGCAGTCGGCGTTCCCGTTGCGAAGCTGTCCGGGCGCGGACTCGGCCATACCGGGGGCACGGTGGACAAGTTCGAAGCGATTCCGGGCTTTCAGGCCGAAATCAGCAGCGAGCAGTTCATCAAGCAAGTGAACGAAGTGAAGGTGGCGGTGACCGGGCCGACCGGAAACCTGACCCCGGCGGACAAAAAGATTTACGCGCTTCGCGATGTAACCGGGACGGTCAATTCGATCCCGCTGATGGCCAGCTCGATCATGAGCAAAAAAATCGCCTCCGGCTCCGATGCCATTGTACTGGATGTCAAAGTAGGCGCCGGCGCGTTCATGAAAGACCTGGACAGCGCGAAGGCGCTGGCGAAGGCGATGGTGGACATCGGCAACAATGTGGGACGCAGCACGATGGCGGTCATTTCCGATATGAATCAGCCGCTCGGTTTTGCGATCGGCAATGCGCTCGAAGTGAAGGAAGCGATCGATACGCTGCGCGGGGAAGGTCCCGAAGATTTGCACGAGTTATGCTTGACGCTCGGCAGTCATATGGTATATTTGGCAAAGCAGGCTGCTAGCGTGAGCGAAGCACGGAGCAAGCTGGAGGAAGCGATTTCCAGCGGCCGGGCTTTGGAGACGTTTAAAGCGTTTATTGCCGCGCAGGGCGGAGACGCGTCGATCGTAGAGGACCCGTCCAAGCTGCCGGCTGCCGCTTACCGTATCGAGGTGAAGGCGAAGGAAGCGGGCTATGTTTCGGAGATCGTCGCCGACAGCATCGGCACCGCCGCGATGATCTTGGGCGCGGGACGCGCAACGAAGGAATCCGAGATCGATCTGAGCGTCGGCCTGATGCTGCACAAAAAAATCGGCGACGAAGTGAAGCCCGGGGATCCGCTAGTGACCATTCACAGCAACCGCGAATCGGTGGATGACGTTATCGAAAGCATCTACGAATCTTACGCGATTTCGCCTGCCAAGGCGGAGCGGCCGGTTCTGGTGCACGCGGAAATTCATTAATCTAATTTCGAGGGTTGAACAAGAACGGAGGAATAACCAGATGACAACGAACGAAATCGCCCGATTGATCGACCATACGTTATTGAAAGCCGATGCCAGCCGTGAGGCGGTGATCCGGTTGGCGGAGGAAGCGAAGCAGTACCGTTTTGCCTCGGTGTGCGTCAATCCGGCGCAGGTGAAGACGGCTTATGAAGTGCTGAAGGACACGCCGGACGTGAAGGTCTGCACGGTCATTGGCTTTCCGCTCGGAGCGACCACGCCGGAGGTGAAGGCGTTCGAGGCCCGGGAGGCGATCGCGGCCGGTGCGACGGAAGTCGACATGGTGATTAATATCGGAGCGCTCAAGGATAAGCAGGACGATCTGGTGGAACAGGACATCCGGGCCGTCGTCGAAGCGGCCAAAGGCAAAGCGCTGACGAAGGTCATCATCGAAACCTGCCTTTTGACCGACGAAGAGAAAGAGCGGGCATGCCGTTTGGCGGTAAAGGCCGGCGCGGATTTCGTAAAGACGTCGACGGGCTTTTCGACGGGCGGGGCTACGACAGCGGATATCGCGCTGATGCGCAAAACGGTAGGCCCTGACATTGGGGTGAAGGCGTCCGGCGGCGTGCGCAGCCTGGAGGATGTCAAGGCGATGATTCAAGCGGGGGCGACCCGGATCGGCTCCAGCTCCGGCGTATCGATCGTTAAAGGCGAGCAGTCGAACAGTGCGTACTAACGCATACGGACCGGCAGCCGAACGGGGTGCGAATAGGAACGCCTGCGATGCGTTCAGACTTCCAGGACCTTCCCTTGGTGGGAGGTCCTTTTGGCATGCAGCCAGCGAATACGCGGCAAACAGCCCGGTTGCCTGAGGGCGGAGGATTTGCGATAATGCCTATAGGACATGAATGAGATGAGAGGTGCTAGGATGGAGAGCAAGAAGAAGGTCTTCGCTTTTTTGGGATCATATGCAGATGCGGCCGATCCGGGCTTGTACGCCTGCAGGTTCGATTCCGATACCGGAAAGCTCGAGCTGACGGATCAAACGGACGGGCTGCAAAATCCGACGTTTCTGGATGTGAATGTCGAGGCCCTGAAGCTCTATGCGATAACCGAGGGAACCGATGCCGAAGGCAAGCGCTGCGGGGCTGCCGCGGCATATGGATTCGATCCCGAAACCGGCAAGCTGACGCTGCTCGGCGAGGAGCTGACGCTGCCGGCAACTACGTGTCACATAACTTTGGATCGTACCCGTAGCTGCATCATGGTAGCAAGCTATCACGGGGGCATGATCGGGCTGTCTCCGCTGCTGGAGGACGGACGCATCGGCAAGACCTCGGACATCCGCCGGCACGAAGGCTCCAGCGTTCTTCCCGTGCAAAGTCAGCCGCGCGCGCATTCCGTTTTCGTCGACCGCTCCAACCGCTACGCCGTCGTCTCCGATCTGGGGCTCGATCGTGTCTTTACCTACAAGCTGGACGTCGATGCCGGAAAGCTGCTTCCTCATGACGAAGTTCGGGTAGCGCCCGGATCGGGGCCGAGGCACTTTGTTTTTCATCCGTCAATGCCTTACGGCTATGTGATCAACGAGCTGGGCTCGACGATCACGGCATTTTCCTACGATCCGGAGGAGGGCAAGCTTGGCGAAATTCAGACCGTCCCGACCCTTCCCGCTTCTTATCAAGGGGAAAATGCGTGCGCTGATATCCACATCTCGCCGGACGGTAAATTTCTGTACGGCTCCAATCGCGGACATGACAGCATCGCGGTGTATGCCGTCGATGCTGCGACCGGCAAGCTTACGCTCGTCGAGCATGCTTCGACGCTTGGAGGACATCCGCGGAACTTCGCGCTCTCGCCGGACGGACGCTTCCTCCTCGCAGCCAACCGGGATTCGAATCAAATCGTAACGTTTGCGCGGGACTCGGCTACTGGAAAGCTTTTGCCTACGGGAGACAGGCTGGAAGTGTCCAAGCCCGTATGCATCAAGTTTGCGGCCATCGGTTAGTTTCGGCGGGGGTCCTTGTTCAACAAGGCCCCGTCGTTTTTTTATAAATGAGCAAGCCCCCCCATCTCAGCCCAATCGGCAAAATCGCCGCTCTGCCGGTCCTAATTCCGCGCTCTTACGACGCGCCCTCCGGATAGATCGCCAATTGCGTCGTGGCTCCTCCCGATCAACTCGCCGTTTTTTGCTCCTGTTGTCCGGCATTGTTAGATTTTAGCAAGGAAGCGTAACCTTTTCGTAAGCTTTGCTTAGGTTTCGGTTAACGAACAGGCGGTAAAGTAAGGAAGCGCCGTCGCTGCCGGAGAAGGGAGGAGAGGCGATATGTCCGCAGCATGACGGAAGAAGACATCCATATGGCCCGAAGGTACTAGAGAAAAGCCGAGTCGTTGATTTCCTTCCTGGAACGTGGTAATCTGCCGTTAAACTAAACGGCTAAGGAAGGTAGACTCGAATGAACAAACGCATCCTCATCGTCGACGACGATCATAAAATCGCCAATTTGCTTGAAATTTACTTGAAAAACGAAGGCTACGAAGTTCTTAAGGAGCACAACGGAGTCGATGCCATAAGACGGATCGAGGAGGAAATCGTCCATTTGGTTATTTTGGACGTGATGATGCCCGAACTGGACGGGATGGAGGTTTGCCGCAAAATCCGGGAGGACAAGACGACCCCGATTCTGATGCTGAGCGCCAAGGACGAGGATATGGACAAAATTTTGGGCCTGATGACAGGGGCCGACGATTATATGGGCAAGCCCTTCAACCCGCTGGAGCTGGTGGCGCGGGTCAAGTCGCTGCTGCGGCGGTCGTATTTCAGCGCGCAGACGGCTCAGCCCGATGCGGAGGGGATCATCAAGATCAAATCGATGCAAATCGATAAACGCAACCATGCCGTCACTATCGACGACCGCCCGATCAAGCTGACGCCGATCGAGTTTGGCATTTTATTTTTGCTTGCCAGCCACCCGGGCCGGGTCTTCGGATCGGAGGAAATTTTCGAGCTGATCTGGAAAGAAAAATATTTTGAGACGAACAATTCCGTCACGGTCCATATCAGCCGGCTGCGCGAGAAGCTGGAGAAGGAAATGGCGGGAGAAAAACTGATTCATACGGTGTGGGGGGTAGGGTACAAAATTGAGAACTAACTGGAGAGTCGCGGTGCCGCTCTTCTGGAGCGCATTAACGACCGCGGTCGTGCTGGCGGTCATTACGACGATCGCCAAGTCCATTTATTTTTCCAAGCTGTCTTTAAACTCGCTGTTCATTTGGATCAATTATTATATCGGTTATCCGGATATTTATTATCTTACGGCGCTGCCTTTGTTTATGCTGTCGGCCTTATATTTTTTCAAACGGGAAAAAGATTCCCGCTACCACAGGTACCTGATCCATATTATCGAGGACGTGCAGCGGATCGCCGACGGCGACTTCGACCATAAGGTGCCCGTTCAGTCCATCGGCGAGCTGGGCCAACTGGCCGGGAACATCAACCAGGTCGTCGAGCGGCTGAAGACGTCGATTGACGAAGAGCGGCGGGCCGAGTCCACCAAAAACGAGCTGATCACGAACGTATCGCACGATCTGCGTACTCCGCTTACCTCGATTACCGGCTATCTCGGTCTGATCGAGCAGGACCGTTACCGGGACGAGGTGGAGCTGCGTTATTATGTCAACATGGCGTACGAGGAATCGCAGCGGATGTTTCAATTAATACAGGATCTGTTCGAATATACCCGCTTAAGCAACATTACGGGGGCGACGATCCAGAAGGCGCCGATCAATCTGGTCGAAATGATGCGCCAGCTGTTCGCGCAGTTCCGGCTGCAGCTTCAGGAGGCCGGAATCGAGCAGCATATGACCTTTTTCGAGTCGCAGCTGCTGGTGATGGCCGACGGCAACAAGCTCCGGCGGGTATTCGAGAATTTGATCTCCAATGCGATCAAATACGGCAGCGAAGGGAAGTATCTTGAGGTCATGGGCTTCAAGGAAGGGAACGAGGCCGTGATTCAGATTATCAATTACGGCGAATCGATCCCGCAAACCGATTTGCCTCATATTTTCGAACGGTTTTACCGCGTGGAGAAATCTCGCGCAACGCATACCGGGGGATCGGGCATTGGCCTGGCCATCGCCAAAAGCATCGTCGAGCTGCACGGAGGAATCATTTCTGCATCCAGCGACGAGGAGCGGACCGTCTTTACGGTGCGGCTGAATGTTCTCGGAGAAAAGTTCAATTCTTAAGAAACCTGAAACAAAACGTGTCGAACCTGCAGGGGGGATGGCGTTTTGTTTCGTCTTTATATAGAAAATCTTAAGAATTTCGTTAACATTTCTTAGCTCATCGTTAAGCTATGAAGTTCATAATAAAGAAAAAAGCGCTCCGGAAGCGCTCGTTTGTCGGAGGAGGCCTGGATAGAGATGCCGCAAAAAGTAGAGCAAATCAGCAGTTGTCGCAATTTGGAAAACCGCCCGTCCTCCAAGGATGAGGTTCTTTTTAGATCATGGATGGAGCAGCACCGCCGCGAGGTATGGACTTATGCGTATGGATTAACCCGCAAGCATGATGTGGCCGACGATATTACCCAGGATGTGTTTTTGAAGGCTTACCGCCGTATCGCTTCGTTTCGGGGGGACGGCTCCGTCCGGGCATGGCTGCTCACGATCACCCGCAACACCGTATTCGATTATCGGAGAAGCTCCTATTTTCGCAAGGTTACGCTTGCGGACAGGATCGAGACGGAGAAGACCCACACATCTGCGGAGGAGGAGTATTTGAAGCGGGAGGACAGCCGTGAAATGTTCGGGAGAATCCTTGAGATGCCTTTGCCGTTTCGGGACGTGCTGCTGCTTAAGGCAAAATACGAACTGAAGCCCGGCGAAATCGCCTCGTATTTAAAGCTCCCGCTGACGACGGTAAAAACAAGACTCCATCGGGCGCGGAAAGAAGCCGTCCGGCGCCTCCAAGTCGAGGGGCGCCCGTAAATCAAGGCTCCCCGGCTTGCCGGATTCCCGTAACCGATACGGGCCTCCGCCGCGCTTAAAAATCCCCTTCGTTTCGCCCTTCCTTTCGTTGTCCGTCCGGACAGGCCTACGCGCTTCTTTTCCGTTTTTGCCGGAAATTTTCGGTCAACTTCCTTTTGCTTTCTGCATAGGTATTTATTACACTTCAAATCCGAAGAAGAAGCGGGGCCGAAGCCCGGAAGCGGCGGCTTTCGGCGTTACGCATCGTTTCGAAGCGAGTATCCTTTCGAAGCCGGTTTTGCTTAGCGCAAGACCCATAAGCGTATCCTTTCGAAGCGAGTTTTGCTAAAGCAAAACTTGTAGGAGGTCAAGATCATGAACATATTCAAGAAAATCGCCGACTATCGTACGGAAACCGAAAGGCTGGCCTGGACCGGAACCTTCGCCGAGTACATCGAGCTGCTCCGCCGGCAACCGCATTTGGCTATGACGGCGCATGCACGGGTGTACGAAATGATTGCCTCCCATGGCATCGTGGAGGAAAACGGGCGTCGAAAGTATAACTTTTTCGAAAAAGAGATTTTCGGGCTCGACTCGGCCATTGAGAAGCTGGTGGAAGAATATTTCCATTCGGCGGCGCGTCGCTTGGACGTCCGCAAGCGGATCTTGCTTTTGATGGGACCGGTCAGCGGAGGAAAGTCGACCATCGTCACGATGCTCAAGCGGGGACTGGAGCAGTTCTCGCGCACGGATCAAGGCGCCGTATATGCGATCAAAGGCTGCCCGATGCACGAGGAGCCTTTGCACTTAATTCCGCATGAGCTGAGAAGCGAGGTCGAGCAGGAATTCGGCGTGAAGATCGAGGGCAATCTGTGCCCTTCTTGCCAGATCCGGCTGCGGGACGATTATGGGGGACGCATCGAAGACGTGCTGGTGGAACGCGTGCTGCTGTCCGAAGATAACCGCGTCGGGATCGGGACGTTCAGTCCGTCCGATCCGAAATCGCAGGATATCGCCGATTTGACCGGAAGCATCGATTTCTCCACGATTACCGAGTTCGGCTCGGAATCCGATCCGCGGGCTTACCGTTTCGACGGAGAGCTGAACAAAGCCAACCGGGGCTTGATGGAGTTTCAGGAAATGCTGAAATGCGACGAGAAGTTTCTGTGGAATCTGCTCTCCCTTACGCAGGAAGGCAACTTTAAAGCCGGACGGTTCGCCTTGATTTCGGCAGACGAGCTGATCATCGCCCATACGAACGAATCCGAATATAAATCGTTTATTGCCAATAAAAAGAACGAGGCGCTCCAGTCGCGGATGATCGTTATGCCGATTCCTTACAACTTGAAGGTGTCGGATGAGGAGAAAATTTACGCCAAGCTGATCCAGCAAAGCGATATGAAGCATGTGCATATCGCGCCTCACGCGCTGAGGGCCGCGGCGATTTTCTCGATTCTGACCCGCTTGAAGGAATCCAAGAAGCAGGGGATGGATCTTGTCAAAAAAATGCGCATGTACGACGGTGAAGAGGTCGAAGGGTACAAAGAAACGGATTTGAAGGAGATGCAGAGCGAATATTTGGAGGAGGGCATGAGCGGGATCGACCCGCGCTATGTCATCAACCGGATTTCCAGCGCACTTATCCGGCAAGGCCTCGAATTTATCAATGCACTGGATGTGCTGCGGGCGCTCAAGGACGGTTTGGACCAGCACCCTTCCATTACCAAGGAGGAGCGGGAGCGGTACTTGAACTTCATCTCCATCGCGCGCAAGGAGTACGACGAACTGGCCAAGAAAGAGGTGCAAAAAGCGTTCGTCTACTCGTTCGACGAGTCGGCGAAGACGCTGTTCAACAACTATCTCGACAATATTGAGGCGTACTGTAACTGGACCAAAATCAAAGATCCGCTGACGGGCGAAGAGATGGACCCGGACGAGAGGCTGATGCGCTCGATCGAAGAGCAGATCGGCATTTCGGAAAATGCGAAGAAAGCGTTCCGCGAGGAAATATTGATCCGGATGTCCTCGTATTCGCGAAAAGGGAAGCGGTTCGACTACAGCAGCCACGAGCGGCTGCGCGAGGCGATCGAGAAGAAGCTGTTCGCCGACCTTAAGGACATCGTCAAAATTACGACGTCCACCAAAACGCCCGACGAAAACCAATTAAAACGGATCAACGAGGTCATCAAACGCCTTGTCGAGGAACACGGCTATACGACCGCTTCGGCCAATGAGCTGCTGCGTTACGTCGGCAGCTTGTTGAACCGGTAAATTCCGAACTCCAAAAGATCGCCCTCTCCCGTTTTTTTTACGGCCGGAGGGGCGATCTTTTTTATTTTCCCCAAAGCCGTTCGCGGCGAACTGACGATTTTTCATTTTCGTTTGACGAAGTTTGCTTGAATACGGCCTGCGGGTCCATTATCATGAAGATACTGTGATTTACCGGATTTATCGGTTTTTGGGGGGACTGTCGATGATTACCGTAATGATTGTGGATGACGACCGGCATATCCGGGAGCTGATCCGAGTCAGTCTGCGCGAGGAGGGCTATCGGCTGCTGGAGGCGGAGAACGGACAGGACGCCTGGAAGCAGCTGCAGGAAAATCGGGTGGAGCTGGTCATCCTCGATATTATGATGCCGTTTATGGACGGCTGGGAGTTGAGCCGGCATATTCGGAAGCAGCAGCCGGATTTGCCGCTGCTGATGGTAACCGCCAAGGGCGAGACGGGCGATAAGGTCAAAGGCTTCGAGCTGGGAACGGACGATTATTTGGTCAAGCCGTTCGATCCGCTGGAGCTGGTCGTACGGGTAAAGGCGCTGTTGAAGCGGTACCGGATTCACGCGTCGGATACCGTGCAATTCGGCCGGATTGAGCTGAACAAGAAAAGCTTTGAGGTTCTGAAGGGCGACGAGAAGCTGACGCTTCCGCTCAAAGAATTCGAGCTGCTCTACAAGCTGGCGAGCCACCCGAATCAAATCTTCACGAGAAACCAGCTGATCGAACAAATCTGGGGCCATGATTACGAGGGGGACGAACGTACCGTAGACGTTCATATCAAGCGGCTGAGAGAGCGGTTTGCAGACGAAATGGACAGCTTTACGATCCGCACGATCCGGGGACTTGGGTACAAGCTTGAGGTGAATGGATGATCAAAACGCTATACACGCGGATGGTGCTCGTTTACTTGGCGGCGGTCATCTTCGGATTGTTCGTCGCCTTTTTGATTATGGGTCTGATTTTCTCGGAGAAGCTGAACGAGCAGCTTCGTGAGGACATGACGCTGGTAGCGCAAGATTTGGTCGAAACCTACGAAGTGACGGACAATGTCGATTTCAATTCGTATATGCTTAATCGCAAGCTCGCCAAGCCTTTCTTCATCAGAGTATACGACGAAACGGGTCACGAGTCGGTATACGGATATACCGATGTCGAACAGCGAAGAATCCTTACTCCGCAGGAAATCGCTCAGGTGCTGCGCGGGGAAGAGATGTGGGGCCCATCGAATACGGATGTCAGCGTGCTCGGTTACCCGTTGAAGATTCACGGACGCTCGTTTGCCATGTTTTTGCAGCCGGCCTCGAACAAGTCCGACCGGCTCCTGCAAAGCTATTTGAACATCTCGCTGATCAACGCCTTGATTATCGGTAGCGTCTTCATCCTCGTGGCCGGCCGTTATTTGGTCAAACCGATCAAGCGCATGACCAAAGCCGCCAGGCGGATGGCCAAAGGCGATTTCAATATCGGTTTCGATTGGAAATTTCGTAAGGACGAATTGGGGGAGCTTGCCCAAAGCTTCGCCGAGATGGCCGGGGAGCTTAAGCAGATGGAGCGGATGCGGCAGGATTTCGTGTCCAATGTCTCGCACGAAATTCAGTCCCCGCTTACGTCGATCGCGGGATTTTCCAAGCTGCTGCGGGAGAAAGCCATGTCGGAGGAGGAGCGCCGGCAATATCTGGGGATCATTCAGACGGAGGCGGAACGGTTGTCCCGGCTCAGCGAGAACCTGCTCAAGCTCGCTTCGCTGGAGTCGGAGCACCATCCTTTTCGCCCGACGACGTATGCTCTGGATGAGCAGCTTCGCAGCGTCATCGTAGCCACGGAGCCCATCTGGTCGGCCAAAAAGCTGGAGCTCGATTTAAGGCTGCCCTCGGCGAAAATTTATGCCGATGCGGATCAGCTCAGCCAAGTGTGGATGAATCTGATCGGCAACAGCTTGAAATTCACGCCGGAGGGCGGCATGGTGAGGGTGCGGCTGCTTCCGGGCACCGACCGGATTCAGGTCCGAATCGGCGATACGGGCATCGGGATTTCCGAGGAAGATCAAGCGCGCATTTTTGACCGGTTTTATAAGGCGGACCGGGCCAGAAACCGGGAAAAAAGCGGCAGCGGGCTCGGTCTTGCCATCGCGAAAAAAATCGTCGATCTGCATCACGGCACGATCGAGGTTCGGAGCAAGCCCGGTCAGGGCACCGTTTTTACGGTGACGCTGCCCAGCTTCTCCGGCAAGCGGAACACCCCGGACAAGAAATAATCCTGAATTTCGAAAGCCCATAATATAAGCTTTCGTTCTAGGAGAAATTAGATTTGCCCTGTAAATATCAGGGTATTGTTCCAGAGGAATTGATTACGATTTTCAAAATGCGGATACTACT
>JAPSLM010000015.1 GCA_031180825.1 Paenibacillus sp. | reverse complement strand
TTCGAACGTTATACACGGTATTGACGTGCACTTGCATGCGCTCGGCGATCTCTAATTCTTTTAAGCAACCGCCGGGCCTGTTTTCATCAGCAGCCAGCAGAATTAGAGCTCGTCTGATGGATCGTGCGGATGATTTCCCTTTAGAGATGAAGGTTCGTAACTTTTCTTGTTCTTCCACCGTTAAACGAACAGGGTTTTGGACTGGACGCATCTATGAATACCTCTTTTTAGCACTAATATACCATATCCATCCAATCTATACTATTAGAGTTGAGAGAGTACTAGTGATTTTAAGATCCCATAAAGTATAGGAGGAACTTATGGAGTATCAGGTTTATAACGAAAACAATTATAAGGTCATTGTTACAGATGAACAATTGAATGAAGCTTTTCATAAAAACGGGGTAGAGTTACCTGTTGAGATAATAATTGCTATGGGTGCTTCACACGATACAAAGTATATTCCGAGACTACTTGAAGCTCTCTCTCATCAAACACAACGGATACGAATTGAGGCAATGTATAGTTTGCTAAGTCTAAATGATATTGGCTGTGTCTCTATACTTTCAGAAAAGGAGAAAGCGATCTTAGAGGATGATTTTAACGCTCCGATAAGTGAAAAGGCAATTCTCCAGTCCGTTCTCATACGTCTTGAAAAAGGGCCAAATGGCACTGAAGAAGCATTTTTCAAGGGAGATATCCTTCCTCTTGTTAAGACAGGGTTGTTATATAATTATTCTAGCAACTTAGTTTTAACTATGAATGATGTGCAATTTATCATTAATGCACTGAAAGCGTATGTTCATAAGAGTGAATTCTGGATGGCAAAAATGAAAAAAGATGAATATGAAGATGTGATAATTAAAGGATTAGAGGCACTTTGGACAGCAGCCGAAGATAGTTCCTTGTTAAGGAGTTTAGGTCCTGAATACAATGAAAAGTTAGTTGAAGTAGGGACTCACGTGTTGAAAATGAAGATAGATTCTTATGCAAAAGAAATCATTGCAATATTTGCAAAAGCATTGTCACCCGAGTATGCCTATTTAATGTTAGAACCTATTATGAATGGACGCGCAAAGGGTGATGTCAAAAAGGAACTAGAAAAATCAATTCAGATTCTCCGCCAAAATGAAAGGGGAATCGAATAGAAAATGGGTATGGAACATAAAGCTTATTTATTTGATACAAATGGTTTTATGAAAGAATTAAGTGAGACTATCATTACTTCGGGTACTACGAATAATATTAAATTATTGAAAGAGTTTATTTTTAACCATTTGGGAATTGTTAGATCTGTATACACAGGGGAACTGCTAGATAAAGAGTGGGAACAAGAATTAGAAAATGGTGAGGTTCAAGAACTAGCTGATTTTGCTATGACATGTTACTATTCTCCAGATGAAGAACAGGGATTATCTTATTTGTGGGATGCACTGATTGAAGCACTAATTAAGCTACCTACTAAATTTGATCCTAATTATTATATTCACGGGCGTCCATTAGAATCAGAAATGTTTATTCTTGATCCAGGTGGAATGGGACTGGGATTTGTATACGCTGAAGACGTACCTAGTATGTATAACGAACTACTTGAATTAAAACGAAACCTAATAAGTAATGGTTTGCCGTCAAATGATTTAGTATATCATGCATCTTTTTCAGAATTAATAGAGGCTTATGACGAACTCGTAATCCTCTATAAAGATGCAACAGAAGCGAAGCGAGGTTTATTAATGACGTTTTAATAGATTTGACAAAGAGGCGAGAGATATTCAGGATCACCTCGAGCAGTTGTACGGTGTTGAAGTGTCGCCTACGATGATTTCCAATGTCACCAATAAACTCGTTCCTGTCATTAAGGAATGGAAGAGCCGCCTCTTGCAGAGCGTATATGCGGTGGTTTTCTTGGATGCCATTCATTTCAAAGTGAAGCAAGACTGGCACATTGTAAATAAGGCTGCTTACCTGGATGGAAACAAAGACGTCCTCGGCATGTGGATCGGAGAGAATGAGTCCTCGAAGTTCTGGCTTGGCGTGTTGAATGACCTGAAAAACCGCGGCGTACAAGACATCTTGATCACTTGCGTCGACAATTTGATTCGCCAAGCTAATCCTGCACCAAAGCATCTAATTATTATGGAGCATGACGTATGGAATCCTTTCACCAATGTCGTCGATCCCAATACATTATGGATTTTTCAACATCCATCCTGTAAGGCGGTTCTGTATACCAATCCATCGATGTTGTACTGGGGAGAAAGATCAGTTGGCCCTGACAGCTCAGTTAAAGTTATTGCAGCCGGCTTTCCCTATGACCATGAGAAGATTAATGCCATTATGGATGAGACCAAGCCGACGAAAGACCGAGAGAAATTGGTTGTATTTCCCGGGCGATTAAATGAGTTCTATCAACCCTACCTGTCCGTTAGAATGGCAATGGAACTAAAAGACAGCGGGTATCGAACGGTGATTACCTCTCCTGTTGAGCCGCAGAGTCATTATCCTGTGAGCTTGTGGCAACAATTGGGAATCGAAGTCGGGAAGCTGCCCCAGCCAGAGTATTACCGGCTTCTGTCAAAGGCAAAAGCTGCCATTTCAGTAACGATCGGCGGAAGCTTAACCTTGGCATTATACGAGGCATACTTGCTTGGGGCAAAACCTATTATTCCTATGGATATAAATGGACGTCCGCCGTTCACCGAAATTTATGAGCCAAGATATGATATTTTAAATCCGCGCGAAGCGCTACGAATGATTGACGATAATACAGAAATCCATATCGATAAAAAGTGGTTTGACTATAGACGCAATGTTGAGATATTGTTAGACACTATCGATTCCTGCTGTAAATAAGCATCGAACAAAAAAAGAAGATGCTAAAATTCATCAGGCCTGAGCATTCGCTCCTTGGCAAGCTGGCGTCAAAACTAAACTGTCGTCAGCCCTGCTTCGTAAGACGAATGACGAATATTCCAGCCATGTAAGGGGGCGAGCCCTCTTTTTATTGTACCCTCCGCAACAATTTGATTTCCCCACGCCCCTGCTCCTAACCCCACCGTCGTAATACTTTCGCCCTGTTCGGATGCTCCAAACTATGGAATAATCATCCTCAGGAAGCGAACGCCGCAAGGCGCGCAGCTTCCGGGAAAATCTCTTCAGGCTATCGCCATCCTTCCTTCTACACCTACCCTGATCTTAGGGTGGCGGCTTTCCTGAAGAGATGGACCATCAGGCTATCGCATCTCTTCCTTCTACCTAACCCTGATTTTAGAGATGCGAATTTCCTGATAACGATCCATCCGTTATGGAGAGGAGGCATCCGGGTGCCGTATTCCTTGCGCTCGGAGTCCTGTTATGAGAAACGTCATTTATCTGAAAAGAAACCGAAAAGTCATCGTCCAACCCGGCCGTCATGTTCTTCCCGATAAATATATGGCAACCGCCTTGAAAAATATCGAGTACCTGGGGTTTACGTTCTCCAGACCGTTAATGGAAGTTCTTCGCACCCTGTCCGTCGAAGAGTTCACGGCGTTCTACCACCAGCTCGTGGCGGACTTGAAATCGCTCCTGGGGGCGAAGGTGAGCTTCAAGCCGATGTACCCCAATTTTCCTGAGCAAGTGATGCTGGCCAGCCAGGCCGAGCTGTATCTGAACGCCATCTATCACTACATTACTCTTGAACTGCCTGAATACGAGGCCATCGAGAGACTCCCGTTACTGGATCAAGTGGATCTGAAAATCATCGATCTGGGAAGCGCGGAAGAGTTTGATCGAACGATCCGCAATCTCATCGCGGCGAACGGCTCGATTTCCGAACAAGACAAGGAAGATATCGAATGGGTCATCGCGGCCTGCGACGATCTGGGCGCCGTGCTGCCGGACGAGATTCCTATGAAAGAAAACGTGGGCTTTGTAGTCGGTGCGCTGCTCAGGCACAATAAGGCCAGCCTTGACCTCGTCGGCAAATACGTGAAGACCGCAACGGACGTGCTGCGTTTGGCTGCCGCGCTTTCGGATGGGGATGTCAGTCTGGCGGCGAACACGAAGTTCCGCAAATTCAAGCGCGCCGAGCGGCGCTTGCTTCTTGGACTGCTGGACCGGTGCGGCAATATCGTCGAAGATATGCTGCGCTATAAGTATCGCTGGATTCGTCTTGGAGAAATTTTGCACCCCGGCGAATACAAAAACCGGTATGCTCGCTGCCAAGAGGCCTTCGATATTCTCCGCAACGATAAACCGTACGAAACGTTCAACGGGCAAGTGGAGCTTGCGCTTCGCCGGAAGGATACGCTGCTCGCGGCAGCTTTGCTGAAAACGCGCGCGGGCGAATTTGCCAGACGGCTGGATCATCTGCTGCGGCTCTCCGGGGATACCTCGCAAGTGATCGATCAGTTTGCCGAGGTCGCCGACCAGGCGTCCACGCCCGTGCTGCTGCAGGTCATGGCTCATTTTAGCCATCGGCAGGAGATGCCCGAACTGCGTACCTTTTTCCCAAAAGGAAATGTGGCGAAGGCCGCGGCCATTCCGAATACGCTCCCGGGTATCGATCCCGATGCTTGCGAAGCGGTGGTCGATACATGCAGACGTACCTTGATCCGCCGCTTTTCGGAGCTCCCGCCGCTAGGAGACGTTTATATCGACGAAAGCTTGAAGCGGTATTTGATGCCCTTCTCGCAGCGTTCGGCCAGCAAAGCGCTGCGTACCATTGTTCGCGGCAGCCGGGTCAAGATGCCGGCGGGGGATACGATCCGCTTTTTCCTCTGGTGGAAGGAAGGGATGGTCGACGGCAGGCATACGGGGCGCGTCGATATCGACTTGTCGGCGGTAATGTATGACGAGAATTGGCAGTATGTCGAGCATATCTCATACACGAATCTGACGTCCCACAAATACAAAGCCGCGCATAGCGGAGATATTACCTCGGCCCCCGATGGCGCTAGCGAATTCATCGATCTGCATATTCCTTCGATCGTCCGCTATGGCGGCAGGTACATTGTGGCCTCGCTGAATTCGTTCACCGAGCAGCCGTACTGCAACTTGCCGGAGTGCTATGCCGGCTGGATGATGCGGCAGGCTCCGAAGACCGGACAGGTGTTCGAGCCTTCGACCGTAGCCGATAAAATCGATCTCACCGCAGATACCCGGATCGCCATTCCGGTCATTCTGGATCTGGTGGAGCGAACCGTGATCTGGACGGATTTGGCTTTGAAGAAGCATCCGTATTACTACAACAATGTGGAGGGCAACCAAAAAGGGATGGTCCTGATCGGCAAAGCCATGACCACGTTGACGAAGCCGACCCTCTATGATTTGTTCACGCTGCACGCAGCGGCCAGAGGCCGCAAGGTAGAGCATGCGGACGAGGCCGAAACGGTTTTTGCCGTGGACCGGGGCGTGACGCCTTATGACATTGGCACCATTATGTCGGAATTCGTGGTTTGACCGGACCTGACATTGGAACGCCTTATTGGGCGTTTCTTTTTTTTAAACCTACACGGCCTCCATACGATCTAATGTATAGCGCCAGGCGGGGAGGCCTCAACACCGCATCGGCTTTTTCCAAGACATAACAATACCGGTTTAAGATTGTTTTAAGATTTTGCTTTTTCGAGCTCTCGAAGTACTTCACCTTTCAAACTTTAGCCAATCGTATTCATGCAAGATAAGCTCCTTCCAGAAGCAAGCCGGCATGATTATGTTCACATGCTGTGTGTTATAATGAAGATGACGCAACTTCGAACCAGGGGTGAACACGAATGAAAAAGGGAGGCGAACTAAAGGAAGTGCTCAAACATTATTGAGCGGTCTGTTCAGATGAAGGCCAAAAAAGCCGGGGCTCCGCTATATTATATTGAGAATGGAAAACGTATTCGACAAGAACCATCCGGTGAAAAATTTGTCCAAATTATTCACTCGGATGGTAATCCGGCCGATTTTAAGCTTTAAGAGGAGACCCTTATGACTGAAATGACCGTTTTTGCGGGTTGTAATGGAGCCGGCAAGTCGACTCTTATTGAGCATTATGGCGAAGAGTTCGAAACTATTATTAACCCGGATCTCTTTGCAAGGGTATTGAATCCTGAGAATCCACGAAAAGCTGATCTCTCAGCCGGCTAGCAGGCACTGAAAGAGATCAGGGATTGTCTGGATAGCGGACGGAGCTTTGCAGTGGAAACGACTTTGGCTAGCGAATTTCACTTGAAGCGAATGGAAGAAGCGAAGTCGCGTGGTTATCGTGTCTACCTATATTATGTCGGTCTTCAAGGTGTTCAGTTGCATGTTGACCGAGTTCGCACTCGTGTAATAGAGGGGGCCATTTTATCGCTACAAATGACATTCTACGCCGATATGATGCCTCTCTTTCTTTTTTGTGGGAGTGGTTTCTTTTCTCTAAACCTTCCTTGTACTCCCGATTCTTCTATGCGATAATTCCACGTTTCCAGATAGAAGGACAAACAATATGAACAAGAGACCTGCTATGGCACCCGCATCCCCCAGGGTCATCACCTTCTTGCGTTCAAACTGCTCGGCAAGCCCCCGGCAAACGAAAGCATAAGAAACGACGGCAAAAATGAGAGATCATTGCCGACTGGTTCTGATGCATTCAGGCCTCCCCCGCTGTCGAATCTATATTCATCATCTTGGAGAGAAGGAATGTCATATGAGCAGCTACCCTATCGATGTCAGCCATTTTCATGATACCTTGCTGCGGTTAAAAGGAATCGTCAGCGTAGAAAGCAGCGTGGAGAATTTGGAGCCGATCGACGGCGAAATGCTGTCCCTGTCCAACTATGCCCATCTGCCTCACGGCACGTTAAGGCGTACCGGCGGCGGACTGGAAAACGAGGTGTTCCTCCAGTTTGAATTTGAAATCGAACGGTCCGAAGAGGGCTTGGTCGCCTTGGAGTTTATGGCATGGTTTGTCCGGGATCAAGCAAGAGGCGGGAAAACGGTCCAGCTGCGTCCTTTTGCCCTTCCGCCGGAAACGCCTTACGGCAGACAGCTCGGAACGACCTTGAGATTCCATATCGATTTGTTTATCGACGATGTCGTCGATACGCTCGAACCGGCCTTTGCGAAAATCAGAGAGATCGACGCTTCCTTAAATCTGGCCGTGCGCCTGTATCAAATTCCAGTTAAATCCTAACGCTATATGACGATTGTCATATCCTCGATCTGACGTTTATGACTACTGCCGGAGGGGTACATTTTCTATAATGGACAATAGAAAACTGCGTCCGGCGTTCTATAACGCTCCCCGCGCGTCCTATCGAGGAGGAAGTAAACGAATGCACCAAGCGAGTATAGCTCATCTTAAAAAGAACGTCGGTCCCTTTGAGAAAACCGATACGAAATCAAGTGTATGGCAGCTTGTGAATACGCTGGGGCCGCTGGTGCTGCTCTGGTATGCGGCCTATGCAAGCCTAGCCGTCTCGTACTGGTTAACGCTTCCTCTGACCATCGTAGCCGGCGGCTTTGTGGTCCGGACTTTTATTATTTTCCATGACTGTTGTCACCAATCGTTCTTCAAAAGCAGGCTCGCTAATGATATACTCGGAACTATCACGGGCGTGATGACGCTCTGTCCCTACGAGCAGTGGAAGCACAGCCATTCGATCCATCATGCCACAAGCAGCAACCTGGATAAGCGCGGAGTGGGAGACATCTGGATTTTAACAGTGGACGAATACGTCGCCGCTCCGTTATGGAGACGGATCGCTTACCGGATTTACCGGAATCCGCTGGCCATGTTCGGCGTCGGACCGGTCTACGTGTTTCTGCTTCAATACCGCTTTAACCGCAGGGGCGCGAGACGCAAAGAGCGAATCAATACCTATGTGACGAATCTGGCTATCGCTGCACTGTATGCGCTGCTGATCTGGGCGATCGGCTGGCAGGCGTTTGTTCTCGTTCAAGGCCCGGTCTTTTTCGTCTCCGGCTTGCTTGGGATCTGGATGTTTTACGTGCAGCATCAGTTCGAGGACTCCTACTTCGAGAACGAGGAGCAGTGGAGCTATGTGAAAGCGGCCGTGGAAGGGAGCTCCTATTACAAGCTTCCGAAGCTGCTGCAGTGGATTACCGGCAATATCGGGTTTCATCACGTGCACCATTTGAGTCCGAAAGTGCCGAACTATAACCTGGAGAAGGCGCATGAGGCCACGCCCGATCTGCAGAAGGTGACGACGCTTACGATCGGCACCAGCTTGCAGTCGCTTCGTTTCCGCTTGTGGGACGAGAAGGGCAAGACGTTTGTGGGCTTTAAAGACATCAAGCATTTGCTCCGCAAGCCGGCGGCGGCCAGCCAAGTGAAAAGCCCCAGTCCGAGCCTGCAAGGAAAATAAAAGCCTGTTCCAAGACAAGGGTGACGCCATGCGCAAGTGGATTCAAATTATTCACAAAAATACGGGACTTAGCCCCTATGTATGGGTCGTCTTTTATATACTTCCGTTTTATTTCATTTTCAGCTCTTCTTCGACTTATGAAGTGGCCGTCGGCATCACAATGATCATCGGCTTTTTTATATGCTATGTGCTTACCTTTGTGTCCAAAGGGTGGCTGGTGTACTTCTGGACGAGCGTGCAAATCGGCATTTCCATTACGATGAGCCTGCTGTTCGGCTATGTGTACTTCTCGCTCTTTCTGGCGTTTTTTATCGGGAATATCCAGCATCGGGTCGGATTTTTTACGCTGTATTCCATTCACTTGGTCAGCACGCTGGTTACGATCAATTACGGCTTCGTGACGCAGAACCCGGTCATTATTACGCAGCTGCCGTTTGTGCTGGTCAGCTTAATCGGCGTGATCCTGCTGCCGGTGAACACGTACAACCGGAATAACCGGGAGAAGCTGCAGGGGGAGCTGGAGGTCGCGAACAAGAAGCTCTCCGAGCTCGTCAAGCTGGAGGAACGCCAAAGAATCGCCCGCGACCTGCACGATACGCTCGGTCAGAAGCTCTCGCTGATCGGCTTAAAGAGCGATCTGGCCGGGAAATTGATCAGCAAAAATCCGAGTCGCGCCCAAGCCGAGCTGCATGACATTCACCAGACCGCCAGAAGCGCGCTGAAGGAAGTGCGGGAGATGGTCACCCAGATGCGCGGTACGCGGCTGGAGGATGAGATGTACCGGGTCAAGCAGATGCTGAAAGCGGCGCAGATCGATTTCGTGCTGGAAGGAAGCCCGAAGCTGACCAACACCTCGCTGCTGAACGAAAATGTGGTCAGCATGTGCATCAAGGAAGCCGTTACCAATATTGTCAAGCACAGCGGCGCGTCCACCTGCCATATTGCCATCAAGCCTTCGCGGACGGAGCTCGTGGTCCGGGTGCGGGACGACGGATGCGGTCTGGGAGAGCAGGCGGATTGCTTGCGGGGCAACGGACTGGGGGGCATGAAGGAGCGCCTCGAATTCGTGAACGGAAGCCTGGAAATCGGTCCGGGTCCGGGAACGATGATCGTGATTAAAGTGCCGAATGTCTTCAAACAACCGGAAAAGGGGGCAAAGGGATGATTCGCATTGTCATTGCCGAGGATCAGAGGCTGCTGCTGGGCGCGCTGGCTTCCCTGCTCGACCTGGAAGAGGATATGACGGTCGTCGGACGGGCCAACCATGGCGAGGAAGCGGTTAAGCTGGTCCGCCTTCATAAACCGGATATTTGCATCATGGACATCGAAATGCCGGGGAAAAGCGGACTGGAAGCGGCCGAGGAGCTGAAGGGCTTCGGCTGCAAGGTGATCATCCTGACGACGTTTGCCCGCTACGGCTATTTCGAACGCGCGCTGAAGGCCGGGGTGCACGGGTATTTGCTGAAGGACAGCCCCAGCGAAGAGCTGGCCGATTCGATCCGCAGCGTCATGGCCGGCCGGCGCATTTACGCATCGGAGCTGGTCGATGAGGCGGAAGGCGAGGAAAATCCGCTGACCGAGCGGGAGCAGGAAGTGCTTCACCTGATCGCCGACGGGAAGAATACGAAGGAAATCGCCAGTCAGCTGTATATTACCACCGGAACCGTCCGCAACTACATTTCCGTCATTCTGGATAAGCTCGGCGTCAGCAACCGGATCGAAGCGATCATGCGGTTTAAGGAAAAAGGATGGTTCAAATAACCGCATACAAGTCACAAGGAGGCTGGTTCCGTGAAAAGCTTGCTTGTCACGGGCTATAAGGCGTCGGAGCTTGGTATTTTTTCCATGAAGCACCCAGGCATCGGGATTATTAAGAAGGCGCTGAAAAGCCGCTTCGCCGCGTTGCTGGACGAAGGGCTCGAATGGGTGATCGCCAGCGGCCAATGGGGCGTGGAGCTGTGGGCGGCCGAGGCGGTGCTCGAAATGAAGTCGCAGGGCTTCGGGCTGAAGCTCGCCGTCATTACCCCGTTTCTCGAGCAGGAGGAGAACTGGAGCGAAGAGAAAAAGTCCGCTTACCAGCAGGTGCTGGCGGGCGCCGACTATGTGAACAGCGTCACGAAGAGCAGATACAGCGGGCCGTGGCAGTTTCGCGCGCGGGATCAGTTTTTGCTGCGCAATTCGGACGGTCTGCTGCTTGTCTACGACGACGAGAACGAAGGCTCGCCAAAGTTCATCCGGGAGGAGGCGCTGCGTCTGGCGGAGCAGGAGTATTATCCGATCCAGAGCATCACGGCGTACGATCTGCAGAGCGCGGCGGAGGAAGAGGCGCTGCTTCACCAATATGACGAATAACGAACGTCAAGTCGATCTTTTGCGGCTTGGCGTTTTTGCGCATGGCCCGGACGCGGGCGGTAGGAGGAAACAAAGTCAAAAAAATGAACACATCGGGTAAAAATCGTTCAAATCTTTTGCGGGCGTTCCGTGCTACGATGGTTCATAGGTATGCAACCAGAGATGATCGAAGACGGAGGGAGCTTTATGCTGTATCCACAATCCAGCATCGCCAGAACGGTGCTGTCGCTTGACGGCTTTTGGAAGTTTGCGCCGGATGCCGACAATGACGGGGAACAACGGGGATGGCCGTCCCAACTGCCGGCCGATAGGGAAATCGCGGTGCCGGCCAGCTGGAATGAGCAATATCAAGATTTGATGTACTTTTTCGGAACGGGCTGGTACGAGCGGGAGGTAGAGCTTTCCAGACAGCTTCGTTCGGAGCGCATCTGGCTGCGCGTCGGCTCGGCCAATTACTTGTCGACCGTTTGGGTGAACGGGACGGAAGTCGGCCGGCATGAAGGCGCTCATCTGCCATTCGTGTTCGAGATTACCGACCATGTCCGTTGGGACGGCCCGAACCGCATCACGATCCGGGTGGACGCCGCCATCGCGGCCGACCGTCTTCCGCCGGGAGACGTGGAGCAAGAGCAGATCGTCGGCTTTAAAGGACAGTATCCTAACAATTACTATGATTTTTTTCCATATGGCGGCATTCATCGTTCGGTGACGCTGTTTACGACCCCGATGTCCTTTATCAGCGACGTTCGGATCACGACGGAGATCGACGGTACCGATGGCAGAGTTAAAGCTCGGGTCGGCCTGAACGGAGACTTCGAAGGAGCTTGCTCCGTTAGCATACGGGAGACGCAATGCCGTTCGTCCGCGGAGGTTCGCCGTCATGGAGAGGACGGGCCTTCGGTCGATTTTGACTACACCGTTCCGGCGGCCAGACTTTGGTGTCCGGAGGACCCCTTCCTGTACGAATTGGAGGTCCGCTTGACGGACGGGGATGGCCTTGTGGCGGATCAGTACGTGCAGGCATTCGGCATCCGAACCGTATCGATTCGGGGGACCGAGCTTTTGCTGAACGGCAAGCCGGTATTTCTTACAGGCTTCGGGATGCATGAGGACTTCCCGGTGCTGGGCAAAGGCGTCTCTCCCGCGGTCATCGCCAAAGACTTCAACCTGCTGAGCTGGATCGGAGCGAACTCGGCCCGCACGTCCCATTATCCGTACAGCGACGAATTTCTGAGCTACGCGGACAAGCACGGCCTGCTGGTTATCGGCGAAACGCCTTTTGTCGGCTTCGTCCGCAGCCATTATCAGGGTACCGCCATCCTGAACAAAGCCAAACGGGTCATCACGGAAATGATCGAACGCGATGCCAACCATCCGAGCATTATCGCCTGGAGCTTGGCGAACGAAGGAGATACGTTAGCTCCGGAGGCGGATGCGTTTTATGGAGCGCTGTACGATCATGCAAAATCGCTGGACGATACGCGGCCGGTTACGATCGTCAATTGCGTCGATGTCGAGAAGGATGTCGCGCTGAAGCATTACGACTTTGTCAGCCTCAACCGGTATCACGGCTGGTACGAGCAGGCCGGCCGCCTGGACGAAGGCTGCCGCGTGCTGGAGGAGAAGCTGGACCGCTGCTTCGAGGTCCTCGGCAAGCCGGTGATGGTTACGGAGTTCGGAGCGGATGCGGTCGCCGGCGTGCATGTAGATCCGCCGGAGCTGTTTTCCGAGGAATATCAGGCGGAAATGCTCACCCGCCAGTATGAAATCATCCGGCAAAAGCCGTATACGATCGGAGCGCACGTATGGTCGTTCGCCGATTTTAAGACAAGCCAGACCCCTTCCCGGGTCGTCGTCAACCGCAAGGGCGTGTTCACGCGCGACCGGCAGCCCAAGCTTTCGGCGCATAAGCTGAAGGCGCTGTGGAGCGAATCGCGCTGAGCTGAAAACGAAAGAAATGATCGGCGGGCCGCGGCACGCCGGCTTTTCTCGCGTACCGATCGCCGCCAGACCAATATATATGAACGCCAAGCCTGCAACTGTTGCGGCTTGGCGTTTTTTCATATGAAGCGGCGCCAAGGCGATATTGCATCGTTCCTTCATCCATTGGCATGCGGTAAATTATTTTACTTAAAAGGAATGATTTATATATAGGGCCTTAGGCTTGTATATTTTTTGTACAGATTGGATTGCTATACTGATGTGGGCAGGGAAAATGTAGTAATCCGGCGGATGGTGTCTTATCGGAGAATTAATCCCGGGCGGCACCAAAGGCCCAAAAAACGGAGGAGGATTGATAAAACGTGTTTTTACAACGAAATCAGTTTTACTGGAGAAAGCGGCTGGTCCTGATGCTCATTGTGGCGTTGGCGTTCGGGAGCTTCTCCGGCGGAATCGCCCCGCTGAAAGCGGATGCGGCTCCTGGGAATACCCTCCCTGCATGGGCGGACAAGGCGGTATTATGGCTTAAAGCGGATGCGGGTGTCACTCCAGCGACTTCCGATCCGACCTCCACGCTAACCGGCTGGGAGGATCAGACGGGCACGGTTGGGTTTCAAGTCTACGGAACGCCGGGCTATCGGACTGGCGGCGTTAACTTTAATCCCGTCGTTACCTTTTCGAACAAGGACGCTCTAAATAGCTATTTGAGCGGTCAAAAGGTTAATTATGCCGATGGGTACGCCGTATTCAAGGGAAGCGGCACCGTCGTAGGCTCCGTATACAATATGTCGAATTATGGAGCTGCCGTTTTTGGAAGTCAAGACAATAAGCTTTATGTAGGTAACGGTACGAATTACACGTACTATCAGTATTCTTTTGACAACAACACTGCCAAGGCCCGCCATCACTTGGTCGGATATGACATCTCCACCGGCTCTGCGAAATCTAAAGCTGATGTGAGTGTGAACGGTAAAAGAGGAGAAGCCTCCAGAGCAAGCGGTTCCATGCCGAATTCATTTGAATTCGCTCCAATGATTGGAGGCACCAGCAGCGGCTGGGCGAATTATGACGGAGAAATTGCGGAGGTAATCCTTTTTTCGGAAAGCACCGCTGGAAATCGAAGCAAAATTGAAAGCTATCTCGCGCTGAAATATGGTCTGACCTTGAACGGAGGCCAGTCGGACTATGTTGACAGCACAGGCAGCACGGTTTGGTCTAAAGAGGCCAATGCCGGTTACGGCAATCGCATCACAGGCATCGGCAAAGATTCCGGCAGCGGGCTGGAGCAAAAGCAGTCCAAGTCCCAGGAAAACGGGGCGCTCGTTACGATTGCGGCAGGAACGGAAATCCTGGCTTCCAATAAAGAATTTGCGAGCGGCAGCATTGCTAATGATACATCTTTCTTGATGTTCGGCGACAATAATGGCGCTACAACTTATAGTAAGGATGTCGACAATTCGAACCTGAAGCGGATGGAACGTGTCTTCAAGTTCGTTAAAACGAACTGGGCCGGCCGGGACATCACCTTGCAGCTGGATGGGATCGGCACGAAGCCAACCTATTTGCTAATCGGCGATAATTCCGGATTCACGGGGACGACGACCGCTTTTCCGCTGGATGCGACAGGGAAAGTGACGATCAACAGCGACGCGCTAAAAGACGGTTCGTACTTTACATTCGCTGAGGGGGAGCGTATCGCGAATGCCCCGGGAGGAGTAAGCGGCGCATCGTTATGGCTGAAAGCGGATAAAGACGCCGCGGCGGCGGGAGGACAACTGACCGGCTGGACCGATCAGACGAATACGAACCAATTTACGATTACAGGAACACCGGAATATAAGACTGGCGCAGTCAATTTCAATCCGGCTGTCACGTTTGAGAATACGGCGAAAGCCAGTCAAAATCCGAATGAGGTTTTAATCGGCAGCAAGGAAATTCGTTTCAAAGAAGGGTATGCGGTTTTCAAGCAGAGAGCGGGGACGGTCGTAGGTTCCGCAGCCCCTCGTCCAGGCGGTTATGGAGCAGGTCTCTTCACGGGCTGGAGCAATAAATTGTGGATCGGCAACGGAGCGCTCGTCACTTATCACGGTTTTCCGTTCCGCGATGCAAGCCGATATCATTTGGCCGGTTTTGATCTGGCCAATTCGGGTGACTCTCAGGGCAGACTGGATGGCGCGCCCCAACCCATGACCCGAAACAAGACGTTCAACGAGATTACGTTTACCCCGGTCATCGGAGGCACTTTCGGCGGGGGGAGCACAAACAATTGGGATCATTACAAAGGCGATGTTGCCGAGGTTGTCCTTTTTCCCGCAAGCAAAACCGTGCTTGAGAAGCAGCGGGTTGAAAGCTACCTGGCACTGAAATACGGTTTGACGCTGAATAAGGGCAAAACGGATTATGTAACCAGCAACGGGTCGGACAAGATGTGGACCGCTTCGAGCAATGCGGGTTACGGCAACCGGATTACCGGCATCGGCCGCGACAATGGAAGCAATTTGCTGCAAAAGCAATCCAAATCTCAAGAAGAAGGCGCTTTGGTAACCATTGCTTTGGGTCATGAGATCAAAGCGACGAATGCGGAAAATACGAATTCGATAGCGGACTTATCCTTCTTCACGTTCAGCGACAACAACGGAACGGTCAAGTATGACGATGTCATCAAGGAAAACCAACAAACGCAGCAGCATGATTTGAAGCTGATGAAGCGGGAATTCAAGGTAGAGAAAACGAACTGGCAGGACGCGGACATCACGTTGAAGCTGGATACGGCAGCGGATAACCCGGCTGTCCGGTACTATCTGGTCATTCGCGACGCGGCCGGGACGACGACAGAGCTCGTTCCGTTGAATACGGCGGGTGAAGCGACGTTCAACAGCAGCAAGCTCGGTAATGGCTATCTGTTCTCTTTTGCGAAGGTGAACAAAGACGTGCTGCAGGTCAAAATAAGCGGGATTCAGGGTCTGACCAAAGAAAGCTACACCGAGGAAAGCTGGACTGCGCTGCAGAACGCTTTGACGTCGGCAGCAGCCGTACTGGCTAACCCGAACGCTACCCAAGAAGAGGTCGATGCGGCGCTGGCTGCTTTGGAAGCCGCACGGCAAGGCTTGGAGAGTACCCGTGCCAAGCTGCAGGAGAAAGCGGACACAACTCAGGGTGAGCTTGATCTCGGAAGCTTGAAACAGGAAGATTATACGACTGAAAGCTGGAGAGAGTTGACGGGGGCCTTGGCCGAGGCGAACGCTTTGTTGGAGAAATCGCCGGCCGCGAACCCCAACGAGCTGGGACAAGCGTTGTCCAAGCTGGAGATGGCAAGAAAGACTTTGGTAGACTTAAGCCAATTGCGCGACAAAGAGGCCGAGATTACGGCCGAAAAGCTGACGGCAGACGGCTACACCCAAGCAAGCTGGGAAGCGCTGCAAGAGGCGTTGACCGATGCACGGAACGTATTGGCTAATCCGAATGCGACCCAGGCGGAGGTTGATGCCGCGAAGGACGCGCTGACGGCAGCAAGAGCGGCATTGGAGGCCGTTGGAAAAGACGCTCTTCAAGCGAAAGTCGACAACATCAACAGCGAAGGCTTGGCAGAAGCGAGCTTCACTCCGGAAAGCTGGGCAGCTTTGCAACAGGCGCTGGCGAACGCTGCGGCTGTGCTGGAAGATCCGAACGCCACACAAGCGGAAGTTGACGCGGCCCTGGCTGCGTTGGAAGCGGCAAGAGCCGGCCTTGTCTCTGTAGATGCAGGAGTGAACAAAGCCGCGCTGCAAGCGAAAGCGGACGAAATTCACAGCGAGGGCTTGGTAGAAGCGAACTTCACTCCGGAAAGCTGGCAAGCCTTGCAAAAGGCGCTGGCCGACGCCAGAGCGGTGCTGAGCAATCCGAACGCCACGCAAGCGGAAATTGACGCGGCCTTGGTTGCACTGATAGCCGCACGAAATCAATTAAACCGGTCGGATGCCGTGCTTGGAAAGCTGGATGTGGTCGATTCGAAGAACGGCAATCCAATCGCGTTGTCTCCGGTGTTTGACGGGAATAAATCCTTGAATTATGAGGCTGTGGTATCGAATGCCGTCTATGGTGTGGGCATCGCACCGCAAGCGCTCGATCCGAATAGCAAGATTACGGTCACTTTGAACGGCCAAGAGGTTAACGCAGCGGCTTGGGACAACCTGCCTCTGAAGGAAGGCCGGAATGTGATCAAGGTAGAAGTGACCGACCCGAACGGGAAGAAAAATATTTACACGATTGAAGTTTTGCGCGTCTCGAGCAAGCTGGCTTCACTGACGCCTTCTACTGGAAGTCTGAATCCGGCCTTCGATCCGGACAAAGAAGCCTACACGATGAGCGTACCGAACAGCGTTTATCAGCTTGGATGGACACCGGTGGCGCTGGATCCGAATGCAACCATCGAAATCAGTGTTAACGGCGGGGCGTTTACAGCCTTGACCGATGGAAAGGCGAGCCCGGATTATGCGCTGAATGTCGGCGCCAACACGATCGTCGTCAAGGTAACCGATCGGAATGGCGAAGTGAAGCAGTACACGATTACCGTAACAAGAGCGTCCGACTCCACCACATCGAGCGGAAACGGTGGAGGCTCGTACTGGGGAGGCGGCGGCTATTTTAACCCGGCAGGGATCGAAACGAGCGTGAACGGCAAAGACGCTTCGTTTGCCACGGGAACGACGGAGCAATCCGAAGGCCGCACGCGCACGGTGATTCAAGTCGATGCAAGCAAGCTGAACGATCTGCTGTCGCAAGGCAACGGGCAGAAGTTGGCCATCCGCGTTCCGAAGGAAGGCGACGTCCGGGTAGACGGTTTGACGGCAGCGATAGTCAAGCGGCTGGCCGATACCGGCTCGAGCCTGGAAATCGGCAGCCCGCTCGCGATCTATCCGGTTCCCGGCAAGCAGTTGGACTTGAACGCTATCGCGAAGCAATGGAATAATGCAGCGCTTGACGATATTGCGGTCCATGTTGACATTAAGCGTTCTTCGGCCGCCCAGGTTGAAAGTGCCCGCAGCAAGGCGACGGCGGAAGGGTATGAGCTGCTCGTCGATCCGGTCGATCTCGATTTGACCTTCACCCGCGAGGGACGGACGGTCAGAGCGGGACAATTGAACGGATATGCCGCGAAATACATTGCGCTGCCGGAAGGTATCGATCCGAATCGGATCACGACAGGCGTTATCGTTAACCCGGACGGAACCGTATTCCACGTTCCGACGGTCGTTACGAAAATCGACAACCGTTATTTTGCACTGATCAACGATTTGCGCAGCCATGGCACGTATTCGGTCATCTGGAATCCACAGGACTTCGATGACGTGAAGACCCATTGGGCCAAGGCGGAAGTGAACAATATTGCGGCGAGACTGGACCTTGCGGGAACAGGGAACAATACGTGGTCTCCGGATCGCAGTGTGAACCGATCCGAGTTTGCGGCCATCGTTGTCTCCGGTCTGGGTCTCATGCGCCAGGATGCGCCGCAGAGCACATTCCATGACGTTTCTTCGTCGGCATGGCACCATAATGCCGTGACCATTGCCAACGAATTCGGTATCGTGCTTGGTTATGAAGACGGTTCGTTCCGGGCCGAGCAGCACATCACCAGAGAGCAGGGGATTGCAATGATCGCCCGCGCTTATCGTGTGATCGATCCTCAACAAGCCATTAGTCCGAGCGAGCAGGATGCGCGGCTTTCGGCGTTCGGCGATGCGAAGAACGTTTCTTCTTGGGCGAAGGAAGCTGTAGCCATGATGATTGCAGCCGGAATCGTCGAAGGAAAAGACGGACAGCTGCTGGAGCCGCAAGACAGCATGACGCGCGCGGAAACCGCTGCGCTTATTCAAAGGCTGTTGAAAACAACGCATCTTATCGATTGATCCGTAGTTAAACGACCACTGCCGGCGCTTCAAGGCCGGCGGTGGTTATTCTTTTGGAAAGCGCGATTCGTAAGAGAGTCTTTAGCAGACGTCAAAAGGCAAAGGAGGAGATTCTGGTTGAGGGCGATACTCGTCGACGATGAGCCATTGGCTCTGAGGCGGCTCAAGCAAATGCTGGAATGCGACGTGGGCGGTGTCGAAGTCATCGAAATGTGTATAGACCCGGTACAAGCGGTGGACATGACAATAAAGCATCAGCCCGATGTTGCGTTTCTCGATATCCGCATGCCCGGGATGAATGGCCTGCAGCTGGGAGAGCGGCTGCAATCGGCCGTCCCCGGCATCGAGCTTGTTTTTGTGACCGGTTATGACCAATATGCGGTACACGCTTTTCAACTCTATGCGCTGGATTATATTTTGAAGCCTGTTCGAGCGGATCGTTTGCGGCGGTCGGTCCAGCGTTTGAGAGAAAAGCTGAAGGTGACCAAAGAACTCGGCCGGGAACCGCAGTTGCCGTTGATTTGCTGTTTTAATCAGCTTGCATTTCAACCTCCCGGCAAGGAGGAATGCCAGCCCGTTAAATGGCGCACGAGCAAGGCACAGGAGCTGTTTGCCTATTTGCTGCATCATCGGAATCGAACGGTTGACAGAGGCGCCATCATCGAGCTTCTATGGCCGGACTTTGAGGTATCCAGGGCGGCGCAGCAGCTGTATACAACGGTTTATCATATCCGTCAAACCTTGAAAGCGAGCGGGATGGAGACGGTGTCCATCAGCAGCGCGGATTTGGAGATCGGATACAGGCTTACCATGGGCGAGGCAAGATTGGACGTAGAGGAATGGGAAAATCATCTCAGGCAATTAGGAGATCCCGACGTTCATACGGTTGAGAAGTACGAGCAGGCACTTCAGTTATATCGAGGGAACTATCTTGGAGATTATGAGTACCTGTGGGCCGAACACGAACGGGAGCGGCTTCGGCAGTTGTGGCTGCATTATGCGAGAAGCTTGAGCGGATTTTATAGGCAGCAAGGCCGATTGGAAGAGGCCATTCGGGTCAATTTGCGCATTCAAGCGCTGTTTCCGGATACGGAGGAAAGTTATTTTGCCCTGATGAAGCTTTATGATGCGGCAGGGGATAGACGCAGGGTCGAGAAACAATATTTGCTTCTGATATCGAGAATGGAGCGGGAATTGGGGTTAAGGGTCCATGCGGAGATCACCTCATGGTATGAAGACTGGAGACAGCGAAAGTTTTGAAGCGTAGGACGCGGCATGCGAATGAAGAAGATCAGGGGATCGCCCTGGTCTTCAAATTTTTTTGGGCCGTTAAACTTTTCTTGACATGCTTAATCATTAGGCTTAGTATAAAGGTGCGGACAATTGGATGATCCAATTATCCGGAAGTAACGTTACTCAGGGAAAGGTAATGGACAATGACCATTAAGAAAATAAAGTATCATCGGGTATACGAAGATGTCATTGAGCAGATTGAAAATATCATTCTCGAAGGCAACCTTGCTCCGGGGGACGTGCTGCCTACGGAACGGGAGCTGGCCCAAGCGTTCGGCATCAGCCGCGGCACGCTGCGCGAAGCTTTCCGCATTCTGGAGCGGGAGGGACTGATCGAGACCCGTCCGGGGGGCGGCCGCTTCCTCAGCAAAAATCTGACGAAGGCGGAAGATACGAAGCGCATCCTCGAAAACATCGAGCGGGCGACGATTATGGAGCTGCTGGAGGCCAGGGAGATTTTCGAGACGGGCATCGTGGAGCTGGCGGCCATGCGGGCGACCGAACAGGATATTGCGGAAATTGAAAGCGCTCTTGAGCGCTGGGGGACGATCGACAGCGACTCCGACGATCCCGTCAATCCCGATCAGGCGTTCCATCTCTCGATCGCTAAAGCGACGCACAACGTCGTGCTGGTGAATCTGATCGATCTGCACATGGACCTTTTGCAAAAAACGCTGACCAAGACGGTCGATATCCCGGGCCGCAAAAGCGAAGTGTACAAGGAGCATGACGCCATTCTTCAAGCGATCAAGGAAAAAGATCCGGCGAAAGCCAAAGCGGCGCTGCTGCACCATCTCCATCAGGTGAAGCAAAATGTTTCTGCGAACAAAACGAAGTCAAACGGATGATTAGCATCCTTTTGACGCTTAAATTGGACCACCCAATTACCCAATATCCAAATTATGTGTGAGTTGGTGGAATACAGATATTCGTAGCGGATAGGGCGGAGGAGTCATATGGCAAAGGACGAGTTCAAAATTTTGGCCCCTTGCGGGATGCTGGGCTACGGGTTTCCGAAGTCCTCCTTTATGAACGGGATGGCTTGCGGCCCGGATGCGATTGTGGTGGATGCGGGCTCTACCGATGCAGGGCCTCATAAATTGGGGGCAGGCACGGCGATTGTCAGCAAGCAGGCCTGCAAGAAGGACCTCGAAATCATCATTACCGAGGGAGTCAAAGCAGGGATCCCGATCATTATCGGGTCGGCCGGAGGAAGCGGCGCACAGGTTCATGTGGAGTGGACCCGGGAGATCGTCATGGAAATTTTGCAGGAACACGGGATCCGCGGCATCAAGGTAGCGACCATCTGGGCGGACATTCCCCGCGAGGTGGTGGCGGCGAAGCTGGAGGCAGGCCAATGCGAGCCGCTGGGCTTGACCGTTGCGCCGCTGACGCCGGAGCGGCTTGAGGCGACCAGCCGCATCGTCGCGCAGATGGGGCACGAACCGATTGTTGCGGCGCTGGAGGAGGCGGCAGACATTATTATTTGCGGCCGCGCGTACGACCCGTCGCCCTTCGCGGCCGTCGCCATGCATCATGGCTGCGATACGGCGCTTGCTTACCATCTCGGCAAAATCCTGGAGTGCGCCGCGCTTTCCGCGGAGCCGGGAACGACGAAGGATTGCATGCTCGGCACCTTGAAAGCGGATTCGTTCATCGTGCAGCCGCTCAATGAAGCCCGTAAATGTACCGCGGTGTCGGTGGCAGCGCACACGTTTTATGAGAAGGACCATCCGTACATTTTGCACGGTCCGGGCCTGGTGCTCCATCTGGAGCATTGCGTCTTTACCGAGCTTGGGGACGGCAGCGTCGAAGTGCGAGGCAGTCGAATCGCCGAGACGCCGGCGTACAAGATCAAGCTGGAAGGCGCGATGAAGGTGGCTTACCGGACGTTTGTCGTCGCCGGGGTGCGCGATCCGCTGCTGATTGCGAAGATCGAGGAAGTCGAGGAGCTGGTCAAGCAGCAGGTGCGCGACTATTACAGCGAGGTGTCGCCGGACGATTACAAGATCCATTTTATCAACTACGGCCTCGACGGCGTGCTGGGCGAGCTGGAGCCGCAGCGCAAGCCGGCGCATGAGCTGGGGATCGTGTTCGAGGTCGTCGCCAAGACGCAGGAGCTGGCCAATGCGGTATGCAGCTCGGTAAGATCGACCTTCCTGCATTACGGCTATGAGGGAAGAAAAGCGACGGCGGGGAATTTGGCGTTTCCGTTTGCGCCCAGCGATGTGCCGTTCGGCGCGGTATATGAGTTTTCCGTTTACCACCTGATGGAAGTCTCGGACGGGCTCGAAATGTTCCGGACCGATTATGAAGAGGTGTAAAACTATGAAGCTATTCGATGCGGCGGCCGTCCTGCGCAGCAAAAACAGCGGTCCCTTTGAAATTACGGTTGACGTGCTGTTCGACGATCCGGCCATTTATTACAAAATCAAAGAGCAGGGCCTGATCAATAAAGAGCTCGTATCGCGGCTCTACAATATTGAGCGGCATCATATTACGCAGATCGTCTTCTTCGATCAGGCGCTCGGGTTCAAAATTACGTTTGCGAGAAAGGTTTCGTCGGGCACCTTCCTGGACCGGGACGTGTACGGGGCGCAGCAGCATGCGCCGTTGATGGAACTGGAGATCAACTTGTGATCCGTCAGGAGGTGGAACGGATGAAAGCGTATTCGAAGCTGAATCGAATATGGGCCGATAAAGTGCTTTACCTCATGCTTCTCCCGTGTCTGGCATATTTCGTCATCTTCCATGTTTGGCCGATTATCGGCATGAAGCTGGCCTTTTATGAATACCGCATTCTCGGAGATCATGTGTATGTCGGGTTTAAATATTTCCGCGAGCTGTTCAGCACGCCCATCTTTTCCAACGTGCTGGCCAACACTTTAATCATCAGCGCGATGAAAATGTTTCTGATTTTTCCGATCCCGATCCTGTTTGCGCTAATGCTTAACGAATTCGCGAACGGCAAATTCCGCAAGGCGGTGCAGGTCGTTTCCTACTTGCCCCACTTCCTGTCGTGGGTCGTCATCGCGGGCATCTGGTTCGAATTTTTGTCCCCGTCGACCGGAGCGGTGAACGAGCTGATCAAGGCGCTCGGCTTTCCGCCCCAGGATTTCCTGACGGATAAAGGAAGCATCCGGTGGGTGCTGATTGCGAGCGAAGCCTGGCGCAGTATCGGGTGGGACTCGATTATTTTCCTGGCGGCGATCATGGGCGTCAGCCCCAGCTTGTACGAAGCGGCTTATGTCGACGGAGCGACCCGTTGGCACATTGTGACACGGGTTGTACTGCCGCATCTGTACGTTCCGATGGTGACGATTTTTATTCTGAATGTCGGCTTCATTATGAACGCCGGGCTCGATCAGGTGCTGAACTTCACCAACGATTCCGTCAACAGCCAGATCGATATTATCGATACGTACGTGTACCGTGTCGGCTTGATCAACGGGCAGTATTCGTTCGCTACAGCGGCCAACCTGTTCAAGAGCCTGATTGGCGTCGTGCTCGTCCTGTCCACACATTTCATCTCGAAGAAATTGACCTCGAAAGGCGCATGGTAAGGGGGGGCCAAGATGGTTGGCAAAAAAATAACCGTTTCCAAACTACTGATCGGCCTGCTGCTGACGCTCCTGACGCTGACGATGTTCGTGCCGATTGTGAATTTGTTTGCCAGAGCGTTATCGAGCCCGGACCGCGTTCATCAGCTGAAAGGCTATGATCTGCTGCCCAAGGGGATCTCGCTGGTCAACTTTCAAGTCGTTCTCGGCAATCCGATTGTCGGCAAGGCGCTCATGAATTCGCTGTTTATTACCGTGGTCGGCACGGGCTTGTGCATCTTTTTTACGACGATTGCGGCTTACGTCTTAACGCGGAAAAATTTGGTCGGCAAAACTCCGATTATGATTTTTCTGATCGTCATCATGATCTTCGAGCCGGGGATCGTTCAGGAATATATGGTCATGAAGGATCTGCATCTGCTCGACAGCCTGTGGTCGATGGTGCTTTACCGGATGATCAACGTGTACTACTTGATTATTATGATGCGTTTTTTGGAGGAAATTCCGGAGTCCCTGCTGGAGGCGGCCAGAATCGACGGCGCCGGGCACATGACCCTGTTTATCCGGATCGTTATGCCGCTGGCGCGCATCCCGCTGCTGACGATCGGGATGTTCTACGCGATTGCGAAGTGGAACGAGTTTTTCAAATCCAGCATTTTCTTGTCCAGCCGCGAGAACACGGTGCTGCAGGTGCTGCTTAGACAATTCGTCGTGGAGCGGGACACCTCGACGCTGGTCGGCGCCGCGAATCTGCTCCAAAACAACAATATCGCGCAGCTTGATTTCTCTTCGCTGAAAGCGGCTACAATTGTGATTGCCATGATTCCGATTCTTATGCTCTATCCTATTATTCTGAAGTATTACACGAGCGGAGTAATGGATGGCGGCGTCAAAGAATAAACCACACAACACATTGGGGAGGAAACAGAAATGAGAAAAATGTTCACCCTGCTCGCCGTAAGCTTGCTGGTCGTCTCCACCGCGTGCAGCTCCGGCAATTCGACAGCTCCGGGCGGTTCGGGGGCGGCGCCGTCCGGGGACCAGCCGGTCACGATTACGCTCGTCGACAAGGACCTGCAGCCCGACGACAAATTGCTCAAAGGCATCGAAGAAGGCATGAAAGCCGAGGGCAAAAACGTAAAGCTGCAGCTCGTTCCCGTGCAAAGCGGCACCTATTCGGAGAAGCTGGGCCTGCTGCTGCAAAGCGGCAACATTCCCGATCTGATTTATTTCCAAGGCGGCGACTACCAGTTCGCGGTCACCCAAAACATTTTGGAAGATTTGACGCCGTACATCGAAAAATCGACGCATGTGAAAGCGTCCATGAACCCGTACAACCAGGAAAGAACGAAGAACTATCCGTATCTGGTGTGGCTGTCGCCGACGAGCAGCTCGGTTCCGGTCGTGCGCCAGGATTGGTTCGACAAGACGGCGTCCGGCAAAGAGCTGCTGGCCAATCCGACCGTGGACAATTACTATAATTTCTTCAAAGAGCTGAAAGAAAAGAACGGCGCGAAATTCGCGTATACGACAGCCGGTACGCTCGACGAGCTTGACGCCACATTCGGGCAGGCGTTCGGACTGACCTCCACTTGGTTGAAAGGCGAGGACGGCAAGTACGTATTCGGCAAAACGACCTCCTTCGAAAAAGAAAAGCTGGAGTTTTATGCGAAGCTGTACAAGGACGGCCTGCTTGATCCCGAGTTCCTGACCAAAAAATGGGATACGAAAGAGAAAGCGTTCTACGACGGCCAAGCGGCGATTATCGCCGGGACGCAAGGGAAAGTCATCGACATTTACAATATGAAATCGACGTCCCAGAACGGAGCCGCCGCGAAGGCAATGCCTCTGCCGCCGGCCAAAGGGAAAGGGCAGGGCTACCTTCCGGTTGACGTGAGCAAGGAGAGCCGCGGCTTCGCGATTGCCAAAACCGCCAAAAACAAAGAGATGGCGTTCGCCGTTTTGGAGTATTTGGCCAGCCCGAAAGGGCAGCTGCTGGATAAGCTCGGCATCGAAGGCGATCAATACACCGTCGTCGACAACAAAATCAAGCTGACGGCCAAATCGGCCGAGTGGTATCCGCGGTTCGTCGAGTCGACCGTGAACTTCAAGCCGGAATTCGATCCTTCGACGCCTTACCTGTCCGAGCCGGCGGCGCAATCGCTGGAGATGATGTCCAAGCTGTCCAAAAAAGACAACAGCTTCATCATTCCGGCGGAGCTCGCGGCCAAATGGGACGCCTGCAATGCGCTCTACAAAGAATTTGCCGCCAACGTGGTGACGGGCAAGAAAACGGCCGCGGATTTCGACCAGTTCGTGCAAGCCTGGAACGCCGCGGGCGGCAAGGAAATAACGGATTACGCCAACCAAACGATAAAATAAACGGCCGGTCAAGTGCGGGGCGGGGGCCTCGCACTTCCTGCGGAGGGAGAGGAACCGATGCTGACTTTTGCGGATCGGGTGAAGGGCGCCGTCTTCGGGACGGCGTACGGCGATGCGATGGGCGCGGTCGTCGAGAAAATGACCTATGGTCAAATTAAAGAAAAATACGGCCGCGTCGAAACGACGAAGACGAAATGGTGGAAAGCGGATTGGCCGGAGACGGCGCGGCTCGGCCGAATGCGCGGCCAAGGCATCGTGACGGACGACACGCTCATGACGCTGGCGCTGATGAACGTGTACTGCACGGAGCGCCGTCATCTGGATGCCTACGATATGGCGAACGAATTTGTGAAGGAAATTGCCTTCCGCCCGCGGTATATTCCGGAGTTCGGCAGAGAGGCGCTTATTTTGGACCGGTTGTTTTACCCCGAGAAGCATATTTTCAACCGGCATGTGCTTGCCAATTGCGAGCCCCGCGAGGGCGGTTACGGCAATATGGTCAACTGCGGAGCGGCCATGTACATCGCTCCTGTCGGGATCGTGAACGCCTGCAACCCGAAGGGTGCATACGACGAGGCGATCTTGTTCGCCTCCGGCCATCAAATCAGCTACGGGCTGGAAGCGGCGGGCGTGATGGCCTGCTGCGTCGCCAAGGCGTTCGAGCCGGGCGCAACGGTCCACGATGTGGCGGAGACTGCGGTGCATTACGCCAAGGACGGCACGAAGCGGGCCATCCACGATCTTTGCGAGAAGGCTCTGCTCCTGCGAGCGGACAGAGAGGACCGGGACAAGGTTGTCCATGCTTTTCACGAGGCGATCGCGGCCTACTCTCCGATGCGCGACGACGTTAACCGAAGCATCGATAAAGTCGGCATGCCTTCGAATCATTACACGCCTAGCCGGTTGTTCTCCATCGAGGAGCTGCCGCTGGCGCTGGCGTACATGGTCCTGCACGACGGCGATTTCCCGGAGGCGGTCAAGGACGGCGTAAGCTCCGGCCGCGATACGGATTCGATCGGCGTCATGATCGGCGCGATCCTGGGCGCGATGCAGGGCGTGGCGGCGATTCCGTCCGGCGAAATCGCCGTGCTGGAAGAGGCGAATCAGCAGGATATGGCAGGAAGCTGCGACCGGTTTACCGAAGCGGCCGCGGCGATTATTCAAGAGGATCTGGAATTGAACAATTTTAGACGAAAAGTTCTGGAAGTCCGGTAAACATTATTTTAAAGGCGGTGCACGGAACATGATTCCTTCGAATTATTTAGAGAAAGTTTACGCAGGGTATTTGGGCATGAATATCGGCATAAGGCTGGGCGCGCCGGTGGAGCCGACGATCTGGACTTATGAGCGGATCAAAAACACGTACGGCGAGATAACGGACTACGTGAAGGAGTTCAAAAATTTCGCCGCCGATGACGACGCGAACGGTCCGTATTATTTTCTTCGGGCCTTGTATGACGACGCGGTTGACCGCGATATTACCCCGAACGACGTAGCCCGCGCCTGGCTGAACTATGCGCGCGAAGGCATCGGGATGTTCTGGTGGGGCGGCTACGGGGTAAGCACGGAGCATACGGCCTACATCAATCTGAAAAAAGGAATTCCGGCTCCGCAATCCGGCTCGATCGAGCAGAACGGGCTCATTATTGCCGAGCAGATCGGCGGACAAATTTTCATCGATACGTGGGGCTTGGTCAATCCGTGCAATCCGAAGAAAGCCGCCGATTTCGGCGAGGCTGCGGCCCGCGTATCGCACGACGGCGAAGGGGTGCTGGGCGCGAGATTTTTCTGCGCGGCGATCTCCAAGGCGTTCGAAACGTCGGATATTCGCGAGATTATCGAAGCGGGGCTCGGGCAAATTCCTGCGGATTCGCTCTATGCGCAGGTGGCGAGAGCGGTGCTGGAATTCCATGCGCAGCAGCCGGACGATTTCCGGGCATGCCGCGATATGCTCGAAAGAGATTGGGGCTACGACAAGTATACGGGTGTATGCCATATTATTCCAAATGCCGGCGTCTGCGTGCTGGCGATGATTTACGGTCAAGGCGACTTCAACCGGACGGTGGAAATCGCCACGATGTGCGGCTGGGACACCGACTGCAATGCGGGCAACGTCGGCACTGTGCTCGGGGTCGCATGCGGCCTGGAAGGCATCGCGGACAAATACCGCAAGCCGATCAACGACGCTATCGTAATGTCGGGCATCTCCGGCTACCTGAACATTTTGGATATTCCTACGTATGCCAAGGAATTGACGATTCTGGGCTACCGTCTGGCGAAGGAGCCGTGCCCGCAGGAGATCGCCGGCAGCTTTACGGAACGCGACATTTATTTTGATTTCGAGCTGCCGGGCTCGACGCACAATATCCGGGTATCCGATCCGTTCTTCTGTCAGGCGCGCCATTCGACGGAGAAAGCTTTCCGGGGAACCGGCTCGCTCGAAGTTGTGTTTGACCGCATGACCCGTGGCGAGAAGTCGAAAATCTTTTACAAGCCTTTCTACACCCGCGCCGATTTCAGCGATGAACGGTATTCGCCGACGTTTGCGCCGAGAGCATATTCGGGTCAGAAAGTATCGATGAGCATTTATCTGGATCAGTGGGGCGGCAACGAAACGATGGGCATCGCTCCTTACGTCCGGCTGCACAAAAGCAAGAAAGAGCTGGTTCAAGGCTATATCAAGCTCGTGAATCAGGAGTGGATCGAGGTGGAGTTCGTCATTCCGGATTCGGAAGGCGAGCTGATCGACGAGGTCGGTATCGTGCTCGAAGCGTATTCGACGCGCAAGCCGAAAAGCCTGGGCCGCATCTTTATCGACGAATTCCGGATTACCGGTAAAGCGGACTATATGATCGATTTCCATAAACAGTCCGCCGAGTTCGGCTGCGTGACGCCTTTTGCCCATAATCACGGCGCTTGGAGCCTGGAGAACGGCGCGATGTATCTGATGACCGCCGAGCCCAGCGAAGCGTATGCGGGCAACTATTTTGCCACGGATTATACCGTAACCGTGAACATCAACCCGCAAATCGGCGATTCGCATCTGGTGGCGGTTCGCGCTCAAGGCGCGATGCACGGGTATCACGCGGGCTTTGACGGCAAAGATCAAGTCTCCCTCTACCTGAACGATTTCGGTTATACTAAACTGACCGGCGCCGTTTACCCTTGGCAGCTTGGCCAGAACTATGAATTCAAGGTGACGGTGCAAGGGGAGGTCATCACGCTGTTCATCAACGGGGAGCAAATCCTGCAGCATACGGACGGCACGTTCGGCTACGGCATGTACGGAGTGAGCACCCTTGGCGCGGCGAGAGCCTACTACAGCAATATCCGAGTCACGGAGCTCTAGAAGTCCGGTCCGGCGAATTTGTAACGAAGAGGGCGGAATCCGATGAAAATTGTAGTTGTCGGCAGTGCAAATATGGATATGGTCATGCGGACGAGCCGTCTTCCCGAGATCGGGGAGACGATGCGGGGCGACGGATTTTTCCTCGCTCCCGGCGGCAAAGGAGCCAATCAAGCGGTCGCCTGCGCCAAGATGGGCGCCGAAACGTGGTTTATGGGGAAGGTGGGCGCCGATATTTTCGGCCAATCCCTGATCGATCGGCTTGGCGGCTTCGGCGTGCGCACCGATTTCCTCAAGCGCGAGCAGGGGGTGACGACAGGCGTGGCGGCCATCACCGTATGCAACGGAAATAACAGCATCCTTCTCGACGGCGGCGCCAACAACGAGGTTTCTCCCGGCTATATTCGAGGCTATAGCCAGGAGATGCTTTCGGCCGCGGCCGTCATGCTGCAGCTGGAAATTCCGATGGAGACGGTTTACGAAGCCATTCGTTTGGTGAAAGGCCGAGTGCCGATTTTCCTGAATCCGGCGCCGGCGGTTCCGATCGAGGATGCGATGCTGCAGGGAGTGGATTATTTTACGCCGAACGAAATCGAATGCCGCCTCTATACGGGCATCGAGATCCGGAGCACCGACGATGCCTTGGCCGCATTGAATGTTTTGCGCGATAAAGGAATCCGCTATCCGCTCATTACGCTTGGAGAAAAAGGCATCGTGTATTATAACGGAACGGAGAACGTATACAAGGAAGCGCGCAAGGTTCAAGCCGTCGATACGACGGCGGCCGGGGACACGTTCTCCGGTACGCTGGCTGCGATGATTGTCGCCGGCAAAAGCATCGACGAGGCGGTAGATATCGCCCAGCGCGCCTCGTCCATTGCGGTGACCCGTTTGGGAGCGCAGGACGCGATCCCCGAGTTGTCGGAAGTAGTATAGGTTGACCTAAGCACTTGCTTGCAAAAGCAGGTGCTTTTTTGAGAACAGCCCTACAGCCGGAACCGGCGAATGCTATCGCGAAGCTCTCCTGCAAGCACTGTCAGCGATTCCGCGCTGCCGGAGATGCGTTCCATCGAAGCGAACTGCTCGTTCGAAGCGGCGGCGACGCTTTCCGTGCTGTCGCTGGAGGTCTGGGCGATCATTGCCGTAGATGTGACCGAGGCGGCAACCTGCTCGGTGGTCGCCGCCATTTCTTCCGCCGTGGCGGACACTTCCTGAATATGTCCGTTCAGCTGCTCGATCGAAGCGGCAATGTCCCGGAAGCTGCGGCCGGAATCGCTCACCAGATGAATGCCCGCCGTGACCTGCTCCGTAACCTCGCGGATCGCTCCGGCCGTCTCTTTCGTATCCTCTTGAATCGAGCGGATGCGCTGCGCGATTTCCTTGGCGGCCGCTTCGGATTGGGCCGCCAGCTTCTTCACCTCGGCGGCGACGACAGCGAAGCCTTTCCCGCTTTCCCCGGCTCTTGCCGCTTCGATCGAAGCGTTCAAAGCGAGCAAATTTGTCTGGTAAGCGATCTCGGAGATCAATTTTACGATGCCTCCGATTTCGTCGGACCGTTTGCTCAGCCGTTCCATGCGTTCCGAAGTCTGCTTGGATGTTGCGGAAATAGCGTTCATCTGTGTTTCCGCTTCGTCCATCGATTCCGTGCCTTTCACCGCATTGGCGGCTGTCCGTTGGAACTGCCCCGCCATGTCCGAGGTTGCCTCCGAAATCCGGCCGATCCCTGCGGCCATTTCTTCCATAACGACGGCGGTCTCCTTCGAGGTCGCCAGCTGCGCTTGCGCTCCTCCGGCGACCTGTCGGGAGGCGGCGGCAATCTGCTGCGCGGCGATCGTCGTTTGACTGGCGTCGGCCGCCAGCGAATCGGCTAGCTGCGCGACCTGCTGCGAAGCTTCCGAAGAGCGGCTGATCGCCGTATGAAGCTCGCGGACCATGCGGTTCAGGGCGTCGGCCAGTTGGCCGGTTTCATCGCGGCTTTTCACGGATAGCGGCGGAACAGTCAGATCGCCGTCCGCCACCCGTACGATACTGCCGGTGACCCGACGCAGCGGGCGGGCAATCAGAAGGAGGAACAGCGTGCTGATGCCGATAGCGACCGCGACACTGATTCCGAGAATGACATACACCCAGATTAAGCTATCGCTATATGCTTTTTTGGCTTCCAGTGCGGAGGTTTCGGCCTGCTTGTGGTTCCATTCGACCAGATTGGTCAAATGCTTCTGCATTTCGTCGAAAATACGGTGGCCGGCATCGATCAGGATCATGGCTTGCTGGGGGTTACTGCGGCTGGTGACCAACGTTTTTTGCGTATTTTTTTTGAATTCGTCCCAGCTTTCCTTGAAGGAAGCAAAATTGCTTCGTTCTTCGTCGGCCGCAATCTGAGACTCGTACTGCTGAGCCGTCGATTCGACCAGCGCGTAGCTTGCGCCGATTTCATCCTCGAGCGTTTTGCGCGCTTGAGCATCGCCGCTGTCTTTGTGGCGGAACACCAGATTAAGCACATGCTCCGTCTCGAAATAAATCCGGTTGATTTCCTTCACCTTCGGCATCGAGTTTTCGGTGACTTGTTCTACGCGGTTTTGAATAAACATCATTCGGTTTAAAGCAAGAACGGCGGTGATGGTAGTAAGAAGCAGCATGGTAAGGAATCCCAAAGCAAGCTTTCTGCTGACAGTCCAGCGCATCGAACGAGCCCCCTCGGTTGTGCTATTTTTATATTGGATATGGTTTTTAGGATTAAAACAATTCGACAAACCCATGGTAAATTCCTTCTTATTCCAGCCCGTGCGGTTAAAGGAAATTATCGAAACGTGGTTTGTCGAATAAAATCCCTATTGCAGATTTTGGCAGAAAGTGATATTATACAACCAATGATCAAAGCGGAAGCACCGCCTTATTCATGTGCATTTAGCCATGGATGGGGCGGTTTTTTTGTGTTCTCGGATAGAAAACATTGCGGAAATTTGTCCGATCGTTTGTTCGCAAGAGGGAGGGGACCTATGCAGCTATCCTTGCTGAAGGAAAACGAAGTTCATACATGCGTGCTGCCTGAAAAGAAGTCCGGGCAGTATTGGGTTACCCAAACGAACCTTCGAGGGTATGAGGAACGGGTGATCGGCGTCGAAGGCGTGAACGATCAATGGATTCTCAAGTCGAATCAACATGCGGTCGTCCTGGATGCCGGCAGCCGCAAAGTAAAAGAGCTTGCCGTCGAGCCCCTGACCATCTATAGCATTCTTCTGAAGAAAACGGATGAAATTGCGATTCTATTTGCCGAACCGGTATCGGCCGATCGAAAAGTTTTCCAAAGGTACAGCTTGCCCGGCCGAGGGAAAATAAAGATCGGCCGTGGGGACGGCTGCGAGATCAGGTATGCGACGAAGTATACGTCCTCCGTTCATGCGGAGCTGTTTATTTCCGAGACGTTCATCACGCTCCGGGATACCGGCAGCTCGAACGGGACGTTTGTGAACGGGGAGAGGACGACGGAGCGGATTCTTAAACCGGGAGATACGATCTATATCGTCGGCTTGAAGATCATCGTCGGCAGCGGCTTTATCGCCATGAATAATCCGGACGGCCGGATGAGCTGCAATCCGGATGTGCTTAGACCATGCGTTAAACCTTACCCGGCGATTCCCGATACGGAGGATGAAGTCGGCGAAGAAATGCGTGAAGGCGATTTGTTTTACCGTTCCCCGAGGTTTATCAAGGAAATCGACCGTGTCGAGATCAAGATCGACGCTCCGCCGCCCCGGGCGAACCTGGAACAAACCCCGCTTATGTTAATGCTCGGTCCGTCCATTACGATGGGCATGGCCTCCTTGTTCACCGGGTTTTATTCTCTGCACAACGCACTGCAATCCAACGGCAAGATCATGAACGCCATGCCGACTCTTGTCATGTCATTCAGCGTCCTGCTGGGTACGATTTTGTGGCCCGTTTTGACAAGACGGCACGAAGCCGGGAAGCGCGTGAAGCAGGAGAGAATCAGGCAGGAAAAATACAAGAATTATATGCAAGAGGTTCGGCAAAAGATCCGGGATGCCGGAGAACGCCAGCGCCAAGTGCTGCATGAAAATCTGGTTCCTCTTGAGGAGTGCGTCTCCCGAATCAAGCTGCGCAAGCGGACCCTATGGGAGCGGACCCGCAGGCAGGACGATTTTTTGAAGGTTCGCCTTGGGCTGGGCAATCTGCCGCTTCAGATTGAGCTGAAATTTCCGGAAAGAAGATTTTCCCTCGAAGAGGATGAACTTCAAGAGGAGCTGTATCGACTTATGGAGGAGCCGAAAGTGCTGGAGCAGGTTCCTATCCCGCTTTCGCTAACGGAAGATTGGATCAGCGGCATGATCGGGACAAGGGCTGAAGTCACCGATGCGGCCAAAGGATGGATTGTCCAGCTTGCAGCGCTCCATAGCTATGATGAGTTAAAGCTTGTTTTCATCTATGACAAGAAGGAAGGGGCAACGTGGGAGTTCGCAAAATGGCTGCCTCACGTTTGGAGCGACGACAAGTCCATTCGCTTTATCGCAACGGATCCGGGCGAGGTCAAGGAGCTTTCGGTCTTTTTCGAAAAAGAAATTGCCGGCAGAGAGAGCATCGTTTCGGAGGAAGAACTTAAGGAAGTCAAACCGCACTACGTCATTTTCGCGATCGATAAGACCTTGGCTGGCAAGGCGGAGATGATGAATGGCATACGGAAGCAAAAAAACAGTCTGGGCATCAGCGTAATCCATCTGTACGACGAACTGAAAAACCTGCCCAAAGAGTGCTCGCTGGTCGTAGAGTTTGAAGGAAGTCATTCCAAAATATATGACAAGGACGATACCTCCGGGAAGCATATTGCGTTTCAGCCTCATCCATATCCCGTTCAGGACGAGCTTCAGCTTGCCGTGCAACTGGGCAATATTCGACTGGATACTTCGGGAGCGGGCTATACGCTGCCTGCCATGCTGACCTTTCTGGACCTGTTCGGGGTGGGGAAGGTCGAATATCTGAATGCGCCGACGAGATGGCGGGATAACGATCCTGCCTTATCGCTCCAAACTCCGATCGGGGTGGATACGGCCGGCGAGCGGTTTTATCTGGACTTGCATGAGAAATATCACGGTCCTCATGGCTTGGTTGCAGGGATGACGGGTTCCGGGAAAAGCGAATTTATGATGACGTTCATTCTTTCGCTCGCCGTAAACTATCATCCGAATGAAGTAGCTTTTATTCTGATCGACTACAAAGGCGGCGGAATGGCCGGCGCATTTGCGAGTTTGCCTCATCTGGCGGGAACGATTACGAACCTGGACGGTGCGGCAGTCAAGCGGTCGTTGATTTCCATTCAGAGCGAGTTAAAGCGAAGGCAAGCCATTTTTAGCGAAACGAGCAAGCTGCTGAATATGAGCAACATGGATATTTACAAATATCAGCGGCTTTTTCGGGAAGGCAAAGTCATGGAGCCGCTGCAGCACTTGTTTATCGTTTCGGACGAGTTTGCGGAATTAAAGACGCAGCAGCCTGAATTTATGGAGCAGCTGGTTAGTGCGGCACGGATCGGCAGAAGCTTGGGTATTCATTTGATCTTGGCCACCCAAAAGCCATCCGGAGTGGTGGACGATCAAATTTGGAGTAACAGCAGGTTCCGAATTTGCCTTAAGGTGCAGGAGAAAGCCGATAGTATGGATGTAGTCAAAAGGCCGGATGCGGCCGAGCTGTCCGTTGCCGGGCGGTTCTATGTCCAGGTTGGCTACAATGAACTGTTTGAGCTTGGTCAATCCGCTTGGGGAGGAGCTCCTTATTATCCGACGAATCGGATGGAGAAAGCCAGGGAGGAGAGCGTGACCGTCATCGACAACCTGGGACGCGTCGTGAAACAAGCTATCATCGACAGACGCAAGAAACGGTTCCACAACCCGGCCAAGCAATTGGATGAGGTGAACCGCTATTTGGCGGCCATCGCCAAAGAAGAACGCATCGGCGTTCGGCCGCTCTGGCTCGACCCGCTTCCGGAATTTATTTATCTCGACGAGCTCAGAGAGAGTCATCCGGCTTCGCAGCAAGCCCGCGGTGTGCTGAATCCGGCGGTCGGCAAAGTGGACGCTCCTGCCAGCCAGCGCCAGTTTACAATGACATTTCCGCTGACCAAGGAAGGAAATGCCGTCATTTACGGTGCGGCGGGAAGCGGGAAGACGACCCTCTTGACCACGCTGCTCTATTCGCTGCTGGAGGAGCATACGCCGTCCGAGCTCCATTTATATATTCTGGATTTCGCTTCCGAGACCTTGCGCGCCTTCGCCAAAGCGCCGCATGTGGGCGATGTCCTGCTCTCGCATGAAACGGAGAAAGTAAATAATTTGTTCAGGATGCTGTATCAAGAGACCGCGGACCGGAAAAAACGGTTCGCAGATTATGGCGGCGATTACCAGTCTTACATGAGATCGGCGCAAAATGCCGTTCCTTCCATTGTCGTGGTCGTTCATAACTATTCGTCGTTCACGGAGCTGTTCGAGGACAAGGAAGAAGCGATGGCCTATTTAGCGAGGGAAGGCTTGAAGTACGGGATTTACTTTATCTTGTCTGCACTCAATACGGGCGCGGTCCGGTACCGGGTTTTGCAAAATTTCAAGCAATTGTACGTGCTGCAGCTTAACGATGCCGCCGAATACGCGAGTGTGCTCGGTAATGTGGAAGGTGTCTATCCCTCCAAGTTTAAGGGGAGAGGCATTATGAAGTCCGATCGGATCTATGAATTTCAAATTGCACATACGCATCGCGATGTGGAAAACCGATTTGAGCATATTCGCAAATATGGTGAAGATTATGCCGCCGGATGGACGGAACCGGCCGCAAGAAGAATTCCGATCCTGCCTGAGCTCATCGATGCGAATTTCTTGATGGCTGAGATCAAGTACGGCCGGGCCGGGAAGATTCCGGTGGGCGTGGAGAAGAACAGCTTGCAGACGGCCTGCTTTCACTTCGATCAGCATTACATTCAGCTTGTATTGTCTCAAACCAACGACAATGCGGGCTTTGTCCAAGGGCTGGCCGAGGTCTTATCGGCCAAAGCGGAAGCCGAGGTTGCCGTCGTCGATCCGGACAATAAGCTGGTGGATGACGAGCTCAAGAACTATACCTATTACGGAAATCCAACGGATTGGGACCACGTTGTCGCCCAATTATTTAATACCCTTGTCCGCCGCAACAATACGTACAAGGACGCGATAGCCGCCGGCGAACCGGTTCCGGCGTTTGCCAAGCAGACTTGGATCATTCACTCGTTGGCAAGCTTAAACTCGCGAATCTCCGACGATTCCAAGGATAAGCTCCGGGTTCTTCTGGAAAAAGGCGAGGCGTCGTATCAGGTGAATTTCATTATCTGCGAACGCGTTTCGTCGATTGCGTCCATATCCTACGAAGCTTGGTTTAAGACGAAGGTGATTCCCAATGAAGGGATATGGCTGGGGAACGGCATTGCGGATCAATATCAGCTCAAGATCGGGAAGCTTACAAGCGAGCTGTACCGGGATATCGGAGACGACTTCGGCTATATCGTGACGAACGGGAAGCCGGTTCTCATGAAGCTGGTGACTTCGCCTTTGCATCTCAAGGAGGAAGCTTCCGATGGATAAAATATTGGTTGAAGTATTTGTGCCGGCTTTAGCCCGGACCTATGACGTATATCTTCCTCTCACGACCAAGCTTTGGGAGGTCGAGACGTTATTAACCGGCGCGATCGCCGAGTTATCGAACGGTTATTTTGCCGCAACCCGCGATACCGTTTTATGCGAGAGAACAACCGGGTCCGTATTGGATATTGGCATGTCAGCTCAAGAATCGGGGCTTCATCACGGTGCCAGGCTGATGTTAATATAAACCTTTATTACCGAGAGGAGAATGGATATGGCAAGAAAAATTGTCGTAGATCCCGCAAAGCTGGAAGCCGCAGCTAAAAACATGGATGGGCATGCCGCCGAGTATCAGCGTTTGTATGACCAGCTGTTTAACGAAGTCAAGGCCATGGGCAGCGCGTGGAAGGGACAGGACAACGTCGCTTATACGACGCAAATCGAAGGATTCCGCGATGATTTTGAAAATATGAAAAAGCTAATGGAGCAATATTCCGAATTTTTAAAGCATAGCGCCCAAACGTATCGGACGACGCAAACCGAAATTGCGAACTCCGCCAAAAAATTAGCGAACTAATTCCATTCTTTTGAAGGAGGCCAATCCCTATGTCTATCGAAGGAATCAGCATATCTACCGCAGAGGTAACCCAAACCGCGGCAACGATCCGAACACTGAACGGCAGCTTGACCGCCAAGCTCGAAGAGATTAAGAAAGAAATGAACGGTCTGACGAGCTCTTGGGATAGCGATGCCTCCCGAACCATTCAGGACAAATTCAACGCGAATTCCCAAAAGTTTAGCGACTATCGGGCGGTCGTGGACGCTTATGCGGCTTTCCTGGATCATACGGTTTCGAACTACGATGCAACCGAAACGACTATCAACAGCAACGCCAGCCAATTCAAGTAGGATCCGATCTATATAGAGGGTGACAGGAACACCTGTCGCTCTCCGTCATCTACAATCCAAGGATACGAAGAGGGATGCGCATGAACGCGGCAGCAGACCGGGAAGCAACCGCCATTATTGAAGAATTCAACCGAATCAGACGGGAATTGGAAAGCGTGGCGCAGGAATTAAAGGGCTTGAAGGGAATTAGCGTCGAACCTTGCTCCAGACGATTGACGAAAATATCAAGTGAGTACGACGAGGTCGTTCAAATGCTGCGTCGATTAAGATAACGGGAAGCAATCAATTCATTTTTTGTTCTCATGGAGGGTACGGAGGGGGAAATGAACTTTAGTGGAAGGCTGGTGCTTCGGATTGTGATAGTGCTATCGTTGGTAACGCTTATGGGCTGCGGTCAGAAGTATAAGGATGCGGGAAACAAAATAGCGCGGTATTTAAACGAAAAGTACGGCGAAAAATTTGTGGTTGAAAACGTCGGAGGCGGGTATGGGGCAGGGACGTTTTCAACCGATACGTTCAAAGCGGAGGCGTATCCCCAACATTCTCCGAGGCATCGTTTTAGAGCCGAAATCACGAAGGACTTTAACAAAATATGGGACAATTATATGAACATGATTATGGCCGACAAGTTCGATGAAAAGATGATTAAGGTATCTCAAGAAGTTTTTGAAAACAACAACATTTGGGTCAAGACGCATTTGGACTCGGGTGGTTTAACTTTTCCGGCCCGCGATTTGAATAACAAAAACATGAGTATTGAAGATTACTTTAAGGCTGAAGCGATTAACGGCATAGCTGTCGATCTGTTTATTAAAAGCGAACCTGATATTGACAAGGAGCGCCAAGCCGAAAAAGTAGACCAATTGGTAGACCGGATATTAGCATTGGAAGAATTCAAGCATGGGTTTATTTCGGTATTTTATTTAAAGCCGTCCGCTTTTGACCGGGTTAGCACGGATTATTATACAGTGGGTGAGGCGCTCCATTATTACACTCGGCAAGAAATGAGTTATACCCATACGTTTGCCAAAATCCTCGATGCAAAAAAGGTGTATTCCGCCAAAGAGATTTTAAATCATTTTGACTGGGAGTATAAGAAATGATAAGAAAGGGGGATTCAATGACCGCAACCATTACCGAAGCGGATAAAGCAATCCTTTCAGAATTAGTGTACTTGAATATAAAAAATCATGCGAATTTAAGCAAAAGTTTGCTTTCCGGGGCACTTACCGTAGGAGAACTTGTAAGTGCCTACAAAAGCGACCTGGAATCGTCAGTTCGAGATGTTGAAGGCCAATTTAAAACAAAGGCACAGTTTGAAGCATTTAAGCATGCCATTGAAAGTTTATCTCAAGATTCTTCGAAATATTATCATTGGAAAATAAGCCATGTCGATGACGATAACGAGGCAACGGGGTTTGTGGCGTACACGTTCGAGCCGGAGCCCGGTCAAGCGGTCTTTGCTTTCCGGGGAAGCGAAGATATCGCCAAAAAAGAGTTTCGAAACGACTGGAAAAATAATGCTTCAACTTCGTATGAGGAGGAAAGCGTCCAGCAGCATAAAGCCAGATTGTACATGGAATCGCAAGCCAAGCGGTACAGCAGCATAACGGTAACGGGACATTCTTTGGGGGGGAACCTTGCACTATATGCAACCTTAACGGCAACTGGCGAAATCCAACAAAAAATAGCTAATTGTTCTACGTTTAACGCTCCTGGCTTCAACAAGGAATTTACCATTACTTATCAACATTCGATCCGGCACATGAGGGGAAAAATTCAGGAGTTTCAGAACAGATACGATTCCGTTTCTTCCCTTTTCTACAATCCGACGAAACCGGTCATGATCGAAACTTCAGCCAAAAAAGGAACGCTGCCTGATTTGTTTAATATGGACCACCATGCCCTGAAACATCTTGTGAACGATAATGGTACCCTGCGAAGGGACAATGTCCAAAGTAAAGATTTTGAATATCGGATGCTGTCCAACCTGACTCAAGGGATTCAAAAGCTGCCTAACCCGATGCTCTACGAAACGGTAGAACTTATTTTCGCCGTTTGGAACGGCGATATCGATACGGTTCAGTTACTGAAAACAGCCGGTATTCTGGCGGCCGCTAACGTTCCCCAAACCTTGGCGACCGTAGGAGCCATGCTCAAAGCTATAGAAATTACGTTTGTTGCTGCCGCGTTTGTGACGGCTGCCCAGATTGCTGCGGAAGTTGTGGACGAGAAGATCGTTCAGTTTAAAACGTGGGTGACGCGCAAGTTCGGCGAGCTGTTTGCGCAGGCGGGACTTGGAGCGATCCTAAAAGAGAGGTTCCATGATTTTAAACAGCGGGTGTATGCCGAAGTGCACGATATCGTCAGCAGGGTTTCGAAGTTCGTCAAGGCTTCCTGGCCTACGTGGAAACAATCCGGCTTTCAGCATGAGGATATTCGCGTAAACATGATAGAGCTCAGAAATTTGGCTTCCCGCTTACAAGCGGTTCAGAACCAAATTGTTCATGTGGACCGCAGACTCGATACGCTGGCAAGTCTTGTAGACTGGCAGCAGCGCATATCGGTCATTTGGATCGGCTGCAAGGTGGGCTACAACCAGGATTTGAGAAGATGCATCGATTATTTGCACCGTGCGGCAGACGAGCTTGAACAATGTGAACGCACAATCACGCAAAGAGCGTATTCATTTTGAAAAATAAAAACGCCGGCACTTCCCGAGCCGACGCTTTCGCTTATTTCCTTCTATAAATTTTAAACCACTTTAGAACTATTTCTTTTCGGGACTTTTGTTTGTCCTGAAGCCATAAAGAAGTTTCCCATTCATGGATGGCCTGCTGCCGTGTTTTGTAAAATCGGTAGTCGCAAATATCCCAAGAGCAAAATAGTTTTCGGTACCATTTTCCATTTTGCATGTCGCCGGTATAACGGCGTACCGCTTTACTGGCTTGTCGCTTGGCCCAACGGGTACCGGGTGTGTGATGATCGTTGCATACAGGGGATTTTTTTACACTTCGGCTCATGTACTCTAACCTCCTTCCGGGAAGTTAGAGGCCGTCCAATGTTTTCATCCATTCACCCCATTTTACGGTATGTTATCTATATAAACGATCGTTCATGAAAAAAGTTGCTATGGCTCCAGGGCCGTTCTAAACTCATTCAACGTCCGCTTATCTGCCGAGTTATCGAGGATGCCAAAGACGATTTTATCAAACCAGGCGGCGCGGCCTTCGTCGATTAGCGCTTGCTTGAAAAGGCGGGCGACATCCTTCGGGTTATTGCGGAAGACGCCGCATCCATAAGCGCCGAGGATGATGGCACGCTGTCCGTGGGCAGCCGCAACCGCTAGGATAAAGCGAATCCGCTCCAGCATAACCGAATCGATCTTTGCCAAATTTTCCGGTTCGCGCTCCCGTACCACCCCGGCATTGACCGCGGGAGCGGTGATCATGGAAACCAGGTAAGGCTCCGGCAGGAGGCCGCCGCGATCCTCCCGGAATACCGGCACTTTCGGAGAGTAGATCATATAGTCGGAATAAAAACAGGTTTTGAGGCTCCGGTTATGGGCGTACATTTCGGTCATCTGGGAAATGCACGGATACAGGGCGGAAGAGCGGGCCAGGCTCTCTTCCTGCGCCTGACTTCCTCCGAGGAAGCCTCCTCCGGGATTTTTAGCGGAGGCAAAATTCAGACAGACGGTCTCCGCTATTCCTTCTTGCGCTACAAGCCGCTGCGCTGCCGCCAAGGTCGATTCGTTCGTCACCTCAATGCAGGGCGCGTTCCTCGTTAGGCGTTCGTCGAGGAGACTTGCTTCCTTCAAAATGTTCGGCAGCCGATCGGGTGCATAGAGGACGGACTTCGCAACGGCCGCCTCGACCTCGTCCCGGATCGTTATTTTTGCCCCGGAGGGGCCGGTGTAGAACCCCTGCTCCAAAATGTCCAAGGTTTCTTTGGCGATTTTGGACCGGATTTCTCTGTTATGGGTAGATGCGTGCATCTTCGTTCACTCCGTTCGTTCTGTTCAGGTTGCTTCTTGATTTTCTTTCAGCAGGTTCTCGCGCAGCTGTGTCAAAATGTGCCCCAGCGCATTTTGGCCCTGCCAGGTTTTTCGTTCTTGAATCCTCGGATCGTCTTCGGATAGTCCTACTCCCCAAATCCGGTCCGTAGGGCTCGCTTCGACCAAGGTTGTTCCTTTCGTCTGAAGCAATTGCTCCAGCAGATGCGGATTTTGCGAAAATTTCGCATAGTTACCGTCGTACACAAACTTCTTTCCGTAGTTGTCCCATTGATCCTTGTCAAAATTCCGGACCAGACGACCCAGCTTCTTTTGCTCCTGGGGCGTCTTGGCCTGCAAGATCTTCGCCGCCGTTTCTTGATCCCTGAACAGCACCGCTTTTTGATACATCATGTACTGCTCCGCGCAGTTGAATTCCACTCCATCCACGACAAACCTTGACGGATGCCACTGGGAAAAGGGGGACTCGGTGCGGTAAAAAAACGTAAATTTCTCTATCATCATCAGCTCTCGCTTTCACTTTAAGTTTGGATTGCTGCCGACAGTGCGGGCTTTAAGAAAATGCCGCTCTCTTCATCGGCTACGCTCGCACAAAGGGGGCACGACATTCGATTCGATTGCGTTTTGTTTACCTTTCGATATTAACATATTGATAATATCGTAATGACATTATATAACGATAAAAGGGCCCTGTGTCAATATCAAATCGAAAAAATGTTAAAACCTAGAGAATTTCTTGACAAAATATGGACCGCCGCTTATGATTTCACTAACTATTATCAAAGGAGGTCGAATGAGGGTGTTTAAGGGTCAATCGTTTTATTCCGGTTTGAATAAGGATGAGCGCAGCACCTTTCATCAATTGCATACGCGGAAGCGCACCCTCATCGGCCTTACCGGTCTGTCTTATAAGTGAAGCTTTATGCCGACTTCAAGCAAGTTGACATCAGGCTCGTTTATCCAATCCGGCCATGGACCTCTGAGTCCGTGGTCTTTTTTGCGTGTAACACGACCGGACACCATTTCATTCCAAGGGGAAGATGCAGATGGCGATCATTCAAGTAAGATCTACCAACCCGAAGCTTTCGTTTATCATCAAAAAAAATCCGGAGTCCGGCATGATTCTTCGCTCCATCCGCAAGGGAATGGCTTACGGCTGGTACACGGATGACTTCACCTACAACGTGTATTTTAAGGATGCGGACAACGAGATTTCCTATAAGCAGCATGAGCATGAGGATTTTGAATATTTGAACGTATCGCGCTATAACACGCCGTTATTTCCGCTGAACGCGCTGAACGAATTTTTTTCCGCGCCGCTGAAAGCGCAAGACGAGCGGGATGTCGAAGGTTACGAGCATTCGTTCCATATCAACATGATTCATATCGAGCTGGTGCGGTACATCGAGTTTTTTGAGAAGCATTTGACCGATTTTACGTTTGAGCTTAAGCATCAGGCGCATAAAAGCTATTCGCTCACGATCACGACACCCAAAAGCCTTCATCAGCTGCTGCATGTCGTCAGCGTGCTGTGCTTGTTCCTGTCCATGTTCGGGAAAGAAAACATCGATATTTCCGACAGCATCCTGGACAAATATATCAAGAGCATTCAAGCGATTGACGCGCCGTTCTACATCCGCAGCTTGTTTGCGCGGAATTTCTTGTCTTCCAGGGACCGGTTCAAAAAATACAAAAGCGAGCTGGAGAAGACAAGCCGGTACGCTATTCGGTTCGATTACGGAAGCACCGCTCTTCAACGGAGAAACTATATCGCCGGCGTCCTGCCTTTTAATAAATCGATCCTGGACGTTGGCTGCGGGGAAGGCTTCTATGCGCTTCCTTTTGCCGCAAAAATCGAGGGCAGCTACTACGCTGTCGATATCGACGAACAGCTGCTGGAATCCGTCAGCCGCAAGGCTCAAGCACGGGAGCTCGACAACCTCATTACGTTTCGTTCGATCGAGCATTTCCTGGAGGAATACAACGGCGAGCAGGTCGATGTCATCCTGACGGAAGTGATCGAGCATATGAGTCAGGACGAGGCCAAGGCGCTGATCCAACGAATCTGCAAGCAGGTGGATTTCGAGCATTTTATTATTACGACGCCGAATTCGGACTTCAATCCGTTCTACGATCTAAGCGGGTTCCGGCATGACGACCACAAGTGGGAGATGGGGCAGGAGGAGTTCCGGGAGTGGGTTCTGGAGATCGTCCGGGAAACGAGCCTGCACCATGAATTTGTCTCCGTCGGCGACGGGGTCAACAGCATCCGGACGACGCAAGGCGTCATTCTCAAGAAAAAGGGGGCCTAGCCGGTGGAGATCCAAACGAAGGTTCACACCATTTTTATGTTAACCGGTTCGACGGAATGCGGGAAAACGACGTTCGCCAACGAAGTGTTGATTCCCGGACTGCGGTTCGAGGACGAATCGAAACCTTTTAAAGCGAACATCCAATATCTTTCTTCCGACGGCATCCGTCAAGAGGTGCTTGGCTTTGCCTACGATAAATACGACCAGCTGATGCTGGAGGCGAGCGGGCAGGCGTTTCATCTGCTGTTCGAGAAGCTGAAGATGGTGACCTCGTATCCCGTGAATGCGGAATTCGTGATCGTGGATACGACCGGATTGTCGGAGGACTTCCGGGCGAAGGTTCGCGAGATTGCCCATGAGAATAACTATAACCTGGAGGTCGTCCTGTTCGATTACCGCAAGCGGGAGGATTACTATGCCTCCGAGCGGTCGAAGAAGCTGATCACGAATCACATTAACCGGCTGCGCAAGGATGTTCTCGGTTCGCTGGCCAAGGAAAGGTACGCCAAAATTCATAAGGTGCGCGCCAAAGATTTTTATTCGGTAACGGAGCGGCGGGCCAATCCTGACTATAGAGTCGTGATTGAAGATAAAGAAGAGTACCTGTCGACTATTCTTCCGCAGGATCAAAAGGTCATTATCGTCGGCGACGTTCACGAGTGCGTGGATGCGCTGCAGGGCCTGCTGCTGAGCTACGGCTACCAGATCGAAGCGGGGAAGCTGGCGGTAACGGATAAAGTGCGGAACACGAAGGTGCTGTTAGCCGGCGACTGGATCGATAAGGGGAAGCGTACCAGAGAGATCGTGGAATTTTTGTACGACAATCGGGAGCATTTCTTATTCGTCCTCGGGAATCACGAGAATTTCGTCTATAAATATTTGCGGGGCGAAATTCAAGGCGCCGATTCGGAGCTGCTTCGCACTTATTTCGATTCGACGGAAGTATTGCGGAATGATGCGGAGCTGCTGGAGAAGTTCAATCATCTCGTTTCCATCTCAAAGCCGTTTTACCGGTCGGTCGGCATCAAGGGAGCTTCCTTCTACGTGACCCATGCGCCGTGCCGGAACAAATACATCGGGAAGCTGGATGCGAATTCGATGCGTCATCAGCGCAGCTTCCGGATCAACCGGGAGGCGCCGCTGGAGGAGCAGCTGGCTTTTCTTAATGAAGAAGCGGCGAAAAATCATCCGTACCACGTGTTCGGGCACATTGCGGCGAAGCAGGCGTTCCGGATCAAAAGCAAGCTTCACCTCGATACCGGATGTGTGCATGGGAACGCGCTGACCTCGGTCAGCATTTCGTTCAAGCCTTTCTTCAAAGCCCACAAGTCCGGGCAAGCGGTCATGACGGACGAGCTTCCGACCTTGTTCCGGGAAGAGAAAAAAGTATCCGTGCAGGAGCTGGGCGACGAGGAGCTTCGCAGACTGCGATACGCATCGCGGAATAAGATCAACTTTATCTCGGGAACGATGTCTCCGGCCGATAAGGATGTAGCTGCGGGCGAGCTGGAGTCCTTGCAGCGCGGCTTGGATTATTTTGCCGAACGGGGGGTCCGTCAGGTGGTGCTGCAGCCGAAATATATGGGCTCCCGATGCAATATTTATTTGCATAAGGACCGGGAGCGGTGCTTTGCCGTCAGCCGGAACGGGTATAAGATCAATCAGGCGGATCTGACCGGTATTTACGACCGGCTGCTGCAAAAATTCGGCGGCTATATGGCGCAGAATGGCATCTCCATGCTGCTTCTGGACGGAGAGCTTCTGCCTTGGAAAGCGCTCGGAGATGGACTCATCGAGCGACAGTTTAAACCGATCGGGAAGGCATTGGAGAGCGAATTGGATTTTCTGAAACGCAACGGTTTTGAACAGGCTTTTGGCAAGCTTACGGAAGAGTACCATGCCAGCGGGTTTGAAAAGGATCAATTCCACCTCTCCAAAGCCGCCCTGAGCGACAAATACGGGGCAAACGTGTATCAAAACTATAAATATGTCCACGACATTTTGGAAACCTACGTGCCGCTGGAGGAGCATGCGGCCGCCTATGAAACGTACAAGAAGCAGCTGGAGCTGTATGCTGAGGACGGGGAGCTGGAGTATAAGCCTTTTGCTTTGTTAAAAGTGGTGTACGACAGCGGCGAGGAGCAATTGCCGGATTGGAGCACCTCTGAGATGTACCGCTTTCTGTCGGACGACGAATTTGTCGTGCTGGATCTGTCGGAGCCGGAAAGCCGCGAGAAGGCGGAGCAATTCTTCGCGACGTTAACGATCGGGAACCATATGGAAGGTGTCGTAATTAAGCCGGAGGTCTTGGAAGACCGGGCGGTCCCGTATATGAAGGTCCGCAATCCGGAGTATTTATCGATCATCTATGGATACGACTACCGGTTCCCGCACAAGTACGGCAAGCTCATGAAGCAGAAAAACATTCATCCGAAGCTGCGCACCTCCATGAACGAATATCGACTCGGCAGCCAAATGCTTTACGTAAGGTTCGACGACATCGCGCCGGATCATGAGACGTATAACGAAATCGTCGCCAATCTGCTGTTCGAAGTAGCCCGGGAGAAAGAAATCGATCCCAGGCTGTGAGGGGCCGGCTCCGGCAAGCTTGCGTGACCGGCGAACCTCGGCGGGCGGGCTAATGCCTGCGTGTTAAAGGCATTCCTGCGGGCCGTAGGCGGCTCGCACGTCTACGCTCGCTCTTTTGGGAGAAGGCCAATTCTACAAAAGCTTGAAGAAGGTCATTTCGATCAATATCCTGACCTTCAACCAAATCGCGAACGATCGGTTCCACAACATCTATCATCTGCGGGAATACCATACGGGTATAAGATGGACAATCGGCTGGTGATTTTGCTGATGTTCATAGACGGCGCACCCAAAGAACAGCGTATGCTTCCGAAGCGAGTTTGCTAAAGCAAACTTTGAGGAGGATCTTGCGTTGGACACACCGGGACTGAAAAAGGCGATGACGACGCTGGAATTCTAAGCCAGAACAAGGAAGCGCGAGCGCTGTACGAGATGCGGAAAAAGGCGCTGCTCGACGAGCAATCCGCGCTGGACTATGCAGAATCGCTGGGCAGGGAGGAAGGGAAGCGGGAAGAGAAACGGGAGATTGCGGCAAGTATGCTGCAAAAAGGCTTGCCGTCTTTTAGATTGCCGAAGTATCGGGCTTGTCGGAGACAGAGATCGAAGTGTTAAATAAAAAACTGCATTAGAATCCCGTAATCGTTTCCCTTGATGTCAAGATCGGAGTCAGATCGGAGTCACTGCTCCGGTCTTTTTTATATTTCATGAAAAACTTTCCACCTGTCGTAATACTTTCGCCATGTTCGTTTCGGCGCAAATCAGCGAAGATAGGATACATAAGGCGCTGCCATCCATAAAGATTAAAAAGGTGATAACGATGAAATTAGCCGAAGCTTTAATGAATAGAGCCGATTGCCAAAAGCGCATCGAACAATTGAAAGCCCGCCTGAGCCGCAGTGCCAAGGTGCAGGAAGGGGAACATTCGCCGGAGGACCCGAAGGAGTTGTTCCAAGAAATGAACGACACGCTGCAGGAGCTGGAATCCTTAATGACCGCGATCAACCGGACGAACGCCCAAACGGTGCTGCACGACGGAGTTACCCTTGCCGATGCTTTGGCGAAGCGGGACATTCTGGCGATGCGCCGCACGATGATCCAAGAGGTCATTAATGCCGCGGCGATTAAGCAGGACCGGTACAGCAGGTCGGAAGTGAAATTCATTCCGACAGTCCATATTGCCGAACTGCAAAAGCAGGTCGATCAGTACTCCAAAGCTTACCGGGAGCTGGATACCGGCATACAGGAAATGAACTGGAAAACCGAGCTGCTGTAAGGAACATACGAGTTAGTAGGTAGCCTTTTGTCTGAAGGCGAGCGCCACCCGCCAACTGGGCAAGTTGGACTCCTGGGTGGATGTGAGGGGCCATGTCCGCAGGTTCGATTCCTGCCTTGACGATTTAAGCCCAGAACATCTTACAAGCGTACCAGTTCTTGTAATTGTAACGACCGGGTACTGATTCAGACAAACGGCGAGGGTGGGAACGGGGAACTAACGATGATACGCGTCTGAGACGCTCTATCATACATTTAGGTTGATGTACGGAAGGCGTACCCAGGCAGGGATTTCCTACGATCCCGCAGTGCCCGCGCATCCTATGCGCCGGTATCCTGTACGGCCGATCCGGCATGAATCTGCCATTCTATTGGGTTCGAATCCCAAATCGTGTGGGACGATTAAGCTCCGTGGGGAGCACTCGACTTTTAATCGAGCGAAAATGACATGCTGTGACCTACAAGGAATCCTAGTGGCTTCCACAGCACACTGCGTCCGGGCTTTGCAATCCGCGGATACCGGACGGAGAAACCGGCGCGACCGCTAAGGAGAGAGCGAACGGGAGAACGGCTGCAATGGAGCCGATCCGAAGTTCGTCAGCTTCGAAGCCGGAAGCTTCGGCTCCTCCGTTCTTAAGCGGGATTCCGCCAGGGGCGTAGGAGGGTTCCTTTCGCAGGTCACCAACCAATGAAAGGCAGCTCAGGTATGAGCTGATGAAGGAGGATTTACCATGTTTAAAAAAGTAACCATTCAAACCGACGAGCGTGGCTTACTGTTCCGCAAAGGAAGCTACGATAAATATTTGCCGCCCGGCACGTATCGCCTCTCGCCTTTTTCGGAAGAGACGGTCGTGATTTTGGATATCACGAAGCCTTTTGCGGTGGAGGGGAAGGACTTGCAGTTGTTCCTTCACGATGACCGGCTCTTGCGGGAGCTGGATGTCATCGAGGTGCAGGACCACGAATATGTGCTGCATTACGAGGACGGCAAATTCGCCGGGCTGCTGACGGCCGGACGATATGTGTTCTGGAACATATTGAAGAAGCACATGTATGTCCGGGCGGACATTCGCCAGCCCGAGCTGCCTGCGGAGGTCGATCTGGCGATCCGGCCCAAGCTAATGGCCTATTGCCAGACGTTCGAGGTGGCGAGCTACGAATCGGGCATGCTGTTCTATAACCATGTGATGCAAAAAGAGCTCAAGCCCGGCAAATATTATTTTTGGAAGGGGCCTACCGCCGTCGCCGTGAAGACCGTTGACCTGCGCCAGCAGCAAATGGACATGACCGGCCAGGAGATGATGACCGAAGACAAAGTGACCTTGCGGCTCAATTTCGTCTGCCAGTACAAAATCGTGAACCCTCTGCGCGCTTTGGAGATCAAATCGTTCGAGGAGCAGATGTATATCCAGCTGCAGCTCATTTTGCGGGAATATATCGGCACCTTGAAGCTGGACGATTTGCTGAAAATGAAGCAGGAAATCGCGGCCTTCGTGCTGTCCCGGCTGAACGAGAAGAGCCAGGATTACGGCGTTGCCTTCGTATCGGCCGGCGTGAAGGATATAATCCTGCCCGGCGATATCAAGGACATTTTGAACACAGTGCTCCTGGCCGAGAAGAAAGCCCAGGCCAACCTGATCACCCGGCGCGAGGAAACGGCATCGACGCGCAGCCTGCTCAATACCGCGAAGCTGATGGACGAGAACCAGACGCTGTACCGGTTGAAGGAGCTGGAGTTCCTCGAAAAAATCTGCGAGAAGATCGGCACGATCTCGCTCACCGGCGGCGGAAATCTGCTGGAGCAACTGAACTCGCTGCTGGGAGACAAAAGCGCAGGGAAAGTGTAATCGATGGTTTTACGGGTAACTTACATGGAACGATCAAACCGGCAGGAAGGCCTTTAGCGGCCAATTCCTGCCGGTTTCGTTTTGCAGCAGCTACATTTGTTCAGGCGAGTTGTTTGCACGTTTCCATTGCGCAACGGCAATGCCCGCCAGGATGAAGCTGACACCCATCCATTGTAATACCGAGATAGGTTCGGCAAAGGCGAGCCAAGCCAGCAAAACCGACACCGGCAGCTGCACCGAGCCAAGCAGCGTCGCAAGTCCGGTACTGATCCTCGGCGCTCCGAACATGAAGCACAGCGTCGGCACAAGCATACCCAACAGCCCAATAATAAGAGCCAGCGGCCAAAATCCGCTCCACGACACCCCGGTTGTTATGAAAACCGGTGGAAATAGGAGCATGACGAGCAGCACTAGCAGCAACGCGCCTGTTGCCATGAGTGGTCCTCGCAGCCATGGACTGACTTCCGTAGCAATTTTTCCGCTGGCATACAGCGTGCCGGCATGAGAGAAGGCCGAACCGATGCCGAGTACGATCCCCAGCGGCGACAATTGCGCCAGTTGGCCATCAAGCACACCGGCGGCGCATACTGCGCCGGTCATCGAGATCGCGACAGAGAGCAGCGTCACACGATCCGGTCTCGCACGTTGAAATAGCCATTCGTACAAAACCCCGATCCAGACGAATTGAAACAGCAAGACGACGGCGACCGAAACCGGTACAATTTGCATGCAAGCCGTGTATAACGAGCCGGTCATGCCCATGAGCGTGCCGAGGGCCAATAATTTGAACACCGCCGTTGGGGACGGCTTTTGGATGTGCCGTCGTCGCCATATGGCAAATCCCCATAGCAAGATCGTCCCGACGATGAATTGCGCACCGCTCATCGTACTCGAAGCAAGACCGCGAGAGTACCCGATCTTGATAAAGGCCGCAAGCACTCCGTAACACATCGCTCCGGTCAAGACCAGCCCTACCGCCCGCCTCTGTGACATGGTATCACCCTTTCGATATAGCAAACGGACAAGGCAGGATTTCCGCCGGAGATAGGGGGAAACCCTGCCTGTCCTTACCCTTGCCTGTGCAAAAAAACGTATCCAGCCAGCCGCCGAAGCCTAGCTGTCCAGCGCATTTTTCGGCAGGTCCGTCGGTAATGCAGTCGATTGTTTGCAGCCGCTTCCGACAAGGTAATGCTCGCCTCGTTCGGAAGACAATTGGAAGCCGTGCATCAATTCCAGAACATGAAAGGCTAGATCGCCGTTGGCGCGGTGCTCTCTTCCGTTAATCAACGCATAAGCCATATCCATGACACCCAGCCCCCGGCTGTTTTCCGTAAATCCGTGCGTCAGCGGGATTTCCATAAATTCGGTTTGATTATGCCGCTTGATATAGACCGGGCCGCCGAACGTATTGGGGTCCGGGACAATCAGCGTGCCGGTCGAGCCGTAGATCTCGATGTGCGGCAGCTTCGTTCCCCACACATCCACGCTCGTAATGATCGTGCCTACCGCACCGTTTGCGAAATCGAGCGTCCCGGCGATATGCGTCGGTACCTCGACCGGAATTTTTTTGCCGTAATTGAGGTCGTTCGTGATCGTTCTTTCCGGATAGGTCATCTGCGCCGAACCTGATACGCGGCGGACCGGGCCGATCAGATGAATGAGCGCTGTCAAATAGTACGGTCCCATATCGAACATCGGCCCCGCGCCGACTTGGTATAAAAATCCCGGATTCGGATGCCAGCTTTCGGGTCCCGAGCCCATCATAAAGGCCGTTGCCGCGATCGGCTTGCCGATCCAGCCGTCATCGATCAGCTTGCGGCACGTTTGGATGCCTCCGCCCAGGAACGTATCGGGCGCCGAACCGACCAGCAGGTTTTTCCGTTTGGCTAAAGCCAATATGTTTTGACCGTCTTCCAAGCGGATCGCGAGCGGTTTTTCCCCGTACGTATGCTTTCCCGCTTCGAGCGCCCGAAGATGAATCTCCGCATGCGCGGCAGGAATCGTCAGATTGATAACGATTTCGATCTCCGGATCGGCCAGCAGTTCGTCGACCGTGCAGGCTTTCGGAATGCCGAATTCTTCCGCTCTTGCTCTCGCCCGGTCCAGATCCAAGTCGGAGCAAGCGACGATATCCAGGATGTCGAACTTTTTCCCCGCTTCAAAATAAATCGGGCTAATGTTGCCGCAGCCGATAATGCCTACTTTGACTTTTCTCACTCTTGATTCCTCCCGAATCTCGTATCTGATCGAACGTATCTTATTGGTCGAAACGGTTTTACGCCTCGAACAGCTTGGAAATGTTCCGGTAGCTGATGGCAACGCTCTCCAATTGGTTGCGGGTCGTCAAATCCTGCTCGACGAAGACGTATTTCGCTGCGCCGATCTGTTTCACCGTGTTCAAGATTCCTTCGATGTTCAGCGTGCCTTCGCCGACTTCTGCGAATTGATCGGCCTGGTGCAGCGTAAGGAAGCGTTCGAAGGTGATGTCCGAATCTTCGCCGAGGACTTCCAGCAAATTGACCGGGCTGGCATGGGCCGGCAAATCTTTCTGATGAACCAAGTCGCATCGGTCTCCAAGCTTTTGCAGGTATGCAATCGGATCGACGCCGCCCCGTACGGCCCAGTACGTATCGAATTCGATTTTGACGAGATCCTTGTCCGTGTTTTCAAGAATAATGTCTAGCACGTATTGACCGTCGAATTTTTGGAATTCCTGAAAATGGTTATGATAATAAAAGTCCAATCCGCCTTTTTTGTAGGCTTCGCCGTGCCGGTTCAGCATTTGGCAGCAATTGAGCACTTCCTGCTTATTTTTGAAGAAGGCGATGCCCAAGGCAATGGCGGTGCTGCCGAGCTCCTGATTGTAGGCAATAATCTCTTCGTACCGGTCGAGCGGACTGATGTGGCTGGACACGACCTTCATGCCCAGCGCATCCAACCGTTTGCGCAGCTCCGTGGCGTTCGGCTCCAGGCCGTCCTCCGCGTTGTGATTGGCGATTTCCAGGTTGCGATAGCCGATTTCCGCCAGCTTCTCCAGCGTGCCCCAATAATCTTTTTGCAGTTCGTCTCTGACGGAATAAAGCTGAAGTCCGAATTGTAAGCTCATGATTTACATCCTCCTGAATGATAGTTTGAATTATCGCTTCTTCATTTTGTCCCAAGCGGCTTGGAACTCGCCGAGCATTTGATCGCCGTTGGTTTTGCCGGCAATGTATTTCTGCATCGAAGCTCCGAACTCTTGCGCGGCTCCGTCCGGATATTTCGCCCAGTGCCAGCCGAGAATTTTGCCCTGCTCGATATATTGCAGCACTTCCGCGCCGATGCTTCCAAGATCGGCCGGGTTCACCTTGATGTTGGAGAACGCCGGGATGAATTTGAATTCCTTGGTCAAATATTTTTGACCGGTTTCCGAGGAGACGAGCCAGTTCAAAAATTCTTTCGCTTCCTTCTTGACCGGCGATTTGTTGTAGATGACCCAGTTGTTGGCCGGCCCGACGAACAATTTATCGTTCATCGCCGCGTCGTCGTTGATCGGCATCGGGATAATGCCGACGTTCATCCCCGGGTTCAGCTTATCGAGAACGGGCTGGAGCCAGTTGCCGCCTTGATTGATCGCCGCTTTGCCGGTCGCGAATTGCGTGGAAGCGCTGTTATAATCGGTCGTCAGACTGTTTTTATTGCCGTATTTGATCATGACGTCAAGCAGACGCGTCCAATCTTTGAAGATGGCATTTCCGGCAATTTTGGCTGAGCCGTCGTTTAAGCCCTTAATAAACGCATTCGGGTCCGGCTGCTTGGCAAACGCGTTATTTGCGCTGTGGAAGCCGAGCGGAAACCAGTTGTCGAATTGATTGACGAACGGCTGATTGCCTGCCGCCTGGAGCTTTTTGGCCGCTTCTTCCAGTTGAGTCAACGTCTTCGGCGTCTCGGTTATGCCCGCTTTGGCGAACATGTCCTTGTTGACCAGCAAGCCGAGCCCTTCCAGCCCGACGGGCATGCCGTACACTTTGCCGTTCCGGGTCGTCGGCTCTTTGGCAAGCGGGATCTCGTCTTTCACCCAAGGCTGATCGGAGAGGTCCTCCAAATATTCGACCCACGCGTCCATCTGCTGGTAGCCTTCGTTGTTGAAGATATCCGGCATTTCGCCGGAAGCGAACCGCGCTTTCAATTGCGTCGCATAATCGTCGCCGCCCAGCAGCGTATCGATTTGCAGCTTGACGCCGGGGTGCGTTTTTTCGTATTCGTCTTTCAGCTTGTTGAACTGCTCGGCAATTTCCACCTTGAAATTCAAAATTTTCACCGTTACGACGCCTGCCGGTTTCTCTTGCCCTTTCGCCGCTTCGTTCCCTGTCTCTTCTTTACCGCCGCAGCCGCTCAGTACCGAGCCCGTTAACGCCGCCACACCTAAAACTGATAGCCACTTTTTCATCCTGTCTGCCTCCCCCTTCATCGTGTTGTAGCGCTACATGAGCCTATTCTAGGGCAGATTCCACGGCTTCGACACTCATCGCATTGACTGTTTAGGTGGACAAATTTGCGTTCTTTGCTATCCCTTGACCGCACCCGCGGTAATGCCTTGAATAATATGCCGCTGCAATATCAGGAAGAAGACGAGAATCGGGACGATGCCCATCACGAGCGCCGCGAGCGCCAAATCCCACTGCTTCATAAATTGGCCGAACAACGAGTTCGTCGCCAATTGAATCGTCTGGAGCTCCGGCTTCTGCAAAATAAGCAGCGGCAGCAAGAAGTCGTTCCACATCCATAAGCTTTGCAGGACGATGACGGTAATGGTCATTGGCTTCAATAGCGGAAAGACGATCCGCCAAAAGATGCCGTAAGGCGTGCAGCCATCCATGACAGCCGCTTCTTCGATTTCGAGCGGGATCGATTTCATAAATCCGTGGTACAGGAAAATCGCGAAGGACACGCCCAATCCTGTGTAACATAAAACAATCCCAGGCAAACTATTCAAAAAATGCAGCCAGTTGCCGACCTTCACGAGCGGAATCATCACCGCTTGAAACGGCACGACCATGGCGGCGATGAACAGGGAGAACAAAATCCGGTTCCCCTTCGTCGGGCGGCGCAGCAATCGGTACGCGGCCATGGAAGACACGACGATCATGCACAGGTCGCTGAACACTGTGATCAGCAGCGAATTGCGTAAGGCGCGGGGAAATTTCAATACCTCCCAGGCACGCTCGTAGTTGTGCCAGTTGAGGCTTTTCGGCAGCCCGGAGGTATCCATCAGCAGCTCGGCAAAGCTTTTGAACGAATTCGCGAGCACAAAATAAAACGGCGAGAGAAAGAACAGCGCAGCCAGCAGGATGATCAGCTCGGCCGTAAACCATTTCGGGCCGTACGATTCGGCTTTCATTACATTTCGACCTCCTTTTTCTTCGTAATCGTGACCTGAATCAACGTAATGACAGTGACGACGACAAAAAAGATAAAGGCCTTGGCCGTCCCCAGTCCGTAGCGGTTGTTTTTGAACGCTTCGAAATAAATGTTCATGGCGATCGATTCGGTCGATTTGTAAGGACCGCCCTGGGTCAACGAGAAGTTGAGGTCGAACGATTTGAACGCCCACGAGATGCTGAGGAACAAACAGACGGTTACGGCGGGCATGATAAGCGGCAGGACGATCAACCGCAACGCTTGCAGGCTTGTTGCCCCGTCAATCGCGGCGGCTTCCAGCATGTCCTTGGACACGTTCGTCAGTCCTGCAATATAGATGACCATCAGGTACCCGGCCCCCTGCCAGACGCTGACAATCACAAGCGCCCAGAACGCCGTCGCTTCCGTCCCCAGCCAGAATAAATTGAAAAAGCCAAGCCCGGTTGCCCGTCCGATCGAAGCGAAGCTTTGCGTGAAGATGAACTGCCAAATAAAGCCTAGCAGCAAGCCGCCGAGCACGTTCGGCATGAAGAAGATCGTCCGCAGCAGATTGCGGGATTTCAGCGGCTTCGAGAGCAAATACGCAATCAGGAAACCGAGCACATTGCTGATGAGGACGACAGCCACGGTGAAACGGGCGGTAAACCAAAACGAACGGCCGAAATCCGGGTCGTCGGTTAGAATCGTCCGGTAGTTTTGCAAGCCGACCCAGTCAATCTGGCTGGACACGCCGTTCCAGTTGGAGAACGAATAATAAAGCCCGAGCAGGAATGGCAGCACCATGACTATGGTATAAACGAGCAGAGCGGGCCCGACGAAGACCGTCTGCTGCACCGCCTGCGAGGTCAGCCATCTTTTCATAACAGGTTCCTCCCTATCTAAGATGTTTGAAAGTAACTTTATTGTATCGGCGGGGCCTAATCATTCCCACTCAGGAATTTGAGAAGATAGGTGGACGATTTTGACTCGGCGGTGTTAGAATGAAAGCGCTGACAACACGAAAAGCACGATGGGAAAGGCGGAATGGGAATGCGTTTGCTGCTTACAAGCGTACGTTACAAGCTGATCGCTCTGATGCTGATTTCGATTGTAATTCCTACGACCGCGTCGATTGTCGTCACGTATTTTTATACCAAGGAGTCCGTGAAAGAACGGACCATCATGGAAAATACGCGGCTGCTGTCCGAAGGGAAATCGAACATTTCTAATTTTCTGGGAGCTGTCAACAACGCTTCGCTCATTCTTTATTCCAACAAAAAACTGGACGGCATTCTATCCAACGGCGTAGCCGACCCTGTGGATCAATCTTACGTTTACACCGCGCTTCAGCTCGTTTCCAAAGCGACGAAAAACATTTATCAGGTATATTTGTATTTGGATAACGGACAAGATTCGTTTTTAATGCAAAAGGACAATTTCCTGCGCGGACAAGCGAAAGTCCCGCCGGCAGAGCTGAAAATCGCCCCTTATGCCGCCAAAACGATTCCGACGCATTGGAGCAACGACTACGGCCTGCAGCAATTTCCGCAGACGAAACCGGAGCTTGTTTTTTCCATGTACCGCCCCTTGTTTCGGGTGCCGACGTCGGAGCAGATCGGGCTTCTGGGGATTGATGTTCAATTGGAGGCTCTTCGCAAATTATGCGCTCAATTGTACGATGCGGCTCATGAGGACATGTACATTTTGGACGGCGACGGTTCGGTGATCTATGCGTCGGACGAATCGGAAATCGGAAAAAGGCTGGACCAAGCCTGGGTTCCGCGCATGCTCGGCGATGACGCGCCCGCAGGCAGTATGGAAAAAGACGAATCCGGGTACGACGGCATCCTTTTATTCGATAAAATCAAGCTGTCTTATTTGGATTGGACGGTCGTGAAGCGAATCCCCGGAGATTATTTGTACGGACATGCCCGCACGCTGACCATGATCAATACCGCCATCGCCGTCTTGTCCTTATCCATTGCAACCGCAGCTGTCTTATACGTCTCGATCCGCTTTACGCATCCGATTAAACAATTGATCCGCAGCATGAGCAAAATTCAATCGGGCCAGCTGGAGGAACCGATCGAGATCGTCCGCAATGACGAATTCGGCATTCTCGCCAAACGGTTCCGTACGATGATGGAGACGATCAACGATCTGATTTTCCGCGAATATAAGCTTAAGCTGGCCAACAAGACGACGCAGCTCAAAATGCTGCAGGCGCAGGTCAATCCGCATTTCCTTAACAATGCGCTGCAATCCATCGGCGCCTCCGCGCTGGACAACGATGCGCCCGAAGTGTACGAGCTCGTCTCTTCCTTGGGCCGGATGATGCATTACAGCATGAATACGAAAGACACGATCGTGCCCTTATCGCAGGAGCTCGCCTATGTCGATCATTATTTGCTGCTGCAGCGGCAGCGGTTCGAGGAGAAATTGAACATTGAATACGACTTGGACGAACAAGTCGGGTCGGTTCCGATTCCGAAAATGATCATCCAGCCGCTCGTGGAGAATTATTTTAAACACGGTTTCCATAAGTCGCATCACACGGGCGTATTGAAGATCGGCACGGCATTGCTGGACGGGAAGCTGCAAGTTGTCGTCGAAGATAACGGAGCAGGCATTTCCGAAGATCGGCTTGCCGCCTTGAATACCCAGTTGTCCGGCAAGCAATCCGAGCCCTCCGATAGCGGAGAGCGTATCGGGCTCATGAACGTCATGTTCCGGCTTCGCCTCTATTACGGGGAGGAGGCCGGCTTGCAGCTCGAACCGAACGAGCCGCACGGTCTGAAAATCACGATGACGGTACCTACTACACATCAAGAGGTGACTGCGCTATGAAAGTGCTACTCGTCGATGATGAAAAGCATGTCCGCAAAACAGTCCGCAAGCTGATTGATTGGGAAGCCTTCGGCTTTCAGACGGTGCTGGAAGCGGAGGACGGCACCGAGGCGGTCGAGCTGATCCGGGAGCATCGGCCCCAATTGGTCATAACGGACATCATGATGCCTGTAAAATCGGGCCTTGAGCTGATGGAATGGATGGAAATTCATGCGGCGGACTGTAAAAAGATCGTCATCAGCGGTTTCAACGACTTCGAATTTGTACGCCATACCGTCAAATTCGGAGGAACCGATTATTTGCTGAAGCCGATTGACCGCGGTCATTTGCAGGAAGCGGTGGGCAAAGCCGTGGCCAGCTGGAACGAAACGAACCGGGCCAAGCTTCAGTTTCACGAAAAGAACAAGGAAGTCAATCAATTAAAGCCGATGTACCGAGACAAGCTGCTGTCCCGGTTATTGACCGACGCCGCTTCGGGCAGCGTGCCGCTTCCCGGGGAGTCGTATCTTCGCGAATTTCCCGAGCTGTCGGACGTTCGTTCCTGTCAGGTCGCCATTCTCGACCTGAACACGATGCAGCGGCCGATCCGGGACAAGTACAGAGCCAGCATGGATTTGCTTTTCTTTTCCGTGCTGAATATTTGCAATGATTTTATCCAAACGGCGGGCCAAGGAACGGCGTTCCGCAACTGGAACAAGCCTTACGAGATCGTACTGCTGCTTTGGGACGAGCCGGACTCGGCTGCAAGATGGCTGCGGAAAATATCGGACGGCCTCGACCGGACTTTGAAAGGGACGGCCGATTTCGGCGTGAGTGCGGCATGCGCCTTCCCGGACGGGCTGCATCAAGCGTATACGCAAGCTCTCGAAGCGTTAAACGGGCGTAACCTGCTCGACCTTGCCGCACGGATCCATGCGTATCGTCCGTCATCGGCGGCACCGCGTATCGGTTCGGTGCGCTTCGGCAAATATGAAGAAAAGATCCGGCTGGCGGTCAGAAGCGGAAATCACGAGCAGATCCGGCATACGGTCGGCGAATGGTTTCAAGAAATCCGCGCCATGCCTACGATTACGATGGAGCAGCTGAAAATGTGGTGGGACGAGTTCAACGTGGCGAGGGCCGGATGGGTGGAAGAGTTTTTCCAAGCATGCCATGAATCGCCGCAATGGCCTCAAGAGAACGGTCAATTTGTCATTCCGCTTGACGAGGACGGGAAGCTTTCTTTATTGCTGCTTCAGCAGACCATGACGAACCGGTTAGTCGAGCTGTCGCAAATTTTGATTTCCATGCAAGCCGTGAATAGCAACCCGATGCGAGAAATTGCCCGTTATATCGAGATGCACTATACCCAGGACATTACGCTGCAAGACATCTCCGCACGGTTTCACTTAAACCGCGAATACATTTCCCGCAAATTCAAAATGGAATTTCAGGAAACGATGATCGATTTCGTCAATCGGATTCGGGTGGAGAAAGCGAAGCTGCTGCTCATCAGCCCCTATCTCAAAGTCGCTCAGATCGCGCAAATGGTTGGGTACCATGACGAAAAATATTTCAGCCGCGTCTTCAAGAAGCAGGAGCAGATGACGCCGAACGAGTTTCGGAAGCAAGCCTTGAAGGAACTTGGCTGAGCTTTTGGACACCACAACGAAGCCCGCCCCTAGGGGATGGGCTTGTTTTTGTCCTTTCCAACAGTTTCCACAGCTTTCGGCCGTCAAAATCGGTATGATTTATATACATGGCGTACAAAAAGCGGGAAGCTTTTTTCGTTCTGTCGGCGAATAGATTGTAAGCGGTTTCTGTATTACTATTTAACCAGGTAAACTTTTCGGGGACAAGCTGCAAGACAAAAAGAATGCGCTTTCTTCTGCAACCTAGACTACTCCCGCAAGGAGGTTAATTCATGATTCAAGTTAACGCCTTGGTCAAGTCATTCGGCTCCGTTAACGTCCTGAAGGGCATCAATTTAAACGTACGGGAAAAAGAAGTCGTCGTCCTGCTCGGAGCGAGCGGCTCGGGGAAAAGCACGCTGCTGCGGTGTCTGAACTTCCTCGAGCTTTATGACGACGGGGAAGTTTATATTTTCGGGGAGAAGCGGGATCCTCACAAGTCGAATCTGAACCAGATCCGGCAGGAGGTCGGCATGGTGTTCCAGCATTTTAATCTGTTTCCCCATAAAACGGTACTGGAGAACGTGATCGAAGCTCCGATCCATGTGAAGAAGATCAAAAAGAAAACGGCCGTCGACAACGCCTACGACCTCTTGGACAAGGTAGGGCTGAGGGATAAGGCGCACGAATATCCCGGCATGCTGTCCGGCGGACAGAAGCAGCGCGTCGCCATCGCCCGGGCGCTCGCCATGGCGCCGAAAATTATGCTGTTCGACGAGCCGACCTCGGCTCTGGACCCCGAGCTTGTCGGCGAGGTGCTTCAGGTAATGAAGCAGCTGGCCAAGGAAGGCATGACGATGATCGTCGTCACCCATGAGATGGGCTTCGCCCGCGAGGTAGCCGACCGCGTCGTCTTCATGAGCGACGGAAAAATATTGGAGGAAGCCCATCCTGAACAATTTTTTGTCAATCCGCAGACGGAACGGGCTCAACAGTTTTTGCGCAGCATCCTATAAAAAGCAACGCAGCCTAAGACCAACTTACAGGAGGAATGTGTGATGAAAAAAAGAATGATCGTTTCCTTGTTGTCGATGCTGGTAGGGACTATGCTGCTCGCCGGCTGTGCTTCGACAGGCAAAACACCGTCTGCGGCGTCTGGCGACGGCAAAGAGTCCGGACAAGTGAAAGCGTTTCATTTTGCGATGAGCGGGCTGTACAAGCCTTTCAACTACAAGGAAAACGGCAATCTGGTCGGCTTTGACGTCGAGTTCGGAAGCGAGCTGGCCAAGAAAATGGGAGTAAAGGCCGAGCCGGTCACGAACCCGTGGGAAACGATCATCCCGGGTCTTCTCTCGAAGAAATACGATGCGATTCTGGGCAGCATGGCGATTACGCCGGAACGCCAGAAGACGGTCAACTTCACGACGCCTTACTACCGGTCGGGCGCGCAAATCTTCGTCGCCAAGACGAACGAGACGATCAAATCCGCGGCCGATCTGAAAGGCAAGAAAATCGGCGTGCTGAAGGCAAGCTTGTTCAAAAGTCTGGCGGCCGAACGGACGGACGCGGGCAACATTACCGAGTACGACAGCGATCTGACGGCCTTGCTGGATCTGCCGACGGGACGGGTGGACGCGGTCATTACGGACGATTTGGTCGGCTTCCGCATGATCAAGGAAAGCGCCACAGCGATCAAGGCCGTAGGAGAGCCGCTGACGATGCAGGAAATGGGAATCGCGGTCCGCAAGGAGGATCAAGCCCTGCTGGAGCAATTAAACAAGGCTATTGAGGAAATGGTGAAGGACGGGACGTACGACAAGCTGAGCGAGAAGTGGTTCGGCAGAAATATTTTGCAAAAGTAACGAAACGATATTCAGATGAGGTGACCCGATGATCGAAATCTTGCTGTCCAGTTACGACGTGTTTCTGAAAGCGACCTGGTTAACCGTTCGCATAACGTTGGTTTCTCTTCTGCTCGGAAGTGTCATCGGTCTGGTCTTCGCCTTTTTCCGGCTGTCGAAAAGCCGCGTCCTGAACGCCGTTGCGTCCTTCTACATTACGCTGATCCGCGGAACGCCGCTCATTATCCAGATCGCCGTGCTGTACTTCGGCATATCCAACATTATTTTGCTGTCGCAATTTTGGGCGGGAGTGTTCGCGCTGGCGATTCACGGCGGCGCGTACATCGCGGAAATTTTCCGCGGCGCGATTCAATCGATCGACCGCGGCCAGATGGAAGCGGCCCGCTCGCTCGGGATGACGTATCCGCAGGCGATGCGGAGAATTATTTTGCCGCAGGCGTTCAAAGTCGCCATTCCTCCGCTCGGTAACCAGTTCATATTGGGACTGAAGGAATCGTCGCTCGTCGCCTACGTCGGCATGTCCGATTTGTGGGGGGCGGCGTTAAGCGAAGCGGCCGCGAACTTCAAGCAGCTGGAAACGTATGTCGTGGCCGGGTTATATTATTTGGCTCTGGTCATGCTCTTTACGTTTGTGGTGGGCAAGCTGGAAGCCAGACTCGATGTCAACGCCAAAGCGAAAAGCAGGGAAGCAAGCGCCAAGCCGCGCGCCCGCTACAGCTCCTCGGAGGAAACGGTCAGCTTGTAGGCCATGATCGCGATCTCCAGCTTTAAGCGGTCTTCCGAGGACTGAAGATTCCGCCGCGTTTTCTTCTCGATCTGGTTCAGCCGGTATTTCAGCGTATGGCGGTGAATGAACAGCTCGGCTGCGGTCACATGCAGGCTCTGGTTATGGTACAGGTACGTTTCGAGCGTTTGAAGCAGGTCGGCTCCTTGACGTTTGTTTTGCATCAAAGCCCCGAGCTGCTCCTCGGCAAACTGCCGCAAGTCCATACCGTGCTCCTGCATTTGGATCAGGAAGTGGTACAGTCCCAGATCGTCATAATGAACGACGGGCTTCGGCTTGTGCAGCAGCTTGGCGAAGACGAGAGCCCGGTGCGCTTCCTGCGCGCTTTTGGCCAGGTCGGCCAGATCGGCGTAGCTTTTGCCGATGCCGATCCGCAGCGGGAATCCGGGATAGAACGCGCTCCATTTGTCGGCGATGTCCTGTACGGCCAGAAGCGAAGCTTCCTCTGCGGCTTCGGGAGCCGTGCTTTTGCCTCCCGTTCCCATCAGGATAACGCAGCCGTCCAGCCGGTTGCGCAGCAGAAACTGGCGGTTATGCTTGCTCATGGCCTGATTCACGACCTGATACAGCCGGTCCAGCATGTCGTCCAGCGTACGGCGCTCGAGGTCGGACGGGAGGTTCTCCACCTTGATTTGCAGCACGGCTTGACTGCCGCTCGGATCGAAGCCCAGCTTTTTGCCGCGCTCGATCACTTCGGCTTTATTGGTAAAATTTTTGGATAACACTTGATCGAGAAATTCGCCTTGAAAACGGATTTCCGTATCCAAAATCGCTTTATGCCGCAGAAATTCAATCGCATACACGGTGGCCGCATGCTCCACTGCAATCTGGTCGATGTCCTTCCATAGGTCTTTATCCTTGATGGCCGCAATCCAGCCGTAGTTCGTCTGATTGGCCATAACCGGATACAGCGATATTGTGTATTCGCTTTCATGATTGTTGAAGTGAAGAAGCTGCTGTTCAAAAGGCGGCTGCAACGGCTCGGAAAAGAGCAGAAGCCGATTCTGGCCGATCCGGCGGACCGCGTCATGAACGATCCGGTCCGAGACGATGGAGGCATCCGCATCGAACAGCACGATGCTGCCGTCCGTCAGCCGCGACAGCGTGTCGGTGATCGCCTGGATCCCTTGGTTATCCAGGACCAGACGGGTAAATTCCTTGTGGATGTTGATCGAATGCTCGAACATGCGGAACTGGTTGTTGACGATCTGCTCCAGGATCGCCTTGGTAATGACCGAAAAGTTGATATCCGTCGGGATTTCCAGCAGCGGAAGGGCGGAGCGGTTCGCAATGTCGATGAACGATTGGGGAATTTCGCGCAAGTAAAACCCGGTGTACATCGCGACGCCGGACAGCTTCTTGTTGGACAGCAGCTTGTGGAACTGGCTGCGTTTCTCTTCGCTTTCCATCAGGCCGAAGCCGGTCGTAATCAGGAACTCGCCTTCCTGCAGCCGGTCGATGTCTTCGATGACTTCGACGATGGTGACCCACTTGATGATATTGTTCATGCCGTCGAATCCGGCGACCAATTTCGTCTGCGACATCACGGGCAGCTGGATCGCTTCTTGAATGCTAATTCCCATAGGAATGATCCCCTTTTCTGTGCGGATTGGCTTGAGTAAGTTATATCACGGCCCGTCATTTCGGGCAAGCTGGAATTTATACCTTATGTATAAAAAAGCGCGCTCATTTTGGATTCGTCGGTCGAATAGATCGAGCGCTTTAGCTGGTTTAAACTACAAGTAATCGCAGCCCTAACGCAGAGGCCGGAGGTGGAACGATGGCAGTCGAAACGGTTCGGCATACGGAACAATTAAGCGTCTTGGAGCGAACGCAGCAGCTCATCAGGAAGGCGCTGGAGCATATGGGCTGCGCGGACTCGTTTTACGAGCTGGTGAAGCGGCCCCTTCGCTTGATGACGGTTCACATTCCCATACGCATGGACGACGGCTCCGTCCGGGTATTCACCGGCTACCGGGCTCAGCATAACAATGCGGCGGGGCCGACCAAGGGCGGCATTCGGTTTCATCCCGCGGTAACGCCGGAGGAAATAACCGCTTTGTCGATGGAGATGAGCATCCAATGCGGTCTGACCGACCTCCCGTACGGCGGGGGCATGGGAGGCATCGAGTGCGATCCGCGCACGATGTCCGCCGCTGAGCTGGAGCGGCTGAGCCGCGGGTATGTCCGGGCGATCAGCCAGATCGTCGGCCCGACGAAGGATATTTTGGCCCCGGATACGTACACGAATGCGCAAATGATGGCTTGGATGACGGATGAGTACAGCCGTCTCCGCGAATTCGACTCCCCCGGCTTTATTACCGGCAAGCCGCTCGTGCTGGGCGGTTCGGCGGGCAGGGAGTCCTCGACGGCCAAAGGCGTGACGATCGTGCTGCGCGAAGCGGCGAAGGCGGCCGGCGTGGAGCTGAGCGGCGCGAAGGTGATCGTTCAGGGGTTCGGCCATGCCGGAGGCTATCTGGCCAAATTTCTGCACGACGCCGGAGCGAAGATCGTAGGAATTTCGGACGCCGGCGGCGCTCTGTATCACCCCGGCGGCCTCGATGTCGATTATTTGCTGGAGAAACGGGATGCGTTAGGCGCGGTCACCCACCTGTTTGCAAATGCCATTTCCAACCGGGAGATGCTTGTGCAGGCTTGCGATATCCTTATCCCGGCCGCCATCGAGAACCAGATTACGGAAGAGAACGCGGCCGGCATTCAAGCCAAAATCGTCGTCGAGGCGGCGAACGGACCGACGACCGCGAAGGCTACGGAAATGCTCGCCTCCCGGGGCGTGCTGCTCGTTCCCGACGTGCTGGCGAGCGCAGGCGGGGGCGTCGTTTCGTACTTCGAATGGGTTCAAAACAACCAGGGCTGCTATTGGTCCGAAGCCGAGATCCATCAGAAGCTGGACCGCATTTTGGTCAAAGCCTTTCGCGGAGTCCATCAAATTGCATTGGAGAGCAAGGTGGACATGAGGCTGGCCGCCTATATTGCAGGCCTCCGAAAAATGGCGGAAGCCATGCGCTGGAGAGGCTGGGTTTAACACAAGCGTAAAGAGGGGAACCGACATGACGGATACACATTTGATCAAGCCGATTCTGGACTACGACTATCCAACGGTAGCCAGCGGACAAGGAATATACCTCTACGATACGGACGGCAAAACGTATATCGACGGCTGTTCCGGCGCAGTAACGGCCAGCATCGGCCACGGGGTGCCGGAAATCGTCGAGGCGATGAAGGCGCAGGCGGAAAAAGTATCGTTCGCGTACCGCTCGCAATTTACGAGCGAACCGGCCGAAGCGCTTGCCCGCAAGCTAAGCGAATGGTCCGGGGGGCGCTGGAGCTGGTCCTTTTTCGTCAACAGCGGCTCGGAAGCGACGGAGACGGCGATGAAGATCGCGATCCAGCATTGGCAGGAGAAAGGCCGCGACCGCAAAAACCGCTTCATTTCCCGCTGGATGAGCTATCACGGCATTACGATGGGCGCTTTGTCGATGTCCGGCAATATTCTGCGGCGCAAGCGGTTCATCCCGCTGCTCGAAGATTATCCGTCCGTTTCCGCGCCGTACTGCTACCGCTGTCCGCTGAAGGAAGCGCATCCCGGCTGCGGCATGAAATGCGCGCAGGAGCTGGAAACGTCGATTCTGCGCATCGGGCCGGAGCATATCGCCGGATTTATCGCAGAGCCGATCATCGGCGCTTCGGGAGGGGCGGTGACGCCGCCGGAGGGCTATTATCAGGAGATCAAGCGTATCTGCGACAAATACGATATTCTGTTCATCGCGGACGAGGTGATGACGGGGCTCGGCAGAACCGGCAAGAAATTCGGGATCGAGCACTGGGGAGTCGATCCTGATATCGTCGCCTTGGGCAAAGGCATGAGCGCAGGCTACACGCCGATGGCGGCGACGCTGGTCAGCGATAAGGTCATGGAGCCGATTCTGAAAGGGTCCAAGTCGATCATGGCGGGCCATACGTACAGCGCCAATCCGCAATCCGCCGCCGTCTGTCTGGCCGTGCTGGAGTATATGGAGCGGCATGATTTGGTCCGCAAGGCGGAAGTAAGCGGCGAGTATCTGCTCGGCAAGCTGCAGGAGATGGCGAAGCGGCTGGACATCGTAGGCGACGTGCGGGGCAAAGGGCTGCTGCTCGGACTGGAGTTCGTGCCGGATGTGCGGACGAAGGGGATTTTCCCGCTATCGCTCGGCGTGACGGCGCGGGTCATCAAGCGCGCTTTTGACAAAGGGCTGCTCGTGTACCCGGCATCGGGAGGCATCGACGGAGCGGCCGGAGACGCGATTATCGTCTCTCCGCCATTAATTATCACCCCGGAGCAAATTGATAGCCTAGTAAGCATATTGGAAAAAAGTATTTTTGAAGTGCAAGAGGAATTGCGGGCGGAAGGCCATTTGAATAAAACGGCGGTATAAGGGGAAGGGGGAAAACGCATGGAGCTTGTAAAAAAGCGAAGCAAGGTCGCCGGGCTGGAGGACGCGCTTCAGCATATACGCGACGGGATGACCCTGATGTACGGGGGCTTCGGAGGCGTGGGCAACCCTCCGTCCTTGTGCCAAGGCATATTGGATAAAGGCGTGCGCGATCTCGTCCTGATCGGCAACGACTGCGCGTTCCCGGATATCGGCATCGGGCGGCTGATCACGGCGGGCCGGGCCCGGAAAGTCATCGTCTCGCACATCGGCTCCAATCCGAACGCCGGCCGGCTCATGAACGAGGGCGCGCTGGAGGTCGAGTTTAGTCCGCAAGGGACGCTGGCCGAGCGCATCCGCGCCGGGGGCGTCGGCTTGGGCGGCATCTTCGTCGATGTCGGCATCGGCACGATTGCCGAAGAGGGCAAGCAGCAGATCGTGCTGGACGGCAAGCCGTATTTGATCGAGACGGCGCTGACCGCCGAGGTCAGCATCGTGCACGCGCAGAAGGCCGATCCGTACGGCAACTTGATCTATGACAAAAGCGCCCGCAATTTCAATCCGCTCGTCGCGATGGCCGGAGATTACACCATTGCCGAGGTCGACGAAATCGTGCCGCTCGGCGAGCTGGACCCGGAATGCATCGTCACCCCGGGGATTTATGTGGATATGGTCATACCGAGTCAAGGAGTGAACTGGACATGGGCGTGGGAGTAGAAGACAGCCGTTACCGGATCGCCCGGCGGGCGGCGCAGGAAATTCAAGACGGGATGCTCGTGAACCTCGGGATCGGGATTCCGACCTTGGTGGCCAATTATGTGCCGCCGGAGCTCCAAGTGTTTTTTCACGCGGAGAACGGCATTCTGGGCACCGGTCCGAGCCCGGCCAAGGGCAGCGAAGATCCCGCGCTGTGCAATGCCGGAGGCTTCCCGGTGACCATCGTGCCGGGCGCATCGTATTTCGACAGCGCGACGGCCTTCGGGATTATCCGCCGCGGCTATGTGGACATCACGATTCTGGGCGCGCTTGAAGTGAGCCAGCACGGGGATTTGGCGAACTGGATCGTTCCCGGCAAACGGGTGCCCGGCATGGGCGGAGCGATGGAGCTGGCGCAAAAGTCGCGCAAGGTCATCGTGCTGATGAACCATACGAACAAGCAGGGCGAGTCGAAAATATTGAAGCAGTGCTCGCTGCCGTTAACCGCGCCGCGCTGCGTGGATATGATCATTACCGAAATGGCTGTAATGGAAGTGACGGACGAAGGGCTTATTTTAAGGGAAGTGATGGCCCCCTTCACCGCAGAAGAAGTCATCCGGCAGACGGATGCGGAATTGATCGTTCCGTCCGTTGTGTCAACGATCCAATAAGGGAGGCAATCCGTGATGAATGAAGTCGTTATCGCGGCGGGGGTCCGCACGGCGGTCGGAGCCTTCGGCAAGTCGTTGCGGGATGTGCCCGCCGCCGAGCTGGGGCGTCAAGTGCTGACGGGCTTGATGGCGAAAACGGCGCTGCCGAAGGAAGAGGTGGGCGAAATTATTTTCGGCCACGGCTATGTGCACGGCGGGGGGCTCAATTCGGCGCGAATCAGCTCGCAGCGGGCCGGTTTTCCGCTGACGGTGCCGGGCCACGTCGTCATCAAAGCATGCGGCTCGGGCCTCAAGGCGATCACAAGCGCGGCGCTGGCGATTGCGGCGGGGCAAGAGGAAGCCGTCATTGCGGGCGGTGTGGAGAGCATGAGCCAGGTGCCCTACTTGGTCCGAAACCGCTGGGGCACGAAGTTCGGCCATGTCGCGATGGAGGACGCACTGCTTGCCGACGGACTGACCTGCTCGCTGGGAGATGAGCATATGGGCATGACCGCAGAGCGGTTAGCCGAGCAGTATGGCATTTCACGGGAAGAGCAGGACCGGTTTGCTTTCGAAAGCCACCGGAAGGCGGCCGACGCGGTCCGCAGCGGGCGGTTCAAGGACGAAATCGTGCCGCTGGAGCTGCAGGAACGGCAAGGCGTCCGGCTCTTCGACCGGGACGAGTCGCTGCGGGAAGATATCGAGCTGGCGAAGCTCGCCAAGCTGCCCGCCGTCTTCAAGCCAGACGGCACCATTACCGCAGGCAACGCCTGCCCGATGAACGACGGCGCAGCCGCCGTGCTGCTGCTGTCCCGCAGCAAGGCGGAGCGGGCGGGCATCCAGCCGCTGCTCAAGGTCAAAGCGTTCGCCAGCGCCGGAGTCGAGCCGGGCGTGATGGGCATCGGACCGGTGCCCGCCGTCCATAAGGCGCTGCGCAAGGCCGGGCTGACGCTCGACGACATCGGGCTGATCGAGCTGAACGAGGCGTTCGCCGCGCAGGCCCTGGCCGTCATCCGCGAGCTGAAGCTGAACCCGGAGCGGGTCAACGTCAATGGCGGTGCCATTGCGCTGGGGCATCCGGTAGGCGCTACCGGAGCGAAGCTGACCGTGACGCTGATGCACGAAATGCTGCGGTCCGGCGTGAAGTACGGCATGGTGACGCTGTGCATGGCCGGCGGCATGGGCCTTGCGGTGATCTACGAGAACGTGAGTGAGGCGTAGAGGGTTTCGAATTTTTAGATGTTCGGTGAATTAAGGAGCGGAGCGGAGCGGCCGAAAGCGTTCTGGAGAAACGGAGTGTTCGCCTTTGTTCCCGGGTTTCAACCCCTTAAGGGGTTAGATAATCAAGAAATCCGGGAACAAGAGCGATCGGAGGAACGCTTCGGCAGCGCAGCGCCTGCTTATTCACCTTATCTGCGCACAAGGAGGAGAAACATGTCAGAGCTCCAGGCACGGATTAAGCAATGGATGCGCACGCACAGCGAAGAAGGTATGGCCTTCCTGCAGCGGCTGGTGCAGGTGCCAAGCACGCAGGGCCATGAAGCGGCGGCGCAGGCTTTGGTCGCCGAGAAGCTGCGGCAGATGGGCTTAGAGGTCGACGTATGGGAGCTGGACGGGGAAGCTTTGAAGAAGCATCCGTACTTTTGCTCCTCGCGGCCGGATTTCGATAACTGCCCGAATGTGGTCGGCATTCTGCGCGGTTCCGGCGGCGGGAAGTCGATCATTCTGAACGGTCACATCGACGTCGTCCCGGAGGGAGAGCGCGAGCAGTGGTCTGACGATCCGTACAGCGGCGCAATCCGGGACGGCAAAATGTACGGCCGCGGCGTCACGGATATGAAAGGCGGGAACGTCTCGCTGCTGCTGGCGATTCAAGCGATTCAAGGGCTGGGCCTCCGGCTGAAAGGCGACGTCATCTTCCAGAGCGTCGTCGAGGAGGAAAGCGGCGGGGCTGGTACGCTCGCGACCGTGATGCGGGGCTACAAGGCCGACGCCGCGATTATCCCGGAGCCGACGAATATGCGTATTTTTCCGAAGCAGCAGGGCTCGATGTGGTTCCGGATTCAAGTGAAAGGTCGGGCGGCGCACGGCGGCACCCGGTACGAGGGAGTTAGCGCCATCGAGAAAAGCATGCTCGTCATCCGTCACATTCAAGCGCTGGAGGAACGGCGCAACGCCCGGATCACCGATCCGCTGTATCAAAATACGCCGATTCCGATCCCGATCAACATCGGGGTCATCCAAGGCGGCAACTGGCCGTCCTCGGTTCCCGACCTCGTCCGCTTGGAAGGCCGGATGGGCGTCTCGCCCGAGGAAACGATCGAGGAAGCGAAGCTGGAGATGGAGCAGTGGCTGGAGCGGCTTGCCGAGCAGGACCCGTGGTTCAAGGAGCACGCTCCCGTGTTGGAATGGTTCGGCGCCCGCTGGATTCCCGGGTCGATGGACATGGAGCATGAGCTCATGCATACCTTGGCGGAGCAGTACCGCAAGGTCGCCGGAGCGGAGCCGGTTATCGAAGCGTCTCCGTGGGGAACGGACGGCGGCCTGCTAACTCAAGCGGGCAAGACGCCTGCCATCGTGTTCGGGCCGGGGGTTACGGAGGTCGCTCATTACCCGAACGAATATATCGAGCTGGACAAAGTGGCGGAAGCGGCGGAAATCATTGCTTTGACGCTTATCCAATGGTGCGGATTAGACGAAACGAACGGTTAATTTTTCAAGCCGAAAGGGGAGCAATCCAATGACAGCCCAACGAAAATTCGTATCGGTTGCAGCCGAATTGCCGGGAGCGAAGACAAAAGCGCTCTTAGAGCGGAGACAGCAGACGGTGTCCAAGGGAGTAGGCAACAACCATCCTTTGTTTGTCGAGAGAGCGCAGGGGGCGCTGCTGTACGATGTGGACGGCAACGTGTTCCTGGACTTCGTCGGCGCGATCGGTACCATCAACGCGGGCCACAGCCCGGCCGAGGTCGTGGACGCCATCAAGGCACAGGCGGAAAAATACATTCATACGTGCTTCCATGTCGGAATGTATGAGCCTTATGTGGCATTGGCGGAAAAGCTCGCCGAGATCACCCCGGGCGATTTTGCCAAAAAAGCCGTGCTCCTGAACAGCGGAGCGGAGGCGGTCGAGAACGCCGTGAAGATCGCCCGGAAATATACGGGCAAAACGGGCATCGTTTCGTTCACCCGCGGCTTCCACGGCCGGACCCTGCTCGGCATGTCCCTGACCAGCAAAGTGAAGCCGTACAAATACCAAATGGGGCCGTATGCCCCCGCGATTTATAAAGCGCCATTCCCTTATCCGTATCAACGTCCCGTGTCGATGAACGAAGAAGAGTACGGGGACTTTTGCCTGAAGCAGTTCGAGGATTTCCTGCTGACCGAGGTCGCCCCGGAAGAGCTGGCGGCCGTCATCATGGAGCCGGTACAGGGCGAGGGAGGCTTCATCGTCCCGCCAAAATCGTTCGTGCAGGGCGTCTTTCAGATTTGCAAGAAGCATGGTATCTTGTTTATTGCCGATGAAATTCAGACCGGCTTCGGCCGGACCGGAGAAATGTTCGCCTCGACGCTGTTCGAGATCGAGCCGGACCTTATCACGCTTTCCAAATCGATCGCCGCAGGTCTTCCCATCAGCGCCGTCGTCGGCAAAGCGGAGATTATGGACGCCCCGAACCCGGGCGAAATCGGCGGAACCTATGGCGGAAGCCCGCTCGGCTGCGCGGCGGCTTTGGCCGTGATCGAGATGATGCAGCGCGAGGACCTTCCGGGAAAATCGCTCGTTATCGGCGACGCGATTCGCAGTCATTTCCGCAAGCTGCAGGATGAGTTTAAAATTATCGGAGACGTTCGCGGACTGGGCGCGATGTGCGCCGTGGAGTTTGTCGATCCGGACACCGGCAAGCCGGCCAAAGAGTTCGTGGCGGCGTTGCTGCAAGCTTGTTACCGAAAAGGAGTGGTCCTGCTCGGCGCAGGAGTTCACAGCAATATTGTCCGTTTCTTGACCCCGCTGGTCATCACGGAGGAGCAGTTGCAAGAAGGGCTCGACATTATCAGTGAAGCTATGGCGGAGTTGAGCGCCGTATCGGCAGGAGCGGGCAAGGCGGACTGATCGTATCGCATAAGGAGGCGGATTTACTTCATGAAAAAGCATGCATTCATCGACGGAACCTGGGTTGAGACGAAAAACTACACCCCGCTGTACTCGCCGTACTCCAAGGAAAAGCTGGCCGACATCGCTTCGGCTGATCTCGCGGAGACCGAGCAGGCGATCGAAGCGGCGGTCCGCTGCAAGCCGGTCATGCGAAGCATGCCGGCCCACCAACGGGCCCGCATTCTGGAAACCGTGTCCCGCCTGCTGGAACAGCGCCGCGAAGAAGCGGCCCGCCTCATCGCGCTGGAAGCTGCCAAGCCGATCAAGGCCGCTCTGATCGAGGTGGACCGGACGATTCAGACGTATAAGCTGGCCGGAGAGGAAGCGAAGCGGATTCACGGCGAGACGTTGGCGATGGACGCCGTTCCCGGAGGGGAAGGACGCTTCGCTTATACCGTGAGAGAGCCGCTGGGCGTGGTCGGGGCGGTCACTCCGTTCAATTTCCCGATGAATCTGGTCGCCCACAAGCTGGGCCCGGCCATTGCCGCAGGCAATACCGTCGTCCTGAAGCCTGCGGGCCAGACGCCGCTATCCGCGTTCTTCATCGCGGAGCTGTTCATGGAAGCCGGGCTTCCGGCCGGCGCTCTGAACGTCGTCACCGGCGCCGGCAGAGTCATCGGCGATAAAATCGTCGAGGACCCCCGCGTCGATGTCATCACGTTCACCGGAAGCCCGTCTGTCGGCAAGAGCATCCGTGCGAAAGCCGGCTTGAAGCGCGTCACGCTGGAGCTGGGCTCCAACTCCGCGGTTATCGTGGACAGCGACGCCCGGATCGATTCCATTATTGCGCGCTGTGTTACTGGTGCTTTCTCGTTCCAAGGCCAAGTCTGCATCTCCTTGCAGCGGGTGTACGTGCTGGAGGACAGCTATGACGAATTTGTCGAAAAATTCGTCGCAGCGGCCAAACAGCTCAAGCTTGGAGACCCGCTGGATGCCGAAACGGACGTGTCCGCGATGATCTCCGATCGGGAAACGGAGCGGGCCGTGGCATGGATTCAGGAAGCCGCGCAGCAGGGGGCAACCGTGGCGCTGGGCGGAACGGCCGAAGGCGGGATTCTTGCGCCTACGGTGCTGCTGAACGTCCCTCCTGACGCGCAAGTGTCCTGCAAGGAAGTGTTTGCCCCGATTGTGCTGATCAACAAGGTTAGCTCGGTGGAGGAAGCGGTAGACTGGGTCAACCATTCCGTCTACGGGCTTCAGGCCGGGATTTATACCGACAACCTGCACACAGCCATGAACGCGATCGATAAGCTGCATGTCGGCGGCGTCATGATCAACGACATTCCGACTTTCCGGCTGGATCACATGCCCTACGGCGGCGTGAAAGAAAGCGGCGTCGGACGCGAAGGCGTCAAGTACTCGGTGGAGGAACTGACGGAGCTGAAGCTGGTGGTGTTTAACCGGGGGCGGTAGGTGAGAAGGGACCCCATCAAGATTGTGTACTAGAATCAAAAGGAATAAAATAACAGGCTTCTTATCCAATTTGCATCTATAAAGGAATAATTGTGGAACGGGGGACGCTGTCGATTAGGCTCAAAATGTCTGATCTACAGCGTCTTTTTATTATTTTTACTTGATCGGTAGAGGGTTAGATTTTTCATTTTGTTTTAACTGGATCGATAAAACGATTGGATAACTGGATGTTCTTAATGCGATTGTTGTCATCAAGGAGGAATTTTTTAAACCAAAGTAGTCTCAGATAGCCACACCCTCATGAGCTTCAAGCATTGCTTTTCCAAAATATGTATCGGTTGAATCTACCACAGTTATTCAGTATTATTCAGTATCACTAGCGTTGCATTAATCTTCTCTGAATGTTCATAATCTTCTGTTTCTTTAAAGTCTAGACCACAAAAAAATCCTTTACAATGAAATGGCAGGTAGTACCTGTCCATAATTCACTGTAAAGGAT
>JAPSLM010000006.1 GCA_031180825.1 Paenibacillus sp. | reverse complement strand
GTTAGACTTCACCTAAAAGGTGCTCCTCTCTTTGGGTGATGTTGTTCTGGACAAACACCATTCTACCAAAGATTAGGGCACTTTTTTATATTTTCAAAGAGCAGCACTTTCGAAATTCAGGATAATAGAAAAAAGATCGATCCGATTCGGATTGATCTTTTTTTGTCCAATTCACGCTCCGTTCATATTCGCAAGGTAAAGTATTTTCCAGAATCGGATGGACATTTATAAAGGAGCGAGGAGTGGAATGAACGGACTGATTAAATTTTCTATGAAGAACGTCGCGGCAGTGATCATCATCATTGCTATGCTGTTCGGCGGCGGAATCTACTCGGCTACGAAGCTGAAGAAGGAGAACTACCCTAACATCTCGTTCCCGGCGGTTTTCATCAGCACCACCTACCCGGGGTCTCCCAAAGATGTGATGGACAACGTGACGAAGCCGATTGAAGATAAGCTGGCGAATATCCCGGACCTTGACCGGCTGACTTCGACGTCTAACGACAACAATTCTTTTATCACGGTGATGTTCAAGCACGGGGTGGATCTGGACAAGAAAAAGCGGGAAGTCGAAAACTTGATCCAGGAAGTCAGTTTGCCTTCTACCGCACAACGGCCGAAGGCCATGACGTTCGGGTTCTCGTCGATGCCGGCTTATTATCTGGTCGTGTCGGCGAACGAGGGCGTAAGTCAAACCGAGCTTGACAAGCTGTATAAGGACAGGATCAAGCCGGGGTTCGAAGGCATTAAAGGCATCGACCATATTACGGCTATCGGCAACCGGGAAACGACGATGGACATCCAGCTTAATGCCGACGCGTTAAGCGCCTTCGGCTTGACGCCATCGCAGGTAACCGCTTCGATCGAATCCGCGCTGTCCAAAGGCCCGATCGGCTCCGTTGAGCTGAGCGGCAACGACAAGATGGCCCGCGTATCCGGCGATTTGGAGAGCTTGTACGCTTTGGAACAGCTGGAGTTGACAACAAGCTCGGGCGGAACGGTTCTTTTGTCTCAAGTGGCGAAAGTTTCCGCCGTTACAGAATCCAAGTTCATGGCCAGACTCGACGGCAAACCAGCGCTCGGTATTCATTTGTTTAAAACAAGCGAGGCGAACGCCGTGGAATTCTCGGATGCCGCCGACAAGCTGATGAACGATTGGAAGACGACGATGCCGAACGTGACCTTCCGCTCGATTTTTAACACGGCCGACGAAGTGAAGGAATCGATCAGCGGCATGCTGCGCGAAGGCGTGATAGGCGCGCTGCTCGCTTCGCTCATCATTCTCTTATTCCTGCGCAACGTACGGATGACGCTCGTGGTGCTTGTTTCGATTCCGCTTTCCATGCTGATTACGCTGATGCTGCTGCATTATTTTAACATCACGCTCAATATGATGACGCTCGGCGGCATGTTCATTGCTGTCGGACGGGTCGTGGACGATTCGATTGTCGTCATCGAAAATATTTATACATCGCTGGAAAAAGCGCAGGAGCGCAACGAATCGGTTATCCTGATGGCAACCAAGCAGGTGGCGATGGCCATTACGTCCTCGACAATTGCAACCGTGGCCGTGTTCGCTCCCATCGGGATGGTCGGCGGAATTGTCGGCGAAATCTTCCGGCCGTTTGCCGTTACCATTGCCGTTGCCTTGATGGCTTCGTTATTGGTGGCGCTGACCGTCATTCCGATGCTTGCCAAGCTGCTGGTGCTGCGGGGCAAAAAGGTCAAGGCGCACGATGAAACGAAAGTCGGCCGGTTCACCCTGATGTACGAATCGGCTCTGCAGTGGTCTTTGACGCATCGGATCAAGTCGCTGCTCATATCGGGGCTTCTCTTTATCCTTTCGCTCGCTATCTCGATACCTAATCTGGCCATCGCCCTTTTTCCGGACGGCGCCCAACCGCGCAATATGTACTATACCGTGAAGCTGCCCTACGAGACATCCTATGCTGCGACCGATCTCAAATCCAAGGAATTGGAAGCCATGCTGATGGAGAGCAAGGATTCGAACGGCGATCCCGTATTCCGTTACGTGGAGGCGCTCGTCGGGTATAAAGGTGGAGATGGGGTAAATGACGACCGGGTGCCTTACGCGTTTCAGCTCTTTGTGGAAATGAACGAGAACGTGAAGCCCGATCAAGTGAGGGATCAATTCAAGAATGCGATTTTGGCCGAGCTGCCGAAAGGCTCCGAAGTTCTCCCTTCTTCCCTCGGCGGTGGAGGTCCGACAACGACGGACTTTGCGTACACCTTATACGGTGACAATCAGAAGGAATTGATTGCCGCTGCGGGGCTGGTCAAGAAGAAGCTGGAGGAGTTCCCGGAGCTTTATGAAGTGAAGGACGCGTTGAGCGACGCCAAAACGATAGTCGATATCGCCGTGGACCAGAAAAAGGCGCGTATGTACGGCTTGGATGTCGGCACGATCCGCGAAACGGCGCGGGGCTGGGTTCAAAAGCAGCAGCTCGGCGACATTAAGCTGGATGACGTAACGTACAAGACGACTGTTTCTCTTGATAAAAAGGATAAAGATACGCTGGAGAAGCTTGGCCGGCTTCCGATTTCTACGAAGACGGGAACCGTTTATTTGAACGAAGTGGCTAAAATCCGCGAGGTGGAAGCCCCGGCGAGCATTTCCCGAAAATCCCAAAAGCAAGAGGTTTCCATTACGGCGAAAATTAATAGTCCGAATAAAAACGGCGTAAGTCTTAAGGTAAACGAAGCTCTGAAGACCCTTGAGTTCCCGGAAGGGGTCACACGCGAGCTCGGAGGGGTTAACAAGGATACCGACGAAAACTTTGGCCAACTGTATATGGCAATGGTCGTCGCGGTATTTATCGTGTATCTGATCATGGTGCTGGCCTTCGGCAACGCTTCGGCGCCGTTCGCCATTTTGTTCTCGCTCCCGCTTGCGGCCATCGGCGGCCTGCTGGCGCTGCTCTTGACAGGGGAATCGCTCAACGTGACGTCGATGATCGGCTTCATGATGCTGATCGGGATCGTCGTTACGAACGCCATCGTGCTGCTCGAACGCGTGCAGCAGCTCCGGGAAGAAGGGTACACGGTGCGCCACGCGCTGATGGAAGCGGGCAAGGTCCGCCTGCGTCCGATTATTATGACCGCGGCGGCTACGATTATGGCGCTGCTGCCGCTTGCGTTCGGATTTGCGCATGGCACCTTGATCTCCAAAGGGCTTGCGGTCGTCGTCATCGGCGGCTTGACGACTTCGACCATTCTTACGCTGGTCGTCGTGCCGATCGTCTATGAAATGATCGAGAACTGGAAAAACCGGATTTCCGGATGGTTTAACCGAAAAAAACCAGGCGACGATTCGAAGTCGGCGACGATAGAGATATAACGAAGGAGGAGGCACGGAAACATGAAAAAGGTTAGGAAAGATATTGCGATGAAGAAAGTCCTCACGCTTCGCGTTCTCGCCTTGCTGGCAGCGGCCGCCCTGCTTGCGGCAGGCTGCTCGGCTCCGGGCGACAAGGGGGAAGCTACGGTCGACCTCAAGCTGGATAACCGCCCTGTAAAGACGGAGGCGGTTGCCAAGCGCAAAATTAGCGATCCGCGCGAGCAGGTGGCGGAAGTGGTGGGGATGTCCGCCATGGACATCATACCGAAGGCGAGCGGTCAGATTACTCAAGTCCTGAAGAAACGCGGAGATATCGTGCAGGCGGGCGAGGTTTTGTTTCAAATTGACAATCGCGAGGCCGAGTCCACCTTGAAAAAAAGCCAGATCAAGCTGAAGAGCGCAGAGCAGACGCTTGCGAAATCGGCGGAGGACAACGCCAACTCCCGCCGCAATTTGCAGGACGAGATTACGAAGGCGGAGCAGAAGGCGAGCGACGCGGAGAAAGACTACAACAAAATGCGTAACGATTTTGACGCGGGCCAAGCGACGCAGCGTCAGGTAGAACAGGCCGAGCAGGCGCTGAAGAATGCCCTCATGGATGTGCAGGCGCAGCGCAACAAGCTGGCGGCTCTGGACAAATCGAACTCGCTGGCCGAGCAGCAGACGGAGGTAGAGGCCTCGCGTATTAGCTTGGAGGAGGCCCAGCGGTCGCTGGAGAATTATGACGTCAAAGCGCCTGTCAGCGGTGTGCTGACGGACTTTACGGTAGAGCTGGGCGGAACCGTTTCGCCGAACGGCAAGGTGGGCCAAGTGCAGCAGATCGATCCGATCAAGCTGAAGGTGGAGCTGTCGGAGCCGTCGTATGAGCTGGTGAAAAACAAGCAGGAGCTTGCCTACTACAGTCCGGATAACCCGGCTAATAAAGGCGTGGCCAAAATTACGTTCCTTTCGAAAGTCATGAGCGCAGCCACCAAATCGTATTCGCTGGAGCTGGAAGTCCAGAATGCGGATCAGAAGCTGAAGCCGGGAACCCGGGCCGTGGTCCAGCTCACCACCGAGGCGGAGGAGCAGGTTGCAGCCGTTCCGACGCTCAGCATCGTCCGCGAAGAATCGGATTCGTTCGTCTTCGTGCTGCAGGGGGATACGGTGCAGAAGCGAAAAATCAAGCTGGGACGCATCAGCGATGCTTACCAGGAGGTGCTGGAGGGCGTCAAGGAAGGCGAGCAGATCGTCACGAGCGGGCAGCATCAGCTGAAGGACGGCCAGAAGGTGGAGGTGGCTAAACCGGCTCCTCAAGGGCAGCCCTCACCCGCGGTTCAAGAACCGGCTAAAAAATAAGATCGACTGGATAAGGAGGAATCATCGATGAAACACCCTAGGAAAACAGCGCTAACTTTTGTCATAATCGGGACGGCACTCCTTCCGGCAAATCTGCCGGTGCTGGCGGCCGATGCGCCGCCGCAAGCGACAGTGGCCGCTCCCGGCAACTTCGGCTTAACAGAGACAATCCGTGCAGCGGTTAAAAGTTTGGCGGTAGAAACGACCGCAGACGGCACACGGATAGGCGCATCCGTTCGCTTGTATAACGGAGGAGCGCAGAAAACCCGGATTCCCGACCATCAGCTGCATGTCCGTACGGCGGACGGGGTCCGATATACGCTAAAGCCGTCCGCTCCCAACAAGACGGCGCTCGAGCCGGGCGAAATCGGAGAACTCGTTTATATGACCGTCATTGAGGGCACACCGGCAATAAAGCTGTCGGAGCTGTCCTTCGTCAATGTGGATGAGTACGTTTATCCGAAGAAGGAAACAAACCTGCTGACGATTCCGATAGGCGCCAAGCAAGTATGGTACGCTTCGGCCGCAGGAGCGGAAAAAGCCGCCGAGCCGAAAGGGTGGGGAGAAGCGTTTACGATTCCTGGCTTAAATTCCAGCCTGCAGTATACCCCTGTGGCCATCAAGGTGCAATATCCGACAGGCGGGTCTTCCGCGGGAGCTTCCGGCGCATCGTCCGGCGGGGGCTCCGCGGGAACGGCGGCGGGGGGCGCGGCCGGCGAAGCCTCCGGCGGCGCATCTGCGCCCGGAGCGGAAGGCGCAGCTCCCGGCGGTGCGGCGGCTTCACCCGGCCGAGCTTCCGGCGCACCCGGCGGGGCTTCTGCTTCCGCACCGAGCGCGGCTGGGGCAGAAGCAGGAAATGGGGCAGCGGCAGCAGGACCGGTGGCGCTTGTCACTTTATTGGCGGAAAACCCCGGCGCCGGACGTGAAACGGTACCCGAATTCCGCATCGACGGGCAATCGGGTCGCAAAACGTATACCGGCGCCCGCACGGAGCTCGGCGCGGTAACGATCGATGCCGGCGAGAAAAAATATATTCATTTCGCCGTACCAATCGAAAACAACGTGACGCTGGCCTCTTTATTCGTGACGACGACCGAATCGTTCGTTTCGGGGGGAGCGCAGGGCGCACCGACTGTAACGACGGGGTTTGATGTCGGCCGCGTGCAGATTGCGGTTCCGAGCGGCGCGCGGACAGATACGGCGCCTGCGATTTCTTACCGGCTTGGCAGCCCTGTCGTCTTCGATCCGTTGAATAAGATGATCGACGCCAATACGGACGTTGCTCTGATGGAACTGCATCTTCATGAAAGCGACAACGGCTTTCATTCGGTCGTCGCCAAATTCCGGATCACGAACAAGAGCGACAAGCCGGTGCCGGTGCCTGCCTTCCAGACGGAGATCGTCGGAGGAGGCGGAGCGGCTTATGCCGGGGCGCGGCAATCCGGAGGCACGGCTGTGCTGAATCCGAACATGAGCTACGTCGTGAATTATTCGTTCAACGTACCGAAGACGGAGGACGGCAAGCAATTGACGATCAAGCTATTGGATACGCAGTCCACGGCTCCTTATACGAGCACGATCGCTTCGCTGCAGACGACGGCGAACACCGAGGCGGCAGGGGATACGTTCGCCATGTATCCGTTTGATCTGAAAATTACGGATTGGTCGCTATCCGCTATGACGGCGGCTGCTGGAATAAACAGCTTGATCTACGACTACAAGCTCTCATTTACGCTGGATGTGAAGCAGACCGACAACGTCGTGGTCGACCAGAACTTTTCCAGGCTTTATATGGAGCTGGTGGATTCGCAAGGACGGATGCTCGCCACGGCTGAGGGCTCGTTTACCGGTCCGAACAAGCTGTTTACAGGCAAGCAGATTTTGACCTTCAACGCGAAAGCGGACCAGCTCGAAACCCGGTTTACGATCCGCGTCTACGAAGCGTTCGATACGCCAAGCGGTCTGGCCAAACGATACATCACCTCGCTCAAGCAATGAGCGGCGCCGCCGCAAACGAAAACAGCCTTTCGAATCCCGCCGGACTCGAAAGGCTGCTTACTAACTCGGGCTTTCGCCCGATTGCTAGGACCGGATTTTACGGATGCCCTGCATAAAAATGTCTACGGTCGTGCCTTTCCCTTGTTCGCTGCTTATCTTCATGCTGCCCCCGTGATTTTCGATAATTTTAAAGGTGACCATGAGACCGAGTCCGGTGCCTTTCTCCTTGGTCGTATAGAACGGTTCCCCCAGTCTGGGGATTCGGTCTTCCGGGATGCCGCAGCCTTGATCGGTAAACCGCATCAGCAGCTTTCCGCCCTCCATTTTGCGGAATTCGGCGCGGATTTGTCCGCCTTCCGGCATGGCATCGATGGAGTTGTTCAGGATGTTGATAAATACCTGCTTGATTTGATTCTCGTCGCAATTGATTTCGGGAAGATCGGGGTCCGCTTCCGTGACGATATCGACATTATGGATCATCGCTTGAGAGCCAAGCAGCATAATCGTATTTTCCAGAATGGTAAAGGCGTTCTTCGGCTGGTACTTGGCGATTTGCGGCTTCGCAATGACCAGAAACTCGCTTACGATGAAATTGATCCGCTCCAGCTCGTCGATCATGATTTCGAAGTAATTGTCGTAGCCGCTTACCTTGCCCTGGAGCAATTGGACGAACCCTTTGAGCGAGGTTAGCGGATTGCGGATTTCATGAGCGACTCCGGCGGCTAGCTGGCCGACGATCGACAGCTTCTCGGAGCGGAGAATCATCTCCTCGGCCCGCTTGCGTTCGCTGATGTCTTGGCCGATCATATAAACGCCGGCAATCTGTTTGTTGACGAAGATTGGAAAGTTAAATACGCTGAGCTCGACCGGGTTGCCGTCTTTACGTACAAACGTAATCTCGTAATGAGGAGTCATGCCGTTGAGCGTTTCCTCGAAATGGTCGAGCCACCGCGTATAATCTTCCGGGAGAATAAGCGGATTGATCGTTCGGTGAAGCAATTCCGCTTCCGTGTAGCCGGTCACATCGAACATGGCAGGGTTTACGCTCGTAATAAGGCCCGATAGATTAAGCGAACAGATCGGATCGGGATTATGCTCGAACAGCGATTTATAGCGCAGCTCGCTTTCTTCCAGCAGCAGTTCGGTTTTTTTCTTATCGTACAGCGCTTTGATCATGGCATAGGACCGGGCGAACCGGTGATCTTCTTTCTGGGCGAGCACGGTCTCGAAGATGCGATCGGCTTCGTCGTCGATGATGCCTTTGTCGAGATCCTTCATTTTTCCCAGAAGGTTCATGACGTTTGTAATATGCTCGCCGTGTATCCAAGCTGCAGAAGCGGTTTTTTTATAATGGGTCGTGGAACCGTGCCGCAAGGTGACGATCCCTTTGCGCGGCTCGTAGTCGGTCACGTGGTTCATATTGACCACATTCATCTGATCGATAAGGCGAAAGCCTTCCTCGTACAGCCATTCTTCGAAAGCTTCCAGCGACGCCGCCCAGTAATATTTATCGGAAATCGTGTGAATGATATATTCTTTATCCCGTATGCATTCGATTTTTACGATTTCATCAGAAGGGATGATGGTGATGTCAGAACTTTTTTTATCACGAATGACTGGTATTTTTTGCATATTTTGATATCACCTGCCTGTCGCATTCGATTCATTATACCATGCTTGCCCCCATCGTAACAGATTAAAAATAGGCCTAGGAATAATCCGGGCGAGTCTCGGGATAGAAAGCCGAGCTTGAGCTTAACCCGTGCCTCGGGCCGGTCAGGGCGCGGAGAAGCGGCCATTTCATTATATAGCGCGCCGAAACGGGAAGTAAATGCCAAACCTTATATGGAATATTTTTCCGAAGAGAAAACGGCGTGCAGGCTTTATTTCAAACGGATGACCGGGGGACAACAAACGCATGGAAGCTTGCGTTTATTAGACTTAAACCGAGGAGCTTTTTGGCGGGAAAAAATACGGACGGGGAGCAGCGGGTTAACTCGCCTTTAATGGGCAGGCGCGCCGGTTTCTTCCGGCGGAAAGGGGATTTTCTTCGCAATCTCGGTTTCAAGCGTGTTCATACGGTGTTCCATTGCTGACAATTTCCGCTCAAGGGCGGCAAAGCTTAAGGAAATTCCGGCGTACCGCTTATGCAGGTCCGTAAGCTCTTTGGTGATGGCTTGGAGTTCATTGTCCATGCGTCGAAAGCACCCCTCTCTCGGGTTTTCATCTTCCATATGATTCGTGAGTCGCAGAGGTGTTTAGGTCCGTAGGCAGGGAGAGGGGACGATAATGGCGTGCGGCGCGGTCATTGTCATGCACGGCTATACGCACCAAGTCGGCAGCGTACGCCGCGATGACGGCCATCACGAATCGGGGATCGGCAACGAGTTCCAAGTGCCGGATGCGGAAGAAACGACGAAGGTGTCGTATGCGGAGCAGCGTATCCAAGACGGGCTTGCGATATTCGAGCGTGCGGGATTGAAGCCGCGGTTCTGGGAGGCGCCGCATTACCGGCCCTCCGCCGAACAGGATCGGGTGTTCCGCTCCTACTTCGGCTTGAATTATCAGGCGGAGGTACAGTCTCACCGCAAAGCCGAAGAGGTCTTTTATTGGAATCAGCGCAATATCGGCTACGGCAGTCCGACGCTTGGCGCCGCTTACGTTCCGACACCCTGCGATTATATTCCTTACGATAAGGACGAGAAAATGATCGTAGACCGGGTCGGTCACTCGAATCACCCGATTTCCTTTTTTTATCATCCTTTTCTCGAATTTAAGTATCTGACTCCCGTTCTGGACCCGGGAGGCGATCCGGTCATGCGGGACGGTCTGCCGGAATTCCGGTACCCTGAGCAGAGCAAGAGCGTGCTGCAAAAGCTCATTGCCGGCCTCCGGGCGAAAGGCTATGCCTTCCGTTCCATCCGCGATTATGTTCCGTTCACGCCTGCCCAGAACGTTCAACTGCTGCCGGACGGCAAATCGAGCGTTTTGCTCGAAGATGCCGACGGCGACGGGCAAGCGGATACGGTGCGGTGGAATGCAGCGAACGGGGAGATCGGCGTGATTCCCGGCCGGTATAGGGGATGGCGCAACGAGGCGCAGCCTGCGCCGGTTCGATGGGGGCGGGCGGAATATGCGAACGGGGCTGCCGCCGCCGTAAGCGGCAAAGATGCGGAAGGCCCGTGCAGCTTCTGGACCGCGAATCCGGCCGGGCGCTTGGACCGCTACGTATCGGACGGTCGGCAGTTTCACTTGGCGCAGAGCTGGAAAATTGAAGCCAAAGCATGGAGCTCCTTGTACACGCTGCTGTTACCGAACGGCGAAGTGGTTGTAGCCGGACTGACGAAGGATAGGCTCCAGCTATACGGCTGGCGGGTCCGGGGGAAGGAGCTGAAGCCGATCAAGCCTTATAAGCTTCGAAGCGAAATGAATCAGGAGCTTCAGGTTCGCACGGAGGGCGGCCCCGCGCTATTTGCCTCTAAAGACGGCGCCTCGGGCGGCATTCAGCTGCGGCCGGATCCCGTCGATATGAGGTGGGAACTGACCCGCGTCGACCTTGGTCTTCCGAACGAAGACGGCTTGATCCGGCTCGGGGACTTCAACGGGGATGGACGGGAAGATGCGCTGCGCTGGGACCCGAAGACGATGCGCGGCACCGTTTATTTGAAGGACGAGGACGGGGAGTGGAAGCTGCTATCCGCCTTCGGGCCGAGGGGGACGCCGGGGAGCGGCGTTCATCTCAGGACCCGGGACGTCGATGGCAATGGCAAAGCCGATCTGGTATTGTACGACCGCTCCCGGCGGTACCCTGGATGCTGCTTTATCCTATCAAAGCAAATAAGAAGCCATTGAATAGGCTACAGAGCCCGTCAGCTATTATTTTGTCTATGTTCCTGTCATTGAGCTGCTACCCGGCCCGGCGGATTACTCCGGGCCGTTTTACCTTAAGAAAGAAGCTTGCGAGAAGGTGCCTTGGAATTAGGAAGATACGACAATAGTATTTTCTCCCTTGTCCAGTTCGGCAAATTCAGGCACAATGGGAAGAGATAGGTTAAATTCTCATATAGACCGAGGGCTCGGAAATGAACAAGAAGCAGGCCGGATTTTTTGAAAACTGGGGACGGATACTCGCACTTGCGCTTCCGTCCGTCATTTCGTTTGCTTCGGGGACGGTTACCGGTACGATCAACCTCATTATGGTCGGCCCGATGGGAGCGCTTGTCATTGCGGTCGTCGGCGTATCCAATATCGTCGCTTATAATGCGTGGGCTCTTTGTTCGGGCTTCGGGCATTCGATCAATTATTTGGTGGCGCAAAATTACGGGGCAGGACAAATGGATCAAGCGATCCGCCGGACTTATGTCGCGCTATACGTCGGCATTGCGGTGGCGCTGTTGGCCGTTTTGGTCGGCTGGCTGGGCCCGGACCTGATCTTGCGTCTGATGGGAGGCTCCGCGGAGCTGGTATCGACGGGCGAGGCTTATCTCCGCTTCCGTTTATTCGCAGTGGCTTGTTTTACAATAAGCTTTATTTTTCACGGCTTTTTCCGGGGGATCGGCGATACGCGCACTCCGATGATCATGTCCATTATCGCCAACGCGGCCATGATCTTTTTTACCTATACGCTGACCTACGGCAAGCTCGGAATTCCCGAGATCGGCTTGGCGGGGGCGGGAATGGCGGTTTTTATCGGCGAAGGCTTGGGGCTGCTCGGCAGCGCCTACGTTTTCTTCGTTCGTCTGCATGCCCGCTACGCCACCCGTCGGCGCGTATCGATCAATGGGGGCGAAGCCCGGCTGATCGCCGCCGAATCCGGCAAACTGGGGATGCAGGAGCTGGCCATGAGCGCGGCCATGTTCGTATTTACGATGTTCGTCACCAGACTCGGCACCGAGGCGCTGGCCGCCAACGAAATCGCATTGAATGTGATGGGGCTCGGATTTATGCCGGCGTTCGCCTTTGGGGCGACGGCGACGATTTTGGTCGGGCAAGAGATCGGGCGGGGACAACCGATGCGGGCGAGGCGCATAGGCACCGACGTCGCGGTGCTCGGCAGCTTGTTTTTGCTGGCGCTTGGTATCGTTGAGTTTGTCTTCTCGGAAGCGGTGGCGCGTCTGTATTCAAGCGAGCCTGCCGTATTCCGGCTGGCCGGAAAGCTTATCATGATTTCCGCCTTCCTCCAGCTGTTTGACGGGCTGCTGAATTATTATGCGGGAGCGCTGCGCGGCCTGGGCGACACGACCTTCCTGCTGCGGACGTCCCTGGTGCTCAATTGGCTGTTCTTTGTGCCGCTGGCCTACGTCTTAACCTTTGTGGCGGAGCTTGGCAGCACCGGCGCCTGGCTGTCGCTGTACGCCTTCCTTGCATGCTTTGCGACGGCTTTGTGCATTCGGTTCTACCGCACGAATTGGACGGAGGTCCGCTCGAAGCAGTCGGTTCCGCATGCTTGAGGCCGGAGGCTGGAAAAAGCAGGATTTAATGCTCGGAGGGGCGAATACACAATTGATCGAATCGGTCAGTTCAAAAAAAGCATCATGTCAACAGGAATACCAAACGAAATTGGCTGAAAGAATCGCAAGCGGCATCCGCCGGTATCTCGAAGCCGGAGGAGCGTGAGGTAGCACATGCCGCTGGAACGAATATCGAGGCGGATTGCCGCATTTTTTACCATTGTCGCTTTTTTGATCGTAGGGTTGATTGCGGGGGAACGCTTGTTCTTCACCTACGGCAAAGCGCCGAAGGCGGTTCGGGGCGAATTGGATCTGCGGGAATGGAACTGGGACCGGAAGGGGCATCTCCCGCTGAACGGCGAGTGGGAGTTTTACTGGAACGAATTTAAGCGCCCCGAAGACTTTGCGGGGGAACGCTTCGGGACGCCGAGCTACGCCAGTCTTCCGGGTTCCTGGAACGGCGCGACGACGGACGGAAAGGTGCTGACCGGCAAAGGACACGCCACATACCGTCTCAAGATTTTATTGTCCGATCATGAGCGGATGCTCGCCCTGCGGCTTCCCCCGATTTATACGTCTTATAAGCTGTGGGTAAACGGCAAGGAAATTGCGTCGGCCGGCACCACAAGCACATCCGAGCCGGAATCGAAACCTCACTTTTCAACCCGGCTGGCCGTAGCCCATACCCATACAAGCGAGCTGGTGCTGGTACTTCAAGTATCGAACTATTCGCATGAGAAGGGCGGGATCCGGCAGCCGATCGAATTCGGCCTGTTCGAGTCGGTGGCGAGGACAAAGCAGCTGTCGGTCGGCTTCGATACGCTGCTGATCGGCAGCCTGCTGATCATGGGGCTTTATCACCTCGGTTTGTTTGTCGTACGGACCAAAGAGCTGGTCATGCTTTACTTCGGATTATTTTGCCTTGTCTTTTGCCTGCGCATGGCGCTGATCGGGGAAATGGTCATGACCCAGGCGTTTCCCCGCTTCGATTGGACGCTGGCGCTGATTTTGGAATATATGACGGCGGATTTGAGCATGCCGCTGTTCGTGTTGTTTTTCGCCAGCATGTATCCGAGGGAAAGCTCGCGGAAAATAACGGCGTTCTTCTGTGCGATAACGTTGGCGTACGCCGTTGTCGTTCCGCTGCTGCCAACCGTGCTGATTACGAAATGGCTGGTCGTTCTGCAGCTGATTGTGGGAGCGTGCATCTGCTACATTTTAAGCATCATCGTCCTTGCTTTTTTGCGCCGAAGAGAAGGGGGCGGACTGCTGCTGCTCGCCAGCCTGATCTTTGCGGCCACGATCGTCAACGACATGCTGTACGCTCACGAGCTGGTGGAGACGACGGACAAGATGTCCGCTTTTGGCTTGCTGATCTTTATTTTCACGCAGTCGGTGCTGCTGTCGGTCAAGCTGTCGCGGGGGTACGGGAGCGAGGAGAAGCTTTCGGCGGCTCTGACGCAGCTGAACAGCGGCTTGCACGATAAGATCAAGGAACGGACAGCCGATCTCGAGCAGGCGAATCTGGAGCTGCAGCGGAAAAACGACGAGCTGTCGCGGATGGAGAAATCCCGCAGCCGGCTGCTCAGCAACATCTCGCACGATTTGGGCACGCCGCTGACGACGATCCAGTGCTACTTGGAGGCCATTCTTGACGGCATTGTGGATACGGAGGAACAGAAGGAGCGCTATTTGCGGCTCATTCATAGTAAAGTCGTCAGCATGGACCGGTTGATCGAGGACCTGTTCCAGCTCTCCCAGCTGGAAGCCAGACAGGTTACCTTCAAAAAGCAGCTCATCCGCACCGACCGCTTGATCGAGCAGCTGTTCATACGCTACGAGGTGGATACGCGCAATGCGGGCATCCATTATACGCTGGCGCTCCGGACCGGGGGAGACGGGCAAACGCAGGAATTTTCCGTCGTGGAGGTCGATCTGGAGCGGCTGCATCAAGTGTTCAGCAACTTGATCTTCAATGCGATCAAGTTCACGCCGGAAGGCGGCTCCATTCAGGTGGAAATGGTCGATGACGGAGAGCGGCTGCAGTGCCGGGTCAGCGATACGGGGGGCGGCATTAACGAACAGGATTTGCCTTACGTGTTCGACCGGTTCTATACCAGCAACCGCTCGCGCAATTCGGCCGCGGGCGGTAAAGGGCTCGGGCTTTCCATATCCAGGGAGATTATAGAATACCATGAGGGGCGTATTTGGGTCGAACGGACCGAACCGGGGCGTGGAACCGTGATCTGCTTCACGATACCTGTGGCCCATCCCCAAAAAAAGCTTGACCGGCAACAGCCTAATTGTTTATCCTCTTCTTAGGACCAAAGAACTACATCGATGCGGTGGTGAAACGGATGACGGAGCAAACAGTGTTAGTTGTGGAAGATGATCCCGAGATTCGGGAAGTGATCCGTCTATACTTGGAAAAAAATAATTACCGTGTCCTGCTCGCAACCAGCGGCGAAGAAGCGCTTAAGATCGCGGAGGCGGAGCGGCCGGATCTGGCGATACTGGACGTGCTTCTGCCCGGGCGAAGCGGCTTTGAAGTATGCCGGGAGCTTCGCGCGGTTTCGCCCGTGCCGATCTTATTCGTGAGCTGCAAAAAAGACGAGGCGGACAAAATCGCCGGCTTGAATCTGGGCGGCGACGATTACATTACGAAGCCATTCAGCCCGAACGAGCTGATGGCCCGGGTACGAGCGCATTTGCGCAGGCCGCATTTGGCTGCGGCGGAGCAGTCGGGAGGACAGCCCGACAAGCTGGCCGTCGGCAATTTGCGGATCGACCGGTTAAGCCGTGTCGTGAAAGTGAACGGGCAAGAAGTCACATTGTCCCGCAAGGAATTCGACCTGCTCAGCTTTCTCGCCTCGCGTCCGGAGCAGACGTTCAGCCACGAACAGCTGTTCCGCGAGATTTGGGGGCAGGAAAGCTTCAACGATACGAGGACGATTATCGTACATGTCAGCAACCTTCGTAAGAAAATCGAGCCGGACCCGTCGAATCCGAAATATATTATCAATGTCCACGGCGTAGGCTACAAATTCATCGCCGGAAGCGCAAACCATGCAGTGAAACGGTAAACCGCCACCTTGAGCCATTCAAGGCGCGGTTTATTTTTTTTGCCCGGGCGACAGGGAGAAGGCGGCGGTATATTTACGCTCGAAGCAGGGGAGCCTGTAATTTTTATCCCTTTTCGGGACCTAAGGGTTTATGCTACAACAGACTAGAAAGAGGTGATGGCTATGCCGTGGTTCGGAGACCGCGTGCGCCGGGCGGCGGAGCGTTTCCGCGATTGGGGGCTCGAATGGAAGGTGTTCTTGATGACGTCGGTCGTCATTCTGATCGCCGTGCCCCTGACGGGGGCTTTCTCGTTCAATCAGGCGGCCCGGTATATCGAAGAGTACGCCTATAACGCCGCAGACCGGACGGTCAGCCAGCTTAGCGCCAATGTCGGCAACGAGCTGAAGAATGTCAGCGACAAGCTGTATTGGATCAATTCCAGCGATGAGCTGGCACGGGCGATCGACTGGAGCCAGAACCGGTCGGACGAAGCGTATTCCGTCATCTTCAATAATGTATTTTCCCTGTTTTCCAAAGCGAGCCTGTCCTCTCCCACGATTCGCGGGATTTATTTATATACACCCAAGGGAGAGTTTTTCGAAGGGGTTCCGGCGGCAAGAAAGGAAACCGATTTCAAGGAAACGGTCTATTACAAGGCAATCAAGCCATCCTCGTCGAATCGCTGGGTCTACGCCGGGCAAAATCCGCTCTTTGTCGAGGAAGGGGGGGTGATCGGTCTGGTCAGCCGTCCGGCCACGGCCACCGGAGCGCTGGAGCTGGATAATTACTTGGTAATTACGCTGCGGGCAGACTATTTTGAACGCAACCTGCAGAGCATCCAGCTGGTGCCCGACGGATTTTCGATGATTTTGGACGAGGCCGGCCGGCCGATCCTGTTGTCCTCCCGGAGCGAGGCGACGGAAGCGTTTTTGGAGCAAGCGCAGGTCCCGGAGCTCCCGGGAAAACCGTCGTTTTTCGAAGTGAAGCTGGGCGATCAGACGTATCTGGTCAATCATCGGCCGATTCCGATTGCCGGCTGGCAGGCGCTGGTCGTTCAGCCGAAAAAGCAGCTTCTCGTCAAGATCGCTTACATTAAATATTTTACCGTTCTGTTGACGATCGGGCTGCTGGCGTTCTCGTTCTTTATGAACAAATCGATCGCCCGCTGGGTTACGCTTCCGGTGCGCAGGCTGCAGCGGCTCATGTCCCAAGCCAAAAAAGGCGACCTCGACGTGCGCTTCGCTTCCCGGAGCCGGGACGAGATCGGAGAGCTGGGGCGGCGGTTCGACGAGCTGCTGGACCAGATTCAGCGGCTGCTGAAGCAGGTGGTGGAGGAGAGCCTCGCGAAGCGGAAGGCGGAGATCCGTGCGCTCCAAGCGCAGATCAATCCCCATTTTTTGTACAATACGCTCGATGAGATTTATTGGAAGTCGCTCGAATTCAACGATTCGTCGGCCAGCGAGATTATTTTGTCGTTGTCCCGCTTTTTCCGGCTCAGTCTGAACCGCGGCGAGGAAGCGACGACCGTGGCGAAAGAAATGGAGCACGTCGAGCAATATTTGAAGCTCGTCAATTATCAGTACAAACGGCAGTTTGCGTTCGAAGTGACGGTGGACGAGCGGACGAAGGAAATCGTCGTACCGAAAATCATCCTGCAGCCCCTGGCGGAAAATGCGGTGCTGCACGCGTTCAAAGACAACGAGTACCAAAATAACCGGATTCGGGTGAAAAGCTTCCGGGAAGAAACGGACACGACGGTGTTGATTGTGGAGGACAACGGATCGGGGATCGACCCGGAGCTGATCGGGCTCTTCAACGCGCCGCCGCATGCCGGAGATGCGGCTTCGGGCGTAGCTTCCCGGAGCGGAGAAGGCTACGCGATTATGAATATAAAAGAGCGACTTCGTTATTTTTTCGGGGAACGCGCGTCGTTCCGGGCGGAGAGCCGGGTAGGGGAAGGCTCGCGATTCGAGATCCGCATCTTCGCTACGAAGGAGGAGGTACCGCATGAAAGTGCTGTTGGTAGACGATAAGGAAAGCGTCGTACAGGGCATCCGCAAGCATATCCCCTGGCAAACGCTCGGCGTGTCCCGGGTCGATATCGCACTCGACGGGAAGGAGGCGCTGCTCCGCTATACAAGCGATCCGGCCGATCTCATCGTAACGGATATCAAGATGCCGAATATGAACGGCATCGAGCTGATGGAGCACATCAGGGCAAGCTTCGACCGGGCCGTCCGCTTCGTCGTACTTAGCGGGTACGAGGAGTTCGAGTACGCCAAGCAAGCGCTCGCGCTCGGCGCTTCGAACTATGTGCTGAAGCCGATTGACATCAAAGAAATGACCAGAATTATCGCCAAGCTGCTGGGCGAGCTTCGCAAGGAGCAGGAACGGGACGCGCAGCGGCTGAAGTTTCAGCAAACGATCCGGCGCAGCCTCCCGGCCCTGCGGCAGCAATATTTGAACGAGATGATCCGGTTCCGGGACGAGCGGCAGGTACGGTTAAGGGACAAATGGGATTTCGCGGAAATTCCGCTCAAGCCGTCAAGCTTTGCGCTGCTGGCTGCCGCGATCGACCGTTTCGATGAAATTTCGCATAAGCCCGTAGAAGAAGTCGAGCTCAGCCGCTTCATCGTCGAGAACATTATCGGCGATTGCTTGACGTCGTGGGGGACGGGCATCGCTTTTTACGCCGAGTGGGGCCTGCTGGCGATGCTCGTCAATTACGACCCGGCCGAGCCGGCCAAAGCGGTCAAGGAAAAGCTGCTGAAATTTGCGGACTGGTGCCGCACTGCGGTAAGGAAGCATTCGGGCTTGACGGTAACGATCGGCATAAGCTCGCTATGTCCGGAGCTGCGCGAGCTGCCCGGCGCCTACCGGGAGGCATGCGAGGCGATCGAGCATGTGTATTTTTTCGGAAACAACCAAGTGGTTCACGTGGAGGATTTGATTCCGTTCCGGATGAAGCGGACCGGTTATCCGGCGCTTCAGGAGCAGGAGCTGCTGACGCTTGTCAGACGGGGCCAGGCGGATTCGGCCCGGGAAGCGGTGGCCTCCTTCTTCCGCGCGCTCGAAGGAGAAGAGGGCCGGCCGGCCGACTTCCGCTTCTCCTGTATCCAGCTCATCACCGCGCTGAACCGGCTTCTGCACGATTTGGGGATGGCGGAAGGGGAAAGCCGCCCGCTGCCCGAGACGTGGCTTGAGCTTTGCAATCGCGCGAAGCTGGGCGAATTGAAGGAGCATATTCCGGGTTGGTTCCATGAAGCGGCGCTGCAAGTCAAGCAGTTTGTCCAAGCGGGGTCCAAATCGATTGTCGGCGAAGCAAAGACGTTCATCGAGCAGAACCTGCTGCAGCCGATCGGCTTGTCGGCCGTAGCGGATTATGTCGGCGTCAGCCCGAACTACTTCAGCGGTTTGTTTAAACGGGAGACGGGAATCTCCTTCGTGGAATACGTCACCGATTTGAAGCTGGCCCAGGCCAAGGACTGGCTGGAGGATGCCGCCATTCCCATCTATGAGATTGCCGAGCGGCTCGGATACCATGACCGCAAATATTTCCGCGAAATTTTCAAGAAAAAGAACGGCATCACGCCGTCCGAGTACCGCGAGCAGCGGCTCGGTACCTCGACGGGGGAGGAGTAAATCCTCCCCTGGTGTCGAAAAAGTGGTTTTTGAAAAGAAGAGAATTACATACGAAGGCAGGGTATCCACTGGAGGAGCGATAGCGTTCGCCTTTGTCTGCGGGAAATATCCGCTATTAAGCGGCTTTCAATAAAAATTTCCTGCAGACAACAGCGACCGGAAGTGGATACCCTGCCTCCTCGTTAACCTCTATTTCCTCAATAGACCATGTTTTCGATAACTCGAGGAGGAGTAAATCCTCCCCCTCTCTCATGAAAATTCCCTCCCTAGGAAATTCGACACGGTTCGATATACTTGGAAATAGGAAGATAAACTCACGTACATCAGAGAAAACCGACAGGGAGGACGAAGTCCGTGAATACAAAAGGCTATGTAAAGCTCGGATTGGCGATGGCATTGGCTTCCTCGGCGCTGGCAGGATGCGGCGGCGGCGAACAAACGAAAAGCGGCTCCGAAAGCGGCGGCGCAAGCGGACAACCGGTCAAGCTGAAATTTTGGACCAATGCGCGGCATGACGCCGACTTGATGAAAACGAAGCTGGAGGAATTCAATCAGAAGTTTAAAGGCAAGATCGAAGTCGAATCCCAGATCATGACAGACAACTACGAGCAAGCGCTGCAAACGGCGATCCAAGCGGACGAGGCGCCGGACATTTTCAACGCCAAAATGAAGCTCAAGCTGGAAGATCTGGTAAAAATGAAAGCGATTGAGCCGCTGGACGAGTATTTGACGCCGGAGGTGAAGGCCCGCTTTGGCGACAGCCTGCTGAAGGTCGACCGGCAGAACTCGCTGGCCGGCAAAACCTACAGCCTTCCGAACTACGGCACGACTTGGCGGTTGATCTATAATAAAGACCTGTTCGCCAAAGCCGGTCTGAGCGAGCCGCCGAAGTCGATGGCGGAGCTTGTGGACTACGCGAAGAAAATTACCGAAGCCGGCAAAGCGGACAACGTATACGGCTTTGCGTTAAACATGAAAACGCCTACAGCCGCTTTCGAGCGCGGACTGCTGCCGATGGTCCGTCTGGACGGCAAAGACTATTACGATTGGAAAACCGGGAAATACGATTTTGAAGTGCTGAAGCCTTATGTCCAAGCGCTGAAGCAAATCGTCGAGAACAAAAGCATTCTTCCGGGCTACGAATCGCTGGACATCGACCCGCTGCGCAACCAGTTTGCGGCAGGCAAAATCGGCATGTACTTCTCGCTGTCCGCCGAGCCGGGCGTGTACGATACCCAGTTCCCGACCAAAATCAACTGGGGCGTAGCGCAGGTGCCGACGCTTGACGGCGGAACGCCGAAAGGCGCGAACTACATCAACGGCGGCGCCTCCTGGGTGTATATGTCCGGGAAAAGCAAGCACAAAAAAGAAGCCTGGGAGCTGCTGAGTTTCCTCTACAGCGACGACGTGCTCGTTCCTTATTACGAGCAGGGCAAAGGCATCAGCGTCGTGCCCAGCGTTCTGTCCAAAGCGAAAGAGCCGACGCTCAAAAACTTCAAGGAATTCGCGCCGAAGGACGATGTCATGTGGCCGGCCTATCCGGTGCACAAAATCGAGGGCAAGCCGTGGCAGAACGTCATCTCCGAGACGATTCTCGGCCTGACGCCGATTGACAAAGCGATCGAAGATCTGAACAAGCGTTACAACGACGGTTTGAACAACGAAGAAAAGGCCGGCAACGTAAAACGGGTCGTCGAGCCGAATTTCGACCCGCGCAGCCTAATCAAAAAATAAAACTTACCGTTTGCATAAACGACCGGGCAGCAGGTGGCTCTCCTATATGGATATCCGGGAGTCGCCTGCTCTCTTTTTGCCAAAAACCGTCTCTGGAAGGAGCTGATTGACATGCCGCTCAAAAAAAGATTGAAGGAATATACGGGACCTTACGTTATGGTTTTGCCAACGGTCGTTCTGCTGCTGCTGTTTGCCATCTATCCTCTGGCATGGGCCTTCAAATATATGTTCTACGACTATGACGGCTTTACGGATGCGACCTTCGTCGGACTCGATAACTTTGTCCGGTTGTTTACGCGCGATACACAGTACTGGCATTCGGTTTGGAACACGCTGGTGTTTACGGCCGGGAAGCTCGTCATTACATTGCCGCTTTCCTTGATTCTGGCTTTCATCCTGAACAACAAGCTGTTCGGCAAAAATACGATGCGGGCTATCATTTTTATGCCTACCATCATCAGTACGGCCGTCATCTCGCTCGTTTTCTACCTGATGTTCAACTCGTACAACGGGATTATTAACAAGATGCTGATGTCGATTGGATTATTCGATCAACCGATCGAATGGCTCGGCATTAAGTATTCCATGCTTACCGCCATTCTCGTCGCGATCTGGGGTGCGGTGGGGAACTACATGGTGCTGTTTCTGGCGGGACTCCAGGGCATCTCGAACGATTTGTACGAAAGCGCGGCTATCGACGGCGCCAATAAGGTTCAGCAGTTCTGGTACATCACGATTCCGCTGCTCGGGCCGGTGATGCAGATCATCGTCATGCTGGCGATTGTCAATACGCTGAAGAGCTACGAAAGCATTATGGTCTTGACGGCCGGAGGTCCGGGCGGCAAAACGGAAGTCATGTACTTGTACATCTACAAGCTGTTCTTCCCGGTGTCCGAAGGCGATGCGGTCGTGCAGCAGTACGGGTATGGCGCTGCCGTAGGCTTCGTCTCCGCGCTGATCGTCGGACTGCTGACGACGGCTTACTTATACATCTCGCGCAAATCCAGTCAGGCGCATTAAGGAAGGAGGAACCGGATCATGAGTACAATCGCCGCCAAAAAAGGCGCTTCCGTACGCGTCGGCCCGCTGCTGGCCTGGACGATCGTCCGGATTTTTCTGCTGAGCATCGTCGTCGCCATTTTATATCCGGTCGTCTTTACGTTATTCGGCTCGTTTAAATCGAATTTCGAGCTGCTGAACAGCACGAGCATATGGCCGAAGGAATGGCATTGGAAAAATTACGCCGAGGCTTGGGAACGCGCCAACTTCGCGAAATATACGTGGAACAGCTTGTTTATCTCCATCGCCTCCACGGTCATCAATATCATCGTCTGCTCGATGGGCGCTTATGCGCTCGGCCGGCGGATGTTTCCGGGACGCGGCCTGATCATGGGCGTCCTGGCAGTCACGATGTTCATTACGATCGGCGCCATTACGTACCGTCCGCTCTACGACATGATGCGCGAGGTGCATTTGCACAAGTCGTTGTGGAGCATTGTGCTCATTTTTGTCGGCACGCACTTGTCCTTTAATATTTTTCTGCTTGAGCGGTTCGTACGTTCAATCCCGAAAGACTTGGACGAGGCGGCAACGATCGACGGCTGCGGTTTTTTCGGTATCTACTGGCGCATTATTTTGCCGCTGCTTACGCCGGGCCTGGGTGTCGTCGGGCTGTTTACGTTCCGCGAATCGTGGAACCAATACGTGCTTCCGCTTATTTTTACGATGACGAATCCCGACTTGCGGCCGCTGACCGTCGGCGTCATCTCGCTGAAGTATTCCGCCAACGCTGCGGCGGAATGGCACTTGATGCTGTCGGGCTCGATGGTATCCATGCTCCCGATTCTGGTCGTCTATTTCCTGATGAACAAGTCGTTCATCGCCGGGATGACCAGCGGCTCCGTCAAAGGATAACTATGCGAAAGTAGGGCATGCGCAAAAAGACCTGCATCCGGAACGATGCAGGCCTTCTGTGCAGGCTTGTAAGTTATAACGAACAAGCAGGCGGAACTATTTCAGCTGTTTGATGATTTCCAAGTGCTGGTCGTTTGCTTTCTTCAACTCGTTGTTGTAATTGTTCCTCAGTAAGCTGAGCTGATCCCTTAGCGACTCGATCCGCTGTTGCGCCGCGCCTTTGGCGTGAATTTGCGTGATCAGCGTCTGAACGTTCGTCAGCTGCTTGTTCAGTTCGGCCTTGGCCGCTTCCGCCGCCTTGGAAAAATCGCCGGCCAGCGAATGCAGCTTATTCGTAATTTCCGTTTGCTTCGTCTCGGCTTCCTTCAGCGCCTTGTTATATTCCGCCTGGCTGGAGTAGGTTCCCGGGTGATCCTTGCGGATTTGGGCGATCTGGTCCTCCAGCTGTTTTTTGTTCCGATTGTAGTTTTCCCGGATCGAATTCACGAGCTTCTGGTGCCGGTCATTCTCAAGCTTGACCTGGTCCGGCTGCGCCGTAGGATTCGTATTCGGCAGCGCCGTAGGATTCGTATTCGGCAGCGCCGTGCTGCCGTTGCCCATATCGACTTTGCGGATCAGCACGTCGTTGGAAAATTCGCTGACGGACAGCAAGGTCCCTTTTTTATCATAATGGGAGATGATGCCGTTCATCATGTTGTTTTTGAAGTCCCCGACCAGCTTCTCGCCTTTGGCCGTCGTATAGGTTCCTTTGCCTTCGCGCCGTCCGTCGAAGAAATCGCCCTCGTATACGTCTCCATTTTTGTACATAAGCTTGCCGGCTCCGCTCGGTTTGTCGTTATCGAATGGACCGGTATATTTATCGCCGTTGTCGTAGTGCAGCGTCCCTTTTTCCCGTTCGCCGACCGAGAAGGTGCCGTCGAACACCAGTGCGCCCGTGGAAGAATACTGCTTGCCGGAGCCGCTGCGCACCCCGTTTTTCAAAATCCCGTCAAATTCCAGCTGGCCGTTCTCGTGGTAGCTCTTGATGCGGCCGTCTCCGGGAAGCCCGTTCGTCATCGTGCCTTCGAACAGCAGCTTGCCGCTCGGGTTATACAGCCTGCCCCGGCCTTCGGGAGATCCGTTCACCAACTGGCCGGTATATTTATCCCCGTTCGGGTAGGTGTAGTCTCCTCTTTCGGGCTTGGCAGCGTCCGTGCCGCGGCCCGGTTTGGTCCCGAAATCTCCGCCGCCGGGCTTGGAGCCGCCTGCGGTTCCGCCGTCATACCCGGGCTCCGCCGAGTCCGCCGAGTCCGTCGGACTTTTGATATATACCGTCATGCTGCTGCCGTCCCATGTCACTTCTTTGCCGCTCGCTTCGCTGACGAACCGCAGCGGCACGAACGTATTGCCCTCGACCAGCCGGGGCGCAAGCTCAAGCTCGTTCAACCGGTCGTTGATATAAGCGTCCGTATCGTCGATGACCAGCTTGATGGAGAGATCGTCCTTCGTGCCGATCACGGTTTGCGTCGCCTCGTCCCATCCGATTGTCAGCCCCATGTTTTCAAAAATAGGCCGGAATTGAACCAAAGTCGTTCCATTCTCCAAAATGGGCTGAACCTCGAATTTGACGGGCTTGCCGTCCATGTACACACGGACCTGCGGTTCGGCAGCGTCTGCTAACCCCGGTGCCGCAAGCGCCGTCCACAGCACACAGGCCGGCAGCATGGCGTACCATTTATTCATACCGTATTTCCCTCCTAGGCGTCCTATTCTTTTCCATTTTACAATATTCCGCAGAAAGTGTCGAAAAAAATTCAAGCCGTCCGCTTCGGTAAATAAAAAGAAATGGCTAGAAAACGCTGAAAAACTGTAGTAGAATAGATCGAGTATTTTCATATCCTAAGGAAAAAGGCATACCTGTCTGAAAAGCAGGGACGCAAAGCCATGGGTCTGCCCTTCCCGAACGGGAAGAACGATCGCCAGGTTGCCACTGTTGTGACTCTAAGCCACTTCAACGCCAACCCATAGAAGCCGCGCGACGCTGCGGTTTTTTTAGTGCGTTCGGGACCGCGAGAGAAACACAGGAGGGGGTCCGTTTTATGAGCAAGTGCCCGTTTCATGCCGTTGCCCGTTGGTTTGGGAAAAGCGGCGATGCTGTGCCGGATGGACATGTTTCGTTATTGCGGCAGGACAAGCTGGACGCGGCGGAGGTCACCTGTCGGGTGAACGATGCGGAGCTGGAGGCTCAGCTCGAGATGATCGCTTTGTCCGAGGAGGAGCTGCGCATACTCGCCGTTTTCAAGCCTATGATCGAGGTGCGGATCGACGAAATTGTCGATTCGTTTTACCAAGCCGTGCTGCAAGTGGACAAGCTGGACCGGATTATACGGGAAAATACGACCGTCGAACGGCTGGCCCGGGCGATGAAGACGCATTTGACCGAGCTGCTTGAAGGCAAGATGGACTGGGCGTTTATAGAAAAGAGAACCAAAATCGCCCTGATTCACGAGCGGATCGGTTTGGAGCCAAAGTGGTACTTAAGCGCTTTCCAAAATCTGCAGAACGGATTCATCGACGCTGTCGTCAGTCAAGTTCGGAACAAAGACGATATGGTTGCCGTTAACCGGGTATTGACCAAGCTGTTCAACTTCGAGCAGCAGCTTGTGCTGGAAGCGTACGAAAAAGAGAATTTGCGCCAGCGGGAGCTGCAGCACGAAAAATATCGGAGCGATCTGCGCATGTTAAGCGAGGAGCTCGCCGCGCTGACGCAGGAAAATAACGCGGCGGTCGAGACGTTGGTCGCGACGAGCGGCGATATGAAGGAAGCCTTCGCCTTGATGGCCGAGCAGTCGAGATCGAGCCAGGGAATGGCCGACGCGGGGCAGGAGCAGATTCAGGCGCTGGAAGCGAAAATCGTCGTCATTCACGAGCGCGCCGATCACATGCAGCAGTCCGCCGCGCAGCTGAACGAGCTGTCGTCGCAGATCAAGGATATCGTGACGATCGTGCAGGACATAGCGTCGCAGACCAATTTGCTTTCGCTGAATGCGGCCATTGAGGCGGCCCGGGCCGGCGAACACGGCAGAGGCTTCTCGATCGTAGCCGGCGAGGTGCGCAAATTGTCCGACGATACGAAGAAGACGCTGACGCGCATCGCAGATATCGTCAACGAATCGGATAAATGCAACGACCGGGTCGTGCAATCCATTCACGAGGTGCGTCAAGTGGTGGAAACAAGCCGGGCGGAAGCGTTGGAAGCGCGGAGGGTGTTCAGCGAAATCGTGCGCTCGATGCAGACGAACATCGATCGTACGGAGGAGGTCGGCAGCGAGATGGACCGGCTCGTACATACGATCGGAGAAATAGGCAGTGCGGTAAACCGGGTGGCGTCGACTGCGGAAGCGCTGCGCGACAAAGCGTGATGAAAAAGGCCGGCGGATAACGGGGCCGCGAAAGGCGATAATGTCTAGAGATAAAAAGAAAGGGAGGAGCTGACGAATGAACGTGAACATCATCGGAAGCCGGATGACGCACAGCAAAGAGAACGGTTATGTGGGCCATGTCGAGTTTCAATATGAAGGGCATGAAGCGCCTTATGAAATTACGCTGCACAGCAAAAATGCAAAGGATTGGAGCTACAGCCTGATTTTTTCCAAAGAACCGGGGTCGGAGGAAGACATTCTTGCGGTAGAAGAAAGACTGGAAGAAGACGACGATTTCTACGACCTGCTTGTGAACGCGGCGCTGCAAAGCTTGCCCCGTTAAGAAAAATAGCGTTGGTCATTTGTTTAAAAAATTCGACCTGAAATTCCACGCAAATCCTATTGACGAAACGCTTACAAATGGGTATGATGTGACTGTAACCGAATACAAATTGGCGTGTTACCGATAAAAGGGCATGAGCCAGGAAAAGACTAAGATAAAAGGTCTTTTTTTGGCTCTTTTTTGTTTGCCGTCTCCCGGGACGGAAAGAAAGGGGGTGGGTTAGGCTATGCAAGCGAATCGTCTGCTTCGAATCGAGCGGGTCATCAGCAACAATGTGCTCATGGTGTCGGATTCGGAATCCGGGAAAGAGTACGTGCTGCTGGGAAAGGGCATCGGATTTTCCTCCAAAGGAAGCGGGACGATCGACGCCAAAGACCCCCGTATCGAAAAACGATTTCGGCTGGACGATCGCGACCAGATGAGCGAGTACCACACGCTGCTGGAAGGCATCGACCCCGAGGTGATCCGCATCTCCGAGCGGATCATCGACAGCATTAACGGGCAATTTGCCGAGCCGCTGAACAACAAGGTGTACTTTGCATTGCCAAGTCATATCCAATTCGCGGTGTACCGGCTGAAGAACGGAATGGACATTGTCAATCCGTTCCTGCAGGAAACGAAGCTCTGGTTTCCCAAGGAGTATGAAATCGCGCGAGGCGCGGCGAAGATGATCGGCGAGTCGTTCGGAATCGACGTTCCCGAGGACGAAATCGGTTTTCTGACCTTTCACGTCCATTCGGCTGTAAGCAGCGTGACGGTCGGGGAGCTTGTGAAGTTCTCGAACCTGGTTAACGAAGCGGTCGAGCTGGCCGAAACCGAGTTGGCTGTCACCATCCCGCGCGACAGCATGGATTATGTGCGGCTCGTCACGCATTTGCAGCATGCGATCGAACGGATTGCTCACGGCAAAGTCGTCCGCAATCCGTTTATGAACGACTTTAAAACCCAATACCCCGAAGAATACCGGTTGGCGTCCAAGCTGGGCCTGTTGATCGGACAGCGGCTGGAGAAAGACGTCCCTGCGGATGAGATCGGCTATATGGTCATGCATTTGTACCGGCTGTTGCAAGCGTATCCCGGGGACCGCACAACACATTAAGGGAGGAACTAACAGATGTTATCCAAATGGCTATCCAACAAGACAAAGACGAATCGGCTGGAAATCGCATCTCCGCTAACGGGCAAAGCCGTAGAGCTGGGACAGGTTCCTGATGAAGCGTTCGCCGGGAAGCACATGGGCGAAGGCGTTGCTATCGAGCCGACGGACGGCAAGCTGATCGCTCCGTTCGACGGCACGGTCGCGCATCGGATCGATACGAATCATGCGCTGATTCTGGAGCACGAATCGGGCGTTCAGCTCCTGGTTCATATTGGGATCAACACCGTAGCGCTGCGCGGCGAAGGATTTACGTCCCGCGTTTCTACAGGCGACAAGGTTATGGCCGGTCAGACGCTGATCGAATTCGATATCGATCGCATTAAGGAAGCGGGCTATCCGCTGATTACCCCGGTGATCATCGCCAACGGCGAAGAAAGCGTATCGGCCGTGGAGTACCGGCTGGGACCGGTCCGTGCGGGAGAAGCGGGATTGCTGAGCGCGGTTTTAAAAAAATAACATATCCATTTTGAAAGGGTTGAGTGCTGATGCTCGCTTCTTTGCAAAAAGTCGGTAAAGCCCTGATGCTCCCCGTCGCCGTGCTTCCGGCGGCCGCCATTCTGCTGCGGTTCGGAAATATTGACTATGTCAAAGACTTTCGTATGGGGGAAAATGTCGGCGGGTTTTTGAACCAGTACATCGCGCCGTTCCTGAACGCCGGCGGCTCCGCCATATTCGATAACCTGCCGCTTATTTTCGCGGTCGGTATCGCAATCGCTTTCGTCGGAGACGCCGTTGCGTCGTTGGCTGCTGTAATCGCTTACTTGGTGCTGAGCAACGTATTGGCCAAAATTCCGGCGGCTTTCCCGGGACTGGTCGGTGAAGACGCAAAGCTGAACATGGGGGTGCTCGGCGGCATTCTCGCCGGGGCGCTGGCGACGTTTTTTTATAGAAAGTACCATACTATTAAATTGCCCGATTGGCTGGGCTTTTTTAGCGGCAAGCGGTTCGTGCCGATCGTCACCTCGCTGGCGATGGTGCTGATCGGGATCGTCTTCGGGTTGATCTGGGGTCCGATTCAGCATGTGCTGGACGAAGCCGGCCGCTTTATCGTGGGCTTGGGCGGTTTCGGAGCTGCGGGGTTCGTGATCGGCAACCGGCTGCTCCTGCCGTTCGGCCTGCATCACGTATTGAACTCGATCGCCTGGTTCCAGATCGGCGACTTTACCGATGCGGCCGGTCAAGTCATTCACGGGGACCTATACCGCTTCTTTAAAGGCGATAAGTCGGCCGGGATGTTTATGACCGGATTTTTCCCGATGACGATGTTTGCGCTCCCGGCAGCCGCGTTGGCTATCGTTCATACGGCGAAACCGGAAAAGCGCAAAGTAGTCGCGTCCATGATGTTCGGAGCGGCGCTTGCTTCGTTCCTGACCGGGATTACGGAGCCGTTGGAATTTGCCTTCATCTTCCTTGCCCCGGGGTTGTATGCCGCTCACGCTGTGTTGTCCGGGGCAGCCGCTTACATGGCGCATGCGCTTGGCGTGAAGCACGGCTTCGGGTTCGCCGCCGGATTCATCGACTATGCCCTTAACTACCCGCTGGCGACGAAGCCGCTCTTGATCATCCCGGTCGGTCTTGCGACCGCTCTCGTCTATTATGTCATGTTCCGCGTCCTGATCGTGAAGCTGAATCTGAAGACGCCCGGCCGGGAGGACGACGAAGTCGCCGGGACGACCTCCGCGGCATCGGCGCCCGCGGGCAAATCGTCTGTCGCTCAAAAGGCGGGCCAAGTGCTGGCTTTCATCGGCGGCCCCGACAATATCATCGGACTGGACGCCTGCATTACGCGGCTGCGGCTGGTCGTGAAGGACGAGGCGGCGGTTGACGAGAAAGCGCTGAAGGGCCTGGGCGCCTCCGGCGTCATGAGGCTGGGGCAAGGCGCGGTGCAGGTCATTTTCGGACCGCAATCCGAGCAGCTGAAAGACGAGATGCAGAAGCTCATGTAATCTTGCCTGCAGGCAAACATAACAGCTAGAGAAATAAACTAAACGGAACAAGGAGTGCAGAGCGATGCAAAACGACTATATTGTACAAAACCTGTTGGGGCTTCACGTGCGTCCCGCCAAAAAAATTGTGGAGGCGGCCGGGCGCTACAAGGAATGCGGCGTCTTTTTGGAAAAAGAGGGTAAACGCGTCAGCGCGAAAAGCCTGGTCAACGTGCTCACCATCGGCGCCAAGCACGGAGACACGGTTACGCTCATTACCGAGGGAGAGCAGGAAGAAGCGGCACAGGAGGAGATCGGCCGCATTTTGTCCGAATATACCGAAGCGCCGGCCCGGAAGGAGGGGTAACCGTGTGGCTGCAGGGAGTTGCCGCGGCGCCGGGGATTGCGATCGGCGTCGCGAAAGTGATGCGCGAGGCGCAGCGTCCGGAACGGCTTCCGATCCCGGCGGAGGAGACGGACGCCGAGCTTGAGCGGCTGGCCGAGGCGATCCGCCGGGCGGACGAGGAGCTGCAGGGGATCGGCCGGGACTTGGCGGACCGGGGCCGTGAGCAGGAAGCGGAAATTTTCGAAGGCCACCGGCTGTTCCTTCAGGATGAAGAGCTGATCGGCAAAGCACAGTCGATCATTCGCGAGGAGCTTATCCGGGCGGAAGCGGCGTTGGATGAAGCGATGCAGGAGACCATATCGCTGCTGGAAAGCTTAGACGACGAGTACTTGCGGGAAAGGGCTGCGGATATCCGCGACGTGACGCGCCGTGTAATCCGCAAGCTGCTCCGTGCCGACGAGCCTTTGGACGCACGCTTGACGGATGAGCCCTTCATTCTGATCGCGGATGAGCTGACGCCGTCGCAGACGGCCCAGCTTGATCCGAATGCGACGGCGGGCTTCGTCACCGCTTCCGGCGGCAAGACGTCGCACTCCGCCATCTTGGCCCGCTCGCTGGGCATCCCGGCGATTGTCGGCGTGGGCGAGAGCCTGTTCCAAGTGCAGGACGGCCAGCGGGTTGTCGTCGACGGCCGCGAAGGCGTCGTGCTCGTCGCTCCGGCGGAAGAGGATCTTGCCGCCTACCGCCAAAAGGCGGCCGAGCAGCAAGCGTTGGCTGATCGTTACCGCGCGTTTGTAGACCGCCCGTCCGTAACGCTGGACGGCGCAAGCGTCGAGCTCGCCGCCAACATCGGCTCGCCGGCCGATGCGGAAGCGGCCGCGCGCGGCGGGGCCGAAGGCGTAGGGCTGTTCCGTACGGAATTTCTGTACATGGGGCTCGATTCGCTGCCGACGGAGGAGGAGCAGTACGAAGCGTATGCGGCGGCGGCCCGGGCCTTCGGACCGGGGGCGCCGATCGTGATCCGCACGATGGATATCGGCGGGGACAAGGAGCTGCCGCTGCTGGAGCTGCCGAAGGAAGAGAACCCGTTCCTCGGATACCGGGCGATCCGCATTTGCCTGGACCGGCCGGAGCTGTTCAAGACGCAGCTTCGCGCCATTTTGCGGGCCGGCGCGGAGGCCAACGTCAAGATCATGTTTCCGATGATCGCTTCGCTCCGCGAATGGAGACGGGCCAAGGCCGTTCTGGAGGAAGCCAAAGCAGAGCTGCGGGCCGAAGGCCGGGCATTCCGGGACGATCCGGAGACGGGCGTCATGATCGAAGTGCCGGGAGCGGCACTGATGGCCGACCGGCTGGCCAAGGAGGTCGATTTCTTCAGCATCGGAACGAACGACCTCGTGCAGTATACGATGGCGGCCGACCGGATGAATCCGAAGCTGGCGCAATTGAACGATCCGCTCCAGCCTGCGGTGCTGCGTTTGATCGATCAGGTTATCCGCGCGGCGTCGCGGGAAGGCAAGTGGGTCGGCATGTGCGGGGAAATGGCGGGGCAGCCGCATGCGGTGCCGATTCTGCTCGGCATGGGTCTGCACGAGTTCAGTATGAGCGGCGTCCACGTGGCGCGTACGCGGGCCATGATCGCGAAGCTGGACCGGAGCGAGGCGGGCAGACTGGCGGAAGCGGTGCTTGAGCTGGACGATCCGGACGAGGTGCGAAGCGCGGTCGAATCGCAGCTTCCTTGGCTGCGCGAGTATTTGTAGCATGAAAGGGAAAAGCACGGCATAGAGGCGTACGCGCCCTTGCCGTGCTTTTTTTGCCGGAACGAACGGTGAGCTTGACGATGCTTTTTGTGAACATTACAATAGGTAGTGTGAGGTGCTTTCATGAAAATACATTCATTCAAAACAAACGAAAGCGGATTAAACCGCTTTTTCGGACCTCTGGAAGCGAAAATCATGCATATCCTGTGGAACGGTCCGGAAATGGCGATCAAAGACGTTCAGGCGAGGCTGGCCAAGGAGCAGGCGATCAATTTCAATACGGTGATGACGGTCATGAACCGGCTGGTGGACAAAGGCGTGCTGCGCAAAAGAGCGGAAGGGCGCGTCTCCTTATTTCAGCCCACCCAATCGCTGGAGCAGTTTCTTGAAACCCAATCCAAAGAGCTGACGAACGACTTGCTTGAAGAATTCGGACCGCTGGTCGTCAACCATATGCTGGACGCTCTGGAAGAAGCGGACCCGGCGCTGATCGAGCAGCTGGAGCAAAAAATTCAAGCTCTGAAAAAGGAAAGATAGCCTATGTGGGAAAAACGTTCCAGGACCCTGTTCCTTACGGGCCTTGGGTTGTCGGCCCTGATCCTGTCCCAAATCGTCGCGTATGCGCTGCATTTGCTGCTGGGCTTGGAAATCAAGCATAACCTGATCCAATTTTGCGCCACGACGGCGAGCGTTTACGGCTTGGACGGAGTGGTGTACGCCTTCGACATCGTCGTGTTCTACACGCTGCTGCTGACCGCCGGACGCATCGTTCAGCAGCAATGGGCGTCGTGGCGCACGTTCCGGCGCCTGCAAAGCAAACGGGACGACCGGATGACGGCGGAATTGAACGGGCGGTACGGCAGCGGCGGCGAGCCGATTCTTGTCGTCGCGTGCGACGAGCCGCGGGCGTTTACAATGAACCTGTTGAACCCGAAAGTCGTTTTGTCGACGGGCTTGATCCGGCTGCTGGACGCGCGAGAGCTGGAGGCGGTAATCCATCATGAAATGTTTCACCGGAAGCACGGCGATCCCCTGAAAACGTTCGTGCTGTCCCTCTGCTCGTCGGTCATGGGATACGTTCCGCTGCTCCGGTGGGTGTACCAGAAATACCGGACCGTTCGCGAGGTGCTCGCCGATAATTATGCCATCGAACGGTTGGGTTCGTCCGTAGAGATCGGCAGCGCCTTGCTGAAGCTTCTGAAGCACAGAAAGACGGAAACGATGGTATTCTCCTACGTCTCGTTCGCAGACAACTCGATCAACTGCCGCATTCAGTTGATTTTGGATCCGCAATCCGAGATTCCGTTCAAGCTGCCGCTGAAGCTGACTATGATTTCATTCCATGCGGTGCTATTGCTTGGCGCGATGTTTTTCTTCGCCACCCTGTAATCGAATCGTCAATGACCGCTGCGCGGCGGATTATTTTTCCGTGCGGCGCATTTTTTTGCGGGCCGACACTACAATAAGTAGTGTTGGGAAATTGGGAGGTGATCCGGGTCATATGAAGCAAGACGGATGAAAGAGAGCGGGAGCGGTCTCGAATCAGCCTGTTAAACAAGATTTTATTCAAGGAGGAATAGGTGAAATGACTACGTTTTCCGAACTGGGAGCTTTGGTTGTGCGTATCGTATTGGGAGTGACTTTTCTTTTACACGGGCTGCAAAAGTTTCAAGCGGGGATTGAAAAAGCCGCAGGCTTCTTTCAAAGCATCGGCTTGCCCGGGTTTTTGGCCTATGCGGTCGGCGGGATCGAGCTGATTGGCGGCATTTGCATGGTTCTCGGTCTCGGCGTGCGCGTATTTGGCGCATTGTTTTCGATCATTATGCTTGGCGCGATTTTGACCGTCAAGCTGCCGCAGGGATTTGTCGGCGGGTATGAACTGGATCTTGCGCTGTTCGCCATGTCCCTGCACCTGTTGATCAGCGGGAACCGTATGCTGGCGGTGGACAGTTTGTTCCGCAAGCGAAGCGCGGAAGGAGCGAGCGCCTAGAGCGTTTGAAGCGGTTTTGCGATTGTGCAATTGTGCGACATATGGGCCGAACAAGGGGCTGTGCCAAGGGGAGACGGATACGCCGATCTACCTGAGGGCCAGCCTCTTTTCTGCAGCTATGGGGCCGCGGATTCCTGCGAAGGAGCGCAAGCGCCTTCGATAAATTAAACGGAGGCCGGGCTCGGCCGCTGTCGATCCGCAGTGGAGTATGGTATAGTTGGAACGTAGGAGGCAAGAACAGCGCCGGTACAACAGACATCGCACTACATAACTATTAGGAGACCTACTCGACTTATGGAAAAGAAAAACGTACATTTTGGCGGCGTGCTGGCCGGTATTTTGGTGGATCAGGTCACTTCGTTCGTCTCTTCGCTGTTGATCGGCACGATCTACGTCGCGTCCAATCAGATCAGTCCGAGCGAGATTTCGAAGATGTATTCGGACACGCCGATGTTGTTGATTTACCTGCTGGCCGGCTTGTTCTGCACGGGTCTCGGCGGGTACGTGTCGGCTTCGGTGGCGAAGCGGGACGCCTATTTTCATGCTTCGATTATCGGCGTCGTGGCGGCCGGGATCGGTTTTTATTATTCGTTCGGCAACTCCGTGGTTCCTCTGTGGTATCATCTCGCCGGCTTCGCGGCCGTCATTCCCGCCGCTTTGCTGGGAGGCCGTGCCGCTTTGCTGAAAAGACGGCGGGCCAACCCGTATAAGCCGTCCGGCGGCGGACCGAAGCCGGATTGACCGGCGGTTCGCATGTCGGACGCTTTTGTCCCCGCCGCGTATCGCCAAACGAAGACCGTCCGAATGATGAGAATCGGACGGTCTTTTGCCGTGCAAGTCAGCTTTATGCCGAGACGGTCCGATGTCCGGGCGAGGCTGCGGACGGGTGCAGCATTTTGCCGCTTTTCCAACGGCGGAGTACGAGAAAGCCGCGGAAATATTCGTCGGCGATCATCGCCGTATATATGCCGGTCAAGCCCCAGCCGATCCGAATGCCGAGAAAATAAGAGCACCCGGTTGCGATCAGCCAGAGCGAGATCATTCCGGTAATCATAATGAACCGGGTATCTCCGATTCCCGTTAAGGCGCTGCCCATGGCCATATTGATCATTTTCCCCGGCTGCAGCAGCAGGTTCAAGCCGAGCAGCGCAACCCCGAGCGCCACAATTTCGGCATCCGCCGTGAACAATGACAGCGCCTTGCTGCCGAAAGCGTACAGGAGCAGCGCATTGGTCATGACCACCGCAAGCCCCGTCCACATTCCCCGATAAGCTGCGCGGTAAGCCTCCTGTGTCCGGCCGGCACCGAAAAGATGGGCGATCTGAATTTGCAGAGCCATCGCAATGGAATACCCGAGCGTGAAGCAAAACGACTCCATCGTATTCATGTAAGTCCGCGCCGCCAATTCCGTCGCCCCGAGCATCGCTATGAACGAAAACAGAATCAGCTGCGAAAACACCCACGAAGCCGAGTGCACTCCCATAGGCCAACCGATCTGCATCGTTTCGCGGAACAAAGGGCGGTCGAACTGCAGAAGGTCTTTCCAGCCGATCCGGCGCTCGAACGAATGCACGAACAGGAAGGCGAGCACGACCGTGGCCAGCAAACGGCTGACAAGGGTCGATAGAGCTACACCGGCCAGTCCCCATTGCGGGAAGCCGAGGGCTCCGTAAATAAAGGCGTAGTTCAGCACGACGTGAATGACGTTCATCCCGATCGCGATATACATCGGACCGCGCGTGTTTCCCGTATTGCGAATCGCCGTGCTGAGAGCGGCCATGGCGGCGGTCAGCGTCATGCCTCCGCCGACGATGGAGATATACGTGTCGGCCATCGGCAGCAGAGCGGCCGGGACCTGCAGCAGTGCGGCGATATCGCGGGCAAAGACGCAGAGCGCAAGGCTGATCAGCGCCCCGATCACGACCGATATATTGACGGACATGATGGCTGCCGTTCGCGCTTCCTCCGGCCTGCGGGCTCCGAGCTTTTGCGCGATCAGTACGCCGGCCCCGTTGGCGACGGTCATAAACAAGATCGTGACGGCGGCAAACAATTGCGTGGAAATGCCCACGACGGCAACCGCGCCGTCCGATATGCGGCTGACCATAAGCGTGTCCGCCGTGCCCAGCAAAAACTGCAAAAACATTTCAATAAAAATGGGCCAGGCGAGCGCCCATAGCGTAAACTTTTTGTCGTCATTCATGTTCCGTATCCTCCTGATGCCGTATTCCCATATCACATTATAGAGCGTATACTTGGATGCATGTATCAGTATCCGAACTAAAATTATCAGGATACAAACCTGACTTTGCATGATAAGAGGGTGAAAGCGATGCCAATTCTCGAATTTACATCCCCGCCGCTGCCCCACTATTTAGCCAGCGGCTTTTGCGTCATTGCGCCCGGGCGGAAGCATCCGAACCGGCGCAACATCGGCGTATTCGATCTGCTTGTCGTGCAGGAAGGCTGCATTTATATCATGGAAGGCGGCGTGTACTACGAAGTGACGGCCGGCCATGCGATCATTTTGAGGCCCGACCGTCACCATTATTCTCCGCAGGGGTGCACGGCGGATACGGCGCATTATTGGCTTCATTTCAACACGACGGGTCCATGGAGAGAGACTGAGGAGGGAATACCGACGCCGCTGCCGCCCGTTTCGATGGAAGAAAAAAGTTTCACGATGCAAACCTTCGCCATTCAGCTGCCCCAGTTTACCAAGCTGCTGAAGCCGACGGCCGTTTACCGGACGATGCAGCAGCTCGGCGAGCTGGAGAAGGAGTCGCACCGCAACTGGGCGCGCTGGAAGCATCAGCAGCTGTTTCAGCAGGTGCTTGAGCAGCTCAACGCTTCGCTGCAAGCGGAAACGCCGCCGCCCGGTGCCGAAGTGGCCGATCAGGCGGCTTCCTACCTGCGCCAGCATTTCAAACAGCAGGTGACTGCGCAGAGCTTGGGGGAGGCGCTTAATTTTCATCCCGTGTATATCGCGCGCTGCATGCAGCGGGAATTCGGCTGTTCGCCCTTCGAGTATTTGCTGCGTTACCGGCTGGAGCAGGCCAAGATGCTGCTGCTTCAGACCGACTTCCCGGTCGCCCGGGTGGCGGAAGAGGTCGGATTCAACCAAGCGGCGTATTTTACGTCCTGCTTCGTCAAAGTAGAGGGCTTGACCCCACGCGCCTATCGCAAGCGCTTTTCCCATGCCTGACCCGGTACCGTGCCGCACAAGCTCACGGCAAGGCCGTTTCTTCTTCGGAGGAAACGGCTTTTTTGCCGGTCATAGGATCGTTTTGGTTCGTCTATCGGGGGGCTTGAACGATTGGAAGCACCGATGCATGCGGGATGAACGATTGTTCCAGCCTATGATAGCGATAGGGAATTTGTAATTGATGGCACAGGTCGCCCTCCCTATAATGAAAATCGTTAACCGTCATTCGGGGACCGAACGATGGAATCGAAAGGGGGAGCAAGCGATGCGGCAGTTGCAAAATCAAGACCCCGCGGTGGCGGAAGCCATCCGAAAAGAGTTCGCCCGGCAGCGGGATCATATCGAGCTGATCGCTTCCGAGAACTTCGTCAGCCCGGCCGTCTTGAAGACGATGGGGACAGTGCTGACCAACAAATACGCCGAGGGGTATCCCGGCAAACGGTATTACGGCGGCTGCGAGTATGTGGATCTTGCCGAATCGCTCGCCATCCGGCGGGCGATGGAGCTGTTCGGCGCGGAGCACGCGAACGTACAGCCGCATTCCGGCGCGCAGGCCAACATGGCCGTTTATTTGGCCGCCGTTCGTCCCGGCGATACGATTCTCGGGATGAATTTGGCGCACGGCGGCCATCTTACGCATGGAAGTCCGGTCAACGCCTCCGGTCAGATGTACCGGTTCGTTCCTTACGGCGTGAACGAGAAGACACACCTGCTCGATTACGACGAATTGCGGAGCCTGGCCCTCAAGCATAGGCCGCGGATGCTGGTCGTCGGAGCGAGCGCTTATCCGCGGATTATCGATTTCGAACGGCTGGCCCAAATCGCCGCCGAGGCTGGAGCTTTATTCCTCGCGGACATGGCGCATATTGCCGGCCCCGTTGCCGTCGGACTGCATCCGAGTCCCGTACCGCATGCGCACTTCGTGACGACGACGACGCACAAAACGCTGCGCGGGCCGCGCGGAGGCATCATTTTGTGCCGCAAATCGTGGGCGTCCCAGATCGACAAGGCGGTCTTCCCGGCGACGCAAGGGGGGCCGCTGATGCACATCATCGCCGCCAAGGCGGTGGCGTTGGGCGAGGCGGCGCAGCCGGCATTCGCCGATTATACCGCGCGCGTGCTGACGAACGCGAAAGCGCTGGCCGACGGCCTGCTCGCGCAAGATTTGAACGTGTTGACCGGCGGAACGGACAACCATCTGCTGCTGCTCGATCTGCGCGGCATCCGGATGACCGGCATCGATGCGCAGGAGTTGCTCGACAGCGTCGGCATCACGGTGAACAAAAATGCGATTCCATTCGATACGGCCGGACCTATGGTCACCAGCGGCATCCGGATCGGGACGCCGGCGGTCACGACGCGGGGTATGGGGCCGTCGGAGATGGCCGAGCTTGCGGGCGTGATCGGTGCGGTGCTCAAGCACCCGACTCATGCCGGAGTCCGCGGGCAGGCGCGCCGAAAGGTAAAGGAACTGACGGCGGCCTTTCCGCTCTACGACGACATCGATTGAAGAAAGAAGGGAATGCTATGGAGTTCGCGTCGCTTGAAGAAAAGGAAAGCTCGCTGTTTCCGACGTATGCGCGGCATCCTCTAACCTTCGTCCGGGGCGAAGGCTCGCGGCTGTGGGATGAGCGGGGGAACGTCTATCTGGATTTTATGTCGGGACTCGCCGTATGCAACCTGGGCCACGTTCCCCCTCAAGTCAAACGGAGCGTGGAGGAGCAGCTGGGGCGGCTGTGGCACGTAAGCAATTTGTTTCAAAGCCCCCAGCAGGAGGCGCTGGCGAAGCTGCTCGCGGATCACAGCTGCGCGGATCTGGCGTTCTTCTGCAACAGCGGCGCGGAGGCGAACGAAGCGGCCATCAAGCTGGCCCGGCGCTATGCCCAGCGGGTGCAGGCCAAGGAGCGGTACGAGATCGTGACGTTCGAGCAATCGTTCCACGGCCGGACGCTTGCCACGCTGACGGCGACCGGACAGGACAAGGTGAAGGACGGCTTCTACCCGCTCCCCGAAGGATTTGCGTATGCGCGGTATAACGATATCGAATCGGTGGGGGCGTGCATCAACGAGCGGACCGCGGCGGTCATGCTGGAGCTCGTGCAGGGCGAGAGCGGCGTGCATCCCGCCGATCCGGCGTTTGTCCGGGAGCTGGCTCGGTTGTGCCGGGAGCGCGACCTGCTGCTGATCGTCGACGAGGTGCAGACGGGGATGGGGCGTACGGGCAAGCTGTTTGCCTACGAGCACTACGGCATCGAGCCGGATATCGTGACGCTGGCCAAAGGGCTGGCGAGCGGCCTGCCCGTCGGAGCGATGCTGGGGAAGCGCAAGCTGCGCGAAGCCTTCGCGCCCGGCAGTCACGCGTCCACGTTCGGCGGATCGCCGCTCGCTATGGCGGCAGGCATCGCCACGCTGCGGACGATGCTGGAGGAGCGGCTGCCGGAGCGGGCGGCGGCGGCCGGGCGCTACGCGCTGCGGCGGCTGGCCGCGGAGCTGCGGCAGGCCCCGCCGGTGAAGGCGGTCCGCGGGCTTGGTTTGCTGATCGGCATCGAGCTGGACCGGCCGGTAGGGCCGTTCATCCGCGAGCTGCAGCATAAGGGCTTGCTGGTGCTGCCGGGAGGGCCTTATGTGATCCGGTTTATGCCGAATTTGTACGTAGCCCACGACGAGATCGACCAGGCGGTGGAACGGCTGGCGGATGTCCTTTCCCGGGCCTCGGGCGCCGGGGAAGCTTGAAGGCCGGCCGGCGGCCGAACGGACCCGTTACCCGGGGTTTTGGGTTTTGACCGTCGCGATAAGCTGCTCCATAAAGACCCGGCTTGCCGCGCATAAATATTTATTTTTCCGGTACACGACACCGATCTGCGTCGTGATCGCGGGATTCGCGATCGGCACAATGCGGATTCGCGGGTTGGCGATATAGTCGAGGTAAGCCTTGGGCAGCACGGTGACGCCGACGCCTTGAGCGACCATATTGATAATCGACTCCATCGTCGTCATCTCCAGCACCGGCTGCGGGGCAAAGTCGAACGCCCGGCACCGCTCGTCCAGAAGCTGCCGCAGATGATAATTGCCCGGCAGCAAAATGCTGGGCGTCTCCCGCAGCGCCTCAAGCGTTACGGCCGGCTTCTGCGCGACGGGATGATCGATCGGTGCCGCCAGGGCGAGCTCCTGCTTGCATAACGGGATCGTTTCCAGCTCCTCATGCTCCATCGGCATGAAGACAATGCCGAGATCCAGTTCGTTGTGCAGCAGCCCGTTGTAAATATCGCCGGTGCGGAGACCCTGGACGGACAGCTTGACGTTCGGATACCGCTCGTGAAACGAGATGACGGTAGGGGGCAGCAAATAATTGACGACCGTCAGCAGCGCCCCGACGGTAAGCGAGCCGCGCTTTAAGCCCTGCAGCTCGCTGATGGCGGCGCGGGCTTGCGACAGCTCGTGGAATACGCTGTAGCTGTGGCTGAGCAAAATTTTGCCGGCTTCGGTAATGATCGTTTTTTTGCCGACGCGGTCGAACAGGGGCGAGCCGATTTCATGCTCAAGCGTGCGGATTTGCTGGCTGAGCGACGGCTGGGCGATACCGAGCTTATCGGCTGCCCGCGTAAAATGCAGCTCTTGGCATACGGCCATAAAGTATTCCAGTTGTCTGAGTTCCAAGGGGCATTCCTCCGGGATGATGTTTGGATTAAGCATCATTTAATCATAGATTTTGACGATCATTATATAGCATTCGATAGGAAAAAGGAAGGGTAGGCGAGTGTTCCGTGAGGCTTCATTACATTCAGCACGTGCCGTTTGAAACGCTCGGCCTCATTGAAGCGTGGGCGCGGGAGAAGGGCCATACGGTAACGGGGACGAAGGTATACGAGCAGGCTTCGCTCCCCGCGCTCGGCGACTTTGATATGGCCGTCGTATTGGGCGGCCCGATGGGCGTCAACGACGAGCGCCTCTATCCGTGGCTCAGCGCGGAGAAGGCATGGATTGCCGCCGCCATCCGGCAGAAGAAGCCGCTGCTCGGCATCTGTCTGGGCGCCCAATTGATGGCGGAGGCGATCGGAGGCAAGGTCCGCCAGAACTACTACCGGGAGATCGGCTGGTTCCCGGTCGAGCTGGACGAGGCGGCGAAGCATAGCCCGTTGTTCCGGGGCTTTCCCGACCGGTTCGTCCCGTTTCATTGGCACGGAGATACGTTTGAGCTGCCGGATCGGGCGGTGCGTACCGCCAGCAGCAAAGGCTGTCCGAATCAGGCCTTCGTTTACGAAGACTGGGTCGTCGGCCTTCAGTTTCACCTGGAGATGGACGAAGCGGGAATCAGCCGGATGCTTAAGCACGGCAAGGACGATCTGATACAAGGCCCCTTCGTGCAGAAGCCGCAGGAGATGGCGGACCGCACGGAGCTGGTGGGTGCGGCGAAAGCTATTTTGTATACGCTGCTAGATGAGATAGAAAGGCGCTGGAAAGATACGGAACACGGTCCGTTCGCTTCCGGCAAGGGACGGGTATACCGCACGATCGGAGACTAGAATACAGGGGGAATCGGGATGGAGACAGGCTCCACACGCGTAAAAAGAGGAATGGCCGAGATGCAAAAGGGCGGCGTCATCATGGACGTGATGAATGCGGAGCAGGCGAAGATCGCCGAAGCGGCAGGCGCAACGGCGGTCATGGCGCTGGAGCGGGTGCCGGCGGATATCCGCGCGGCCGGCGGGGTGGCCCGGATGGCCGACCCGACGGTAGTCGAGGAAGTGATGAAGGCCGTGACGATCCCGGTGATGGCCAAAGCCCGCATCGGCCACTATGTGGAGGCCCGGGTGCTGGAGTCGCTCGGGGCCGACTATATCGACGAGAGCGAGGTGCTGACGCCGGCCGACGAGCTGTTCCACATCGACAAACGGGCGTTTACCGTGCCTTTTGTGTGCGGAGCGCGCGATCTGGGCGAGGCGCTGCGCCGAATCGGAGAAGGCGCTTCGATGATCCGCACGAAGGGCGAGCCGGGCACCGGGAATATCGTGGAGGCCGTGCGGCACATGCGGATGATGATCGGCCAAATGCGCAAGGTGCAGGGCATGAGCAAGGACGAGCTGATGGCCGAAGCCAAAGCTTTGGGCGCGCCTTACGAGCTGCTGCTGCATGTTCACGAGACCGGCCGTCTGCCGGTCGTCAATTTTGCGGCAGGCGGCGTGGCGACCCCGGCGGATGCGGCGCTGATGATGCATTTGGGCGCGGACGGCGTTTTCGTCGGATCAGGCATTTTCAAATCCGACGCGCCGGAAAAATTCGCCTCGGCGATTGTAGCGGCGGCCACGCATTACACGGACTATTCCTTGATCGCGCAGGTATCCAAAAATTTGGGCACCCCGATGAAAGGAATTGAAATTGCCGCACTGCAAGCCGCCGAACGGATGCAGGAGCGCGGCTGGTAAGAGAACGGTCGAATCCGTAAATAGTCCTTACTGATTTTTGTGACGGCCTGGAGGCTGCGCTTTCGATCCGCGTGGTCAAGGAATTGAAGGAGTGGGTGACCCTCGACTTGATGGTTCATGTCCCGCCGCATACGCCGGAAACCGTCACGTTATACGCCTGGTTTCCTTTAAATAAGCAGCCGGATGCGCCTGTATATTCCGAGCGGCTTGAGCTTCCGCTTCATTCCGAGTTCGTTTATCAAATCAGCAGGGCCGACGGCGTGGCGGAAACGGATCAAGCCGGAAACCCGATAGTGCGCCATTACCGGGCCGAGGCCGATTCGAGATTGGAGCTGACCGTCGAACGCTGGTCTAACGACATCAGAGAGGACGAATCGTCATGTTGAAAAAATGGATGCTCGGACTTGTCTGTGGTTCGATTATGTTCACAGGAGCCGTGTTGATGAACGGAACTCCGCATGCCGCGCAGGATATCGATGATCCCGTTTCCACGGACAGCGGCTATGCTTCGGGAACAGCCGGGGGGAACGAAAATTCCGCTTCCCCTAAGGACGGTTCGGAGCAAAGCGGCTCGAAGCTTCAACTGCAGAAATTGCCGGTCACGCAAACGACTAACGGCGTGGAGGTTACCGTCCGTTCCATCCGGCGGACCGCACAAACGACGGACTTCGAAATCACGATCAAGAACGGGACCGATAAGGAAACCGTTACGGTTGACCCAAGCCGTCTTGCCGTACAGTCGAACCTTGCGAGCCCAGGCAAAGTAAGCGAAAAGGTGGAGGCCTCGAAAAGCAATCCGGACTTCACGGGAGCGACAATCCTGCCTGGTAAAGAAAGGCACGGCTGGATTAGCGGCCAAGCTTTAACGGGGAAAGAGATAGAGAGCTTGATTGTAGAGCTTTCGTTGGATGGAAACGAAAAGAGAGCTTTCTCGTTCGCCATCGACTGCAGAAATCTTAAGTTTCGTACGCTTTGAGCGAAGACAGCAACAACGAGCCGCGGCCCCGGATCGGGTGCCGCGGCTTATTTTTCTCGGCAGAAATACGGTGGAATCGGCGCGTCACGGGGGTCCTGCGCTCCATCTTGACATATTATCGCTATTGGAGATATTATGGATATAACAAGTCTGTAATCGGCGGTCAAATGGACAAATCACGGCGAACTGTGCGCTGCCACCGCCGCTGCTTTTTTTGTTTTATTTAAGATATAGTGAATCTTTAATATCCAACAAAGAGAAGCCGATCATCATGTTTGCGGTTGGAAATACCTTATTATAGGGGAGGCCGGTGCGTATGGAAAACATATGGCATGAGCGTTTTAGCTCGGAGGAATATTTTTATGGGGAAGAGCCTAACGTATTTATTCAGCAGCAAGCCTTTCGCTTGGAACCATATCGCAAAGTTATCGCGTTTGCGGAGGGGGAAGGCAGGAATGCCGTTTTTTTGGCCAAAAGAGGTCATGAAGTGACTGCCATCGACAATGCGGAAAGCGGTCTGCAAAAAACGAAAAAATTAGCCCGGAAGCATGCCGTTGACGTGCACACCCAAAAAGTAAATCTATTGCAGGATCATGTGCCGAACGAGGAATATGATGCCGCCATCATGGTATTCGGACATTTTCCTAAAGACGGTCAGGCTATGGTGCTTAATAAAATGAAGCATGCGATAAAGCCTGAAGGAATTATGATGCTTGAGGTATACTCCAAGGAACAAATAAAGTATGGTACAGGCGGCCCCCCGGACATTGAGATGCTTTACGACCCGAAAGAAATTCTTGCTTGGTGCGAAGGCCACAAGGTGATCCATTTCTTTTGCGGCGAACAAGTGCGGGTGGAAGGAAAGTCGCACACCGGTTTAGCCCATGTCATTCAACTGGTTTTGAGAAAATAAAGGGCTTGCACGAAAGAGCCGGAGAAAGCGGGCGGACCGCTTGCCGGCCGCACTAAGGGCAGACCCAATGCACGAAGCGGGCCTGCCCTTTTCCGTTCGCTCGTAACCGGAACCGGCTTATGGCGCCATTTGAAATTCCTTCAGCTTCCGGTACAGCGTGCTCCGCGTAATGCCGAGCACCCTCGAAGCCTCGGTGATGGTCTTCGTCTCGCTCAGCACCTGCTCGATCATCCTTCGCTCGGCTTGTTTGAGCGGCTCGGCCGCCCGCGGCTTTCTCTGGCAGTATCCTTTAAGCGCTCTCGGCAGATGCTCGGCCCGGATCGGGGAGCGTTCCCGTCCGGCCAGCAGGTAGGCGCGCTCCAGCACATTTCGCAATTCGCGGATATTGCCCGGCCACGGATATTGGACCAAGGCTTGCAGCGCTTCGCCGCTGAGGCTGTCCGGCCCGTCGCCGTGGACGGATTGAAGTTCGCGAAGAAACTCCCGGCTTAAATGCTCCACATCCTCCGGGCGCTCGCGAAGCGGAGGAATCGTGATCGACAAGACGTTCAACCGGTAAAACAGGTCCGACCGGAACGAGCCGCTGTATGCGATTTCTTCCTGAAGATTCCGGTTCGTCGCGGCAATAATCCGAACGTTGACGGCACGTTCTTTATTTTCGCCGAGTCTCATGATTCGCTTCGACTCGATGGCTCTTAACAGGACGACCTGAAGATCCAGCGGCATGTCGCCAATCTCGTCGAGAAAAAGGGTTCCGCCGTTCGCCGCTTCGAATTTGCCGATGGCTCCCCCTTTTTTGGCGCCTGTGAACGCTCCTTCGATATAGCCGAACATCTCGCTCGCGATCAGCTCACGGGGCAGCAGGCCGGTGTTGACGGCGACCAGCGGGCCGTGCTTGCGTTCGCTTTGCCGGTGAATCGCCTGAACCAGCACTTCTTTTCCCGTTCCGGTCTCTCCGGTAATCAGCACGTTGGCGCACGATTGGGCCGCAAGCCTGGCGACCTCCAGCTCCAATTGGTATTCGGGGTTTAAGGTCTGGATGCGGTCGAATTGATAGGGTGACGCCGAAGATCGGACGCTTAGCTTCGGCTTAAGCAAAAGCATTTGCTGACCGCTTGTTCCGTAAGGATGCACCTCGAACGCGTGATGGATTTGCTGCAGCAGCGTGGGCGTCAGGAGCTGGCCTTCCTTTAACCGGGTCAGCTCTTCCGCTTTTTTGCTCATGTACACAATATGCTGCCGCTCCGACAGGACGACGATCGCTTCATCGCTGATCCGGCCCCACGACTCCAGAATGATCTCATTCAGCTGGCCGGGCTCCCGGCTTTTTTCTTTAAACGGCTTCGGGGCAATATTGCGCTGCGAGTCCCACACGATCTCGAATTGCCCGTCCGGCATCGCTCTTGCGATTTTTACGGGTCTCGACAGATGATGATGGTCGCCCTCGACGAGCACGGTCCCGCAAGCGGTTTCAAGCTTTTTGTCGCTCAGGTGGTAAAAGACGTCCCGGTAATCCAGGCTCCCGGTTTCTTGAATACTGTCCAGTACCATTTTGGTGCCCAGATAAGTGTTGAACATAACCGACGATATGACCTGCTGCGAGCCGAAGCGCTCGTGGAACGCGCTGACGAAATGCAGATTGTGCTCATTTGGAAGCGATTGAAAATAGCTGGCCGAGCCGTAATGCCCCGCTCCGTAGTCTGCGCCCATCGCCGCGATTTCCGTTTCCTTCGTGATCGGACTGAAGATAGGCAGGTCATCGGGGTTCAAGCCCATGCGCCGGTACGCCCGATAAAACGGGATGATACTCTGCCCGACAAGCGTTGTAAAGATGGCATCGGGCCGCTTTACCATGATGTCTTCCAGCACGTCGTAGAAGGTCTGATGACCGAACGGCACATAGGCTTCGCCGACGACCAAGCCGTTTTTTTCCGCGAGATACGTTCGGACCTGCTGGTTCGTTTCCCGGGGATAAATATAATCCGTGCCGATACAATACACCCGTTTCCCGAAGTGCTCCGTTAAGTAATCGAGCAGCACATGGACCTGCTGGTTCGGCACCTCCCCGGTATAAAAAACGTTGGAATGGCACTCCCGCCCCTCATACAAGGTAGGATAGACCAGCAGACAGCCGTAGTTCTCCAGCACCGGAAGAACGGCTTTCCGGCAAGCCGAAGTATAACAACCGATGAACACTTTTACGCCGTCTTTTGCAAGCGCTTCCGCTTCTAGCGCACTTTTGGCCGGGTCCGAGCAAATGTCCCGTACGATCGCTTCCACGTTCATTTCCTTTTGGTTGAAGTGCTCGATGGCCAGGATGGCCGCATCGCATTGTCCTCGTTCCGTCAGGGCGGTTGTGCCAGTTAATGAAAACAATAAACCGACTCTGGTATTCATTGAACTCCGCCTCTCCTTGGTAGGGTTGTGTCTTTATTATAACAAAAATGAAACCGTTTGAAACTCGGAGTTGACTGCTTTCTTGAAGTCGGTGTGTAAAAAAAAGACAGTGTATCATGATGGTGTAATATAAATATTATTGAAAAAGTTGTAATTTAGGATATAATATGTAAATATAATAGATATGATGAAGAGCATACTAGCTAAAAAGAGGTGGTATTCATGCTTTTTCAAAAAACGAGGTCAATCTAAAAGCGAGCACGTTATTACTACGATGGGCCAATATTTTCATAAATTATTTTTAGTTGTATTACTCTTCGTAATTACTTCTAGCAGCAGTTCCTTGGATCATGAAAAAAGACTCCAGATAATGAAGTGGGAAGAAGATTTGTATGTTCTCTCCCATGAACTAGATTCTAGACATGCAAATGCATTTTTCAAAATTCCTAAAGAACAATTCTATGACAAAGTTAAGGAAGTTAGAACACAAATTCCGAAGTTAACTGCATCTCAGGTAATGGTTAAAATAATGGAACTAGTGGCTTTAGTTGGAGATTCTCATACAACAGTGCAGCAAACGACATCGACTTCGATGCTTCCCTTTTCTTTGTTTAATTTTTCTAGTGGAATTTATGTTATTAGCTCAACTCCTGAGTTTCGCTTTTTAATTGGTCAAAGGTTAATAGAAATTAATGAATATCCTATCGCATCAGTTAAGGAAAGGTATCGCGATATCATTCCGCATGAAAATGAATACTGGGTTTCATATCAGTTCCCTAAATATCTTAAGAATCTTGATCTTATGTACGGACTTGGCCTTAATCAAGGTAATCGCGAGAATCGTTTTATGTTCCAAAATAGTCAGGGAGAAGTACAAGAAATTCGAATTAGTTCTGGGACGGAAGTCGAAGATACTGTTTTTTTCAGTAAAGTTGGCGAAGAAGTTCCTTTGTTTTTGCGAAATCAAAGTGAAAACTATTGGTATGAATATTTATCCAAAAATCATACTTTATATTTTAAGTATAATCGATGCTTGGAAATGAAGGAAAAGACTATTGCCAATATTACGGATATGATTATGGATGATTTAAGGGAGCGCGAAATTAAAAAGGTCGTTTTCGATCTTCGATTTAACGAAGGCGGGAGATCTGACCTGCTAGATCCACTTATTGAAGAATTGCGATTCAATCAAAGCAGCCATTACAAAGTGTACGTAATTATCAATAATGGCACATTTTCGGCTGGGGTGAGTACAGCCATCTCTCTAAAAAATAAACTGAATGGAATTCTGGTTGGGGAACCAACTGGTGGAAAGCCGGATTCTTTTGGTAACGTGGGTTCTTTTGTTCTGCCAAATACTAAACTCATGATTTCATACCCGACAAGAAAGCTTCATTTTATCGGAAATGAGAACATGACTTCTTTGTATCCTGACATACCTCTAGCTTTGGACATTGAAGATCTATTTCATGGGACTGATAATGCAATGCAATATATTTTCTCAACCTATTAGGGACTGTCTTCAAACTATAAAATAAGCAAAAATAGTGGTAGAATCAGGATATGAGAAGACGATACGAAATACACGATGAACAATGGGAAATCATTAAAGACGTGCTGCCTGCTGAGCGAAAAAAGCAAGGCGGCCGACCAGCAAAAGACAATCGGACGATGCTGAACGCGATGCTTTGGATCGCTAGAACTGGCGCGCCTTGGCGCGATCTGTCGGAGTATTATGGTTCCTGGAAAAGCGTGTACACTCGGTTTCGCCGCTGGCAAATGTCGGGCGTGTGGGACAAGATTCTGGAACATGTTGCAATTGAACCTACTTCGAAAATGTGATGATCGATGCGACCGTAGTTCGCGTTCATCAGCATGGAGCCGGGGCAAAAGGCGGCAGCAATTTCAGGCGATCGGACGCTCCCGAGGTGGACTAACGACCAAGATTCACGCCATTGTCGATACACTGGGTAACCCTCTGCGTTTTGAACTCACGGGCGGAAAAAGCCATGATTGTGTTACAGGCTATGAGATGCTGAAATCGATGGAACTTACAGGAACGAACGTTTTGACAGATCGAGCGTATGGTACCAACGCAATCCTGAATCTTCTTGAAGATCAACATGCTAAACCAGTAATCCCCAGTAAAAATCTCGCCGTATTCCGCGTCATTGTGATGGTGGCTTTATAAAGAACGCCACGGAGCGGAATGCTTCTTTAACAAAATAAAAAATTATCGCCGAATTGCCACACGGTTTGAAAAATTAGCCTGTACTTTAAGGCGTTTTTGACTTTGGTTTCGATTATGGTTTGGATGACTTAGGTTTGAAGACAGGCCCTAAATAGGTTTGTTTATTTTTAAATCGGGTCTATTTGAAATTGGGTTGACTGCTTTCTTGAAGTCGGTGTGTAAAAAAAAGACAGTGTATCATTTTGCGACAGTTACAGGTTTGTGGAGGGTTTTGACGCTTTTCGCATAGTAAGGTAGGGCTGTGATTGTCTCAAATTGCGACAAATGGCAGCCTCGATTGTAAGCGGTTTCTTAGATTTGGCGGCAAAAGGTATTGGCACGGATTTTGCTTTAATCACGGTCAAGTCAGCCGGACGGCGAGATGAACCTGTTCCGGCCGATGCAAAACACACCAAGGAGGGGTTTTCGATGAGACATGGAGACATTTCCAGCAGTCAGGATACCGTAGGGGTGGCGGTGGTGAACTATAAGATGCCGCGCCTGCATACCCGGGCGGAGGTTCTGGACAACTGCCGCAGGATCGCCGATATGATTGTTGGGATGAAGCAGGGATTGCCCGGCATGGATCTCGTTGTTTTTCCGGAATACAGCACCCACGGCATTATGTACGACGAGCAGGAAATGTATGAAACCGCTTCCTCCATACCCGGAGAAGAAACCGCCATCTTCGCCGAGGCTTGCCGGAAGGCCAATACGTGGGGCGTATTTTCCTTAACCGGGGAACGGCACGAGGCTCATCCGAACAAAGCTCCGTACAATACTTTGATTCTCATGAACAACAAAGGGGATATCGTTCAGAAATATAGAAAAATCATTCCGTGGTGCCCGATCGAAGGGTGGTATCCCGGCGACTGCACGTATGTGGCGGAAGGACCCAAGGGACTCAAAATCAGCCTTATCGTCTGCGACGACGGCAACTATCCCGAGATATGGCGCGACTGTGCGATGAAGGGAGCAGAACTGATTGTGCGCTGCCAAGGCTATATGTACCCGTCCAAGGACCAGCAAATCATGATGGCGAAAGCGATGGCCTGGTCCAACAATACGTATGTCGCCGTAGCCAACGCGGCCGGCTTCGACGGCGTTTACTCCTATTTCGGCCACTCCTCGATCATCGGCTTCGACGGGCGCACGCTGGGGGAATGCGGTACGGAGGAAAACGGCATCCAGTACGCGGAGCTGTCGGTTTCGTTAATCCGCGATTTCCGCAAAAACGCCCAATCCCAGAACCATTTGTTCAAGCTGCTCCATCGCGGCTACACGGGACTCATTCATTCCGGGGACGGAGACAAAGGGATTGCGGAATGCCCGTTCGACTTTTACCGAACGTGGGTACTGGATGCCGAGAAGGCGAGGGAAAACGTAGAGAAGATCACCCGGTCGACGGCCGGAACCGCGGAATGCCCGATCGCGGGAATTCCTCACGAGGGCAAGCAAAAGGCGGCCGGAGGCTGACATGTCGTTCATCGCCGAGAAGCTGAAAACCATCCACCAGCGCCAAGAGCAGACAGCCGGGGAAGAAGAGGACCGCGCTTCTTCTCCTCGGGTCGTGACCCGGTTTCGCTTTGACGTCGATCGCGTCATGCAGCATGTCCGTTCGAAAATTTGCGGGCAGGACGAAGCTCTCGGGCGGTTGGAGGAGATGCTTAGGGTCGTCTGGTCCGACATTTCGGAGCCGGCCCGGCCGTTGTATGTGGCGTTGTTTTTGGGACCGACGGGGGTAGGGAAGACCGAAACGGTAAGAGCGCTGGCGGAAGCGATCCACGGCAGCGCCGAGGCGTTTTGCCGGATCGATATGAACACGCTGGCCCAGGAGCATTATGCCGCGGCCTTAACCGGAGCGCCCCCTGGCTACGTAGGAAGCAAGGAAGGCACGTCCTTGTTCGATACGCAGCGCATCGAAGGCTCTTACGGCAAACCCGGCATCGTGCTGTTCGATGAGCTGGAGAAAGCGAACGATCAAGTTATCTATTCGCTGCTGGGCGTGCTGGACAACGGCATGATGGTCTTGTCGTCGGGAGAGAAAACGGTCAATTTCCGCAACAGCCTTATTTTTATGACCAGCAACCTTGGGGCACAGGAGATTACGGAATTCGCCGACGGAAGCTTGAAGGCTTTCTGGAAAAAGCTCGGATGGTATATACAGCCCGGGCATTGGGGGGCTTCCGACCGCGAGCTTCTGCGGGCCATCGTACGGAAAAAGACGGAGCGCCGGTTTTCGCCCGAATTTATCAACCGCATCGACGATGTGTATGTATTTAACTGGCTCGGGCGCGAAGGGCTCGGGCCGATCCTGGATTCGCTGCTGGATTCCCTCAACCGCAGGGTTCTGAAGCACCGCTGCATGGTTCAGCTCGATCCGTCCGCCAAGGAAGTCATCGCCTCTCTGGGATTCGACAAGCAGTATGGGGCACGCTCGCTGAAAAGAGCCGTCAGAACCTGTATTGAAATTCCGCTGGCCCGGCTGCTCGGAAACCGGCGGCAGGATGACCCGTTTGTGGCCTACTACGTGCGGGGGATACGGAATGGGCTGGCGTGGTACGAAGACGACGAGCGGCTGGTGCGCGAAGACAGGGAGGTCGCAAGATGAGCGCCGTAGGTCTGCTGTATGTCGGCGCCGTGCTGTTTCTGAACGGCTTGATGCTTTTAGGCCGTATTGACGGCAGGAGCGCCGGCGTGTTCAACCTGTTTATCGGCGGTATGCAGGTGATAACCCCGTTTTATATGATCTTCACTTCAGGGGGAGACGCATGGACGATATTTCAGGCGTCCGGTATTTTTCTGTTCGGCCTTACTTACCTCTATGTAGGCATTACGAACTTGCAAGGGTTGGATACGAGCGGCGTCGGCTGGTACTCGTTATGGGTCGCCATTCTTGCCGTCGGCTATTCGGCCGTGAATTTCCTTCACTTTCACGACGAAAAGTTCGGCATCATCTGGCTCATGTGGTCGTTCCTGTGGACCTTGTTTTTTATTCTGCTGGCGCTAAAGCGCAATATTGGCGCATTGGTCGGATGGGTGACGCTTATTCAAGCTTGGGTGACGGCGACGATTCCCGCGTTTCTTATCCTTATCGGGGAATGGGAACGGATCGGAGCGGGCGTAACTAAAGCGGCGGCGGGCCTCGTCGTGGTTGGCTATGGGGTTGCGTATGCGCTGACTCGGCGGAAAGAGCCGGGCGGGGTGGAGTTGTCTTCGTAAGTGAGTTCGAATCATGAAGCCACGGCCGTATTTGAAAAGAAACTACGCTTATCCAAGTGGTATTTATAAGAAGCTAAGCCGTAAAGTTTACTGCGTAGTCCCCGGCGTATGACAAGGTTTTTTATGTCGCAAACGGAGAACGGCTTGCAGGTATGAAATAGAAGTTGTATCATAAGAATAAAGAAGGAGCCGTGCGGCTAACACGACTCCTATAGTACAATAGGCCGCTTCAAAGGCGGTCGGCTCAGGTACTAAGAGTTGATCCGAGAGATAGACCTAATCCTTTCCCGAGGGGCGGTCTATTTCTTTTTGTTTTGGGTAAGCACGATGACGATGGTCACAACCAGCGTCAGCAGCGCAATAAGAAGCGAACCGAAGCCGATCATGAGAGTCAGAGCGTCTTTAACCTCCACAGGCATCACCTCCCTTCCGAGAGGTTAGCCGACCGCCCTTGCAAGCCGTTCTAGTGTACGGGAAATAGTATACAGCACAGCATGATTTCCCTGCAATCAACTATTTCCGACCGGTTCAACAAACAGAAGCCGCAACAGCATGTGCCGCCGCGGCTTGCCTTTTACAAAAACTTCCGGTTATGCTTCTTCCCGTCGTAGGCGAACAGCACCGGCTTCGTTTCGATGACCGACTCCAGATAGACCGTCTTCCCCCACAGCTGGTAAATATACGGAAGAGTCCGCTCGACGTACTTCAAATCGAGCTCGATGCCCTCGTACATATGCTTTAAGTACAGCTCGCCGTTTTTCTCGAAATCTCCGTCCTCGACCACGATATAAGGGAAGCCGCCGTTTACCCGGGAATATACAAGCTGATCGCGGATATTTTCCCACGATTTATCGGTAATTTTCCATTCCGGCCCTTTCTTCTCGAAAATGTACAAATCAAGCTCGTCGCACAGCTTCTTAGTCATATAGTTGCGGATGAACGAGAGATCGGAGTCGAATTCGCGCACTTCGAATATTTTTTGCCGGCCTTCGCCGCCTTTATAGCCGAAGCGCTCCCGGTCCTCTGCGGACGGATTATCCCAGCGCTTCTCGATGTCCTCGAAGATTTTCAGTCCCAGGTAATACGGATTGAGCGTATGGCGGGACGGGACGACGACGGAGGAATTCAGCTTGGAGTATTCGATCGTCTCGGAGTCGGTCAGATCAAGCTCCCGCAAGATGCGCTGATGCCAGTAGGAGGCCCAGCCTTCGTTCATAATCTTCGTTTCCAGCTGCGGCCAGAAATACAGCATTTCGTCCCGCAGCATCGTCATGATATCGCGCTGCCAATCCTTCAGATAGGGAGCGTGCTCTTCGATAAACAGCATCAGGTCCTTCTCCGGCTCGGCCGGAAACTTGGGCGGGACTTCTTTGGTGTTGGGCGTCTTGGCCGCAGGCTTCTCATCCAAATCCCATAAATCCTCGTAGCCGAACTTGCGCTCCGCGGGTTTTTTCCGATCGTCCGCCGCTTCGTCCCGGCCGCTGCCGCGTCCGCGGTACGGCTTCGTAATCAGCGGGTCGACATGCTCTTGAATGGCGAGCACGGCATCGATAAACCGTTCCACCTCCTCCGTCCCGTATTCGATCTCGTACTGGCGGATGCGTTCGGCCGTGGCGGACATGCTCTCGACCATGTTGCGGTTCGTCTTGGAGAAGCGGACGTTGTTTTTGAAAAAGTCGCAGTGCGCCAGCACGTGCGCCACGATCAGCTTGTTCTGAATGAGCGAATTGCCGTCGAGCAGGAAGGCGTAGCACGGGTCGGAGTTGATGACGAGCTCGTAAATTTTGCTGAGCCCGAAATCGTACTGCATTTTCATCTTATGAAACGTTTTGCCAAAGCTCCAGTGGCTGAAGCGGGTCGGCATCCCGTAAGCGCCGAACGTGTAAATAATATCCGATGGGCATATCTCGTAGCGCATCGGGTAAAAGTCGAGACCGAAGCCGCTGGCGACCTCGGTAATTTCCGCGATGGCGTATTCCAGCTGCTTTAGATCGTCCGCATTCACTGGGCGATCCTCCCTTCCGCGCCTTTCGGGAAAAAGGTTTTGAGCGCCTTGTACACTTCGCCTTTCTCGCGGATCACGTAGTGCACGAATTTCGGATCGTGAATGTTCCGGTAAGCGGACATCAGCGTGCTGCTGCGGTTATATTGGTTCACTTCGCCGTAACAGAACAGGTTCGCCCGCTTGATTAACTCGCCGATCAGCCGCACGCATCGCTCGTTGTCCGATGTCAGGTTATCGCCGTCGGAGAAATGAAACGGATATATATTGAAGCGGGACGGCGGATACCGCCGGTCGATCAAGTCGACGGCAAGCTGATAGGCCGAGGAGCAGATCGTGCCGCCGCTTTCGCCTTTGGTGAAAAATTCCTCTTCCGTCACTTCCTTGGCCTCGGTATGGTGGGCGATGAAAATGATTTCCACCTGCTCGTATTTCGTCCGCAGGAACCGCGTCATCCAGAAGAAAAAGCTGCGCGCGATATATTTTTCGAAGGACCCCATACTGCCCGACGTATCCATCATGGCGAGCACCAGCGCGTTCGAGTGAGGCGTGACGATTTCGTCCCACGTCTTGTAGCGAAGATCGTCCGGGCTGATGTGATGAATGCCGGGAACCCCCGAGGTGGCGTTCCGTTTCAGATTTTCGAGAATCGTCCGCTTCTTGTCGATATTGGACATGATGCCCTTTTTACGGATGTCGTTGAAAACGATTTCTTTGGTTGAAACGTTGTGCTTCTCCTTCTGCCGCAGGTTAGGCAGCTCCAGCTCTTCAAAAAGCATGGACTGCAGGTCCTCCATCTGCACCTCGGCATCATAATAGTCGTCTCCCGGCTGATCGCCGGCGCCCTCGCCCTTGCCCGGAGCGGAAGCGGCCTGCGGGTCCACCCCGAGCACGTCGCCGACCTGGCTGTCCCCGTCGCCTTGCCCCACATGCTTGCTCTTGTTGTAGTTATAGCGGAAACGGTACTCATCCAGACTGCGGATGGGCACTTTGACGATTTGTTTGCCGTCCGACATGATGATGCTTTCGTCCGTCACCAGATCAGGGAGATTTTGCTTAATCGCTTCCCGGACTTTCTCCTGATGGCGGGTCTGATCCTGATACCCTTTGCGGTGCAGGGACCAATCCTCGCGGGATACGGTAAATAAAGGCTCTGTCATGCGGAACACCTCCTGATAGCTTTTGGATCAAAGCTGGCTTCGATAGCGCGGTCAAAAAGCGGATGAGCCGGCGTCGAAAGCTTGAACGGCGTTGGGGACCGGATGGACGATAAGTGTGTAGAGCAGGATGTAACTAAACATGACAAGTACTTGGAAAAAAGTGCTTGTTACTAAATATATTCAAGTGCCGGGTGGATATGTGAACGGGTGGGGAGCGGAATTTTGAGGGTTGCTGCTGTTCCGTGTTCGATAACCGGGAGACTTTTTCATTGGTCGGATTTGCGGCGCCTGCAGATTGGGCTGATGGTCCGAAATGGTTGGACAAGTATGGTATAATAATGAAGATCAAGAATGAGGGGACGAGATGGACGATAGCATTGCCATTTTCGAGAACGAGGAAGTGTACCTATGAATCCGACATTGGAACAGTGGAAAGCGTTATATGAGGAGGCCATCTCTTTCAAGCAAAGCAAGTGCTGGGAATGGATGACGAACGGGCACATGTTCGGCGTGCAAAATCCGGAAAGCGGCGAAATCGGGTATTGCAGCATTTTGGGCAACGGAGGCGAGGTTTTCGGGCTGTCCGTTTATATGGGAACCAAAGGCTTGCATTCGATCATGAGCATGTTCGCGGGCGAATTGGACGAAGACCCCAGATTTACCCAGGATGCTCTGCTGCTTTCATTTGACAGCAGGGACGAGCTGTATCCGCGAGAATTGAAGCTGATCAAGGAGCTTGGTCTCAAATTCCGCGGCGCTCACGCCTGGCCGACATTCCGGGTGTACGAACCCGGCTTTGTTCCGTGGCCGGACTTAACGCAGGAGCAGGCGGTTTTCTTCGCCCGGGCGCTTCAGCAGGCGAGGGAAATCGCATTGGAGTATCGCCAGGACCCGGATGCGCTGTTTCACGAGGACGAAGAAACGTTCCTCGTCCGGGTGCCGTCCCGGACCGAAGGCGGAATCGTCTGGTCGAATGAGTGGCTGTCGCCGGAGCCTTTGGACGAAGGAGCTTCGGTACAAGCCGTCCCGATCGACGAGCTTCGTCTGACCAAGGCGAAAAAATCGGCAAAAGGGTCGGCGGGGAGCTGGGAGATCGACTGCTTCTTCATGCCTATACCTATTGACGAAGGGGGACGCCCCTTTTATCCAAAGATGTTTCTGATTGTAGATCAGAGCTCGGGGCAAGTCTTAAAGCATGGCTTAGGCGATAAAACGCAAATTGCGGACGATATGGCCGAAGCTTTTCTGACTCTGGTTGAGCAGCTAAAGTATGTTCCAGACGAAATATGGGCCGTAAAGGAAGAAGTGTACGTCTACTTGCGGCAGATTCTCCGGGCTTTCGGGCCGCAGGCTTATTTGACGGATGAATTGCCTGCGTTGGAAGAGGCCAGGGAAGGGCTGCTGCATTATTTCGGCGCGGGGATAAGATAGAGAAGCTTCTGCGACAGCGACAGGCTTCCACCGACCTGGAGGCAGAGGCTTAAGGGGCCCGTGAAGCGCTGCAACGCGCGCCGGGAGAAAGGCGCGCGTTGCGCAAAAGGTGGCTTGCTTACGGCGATCTTCCGTTTCTGACGCTTCCTTCAAGCAGTGCCTTTAGCAGCCGCTCGTTCGCTTGTCTGCAGAGGCTGCGGCTTCGGGAGAGCCGATTCCCGATTTAGCGCCGTTGTCTTTAATTCTCAGATACGCGATCCAGTAGGCTGCGGCGACAAAGACGCCGCCTCCGACGGCGTTGCCGAGAAAGACCGGGACAAAGTTGCCCAGGTAATCCCACCACGTATAATGCCCTGCGAAAATGGCGGCAGGGATCAGGAACATGTTCGCGACGACGTGCTGAAAGCCGATGGCGACGAAGGTCATCGTCGGGAACCAGATGCCGGCCAATTTGCCCGCGACGTCGTCTGTGCCGTAGGCGAGCCAGACGGCTAAAGCGACAAGCCAGTTGCAGCCGATCCCCGAGATAAAGGCTTGCAGGAAGCTCTCGTCGAGCTTGGCTCCCGCCACTTTGACCAATTTGGACAAGTACGGCTCCGCTTCCGTCAAACCGGCGACGTGACCGAACAGGTAGGCGACAAAGAGCGCCCCGGCAAAGTTGGAGAGCGTAATCAGCAGCCAGTTGCCGGTCAGCTGCTTCGTCGTTATTTTGCTCTGCAGCCGGGCCAGCGGCACCGCCATCATGTTTCCGGTCAGCAGCTCGCCCCCCGCAATAACCGTGAGGATCAAACCGATCGGGAACACCGCTGCGCCCAGTACGGAGCCGAATCCGCTCCAAGCCGCGGGGACGCTCGCAGCTACCCTTAGATAGAGAAGGAAGCCAAGGGCGATAAATGCTCCTGCCAAAAAGCCCAGCGTGCAAGCTTGCAGCGGACGCATGGTTGCTTTCTTCTCGCCCATCGCTGCGGCAATCTGCGCAATTTCTTCCGGTTTGCGGTATGACAACCGTGACACTCCCTTTTCATAACATTGTGAAATTTTCCACAATTAATAATGCGTTAAGCCCGTTTTCCGCTGTCGTCTCATTTTACCGCAAAAAAAGGGGGCTGAAAGCGGTATTTATCACAAGCCGGTACGATGATTCAGACGGAAACCGCAGTTTCGGCGACGAAGGCGAGACAAAAAAAGCATATTGGAAATTCGACGGAATATGGTAAAATATAACGGAATACGCAATATTATTCAACCGATCGACATGAATCGATAGTTAAATTAAATAGCGTCGCCGCGCGGGCTTGACGGTTGCCGGGAACGCCTTCGTTATGAACAAGCAACTCGTTTCGGACTTGGAACGGGTTGCTTTTTGTCTTCATAGTCCATTGAAACGGGAGGGAGAAGGGATGTCACAAAAGCTGGTAGAAGGGACGGGCAGCGTTGTCCGGCACTGGATCACGGAGATGCAGGATGCGGAGGAAGCGACGATTCTCCGGCTGGACCGCGGTCCGGAGGGCGATCCGGATGCGTATCGGACGGTTGGCCGCACGTTCGAAAAAGCGCCTTCGGATCGTTTATATCAGTTGTGCGGCACGCGCCGGGTTCAGGCGGGCACCGTGCTTTATACGGCTTGGGCCGTGTTGCTGCTTCGCTATTTGCGTACCGAAGAGGTACGGTTTGCGGCGGTTACGCCGGAGGAAGACCGGATCATCCTTGCCCGAATCGCCGGAACGGCTTCGCTGCCGTTCGAATCGCTGGTCGCGCGGGCGGAGGATACGCTGGCCCAAGGACAGGCTTACGCGCTGACACGCAGCGAGCTGCGTGACCTTGACGCGCGGCTTGCCTTCAATACGGCCGCAGTCGTGGAAGCTCCCAGCACCGTTCGGACAGGGTTCGCCATTCCGGGGTGCGATCTTGCGATCCGATTCGTGCTTTCGGACGTGCTCGAAGTCTGCGCGGAGTACAAGCCGGCCGCGTTTCAGCCGGAGACGATCCGCAGGCTGCTGGGACATTTGGAAAATATCGTCATGACGTGGCTCGAAGCTCCCTGTACGCCGGTCGGCCTTATCGCTTTGCTGAGCCAAGACGAGAGAGAGCAGCTGCTGGTTGGGTTCAATCAAACGGACAGGCCCTTTTCCTCCGATGCGACCATTCATCGCCTGTTCGCGGAGCAGGCCCGGCGGACGCCGGATCGCCCGGCGGTTGTCGACGGGGCCGACAGCTTGACTTACCGGCAGCTTGACGAGCAATCGAACCGGCTGGCCAGAGTACTGATTAAGCGCGGCGTACGCGCCGATACCCTTGTCGCCGTCATGACGCGCCCCGCGCTGCCGATGTTCGCCGCTGTTCTGGCGGTGCTGAAAGCGGGCGCGGCGTATGTGCCGATCGATCCGAATTATCCCCCGGACCGCGTACGCTATATTTTGGAGGATAGCGGAGCGAAGCTGCTGCTCACGGAGGGGGATTCGGCGCTTCCGTTTGCCTTTGAGGGCCAAGTCGTCGCTCTCGCGGACCGGCGGATGCATGAAGGGGATGCGTCTCCTTTGCCGGAGCTTGCGGAACCGTCCGGTCTGGCTTATGTCATTTATACGTCCGGGTCCACCGGCCGGCCGAAGGGCACGCTGATCGAGCACCGGTCGCTTGTTAATTTTTGCGAATGGCATTGCTCGTATTTTCGAGTTACGATGGAGGACCGCAGCAGCAAATATTGCAGTGTCGGGTTCGACGCCTCGATCTTGGAAATCTTCCCTTACCTTATTTCCGGGGCGGCGGTTTGTATCGTTCCCGAGCCTATCCGGCTCGATGCTGCCGAGCTTAACGCGTATTTTAACCGGCAAGTCATTACCGTCAGCTTCCTGCCGACCCAGCTCGGCGAGCAGTTCATGAAGCTTCCCAATCGCTCGCTCCGCGTGCTGATGACGGGCGGGGAAAAGCTGAAGACATTCCATCCGCAAAGCTACCTCATTTATAACGTATACGGTCCTACCGAAAATACGATTTTCACCACGACGCATCTCGTAAAGGCTCCCTCGGATAACATTCCGATCGGAAAGCCACTGTACAATGTTCGGCTGTATATTTTGGATGCCTGCGGCCAGCCGCAGCCGGTAGGGGTTCCCGGGGAACTGTGCATTTCCGGCGTCGGCCTGGCCCGGGGCTATTTGAACCGGCCGGAGCTGACGGAGGAGAAATTCGTCGCCCATCCGTTCTGCGAGGGGGAGCGGCTGTACCGGACGGGGGACTTGGCCCGGTGGCTGCCGGACGGGTCCGTCGAATACGCGGGGCGCATCGATCATCAGGTGAAAATTCGCGGTTTCCGGGTGGAAACGGGCGAGATCGAGCACCGGCTCCGGATGCACGACCGGGTGCTTGATTGCATCGTGACCGCGCGCGAAGACGATGCCGGACGTGCGTGTCTGTGCGCATACGTCGTATCCGAAGAGCGCCTCTCCCACAAGGAGCTGTCGGCATTTGTGGCGGAGCAGCTGCCGGATTACATGGTTCCGTCCCGCTTCGTTATGCTTCCGCAGCTGCCTGTGAATGCGAACGGCAAGGTGGACCGGCGCGCGCTGCCCGAGCCCGGGAGAGCTTCGGAGTCCGCCTTTTACGCGCCTCCGGCCGGCGAGACGGAACGGGAACTTGCGGAGCTGTGGAAGGAGCTCCTCGGCTTGCGGACGGTCGGCGTCCATGACCGGTTTTTCGACGCCGGAGGCCACTCGCTGCATGCCGCCGTCCTGCGCGGACAGATTGAACAGCGCTTCGGCGTCCGGCTGTCGATCGCGGAGTTGTTCGAGCATGCGACCATCCGCCAGCAGGCAGAGCGGATCGGTCAAGCGGTCAAACCGGCCGGAGGCGGTCAGGCGGTTGGAAAAGCGCCCGAGCGGGAGCATTATCCCCTTCATCCGGCGCAAAGGCGGCTCTTCTTCATCGGGCAGATGGAGCGGGCGGGGACGGCTTACAATACCCCGCTGCTGCTCAAGATCGAGGGGAGCGTCGACCGGCGGCGGATGGAGCGGGCGTTCGAGCAAATGATCGAGCGGCATGAACCGCTTCGTACGGCTTTTGCCTGGGTGGACGGGGAGGTCGTGCAGACAATCCGGCCATGCGCGGCGTTTCAAATGCAGTTCTATGAGGCGGGGCAAGAAGAAGCGGAGCGGCTGATGTCCGCGCTCGTCGTCCCCTTCGATCTTGGAAAAGCGCCGTTGTTCCGGGCCGGACTCATAAGCAGCTCCAGGGAGCTTCATTATCTGATGCTGGATTTTCATCATATTATTGTGGACGGCGTCTCGATGCATGTGTTTTTCGAGGAATGGAGCCGATTGTACCGGGGAGAAGCGCTGCCTCGCCCGGCGACTCAATTCAAAGACTACGCCTTCCGGCTGAACAGCCGCGAACCGGAGGAGGAAGCGGAGCAGCGCGAGTATTGGAGGGCGGTCTTGACCGGGGAGCTCCCGATGCTGCAGCTGCCGGCCGATTTGGAAAGACCGGGCTTCCAAAGCTTCAGGGGCGACACTTACCCGCTCCGGCTTGAGGCCGGTTTGACGGCGCGTTTGAAAGAGCTCGCCCTTCGGACGGACACCACCTTGTATATGATCCTGCTTGCCGCCTACAAGGTGCTGCTTGCCCGGTATTCCGGCCAGGAAGACATCATCGTGGGCGTTCCCGTCGCCAACCGTCCGCAAGCCGAGCTGCAGCCGCTGATCGGCATGTTCGTCAATACGCTGCCGATCCGGAGCTTCCCGGAGCGGACGAAGACGTTCGCCGCCTATTTGCAGGAGCTGAAGTCGATTCTGCTCGAAGCCTTCGAGCATCAGGACTATGATCTGGAACGGCTGGTACAGTCGCTGCGCATTCCAAGAGTGCCGGGACGCAATCCGCTGTTCGACACGATGTTCGTGATGCAAAATACAGGCCGCATGACGCCATCAATTGAAGGGAGCCGGATCGCCGTTCAGCGGTACGTGGACCCGATTTCTAAGTATGATCTTATGCTTGATGCGGAGGAAACGGAAGAGACGCTCCGGATTGATTTCCAGTACTGCACCGATCTGTTCGTGCGGGAGACGATCGAGCGGATGGCGGACCGGTATGTGCGGATTTTGGAGGAGGCGGTGGCTTCGGAGGAAAAGCGGCTGTCCGGGCTGCGCTTGCTTTCGGAAGCGGAAATAAAAGAGCAAGTGGAGGGCCGGAATCAAACCGAATCCGCGTATGACCGCGACTTGACGATTCACGGATGGTTTGAGGATCAAGTGCGGCTGACGCCGGACCGGCCCGCTGTCGCATTCGGAGACGAAGCGCTCACTTACCGGCAGTTGAACGACCGGGCGAACCGGCTGGCGGCCGTTTTGGTTCGCCGAGGCGTGCAGCCGGAGCAGCTCGTCGGACTGATGACCGAGCGGTCGCTGGACATGATCGTCGGCCTGCTGGGCATTTTGAAGGCGGGAGGGGCCTACCTTCCGATCGATCCGGATTATCCCGGCGAGCGGGTGAAGTATATGCTGGACCATAGCCGGGCCCGTTACTTGCTCACACAGACGCATTTGGCCGGCCGGGTCGAGTTTGACGGCGTGAAACTGTGTCTGGATACGGAGGCCGCCTACGGGGGAGCGGCCGATAACCCTTCGCCCCGCAGCCGTTCGAGCCATTTGCTGTACGTGATTTATACGTCTGGAACGACCGGACAGCCGAAGGGCGTCATGATCGAGCACCGTAATATAGTTAATCTGCTTCACCACCAGTTCACGCACACGAACGTCGATTACAGCGGCAGCGTGCTGCAATTTACGACGCTCAGCTTTGACGTCAGCTCGCAGGAAATATGGGCCGCCTTGCTGGCGGGAGGCACCTTGCACCTCGTGACGAACGAAATCCGGCGGAGCCCGGACAAGCTGCTGCGGTTCATTGAGGAGCGCCGGATTCAAGTTTTGTTCCTGCCCGTCTCCTATTTGAAGCTCATGCTGAACGAGAGCGCCTACGCGGACAAGCTTCCGGCGTCGGTGCGCCACATCATAACGGCGGGAGAACCGCTGGTCGTCCCGGACAAATTCAAGGCGCATCTGCGGCGGCACCGAGTATTTCTGCACAATCATTACGGTCCGTCGGAGACGCATGTCGCGGCGGCTCATACGATCGATCCGGCCGGCCCGATCCCCGAGCTTCCGCCCATCGGCAGGCCGATTGCGAATACGCGCATCTACCTGTTGAACGACTGCTTGCAGGTTCAGCCGTCCGGCGTGCCGGGAGAGCTGTACATCGCGGGGGATGGCGTCGGCAGAGGGTATTTCAATGACGAACGGCTGACGGCGGACAAATTTGTGCCCGACCCGTTCGCCGGGAAGGGACGCATGTACAAAACGGGCGATCTCGCGCGCTGGACACCGGAGGGCACGCTTGAATTTTTGGGCCGTTTAGACCATCAGGTGAAAATCCGGGGGGTTCGGATCGAGCTTGAAGAGATTGAGCATGCGCTGCTGAACCACCCCTCGATTCGGGAAGCGGCCGTGGTCGCCCGGGAGGACGGCAGCGGCGCCAAGGCGTTGTGCGCTTACTTCGCCGGAACGGAGGAGCTGCCGGTCAAGGCCGTCAGGGAGCACTTGTCCAAGGAGCTGCCGGAGTATATGCTGCCCTCGTATTTCGTGCCGTTAACGCGTATGCCGCTCACGCCCAACGGCAAAATCGACCGCAAAGCGCTGCCCGAGCCCGATCCGGGCGAGCGCACCGGAGCCAAGCGCGACCGCATCCCTCCGCGTACGGACATCGAGAGGAAGATGGCGGCGGTCTGGGAGGAGCTTCTGGGCATTGCCGAAATCGGCATTCACGACAACTTCTTCGAGCTCGGCGGACATTCGCTGAAGGCGGCGGCGATGACCGCAAGGCTGCAGCAGGACTTGGATATCGGGGTCAACGATGTCTTCGAGCATCAGACGATTGCGTCTTTGTCCGTCAAGGTGAAGCCGAAGGCCAACTACTTGACCGCCAAGCTGGAGCAGTTGAAGACAGACTGCCGTAACGAGCCGCCGGAGCGATTCGACGAGGAGATCGCCGCGTACCGGGCGAGAAACGAGCGCTACGCTTCGCTCGACCTGACACGGGACAGCAGGTACAGCGACATATTGGTGACGGGAGCCACCGGGTATTTGGGCATGCATTTGCTGCGGGAGCTGCTAACCGGAACCGCTGCGACGGTTCACGTTCTTGTACGGGCGGCCACCGAGACGGAGGCGCGGGAGCGCCTGCTTGCGAAGCTGGCCTTTTATTTCGCCGGCGATGTCATGGAAGCGCAATTTGACCGCCGTATTCGGATTTACCGGGGAGATTTGGCGCAGGAACGCTTGGGGCTCGAAGCGGAAGCGTATCTGGAGCTCGCGCGCACCGTCGACGGCATCGTGCATTCGGCGGCGACCGTGAAGCACTATGGCAGTTATTCGTACTTCGAAAGCCATAACATCGCTTCGACCGAGCGGCTGCTGGCATTTGCACGCACGCACCGGACGAAAGACGTGCATCATATATCCACCCTGGGCGTCGCCACCGGACATATACCGGGGCAGGCTGCGGCCTATTTTACCGAATACGATTTGGACCGGGGGCAGCAGTACGAGAATTATTACGCCAAATCCAAGTTCGAAGCGGAGAAGCGGGTCGTGCAGGCGCGGGCTCAAGGGCTCCGCACAAGCATTTACCGGGTGGGAAATCTCGTCTTCCAATCGGAGACGGGCAAGTTCCAGCAAAACATCGAGGAAAACGCCTTTTACGCAACGCTTAAAGCGTTTGTCCGTCTCGGCATGGTGCCCCGGCTTGAAGCCGATATTGATTTTTCCTGCGTCGATTGGGTCAGCCGAGCGATTGTCCTGCTTATGAAGCCCGATGCGCTGCGGGATGAAATATTCCATTTGTTCAACCCGCATGCTGTGAGTATGCACCGCGTGCTCGCGGACGGCCGCTCGGGAAAGAGCATGGCGTCGGGAACGCTTGACGAGTTCATCGATTACATGAAGAGCAAGTACGAAGAAGGCTTTTGCCGGGAGGAGATCGAGAGCCTGATGCTTCATTACGGCTGGCTGGAGCAAAAGGCGCATACCCGGTTCACGCTCGCTTCGGAGAAAACGAACTTGTTGTTGAGGAAGCTCGAGTTCGAATGGCAGGCGATCAGCGATAAGCAGATGGACGATATGCTGCGATACTGCCGGGAGGTTGGATTTATTTGAGCTAGAAAAAAGGGGAGCCCGGACGAACGGAGAAATAGTAATGAGGCAGGCTATCATTTTTTTGCGAGACGAGGGGATACGCTGGAGGGGGCAGCGGAACGTTTAAAGCAATCGAAAACATACCGGCCGAAAAGCTGTCATACCCATGTGTCATCGTCAATCAGGAAACGAAAAGCTTGCCGTGGCTCATCGACGATTACGTGGAGCATATGGAATATCATCTGAACCGTCAAATTTATAAGAAAAACGATTAAAGGTTCGCACATTTGGCATGAATAGAATTAGGCGACTGCTGGAGGTTCCGAAATGAAGCTATATGTCATTCTCTCGTTCAACGAAGACGGGATGGAAAATGTGTATGTGGGCGAGGACGAGGAGAAAGCACTTTCGTTCAAGCCGGACGATTTTGAGCAATGCGACGCCTTGTTCGTCGAGGTGTGGGAAGACGGAGAGAAGATCGACGATTACCGTCTGGAGTAGCATACGAAGCTCCATGCCGGTTATCCTTGGGGGATGGCCGGTTTTTTCTTTTGCACCCCATCATTGCCGTATCATTGACAAATCATGAATAAAATTGTAAAAATAGCTATTCAGATGCGGCGGAGTTTATTATAATAGAATTGGTTATAGGAATTTTATTTTCATAAAAAGCTTACAATGTTCTAAAACGTTTTATTAGTTATTTTAGAGAGCAATAACGTAAGCGCATACAAAAAAATATTCGTGTTTACAATATGTTAGTTTGTTGTTAGAATAAATTACATATTCATGATTTCAGCGTCCGAAGACGGCAGGTCGTGGGAAGCTTCCCTTCCCTCATCCCTGTTTGTCGGATTCAGGGCGCCGATTCAGGGAGACGGTATGGATTACGATAAAGACACGGTTTACGTGGTCGGCGATGCGCAGACCTCTCTCAATAATCCGATTACGCAGCAGTACAGCGCCTTTTTCATCGGACTTGTCGTGGATACGACCAGCCACAAAATCGTGGATGCGGGCTGCTCGTCCACCATTCCGCTAACCTCGCACTTTGTCCGCTCCTTATTCGTCGGGCAGAGCATTCTGGCGTTCGAGCCGGTCGCGGACGAGATCAAGCGAAGGTATCACGGTTCGTCGCAGAAAGCGATCATCGTCGCCTTCAAAGATGCGCAAAAAAAATACAAATTGGCCTTGAACGGCCGGGATTGCAATTCCGGCGCTTCAGGGACCGGATAATGCTGCTTTGTTTATAAGTATGGAAACATACGCGTAAATAAAATCCAGCAAACGATACGCTTGGAAGCCTTACGGCTGCCGGGGGTCGTTTGCTGGATTTTTTTATCTATCTATATTAAATGGGAGGATTGAGCGATGAAGCTGTACATCTCGGTCGATATGGAGGGCATTACCGGGCTGGTCGATTCCACGTTTGTCGATTCCGGAAAGCACAACTACGAAAGAGGGCGGCTCATCATGACCGCGGAGGCCAATCATGTCATTGAAACGGCTTTTCAGGAGGGCTGCGGGGAGGTGGTGGTCAACGACAGCCATTCCAAGATGAACAACCTGCTGATCGAGAAGCTTCATGCCGAAACGCAGCTGATTTCGGGGGACGTCAAGCCGTTTTCGATGGTGCAGGGGCTTGATGCGAGCTTCGCCGGCGCCGCTTTTCTGGGGTACCATACACGGGCCGCAAGGAAAGGCGTACTCAGCCATACGATGATTTTCGGCGTGCGGAATATGTATATCAACCATACGGCCATCGGCGAGCTCGGCTTCAACGCGTTCGTCGCGGGACATTACGGCGTGCCGGTGCTGCTCGTGGCGGGAGACGACGAGACGGCGGAGGAAGCCGAGTCGTTAATCCCGGGGGTGACGACGGCCGTCGTCAAGCGGCGCATCTCCCGGACGGCGGCGCTCTGCTTGACGCCGGAGAAGAGCGGGCAGCTGCTTCGCGAGAAAACGAGGGAAGCGCTTGAGGCCCGCGGCCGCGTGAAGCCTTTAACGCCCCCGGCGAATCCGGTGCTGTCGATCGAATTCGCCAATTACGGGCAGGCCGAATGGGCGCATCTGATGCCGGGAACGACGATCGAGCAGGGTTCGCCGGTCGTTTCCTTTCAAGCCAAGAACATTCTGGAGGCGTACCAAGCGATGCTGGTGATGACGGAGCTGGCCATGCGAACTTCATTTTGTTAAAAAGCGGGTGATCCAGTGGCGCCGTACCTATTGAAAAGATTCGTGTCCATGCTGGTGACGCTGTGGCTTATCGTCACGATTACGTTTTTCCTGATGCATACGGTTCCGGGCTCCCCGTTCGACCGGGACGGCAAGGAAGCGAATCCGGCCGTCGTCAAAAACATGATGGCATTCTACCACTTGGATAAGCCGGTCTACGTCCAGTATACGCTTTATTTGAAGTCGCTGCTCGCGCTGGATCTCGGGCCGTCGATCTCGCACTATCCGGAAAGCGTAAACGCCATGATCGAGCGCGGCTTCCCGGTCTCGTTCCAGCTCGGGATCGTGTCGCTGCTCCTTGCGATCGCATCGGGCATTGCGCTCGGAACGGCAGCCGCGCTCCGGCAAAACGGCCTGATCGACTACATCGCCATGGTGCTCGCGGTGATCGGCATCGCGGTGCCCAATTTCGTCGTGGCTCCGCTGCTGATCAAATACGTCGCGGTGGAATGGGAGCTGCTGCCGGTGGCGACGTGGGGGACCTGGAAGCATGTCGTGCTGCCGGCGGCCGCGCTCTCGGCCGGACCGATCGCCATCATTGCGAGACTGACGCGGGCCAATATGGTCGAAGTTTTGACGCAGGATTACATCGAGACGGCAAGGGCCAAGGGGCTTTCCCCGGCGACGATCGTTTTCAAGCACGCCTTGCGCAATGCGGTGCTGCCGGTGGTGACGTTAGTCGGCGCCTTGCTTGCGAACGTGCTGACGGGCAGCTTTGTCATCGAGAAAATTTTTGCGATTCCGGGCATGGGGAAATATTTTGTGGACGGCATCAACAACCGGGATTATGCGGTCATCATGGGAACGACGGTGTTTTACAGCGCCCTGCTCATCTTCATGATGTTCCTGGTCGATCTCGTGTACAGTCTGATCGATCCCCGCATTAAGCTGCATGGAAAGGAGCGATGAGAATGGCGGTTCCCGATCACTTGTTTGTGCCGATGCAAAAACGCGCGGGCCATACGGAAGCGATCGTCCGGCCGCAGCTGACGTTCTGGCGGCAGGCGCGCATCCGGCTGTTCAAGAACAAGCTGGCTCTGCTCGGGCTGATCTTTATCGCAGCGCTTGCGGCGCTTTCGGTCTTCGGGCCGTGGCTGACGGACCAGAGCTACGCCAAGCAAAACCTGCTGAACGGCAATCAGCCGCCGTCCGCCGAGCATTGGTTCGGCACCGACGAGCTCGGCCGGGATGTATTTGCGCGCATCCTGTTCGGCTCCCGCATTTCGCTGGCCGTCGGCATCGTTGCGGCGCTCATCGATTTTCTCATCGGCGTCGTTTACGGGGGCATCGCCGGGTATTTCGGCGGGCGGGTCGACAACGTCATGATGCGGATCGTCGACATCCTGTACGGCATTCCGTACCTGCTCATTGTCATCCTGCTGATGGTTGTCATGGGCCCGGGCCTGTTCACCATCATTGTCGCGCTGACGGCGACCGGCTGGATCGGGATGGCCCGGATCGTTCGCGGCCAGGTGCTTCAGCTGGCGTCGTCGGAGTACGTGCTGGCTGCGCGGACGCTCGGAGCGGGTCCCTGGAGCATTATCCGCAGACACCTGCTGCCGAACGCTTTCGGCGTCATTATCGTGCAGGTGACGTTCTCCGTCCCGTCGGCGATCTTCGCGGAAGCGTTCCTCAGCTTCCTCGGTCTCGGGATTCAGCCTCCGCTGGCCAGCTGGGGCACGATGGCGAACGATGCGCTGCCGACGATTTTATCCGGCTATTGGTGGCGGCTGTTCTTCCCGGCGTTCTTCATCTCGCTGACGATGCTGGCGTTCAACCTGCTCGGCGACGGGCTGCAAAACACATTTAATCCGAAGCAGAGGAGGTAAGCCCGATGAACGGATCCGATTCGTTGTCCCCTTCGGACATTCTGCTTGAAGTGAGGGATCTGCACGTCTCCTTCGCCGCGTACGGCGGCGAGGTACAGGCGGTCCGCGGCGTAAGCCTGACGCTTCGCCGCGGCGAAACGCTCGCCATCGTTGGCGAGTCCGGCTGCGGCAAAAGCGTGACCGCCCGCAGCTTGATGCGGCTGCTGCCTCCGCATACCTCAAAGATCAAGCGGGGCAGCATCCGGTTTCAAGGACGGGAGCTGACCGCGCTGACGGAGAAGCAGATGCGGGAGGTGAGGGGCTCGGCCATCACCATGATTTTCCAAGATGCGATGACCGCGCTCAATCCGACGATCACCATCGGCGAGCAGATCATGGAGGGCATCGTCCGCCATCAGAAGCTGTCGCGTTCCGAAGCCCGCAAGCGGGCCATAGAGATGCTGGAGTTGGTCGGCATTTCCAACCCGGAAAGCCGGCTCAAGCAGCATCTTCACCAGTTCAGCGGCGGCATGAGGCAGCGCATTATGATCGCGATCGCAGCGGTCGGCAAGCCGTCGGTGCTCATTGCCGACGAACCGACCACGGCGCTCGACGTGACGATTCAGGCGCAGATTCTCGATCTGTTCAAGCTGCTGCAGCGGAAAACCGGCGTATCCATCATCATGATCACCCACGACTTGGGAGTAGTGGCGAATATCGCGGACCGCGTAAACGTGATGTACGCCGGAAAGGTGGTCGAGTCGGGCTCGGTGGACGAGGTGTTTCAGCATCCGCAGCATCCTTATACGAAAGGGCTGCTTGCTTCGATGCCGCGTCTGGATAGCGACCGGAATACCCCGCTTCAATCGATTCCGGGGACTCCGCCGGATCTGTTCGCGCCGCCGGCAGGCTGTGCGTTCGCAGCCCGGTGCCCTCACGCGATGGAAGTGTGCGCGGCCTTCCAGCCCGAAACGTCCTGCTTGCCCGGCGGGCACGGCGTCGCCTGTTGGCTTCAGGACTCGCGCGCCAAGCAGGCCGGCCCGCCGGATACGGATACTTTTATCCGATCGGCCATAGGTTAGCGAATCCTATCATACAATGTGAAGGAGAGACGTTGCATGAAGAAAAGAGCGGCTTTACTCCTCGGCTGTATCCTGCTGTCCGGCACGGCGCTGGCAGGCTGCAGCGGCAAAGAAGGGGCGGGCGCCGATCCGGCCCGGAACGAACAGCAGGCCAAAATCGTGCTGTACAACAATCTGAGGGAGCCTACGTCGCTGGACCCGCCAGTCGGCTTCGATCTGGTGTCCTACGACATTCTGAACAACGCCATGGAAGGCTTGACGCGCCTTGGCAAAACCCAATCCCCCGAGCCCGCGATGGCCAAAGAATGGAAGATTAGCCCCGACGGCAAGCAGTATACATTTACGCTGAGGGACGGCATCAAGTGGTCCAACGGAGATCCGGTGAAGGCGTCCGATTTCGAATTTGCCTGGAAGCGGATGCTCGATCCGAAGAAGCCTTCGCCCGCCGCGCCTCTGGCTTACGTCATCGAAGGGGCCGAAGCGTACAATTCGGATAAAGGCCCGGCCGACGGCGTCAAAATCAAAGCGACGGACGACAAAACGCTGGAGGTCGTGTTGACCAAGCCGGCTCCGTGGCTGCTCGGGATGGTGTCCAACCCGGCGTTTTTCCCGGTCCATCAGGCAACCGTGGAGAAAAACGACAAATGGGCAAGCGAAGCCGCGACCATCGTAAGCAACGGTCCGTTCAAGATCGTCGAATGGAAGCACGATTCGGAGCTGAAGATGGTCAAAAACGATCAGTACTGGGATGCGGCGAGCGTCAAGCTGGACGGCGTTACGTTCAAAATGGTCAACGACTCGAATACGGAGTACCAGCTGTACCAGAGCGGAGGGCTGCACATTGCCGGCGTCATTCCGGCCGATTTGAGCCAGAAGCTGTTCGCGGAAGGCAAGGTCAAGGTGGAAGATTCGGCCGGAACGTATTTTTACCGGTTCAACACCACGATGCCGCCGTTCGACAACGTCCATATCCGCAGAGCGTTCCAGATGGCTATAGACAGCCAAAAAATCGTCGACCTCGTCGTCAAGCAGAAGCAGAAGCCGGCGGACGGATTCGTCTCGTACGGTCTCAAAGATCCGGCAGGGGACGATTTCCGCACGGTTGGCGGCAAGCTGGTGAAGTTCGACCCCGCGGAAGCGAGAAAGCTGCTGGAAAAAGGTATGGCCGAGGCCGGCTACAAAACGCTCCCGCAGGTGACGCTGACCTACAATACGAACGACCTGCACCAGAAAATTGCCGAGGCGGCTCAAGCGATGTTCAAAGAAAACCTCGGCGTCGACGTGAAAATCGAGAGCAAGGAAGGCAAGGTGCTGACGGCCGAGCAGAAGAAGCTGCAGCTGCAATTTTCCCGTTCGTCATGGCTCCCGGATTTTGCCGATCCGATCAATTTCCTCGACATCTTCCAGACCGGCAATCCGAACAACCGGACCGGCTGGAGCAACGCGCAGTACGACAAGCTGATTCAAGACGCCTACAATGAACCGGACAATGCCAAGAGGTTCAAATTGCTCCACGAAGCGGAGAAGCTATTGCTGGAGGAAGCGCCGATTATGCCGCTCTATTTTTACAACTCCGCTTACCTGCAAAGCGACAAGCTGGAGGGAGTGGTCCGGCACGCTTACGGCTACATCGACTTCAAATGGGCCGATTTGAAATAGAAGGCAACGGTGGGGCGGATTCTTGGGCAGGTGCTTGCAGGGCAAGTATTTAACGCGCCCTGCAGATCATGCCCTGTGGAGAATCCCCGTCGCTCTGGTGTCGGAGGGAGCCTGCGGGCTGACGGATCGAGGCGATTATCGGCCCTCTAAATAATAGAGGAAGAAATAATGCGTTAAAGGGCGGGATTCCGCGTCTGCTGGAATATAGCGGAAGACAGGTGTCTTAGTTGTGTCGAAAAATGTTCTCGACCCGCGAAACGGGAGTGTTAGCGAACGCCAGTTCCGCTATTTTACACAAGGCGCCGAAAGCAGGCGAAATAACTCATTGTAGTTCCTCTATGCTGAATAAACTGGTACAGGACTGCCGCGCCAGTACCTGCGATGCCGAAAAAGCGTCAAATGGGGCTGTTTCGTTTATTCCGAAGGGAGGAAGGACCTTGCGCATGCGCATCAAACCCCCGCGTCTTGTCGCGGGCGATACGGTTGGCATTACGGCTCCGGCCAGTTGGGGCGATCGGAGCAGGATCGAGCGGGCGGCCGGTTATTTGACGCGAATGGGCTTGAACGTCCGCTTCGGCGGCACGCTGTCCGGCCAATACGGGTATTTGGCGGGGACGGACGAGGAGCGGGCGGCGGAACTGAACGCGATGTTCGCGGAACCGGACATTCGGGCCATCGTATGCGCACGCGGCGGTTATGGGTCGGGAAGAATCGCCGATCTGCTGGATTATGACGTCATCCGCGACAACCCGAAAATTTTCTGGGGTTACAGCGACATTACGTTTCTCCACACCGCCATCGGAAACCGGTCGGGGCTGGTCACGTTTCATGGCCCGATGCTGACCTGCCTTGCCGAAGAGCGGGTCCATCCGTTGACCTTGCAGGGCTTTGCGCAGTTGTTTCACCCGCAGCCGGTTGTCTACACGGAAAACATCTCGCCGCTCAGCGTTTTGGTGGAAGGAGAAGCTTACGGACCGCTGGCCGGAGGCAATTTGACCCTGCTTGTCAGCACGCTGGGGACGCCGTATGAATTGGATACCCGCGGACGCATTTTGTTTATAGAAGAAATTGACGAGGAGCCGTACCGCGTCGACCGGATGCTGAATCAACTCCGGCAGGCCGGGAAGCTGGCCGATGCGTCGGGAATTCTCGTCTGCGATTTTCATAACTGTAAGCCGAACAAGTACAAAGCTTCACTGACGTTGGAGCAGGTCATCCGGCATCATATCGTTCAGGCGGGAAGACCCGCGCTCGCAGGGTTTAAAATCGGCCATGGCTCGCCGAACATCGCCGTGCCGTTAGGCATGGAAGCGAGGATGAATACCGCCCAAAAGAAGCTGGAGCTTATCGAACCGGCTGTAGAAGCGTAAGGAGGCGCCCTGAGTGCGAATTCAAAGAATAGACGTCATGCGCCAGTCCACCCCGCTCGTCAAACCGTTCAAAACCGCGCTGCGGACCGTCTTTCAAGCGGAATCCGTACTGGTGCGGATCACGGCGGACGATGGACGGGTCGGCTGGGGCGAAGCGCCGGCCACGATCGTGATTACGGGGGACAGCCTGGAAAGTATCGAATCCGCCATTGTCCATACGTTCACACCGCTCTTAATCGGCAAAAGTCTGCTGGCGTACGAGCAAATCATTCAATCCGTCCATCAGGCAATGGTCGGCTGCAGCAGCGGCAAAGCCGCGGTCGATATGGCGGTCTACGACCTGGTGGCGCAGGCCGGCGGGATGCCGCTGTATCAATTTCTCGGCGGCTACCGGGACCGCATCGAGACGGATTTCACCGTCAGCGTCAATTCGCCGAAAGAGATGGGCGAGGATGCGGCACGCTATGTGGAAGACGGTTTCAACGTGCTGAAGATCAAGGTAGGAAAGGACGAGATCGGCGAAGATATCGAACGGATCAAAGAGATCCGCAGCCGCGTAGGCGGCCGGGTCAAAATCCGGCTGGATGCGAATCAAGGCTGGCAGGTGAAGGATGCGGTCAAATCGATCCGGCGGATGGAAGACATGGGCCTCGATATCGAGCTTGTGGAGCAGCCGGTAAAGGCCGGGGATATCGAAGGCTTGAAGGCCGTAACGGATGCGGTCGAAACGCTGATCATGGCGGACGAGAGCGTGTTCTCTCCGGCTCAGGCGCTAGAAGTGCTGCAGCGGCGCGCGGCCGATCTGATTAATATCAAGCTGATGAAATCCGGCGGGATCTACAAAGCGCAATTCATCAACCAAATTGCGGAGGAATACGGTGTAGAGTGCATGGTGGGCAGCATGATCGAATCCCGTCTTGCGGTAACGGCGGCGGCTCATTTCGCAGCGAGCAAGAAGAACATTACCCGCTTCGATTTCGATGCGCCGCTGATGATGCTCCACGATATTGTAGACGGCGGCGTCCGATACGAAGGACGGGTCATGACGTTCCCGGAAGCCGCCGGACTTGGCATCAAGGACGTGCGCTGTCAGGACGGAATGGGGGCCGTATCATGAGCGGACCGAAGCGAGTGAGAGCCGCGGTATCCGTCGCCACCGTATGGACGTCTCCCGATTCCCCGCGTCCTTTGGACGAACCGGCGCTGCGGCAGCCGTCCGACATCACGGCATGGCTGGCGGCGATGACCGTAAAGGATAAGCTGGATTTGTTCGGCGCCAATCGGATTCAGACGCAAATGCTGTATGGAGCCGAGGCGATCGTTGCGGAAGAAAACGGGGAGTGGGTCAAGGTGCTTATTCCCGACCAAAGCACCCGGAAGGAGGGGGCAGGCTATCCCGGTTGGGTACCGAAGCGCCAACTGGCGGAAGCGAGCGCCGAAGCCGCCGCCGACCGATGGGCGGAGGTCGTTGCTCCCCGGGCGCTGCTGTCTCTCCGTTCACAGAATGCGCCCATCGAGCTGAGCTTCCTAACCCGGCTGCCCGTCGTCGAAGAGACGAATGACGGCGTAGTGGTAGATACCCCGCACGGAGCGGGGGTCCTGCCGAAAGCACAGGTGCGGGTCGCCGGCCGTCCGGCGTCTCCCGCCGCGGAAGAAGAGCATGCGGGGAAGCGGCTCGTCCGGCAGGGGATGCGGTTCATCGGACTGCCCTATCTCTGGGGAGGGATGTCTTCGTACGGCTACGACTGCTCCGGTTTTGCTTATAGCATGCACAAATCGCAAGACATCCTTATTCCGCGGGACGCTTCCGATCAAGCCGTTCAAGGGCAAATGGTGGAACGCGACAGTCTGGAGCCGGGAGATCTGCTCTTCTTCGCCTACGAAGAAGGCAGGGGGCGCGTGCACCATGTCGGCATTTATGCGGGGGACAACCGGATGCTTCATTCTCCCGATTCCGAAGGGTGCATCGAGCTTGTCGAGCTGGACGGCTACAAGCTCGCGAAGGAACATTGCATTTCTAGAAGATATTGGTAAATTGGTTCGCCGCGCTTCGATTAAGAGCGGTACAGCCAAAAAAAGGGGATTTTCCCTCAGGTCCCATACAGACTTGAGGGAAAATCCCCCTTTTCATCGATTCAATGCTCCCGCATGCGCTGCTTGGCCTCCAAATAAAGCACCTGGATAAATTTCTTGACGTTGATCCGCACCTGCGAGACGGCGTCCCCGCTCTCGTCCTCCAGCTCCAGCATCCGCTTGCGAACCTCCGTAAAATCAAAAAATTTCGATGCGTAATTTTCGAACTTGATATTCGAATAATCCGTCAGCCCGAGCGAAGCCAAATGGCTCAACGCTTGATGAATCGTCCGGCGCACGCGCTGCTCGGAGGCTTTGATTTCTTTCTTAATCACCGCTTCGTCCGCCTTCTCGCCCAGCTTGCGCACGGCCGCCGCGCGGAACAGCTCCCGCAGCTGGGGAAAATCGCGGTGGCCTGAAGCGGCATCGTCATGCTCCGCCAAAATTTGCAGCATCGCCAGCAAATCTTTGCAGCCGATTTCCCCGGTGATGCCGAGCTCCGAGAATAAATAGCGGCCCGCCGCGGCGATCCCCGCAGACCCGCGGTCCCGTTCGCGCGGGGCCGAAGGCGTCCCTAAGCCGCCGTCGTCCAGTCCAAGCAGCGACTGGCGAATGTTCTGAATGGACCGTGCGAGCCGCATCCGCTCCTCGACCTTGCGGATAACCGACAATACCTCCAGCCGGTTGATCGGCTTTGTTATGTAATATTCGACGCCCAAGGCGTACGCCTCTCCGATCATGTCCTTCGATTCGACCTGCGACAGCATGATAATTTTGCCGGGAAACGACGGGGCGATCTCCCGGACCGTCTCAATGCCGTCCCGCTTCGGCATCAGCAGGTCGATGAACCAAATATCGGTCCGCGTCACCGCGAGCAGTCCGGCATCCACATCCGCTCCGTCCGCAGCTTCGCCCGCCACCTCGCCGAGGTCCTCGTCTTCGATCAGCTGCGCCAGCATGCGGCGCACCGCCGGGTCGTCATCGGTTATAAAAAATCGCACTCCTTTTCACCCGTCCTTATTCGTCGTTAAACTTGCCAACGGCAATTGTATGATAAATTCCGTTCCTTTTCCACCGATCCCTTCCTGAATCGTTATGGTTCCGCCGAGTCGTTCCACCGTTTCCTGCACGTAGGAGAGACCGATGCCGGTCGACGGAGCCCCGGCGGCATCGTATTTGGTCGTATAGCCGGGATGAAAAACGATATCCCGCGTATGCGCCGGAATGCCCGGGCCGTCGTCCCGGACGCGCAGCTCCGTCGTCCGCTCGTCCGAGCGGCCGATGACGACTTCGATATACCCGTCCTTCGCAATCGCCTCCACGGCGTTCGAGACAAGATTGTTCAGCAGTGACAGCAGCGTATAGGCGTGATAGGGAGGATGCTCGCCTTTGACCTTCAACGTCATCCGGATCGATTTGCCGTGCAGGCGGGCGTATTTTTCATTCGAGCGGATCACCACGCCGCCAAGCTCTTCCGTCAGGCCGAAATCGGCCCGCTGCTCGCTGGTAATAAGCTGCGACAACCCGGCGTAGATGCGCTGGTTGTCTTTTTTGATCTCGTGCACTTGTCCGGCGATGCCTAAAGCTTTCCGGGCGAAATCGGGCTCGGCCGCGTCCTTCAGCTCGCGGTACAGCTCATAGGAGGAGCGGGTGATCTGCTCCGCCTGATGCAGCGTTTTTTGCAAATGCACCGATTCCTCGTACAGCGTCGAGATGAGCATCAGCCGGTGCTCGTTCTCCAGCCGCTCCCGCTCTTGCAGCGCACGCACCTGCCTGAGCTGGATGATGTTAAAGATGGCCAGCACGAACGAGCTGCGGAACACGGCGATCACGGCAATTTGCTCCAGCTCGTGCAAAATAATCGTTCGTCCGGGAAGCGAATAGCGGAAAAACAGCTCCGCCACATTGGAGCCGATCTCCAGTCCCATGCCGATCAGACCGATCAGCAGCGGGCTTCGGCGGTAGCTGTTGACCTGCACCGCAGCGAACAAGGCCCCGTAGGAGAAATAAAAGAAGAAGGCGGGAACATGCTGATAGAACGAAGCTTCAAGCACCGTCTCCCCGCCTAGCGCATCCAGTCCGATCCGGAAGGCCGGCACGGTGAGGCCGGTCACGAACCCCGCCGCCAGCGGCGTTAATCCGCGAAGCCACAGCAAACTGAAAAAAAGCACGGGAGGTCCCATGCCGACGCGAAACGAATCCGAGAACGGATAAAATTTCAGCTCGCCGGCCAGCGGAACGAGAATGGCGACAAGGGCCAGCGCCAGCAGTCGTTGTTTCCAAGGGACAGCCTGTTTCAAAATTCGCATCAACTCGCAAATGTAGGTTTTTGTAGTTTAGTGTAGACGAGCCATATGATATTATTCAAACCTATTATTTCACAGACGCTTTTAATTTGGAAGCGCTTTTAGCAACAAAAGAGGAGGAAGCAGACATGAAAAAATTCGGATTGGCCCTGCAAATTGTAATCGGTCTGACGCTCGGGGTAGCCGTCGGGGCCATCTTTTACGGGAATCCCGCTGTCGAGACATACCTCAAGCCGATTGGGGACATCTTCATCCGTCTGATCAAAATGATCGTCGTTCCGATCGTCATCTCTTCGCTTATTGTCGGCATCGCCGGAGTAGGAGATATGAAGAAGCTGGGCAAGCTCGGCGGCAAAACGATTTTGTATTTTGAAATCGTTACCACAATTGCCATTATCGTCGGCCTGCTGTTTGCCAACGTATTCAAACCGGGCGCCGGCATCGATATGTCGGGTCTTGCGAAAACCGATATCAAAACGTATGTCGATACCGCCGAGAAAGCAAGCCACAGCTTCGCCAGCACGTTCGTGAACATCGTGCCGAAGAACATATTCGAAGCGTTTGTGAACGGCGATATGCTCGCCATCATTTTCTTCTCCGTCCTGTTCGGCCTCGGCATTGCGGCGATCGGCGAACGCGGCAAGCCGGTGCTCAGCTTCTTCCATGGCGTCGCGGACGCGATGTTCTGGGTCACCAACCAAGTCATGAAGTTCGCGCCGTTCGGGGTATTTGCCTTGATTGGCGTGACCGTCGCCAAGTTCGGCGTTTCGTCGCTTATTCCGCTCGGTAAGCTCGTCGTTGTCGTCTATGCCAGTATGCTGTTCTTTATTTTCGTCGTGCTTGGAGCGATCGCCAAAATATCCGGCACCAGCATCTGGACGATGATCAAGCTGCTGAAGGATGAAATCATTCTCGCTTATTCTACAGCCAGCTCCGAATCGGTCATGCCCAAAGTGATGGAGAAGATGGAGAAGTTCGGCTGTCCCAAAGCAATTACGTCGTTTGTCGTGCCTACGGGCTATTCGTTCAATCTCGACGGATCGACCTTGTATCAGGCGCTTGCGGCGCTGTTCATCGCTCAGATGTACGGCATCGAGATGCCGATCAGCACGCAAATTACGCTGATGCTTGTACTGATGGTTACGTCCAAAGGCATCGCCGGTGTGCCCGGAGTTTCGTTCGTCGTTCTGCTTGCGACGCTCGGCTCGGTAGGGATCCCGGTCGAAGGACTCGCTTTCATTGCCGGTATTGACCGTCTTCTCGACATGGCCCGCACCGTCGTAAACGTGCTTGGCAACTCTCTCGCGGCGGTAGTTATGTCCAAGTGGGAAGGCCAATACGATAAGCAAAAAGGGCTCGCTTACGTCGCGACGGTCAAGGAGACGGCGAAGCAGGCGCTGAAGCCGACGGCTTAAGTCCGCTATTGCTAGATTTTCCAGACAAGCCCGATACTATGTAAAAAAAGCCGCGCCTCCAATCGGAGACGCGGCTTTGCATTTACATTACATGCCGTTTGTTTTGGCCATCAGCTGCTCGAGCGTGATGACGTCTTTCGGAATGCCGATTTTGAATTCCGGCTTTTCGTTGATCTTGGAATACTCCGCCTTAATGTTGGCGCCGATCTGGAACGGCTTGCCGTCTTCTTTGACCTCCAGACCTACGTTCACATCGTGGTATACCGGGAATCCTTTTTTGTTGACGGCTGTCGTGATTTGCAGATCCTTGACTTTCAAGTCTTCCTTCATTTTAGCCAATTCGGTTTTGAGTTTGTCTCCGGAGTTGGCCGCCAGATCCTTCTTCGCTTGCTCCAGATCCTCTTTCTTAAGGTCAAACACGCCGGCGTATTTGTCGCTCATCAGCAGATCAAGCACTTCCGGCAGCACCTTCTCGGCCACGGTCATGATGAGCGGCTCCAGGTTGTCGTTCGTTACCGCGAATTTAACGATCTGATTCGCTTCAACCGATTCAGGCAGCTTCGCGTCTTTCTTGTCCACGGAGGAGAGGAACGTTTTTTCGTCCACATGCTTGAAGAAAATTTTGCCGATTTCTTGGCCCAGCTCCTGCTGCTTCTTAATGGCAGCGGCGTCGAAATTCACTTTTTGGTCCGATTGCTTCGCCAGTTCCTTCGGATCAAGCTCCACAAATTTGCCTACTACATCTTTCGGCAGCGGCAGCATCGGAATGTTCGGCACCTTTACCCACATTTTTTGATCGGTCATCACGATCGGCAGATTGATGTTCATCGCCATGTCGCCTTTAAGCTTGGCTTCGATGTTCATTTCCATTTGGAACGGTTCTTGCTGGTACGCGCCGGTTACGGCCACTTCCATGTTTTTGAGCATTTGCGCCCCTACGGCAAGCTGCGGGTTTGCTTCCAAAGCGTCGGCAGGGAAGTCCATATTCATCGCGAAGGTCATTTTGTAGTCGGCCGATTTCATATCGGCAGCCGTTTGGAACGCCTTCTCCAGCGTTTCCTTCGGTGCCGGCTTTGCTCCGCAGCCGGCGAGTACTGCCATCACTACCAGCAGCGCGCAAAGTGCAAGTGCAATTTTCTTCCTGTACATCTGTGTTGATCCCCTCTCCAAATCTGACTCTCATTTTTGCAACATTGCCTATTCTATTACAAATGAATAGATTTGAAAAGGAATAATTGGCAAATCGTGTCGAATTTCATAGCTTAACGGCATAAATATCCTACTTAAGAACTAGTTACATGAAAGGGGCGAGGCTATTAGGAGGCAAAGAAAAAGCAATCGCCCTCCTGCTTTCCCGGCAACGAGGACGATCGATTTTCTAGTAAATATGTTTTTTCAATTCCTCTTCCACAACGGGCCATTCTTTTGTCTTCAGCGCGTTCAGCAGCGCTTGGTGCTCTTCGATGAGCTTCGCAAAATTATTTTCGCGATGCATTTGCGAGTTCGACATAAAGTGAAATACGATGCGCGAAGAGACTCCGGACCAGAGGGTCTGCAAATAGGGCTCATGGGTTAAAGAAATCAGATATTCATGAAACTGCAAGTCTCTTTTGACCACTTGTTCCAAATCGTTGTTTTCGCAGGCGTCTATGAGTTCGTTCAGGATGTCCGTCAGCTCGGCGAAATGGGCATCCGTCAGATGGGGCAATATTTTTTGGATGCAAAAAGATTCGAGCAGCACCCGAAGCGGATTTAATAAATCCAGCACTTCATCCTTATCCACGGTAGCTACGGTCGTTTCCCGATGGGGCTGGGTCACCAGAAGCCCTTCGCGTTCCAACAGTAAAATCGCCTCGCGGATCGGCCCGCGGCTGACACCCATTTCTTCGGAAAGATCCGCCTCGCGCAGTCGTTGCCCCGGCTTGAGCTTTCCTTGAGTGATCGCATCCTTAATATCTTGATAAATTTGATTTCTTAGCGTATCTGTTTTTTTGACCGAGAAGCGAAATTGATTCTTCACATGGTTTTCCTCCTAATAGACCCAAGCTCAATGCTTTGCTCCCTTAATTATACAATAAAAAAGCTCATTGTATATATTCAAAATTAACTTATATGTTATTGTTGACAATGACAATATCGGAATATACTATGATTTTAAATAGGGAGCGATCAAAATTGTGAAAAAAATTTTGAAAAAAAATTGTTAACAATATTGTTGACAATTAATTCTTCGGTAAAATATACTTACATCATCCTCAAATTCTTCTTACCACGACAAAGGAGAGATATGGTATGTTCATTAAAGATGTAATTACAACGCCTGTACTGATTCCTTTCAAGAAACCGGCCAAGTGGTCGGGCGGTACCCGGAAGAATGCTCCGGCATTAATCGTTCAGCTGATCACGGATGAAGGCGTTATCGGATATGGCGAATGTGTAGGACCTACGATCTCAACGATCCAGACGATTGTGGAAAAAGAATTTAAACCGTTTCTGATCGGCAAAGACCCGATGCAGACGGAACTGATCCTGCATCAGCTGGAGGAATACATTCTAAACTGGTCGCAGATCGGATACTACGCGTTGGCCGGCATCGATATCGCCTTACTGGATTTGAAAGCGAAATTATTGAACACGCCGGTATACAATTTGCTTGGGGGGCTGTACCGGAAGGAGGTTTCCTTCTCCGGATACTTGTTCATCGACGATCCGCTGGTCAACGCCAAGGAAGCCGAGGAGATCGTTGCCCAAGGCTATGATGAAATTAAAATCAAGGTCGGCAGAGATATCGATCTGGATACGCGCAGAATTCAAGAAATTCGCCGGGCCGTAGGTCCGAAGGTCAAGCTGCGGATCGACGCCAACCAGATTTGGAGCGTAAGCAGCGCGATTAAAGCGATTAACCGAATGGCCGAATACGATCTGCAGCTGGTGGAACAGCCTATTCCTTACTACGATATCGACGGATTGGCTACCGTAAGCAAATCGGTTCCCGTTCCCATTACGGCGGACGAGTCCTGCACTACGTTCGATACGGCCCTACGATTGATCGAAAAGCGGGCGGTTGCCGCCTTTACGGTATATCCTTCGGAAGCGGGCGGACTTCTGAAAGCCAAGCAAATCGTGGAATTGGCCAACAGCTGCGGGATCTGGTGCGTGACGGGCTCGTGGGCGGAAACGGGGATTGCGACGTTAGCCAATGCCCATCTGATTGCGGCTTCGAGAAACTTCCCGTTTGCCAACGATACCCACTACGGATGGTATACGTCCGACGTATTGAAAAACCCGTTAAGCTTCCGCAACGGAAAGCTCGCATTAAGCGAGTCCCCGGGACTTGGCGTGGAGCTGGCGCCTGATTTCAACGGGCTGGCCAAAGAAGAAATTCGCGAGATGGTGTTCTATGACGACGAGAGCGCGGAGAACTACCAGCCTCGAATCGGCATGCTACTTTAACAAGAGGAGGCTTCCATCCATGCCGGAAACGATGCGCGCGCTTATATGGGAAGGGCCGGGCGTACTTCAGCTGCGCCACGTCCCCGTACCGGAAGTGAAGAACGATGAAGTGCTGGTTAAAGTGTCTTATGCGGGAATCTGTGCGACGGATCAAGAAATTTTGCAAGGGAAATTTCCGTACCGGCCTCCCTATATTTTAGGACATGAGCTGACCGGGACAATAGTGAAAACGGGCAATGCGCAATCCGCTTTGAGCGAAGGGGAACGGGTCGTCATCGACCCTGCCGTCCCTTGTGAAGCTTGCCTTTCCTGCCAGTCCGGAAAGCCGGAATTTTGTCTCAACTACCGTGAGCTCGGAATCAATATGAACGGCGGCTGGGCCGATTATGCGGTCGTTCCCGCACGATGCGTCCACCGCATTCCGGACACGATGAGCGACCTTGCGGCTGCGGTGTTTGAACCTATGACGTGTCCGTTTGGAGCCGTCGAGGCTGCGGGGGTGAATGCCTGCGATAAAGTGCTTGTTTTTGGGGACGGCCCGGCGGCCTTATATTTTACGCAGATTGCCCGAATGAGAGGAGCCGCTGCCGTAACGGTCGTCTATAAGCTGCCGGAGCGGGTGGAATGGCTAAAGAAAGCGGGAGCCACTGTCATTATTGAAAGCGTTAACATGAAAGCTGTCGAACAAACGGACGAATACATCCGCAACCAGGGCTTCGACCTTGTGATCGACGCCGTAGGTCTGTCGGAGACGGTGCAGGCCGCGGTCCGTTATGCGAAAATCGGCGGCAGAATGATCTTCTATGGCTTCAAGGATAGCGAGACGAGTGCATTCCCTCACCGGGAAATTATTCTCAAAAACTTGACGATCTACGGGCGCACGAACGCGCCGTCCGTCTGGCCGAGAGCGATTGAAGCCGTAAGCCGCGGGTACATCGAAATGGAGTCGTTGGTAGGGCAAGTTCTTAAGCCGGAGCAAGTGAAAGCGTTTATGGAGGAAGGCCATTCCTCTTGTGCGATCAAAACGGTCATTGACTGGAGTTCATAAAGGAGGGGACAAGCTTTGCTTAAAGTCGGAATTCGCATCGCTGTCGTTGTTTGTCTCATGTGTTGGTTCGCCGCTTGCAGCAATCAGCCGGGTCAACAAGCCGGTCAAGGCGGCCCGGAATCCGTTTATAAAGGGCAGACGCTGAACGTCCTGTCGTGGGAGGGCTACCAGGAGGACGAATGGGTCAAGCCGTTCGAAGAAAAGTATGGGGTCAAAGTGAACGTTTCTTACGCCGGAAGCGTCGACGAGATGTTCGCCAAAGCGGCTTCGGGCTCTGTCCATTACGATTTGATCTTTATGGACGGAGGTTCCGTGACCCGGTACCAGAAGCTGAACCTGATTCAGCCAATCGATACTTCCAAATTGAAAAACACCGCGCAGCTCATTCCCACCATGAACAAACTGAACGAAAAGCATGTGACGTTCGAGGGGAAAGCCTACGCTCTTCCCTTCGCCTGGGGCTCGCTGCCACTGGCCGTCAACCGGGAAAAAATCAAGGAGCCCGTCGATTCGTGGTCCGTTTTATGGGACGACAAGTATAAAGGCAAGATCGCCACGGTTGACGACGCCAACAACCAGATTTCGATGGCCGCCTTGCTGCTCGGGTTCAAAGATCCTTACCAATTAACGGACGATCAAATGCAGCAGGTCAAACAAAAGCTGATCGAACAAAAGCAGCTTGTCCGTTCCTATTATACGGGCTTTGAAGACGGAAAAAATTTAATGGCCAGCGGAGAGGCCTGGGTCATCTATACCCAGGGGCCGACGATGGTGACGGATTTGCAAAAAGCGGGAATGGATGTCGTCGAAGTCGTTCCCAAAGAAGGAGCGCTGGTGTGGATTGATAACGTTACCATTGGCGCGAAATCCCAAAATCCGGAATTGGTTCATTTCTATATCGACTATTTGATCTCCGCGGAGGTGCAGGCGCAGGTGGTCAAAAAAGCGGGCTATGGGGTTGTGAATCAAGAGGCCGTTAAGCACATCTCGGAAAAAGAAGCGAAAGAAGCCCATATGGACGATATGGATTATTTTAATCATCTGGTATACGTCGCTTTTCCGGAAAGCTTCGAAAAACGGGTTAAGCTTTGGAACGAGGTTAAAGCCAACTAAGGCTTTGCGAGAAATTCATCCATCCCCTTCTATAGAAGAAAGGAAAGACGATCATGATGAACGATAGCCAACCGGTCTTGGAAATGATCAATGTGGTCAAGGATTACGGGCATTTCACTGCAATCAAGCGGTTGAATCTGTCGGTCGGCAAAGGCGAATTTTTTTCGATCATAGGTCCGAGCGGCTGCGGAAAAACGACCATCCTGAAAATGATCGCCGGATTTGAATATCCTACCGGCGGGGAGATTCGGATTTCAGGTGTAAACGCAAGCGGCCAGCCTCCTTATAAACGAAATGTCAATACCGTATTTCAAAATTACGCCTTGTTTCCGCATATGACCGTATTTCAGAATGTCGCCTACCCTCTGAAAATCAAGCAAGTCCCCAAAGCGGAAATGGCCAAAAGGGTGATGGACAGCCTGGAGATGGTAAGCATGCGGGAATTTGCGGAACGCAGACCGGATCAGCTGAGCGGCGGCCAGAAGCAGCGGGTCGCTCTGGCCAGAGCTTTGATTTCGAGCCCCGATATTTTGCTGCTGGACGAACCGCTGTCTGCTCTGGACTTTCATTTAAGGCAGGATATGCAGAAGGTATTGAAGCATTTGCAAAGGGAAGTCGGCATTACGTTTATTTATATTACGCACGATCAAGGGGAAGCCTTGAGCTTATCGGACCGGATTGCGGTCATGAAGCGCGGCCGTCTGCATCAGGTAGGCACCCCGGCCGAAATTTACAATCATCCGCAAACGAAATTTGTCGCCGGATTCATCGGAAAGACGAATTTGCTGCCGGGCCGGATGATCCGGGATGATGTGTTTCAATGCGGCAACGGAGAAACATTCCGCGTCGAAGCTCCGCACGGTCCGAATGCAGCCTATTTGTCGGTACGTCCGGAGAAAATCCGCTTCTCCCCGGAAGACGAAACCTATACAAACAAAATCGAAGGCGCTTTCGTCGTGGAGGAAACGTATTACGGCTCGGAAATCGAGGTCGCGCTCAAGCTAAAGGGAGAGCTTCTGTTTCTCCTGAGGATTACGGAGCAGGATAAGCATCGCCGGATTGCTCCGGGAATGTTTATCGATCTTTATTTCAGGCCGGAAGACGCAACCGTTGTTCAGAATACAGGTGAGACCGATGAACAATAAACGGATTCTGATCTCGTTAATCTCCCTTTGGGTCATTTTGTTTATTCTTATCCCCATCGGCACCATGGGTTTATACAGTTTTTGGAAGGTCGATCAATTCAAACTCGTGCGGACGCTGACTTTGGCAAATTATATCGCTTTCTTCACCGATCCGATTTACCTGCAGCTGCTGCTGAAGACGCTGAAGCTTTCCGTTCTTATCGCCTGTCTGGCTGTTCTTATCAGCTATCCGATGGCCCTGATCGTTCATTATAAAGGAGGAGCCTTCAAAACCGTGCTGTTTTTGGGTGTTCTTGCGCCGTTATGGGTCGGATACCTGGTGCGGATTTATGCGTGGCGCTCCATTTTAGGGGAAAACGGGTTTATCAATTCCGTTCTGATGCTTGCCGGTGTTTTGGAAAAGCCGACAACGGGCCTGCTGTTCAACAATTTCTCCGTTATCGTTACCGTGTTGTGCATAGCCATTCCGTTCACGTTCATTCCGATCTATACCACCATTGAGAAAATCCCGGTTTCGTTGGTCCGGGCTTCGGAAGATTTAGGGGGAACGGCATTTTATACGTTTACACACATTGTTGCCCCATTAAGCTTGCCCGGTATTGCAACCGGGTTCATGTTTGCCTTCATTACCGCCGTCGGCGATTATATGGCTCCCGCTTTGGTCGGAGGGGCATCGGGAATTTTGTTCGGCAATATGATTCAGACCCAATTCGGCAACAGCTTTAACTGGCCGCTCGGCGCCTCCTTGGCCGTCATTTTGCTGCTATGCTTGCTGCTGGTCATTTTGATTTTGAGGAAGCTGGGGGATGTCAAAGGAACATTCGAAGAAAATTAGCGGGGGGACTGACCTTGAACTACGTCAAGAAATGGGCTTGCATTCTGTTTGCCGCGGCCGTGTATCTGTTCTTGTATTTACCCATTCTGGTCACCGTGCTGTTCAGCTTCAACGCGTCGCGCATCCCGGCGCTCCCGATCAAGGCGTTTACCTTCGACTGGTACGTGAAGCTGTTTCAAGAGCCGAAGCTTTGGCTGGCCGCCAAAAACAGCCTGACGGTCAGCGTCCCCGCTATGCTGCTTGCGATTCTGGTGGGCACAACAGCGGCCTTTTTGTTCCAGCGTCATAAGTTTGCCGGGAGAAGCTTTTTGCAGCTTTCCCTATTGCTGCCTTATATTTTGCCGGGTATCATTAGCGGCATCGCGTTGACTTTATTTTTCAAAACGCTGCAGCTCTCCGCCTCTTTGCTCACGGTTACGCTCGGGCATGTCGTCATTATTACACCCGTAGTGATGATTATGGTGATGGACCGGTTAAAACGTCTGGACAAAAATTTGGAGCTGGCTTCCATGGATCTGGGGGCCTCTCCGTTAAAAACGTTTTTCTACGTCACGCTGCCTAATATCAAAGGGGCTTTGGTCGGCGGAGCTTTACTGGGACTCACGGTATCGTTCGACGAGATCGTCGTGACGTTCTTCCTGATCGGAACGGACAATACGCTGCCCATGCAAATTTGGTCGATGATCCGGTACGGGTATTCGCCGCAAATTAATGCCATCTATTCGCTGTTCATTGTCTTTTCATTGGCGATTATCGCGTTTGCGGGAAAAAGCGTATTGAAAAAATCGTAGCGGAAGCGGGACGGATGGAGAAATGGCGAGAAAAGCTTACTTACATTATAAAAAAGAACAATGGAGGCCCAAGGTCGGAGCTTACCGGCAATTGGCCGGCATTCAACCGTTTGCTTTTGCCGAGGGCAAAGCCAAAGGCCTGCGCGCTTTCGACGTGCGCAACGGGAGGCTGCGCTTTACCGTGTTGGCCGACCGGGGGATGGATCTCGGGCAGGTGGAATGCGACGGCATTCCGATGGCGTGGATCTCGCCCGTCGGCTACGCCTCCGGCGAATATTTCGAGCCGGCCGGGACGGGGTGGCTGCGCAATTTTTCCGGCGGTCTGCTGACGACGTGCGGGTTAACCCAAGCAGGTGAGCCGTGCCGTGACGGGGAGGAGGAGCTAGGGCTGCATGGAAGAATATCCAATCTCCCTGCCCGTCAAACCGCCTACGTAGAGGAGTGGATCGGAGAGGAGTACAGGTTGTCCGTTCGCGGGTGTGTCGAGCAAGCTTCGGTGTTTCATGAGCAGCTGGAGCTCAAGCGATCGATCACGACCGTTTTCGGTTCCAATATGATCAAAATCGAGGACGAGGTCATCAACCAAGGCTGCACGGCGGCTCCGCTCATGCTGTTATATCATATCAACCTGGGATTTCCTTTGGTCGATGAAGGCTCCTGCATCGTCGGTTCCATAACGAATGTAAGAGCATGGGAGGGCACGCCGGATGCGGACCTGGAGCATTATTCGCTTATCCCCGGTCCTAGTATTGCTGTGGATGAGGAGGTTATCCATGCGGAAGTGGAGCCCGACGAAAACGGGAAATGCCATCTGATGCTCGTAAATCCACGGGAAGATATCGCGTTTGTGTATTCCTACGATTCGCGGCAGTTTCCCCGGTTTTCGCTATGGAAGGGCATCAAACAAGGCATCTATGCGGTCGGCTTCGAACCGGCCAACTGCGGACTGAACGGAAGAGCGGCCGAGCGGCGGGAGGGCAGGCTGGAGGAGCTGCTGCCTCATGAAAAGCGAACGTTTGAGTCGGAATTTAGGTTTTTAACCACAAGAGAAGAAATCGAAACCGTTTTACGGGAAAAGTTCGGCAGCAGGGAGATCTAAGGAGGGTACATTTTATGGGCGGCAAAAGCTTATGGATTGGCGATACGAAGGTTGAAGCGAAGGCGGTAGGATTCGATAAGGACGGTACATTGTTCGATGCCGTGGCCTTTTGGGTATATATCGATACGCTGCGAAAGCAGCAGTTTCTGAACCTGGCCGGGGAAGAGCATGAGGAGCAATGGGAGAAGCTGATGGGCATTCGAGGAGCCGGCGAGGTAGATCATAACGGCGTGCTGGCCATAGCGACGACCTTGGAGGAAATCATTCTCACCGCCGGAGCTTTCTATCAGTTGAAGGGCTGGCCGTGGACGGAATGCAAAGCCAAAGCGGAGTCCGTCTTCCGGCTGGCGGACGAGAATACGATGCTGGATCAAGCGTTCCAAGCCAAAGAGGGGGCATCGGAAGTCATCCTGTCGCTGCTTGATGAAGGGATCCGGACAGGGATCTTAACCTCGGACAAATGGACAAGAGCCGAGCAGTGCATGGATTTGCTCGGAGTCAAGGAGCGGCTCGATTTTCTCATTACCCCGGAGCAGGTGGAGAAAGGCAAGCCAAGCCCGGACATGGTCTTTAAAGCCTGTGAGCAGCTGGGGATTTCTCCCCATGAGCTGGTGGTCGTCGGCGATTCCGTTGTCGATATGAAGATGGCGAAGGCCGCGGGAAGCATCGCTGTCGGGATTGTGACGTATGACGGCTCCAGAGAGGCGCTGTCCGAGGATGCGGACTTTCTCATCGATTCGCTATTGGAGATTCGAACGGGTTCTTGAAAAATTTTTGTCGGAAATTTGATCAAAAATTGAATTTTATATGAACAAAATCGCAAAAGTGTGGTATACTATTGGAAGAGAAAGCACTTTCAGTGATTTAGGAGTGATCGCTATGACAACGAAAACGGCAGTCTTGGCCGAAGGAACTGGAAACGAGCGCAACGTGGGCAGATTGGTAGCTTTGATGACGGCAACAGCGTGGGTGCTGCTTGGAATCGGATTGCTGCTTAGTTTATTGAACCTGCATGACTTCAGCGATCGTAACACGTCCCTTATGGTCGGGGTCGGGTTCATGGTCGGCAGCGTTCATATCTATGTGATCCGCACGGCAATCCACCTTGTTCATTCCAGAGCGAAAACGGAAGACGACAGTAAATAAATGGAATAATGCGCAATTTTAGCCCCTTCGGGATTCCCCGAAGGGGTTTTTGACGTTTATTCGAGTGTCATATTTTGACAAGTGCAAAAAATTTGTCAGCTTCGTGAAAATTATTTTGCAGAATAATGACGAAACCTTGACGTATTTGTTAAGTACCGCGAACATTTTGTCGTAATCTGTTATGGTGGATCTATAGAGTGATCTGGCTCACAGTCAGAACAATCATAGCATTCGGAGAGCGTGGGAGAGGATCGACATGAGAAAACCGGTAAAGATCGGCCGAATTTCGCTAGCGCTGCTGTTCATCCTGATGATGGCGCTGCTGACCGGCTGCGGACAAGAAATGATGGTGTTCGACCCGAAAGGGCCGATTGCCCAAGACCAGCGAGACCTGATCGTGATCTCGACCGTGCTTTGCCTGATCGTGCTGGTGCCCGTGCTGGCCATGACGGCGGTCATCGTATGGCGCTATCGCGACGCGAAAGGAAACAAGGCGGCCTACAAGCCGAATTGGTCGCACAGTACGAAGCTGGAGATGATCTGGTGGGGGATCCCGATCGTGATCATCCTTATTCTGGCTGGCGTGACGGTAAAATATACGTACGCATTGGAGCCTTCCAAGCCGATCGAATCGGACCAGAAGCCGATCGTCGTTCAAGCGACGTCGTTGGACTGGAAATGGCTGTTTACTTACCCGGAGCAGGGAATTGCGACGGTGAACTATTTGCAAATTCCGAAGGGCGTGCCGATCAAGTTCGAATTGACGTCAGACGCTCCGATGAACTCGTTCTGGATCCCGCAGCTTGGCGGACAAATGTATACGATGTCCGGCATGGCGATGACCTTGTATCTGCAAGCCGACGAGGCAGGCAAATATTTTGGCACCGCGGCGAACTTCAGCGGGGAGCATTTTAACGATATGAAATTCGACGTTCACGCCACGTCGCGGGAAGAGTTCGACAAGTGGGCCGCAGGGATCAAAAAGTCGGCAAGTCCGTTGACCCAAGCCGGCTATGACGCATTGGCCAAGCCGGGCCGCTCGGGCGAGCAGTTCTTCTCGTCGTTCCCGGATAACCTGTTCTACAACATCGTTACGAAATATGCGGTCGGCGGCTCGCATGGCGCTCATGGCGCTCACGGAGCAGTACCCGGCGGCAGCGGAAACGAATCCGGCGGGAAGCCGGGCGCTGCGGTCAGCGGCAGCAACAAGATGGAGGACATAACCGAGGGCCAAGGCCATGGGGCTCATGGAACGGCCGGCGGCAGCGGACACGGAGCTCACGGCGCTCACGGCGCCTCCGGAAAATAAATGAACGCTCGACTTATTTCACATAGAAAAGAGGCCCACTCATGCTGGATACCATAAAACAATTCGCATCGGAGTTTTTCGTCACCGGGGATCCGCTCATTCTCGGGGCACAGGTAAGCATCGGGCTTGCGATGGTGGCCATCGTTTTCGTGCTTACGTATTTCAAAAAATGGGGCTGGCTGTGGCGCGAATGGCTGACGACCGTCGATCATAAGCGGATCGGCATCATGTATATTATTTGCTCCATTCTGATGCTGTTCCGCGGCGGCGTCGACGCGCTGCTCATGCGGCTGCAGCTGGCGATGCCCGGCGTTGAATTTTTGCAGGCAGACCACTATAACGCCATCTTCACGACGCACGGCGTCATCATGATTCTGTTTATGGCGATGCCGCTCATGTTCGGTTTGTTCAATGTCGTCGTCCCGCTGCAAATCGGCGCGCGCGACGTCGCCTTTCCGTTCCTGAACTCGCTCAGCTTCTGGCTGTTCTTCTTCGGGGCGATGCTGTTCAACATTTCGTTCGTCATCGGCGGTTCGCCGGATGCGGGCTGGCTCGCTTATCCGCCGCTGTCCGAGCTGTCCCACAGCCCGGGCGTCGGTCAAAACTTCTACATCTGGGGCATCCAGATCTCAGGGATCGGGAGCTTGGCGACGGGGATCAACTTTATCGTGACGATTCTCAAAATGCGCGCGCCCGGCATGAAGCTGATGAACATGCCGATGTTTTCCTGGTCGGTGCTGTCCAGCTGTATCATGATCATTTTCGCGTTCCCGATTTTGACCGTGACGTTGTTCCTGCTGTTCCTTGACCGCTTTGCGGGCGCGCATTTCTTCACGCTCGACGGCGGCGGCAACCCGATGATGTATATCAACTTGATCTGGATGTGGGGTCACCCCGAAGTGTATATCGTCGTCGTGCCGGCGTTCGGTATTTTCTCCGAGGTGGTTGCGACCTTCTCCCGGAAAAAGCTGTTCGGCTACTCTTCGATGGTATTCGCGATGATCGGGATCAGCGTGCTGTCGTTCTTTACGTGGGTCCACCACTTCTTCACGATGGGCTCGGGCGCGGATGTCAATGCGTTCTTCGCGATAACGACCATGCTGATCGCCATACCGACAGGGGTTAAGGTGTTCAACTGGCTGTTTACGATGTTCCGCGGCCGGATCCGGTTCACGACACCGATGATGTGGGCGGTCGCGTTCATTCCGTGCTTCGTTATCGGCGGGATGACCGGCGTGCTGCTGTCCGTTGCTCCTGCTGACTTCCAATTTCACAACAGCTACTTCCTGATTGCGCACTTCCACCAAGTGCTGATCGGCGGCGTCGTGTTCGGATACTTCGCAGGTCTGTACTACTGGTGGCCGAAAATGTTCGGCTTCAGGCTGAACGAGCGTCTCGGCAAATGGGCGTTCTGGTTCTGGAACATCGGCTTCTATATCTGCTTCATGCCGCAATATTTCCTCGGACTCGACGGCATGACGCGCCGTACGTATACGTACGATTTTGACATGGGCTGGGGACCGCTTAACTTCGTTTCGACGATCGGCGGCTTCCTGATGGGGATTGCGTTCATTTTCCAAGTATGGCAGATCGCATACAGCATCAAAAATCATGAAAAAGATACGACAGGCGACGCTTGGGACGGCCGCACGCTCGAATGGACGATTCCGTCGCCGGCGCCGATGTACAACTTCGCCATTACGCCGACCGTGCAGGAAACGGACGACTGGTGGGAGCGGAAGCAGAGAGGCGAGAAGCCGCTCGCTCCGATTCCGGATGCGAAGCTGGAGCCGATCCATATGCCGAAAAACTCGGCGATTCCGTTCATCAAGTCCGCGCTCTGGTTCTTCGCCGGGTTCGGGTTCGTATGGAACTGGATGTGGCTGACGATTCCGGCGCTTGTCGGCATCGCAATCTGCATGCTGGCGCGTTCGTTCTCGTACGATACCGACTATTACATTCCGGTCGATGAAGTGAAGCGGACAGAGCAACTGGCAAGGGGGGCAAAAGCTTAATGGCACACACAGCGGCAAATCACGGACACGACGCTCACGACCACGGTCATCACGATCAAGAGTCGTTGAAGACGTTCGGCTTTTGGCTCTTCCTGATTACGGACGTTATTTTATTCGGCACGTTGTTTGCTACCTATATCGTTCTTCGCGGCAATACGAATGCAGGACCGACGCCCGAGGAATTGTTTCAAATGCCCGGCATTATTGCCGAAACGTTCATCCTGCTGACAAGCAGCTTTACGAGCGGGATTGCGGTGCTTGCGATGCATCGCGGCAACAAGCAGCAGCTGCTCGGCTGGCTTGCGGTCACGGCGCTGCTCGGCGCGGCGTTCATCGCGCTGGAAGTGACGGAGTTCGTGCATATGGTGCACGAAGGCGCGACGATTTCCACCAGCGCTTTTCTATCCGCGTTCTTTACTTTGGTAGGGACGCACGGCTTGCACGTTTCGCTCGGCTTGGTATGGATGATCGGGCTCATGCTTCAGCTCCGCAAACGCGGCATAAATCCCGTAACCAAGCGCAAAGTGGAAAATCTCAGCTTGTACTGGCACTTTCTTGACGTCGTCTGGATTTTCGTCCTCACGGTCGTCTACTTGATGGGGGTGATGTAAGATGGGGAATTCGCATGGAGCTTCTTCGCATGAGCAGCACGGCTCCCATGGCTCGCTGAAGTCTTATACGATCGGGTTCGTGCTTTCGATCATCTTGACGATCATTCCGATTACGATCGTATTGAACAGCATGCTGAGCAAGACGGCGACGCTGATCGTGATTCTTGCGATGGCCGTTCTTCAGTTCGTCGTGCAGCTCGTCTTCTTCATGCACCTGCGCGAAGGCGAGAATGCCCGCTGGAACATGATGGCGCTGCTGCTCGGCATGATCATTCTGCTGACGATCGTCGCAGGCTCGATCTGGATTATGACGTACAATGCGGTAGCGCATTGAGGTGAGGGGCGGGCAACCGCCCCTTTTTAATATAAAAATTGGGTCTGAAGGTGATGAACAAGGGAAACCAACCCTTACAGCTAAATCCCGCAACCGATAAATATCTATCATGGGTAGCGTCATTTTTTTGAAAAAAACTTATCCAGCTTTGAAAGGAAATTCAATTTGGAGTTATGGTATTCTAGAAACTCGTACGGTTTACTAAAATATCGAATTTTTCCTCTTTTTGAACGACTAAAAATCCCCTCGAGGTTTAGAGATTGGCCTAGTTTTTTTGCATCAATCAATGTATGCTGGCTCCATATTTGGCTTTTAAGATTGAATAGCCATTCCGGCGCTTGCAAGACGATTATAAATTTTCCTCCCCCATTTGAAATTAACGCATCAATGTCTCCGTAGTAGGAAGAATCATAGTTCAGAAAAATAATGATAAACGGCACTTCTTCGTCAGCCCACATAAATTCATCATAATCGAAAATACCTTTTAAAAGTGTACGATATGCTAAATGCTTTGTTTTTTCTATACACACTTTAATGTAGCAGAGTATGAGGAAAACAACTACCAAATAGGTTACAACTCCAATTGTCCCCATTTAATTTCCCTCTTTCTCTTCCCTAAGAATATGGAAATATCATATAAGATAATCAGAATGACGATACTAATCCCGATTTCAATATGACAACTGAAATCGAAGTAAATATCAGGCAGGAAGCATTTTATGGTTACCACCCCTAACAGAAAGAAGTTACGACGAAAGGGGAATTTATTTAGCATTCTTACTTTTCCAAAACATCCACATATAATTAAATTGTTTTTTTTATTTTTAAACCACATTAAAATGCTGAATAAGGATAGGGTTATAAGGACAATTAGCTCCTTGGTTTTGGAAGGATAACTGAATGTGTATGCCAAGAAAATATAGAGTTCTAAAAACAAAACCATCATTGCTGTCAAACCGACAAAATAAACAGGTATAATTTTATAGGAAAATATTTCTGTTTTAAATCCTGTAAACTGAGATACTTTTGAATAAAAAGAAAAAAAGAAAACACTCGCTATAAAAATATCAAGAACTAGAACCAGCGTCGTCAATAATCTCACTTCCCTTTAGCCCAAAGATTTCAAAATCATCTATTTGTCTGATTTCTTTGTTATGAACTACATTTCCTTGAAGGTCAATAAGATATGCCTGAGGGGTAAGGCTTATTCCTAGATCCGAAAAATTATGATGCGCAAAGGAGACCATGTGAAAATTGAAACCTAATTGTTCCTTGATTATCTTGTTTTCTTCCTCCGTTCCATCCGTAACAAGAACGAATTGAAAATTGAAGTTACTTCCTAATAGCTTGAATTGTGGAAGCAGTTGCAGACAATGACCACAATTTAATGATACTGCACAAACAATGCGGTACTGTTGAGCTTCAACAGTAAGTCCGAGTAGATTTAATGGGTATAGTTGGCCCTTTCTAAATTCATTTAAGTTATTGTGCATCGAATTGGCCTCCCCAAGACACTTATTTATTATGGTTAAGAGTATAGTTTGATTTTGAATCTTCGTTCCAAAAATATTGAATACTTTTCCTAAGATATGTCTGATCTACCGGTGTATTCAGATCGAAGGTTAGAATCGCTCGAATCATTTTCTCAACAATTTCTTGTTCTAGATCATCTTGATCTTGAATATTTGTTTTCCTTCGCAGTTTTTTAATCGCGGGATAAAATCTCTTGATTACTGTCCATAAAGCAGATTGATCACCGCCTTGTGCTTTCTTAGCTAACTTAAAAAGAGAACATTCCGAGTCTTTCATTTTTCTTTCCTCCCATCTCTGATAACCTGTGCCAAATTTTGGATAGAATTGTTTAGGTTTTCAATTTTCTTCTCAAATCTAAGAAGTAGATACCCGGTAATAACGATAGGGAAGCCAAAGTTACTGATAGCATTGATTAAAAACGTGGACCAATCAGGATTATTCATTGCAAAATACCTCCTTTGTCAATCTTTTTTTGAGAGTAACTATTGCTGAGTTTCTAACTTTAGATACGGCTTGTGGAGAAATTGATAACATAACAGCAATTTCTCTATCTAGAAAACACATAGAGTAGGTAAGTGTGAGTATTATTTTCTGCTTTTGTGTAAGTTTGGAGAAAGCTTTGTAGACACCTTCATTGCTTATTGAATCGAGTAACACGGAGGGATCTGAACTTATTTTGCTCTCTTCCTTAGCATTGTCCAAGTAACTTTCTCCGAATGTACGAGCAGTTTCTTCAGATAGTTCCATATCAAAAATAAAAACGTTCCGCTCATCCCTCTTTAGCTTCTTTCTATGAAAATCAATGAAAGCATACTTTATTGTCGAGCTTAAATATTTAGTAAAGCGGATTTCAAAATGAAACATATTGAACGCTTCTTCTAAGGGTTCCCATGTCTTTAGTGATGGACATTCTACGTAAGAAAAGAGAAGAAAATGGTTATCAGGGTATGAAAAGAAGCGCCTGACAATATAATCAGTGGAGTGCGTAAAGGGGGTAGGTATACTTTTTGATTCCGCTTTTGCATTGATTTCAAATGAGCCGACTGAAAGCATAGTCCAGTCCTCCTTTCTAGAAAAATTCCTAATTATAACAATGTTCCGAGTTGAACAAAAAACAACCTAATTAGGAAAAAAATGTTTTAAAGGAGGGGGATATTAGAAATGGAAACAGCAGGTTGTAGTATATATACGATAGTTGCATGGAAAAGTTATACTTTTTATAGCAAAAATTTAAAAATCATCTAATAAAGTTAAAATATTTTAAGTGACGATAGTTCCTTTTAAGCTTTTTTATTTTTGAATATCAATTTTAACCCGCAGGTGAACAATTTGTAAGATTATGCTACGTTGTGGATTTCGTAGATACGCAGGCGACTAAAAGACGATTAGAAATCATCGTATGAAGCCACTTGAGATGATCGGGATCTTCTTTGACGTTGAACTGAAGCGGCTGATGATCGTAATCTTTGGCCAGTGCGTTATAGGAACGATAAGTGTCGCTGCTGATCGTAGCGCCCGGCTCAATGCTGCGCTGCGCAAAATCGATGAGCGTTTTCCTTTCACGTTCGGAATCACTTGCATTTTGACGAATTGGGGTGCGCCCTGCAAGCACAGGTGTCTGATCGGTTCCGCGACCACGCTTGCCGCCTTCCATCGGCGCTCCAAAGAAAGCGTCGGAGCAGCCAAGCCGTCGGATAGGTTAATTCGAGTTCGTGGGCGACGTAGGTTGCGGATACGCCACGTTTGTCGTAGGCAACCAGAAAGATCGCCCAAAAACCAGGTCAGCAGCGGCACTGGGCGATTTGTGCATGATCGTCCCCGCTGCTTTTTCTTAAGCGTCATGATTTTTTGCTGTGCCACACAAACCATCATCAAACATTTGTTCGCTATTATTATACCGAACAAATGTTCCTGATTAAAGTGCTTGCTGAGATAACTTGATAATCAAAATTTTTATTTTGTTCGCAATCTCCAATTTATGGTTGACAAAACTTGATTACGTATGTAATCTGTAATCAGATTACGTTTGTGATCCATTTTTTGAGGAGGAGCTTAATGTCAAAGAAAATTCCAAAAATTTCCGACGCCGAATGGGAAGTAATGAATGTGCTTTGGGATAATTCACCTTCCACAGCCAATGAGGTTATAGAAGCTTTGCAGCCTAAAACGGATTGGAAACCCAAAACTATTCGAACTTTATTAAATCGGCTGGTTCAAAAAAAGGCCGTAGGGTTTAACCAAGAAGGAAAAGTTTACACATTTTACCCACTTTTTGAGGAGGACGAATGTCGCCGTGCTGAAGCTCAATCGTTCATCACGCGAATATATGGAGGGGCTTTGAAGCCAATGATTGTTCAGTTTTTACAGGAACAGTCGTTATCTCCTGAAGATATTAAAGAACTACGGAGCATTCTCGACGAGAAAGTGCAATAACGATGAATAATGTGGTTCATATTGCTTATAGCTTATAATCAAAGGAAAGGAAAGGATGAATGTGTTTGAAACAAGCGTGACACGGCTGACGACAGTGTTTCAATGGATAATAACCATTTCAATTATGGCAAGTTTGTTAGTCATATTTATTCTTCTTATCAAATGGGTTTTCAAAAAACATTTAAGCCTCAATGTTCATTATTTTTTATGGATTTTACTACTTTTAAGACTTATATTACCTTTTGGCCCTGAAAGTTCGTTTAGCATCTTTAATCTGCTTTCTCTCGACCCAACGTTTATTTCGTTACCAAGTAATTATGAACCGTCCTCCGTTGTTCTACAACATAATTCAATCCACATGAACCTTGGTGTAACTAAAGAAGCGACTGAGCCATTCCGCAGTCAGATGCAGAGTACTCAAATTCCCCACGAAGCCGTACAAATACCTGCTACGATAGGAAGCAGTACATGGAGTCCATCGATCTGGAATTATGCCGCGATTATCTGGATTATAGGTATAACCTTTTTATTTTTCTATATCATTAAAATGAACAGATTATTTAGGCGAAAAGTCGGCGGCTCGAAAATATCCGAACCATCGCTTCTGGAAATTTTAGACCGGTGCAAGTTGGTTATCGGTGTTAAATCGGATATTCCTCTTATTGCTACAGATGCAGTGACAGGTCCAACATTATATGGTTTGATCAGAGCAAAATTGCTTCTTCCAAAAAGAACTTTAGAAACTTTACAGCATGGTGAGCTTGAGTATGTATTCCTTCATGAATTAGCCCACTACCGAAGAAAAGATATTTTATTTAATACTGTGTTCTTCTGCTTTTTAATCATCCATTGGTTTAACCCTGTTTTATGGTACGCTTATTACCGTATGCGGGAGGATCAGGAGCTGGCTTGTGACGGCTTAGCTTTAACTCATGTGCATCAATCAAAAGTTGTAGAATACGGCCATACGATTTTGAGATTAATGGAGACGTACTCCCCGGTATATCGATCAACAAGTATTGCACATTTTTCTTCTACCAAAGCTCATTTAAAAAGAAGAATATTAATGATCAAAGATTTTAACCGGAAAAATTATCGTTGGTCTCTTTCTGGGATTTTACTGGTAGTTCTCTTGAGCGGCTGTGTACTAACGAACGCAGATTCTTTAAAGGAGAAAAATAATTCGCACGAAGCGAAACCTTCAAAATCGTCACCTGTGCAGAAACAATCGGATGATACTCAAATACATTTGGTGGATAATGGTGAACGCGAAGTTCCCGGTTCATTAACCATAGAAAAAGCTACAATCGGCAATGTACATCTAGGGGATACGAAGCAAGCTGTTTTTGGATATTTAGGAATACCTAATAAGGTCGAATCGGACTCGAATACAGGGGAAGATGTCTGGCATTATTCAAAGCATGGAGCAACCTTGTATTTCTATAAAGATTCACCCGACTTTCCTTCGCGTGGAGTTAGCCGCGTACTTATTACCGGAGGTTCTAACTTGAAGACGGATCAAGGGATTGGGGTAGGGGACACGCTTCGGCATATTAAGAATGTTTATAACCATATCAACGGGACATCAGAGAGCGACGGAAAAAGAACGGTATGGATAAATGGTGAAAAAAAAGGTCTCGAATCTTCTAACAATTACTACCCCACCTTAAGATTTGAGCTTCAATCAGGTAACATACAGAAAATCGAGCTTACTAACCAAGGCGTTAATCCAGGACCGTTTGATAAGAAACCGCTTAGCTATGCTGATATGGCAATTGGCGATATCAAGATGGGCGATTCAAGTGAGAGCATCAGTGAACGTTATGGTAAGCCCAGTAAGAAAACGATTGTACACGGGAATGGCGCCTCTGAATGGATTTATGAAAAGCATGGTTTTTTTGTTGACATTGATCCAGTTTGGGACATCAGGGTAACGAGTCCTTTCAAGGGAAGCACTCCTAGAGGGATTCATATTGGCAGTACAGAAGAGGAGGTCAAGAAGGCCTACCCTGACAGTTATTTCAACGCAAATGGTTTTACTGGCTTGGTTCAAAATTCAACCGACGGTGCCTATCAAATTGTCTTTGAGCTGGAGAAGGGTGTTGTAAAAGCTATTGCCATTCATAAGGATTTAGTTTTGAATACGATCTAATTATAAAGATTTAAATGCCAGCCCTTGTCTCTAAAGCGAACAAGGGCTGTTTTGTGTGATCGTTTAAATCACGGATACAGATGTGCACGCCTTATTTAGTAAAGATTTGTCATACCCGGCAGACCCGGATCATTGAATACTCGATCTTTATATGCATAGATGCAATCGCGATTCACAATGGTATTATAGAACCCCTCGTATCCAACGGATACAGTCCAAGGGCGAGCGCCATTAGAATCCTTCAGCGTGTAGCTTTGGGAAGAGCAATAATTGGTAGACGATCCGCCATAGTTGGAATAATAGCCATTGTACAATGCTGAAGCAGCTGCACTTAAGCCAGGATTATCAAACCCGCCATCAGAATATGCATATTGTATATGCGGATATCCCTCAATTAGCAGTTTTGCATATGATCTTACTCCATTATTAGGCCCATTAAAGCTGGTACCTGTCGGAGTACCGTTTGATGTTCCGCTAAACCCACAAAGTGCTCTTTGGTTACCGGGATTCCACCGAGACTGAAATTCGGATACGCTCCATCCCATTTCGATTGCCCAGTGAACAAGAATAAACGCTGGGGGTAAAATTCCATAGAAGGGGCTTTTGTAGGTTTGATATGCGACCCATTTTGCAAGATTTGCAATAGTATAAGAATTTCCGTTATACGTAACAACACCGTTGACAAAGTTGGATTGGTTATTTAAGCATCCTGCTAACATTCCGATATTCTCAAGTGTTTCGTCCTTCCTGGCTGTGTTCCCGTCTTCCGGTACCTTCAACAAACGGACATTTTCTTCATGACTGCGGATCTTGGTCATTTTTAATCGACTCCTTTAATATAATGTTGGCTTCGATAGAATTCAGACGAATTTTAATGAATTATCTAAGCCACACTATATAACAGTGAATTTGAGCCTTATAAAAACAACCATATTTTTTACGAGTATTAATATTTCTTGCAAAACAAAAAGAAATAGACCGCCCTCGGCAAAGGTAGCGGTCGTTTCATTACTCACCCTTATTTTTGCTTAGCCACCGCCCTTAAAAGCGGCTATTGTGCGGGAGTCGTGTTGGCGCACGGCTCTCTTTTTATTATACAGTACGGGTTCCGTACTGACAACATCGCCTTTGTCTCAACCCCGCATCATGATAAGCGCCTGCGGAATAACGAGCCAGAAGCCTGACACCGGCATGAAAAAGACGCCGACGAGACAAAGCCCAAGCATGTAGACGCCGATAAATTTCGGGATTTCCATCCTTTTGACTTGAGTCAGCCAGCGGATCAGTTCGGCCAGCATAAACAGAAGGGCGCCGAATAACAGGAACCAGAACGCCGAACCGCGGTCGTAATGAGGATCAATGCTGTTAAATAGTCCGCTCCGTCCGATATCTGCGAGCGGCTGCCAATAAACGAAAATGCCGACTACCGTATGCAGTACCGCCGTCCAAGCAAGCATCGTGCCCGAATAGGATTTAAGTTTGGCTGCCATAAACAAATCGCTCCTTCTCCGCATTGGTTTTGATCGCTCTGAGCAGACCGCGCCGGATCAAGGCGCTGCCGGGATAAATCAGCAGCCAATACAGCCCGAATTTCAGCCGTACCGCCCTGTCCTGCGTTTGAATCCGCGTCTCGGTGAAGACCGTCATCGTTCCGTTCGACTGCTCCCGCACTTGGAAATTCATGACGGCCTTCGCATGTCGCGGGGAGTCGTAATCGATAAAAGCCTGTGCCGAATCCAAGCGGATCGGCTCGTTACCGACCGGTCTCCAGAATGGGCCGACTACGCCGACCAAGAGCTCTTGCCCTTCGGCTTCTTCCAGCAGCATGAATCCATAGCGCATCATTCGCTTTATAAATGGTTCGTCGTCGCCCGAAGTCCCCGTTTTCACTTTGCCGGCCAGCCGGGCCGGAAGCGTCCGAATGCCGAACAGCAGGCGCAGCAGGGGAACGTCCCCGTATTTTACTTCGCGAATCGCACGATAGACCGCATCCCTCGACGCGCGGATGTTGATCGAATGCTTTTCGTGGTAATGGTAGACCGGCAAATAGCGGTCGAGCAGCATGGCCATACCTCCTCGTATCAAGCTCTAAGGCTCCGGGCGGCAAACGGTGCTATGGCGTCAATCGGTGATGTTGATCGAACCGCGGAAACGGCTCGTCGATTTTCTGCCCGCCGCCTCTGACGGCTCCTTCGTCCGGTCGATTGCGGCATCGAGCAGGCTGCGAAGGCCGAGCAGGGCTTCTCTGCGGGAAGCGAGGAAATGGCTGCGCGCCCCGGCGGGAATAAATTCGGCAATCCACGTTTCTTGCGCCTCCGACAAGCTGTCCAGCAGTCTTGCTACTTTATCGGCTTTCATCGTTTTCCTCCTTTTCGGATTCGCCCGGCAGCTCTCTTTCGCCGAAGCGGATTGCCAGCTTTTGCTCCGTAAACCGGGCACCGGCAATCGGACGGCCGAGCAGGATGCGCGGCAGCACCACTTTGCGCTTGTAAGGACCGGCTTGGACGGTCAGCTCGTCGCCTTTCTGGCTGAGCGACAAGTCGCTTTTGTCAACAAAAGGCAGCGTCAGATCCAGAAAGTAAACGTCGTCCTCCTTGCGGATGTCCTGCACCTTCCCCAAGTGGAGCACTTCCGAGACATTGCGGCCGCCGAAAGCGGCTTCGCCCATTTGAGCGAGCAGCGGCAGGCCATGTACTTCGGATTTCATCAGCGGGATGCGGAAGATCGGCAGCGGGCTGAAGCAGTCGCGAATTTCTTCTTCATATTTATCTTGAGCCGCACGCCATCCGGCCCAATAGCCGGTGCCCGCTTCCTCCGGCAGCACGCGGTTGACGACCACCGCATCGGTATTGAAGCCGAACAAATTCAAATAGGTGAACGCTCTGCGCGCCTCGGAGATCACCATCTTCTCCGGGTTGATGACCATGCGGATGGAGGTTGTCTCCGAATCGAGAATCAGGCTTTGCAGCAGCTCCAGCTCGCGGGCGAGCGACTCGATGCTGTTCATGACGTTGTCGTCTGGCAGCTCCAGCCCGCCTGTGACGATTTTGGCGACGGGACGCACCAGCTTCACCAACCGGCGCTCGTACGGGAAAATTTTGTCCATCCACCAGCCGAGCACGTTCGGATAGCTGAGCAGCCGGAGCGTCTCTCCGGTCGGCGCGCAATCGACGACGATGACGTCGTAGTCGCCGCTGGCCGCATGGCGCTTGATTTCCAGCAGGCTGAACAGCTCCTCCATGCCGGGGAACACAAGCATTTCCTCCGTCGTCACGTCGCTAAGATCGGCCCAGTTCATCAAACCGGCCAACCAGCCTTGGACTGCACCCCAGTGCCTTTCCGTCTCGCGCAAGCTGTCCACCTCTTGCCCCCATAAACGGTCGGTAATGGGAACAGGGCTGCTGCCAAGCGGCTGATCGAACGAATCGGATAAGCTGTGCGCCGCATCCGTACTCATCACAAGCGTACGAAGCCCCTGCGCCGCAAGCGCGACACCCGTTGCCGCAGCGACGCTTGTTTTGCCGACGCCGCCTTTGCCGGTATACAAAATGATTCTCATCGTATCCCTCCATTTAGTACGATTTCGTAGTATTTGGTTAAAAAAATAGGGGCTGCGGTTTAAGCGAATTTAATCGTCTATCCGGATTTTCCGGACGGTGCGATCGGATGGCACGCTGCCTTTGTCTTCTTTGTGCTGCAGCGCTTTGCCTACTTTGACCGCGAGCGTCAGAAACTGCTGCAGCTCCTCCGGAGAGAGAGCCGCCTGTACGCGGGCAAACATGTTTTCCATCATGGCTTTCGCCTGGCCCGCCAGCTTGCGGCCTTCGTCGGACAGCCTGACCAGAATGATGCGCTGATCTTTGTCGGATTGGTTGCGCTCGGCAAGACCTTTGCGGACCAGACGTTTCGTCAGGCTCGTCACCGTGCTGAGCGGCGCTCCCAGCTCCGCGGCCAGCTCCGACATAGTCAGCTCGCCGCGATATTCGAGGAACATGAGCGCGGAAATTTCGGAGCGGTTCAGCGTTTGCTCCAGTTCCGCCGCCTCCGCCATCAAGCTCATGGGCCGCAGACCGTGTTTGAAAAATAGCTCCAGCATCTGCTCCATCAACGGCTGCATCCTCCAATGTATTGCACATTTCATTTGTTACGATATGGAACTAATTTACGGTTTCATTTTACTATGATTTCGTACTAATGGCAAGAGTGACGTTTATGTTCGGGTGAAAATGAAGCGGGGGAGGATGCTAGACGGCGGTGGAACGCTGCAGTTCGACAGGGAAAGAAGGAAATAACGTCCCCGCATTCCGGGACGTTATTTGATGAAGAAACACCGTCTACTTCACTTTTCCGATAGCCAGGTTGACCTTATAGTTGCCGTACCGGAGGATCTCGTCCAGCAACCCGTTCAGTGCGGCCGGGTCGGGTACCGCGGCTTTCACCGTGTAGCACCCTTCGCCGCTGACCCGATAAGCTTCGATCACCGCCTCTTGTTTCCGAACAAAGCTCTCGAAGCCGCTGTGATTCGTTGATTTCATAAATACCGTGATGAGGGCAAGAACGGGGCGGCCCATTTTTTCCTCGTTGACCTGAACGGTATAGGCTTGTATGACTCCCAGGTCTTCCAGCCGCTTGATCCGGTTTCCGACCGCTTGCCCCGACAGAAATACGTGTTCCCCGATCTCCTTCCACTGGATACGGGCATTTTGCCGGAGAAGACGGATAATCTCGATATCGGTTTGATCCAGCTCCATAAATACACCTACTTGTATGGAAGATTGCTCACACCGATTGTACCGTGTCCGTCCGCGGGAAACAAGACTTCCTCTGCTTGATGCAGCCTTACACGCGCGACGAGGACGGATGGAAGAGGAAGGACTCTCCGTCCTCCGGAACAAGGACTCTTTCCGCCAGTCCGAGCCCGGCAGCGTACGCTCTCAAGTCTTCTCTCCGCAGCAGGCAGTGGTTCCAAGCTTCCATATGAGCCACGATAACTTGAGCGTCCGGAACGGCGCCAGCAACCTTCGCCACATCCGCTTCGTTCATCGTAATCGGTCCGCCCTGCAGGAACTGCGCGCTGCCTCCGAACAGCACGACGACGTCAGGCTTATGCTGGGCCAAGGCTTGTTCCACCTCCGGGCACCAGATCGTATCGCCGGCGATGTACAGAACAGGCTCGCCGGGCGCATTCAGCACGAAGCCGGACACCGGTCCCATGCGCTTGCCGATCTCGCCGGTGCCGTGCTGACCCGAGGTGCGAACGATGCTGAGAGAATCCCATGCTATATCCGACTCGACGGGCCGCACATCCCGAAAGCCCTGGTCCCGAAGCTTCCCGGCATCCTCCGGTTGGCAGAAAAAGACGATATCCTTCGGCAGCAGCGCAGCCGCGACGGCGTCGAAATGATCCGGGTGGGTATGGGTAAGCAGGACGGCGTCGGCTTGCAGCAGATGGGAGACGGGAACGTTTAGATTCACGGTTGGATTGGTAAAAGAATTTGGCGTATTCGCGACGGGAGGCATAGCTCCGGCCGGGCTCAGCATCGGGTCGACGAGCAGCTTCTTTCCGTCGTATTCGATATAGTGTGTGGCGTGGCGGATGATTTGAATTTTCATGGATCCGGGACCTCTGCTTTCGTTTTATTTGGTTTCTACCCGTATTGTAAGGCGCGGCGGCTATGCTGCGGAACTATCCGGTGAAAGAGAATCGCGTCTTTTGCTTTCGTGACGGAAGAAAACCCCGTCCAAAGGCCGAATCCTTCAAAAAACACATTGCTATCGAAGGGAAGAGGATGGTAATATAGGTTCACAAAAGTAAAGTATTGTAAATAGATGTCGCTTCATGCCGCCATCCGGCGATTCGATCTGCCTATCCCAAAAGTTAAAGCGGTTTAATTTTCATAGTGCGTACCGGAAGGAGCCTGCCCCATGAAAGCAAGCATATATGACGTGGCCAGATATTGCGGATTGTCGGTGGTGACCGTTTCCCGTGTGTTGAACAATACGGGCAACGTGCGGGAGAAAAACCGCCGTAAGGTGCTGGACGCCATCGAGGCTTTGGATTACCGGCCTCATGCCGCAGCGCAAAGTCTTGCCCGGGGCCACACCCGCATCATCGGATTGATGATGACTACGCTGCATGATCGCTTTTTTGAGACGGTCGTCAACGAAATCAACCGCACGCTTGCCCGGTACGGTTATTTTCTGGCGCTTTCCGTCTCGAGCGATGTTCGTTCCCGCGAAACTCACGATTTGATGCACGAAGATCGGGTCGACGGTTTGATTTTGCTTTCTTTGCCGGAAGAGGACCGATATGTCGCCCAATTGAAAAAACGGAGTATTCCGTTCGTGCTCATCGATAATCAAAGACGGGATCACATGGTCCCTTCGGTGCTGACGGATAATTACTACGGAGGCTATGAGGCGGCGAAGCACCTGCTCTCGCTAGGCCATACCCGGATCGCCCACGTATGCGGGCCGGAATATTTTTTGAGCACGCGGGAGCGAAAGAGAGGCTTTTTGGATGCGCTCCGGGAGGGGGGGCTTTCTCCGTTCGCCGTGGTGCAAGGAGACTATGAAATCGGATTCGGCTACAATACGGCAAAGTCATGGATCAGAAGCGGGAAGCTGCCGACGGCCGTTTTTGCCGGTGACGACTACATTGCGGCCGGGATTGTAAACGCTTTGGCGGAGGAGGGGATGCGCGTGCCGGAGGCGATGTCGGTCATCGGATACGACGATCAATATATTGCGTCCCGTCTTCGTCCTTATTTGACGACGATTCGTCAGCCGGCGGAAAGCATCGGCCAGAGCTCCGTCGAACTGCTGCTCAAATGGATCGGAGCCGGCTCGACGGCAAGCGTCACGGTCGAATGGAAGCCCGAGCTCGTCATTAGGGAATCGACAGCCGTGTATAAGGCTTAGGGAGCGGAATAGGGCAGCAGCGGCATTCAACCGGATGCTGTTTTTCATTGGCGGACAGGCGGCGACCCGCTGCTTGATACTTTGGGCTTCCCGGGAAGAAATGCGGCGGGCGGATGTCGTCCTTGACGCCGCAATTTGCCGGGCGGCAATCTCAAGCCGACGCTTGGACCGGAGGCTGTCCCGGAAACGCATTTTGCGGCAGCCGGGATGTCCGGTTCCGAGCGGCTTATTCCGTTTCGTCAGCCGGCGTTGATCGTTTCTTTCACAGATCTGGTCAGCTTGCGGTAAACAAGCTGGTACGACTCCTCCAGCATGTCCAATATTTCGCTGTCCGGAACTTGGCCATTCAGCACAACCGTATTCCAGTGACGCTTGTTCATATGATAGCCGGGAAGCACGGCGGTCGGATAGGTCTGCCGTACGATCCAGACGTTGTCAGGATCGCATTTCAGATTGACGCTCAGGATGCCTTGGTGGGTGCCAAGCAGGGCGAACATTTTGTCACCGACGAACAGGACGGGCAGGTCCGGGTCGAAAGGGTGCTTGAGGCTCGTTCCGGGCTTCTTCAGTCCGTATTCCATAAGACGGGCATGATCGATCATAAGTACACGACTCCTTAAGACACGTTTTGCTCTATATTGTAACGTATGCCCCCGGGGTCTTACCAGAAGGAGAGAAGGACGCAGCCGTACTGCAATAGATTTATCAGACGTAAATCTTGTTTCTTTTGCCGAGATCTGATAAGATAAAAAATAAGAACATTTGTTCCTATTTTGTTCGGATTCAGCTTGCCGTTCTATGTGAAACAAAGAGTGAACGATTTCCAGAAGTAGAACAGTCAGTCGGGGTGGACCTTGGGATCAAGGATTTCGCCACTCTCTCTACTGGTGAAAAGGTGAAGAATCAAAATCCTATCGCAAGTATGAAAAGCAACTTGCGAAGTGGCAACGTATTCAATCACGTAGACAAAAAGGCGGTAAAAACCGTAACAAAGCACGTATCAAAGTGGCTCGACTCCATGAAAAGATCGCCAATATCCGAAATGATTTTCTGCATAGATTGTCAACTAAGCTGATCCGCGAAAACCAAGTGATCTGTTTGGAGGACTTGCAAATGGAAAATATGATCAAAAACCACAAATTAGCAAAATCTATTTCCGATGCTTCTTGGTCTATGTTTCGGACGCTGTTGGAGTATAAGGCGGAATGGTACGGCAGAACAATGAGTGACTACCCAAGAATCCCTTGCCTTTAGGCATGGGGAGTGTCAATTTCCTACTATTCATAGGAATGGATGATATCGGATGTTTAAATATGCGGATCAATCGTTTGCGGATAAAGATTTCAGTCAAGCGGATTTTCGCGAGGGGGAGCTGCGCAACTGCACGTTTTCGCACTGCCGTTTTCGCGCCGCCCATTTGGAGGAGCTGTGGACGTCGGGCTGCCAGTTCATCGATTGCGATTTTACCGGGGCTCAGTTTAACGCGTCCGTTCATCACGGCTCGGCTTTCACCAACTGCAGCTTTAGAGGTGCGAATCTGTTTGTCGCCAAATTCCAGGAATGCAAAATGGTCGGCTCCGACTTCTCCGAAGCCAGCTTCGACGGGATCACGATCGAGCGGGGGGACTGGTCGTATACGAGCCTGCGTCACGCCAATTTGTCCAAGCAGAACTTGAGCGGAGTGCGGTTCACAGAGGCCGACTTGTACGAATGCAATTTCGAAAAAGCGGACATGCGGGAAGCCGATCTCACCCGCACGCAGCTTGCTAAATGCAAGTTGTACGGAGCTGATCTGCGCGGCGCGAACCTGGACGGCGTCGATATGAAGTCGCTTGAGGTCAAGGGCGCCCGGATGGACGCGGCGCAAGCGATCTTGTTTTTGCGCTCGCACGGCGCGAAGGTGGAATGAGGCCATAAGGCATGGGACTCAATTGTCCCGAGCCTCCGATAAATCATTTTTATCCGCTTCGCAAAATAGGGATGCCCGGATACGTACTCCCATATACTTGAAAAGACGGAAGTCGCACGACGCTTTGGGAGAGGAAGGTGGGCATATGGCCATAAGACCGCCTGCGCTGCGAAGAGGCGATACCATCGGAGTCGTTGCCATGGGCAGTCCGCTGGAGGCCGACGTGATCGATGCGCGCGTCCAGGTATTAAGAGAAATGGGGTTTCAGGTCGTCTTGGGACGGTACGTGTATGCCCGTAACGGCTTTCTTGCGGGTACCGATCAGGAGCGGGCGTACGACTTGATGACGATGTTCGCCAATCCGCAGGTCAACATGATTCTTCCCATCCGCGGCGGTGTGGGCGTGGCCGGTATGCTGCCTTACCTCGATTTCCGCATCATCCGAAGCCATCCGAAAATTATGACCGGCTACAGCGACGTGACATTTCTTCTGAACGCGCTGTACCGGTATAGCGGACTCATTTCCTTTCACAGCCTCATGCTGATTGATTTCAATCCAGCCACCCCTGCGTATAATTTCGACCAGTTTTTTACCGCTGTATCGTCCATGTCTGCGTACCGTCCCATTCTAAATCCGCCGAATGTTCCACTGGTCAGCCGTGTGCCGGGGAATGTCACCGGACCGATCGTTGGAGGCAATCTGACCTCCGTTGTCGATACGTTGGGTACGCCTTACGAGATCGATACGAGGGGAAAGGTGCTGTTTCTGGAAGATACCCACGAGCCGGCCAATACGGTATACAGATACCTGAATCATTTGAAGCTGGCCGGGAAATTTCAGGACTGTCTTGGCATCGTCATGGGCGAATGTACGGAGTGTCCGGCTGCCTACGGCAAGTCCTACGAAGATGTAGTCAACGAATTCGTTGCTCCTCTCGGCAAGCCCCTTCTGACGAATCTCGCAACCGGACACGGCTACTACAAAGCCGCCATTCCGTTCGGGGCGACGGTGAACTTGAACACGCTCAACAATACGCTGACCGTGCTTGAACCGGCGGTTGACGTTCGGCAGACATAAGCCGATAGACTTAACAACGCTGCCGGTATCTTGTTAAATCGTAGCCGGATCCCACCACTCTGGATCAGAGCGATCCGGGGTTCAGAGTGTTGAGTAAGCGGTTTTGACAAAAATAGAGATACTTACGGAGGTGGGGGATCTACTGGAGGAGCGAAAGCGTTCGCCTTTGTCTGCAGGAAATACCCGCTGTTAAGCGGCTTAAAATAAAAATTTCCTGCGGACAACAGCGACCGGAAGTAGATCCCTCACCCCACTCGTAATATCTATCTCACGATGAACAACTTTCTCAACAAGCTCTCCGGATCAGAGCGATCCGGGGTTTTTCCTATTTCCGGCGGGGAAACGGGGCGTCTGGTTAATAAAGTTTTAAGGATTTGTTTAGAAACGGCTAATCCCCGGTTTCTAGAATGTTTAGCTCTTCCCGTTAGGATGGAAGTATGGAAGCCGGAGATGCTTTCAAACCCCAATCCTAAGGAGGAAGAAACCATGAACAAACGAATCGCATTAACCGGAGTCAGTGCAGCCGTCGGAAGCCTGCTTCTGATCGGTTCCGCCTATGCGGGGCTTGGAGACGCCCCGGGGTACGACGCCTACAAGTCGGCCGTCAAGGAAACGTTCGCGGTCCAAAACGTGACGAAGCAAATGAAGGTGACAGTAAACGATAACGGAACGAAGCTGTTCGACGTGCAGTCGACCGTCAAGGCGGACAAGGCGAAGAACGAAATGAGCGCGGAAATCAACCTCAGCGGCGGCGGAGCAAATCAGGGAGTGAGCCTCTACCGGCAGGACGGCAAGCAAATCGTCAAAGCGAGTGACAACAACGTGTACAATATCATCGAAGGAAAAGAATGGAAGGAGAAAGCGGGCGAACACCGCGGACAAGCTCCGGACGGCATTAGCGCCGAGGTCGAGAATGTCGTCGATGCGCTGGTCGGCAACCTGAAGGATTATGTCACGTTGTCGCCGCAAGCGGACGGGACGAAGAACATCGCGATGCAGCTGAATGGAAGCCAAATTCCGGCGGTGGCGAATGCGATCGGATCGCTCGTGGTGAAACAGGCGGCGAACGCCGAGGAGCACAGAGGCGACATGCAAGGGCCTTTTGGCGATAAATTTCAGGGGCTTCACGATAGCATGCCGAAGCTGACGCAGGACGTAAAGATCGACAAGTTCGATCTGGCTGCCAAAGTCAACGCGGACAATCGGATCGAGAAGCAGCAGATGACGCTGACGATCAGCGGCAAGGATGCGCAAGGCGTTGCCCATGAAGTCGTCGTTGCCGCCGATTTCGGCTTGTCCAACTTCAACGGCACGACGCCGGATCACGTCGATCTGAACGGTAAGCAAGTGAAGACGATCGATGTGAAAAAGCACGGGGAATAAGCGCGGTACCTGCGGCGGGACGAAGGGCGGCCCGAGCTGTCCTTCGCCGTCCGCGACTAGCTTGAGCTTTGCTAATAAGGAGATGAGCCGATGGAAGCCGTCCTGGAGCTTGACGGATTGACCAAAATTTACGCCAACCGGCGCGGCGTGGAACATATTACGCTGCAGGTGCAGCGCGGAGATATTTACGGATTTTTCGGTCCGAACGGGGCCGGCAAAACGACCGTGATGAAAATCATTGCCGGATTGTGCCGGGCGGACCGGGGGCAGGTGCGCTTGTTCGGGCACGATGCGGCCGCCGACTTTGTGAGAGCAATGAGCAAAGTGGGCGTGCTGATCGAAACGGCGGACGCTTACGATTACATGAGCGGCTACAAAAATTTGGAGCTCGCCGCCCGGTTTTACCCGCAGCTGCCCCGCAAACGGATCGACGAGGTGCTGGAGCTGGTGGGGCTTGCCGCCTTTAAGCACGAGAAAGTGAGCCAATACTCGCTGGGCATGAAGCAGCGCTTGGGCGTCGCCGCGGCGATCTTGTCCGAGCCGGAGCTCCTCATTCTGGATGAGCCGACGAACGGGCTCGATATTGAGGGCATGGTGGAGATGCGCGAATTGATCGCCCGGCTGGCCCGTGAGCAGCACATTACGTTTTTCTTATCCAGTCATCTGATTACCGAGATGGAGCAGTTGTGCAGCCGGATCGGCATTTTGTATAACGGAAGGCTGATTCGGGAAGATTTCGTTGCGGATATCGTCCGCGGTCCGAACCCGACGACGTTGGAGAATTATTTTATGGAGCAAGTGCGCGAAGAAAGGAGGGCGGAGGCGCATGCCTAGACTTTACGCGAATACGGTAAACGAGCTGGTCAAGCTGCTGGCCCGGCGCAAAACGCTGGTTTTTCTCGTTCTCACCGCACTGATTCCCATAGCTGCGGCGGCCGCCGCCTCGCAGGTTCAATTCGGCCTCGGCGTAGCGGCGCTGACCTCCGCGGATTTCCCGGTCGTGCTGCTCGGCTTTTATACCGCCGTCTATTTGCCGCTGCTGCTTTTCATGACGGCGGCCGACATGTTCGCCGGAGAAACGGGCGACAAGACGATGAAGCTGCTCTTAACGCGCCCAATCACGAGATTTCAAGCGTTCGCGTCCAAGCTGGCCGCCATGTTTGGGTATGCGGTGCTTCATCTGGCGGCTGCCTTTGTCGTATCGGAGGCAAGCCTGCTGTTTCTGAGTGGCGCGGGCGCGGTTGGGCAAGGGCTGGGCCGGACGGCCGCCGCTTATGTTACGTCGCTGCTGCCTCTGTTCACGCTCGGACTTGCTGCGGCTTTTATCGCCCAATTTTTCAAAAACGGCAGCGGCGCGCTGACCGTCTGCATTCTGCTGTACGCTTCGGCGAAGCTCGGCGCTTACTTCGTGCCCGCGCTGGCGGTATACACCCCTGCGGCTTACACCGACTGGCATATGCTGTGGCTCGGGGCCTCCGTAGCGTCCGGCAAAATCCTGAACGTCTTTATGTTTCTGGCCGCTTGTTGTATATTGTTTTTTACAGGGGGCTATACCATCTTCGAGCGAAAACAATACTAGGAGACCGAAGCGATGTCCATCAAAGTCCGGTTGGTGCTTTCTTATTTCTTGATGCTTATCGTGCCGGTCATTCTTGCCGGGGTCGCTTTTTTGATCATTGTCGCCGCTTTTTTCGGCAACGTCCGGTCGCTATACGACATCGATACGGAGAGCCGGAATCCCATCAAGGAAGTGATCGAGAAGGAAGCCGCCATCGGCGCCGAATTAAAGCTCAGGACGGCGGAAGATCCGGATTCTTTGCTAAACCCGGCGACAGCAGCGCAGTTCGAAGAGCGGCTGAAGCCGATTAATATGGGGCTGGTCGTCCGCAAGCAGGAGAGCGTCGTCTACGTCTCGGAGAAGCTGAACAAGGCGGGGCTGCTGCGCAATTTGCCGCCGTACGGGGCGGCGGATACGGATCACAACGGCCACGCGATGAAGGACCGGGGCCCGTGGTTCTTGTCCCGGCAGTACGATTTCCGGTTCAAGGACGGCAGTCCGGGGAGCGTCTTTATCGCCACGGACATGAATTTTATCGGCAAGTTTGCCCGCACCTACACCTCGGCGTTTTTCATTTCGCTGCTCGTTATTCTCGTGCTGACCAACGGCTTGCTGACGTATTGGGTCTCGCGGAGCGTGATTCGTCCGCTTCGTCAATTGCAGCGTGCCGCAGGCGAGATTCGGGAAGGCAATCTCGATTTTGAGGTGAAGCCGCAGGCGAAGGACGAGATCGGCGAGCTGGCGGCGTCCTTCGAGCAGATGCGCCGGAGGCTGAAGCAATCCGTCGACGTGCAGCTCAGGTACGAAGAGAACCGCAAGGAGCTGATTTCCAACATCTCGCACGATCTGAAAACGCCGGTGACCGCCATTAAAGGCTACGTGGAAGGCATTATGGACGGCGTATCCAACTCGCCGGATAAGCTTGATAAATATTTGAAAACGATATATGACAAAGCCGTTCAGATGGATCATCTGATCGACGAGCTGTTTTTGTTCTCTAAGCTGGATTTGAAGAAACTGCCGTTTCATTTTGAACCGGTGAACTTAAATGCTTTTTTGCAGGACTGCACCCTCGACATGCAGCTGCACGCCGATATCGAAAAGAAAGGCGTCACGCTTCGGTTCGACGCTCCGGAGGCGCAAGCTCCGGTGTGGGTTACGGCCGACCGGGAGAAGCTGAAGCGGGTGCTGGTCAATTTGATCGGCAACGCCATCAAATATATGGATAAGGAAGCGGGACTCATCGTGCTGCGGATGCGCCCAGACGGCGACCGGGTCATCGTGGAGGTAAGGGACAACGGTCAAGGCATTCCGCCGGAGGCGCTGCCGCATATTTTCGACCGGTTCTACCGGGCGGACCCGTCGCGGAACAGCGGCACCGGAGGCAGCGGGCTGGGCCTGGCGATCGCGAAGCATATTATCGAAGAGCACGGCGGCACGATTCAGGCCAAAAGCACGTTAGGCGAAGGCACGAGCGTCTTTTTTACGCTCCATCAAACTACAGGGCGCGGGGAATGAGCGATGAAACGTATTTTAATAATCGAAGACGAAACGAGCATTGCCGAGCTGGAGAGGGATTATCTCGAAATTAACGGGTTTCAGGCCGATATGGAGCACAGCGGGGACGAGGGGCTGAAGAAGGCGCTCACGGGGAACTACGATCTCATTATTCTCGATCTGATGCTGCCCAAGGTGGACGGTTTTGAGATTTGCCGGAAAATCCGCGATAGGCACGATATCCCGATTCTGATGGTGTCCGCGAAAAAGGAAGAGATCGACAAAATTCGCGGCCTTGGCCTCGGCGCCGACGATTACATCATCAAGCCGTTCAGTCCGGGCGAACTGGTCGCCCGCGTGAAGGCGCATCTGTCGCGCTACGAGCGGCTGCTCGGCAGCCGGGCGCCGCAGACGGAGGAAATCCGCATCCGCGGCCTTCTCATCGACAAGTCGTCCCGCCGCGTGTTCGTAAACAACGAGGAAGTGACGTTTACGACCCGGGAATTCGATCTGCTGACGTTTCTCGCCTCCAATCCGAACCGCGTGTTCAGCAAGGATCAGCTGTTCGAGCACATCTGGGGCTGCGATTCGGTCGGGGACATCGCCACCGTCACCGTACACATCCACAAGCTGCGGGACAAAATCGAGCAGGACCCATCCAATCCGCAGTACATCGATACGATCTGGGGCGCGGGTTACCGGTTTAAGATTTGAGGCTTCTGCCCGGCGGGATTGCGTCTGTCCGGTGCAGTGAAAATGAAAAGATCCTGCACATGCTCTCTGAAGGAGCAGGCGGGATCTTCTTGTTGGCGGGACATGGAGTGTGAGAGGCTGCCTTCATAGGCCGAACGCCTGTTATGCAGCGCCGAAACGCGCGCCCGGGATTCGTACGCGTCGAAATTCGCAATCGGGAGAGCGTACGTAATGAAAATAGAGGAACCCGGATACGCAATTGCACCTTTTACATTGGAGCGCAGTAGATAGAGGAATATATGTTCCTCTAAGTTTGTCGAAAAGTATAATTTTACCTCCACACGTTCAGGTTAACGCATCGCAGATGTCTTATTTTCAAAAACGCCGGTGTTTAGCGAGGAATAAGGCATCTGCGTTCCTCTATATCCTTCAAAGCTATTTGCTCACCGGCCGGTGCTTCTTGACGGCGAGCCGCTTCCCGTCGAACAGCTTCTTTACGTCGGTTTGCGCGAGAAACACGCTGAGCAGCAGCAGCGCCGCCCCGACGTATCCTCTGGACGTCAACGTTTCCCCGGCAAAAACAAAGGCGAAGATCGCGGCGAACAGCGGCTCCATGCCGAAAATCAGCGCCGTGCGCGTAGGCGAGGCGTACTTTTGCACGGTGGCCTGCAGAACGAAGGCGACGGCGCTGCATAAGACGCTCAAGCCGAGGATCGACGTCCAAGAGTCGAACGTATCCGGCAGCTTCGGCGTTTCCATCAGGAAGGAGAAGGACAGCGCCCACAGTCCGGCGAACCCGAGCTGCAGCACGCCAAGGGCGATGGCATCCCCCTGTTTGACGACCGAGCCCGTCACGAGCATATGCACGGCGAACAGCAGCGAGCCGACCATGCAGTAAATATCCCCTTGATTGATCGTCAGCGACGAGGTCAGCGTCAGCAGGCCGATGCCGACGATGGCGAGTGCGATGCACAGAAGCAGGCGCGCCTCCGGTTTTTTTCTCAGGAAAAGGATGGACAATATAGGAACGAAGATCACCGAAAGACCGACAAGAAAGCCCGCGTTCGAAGCGGAGGTCGACCGGACCCCAAAGGTGATGAACACGAAGCTGAGAAACAAGATCGAGCCCAGCACAAAAGAGGAGCTCAACGTCGACCAGCCGGCGCTCCGCACGCGCTTGTGAAACACAAGCGCCGACAACAGAAATGCAATCAACAGCCGTAACGCAATGAGATTAAAGGTCTCCAACGATTGCAGTCCGACCTTGGTAAACAAATACGAGGATGCCCACAGCATCGTCGCTCCCAGCATCATCAAATCCGCTTTAATTTCCGTTCTCATCTGTCTGGCTCCCAACACGATATGTATTTACACATCGATTAGTATAACGGTACACTATGAATAAGAAAAATGAATGTTTATCATATCTTATGTGAATAAATTTCATGAAAAGGAAGACGATCCATGTCATTGGCCAAATACGAAGTATTCAGCGCGGTCGTCGAGCTGGGGAGCCTGACCCGGACGGCCGAGAAGCTCGGATTGACCCAATCGGCGGTCAGCCATGCCATTGCCAGCCTGGAGTCGGAGTGGGGCTTCGCCCTGCTGACCCGGGGACGCGCCGGGATCGGTCTGACGCCGAACGGAGCGCGCGTGCTGAAGCATGTCCGGGACATTATCCAGCGAAGCGAGCTGCTCAAGCAGGAGGTCGCATCGATTCAAGGGCTGGAGACCGGTACGGTGCGGATCGGCACCTTCACGAGCATTTCCACCCAATGGCTGCCCGGCATTATGAAGCGGTTCCAGGCGGAGCACCCGGCCATCGAGATTAAGCTGCTGGAGGGCGACTACGACGAAATTAACGATTGGATTACGAGCGGCGCGGTCGATTTCGGGTTCCTCTCGCTCACGGCGGCCCGGCCTTTGGACATCATCCCGCTGACCAGGGACAACCTGCTCTGCATCGTGCCGGACGAGTCCCCTTACCGCGAAATGAACGTTATGTCGCTTGCCCAACTGCAAGCGGAGCCGTTCATTATGCCGAAGTGGGGCAAGGAAAGCGACCTGCTGCGCATCATCAAAATCAACCGGCTGTCGCTCAACATTAAATACGAGGTACTGGAAGATCAAGCGATCATGGCGATGGTGAAAAACGGGCTCGGCATCAGTATTTTGCCGGCTATGGTGCTGTACGAGGCGCTGGACGGCATTCACATGATCGCCCTCGAAGGCGACCCGTACCGCACGATCGTGCTGGCGGCCGTATCCTTCAAGCACCTGTCTCCGGCGGCGCAAAAGTTCAAAAAGCATATCGCGGCGTGGCTGAGCGAGCAGCACGTCTCGCTTTGACGGCGCTGTCCGCATTGCCGAACCAAATTCCGGCTGCGGGCAGCCTTGGGGCCGGACCTTATTTTCGTCCAAATAAATCGTAAGAAAATACATATCCCTGCACCCGGCTATCGGCTACAATAAATAGGACATAGGGGAGGGATGACGGATGAAGGAACGTACCAGCCGATTGGCGCTGTGGTATTCGGCTCCGGCCCGCAGGTGGGAGGAGGCGTTTCCGATCGGGGGCGGCCGGCTCGGCGGCATGGTGTTCGGCACGGCGGGGCAGGAAAAAATTCAATTAAACGAAGATTCCGTCTGGTACGGCGGACCGAAAAAAGCGAATAATCCCGTCGCACGGGCCTACGTGCCGGAAATCCGGCGGCTGCTGATGGAAGGCAAGCAGCAGGAAGCCGAGCATTTGGCCCGGATGGCGATGATGTCGGCGCCCAAATATTTGCACCCGTACCAGCCGCTCGGCGATCTGCTCCTGTACATGCTCGGGCAAGACAAGCCGCCGCAAGCCTACGAGCGGGAGCTTGATCTGGAGCAGGCTCTCGTGCGGGTCCGTTATGACATGGACGGCATCCGCTACTCGCGGGAATATTTCAGCAGCGCGGTCCATCAGGTGCTGGCCGTCCGGCTGACGGCGGACCAGCCGGGGAGCCTCACGTTCAGCACGCATATGATGCGCCGCCCGTTCGATATGGGCAGCCAAAAATACGGCGAAGACACGATGATCCTGTCCGGCGAGTGCGGTACGGAAGGCGTCCGCATCAGCGCCGTCCTGAAAGCGGTTGCCGAGGGCGGCAGCGTGAAGACGATCGGCGACTTTATCTCGGTGGAAGGCGCGGATGCAGTGACCCTCTTGCTTGCGGCCGGCACGACGTTCCGGCATGACGATCCGAAAACCGTCTGCCTGGAGCAGATCGCTGGCGCGGCGTCGCTGCCGTACGAAGAGCTGAAGCGCGCCCATACGGAGGATTACGTCCGCTATTTCCGGCGGGTCGGCTTGGAGCTGGCGAAGCCGGAGCCGGAAGCGACGGCGTCGCTGCCGACGGACGAGCGGCTGCAGCGCGTGAAGGAAGGGCAGGATGATCCGGGGCTGGTGGAGATCTTTTTCCAATTCGGACGCTATTTGCTGCTGTCTTGTTCGCGGCCCGGCTCGCTTGCAGCCACGCTGCAGGGCATATGGAACGACAACTACACGCCGCCTTGGGAATCGAAATTTACGATTAATATCAACACGGAGATGAACTATTGGCCTGCGGAAGTATGCCATCTCCAGGAATGCCACGAGCCGTTGTTCGATTTGATCGAGCGGATGCGCGAAAGCGGCCGGATCACGGCGCGGGAGGTATACGGCTGCGGCGGCTTTATGGCGCACCACAACACGAATCTGTGGGGCGATACGCATGTGGAGGGCATTCTGGTCAGCGCCTCGATTTGGCCGATGGGCGCAGCCTGGCTGTCGCTTCATCTGTGGGAGCACTACCGCTTCGGGCTTGACCGTTCCTTTCTGGCGGACCGGGCATATCCGGTCATGAAGGAGGCGGCGCAGTTTCTGCTGGACTATTTGGTGGAGGACGGGGAGGGGCGGCTGTTGTCGGGACCGTCGATATCGCCCGAGAACAAGTTCGTGCTGCCAAGCGGAGTGACCGGCAATTTATGCATGGCGCCTGCGATGGATTCGCAGATCGCTTTCGCCTTGTTCGAGGCGTGCCGGGAAGCAGCGGCAGCGCTCGGTCTGGACGAGGCGTTCCGCCAGCGGCTCGCGGAAGCCATGGCGAAGCTGCCGAAGCCCGGGATCGGTCGGCACGGCCAGATCATAGAGTGGCTGGAGGATTACGAGGAGGCCGACCCGGGCCACCGCCACATCTCGCAGCTGTTCGCGCTGCATCCCGGCGAGATGATACACCTTCACCGCACGCCGGAGCTGGCGGAAGCGGCCAAGCGGACGCTGGAGCGGCGTCTCGCGCACGGCGGAGGACATACCGGCTGGAGCCGGGCGTGGATGATCAGCTTCTGGGCGCGGCTCGGCGAAGGCGACAAGGCGTACGACAACGTAGCGGCGCTGCTTGCTCAGTCCACGTACCCGAATCTGTTCGACGCGCATCCCCCGTTCCAGATTGACGGCAACTTCGGCGGCACGGCCGGGATCGCGGAAATGCTGCTGCAGTCTCACGGAGGAGAGCTGGCGCTGCTGCCTGCGCTGCCGAAGGCTTGGCCGTCGGGCCGCGTCTACGGGCTGCGGGCGCGAGGCGGCTATGAGGTTGGCCTGACTTGGGACGGCCACCGGCTGACGGAAGCAACGATTCGCGCCGGACACGGCGGCATCTGTCGGGTTCGGACGCAGACGGCCGTATCGGCCGTGGTCACGGACGGCGAAGCGGTGAAGGTGACAGCCGAGTTGTGTGACGGCGTGCTTTCGTTCGAGGCGGAAGGCGGGCGGACGTACGTGCTGAAGGGGCAGAGGGCGGCGAGAGGACGGACGATGCAGGAGTAGAAAGTCAACCGCAAGGCATCAGACGAAAAGGCAAGGACGCATTCCGGAATTGGCGGAAGCGTACCTTGCCTTTTTTGTTCTTGTGCGGATTGTCGGGCCGCCGGCAACTGTGGCGCTACGGGCATCGCTTTATGCGTAAGCCTTGCCTTTGGTCAAGATACAGGGGACCCCGTTGCCGATGGCGCCCGGCCGGGACATTTTCTCAAGATACCGCAGTCCGCGCTCACATTTGCGGCACCGGGCGCACACGTCCGAGGTGACGACCTTCATGTTGAACTTGGTTTTGTCGATGGACGACACCGGGGCGTTCTTTTTGGCAGCTTTCGTTTTGCTCACAGTCTTCATCTCCCACGGCTTGGATGATGCATTGTATGAGCGGCCCGCCCGTTTGGTCACCGTGCCGGGGGTGAAGGCGGAAGATTTTATGCACAAAACTTCCTAATATACAGACGCTATTTTACAAAGGTATAATTTAACAGGGTTCTTTTGGATATAATTGAAAACACAATTAAAGGTTAAGGCTGAAGAACACGTCAAATTTTAAAACCAGCGAAACCCGACGCTTTACGAAATTTAACGCCGGGTCGGGTATGAAGATGGAAATAGGGAGCAACTCACGGAAAATACCCGGAGAAGATCCGGCGAACGCTAAGCCAATTTGAGCGCACTGCGGAATTTGACGAAGCTTACGATTCTCCAGCAAGCCACATAACTCAAGGTGACCAAGTTGCACAAAAAGCCAAGCGTGCTCGGATCGATAAGCTTCACATTGGCCACAAACACGAAACGAAGCGCGAAAACGACGATCAGGATAACAAACACGGTTTTATTGCGCTGGATAAACGCCGCCCCGTTTTCCCGGACTTCAAAATTCGTCGTCCTAATAAGCGGAATGGAAAAGACCAGACCGATCAGCAGCGCGATGAGAACCTGGCCTGACTGCAGATGCAGGTTCGGGTCCATTAATTGAAATAACGAGGTCGAGATATATAAAATCGGCAGCAGTAAGGAAATTCCCGGCTTCTTGATTGGGGGGCTCATGCCGCAAATTGACCGCGCATAATGAGTAGAAAGATCAATACGGAAATTGCCAAAGATACGGTTGCGTTCATGGAATAACACTCCTCGATCAATTTGTAAATTAAGTATCGATGAAAAAGGAGCCGTCAAACAGTGAAAGAAGTAATCCGGTCTTGGTGACGAATGTCATTTTCAGATCGTCGATCGAATTCGCGATATCTTGATTTTTCTGGAAATCGTGATAAAATAGCTTAACCGATTGTTGCTTTTCTCGTTTGCATGCGCTCCGATACGGATTTTTCGATATCGGGGCCTTCTTTTTTTGAAGCGTCCTTTTCGAGGGAGCGGTTTTACAATCGGCAAAATTACTAAATTGTCAATTGAACAGGGCAAGTTTAAAAAACGCCGGCCTTACAGGTGCAGAATGAACTGGTGCAGATGTCTGGAAAGCAGATTTCACCGGAGTCCAACTATACGGCGCAGTGATGCTATGTTCCAGAATTGAAGAAGCGAATCTGTCCGATGCTATGTACGACGAGACAACCGTATGGCCTCAAGGATTCAGACCATCAAAATAAATTAGAAATGGAGCCTGCCATGCTAACGAACAAACAAGAATTTACCATCAACGGATTAAACTATACGATTCGATCCGCCGTCGAAAAAGACGCAAAGCAGTTGTCCGAAGTAAGATTGCGGATTGACGGAGAAACCGAAAATATGGACAGAGAAAGAGGGGAAGCGTTCATCGATCCGGCGGGATTCGAGCAGATCATCAAGACGGACACGGAGAAACCAAGAAATTTATTTTTAGTTGCCGCCGTTCGGATCGGATCGGATCGGATCGTCGGGTTTTCAAGATGCGAAGGAATTTACTTAAAGCGCTTCTCTCATAAAGTCGAATTTGGAGTATGCGTATTAAAAGAGTTTTGGGGATACGGCATCGGGAAAAATCTGTTGAAGGCGTCGGTGGCTTGGGCGGATTCTAACGGCATAAAAAAAATGACCTTGAATGTTCTGGAAACTAACGACAAAGCGATTGAGCTGTACAAAAGGCTTGGCTTCGATGTCGAAGGCATCTTAAAAAACGACAAAGTTCTTTCCGACGGCAACTACTATGACAACATTGTGATGGGAAGATTGAACGGATGACCGGGATTCATCCCGCTGAGAAATTTGGCAATCCTGCTCTTTACGAATAAGATCATATCATATATATTAATATTACGCATTAGTAAAAGCATTTTCTTCCATATGTGATACAATATTAAGGTATTCGATCCGTATTTTCAGGGGGAATCAGGGGAGGAGAATTTGTCATGGGAGTTCAAACAAGCGGGAGCTATACGATTATTTTGCGGATGGAGTCCGGACCGAACGTTCCGTTCATTCATATCGCGAATGCGATTCACGAAACCGGGGGCGAAATCGTCGCTGTCGATAACGTGAACCGAAGCAAAAATACGACGATCCGCGATATTACGGTGAACGTGTCCAACGCGGAGAACGAAGCCTCCTTGATTAAGAGCGTGACCAAAGTGCCGGGAATTAAAATCATTAACTTCTCCGACCGCACCTTCTTGATGCACCTGGGCGGCAAGCTTGAGGTCCATTCAAAAGTGCCGATCAAGAATCGGGACGATCTCTCCCATGTGTATACCCCGGGTGTAGCCCGTGTCTGCATGGCGCTGCACGAAGACCCTGCCAAGGCGTATTCGCTGACGATCAAAAGAAACACGGTCGCGGTTGTCAGCGACGGAACGGCCGTCCTCGGGCTCGGAGATATCGGGCCGATCGCGGCGATGCCGGTGATGGAAGGGAAAGCGATGCTGTTCAAGGAAATGGCGGGCATCGATTCGTTTCCGATATGCTTGGATACGAAGGATACCGAAGAAATCATCCGGATTGTGAAAGCCATTGCGCCGGCGTTCGGCGGGATCAATCTGGAGGACATTTCCTCCCCGCGCTGCTTTGAAATCGAAGAGCGGTTGAAGCGGGAGCTGGATATTCCGGTATTTCATGACGACCAGCACGGGACGGCCGTCGTCATGCTGGCGGGACTGATCAACGCATTGAAATTGGTCGGCAAAAAGCTGGCGGATATTAAAGTCGTCTTCAGCGGGATCGGTGCGGCCGGGGTGGCTTGCACCAAGATGCTGATGGCTGCCGGCGTGACGCATATCATCGGCGCTTCCCGGTCCGTCGGGATCGTACGCCGGGGCGAAACGTACGGCAATCCCATGTTTCAATGGTATGCCGAGCATACGAACCCCGATAACATTGCGGGCGCTCTAACGGACGCGATGCAGGATGCGGATGTATTTATCGGCTTGTCCGGTCCGGGGGTGATCGGTGTCGAGGATTTAAAAAAAATGGCGAAAGATCCGATCGTCTTCGCCATGGCCAATCCGACGCCGGAGATCCTGCCCGAAATTGCGGAGCCGTACGTTCGCGTGATGGCAACCGGAAGGTCGGATTACCCGAACCAGCTAAATAACGTACTCTGCTTCCCCGGCATTTTCAGAGGGGCGCTCGATTGCCAGGCGACGGCCATTAACGAGGAAATGAAGCTAGCCGCCGCTTATGCGATCGCCTCCACCGTGGAGGACGACGAATTGAACGAGCAGTATATCATCCCGAGCGTCTTTAACAGCCGGGTCGTGGAAGCGGTTAGAAAAAAAGTAATCCAGGCGGCGGTGGAAACGGGCGTGGCACGCAAAATTCCGCATGAGTTTGCTTAACGAACCGCATTTCCAGATTAGCTCTTTCTTCGGAAAGCGCGACGATCTGCGTAACCCTTACGAACCGCGGCAATTGCCATCGGTCACCGGGTTGGCTGATCGTCGCGCTTTTTTTGGCAAACTTCGACAAAACTCACTTTGATAGGTCATATTTTGCATGATACAATATGTTTCGATGGAAATTCCTTGAAACTGAGGTTTTGACGAGTTCCATCATTCTAGAGAAAGGGTTGATGTTGTGCGCAGCAAGCTAAAATCGGGTTTGATTGTGTTTATCGCCATAACGCTGTGGTTTACGGGATTCGCCTACCCATTGCAGGAAACATCGGCAGCGGACGCCATTTTCGGAGCCACCTGCACTTCCGGCGTTACTTATGGCGGACGGGAATGGAAACCAACCTCTATCGAGAAGCGATGGTCGTTTGAAAGCAGCGGACATCCATGGAACGGAGTTAACGCGACGCGGGAGAGCAATCCGCACAATGCGGCTAATCCCGCGCTTGCCATCACCATAGGCGACGCAAGCGCCGCTTACAAGAGCGCGGTCGGATCTCTTGGATTTACTGCTTCAGAGCTGGCGGAGTTTGTAAATAAGCCCGATCGGCTGGTACGGGTACAATTCAGACGTTGGCAGCCGGAGGGGTGGGGCGGCGGACAAGGTTCCCGAATATATTGGTCGACGAATTCGACGGCAGGCGTTCAGTGGACGGACGGGAGTGCAGATACGTTATCCAATACGCAAAAAAACGGAGACCTCGAGACGATTTATTATTACGGGACCGACAGCCGGTTTCAACCGAAGAACGGAGGGACCCTCAACGATATCCGCTTTGAGATTCAGGCGTTAAACTTCGCTGGAAAACAGCCATCCGGAACCAAAGTGTTTTTTGACGATATGACCATTACGGTGCTGGAGCCGGCGGACGGATCGGATTCTACGCTGTGGAGAATCGGTAAAAACGACGGAAGCTCGGCTGAATTTTCGAATTACAAAGCACAAACGGCCCCTTTCCCGGTTCCTTCCGATTGGAAAACAAAAACCGATTGGACAAGCGTATCCAAAGGCTTGAACGCAAGTGAAAACCAAACAATGTCCTTTTCGTTTATATTAAATGAAGTGCCTTGCGAAGGGGTGGAGCTTCATTTCCGCATTCTGGACGCCTACAGATCCATACCCCAAATGGCGGTCTTCACCAACCAGATCATGGCGGGACTCATCCAAATCGCCGGCATAAACGGCAGCGGGGCTGTAGATTCGGGCGGAAAGCCGCTGGCGTACAAGAATACTTACCGTTTGTTTATCCCGCCGTCGCTCTTGCAAAAAGGAACGAACACCCTAAGGCTGGAAGCATACGGGGGGCATTTGGCCGATTCAACCGGCGATCCTTACCTTTGGTGGGTTTGGGATTATTTGCAGCTTGACGCCTTGCAGCAGCCGGCAGTGGAGCCCGTTCATGGCAGATACGTTCATCTCGGGACGAATATGTTGAATAATTTTGCGTACAACGACGACGTGATCCGACAGTATCCCCAACTTACCAAGTGGATGGGGATCGCGTACAGCGGTAACTGGATGAGAATAGGCTTCTGGTCCGATACCCAATCCAAATGGCGACCCCATGCCAGATCCGTATTGGAGACGCTGAAGCAGCTTAATTTGACTCCGTTGGTCGATATTTTCGGAAGTGACATTACAGTGAGAGATCCGGATATCGCCGCCGGTAACGTCCCGCCCTGGGTGAAGCAATATTATGAAAAATTTATTACGGATTTCGGAGATTTGTTTCAGTACGTCGAAGTCGATAATGAGCCCGGAGGATACAATCATACCCTGGCCGGCACGATCGCCTTGGCTAAGTTTTTGAAAGAACATCGGGACTCACCGGAGGGGAAGAAGAATCTGAAAATTGTCGCGCCCGGCTGGTCCTATAACGAGAAAAAGGGGATTCCGGCAGGATGGGAAAGAGACCCGAGGTCCCGCCTGCAAGTCGAGGCGTACGCAGATTTGACCAACGGCCACAGCTACGGAACGACCGGGGTCGGTGCTTTGGGCAAAAGGGGAGGAGCGCTGATCGAGAATTTGCTGACCTATGATGATTATACCGGAGACGGCTTAAAGAAAGAGATGGTCATGAGCGAAACAGGCGCGAACGATACGCATTTCGACGGCGATCCGCGATTTGGCACACACAGCGGCGGAAATAAATATAAGGCCATCTTTGACCGGGAGCTCCGGAGCGATATCGGGTATGCGGATCATATTATGCAGCATGCCGCATTTTATACCGACTCAAGCGGCGTTTCCTACAGTCTGTTCAAGCCCGCTGTCGACTGGAATATATTGCAGCCCGAACAGGTGGTTGCTTGGCAGAACGTCAACGAACCGAACGATTTCCGCCTCACGACGTTCCGCAGGCTTGCTCTTGCTTACGCGACACATGGAAGGCCGCTTGCCTATGACTATGTCAACCGTACTGACGTTGCCGACAAGAAGGTATACTTTCGGGCGGTCGATACTTCGTCTTTGCCTGCATCCGCCGTGGGAGCGAAAGCGGATAAAATTTTGCTGAATTTTGTCAATTTCGATAAAACCCCTCAGACGATGCAGGTACGCGTGACGATGCCGCAAACGGGAACTTATGCCGGAGAGCGATTTGGACCGGGAACCTCTTATGCATCGGCCTATTCGAAGGTTACTCTTCAGGCGGAGCCTGCTGTGCTTATAACCGAAACGCTGCAACCGGGCGAGGCGGTTCAGTATATTCTGAACGTGCGGTAACGATAGCGCCTACCGCAGCGGTTTCTTGAGGAAACAGACGTGATTCATCCGAAGTGCCTGGAGGAGGGCTTATTCCCTATGAAGAAGACTGTGGTTGCTCTGATCGTTTGTTTAGTCTTGTTTTATAGCTTTCCGATCCCGCAAGCCAAAGCGATGGACGCGGATTATTTCGGGGTGAACGAGCATCCGCACCGCTATGCGGATTATCCGGCTTTAATCGACCAAATCGCCGCTTCCCAAGTCAAGTGGATCCGCATTTCCCCCGAGTGGGGAGCCATCGAACCGGCGAGAGGGAAGTACGATCCCAACGTGTTGACCAAAATGGACGATATCGTCAAGCGGTTAACGGACAAAGGCATCAACATCGTATGGATATTGGCTTATACCGCGCCCTGGGCTTCCTCCCAACCGGGCATCCCGGACAGCACGCGCTATAAGCCCGCGAACTGGGCTGATTGGGAAAGCTATGTAAAATTTATTACGGGCAGATATAAGGGTGTCATTCATCATTGGGAAGTATGGAACGAGCCCGATTATTCGATCTTTTGGAAAAGCGGTACAAGCGATTATTTGACTTTGCTGCAAAAGGCTTATAACCAGATCAAAGCGACCGATCCAACCAACCAAGTGCTGATGGGGGGGCTGGCATTGTCGTACGGGGGCGACGCCAACTACGGAACGGGCGCTTGGTTCGATCAATTGATGGATCTGGGGGCGGGGAGCTATTTCGACGTTATCAATTATCATGCCTACGGACCGTCGCAAGAGCTTCTAAAGAAATATAACGGTATGATGGAAATCGTGCGCAAGCACAGCTCCAGCCTGAGCGGTAAGCCGATCTGGATTACGGAAACCGGCTTAACCTCCAAGGGTACAAAAATTTACGAGCAAGCGGAATATGTAGATCGAGTCTATGTGATGAATAAAAGATGGCCGAACATCGCCAAAGTTTTTTGGTACAATTACCGCAATGCGAATGTGGGCGACGTCACGGAAGACAACTACGGGCTTGTCAAGCAAGACTTGTCGCCGTTGAAGGCATTTTATCATTATCAGGCTTTAAACGGAGCGGAAACCTTCTTCGGAACCGGGATGAACCGGGCGCTCACGTTGTCCTTGAATACCTCCCCGGGGGACAGCGGAGTAAAGAATTACGGTTCGCATATCGAGATTGATTCGGGCAAATATGCATATTTTCGGGTGAACGATGAATGGCTGCGCAATGCGAACGAAGGTCTCGATCCGACCGTTCAAGTGGAGGTCACCTATTTGGATAGCGGAAGCGGGTCGTGGTTCCTCCAGTATGACGGTCAACAGGGGGCTTACACCCCGACCGCTCAGGTTGTTCTAGGAAATACGGGAGAGTGGAAAACGCAAAGCTTTACGCTGAACGATGTGAAGTTTGACAATGGGCAAAACGTGTCTTCCGATTTTCGTATATGGTCGAGAAGCGGGGGCATCCATATCGGTAAAGTCAAGGTGAAAAAACAAAGCAACAGAGCGAAGGTCATTCTGAAAGAAAAGAACTTGTACACGCAGATGGAACAAATCCAGTGCGAAGATCCGAAAGAAGAGCCTTACACTGTGGTTGAAACCGTCGGAGGCCTGGAAGCCCGAAAAATAATAGCGAACAATAAATATGTGTATTTTCAAGTATCCGACGGATTCGTTCGGGAGGGCGACACACATTTAACGATCAGAGTGTCTTATTTTGATGCCGGAAAGGATAAGATCCTGATTCAGTACAATGCTACCGACCATGATTACAAAGGGCTGGTGATTCAAAAAGAGGGAAGCGATACGTGGAAGGAAGCGGTTTTTAAAATAACGGACGCGAAATTTACCCATCGGCAAAACTATCGCGGCGATTTAAGAATAGGCAACGCCTACGATAACAGCGTTGAGTATATCCGTTCTGTCGAAATTATTAAGTAAAAGCCATGGCTATGAAGGACAGCTCGTTTGGTCAATGACCGACCGGCTGTCCTTTTTTTGGGAGCCCCCATTGACAGAAGCTCCAAAATCTCCTAACCTGAATTTATTTAGCCGACAAACAAAATGGAGGACTTCCGATGTCGCATGACGATTCGCTGACGCGCTTGATGCGGCATGTGCTCAAGCTTCATCGGCACAGCGTCGATCTGATGATTCAGAAGTACGGCGTCTTTCCCGGTCAGCCTCCGCTGCTCATGCGGTTGTCGGAGCGGGACGGGCAGAGCCAGAAGGAGCTGGCCGACAGCATGCTGATCAAACCGCCTACGTTAACCGTGATGATCAACCGGATGGAGAAGACGGGGCTCGTCGAGCGGAAGCCGGACCCGGTCGACCAGCGCGTGTCCCGCGTCTACTTGACCGGGAAAGGGCGGCAAGCTGCCGCCGGCGTTCGGGAAGCGCTGCAAGTCTTGGAGGCGAAATGCTTCGAGCATTTCAGCCCCGAGGAGAAAATGCTGTTCCGCCGGCTGCTGTGGCAGGTCCGCGACGACTTGGAGACGTTTCAACGGAATTTCAAGGATGAATAGTTAGCCGGCAAACAAGCGAGGAGAACCCAACCAATCGGAGGATAATGAAGGTGTGGAAGCTTAGAACCTACTTGAAGCCCTATACATGGGCCGCGCTGTTGGCGCCTCTGTTTATGGTGCTGGAGGTATGCATGGATCTGCTGCAGCCGAGGCTGATGGCAAGCGTCATCAATGAAGGCGTCGTGCGCAGCGACCTGGAGCACATATGGCATACGGGGCTGCTGATGATCGGCGCCGCCCTCGTCGGACTGCTCGGCGGAGCGGGCTGCACGGTTTTTTCCAGCCGGGCGGCGCTCGGCTTCGGGGCGGATCTGCGTCTCCGTTTGTTTCAAAAAGTACAGACCTTTTCGTTCGACAATTTGGATCGGCTGACGGCCGGATCGCTTGTAACCCGGCTGACGGGCGATGTCATGCAGGTGCAGAACCAGATCCAGATGCTGCTGCGCGTCATGGTTCGCAGCACGTCGCTTGCGATCGGCAGCATCGCGATGATGATCGCGCTCAGTCCCCGGCTCTCGCTGATGCTGCTTGCCGTGGTGCCGCTCCTGGTTATCATTTTGTACACGCTGATCCGGCTGTCGGTTCCGCTGTTCGGCCGGGTGCAGGACAAGCTGGACGGGCTGAACACGGTGCTGCAGGAGAACCTCAAGGGCATCCGCGTGGTGAAAGCGTTCGTCCGGTCCGCCGTCGAGCGCGAGCGCTACGGGAAGGCGAACCGGGAGCACCTGGAGGTTGCCCTGAAGGCCGCACGGACGGTTGCGGCCAATATGCCGCTGATGATGCTGGTGCTGAACGCGGGTATCGTGGCCGTGCTCTGGTACGGAGGCGCGCAGACGTGGGAAGGCGCGATGCCGGTGGGCGATCTGGTCGCGTACCTCAGCTATATGTCGCAGCTCCTCTTCTCCCTGCTGTCCGTCGGCATGCAGCTGATTTCGTTCTCCCGGGCCAAAGCGTCCGCGGAACGCATCTGCGAAGTGCTGGAGACGCAGCCGGGCATTGCGGAAGCGGGGCAGGCCAAAGCCGGCGCCATCCGGGCCGGGCATGTGAAATTCGACCGGGTATCGTTCTCGTTCGATCCCGGAAAGACGGACTTTGTGCTGAAGGACGTCAGCTTCGCCGTCGAGCCGGGTCAGACGGTCGGTATTCTCGGTGCGACCGGTTCGGGCAAATCGTCCCTGGTCGGCCTGATCCCGAGGCTGTTCGATGCGACGGAAGGCCGGGTTCTGATCGACGGTACCGATGTGAGAGAGATCGATTTCAAGCATTTGCGCAGTCAAGTCGGCATCGTGCTTCAGCAGGCGGTCCTGTTCAGCGGCACGATTCGCGACAACATCCGCTACGGGCGGCCGGACGCCTCGCAGGAGGAAGTCGAGGCCGCGGCCAGAGCCGCGCAGGCTCATGAGTTCATCAAGCGAATGCCGGACGGCTACGATACGGAGCTGGGCCAGCGGGGCGTCAATCTGTCGGGCGGCCAAAAGCAGCGTTTATCCATCGCGCGGGCGCTGCTGCTCCGGCCTAAAATTCTTATTCTGGACGACAGCACGAGCGCCGTCGATCTGGTGACGGAAGCCCGCATCCGCGAGTCTCTGGAGGCATGGATGAGCGGAACGACCCGCATCGTCATCGCCCAGCGCATTGCGTCGGTGACGGATGCGGATCTGATCCTCGTGCTGGAGGACGGCGCGATTGCCGCCCGGGGCACGCACCGGGAGCTGCTGCGGAGCAGCGCGATTTACCGCGATATTTACCGCTCCCAGCACGGAAAGGAGGCGAGCGCCCTTGACACCTCAAGCTCAACCCGCAGCCCGTCCTGACGCGAAAAAACCGGCGGATCTTCCGGCGGCCGCGTTCGGATTCGGACGCCGGGGCGAACCTGTACCCAAGATGAGGGCCAAAAATACACGGGCCGTCATTCGGAGGCTGTGGGGGTATCTGAAGAGGCAGCGGGCCGCGCTGGCCGGCGTCGTCGCGCTTGTGCTGCTCGGGCTTGCGCTGTCGCTGGCGGGACCGTATCTGATCGGAACGGCGATCGACCGCTACATCGCGCTTCGCGATCCGGACGGCCTGCTGGGGCTGTGCGCCCTTTTGCTGGCCGTCTATATCGGCGGCAGCGCCGTTTCGTGGCTGCAAACGTACGTGATGTCCGGCATCGCCGGGCGGACGGTGTGGGAGCTGCGCCGCGATCTGTTCGCCCATATGCAGGAGCTCCCGGTGCGCTTCTTCGACAAGACGCCGCACGGGGAGCTGATGAGCCGCACGGCGAACGACATCGATAACGTCTCAAACACACTGAACCAAAGCTTGCTTCAGCTCGTCACGAGCGTCGTTACGCTGCTCGGGTCGCTGACGATGATGATGCTGCTGAACGGATGGCTGACGCTCGTCGCGCTCGTAATCATTCCGCTCGTCACCGCTATCGCCCGGCAAATCGGCAAGCGCACCAAAAGCCAATTCAAGGAACAGCAGCGCCATCTCGGCGAGCTGAACGGCTTCATCGAAGAGACGATATCCGGGCAGAAGGTCGTCAAAATCTACAACCGCGAAGAGCTGGCGGCGCAGCGGTTCCAAGAGATTAACGCCCGGCTGCGGCGGGCGGGGACGCGGGCGCAAATTTTTTCCGGCATGATGGGCCCGTTCATGAACCTGTTGAACCATACGAGCTTCATCTTGCTGGCGGTGGCCGGGGGCTGGATGGCGTACAACGGCTGGACGACGATCGGAGTCATCGTCAGCTTTTTGAATTACTCCAAGCAGTTCAGCGGCCCGGTCAACGAGCTGGCCAACCAGTACAACATGATTCAATCCGGCGTGGCCGGAGCGGAGCGGGTATTTGAGATTCTGGATACCGAAACGGAGCTCGGGAGCGAGGGCGGCCGGAAGCCGCAGGAAACCGTCCGCGGGGACGTCGAGTTCGACCGGGTGACGTTCGGCTACGGCGATACGCCGGTTCTGCGGGACGTATCGTTTGCCGCCAAGCCGGGACAGGTCGTCGCCCTGGTCGGTCCGACCGGATCGGGCAAGACGACGATCATGAACCTGCTCGCCCGTTTCTACGATATTTCGGAAGGGGCGATCCGGGTTGACGGCAAAGAGATCCGGGAGTGGGACAAAAACAGCCTCAGAAGCCGTCTCGGCATCGTACTGCAGGACGCGCATCTGTTCAGCGGCACGATTCGCGACAACATCCGGTACGGGCGGCTGGACGCGACGGAGGAGGAGATCCGCGCGGCGGCCAAGCTGGCGAATGCGGACGGCTTCATCCGCAAGCTGCCGCAAGGATACGATACGCCGCTCTCGGCGGAAGGCGGCAATCTGAGCCACGGGCAGCGGCAGCTGCTGACGATTGCCAGGGCGATTCTTTCCGATCCGTCCATTCTGATCTTGGACGAAGCGACCAGCAGCGTCGATACGCGCACGGAAATGCACATCCAGGAAGCGATGAAAACGCTCATGCAAGGGCGGACCAGCTTCGTCATCGCCCACCGGCTCAGCACGATTCAGGAGGCCGACCTGATTCTCGTCGTGCGCGGGGGCGAGATCGTCGAGCGGGGAACGCACGAGGAGCTTTTGGCGCAGCGGGGGCTGTATGCACAAATGCATGTCAACCCGTCGACGGACGACGGCCAGCCGGCAGAGCGCAAGTTAGAATAGAGCCGGGAAGGCGCAGAGATCGTCATTCTATATCGGCATGGCTCCCCTCATCGATCCGGCGCAGCTTGCCCTTGGCATCGGCTCCGCCGCCGTGCCGCCGCTCCCGCTCGGTTACGTTATCGTCCGGGGAAGCGTCCTGCCGCCGATCGCGGGATTCGCTCAAAAAAATAACGAACTTTGTCCCTCATCCGGTTGGAAAAAGCAGGAGTTTGGACGCAGAACGTCGAATTCGTCATTGGAAACGGGGGCACGTCACTTCAGGGCAATGATCAGCTTCGCCCCTGCCGGAGGAGGATGGCAATGAAATATGCGATTTGCCAAACAGTCAAAATTGTAGATATGAACGAAGAAATTATGGCTGAAGTGCTGTTCGACCACGGAGAGCACGAGGCACCGGCCTTGACGATCGGCTGCTCCGTCGTTTCGTACCAGCTCGGGCTGAAAGAATTCGAAGTGGTATACGACAAGCGCGAAGGCAAGCGGGAGCGGTTCAAGGTCATCGACATCGAGATTGACTTGCTCAAGAAGCCTGCCATCACCCGCGTCTTTCTGGAGCCAGTCACCCTGATCGTCGGCCAGCACGATATCGGGCAAATGTAGCCGCGCACCTATCGCTTGCATAACGTAAGAAGTCCTGCTGACAAGCCGAATCCGGCGAGAAGGCAGGACTTATTTTGTTCATTTGGCAGTGGGGAAAAAATACTATATCATGAAAAGGGAGGTGAAGTGGATGAATAGAACGTTTGTGGCTCTTGGCAGCATTTGCGCATTGCTGTCGGTGGCGTTCGGAGCATTCGGCGCGCATGCGCTGAAAGGATGGCTCGCTGCGGACAGGCTGGCCAATTTCCAGACCGGCGTCCAGTACCAGATGATGCATTCGCTCGGGTTGATCGCCGTTGGACTTGCGGCTTCCCTGCTTCCGGCCAGCGGACATTTGCGCCGGGCCGGCTGGTCGATGTTTGTCGGGATCGTCGTTTTTTCCGGCAGCCTGTATGTTCTGAGTATAACGGGGATAAAGCAGCTGGGCGCGATTACCCCGATCGGCGGGGTTGCCTTTTTGTTCGGCTGGCTGTCCTTGGTGTTGGCCCTTCGGGCAAAATAAGTCTTAAGCCTCTTTCCCGATTCGGCAGGCCTTCATGCCGAATTTTTTTTATGCCTACCTTTCTGGAATAACTCGCTTTTTTTGTCGATTTAGCAGGAAAAAGACAATGGAGTGTAGAAATTCTACGGACAAGATTTGGGAATGGAATACTCTTACAAACGTATCTTTCCGGGAAAGGAGGCCCGCATGTCTAGGACCGACGGATCAGCAAAGGGCACACAATCTCGCGATGAAAAAAGAACGATGCTGTTCGCATGCGGAGGGACGGCGGTCGGATTCCTCGTCTGCTGGTGGGCCGGAGGGGCTTTCCTATGGGGATTCGGCGCGGCTGTCTTCCTGCTGCTGGCTTATTCGTGGGACCGCATGATCCGGCTGTCCCGGGCCGTATCCGAATCGGCCGCCAGAACCCGTATTGCGGAGGAACGGCTTCGCAGGGCGGACAGTCGGTTGAACGCGCTGTTCCATCACCATCCGGGCGCCGTAGGGCTGATCGATCCGGGAGGATACTTACTGCAATGGAATCAGGCTGTGGAACGGATGTTCGGATACCGGGAGGAGGAGCTGCGGGGGAAGCACCTGCGCACGCTGTTTCCGGAAGAGATGGCGGGCAGGGCGAACGGTTTTTTCACTGAAGTGCCGTATGAATCGCCGCTTTCGTTCAAAACGTCGCTTCTGCATAAGGACGGCTACCGCATCGACCTCGATACGACGGTCGTTCCCGTGAAGGAGAAGGGGATCACGACAGGGATTTTGATCGTTTGCCAGGACATTACGTCCGCGATGCGAACCGAAGAGCAGATTCGCCATTTGGCCTATTATGACGACATGACGGGACTTCCGAACCGCAGACTGTTCGTGGAGCATTTGAACGCCGCCATTGGGGCGGCGTCGCGTCACGGACGGAAGCTGGCTGTCCTGTTCGTCGATATCGACCGTTTCAAGATCGTCAACGATTGCTTCGGGCACGATTACGGAGATATGCTGCTGCTGCAGGCAGCAGAGCGGTTTACCCGCTGCTTGGGTCCGGACGATTGTCTCGCGCGTACGGAAGGAGACGAGTTCGCGTTCTTCTTCCAGGTGCCGGACCAAGCGGCGGAGCCGGTGGGAACGCTCGCGAAGGCGATTTTCGATGTGCTGGAGGAGCCTTTCGTATTGGGACAAAATCTGGTCCACCTGACGGCCAGCATCGGCATATCGCTGATGTCGCAGGAGGGCGAGTGTGCGGATTCGCTGATGAAATGCGCGGACATGGCCTTGACCCGTGCCAAGGAAAAAGGCAAAAACAACTATCAGTTGTTCAACAGCGAGATGAAATCCGTATCATTGAAACGCTTAACTATGGAAAGCGAGCTTCGCCGGGCTCTAGCCAAGAACGAGCTGCTGCTGCATTACCAGCCGCAGATTAATAGTGCGACCGGCCGCATTGTCGGATTCGAGGCGCTCGTCCGGTGGCTGCATCCGCAGCGCGGGCTGGTGCCGCCGGGAGAATTCATTCCGTTCGCGGAAGACAGCGGTCTGATCGTGCCGATCGGCGAGTGGGCGCTGAAGGAAGCCTGCCGGCAGAACAAGCAGTGGCAGGACGCCGGGCTGGAGGTTGTACCGGTATCGGTCAATTTGTCGATCCGGCAGTTCATGCAGCATCAGCTGTGCGCCAGAATCGGCAGGACGCTTCGGGAAACGGGGCTTGATCCCGCGTTGCTGGAGCTTGAAATTACGGAAAGCTGCACGATGGATGTCGATTATGCCAGCGATCTGCTGCATGAGCTCAAGAAGCTTGGGGTCAAAATCAGCATCGACGATTTCGGCACCGGCTACAGCTCGTTGTCCTGCTTGAAAAAATTCCCGATCGACAAATTAAAAATCGACCGCTCCTTCGTGCGCGACCTTATGACCGATCCGAACGACGCGGCCATCGTCGCTTCGATCATTGCCATGACCCGGCATTTGAGCATGGAAGTGATTGCGGAAGGCGTCGAAACCGAGGAGCAGCTCCGATTTTTGCATGACAACAGCTGCCATCTCATTCAAGGCTTTTATCTGAGCCCGCCCCTTGCCGTTCCCGATGCAGAACGTCTGATGAAGCTTTATTCCGCACGGGCTGCAGCCGGCGAGGAGAGTCCCCCGTTCAATTAAAAAAGGCCCGGTTCAGCGGGCCTGAAAATCGTCAATTTCGTTAATTTTAAGCAGGTAGACCTTCTTCTCGTCGACATGATAGACCGTGAGGTTTCCGCTAGTCTGGTCCGTATTTAGTATACGGCACGGCATGCTGAGCTTGATCCCCTTCTCTTTGACAACGGACAAACGCACCAGCGTATTGTTTTGTTGAAATGCTCTCATTTCTTCCCAGATCTGCTTGAACGGATCGGCTTCGGGGCGTTGCTCCTCCGCAGCTTTGGTCTCCTTGACGCGCGGAGCGGAGGGAGCTTTCGGGGCGGGTTCCGCTGAAGCGGCCATCGGCCGGTTTTTCGCCGGCTCGGCAGACGTGTCGAATTTTTTGAGAATGGCTTCTTTCAGCGAGGCTTCGATGGTTTTTCCTAATTCCACCCCCTGCTTGATTTGATAATCGGTTACAAGTTCCGAATTGAGCAGATGCAGCAGCTTCTCTAAAGCTCGCCCGTTGGTATCTTCCTCAATCATGATGTCTGCATTGAACAAAAACTTTCGTTTTTGCGATTTGTTGGCTTCCACAGGCGGCTCCTCCTCATTTGATGCTTACGTAATCTTTACTATACCACTTTTTACTATAGGAAAATAGAAGCAGATCGGATGGATTTATTATCCAAATGCCGTTCGTGTGCGATGGAAATAACTTGAAGGATAAAAATGTCGTATGGTGCCCCGATTGGCTTGCCGCTGTTCAGGTAGGTTTGAACTAGGTTCAGGATAAAAATGGTAGGCCCTAATAACTAAATACGAAACGAGGATACTATATCTAAGGAACTATGTCAAAATGTTTGCAAGGATATTTATGTTAAATTGTTTGTGGTTTCCGGAGGGCTCCTCTAGTGTAAAGCCGCCGAGGAATGAAGGCTGATGAGCGATATGGTCCGGATGCCATTTTATCGGCTTCCGGAACGTTTAAACGGCCGTCTCCGCGTTCTGCTGCTATCCTTTCCCACATATGGATAATCGAAAGCTTACCAAGCGTCTCGCAGGAAACGGGGAGGGATTGATTTGTGGAAGCGACGGAAGGGTTGACCGGGCGCGTGATTTGGCAAGGAGCGCCGGGCTACGAGGAGGCAAGGCGCAATTATAATGCCCGCTTCTCCAAGTTTCCTAAAGTAATCGTTTACTGCCAGGTTAGACAAGACGTTGTCAACGCCATCTTATGGGCGCGCAGATCCGAAGAGCCTTTTCGCATACGCTGCGGTGGGCACAGCTATGAAGCCTACTCGCTGGTTGACGACGGTCTCGTCATCGATATAAGCGAGCTGCGGCATCTGCAGCTCCATCAAGAACGCGGCCTTGCGCGAATCGGCCCGGGCTTTCCTTTGCTCCCCTTGTACGAAGAGCTATGGAAGAAAAAGCTGGCCCTTCCCGGAGGAACTTGCCGAGGCGTCGGCGTCGCCGGATTGACGCTTGGAGGCGGGTACGGATTGCTATCCAGGCTGCACGGCATGACTTGCGACAATGTAATCGAATTTGAAATGGTTACGGCGCAAGGGAAAACGATTCGCGCGAATAAGGATCAGCACCGCGGTCTGTTCTGGGCATGCCGAGGCGCGGGCGACGGTAATTTTGGCGTCATTACTTCGTTCACTTTTCGCGTCCATCCGATTGAGAATGTAGCTCATTACAGGTTGACTTGGGATTTTGCCCGGCTGAAAGAAGTGGTGCGCAGCTGGCAAGCATGGGCCCCTTACGCCGATGACCGTCTGACTTCGTTTTTAACGCTTCCGACGCAACAAAGAGGTGTGGTCCGTTCCAACGGGATATTCGCAGGCTCGGAAACGGAGCTGAGGAGGCTCGTGCAACCGGTGCAGCAGGCGGTTCCACCCAGAACGGCGGAATTCCGTACAATGACCTGGATTGAAGCCGCCCGTATGTTTGCAGGGAATCCGAGCCGGCAAGAAACATTCAAAAATTCCTCCGCTTATGCTTACGAGCCTTTGTCGGACGCGGCTCTCGACGAATTGATCCGCCATTTGCAGACGACTCCCGGCCCGGGCGAGTTGGTTGCTTTTGACGCTTACGGCGGTTCCATTAAACGAATGCCCCCGGAGGCAACGGCTTTCGTGCATCGCGCTGCCTTGTTCGTCATTCATTACCAATCGTATTGGGAACAGAATTCGGAGGCAAGTCCCCATATTCAATGGGTGGAAAGGCTTCGCCAAGCCATGCTTCCCTACACGCGCGGCGCTTATCGCGACTATTGCGACAGTCAGATCCCCGATTGGCCGACCGCTTATTTTGGAGACAATCTCGCGAAGCTGCGGCGGGTCAAGCAACTGTACGACCCGGAAAATCTGTTCCGCTTCGAACAGAGCATTCCTCCCGGCTGACCACGCAAATCATTTATTTCCCGATCCCGTCTTCGTGCACGGATGAATGCCGGAGGGCATATAGTGTTGCATATGGGTGTAAAAGGGGTGCTTGGGCAATGATGCGTATGGAACCGGTGAATCTGGATGGGCGCACGGCACTGGCGATCGAGGTGAAGCTGCCGAAAACGACGCTGCTCGCCGTGACGACCGACAAAGGATACATTATGTGCGGGGCGCTCGACGTAGGTCTGCTGAATGAACGTTTGAAGGAACGGGGCATTATCGCCGCCCGGGCGACGGGCGTACGGACGATCGAGGAGCTGTTGGAAGCGCCGCTGGAGTCGGTCACCTACGGAGCCGTGGCACTCGGCGTGGTGGCGGGAATGAAGGGCCGGGACGCGGTTGCACGGATGTTTTGACCGATAGGAATCGAGGTAAGCCGCCGGGAAAATTTCGGGCGGTTTTTTAATGGGCAGCGGTCACTTTGGCTTCGTTAAACAGATTCAACTCCGATTGATCCAGATCCAAGGGGGCGCTTTTCTCCCGTCCGTTCATGGCGCCTGCCGGTCAAGGCTTGTTGCCGGGAAGCAAGGATAAAGATATATAAAACCTAGTTGGTAGATAGGAATTTAAGAAATATGATGAGTGTTATCAACGCTGCTTGGTTCCATCTGCCGACTAGATCACTAGAGGTCCGGATGAAAAGTCAGGTATATTTTGACTTTTCATCTGGATTTTTCATTTTGAACGGACGTTGAGATCCGACTGGTTCTCCCGTTCGGGAATACGTATTGCGAAAAATTAAAATTTAATTTCAAAATTTTATAAAAATAATTGACATAATATTTTAATGATTTTATAATGCAATCACGAAGTTAAAGTTTCTCGCGAAGGAGGAGGACGATCCGGTGCCGTTCGTTATAGGGATCGACGGAGGCGGCACGAAGACCGCATGCGCGTTTCAGGCCATGGGCCCCGACGGGCAAACGCCGCAAAGGGGGTGGAGCGCGACGGTAACCGGCGAGGCGACCAATCCGCTCGTTGTCGGGTTCGAGACGATGCGCGACAGGCTGAAGCGGCTCATCCGGCAAGGGATGAGCGAAGGCGGGATTGTCCCGCGGGACATCGCCGCGATTTGCGCCGGGCTGGCCGGGGCGCGGCTGGAAGCGGACCGGCTGCGCATGGAGCGGGAGCTCAGGCGAATCGGAAGCGATCTCGGTCTGCCCGACGGGACGGCATACACGGTCACGACTGATCTGGATATCGCCCTTCGAGGGGCGCTGCCGGCCGACGCGGAGCAGGGCATCCTGGTTATTTCCGGGACCGGCTCCAATGCGCTCGGACTGGCGGGCGGCAAGCTGTTCCGCAGCGGCGGCTGGGGCCATCTGCTGGGCGATGAGGGCAGCGGCTATGCGCTCGGCCTGGAAGCGCTGAAGCTGATCTGCAGGGCCAGCGACCGGCGCGAACCGCCGACGCAACTGACGGACGCCGTTCTGACGGCGCTCGGCTTCTCCGGTGAAACCGATCTGATCGCTTATATGTATCGCGCTCAGCCGCCCAAAGATGAAATCGCCCGGATCGCCAAGCTGGTGATCGAGGCCGCCCGCCGGTCGGATCAAGCGGCCATCCGCCTTCTGCGGCAGGCGGCCGACGATCTGATCGACCTTGTCCGAGGACTGCACCGCATGGCGGATGCGTTCGGAGCGGAAACGCCGGTCGTTGTGGCCGGCTCCATCCTCACTTACGCCGACCCGGTCCGCGACCGGTTTGCGGAGCAGCTGCGCGAGGAAGGGCTGGGGCGGCTGCAGCCTTCTCAAGGCGGCCCGCTGGATGGAGCTTTAGCCGTCGCCTGCCGCAGTATTGCGTATCCTAAATTAACGATCAGTGATGGTGATACCCAATGAAAATCGATTTATCGGAACTAGTGACAGAGCATCGCAATCCGGACAGTCTGCATCTGGATCGGATGTCCGTACAGGAAATATTGACCACGATCAATAACGAAGATAAGAAAATTGCCTTCGCTGTCGAACGCGTACTCCCCGAAGTAGAAGATGCCGTCAATCGAATCGTTGCGGCGCTTCGGCAGGGCGGCAGGCTGTTCTACGTGGGAGCGGGCACCAGCGGAAGGCTCGGCGTCCTGGACGCCGCCGAATGCGTGCCCACATACCGCACGCCGCCCGATTTGATCCAAGCCGTGATCGCCGGAGGCCGCGACGCGATTACCCAGGCGGCGGAGGGCATCGAGGACGACGAACGGCAGGCGGCGCTTGATTTGCAAAGCCGCAGCGTCACCGGCCTTGACGTGGTGGTCGGCATTACCGCCAGCGGAAGGACGCCTTATCCGATCGGCGCTTTGAAATACGCGCGCGGGCTTGGCGCGTGCACGATCGCGCTGTCGTGCAATCGTCAGGCGGAGATTAGCCGGTATGCCGACTGTGCGATCGAGGTCGTCGTCGGTCCCGAGGTCGTGTCGGGGTCTACCCGGATGAAGTCGGCTACCGTCCACAAAATGATTCTGACGATGATCAGCACCGCCTCCATGGTAAGGCTGGGGAAAATATACGAAAATCTCATGGTGGACGTTCAGGCGTCAAACCGGAAGCTGATGGAACGCGCGAAAAACATGGTGATGGACATTACCGGAGTCTCTTACGGGAAAGCCGAGGAGCTGCTTCTGCAAACGAATTACGAAGTCAAGCCCGCCATCGTCATGATTCGGGCAGACGTTTCTCTCGACCGCGCCAAGACGGCGCTGAAGCAAAGCGGCGGCCACGTCCGGGACGCGATCGAGCATGCGAAAGGCAACAACCAAGCTTGACATAGAGGGGGATGCAGCATGAAAAAACGCAGCAAAGGTTTGCTTGCCGCCGCCGTGGCCGTCAGTATGCTCGCCGGATGCGGCAGCGCCGGCCATCCGGAGAGCAGCCAGGCCACGGGACAACCGTCGGCGGACAAGCCCGGAGCTTCGGCGAAGGAGCTTACAGGGAAACTGGAGATTCAGTATTTTGTCGGCGGGTACGGCGACAAGTGGTGGAAAAAGGTGATCGCCGACTTCAAAGCGGCGAATCCGAAGCTGGAGATCGTCGAGCAGGCAGGTCCCAATGTAAATACGGAAATGAAAACCCGCTGGATCTCCAATAATCCGCCCGATGTCGTCTATATTGCAGGCGCGGGCGCCAGCGAAGCGCAAATGGTCGCCGACGGGCAGCTCATGGATTTGACCGAATGGGCCAAGACGATGAAGCTGGAAGACGGATCGCCGCTGCTGTCGAACTTTTTCGTCAAGCCAAGCGAGTATGAAGGCAAAAACTACAGCCTGCCGCTCGTATTCGACGCATGGGGCACCTGGTATGACCGTAAATGGCTGGGCCAAAACGGATACAAGCTTCCTTACGATTTCCCGACATGGATGGAGTCGATGAAGCAAATCAAGGAGAAGGGCGGCATCGCGCCGCTCGTGACGGACGGCAAGCATCCGTATCCGCTGAGAGGCCTGTTTATGCCCGGCGCCGCCGCCGAAGGGGGAGAAGGGCTGATTGCCGATCTGGTCAACGCCAAGGAAGGCGTATGGCAAAGCGACGCCGTCCTCAAAGTCGCGAAAAAGATCGAACAGATGCAGAAAGACGGTCTTATCGATCCGGGCTTTGCGGCGCTCAATCATACCCAGTCGCAAATGAACTTTTTGCTTCATAAGAATGCGTTTATCCCGGTAGGCTTCTGGCTGCCGTTTGAGATGAAGAACGACATTCCGGAAGGGTTCGGATTCGGGTTTATCCCGACGCCGATTCAGGATGCCGGCAAGCCTTACGCCATCGTGCCGCAGCCGGCCCCGATCGCGATCGCGAAGCAGGCCAAAAATCCCGAGGCGGCCAAAGCGTTCGTCAGCTTTGCGTTCAGCCGCAAGCACGCCGAGCAGTCCTTGGAGCTGCAGGGCGCGATGATGAACATCAAGGGCGTCGAGGTGAACAACAATCCGAATATTCCGACGTACTTGATGGATGTGAATTCGCTGGTCAACGACAAGTCCAAGGTGACCTTTTACCCTCTGCCGCATCCGATGCACGCCGACCTGGAAAAGCCGATCTTCAACGAGCTGGTTTCGCTCATGCTGGGGCAGATTTCGGCGGAGGAGTTCGTGAAGCGGGCAGAGAAGGCGGCGGCCGAATTCCGCAAAAACATGTAAGACCTATAAGGGAAGGCATGCGCGTCACGCCGGCCTTCCTCTTTTATTCCAGCCGGGAAGCAAGGTGATACGAATGATTCAATCGAAGGCGCAGCGGACAAAATTTTTAGCGTTCTGTCTGCTTCCGACGTTCATTCTCTTTATGATCTTCTCTGTGTATCCGTTATTCAGCGGCCTGTACTACTCCTTTTTCAAATGGTCGGGCTCCGGCAGCAACAAAACGTTCGTCGGCTTGAAAAACTATATCCGTCTGTTTGAGGATCCCGTCATCCCCGGCACGATCTGGCACGATTATTTTCTGGTGTTTTTCAAGGTGCTGCTCATTATGCTGCTGGCGACCTTCTTTGCCGTCGTGCTGACGCAGTTTCGCATCAGGGAAGCGGCGTTTTACCGGGTTGTTTTCTTCTTCCCCAACTTGATGTCCGTCGTCGTCATCGGCATTCTGTGGATGTTCATTTATAACCCCGACATGGGGCTTATCAATTCCGGTCTGCGGTTCCTCGGGCTCGACAACCTGACGCGCCCTTGGCTGGGAAGTCTGACCTGGGCGCTGCCGAGTCTGGTGCTGCCGGCCGTCTGGGCGGGGATCGGGCTGTTCATGCTAATGATTATGGGCGGCATCAGCCAAATTCCGACCGCCATTTATGAAGCGGCTTCCGTCGACGGAGCTACAAGGTGGGAGCAGTTTTGGAAAGTTACGGTTCCGCTGATTTGGGAACAGCTGAAAACTTCCATGATCTACATCGTCATTACGACGCTTAACGGTTCGTTCGTTATCGTGCAAATTATGACCGAGGGCGGGCCGGGCAATGCGACTCATGTCATGGGCTCGTATTTATACCAGCAGGCCTTTGTAAACTACAATTTCGGGTATGCGGCTGCGATCGGCGTGATGATTCTGGTCTTTTCCTTATTGACGGTTGTACTGCTGCAGCTGCTGCTGAAACGCGAAAAAATTCAGTACTAGGAGACATCGGATGAGAACTTTCAGACAACTTGCCGCCGGATCGGCTCTGCGCATTCCTTTGCTTCTTTGGTCGATTGCGGTCATTTTCCCGATTATCTGGATGCTGCTCAGCGCCTTAAAGTCCAATGCGGAAATTTTCGTCTCGCCCTGGGGATTGCCGAACGTATTTAACTTCGATAATTTCACGAAAGCCTGGTCGGATTATCATATCGGGCAAAGCTTCCTGAATACGGCCGTTGTAACCGGAGTCGGTACGGCGCTGAATTTGGCGCTGGCCATTCCGACCGCCTACGCGCTTGAAAGAGTCCGGTTCCGGGGAAGCAGGCTTCTTCACAACGTCTACCTCTCGGCCATGATGATTCCGATGGTGCTCGGCTGGATCCCGCTGTTCTTCATGCTGATGAAGCTGCACATGCTGAACAACCTGCTGGGACTTGCTGTTGTGTATGCGGTTACAAAGGTGCCGTTCAGCATTTTCATACTCACGAGCTTTATCGGCAGCATCCCCAGGGAGCTGGAGGAATCCGCTACGATGGACGGTCTTTCCCCTTACGGGGTGCTTTTTCGCATCATCACGCCGCTGGCGATGACGGGGATCGTTACCGTAACGATAATGAATGCGATCCAATTCTGGAACGAATACTTTATGGCGCTTATCTTTTTGCAGTCGCAGGAGAAGTATACGCTCGGCGTCGCGATGGACTTTCTGAACAAAAAAGCGCAGTACGAGAACGCATGGGGAATTCTTTTCGCCGGACTTTCGGTCGCCATGATTCCCGTCCTGGTGTTGTATGCGTTTTTCCAAAGGCACATCGTCCGTGGTATGATTGAAGGAGCGGTCAAAGGATAAAGGGGGCCGCACTGGAGGAAAGGAGTGTCATTCGTGGCGAACGATCATTTGCCCCAATCGCTTTCGGGCGGCCTGCTCATGCTGCAGGAAGTTGTCGGGCAATTGCCGCCGTCAGAGCGAAAAATCGCAAGCTATATAATCGAAAACCCGCATGAGGCGATCCGGTGCACGGCCAACGAGCTGGGGGAGCTGTGCTCGACGAGCGCTTCGGCGGTCATCCGCCTGTGCAAGTCGCTGGGACTTGGCGGCTTTCAGGAATTAAAGCTTCGCGTGGCGGGAGACATGCGGAACTCCAACGAGGTCCGTTTTACGGACTTCGAGCCGGGCGAACCGCAGCCGTCGATCGTTCATAAAGTGACGGCGAACAGCGTACGGGCGCTTCAGGAGACGGCGGAAATTATGAATTACGAGGCGCTGGGCAAGGCGGTGGAAGCGCTCCGGCAGGCAAGGAGCATTCATTTTTTCGGTGTCGGCGCTTCCGCGGTGATCGCTCAGGATGCGCAGCTGAAATTCGTCCGTATCAACAGGGCGACAACGGCCAATGCGGACCTTCACCTGTCGGCCATGCTGGTGGCCAAATCGGGGAAGGACGACGTTGTCGTCGGGATTTCGTTTTCCGGGGAAACCTACGAGGTAGGGAAAATTTTGGAGCTGGCGAAGGAAAAGGGCGCCACAACGATCAGTCTCACTAGCTACGGCTTGTCGCCGATCAGCGAAATTGCGGACATAAACCTGTACGTGTCTGCCAAGCAGGAAGAGGTGTTCCGCAGTGCGGCAACGTATTCCCGGCTCGCGCAGCTTTATCTGATCGACATTTTGTTTATGTGCCTGCTGACAAGCCAGTACGAGTCTTCCATTGCCCAGTTGGACGAGGTTCGGATGGGTGTCAATTTTATCAAGCCTAATGAGACATCGAAGAAGAGCTGACCGGACGCTGCGATTCCCGAAACCGCGCAGAGCGAATGGATTCAGGCCAACAAGCCCCTGCCGGTTCTTTACCGTTGGGGGCTAACGAAGCTCCCGACACCTTGCGGCGCGAGATCGCCGGCGCGGTACACCGGCTATGGCCGGACGCTTGTCCTCTTTATGCCTCAGCCGGCAGCAGGGCTAAGCCTTGAAATGGCGCTTGCTGCGTGAGATATTGAAATAAAGGACGGGCCTCTGGGCTCAACTTTCTGAAATACAAATCCTACTTGACAGGTAAGTTTTGTTGGTTTATTATTTTTCCTAGATCCTTCACCGTTAAGAGAATGAGGCGTTAACGTTTCAACGTTAAGGCATCAACTTCAAACAACCATAACGACGCCCATTGGACAGCCAAAGGCTCCGGCACTCTTCCTGCTAGGGAAGTTTTGCCCGGGGCTTTTGGCGTTATTAGGCGAAAGAGGACTGAAGAGATGGAAGAGAAACACAAGGCTATGCTGGAGGAGGCCGATTGGTTTTTCCGGAAGATGGTCCGGAGATTCGTCAAGGAGCGGGATAAGATTTCCGTCGAAGGCGTAACGCTCCCGGGGTTGATGGTTCTTCACAAGCTTATAAAGGAAGGAGAACAGCGGTTGGGCGACCTGGCGGAGGAGCTTGACTTGACCTCGGGGGCCATCACGGCGTTGTGCGACAGGCTGGAGGAATTGGAGTTCGCCGTCAGAAGACGGTCCCGGGAAGACCGGAGGGCCGTTGTTCTCGACATCACGGCCAAAGGCAGAGCCGTGTTCCTCCGGAACCGGAACATCGGGCAGCGATGTATCACGGTTTTGTTCGGCGGCTTTAGCGAGGAGGAATTGAACGAGCAGATCCGGTATTTTCGGAGGATCACCGGCAATCTGCAGCATTTCTCCGAAACGATTCTCCGGTTGGCCGAAGAAAACGCCGGGCCGCAGAAGGGGAACGGGAACGGCTCCCGTACGGAGAACGAGCCGCCGTCCGGAGACAAAGGCGGCCGATATTTGACTTACTAATCAAACTTATCTGCTACAAGGAGGAAATGAAGCATGGGACACCCTACCATTTATCCGACAGGAGCTACCGTTTACAATCCGGACAAGGCATGGAGCGGCTATACGCTTTACCAGGCCGCAGAGCTGGGAGCGCTGCTCATCGATATGAACGGCCGGGAGGTTCGTCTGTGGAAGGGGCTGCGCGGTTTCCCCAACAAGCTGCTTCCGGGCGGTTACGTATTCGGCAGCACCGGACAGCGGGACCCCAACTACGGCTTTCAGGACGAGGTGGATTTGGTTCAGGTAGATTGGGACGGAAATATCGTATGGAAATTCAACCGCTACGAGCTGATCGAAGATCCGGGCCACGAGCCGCAGTGGATGGCCAGACAGCACCATGATTTCCAGCGGGCCGGCAATCCGGTGGGCTATTACGTCCCCGGCCAAGAGCCGGTCGTCGACGGAGGCCATACCTTGATCCTGGTTCACAAAAATGTGCGCAACCCGGCGATCTCCGATAAGCCGCTGCTGGATGATGCCATTATCGAAGTGGACGAAGAGGGAAAAATCGTCTGGGAATGGGTATGCAGCGAGCATTTCGAAGAAATGGGATTCGACGAGAACGCCAAAAACGTGCTGTTCCGCGATCCGAATACCCGGTACTTCGGGAACAGCGGAGACGGCGACTGGATGCATATTAACTCGGTATCCTACGTCGGCCCCAATAAATTTTACGATCAGGGCGACGAGCGCTTCCACCCGGACAACATTATCTGGGACGGACGGGAAACCAATATCATCGCCATCATCGACAAGCGGACGGGCAAGATCGTCTGGAAGCTGGGGCCGGACTATTCCGCTCCCGAGGTGAAGCCTATCGGCTGGATCATCGGCCAACACCACGCTCATATTATTCCGAAGGGGCTGCCCGGGGAAGGCAACCTTCTGGTGTTCGATAACGGCGGCTGGGCCGGGTACGGTCAACCGAACCCTTCGTCGGCTTACGGGTTGAAGCATGCTCTCCGCGATTATTCCCGGGTGCTTGAGATTAACCCCGTTACGCTGGAAATCGAATGGCAGTATACGCCGACGGAGGCTAATTTTCAGGCGCCGCTTGATTCTTACCGCTTCTACAGCCCTTATATCAGCTCCGCTCAGCGGCTGCCCAACGGCAACACCTTGATTACGGAAGGGGCGGACGGCCGGATTTTCGAAGTAACCCGGGAGCACGAGCTGGTGTGGGAATATATTTCGCCTTATAAAAACAAGCGAAACTCCAACATGGTGTACCGGGCCTACCGGGTGCCTTACGAATGGGTGCCTCAGCTGCAGAAGCCGGTGGAATCCGCCATCGAGCCCCTTGAGGTGGCCGACTTCCGCGTGCCGGGGGCAGCTCCTCGCGGAGCCGTTTCCGAGGTGGAGGTTGCCGTATCCGAGACGTACGGGGAAGGGGCCTTATGCGTGGCAAGGATCGACGAAACCGTAAAAAAGAACGAAAATTAAACATTTTGGGAAGGAGCATCCTCATGAAAATCACTGCAAAGTCCGCGCATCATTCGCTTTATTCAGTCGCCGTCGGTTTGACCGTACTGTGTCTGACGGCGTTCGCAGCAGGCTGCGGCGATCACAAGAGCGATGCCGCAACCTCCGCATCGGCAGGCGCAGCGACCGTCGCAGCCTCCCAAGCGTCCGAAAATCCGGTCAAGATCCGTTTCGGTCTGGATACGGCGGCCGGCGGCTCCTTGCAGTTCCGGGCAGCCCAGGAGCAAGGATATTTCAAAAAGCATGCCGTCGAGGCCGAGGTCAGCAACTTCGCTTACGGCATCGATACGATAAACGCACTGCTGGTCCAACGCACGGATACGGCCATGGCGGCGGATTATGCGCTCCTGAACTCGCTGGGCAAGGGCAATATGAAGATCGTAAGCACACTGACCAGAGCGAACGAAGCTTCCTCGAAAAATATGGTGCTTCTGGTCAAGGGGAATGTCGCGAAGCCGGAGGAGTTGAAAGGCAAGAAGCTCGGCGTGGCCAGAGGAACGGTTTACGAATACGTATGGGCCAAATTTTTGGAAAAATATAACATTGGAGATGGCGATGTGAAAATGGTGTACTACACCACGCCGGACGAAGCGATCGTAGCGCTGACCAAGGGCGAGATGGACGCCGTCTGGGCCGGCGGAGCGCTGCTCGACAAGTTCCGGAAGATTGACGGCATCCAAACCTTGGGCGATATGAACTTATCTGGCGTTAAAATCAGTTCCTTCCAAGTGGTTGACGCCTCTTATCTCAAGAACAACCGGCAGACGGTGACCAACTATCTGAAGGCCGTTAAGGAAGGAATCGACTATATTCCGTCCCATAAGGAGCAGACGGCGGAGCTGGCGTTCCGGGAAATCAAGCTGCCGAAGGACGGGGTTCTGAAAGATCTGGAAACCCAAAATTATGTGCTGGGCTTCACCCAAGAAGATTTCGAGCACCTGCAAAGCATGAAAACCTGGCTGGAGGGGAAAGGCATTTTGAAGGACAAATACGATTTGAAGGACAAAATTGCGGTGGATGCTTTGAAAGCGGCGTTCCCGGAAACGGTGACTTACACCAACTAAAGGAAGGAGGCAACCGGATATGCCGGCTGCGGCGAAGTCCAATACGATTCGCATCGAACAATTAAGAAAATCGTATTCGGCGGGAACGTCCGCCAATCCCCATTATATTATCAAGGACGTCGACTTGGTTGTTAAAGGAGGGGAATTCTTTGTCCTGCTGGGACCGAGCGGATGCGGCAAATCTACGCTGCTCAATATGATCGCCGGTTTCGTCGCCAAGACGGAGGGCCGGCTGACGCTGGACGGAGAGGAGATCCGCAAGCCGGGCCGGGACCGGGCGATGGTGTTCCAGCAGGCGGACGCTTCATTGTTTCCGTGGCTGACGGTCCGCGAGAACGTGGAGTTCGGGCTGCGCATGAAGCACGTGCCGAAGAACGAACGCAGGGACATTTCGGACCGGTATATCCGGCTGGCCGGCTTGTCCGGACACGAAGACAAATTCCCTAAGGCGCTCTCCGGGGGCATGAAGCAGCGGGTGCAGCTGGCCCGGGTGCTGGCCAACGACCCGGCCATTCTGCTGATGGACGAGCCGTTCGGCGCGCTGGACGCCATGACCCGCAGAACGATGCAGAACGAGCTGATCCGGATATGGCGGGAGACGCACAAGACGGTCATTTTCGTGACGCACGATATTCAGGAGGCCATTTTGCTCGGGCAGCGGATCGGCATCATGTCCGTCGGTCCCGATTCCCGGATAACGGATATTTACGACATCCCGTTGGCTTATCCGAGAGATATTACGGCACCTGAATTTAATGCGCATTATGCCGTGATCCAGAGCCATTTTGAAGAATAACGGGACTTGGAAGTGGAGGTATCGCCATGATACGTAAAATATACCGGACCGGGGCGTTCACTTGGATCGCAGGCCTGCTGATTTGGCAGGCAGCCGCATCGTTGTCCGATCCCGACTTTTTGCCGGGGCCTTACCGGACTTTGCAGGGGGCCATCGAGCTGTCGAAAGACGGCTCCCTTTTTCAATATATCGGGGTCAGCTTCCTCCGTGTGATCTCCGGCTGGACGCTGGGAAGCTTGATTGCCATTCCTCTGGGCATCGTGATGGGGCGCTTCAAGGCCGTACGGACGCTGACGGAGCCGTTTCTGAATTTTATCCGTTTTATTCCGCCTTTAGCCTTCATCACGTTATTTATGCTGTGGTTCGGCATTGGGGAGAAGTCCAAAATCGCGCTTATTTTATATTCCACCTTGTTTATCGTGATGCTGAACACGATGAGCGGCGCCCAGCTGGTGGAAGAGGATAAGGTGCGGTCCGCCCGCAGCATGGGCGCTTCCGAATGGCAAATCCTCCTGCATGTGGTGATTCCCGCCACCGTGCCTCATATGTTCACGGGAATCCGCCTGGCCATGGGCACTTCCTTCATGGCTATCATCGGCGCGGAGATGGTGTCGGCCAACAGCGGGGTCGGGTTCATGATCTGGAACTCCAGGCTTTATTTCAAGACGGATTGGATTTTTGTCGGGCTGCTTTCTTTGGGGGCGATGGGCTTCGCGGCGGACCGGCTGTTGGGCTGGCTGGGCGGCACGGCGCTGCGCCGTTACGGGATTGCAGGCGCAACCGGCGCCGGGGGCAGACGCTTATAATATTTTGAATGACGCGACCGATCTCTTCAGGAAGCATTCCTGAAGAGATTTTTTTTCGGATGGCTCATTCCTGAAAGCTCGTCCCTTCCCCCATATTCGACCAAATGGAAAAAATCGCTTAACGATAATTCAAGCTTCGTCCTATAATAGGAGGGTGGGATATTCAGGAGAACGGAGGAGTCCGATGAGAGACAGACAATTTACATTTCCAGACGCCGACGGGGAAGCGATATTCGTCTATGAATGGCTGCCGGAAGAGGGCGAACCGGTGAAGGGCGTAGTACAAATCGCGCACGGAATGGCCGAAACGGCCGCTCGTTACGAGCGGTTCGCCGGGGTGCTGACGAGGGCGGGCTATGCGGTGTACGCCAACGACCATAGAGGGCACGGCCGGACGGCCGGGAGCCCGGAGCGGTTCGGCGTCATCGGCGAGAACGGGTTTCAACGCATGGCGGAAGCGATGGGTCAGCTGACGGACCTGATTCGCGAACGGTTTGCGAACGTCACTTTCTACATATTCGGCCACAGCATGGGATCGTTTTTGACTCAGAAATATATGTACTTATTTCCCGGGAAAGCGGACGGCATCGTCTTGTCCGGAACGAACGGGCCGCAGAAGCTGCTTGCAATCGGCAGCGCGCTGGCCCGGAGACTGGCGGCCCGCAAAGGGGAGCAGCATCGCAGCGAGCTGCTGATGAGGCTTACGCTCGGCAGCTATAACCGCCAGTTTCGGCCGAATCGGACGCCGTTCGATTGGCTTAGCCGCGACGAACGGGAAGTCGACCGCTTCGCCGCGGACCCCGATTGCGGCTTTGCCATGACGGCGGGCTTCTGGATCGATTTCTTCCGCGGGCTGCAAGAAATTCACGATGAGCGGAACATGCGTCGGATTCCGGTCGATTTGCCGGTCCATTTATTTTCCGGCGAGCTTGATCCGGTCGGCCGCAGAGGAAAAGGGGTTGTCGAATTGGCCGGGATATACCGGGAGCTGGGCTTGCGGCATGTGACGTACAAGCTGTATCCGCAAGGCAGGCACGAGATGCTGAACGAAATTAACCGCGACGAAGTGATGCAGGACGTGCTCCATTGGCTGGACGAGCAGACGGCCCGTCTTACGTTTGAAAGAGCCGAAGCATGAGTCGTTTCCTGCTCTTCCCGGACAGGCGGCTGCGGTCCGGTTGTGCTCCTTGCAAAAGCGGGTATAATGGAACTGGCGCGTCAAGACGAACGGGAGGGACGGAAGATGGACATTCAAAAAATTATGCCGCGCAAAATTTCCGAAGCCATCGCCGAGCAAATCAAGGAGCAGATCGTCGGCGGTTCGCTCAAGCCGGGAGATAAGCTTCCTTCCACGAAGGAGCTGTCCGAGAGCTACCAAGTGGGGCGGTCCACGATCCGCGAGGCGCTGAGCGCGCTCAAAGCGATGGGCCTTGTGGAAAGTCGCCAGGGCGAAGGAAGCTATGTGCGAAGCATCGAGTCGCAGGACTTGGATTTGCCGGAATTCAATTCGCTGCTGATGAGCCGGGACACGGTGATGGAGCTGATCGAGGCGCGGCAGGCGTTGGAGGTTTCCAATGCGGCGCTTGCAGCGAAAAAGCGGACGGAGGACGACCTGAGGCGCTTCGAGGCGGTACTGAAGCGGATGGAGGAGCATCTGGGCGACGAGGAGGAGGGCGAGCGGGCGGATATCGAGTTTCATCTCGTGCTCGCCCAAGCAACACATAATTCGATCATGGCACGGATGATCGAATCGATCTCGACGCAGATGCAGACGGCAATCCGCGAAACGCGACGGCTGCAAATGTATGCGAACCGGACGGTGTCCCGGCAGCTGCTGCAGGAGCACCAAGCCGTGTACGAGGCGATCAAGCGGCAGGACACGACGGCTGCGCAGGACGAGATGCGGCGGCATTTGTTTCATGTCGAGCAGGTGCTGATCCGCTATTTGAAAAAGTAGGACGAGGGGAAGGGAAGACCGGCCGTTGTTGAGCGGAGCGGTCTATCCGTCCTTGTTGCCGGAAGACCGAAGGCAAGCAGCGCGAAGCCGATCCGGCGGCAGGAATCGCTGCGGCAATCTTGGCCCGATCCTCCCGGCGGTGGAATAGGCTCGACGCTTCACCCCGATAAAAAGTTTCGCCTGACCTGGAGAAGGCTCTTTTCAAAAGCCATCTTATCTGATAACCTGACAAGTAAGCGAAGAAACCTTACGTCGAAGGGGGGGGACCCGAATGCGAGTTTCTTTATTCATCACGTGTTTGGCCGACCAAATCTATCCGGAAGTCGGCGAAAGCGTCGTCCGGCTTCTGCATCGCTATGGCTGCGAGGTTGATTTTCCTCGGCAGCAGACCTGCTGCGGACAGCCCGCGTACAACAGCGGCTACCAGGATGACGCCCGCGAGGTGGCGCGCAGCCTGATCCGCGCGTTCGAGCACAGCGATTATGTCGTCTCGCCGTCCGGTTCCTGTACCGGCATGGTCCATCATTATTATCCGCAGCTGTTCGCGAACGAGCCGGAGTGGAAGGCCGAGGCGGAGAAGCTGATCTGGAAAACGTACGAGTTTTCCCAATTTTTGGTTAACGTACTGGGCGTCAAAGACCTCGGCGCCGTCTATGAGGGCAAGGCGACGTATCATCCGTCCTGCCATGCGATGCGTTTGCTCGGGGTGCGCGAGGAGCCGGGCGAGCTGATGGCGCATATCCAGGGGCTGAAGCTGGTCGAGCTGCCGCGCAAGGAGGATTGCTGCGGCTTCGGCGGGACGTTTGCCGTCAAGATGGCCGACATGTCGGAAGCGATGGTGTGCGAGAAAGCCGCCAACGTATGCGCGACGAACGCCGACCTTCTCATCGGTACGGACATGGGCTGCCTGATGAACATCGGAGGCCGTTTGAATAAAGAAAACAAGCCGGTGCGCGTCATGCATCTGGCCCAGCTGCTGGAGGAAGGAGTGAAGCGCGGTGAGCGGCACGGCAAGTGAGAAGGAGCTGATCGGCACGGGCTTAAAAAAGCGCACGGAAGAAGCGCTGGCGAACGATTTTCTCCGCAAGGCGGTCGCGTTTACGACCGACAAGCTGAAGACGGCCAAGCTTCAGGTGACGGACGATTTCGGCCATTGGGAGGATTGGCGGGAGCGGGGGAGGCAGATCCGCCAGCATGTCGTGGAGCATCTCGACTATTATTTGACGCAGTTTACCGATAACGTTTCCAAAGCCGGAGGCCACGTCTATTTTTGCCGGACCGGGGACGAGGCGGTCAAGACGTTTGTGGACATTGCCGAGAAGCGCCGGGCGAAGCTGGTGGCGAAAGGAAAATCGATGGTTTCGGAAGAAATTCATCTGAACCGTCATTTGGAGGAACGCGGAATCGAGGCGATCGAAACGGATCTCGGCGAATACATCCTGCAGCTGGCGAAGGAAACGCCGTCGCACCTGATCATTCCGGCGATTCATAAAAACAAGCAGCAGATCGCGGATATTTTCTCGGAGGAGGCGGGCGAGACGTTTGCGCCGGAGACAAAGGTGCTGGCCAAGTATGCCAGACAGCGGCTGCGCAATTATTTCCTGGAGGCGGATATCGGGCTGACCGGGTGCAATTTCGGCGTTGCCGAATCGGGGGCGATCACGCTCGTGTCCAACGAAGGCAACGGGCGGATGGTGTCGACGCTGCCGAAGTGCCATGTCGTCGTCATGGGCATGGAGCGGCTCGTGCCGACCTATGACGATCTGGAGGTCGTCCTGAACCTGCTTGCCCGCAGCGCGACCGGGCAGAAGCTGACGACTTACACGTCGATGATTACCGGGCCGCGGCGCGAAGGCGAGCTCGACGGGCCGGAGGAGCTTCATCTGATCGTGCTGGACAACGGGCGGTCGGCGCAGCTCGGCGATCCGGTGTTCCAGGAGGTGCTGCACTGCATCCGCTGCGCGGCCTGTTTGAACGTATGCCCCGTGTACCGTCACGTGGGCGGCCACACCTACGGCAGCGTGTACAGCGGCCCGATCGGGGCGGTGCTGACGCCGCTGCTTCAGCAGGACATGAAGGAAGCAGGGCAGCTCGCTTACGCCTCCAGCCTGTGCGGGGCCTGTTACGAGGCGTGCCCGGTCAAAATTCCGCTGCACGACATGCTGGTGCAGCTTCGGGCGCGCAAGGTGCGGCTCGGGCTGACCCCGCTGGCGGAGCGCGCCGCCTTCAAGACGTTCCGGACGACCTTCGGGAACGTTGCGCTGTACAAGATGGCGACGAAGTCCGCCTATTATATGATGAAGCCTTTCGTGAGCAAAGGCGTGATCACGAAGGCGCCGGGTCCGGCAGCGGGCTGGACGCAGTCCCGCCATTTTCCGATGAAGCCGAAGCTCTCGTTCCGCGACCGCTGGGAGTCGCTTCAGCAAGAGCTGAAGCGGACCGGCAAGCAGGCCGACCGGAGCGAAGCCGGAGCGGCCCGCGGGCAAGCCGACAGCGGCGGTCGCGACGGGACGGATGGCTCGCTGAAAGGAGGCGGACGTCATGAGTAACGGAACAATCCGCGGCCGCGAAGCGTTTATCGCGAATTTGTCTTCGCGGCTCGGACGCCGGGAAGTGCCGGCGGCGCCTCCGGCACACCCGTTTCGCGGCGTGCCGGAGTTTTATAAGCAGATCAAGCTGACCACGGAGGAGAAGATCGAGCTGTTCGCCCGGAACTGGGAGACTTTGACCGGCAAGGTGCTGGTGGTGGATGAAGCCGAGGCTGCGGACAAGGCCGGCGCATGGCTGCGGGACATCGCCGCCGAGCTTGGCGTCACGGATGTGTCCCGCTGGGAGCATGAAGGGCTGAAAGCGCTTGGCTTGGACGAGGCGCTGGCCGCCTCCGGCATCGCCGTCGCGCCTTGGCGGCCGGTGAAGGCGGGGGACAGCGAGGAATGGCCCGAGGCGGCGGGAGGCTCGAACTGGGCGCAGCGGAGCGAGCTGCTGAAGCGCACCGAGCGCTGCCAGCTCGGGATCGTCTGGCCCGACTTCGCCGTTGCGAATACGGGCACATTGGTGCTGCAATGCTCCCCGCGGCAAGGCCGTTCGGTAAGCCTGCTGACGGAAATTTTGTTCGCCGTCTTCCGTGCCGATCAGCTCGTGTACCGGATGGGCGAGGCGTTCGGGCAGATCACTCAAGGCAAGCGGCTGCCGACGCAGTATGCTTCGTCGCTGAACCTGATTACCGGACCGAGCCGCAGCGCGGATATCGAGAACGATCTGACGATCGGCATCCACGGTCCGGGCAAGGTGTATGCGGTCATGATCCGGTAAACCGGGACAAATAGGGGGCATATTCCAGCTGCTTGTGCGCATACTATGATGGTTACCTAATCCAAGGAGGTCATAGCCATGAATAAGCAGCGCGCTCAGGAAATCGCCGCTTCACCGGTGATGGCGAACGTGACGCATGAAGGAGTTCCGATTTATATTCAGCATGTGGACGAAGAACGGGAGACCGCCCGAATTTACCCCCTCGATCAGCCGGAGCAGGAGCAGGAGGTTCCGCTGAACAGCTTAATCGAAGGTTGAATTTTTCAATACACAAAGCCAGCCCCTCCAATGTCGAATTGGCAGGGGCTGTTTTTTTACGTCCGCTTGCGGAATCCGGTTGGGATAAGGCGGCGCACTTCATGAAACCCGAATTAACGCAACCTTACGCGCTCCAGTACCTTGAACGTCGGACGCGCTTCCCCAATGATTGGGGTCCGGTTCATGTCCTTTAGCTCCTCAATAACCAGATACAGCTCCTGAGGGTTGTGCATGTGCAGCGAATCGAAGGTTTTCCGCGTTATATAGTTGCCCTGTGAGTCCACCTCAGTAAGATCGCCTTTATGCTCCGCCCGGTTGCCATGCTCATCCTCCAAGTGCATCCTTTCGATAAACTCTACATTTTGCCAGGTTTTTACATCCATGAGAAGCAGTGTGGTCATTGTCGGATAAAGGGTCAGCTTTTCGGCGCGCAGCCGATGGGTTTCCCCATGCACGCTGAGCTCGAACTCCCGGTCCACGGCGTATTCGTATATTTCGCTTATTTTGGGCTTGTTGACCAAATCGTAGGTCCAAACCTTCTCCGGATTGTCGGAAAAGCTGATTTCCAGCTTAATGCGATCCGTGAACCGGTAATGCATCGGCGCCCGCAGATCGAAATGTCCGCTATACACGCCGGGCTCATCCTCGTTGATGCTGGTGCTCGCAGCCGCAATCAGACGGTTCCCCGGAAACGAGCTGATATGGTTCCCCTTCTCGTCCCAGCCCTTCTCCTCAAGCAAAACATTTCCGTCCGCGTCGATGAATTTGTAGCGCAGCTTGTTTTCCATTCCCGCTCTCGTCTCGAAGGTATAAGGAATGAACAACCGGTGGGGGTCCGAAACGATCTCCCTGACGATAAATGTCAGGTTATCTTTCGATTCCTTCAGGTGAACGGGCTGCGAAAGCTTGCCGTACATCTCCTCGTTGATTGTATTAATAAACTTCAGCGGGCTTTTTAGGAAAGAAGCGAAGGTCGGCGACGTATTCGCGCTTACCAGAACGATAGCAGCAATCGAAGCGGCGGATACGGCCGACACGGCCCAATACAGGCGACTTCGATTCTTGCGGCGCGCCCGGCTCATCGCGTCCCGGATGACGTCATCCAGTTGCTCAGGTACTTTGATTTCAAGCTTCATGGCCGATTTCTCCTCTCTTCATGCTCATGCGCAGTTGTTTAATCGCCCGGTGTAAATGGGTTTTCACCGTTCCGACCGGCGTTTCCAGCACCTCTGCGATCCGGTCGTTCGGCAGGTCGTGAATATACCTGAGAATGATCACGCTCTTGTAAGGATTGCTTAGCTTACCGACCGCCTCAAGCAGATCCAGCTTATCCTCCAGCGGCAGCCCTGAAGTGCGCTGCTGCATCTGTTCGTTTTCCTGCTCCAACGGGAACGTACGCTTGGCTTTTCGTAGAAAGGCCAGCGACTGATTGATCAAAATTTTGACGAGCCAGGTCGAAAAATACTCGGGATGCTTCAATTTGCCGATCGACCGGTAGGCGTGATACACAGTTTCTCCCACGATGTCCATCGCATCCTGCTCGTTTCCGGTGTAAACATATGCCGTTTTGTACAGCAGCTCCTTGCGCTCCGATATCAGCTCGTAGAAGCTTTGATCGTCTCCTTTTCGCGCTTTTTGAATCTTCTCGATTTGCTGCTCCATGTCCATTTGTGAGGAACTTCATCTCCTTCATTCATCATCCGGTTGGTTAGCCTTTACATCCCATTAGATGCACGTAGGTTTCATTTGGTTTCATAGAAGGAATTGAACGTGCAATAACATGCATTAAAAAATGAGTTTAGAAAAAGGTACCGAAACTTAGAAATTTCGATAGATCTCAGCAATGGACATATCTATCATGCCTATGTGTACAATCCAAATAGTACTCGTCAGATGGATGAATCCGTGGTTGTTCATGCTCAGAAAAAAGGCACCAGTGGAATTTTATCAGTTTAATGAACATGTAAACCGACGAATGGCGTCAAATCCCATGTGGAACATAACACATCAAATCAATCACAAGGCTTACGGAAAAAAGACATTTCCTTCCGAACCGCTCGTTTCGACCCGGCCCTCGAACAGCAAAACGGACGGCACACCGGATACCGGTAGCCGATAAACGATCCAGGCACTCGGGGCAGAGCTTCGGAGTCGCCAATAACAATGCGACAAGCTGCCGCCGCAAGGGAGGGGTGAAAAACTTTTCCGTAAGCAAGGGAATATACACCCGGAAATCCGTTCTTATCAAAGGCGGACAAGTGCCGATTATGGCATGATCTCAGGTATAATGAAAGGAACGATCCCCTTACGGGACAGGAACACCTGCAGGCAAGGAGCGACATGAAAACTATGCGTAAAGAGCCGGCCATCCATCTGTTCGAATGGTCCCCGCGCGTGCATATCGACCCGTTTCATACCCACGACCATTTGGAAATCGGTTATTGCTTATCGGGCAGAGGCACCTTTTATTTCGGGCAAAAGGTTTATGCGGCGCAGCCGGGCGACGTCTTTGTCGTCAATCATTTGGAACGGCATGCCGCCGCGTCGGATGCGGACAATCCGAGCCGCTTCCTGTTTTTGTATTTTGATCCGCTGCTGATCGAGCAGGCGGATCCGGAGCTGCTGCTGCCGTTCGTTTATTTGCCCACGAAGTTTCAGAACCGCATTCCGGGGGAGCTGGACGCGGCCCGCCGAATCGCAAGGCGGTTCCGCGAGCTCGCGGACGAGCAGCGTCACCGGCGGCCGGGCTATCGCGGCATGATGCGGGGGACAGTTTTGCAGATTTGCGCGCTGCTGCTGAGGCATTACAGCGAGCAAACGCCGTCTTCGGAATGGAACCGGACCCTTTCGTCCTACTATCGCATCAAGCCGGCGCTCGATTACATCGGCGAGCGTTTTCGAGAACCGCTGACCCTGGAAGACGCGGCCGCCCGGCTCGGCTTAAGCCCGTCCCGCGCACGGCATCTTTTTCAGGAGAAGCTGGGCGTCGGATTCAAGCGGTACTTGCTCCAACTGCGTGTGAACGAAGCCAAGCGGCTGCTGGCTAGCACCGATCTGCCGATGGCGGACGTGATGTTTGCAAGCGGATTTCAAAGCCATGCGCCGTTTTACCGCGCGTTCCGGCAAATCGTCGGCGCCGCTCCGCTGGAATATCGCGAGTTATCGAGAAAATTAGCCTTTTTTGAGAATGGCCCGACTGAAAATAAGACGACGCCGCGCTCCCCCGCCGATTACAATGAAAGTGCACCTTAGGTCAGGCAGGACAAACATTCGATACGGAAATGGGGAGAGCAGATGGCAGGTTGGGGCTGGCAAGCGCTGCAAGGCTTGCTGCGTGATGAAATCAAGCAGCGGAAGGAAGAAGGCTGCAACGTCGAGGGATTTCAAGCGAAGCTGGAGGAAGCCGGAGAAGACGCCGTCAGGCTGACGGCTGTCTATGAGGAATTGTCCGCATTGCCGATCGCGGCGGATTTTCCGTATACGGAGCCGAATGGGCTGGATGAGATCCGGGCGGCGCGTCCGGAAGGGCCGCGCAAGCTGCAAGCGCAGTGGACGGAGGAGCAGTGGAAGGATAAGTTTTATGGCGCGTGGCTCGGACGAAGCGTCGGCTGCGCGCTCGGCAAGCCGTTGGAGATCGGGCCGTTCCTGTACGGCACGGATAGCCATCCCGGCTGGGCCAACGTGAAGCTGTGGTTTGAAGGAGCGGACGCCTGGCCGATACGCGATTACACGCCGGGACAATCGCGGGCGCAGGAGCGGTACGGTCTGGAGCTCGCTCCCTACGGAAAGGATAGCGAGCTGGAGCGCATCCGGTTTATGGAAACCGACGACGATATCCGCTATACGGTGCTCGGTCTGCTGCTGCTGGAGGAGAAGGGCAAGGATTGGGACTCGTGGGAGGTCGGCGGTATATGGCTTAAGCATTTGCCGTTTCATAAGGTGTTCACCGCCGAAGCGCGGTCCTACGTCAACTTTACCGTGCTGAACAGCCAAATGGGGTGGCAGCGGGAGGCAGACTCCGAGGCGCAAAAGGAGTGGGTGAGGACGCACTTGAATCCTTACCGCGAATGGATCGGCGCGCAGATCCGCGTGGACGGCTTGGCGTACGGCGCGGCGGGATATCCCGAGCTGGCCGCCGAGTTCGCTTGGCGGGACGCATCGTTCTCCCATGTGAAAAACGGCATCTACGGCGCCATGTTCGTGGCGGCCATGATCGCCGCAGCGTTCGCCGAAAACGACCCGGAGCGGATCGTGGAGATCGGCTTGAGCGAAATTCCGCAGCACTGCCGCCTGGCCGGCGATATCCGTCAGGCGGTGGCGATCGCCCGGGAGGCGAAAGACCAGGTCGAACTGGTCGACCGGATCTGGGAGGCGTTCAAGCATTACCATCCGGTGCATACGAACAACAATGCCGCCTTATGCGCGGCCGCGCTCGTCTTTGCCCGCGGCGATTTTGAGACCGCGGTCACGACGGCGGTGCTCGGCGGCTGGGATACCGACTGCAACGGCGCGACCGTCGGTTCGATCATGGGCGCGATGGACGGTGCGAAGCGGCTTCCGGCGCATTGGACCGCGAAGCTGAACGATACGCTGTATTCGGAAATCAACGGCTTTCATCCGATCGCGATTTCGGAATGCGCCCGGCGCAGCTACGAGGTTTATCGCCGCATCAACGGATAGCGACCAAAAAACCGGCTCCTTGCAAGCACAAGGAGACCGGTTTTTAGACATTTGCAATCGTCCGTCCTAACGATTATTCGTTGCGTATGTTTTCGAGCAGCGAGATGGCAACCACCAAATGATTGTCGAAGATTTGTCTGGCTACCCCGAGAAGGTCTTTAATCAGAGGGTCACGTAATGAATAAATGACGGAAGTTCCCTCTTTCGTTCCGCTGACCACATTTTTGCTGCGGAGCACGGCCAGCTGCTGCGACACGGCGGAGCCTTCGCTCCCCAGAATAGCCTGCAGCTCGTTGACGTTTTTGTCCCCTTCGCACAGCACTTCAAGAATCCGGATTCGCATCGGATGCGCCAACGCTTTGAAAAACTCCGCTTTAAACTGCTGAATTTCACGATTCATGAATTTAAGCCCCTTAAAACGTTGAACGTCTGAATCTATGAATATCATACCACAGAAAAGAAGCCGGTTGTAAAACAAACCGTTACACTATAATATTATAATATTCAAATAATCAAAGATTTGGCGGTTATTCGTTGGAAAGAGGCGATGGCGTATGTCCGGCTTTTGGACTTGGGAACAAAAAGAGCTTGCCCGCCTAACGACCAAACAAGAAGTGATCGAAGCGGGGTTGGCTTACCTCGAAGGCGTAGGAGCGGATCTGATCTGCAGAGTTTGTATTCCGGGCGGCGGCTCCTGCTGCTTGGGCTGCCCGTTTCTGGGCGACGGTGTCGGCTGTGGACAACGCAATACGAGCTGTACGGCTTGGCTGTGCGGTTTCTTGAAGTATATCTATTACGAAGCCGGCTTGATCCGGGAATGGGAAGAATTTTGGGATCAAGTGCCGGGGCAGCAGTTCCGGTACGATACGACCCCGCGCCACTTTGCCGTCCGCGGCTGGCTGGAGCCGCCGAAACTCCGTTTTTTGTCCGAAGCTTTCGCGAGCGATTTGCGGCGGCTCCGGCAGGAGCGTCCGGCTTCCTGGCTTGTCGAGTTAAAAGGGAAGCTGGACTGGCTTATCGACGAAATATTGGAGAGCACCAATCCGAAATTCGTGAAAAAAACCGAAGCCAAGCTGGATCGATTGACAAGCGATTTCCAGCAGTTTCACCGGGCCAAGGCACAGCTCGATTAGCCCCCGCATTCTGAAAGCATTCCCCCGGGTTCACCCCGAGCCCAAAAAGAAGTACAATAAGCTTAACCCAAACGAAAGCGGCTGAAACGATCATGCTGGAACTGGATCGAGTGGAGCCCGGGCCGCGGCCGCGGGCATGTATCCCGGGTCCGGTTTCTAATGAATCCGCAGGAGCTGTTGCTCGAGCTGTCCAAGCGAGCTGGCCCGGCGGGTCCGGGACCGTAATTTGAACGCGGAGGCGCTGCTGCACCAATTTGTGATCGACGAAGGGGAAGTGTCGCTGAAATTGCGTCCGACCTGCTGGCCTCTCCTTCGCCCGAATACCGCAAGCATCGAATGCAGGAGCTGGAGGCGCTTCTGAATCACGAGCATGCGGCGCTGTTCCTCTTGTTCAAAGGGCTGCAGACGGTGCACGACCCGTCCTTGCGCGGGGTAACGATTAATTCGCTCGGCTGGATCGATTTCAAAAATGTTTGGCTGCAGTCCGTGTTAGACTGACTTACGCGGCTAAGCCTGAGGAGGATTTCGATGATACGACAAGCTCAACCGGGAGACGCAGCTAGCGTCATACCGCTCATTTATTCCGCCATCGGCGATATTGCGTTTACTTTGACGGGCACCGCCGACCCGGAGCAGGCGCAGCGTATTTTGCGCGAATTTTACGAGCGCCGGGGCAACCGGCTCAGCTACGAGAATACGCTTGTCGCGGAGCGTGACGGACTGCCGGTCGGCTTTATTTTGTTCTACCATGGCAGCCGTACGGCCGAATTGGACCGGCCGCTCGCCGAGCGGCTTGCCGGGATCGGTCAGCCGGATGTCAAAATTACGAAGGAAGCGCGGGACGACGAATTTTATTTGGATTCGCTTGCCGTCGATCCGGCTTATCAAGGGCAGGGCATTGCCAAGGCTTTGATGGAGGCGTTCGAAGCGGAAGCCGCACGACGAGGATACGATAAGGTATCGCTGATCGTCGAAGAAAGCAACGATAAGGCGAGACGGTTGTACGAGACTAAAGGCTACAAAGCGGACGGTCAGTTGGAGGTCAGCGGGCATTTGTACGATCATATGGTGAAGCGGGTCGTTCCCGCGGAATAAAAAAGCGAACCTCAAGTCCGGCGTATGGGCTTGAGGTTCGTCGCTTTTAAAAGCGTGTTTGGTTGTTATTCAGGCTTAGGCTTGCCAAGCGGAACTTTCCAATCGATAGCCGCTTTTTTGTTTAAAGCCGCGCTTTCAAGCGTAATGTTCTTCGGCATTTTCTCCACATTCCGGATGATGAGGACTTTGCGGAACTTGTAATTTCCGTTCTCATCTTGTTTCAGCCTTGTCGGGTCCCAGACGACCCATTCCTTTTCCTGATTGTCCACTTTGACCTTCCAATTTGTCAGATTGACCGTCTCTTTGTCGAGACGTCCTTCTACTTCGATAAAGATACCTTTATCGCCAACAGGAGCAGTTTCCTGGTCAACCGGCAAGCTATTGAATTGACGTACGGGGACTTCCTTCAGGCCGTCATCTGTCTTTAACTCGACCTTGGTGATTTTTAATGTTTTTCCTCCGCCCAAATCTTTTACCAGCGGCTTCTTGGCTATCGCCTGCGGATCCAGGTTTAAGTCCAATCCGAGCTTATCGTACGAATGGAACGACGTTAATTCAAAGGTATAATCATCGTCCTCCTTGAATCGCTTGAATTGGAACCCCAGCGTATCTGCCATTGAGTCCGCTAGAGCTAAGTTGTCTCCAACAAAGTTTACATCTTGAAGGCCGGCAGGATCATAAACGGCAACGGCCTCGCCTTGCTTGTTGGTCACTTGGAAACCAAACTTGGTCGGCCCATATTCGTTCGCCCATCCAAGTTTTGAATCGACAAAGTCCGCAAAAATGCTTGATACGGAATTGATGGATTGCCAGCCTGTCAGATTAAGAATAGTTCCGTTCGGAAAAGTGAAATTCTTATCGGTTATGACGAGCCCTGACTTCTCTTTCAATTCCTTGACATTGATCGGGGCGGTCAGGTGCCATTTTCCTTCCTTGCCTGCTACTTTGTTGATTTCGACATGAAGCACAATTTTCTCCGGCAGCTTCTTGAACGTCTCGGGAATCAGGTGGATACTTAACAGTGATGAATCATTTTTATGCCCGGTCGGACGAATAAGAGAGCGGTCAATAAGCTTGTTACCTTGTTCATCCGTGACATATACGTCGTTTTTGCGTGACTCATCCTCTTCATTCCCATACCCGTAAAAATCCAGTTGCTTCTTATCCATGTCAAACCTGAACGGTTTGGCCGTATCTTCGTACGAAAGCCTGACTCCATTTTTCAAAAATTCGTACTCCACCACGAGCTGGTTCGGGCTGATCGAAGCATTTGTTACTTTGAACACGATGTCCTGATCCTTCGTCTCGGCTTGAAGATTCAACAGCGATTGCACGTACGATGCGAACGTCGGCGATGTGTAGGCGCCGATGGATATTGCGATGGCCAAGCCGGCGGCGGTGACAACCATTTTTTTCTTCATACTGCCCCTCCAACATGTATTTAAGATGAGATCGATCGTTTTCAATTTCGGTTCGGTCTTGTTCTCCGCAGCTTTACTGGAGATTGCTGCCATGATTTCGTTCGTGAACGAGTCCGGCAAAGGAGGAGCGTCGCTTAAGGCGTCGAAGGCGGCAAAATCGCTCATGCAGCTTTCAAGCGCCGTTCGGCAAGCGGAACACGCTGCGAGGTGACTGTCCATCTGCTGCCGCTCCTGCAGGGGGACTTCCCCGTCCAGGTATGCCATCATTTGTTCAAATGTCAAGCATTTCATGCAGACCGCCTCCTTGTTCGCTTGCCGCAAGGACTTCGCGCAGTTTTTTTCGGGCCCGGTACAGGCGGACTTGCACCGTATCGGGAGGAAGATCCAGCACCTCGCCAATTTCCTTATAGCTCAGCTCCTGAGTATGGCGAAGCAGCAGCACGGTACGGTAGCTCTCCGGCAAGGCCATGACCTGCTCCCGCAGGGAAGCCGCCCGCTCCTTGGCCAGACATATGCTTTCGGGCGTCAGGGTGTCCGCGAACTCCAGATCGTGGATCGGGACGCTCTTGACCGGTTTCCGGCGCCGCAGCTCGTCGATGGCGCGGCAGTAGGCAATGCGATAGAGCCAGGTAAAAAATTGACTGGACCCTGTGAACGTGTCCAATTGGAAGTATGCCTTGATAAACACTTCCTGGGCTAAATCCTGAGCGTCTTGTGCTTCACCGAGCATCCGAAACAAAAAGACATAAATCCGGTGCTTGTATTTGTTGACGAGCCCGGCATAGGCTTCCTGCTCGCCCTGCCGCACGCGCTCGATAAGTGCCAGATCATCCTGCATGCAACATCCTCCAATAACCAAAGCTTCGGTATGAGGCCTCATCCGATTTTGCTCGTTCAATAGATTTAGACGGAAATCTTGCGATGATCTTACACTGCCGTTGAAAAGAAATATTGTTTTTATGATGTGTGAACCGAAGCGCTATGTCAATTTATATTTCGATGTTAAAAAACATCACATAGCATCTTGTTTTTTTAGAAAGATGTTGCTACAATCAAACTATTAAAAAACGGAACTAAAATTCCGAAATTCGGTACAACAAGATATTGACTCAGCATTTCGACGAATTCCTTTCAAGGAGGCGGCAACGTGTTTACGAAGCAAGAGCTGCAAGACATCATCGAACTGATTGGCCGGTCACCCGTTCAGAAGTTTAAATATTCGGATGGGACGGCAAAACTATTAATTGTAAAAGACAACGCTGCCTTATCGCCAAAAGCGGACAAACGCAGCACGAAACCGGCGTCGGAGCCCATGGCGGAGCATGCGGAACCTGCGGCCGCGAAGCCTTCGGAACCAGACGGCACGCAGCCGGCCATGTCCGAAAAGAATGCGGAGCCGGATACCCCCAAGCTCATCGAGATCGTCGCGCCAACGATCGGCACGTTCTATGCGTCCGCCGAGCAAGGAGCGGCGCCTTATGTGCAGGTCGGAGACAAGGTGACTCCGGATAAGGTCGTCTGTGTGTTGGAGGCCATGAAGCTGTTTACGGAAGTATCGGCCAAGGTATCGGGAGAAATTGTGGAGATTGCCGTCGAGAACGGGCAATTCGTGGAATACGGGCAGCCGCTCTTTATCGTCAAACCCGAGTAATCGCGTGAACCAAACGGATGGAAGGGAGTACCCCATGTTTAAGAAAGTGTTAATTGCCAATCGCGGAGAAATCGCCGTTCGCATTATAAGGGCCTGTAAAGAACTGGATATGAAAACGGTTGCGGTATATTCCCAAGCGGACAAGTCTTCTTTGCATGTGAGCATGGCGGATGAAGCCTACTGTATCGGGCCGACGGCCGGCAAGGACAGCTATCTGAATGTGGCCCGTCTGATCGCCGTTGCTTTGCATGCGGGGGCCGACGCCATTCATCCCGGCTACGGATTTCTGTCTGAAAATGCTGAATTCGCGGAAACATGCGAAGAATACGGCATTGCGTTTATCGGACCGGACGCGGAAGCGATCCGCAAGATGGGCGACAAGGCCGTGGCCAAAGAAACGATGCGGCAGGCCGGTGTTCCGGTCGTTCCGGGGACGGACGGCCTCATCGACCGGGTGGAAGACGCCCTTCGGATGGCGGCGGACATCGGTTATCCGGTCATCGTGAAAGCAACCGCCGGCGGCGGAGGAAAAGGAATGAGGGTCGCCCAGGACGAAAAGCAGCTGGCCGACGTCATCCAGCAAGCGCGGAAAGAAGCGGACGCGGCTTTCGGCAATTCCGGCGTCTATCTGGAAAAATATTTGGAAGGCCCGCGGCACGTCGAAGTGCAAATTATGGCCGACCAAGAGGGCCAAGCCGTCTATCTTGGCGAGAGGGATTGTTCGATTCAACGACGCCACCAGAAGCTGGTGGAAGAGGCGCCGTCCCCTGCGATCGACAGCGAATTGCGGGAACGAATGGGCGCTGCGGCCGTCGCCGCCGCCAAAGCGGTCCATTATCGCGGCGCAGGCACCGTTGAATTTCTGCTGGACCGGCATGGGCGGTTCTATTTTATGGAAATGAACACGCGCATTCAAGTGGAGCATCCGGTCACGGAAATGATCACCGGGATCGATCTCATCCAAGAACAGTTGAGCGTAGCGGCAGGCCGCCCGCTTTCGTTCCGGCAAGAGGACATCCGCATCGACGGATGGGCGATCGAATGCCGAATCAATGCCGAGAACCCGGCTCAAGATTTCATGCCCTCGCCGGGCAAAGTGACGGCGTACACGCCTCCCGGGGGCTTCGGTGTCCGGGTTGACAGCTCGGTGTATGCCGGTTACCAGATTACGCCGTTCTACGATTCCATGGTCGCGAAGCTCATTGTGTGGGGCAAAGACCGGCAGGATGCCATTCGCAGAATGCGAAGGGCTTTGGATGAGTTTGTGATCGGCGGCATCAAGACGACGATTCCGTTCCATCGGCAATTGATGGAGCACGAGACGTTCGTATCGGGCGATTTTGATACGAAGTTTCTGGAAACGCATGAAATCCTTCCGGACCGATCCGTGAACGAACATCGATGAAAAGAGGTGGGCAGCATGCCCGATATACCGCGTGAAGAGCGGATGGAGCCGGAAATCTATCCGCTGGGCGATGCTGCGGTTTCCGTCCAATTGGGGAACGGCATCGATCCGAAGACGCACCGCCAAGTTCAAGCGCTGGCCGCCTATCTTGAGCGGCATCCGTTTCCGGGGCTGATCGAAATCGTGCCGGCCTTTGTGACGGTTACCGTTTTTTACGATCCCTTGAAGCTGTGCGATCCGGTGACGGGGGAAAGCTGCAGAGCGCAAGGAGGCAGCGGGTTCCGCTCCCCGTATGAGATGATCCGGGGTATCATCAAGCGGGCGGCCGGTAATTTGGAAAATACCTTTGAAAGCGCTTCGAATATTGTGCATATACCCGTTTGCTACGGAGGCGAGCTGGGACCGGATTTGAACAGCGTCGCCGAATATCACGGACTCACTCCCGAGGAAGTGATCGAAATCCATTCGTCTCAAAATTATTTGGTCTATATGATCGGGTTCGCTCCGGGCTTTCCTTACTTGGGCGGGCTGTCCGAACGCATCGCCACCCCGCGCCGAAGCACTCCGCGCCTGAATATTGAGGCGGGGACGGTGGGCATCGGAGGAAACCAGACCGGGATTTATCCGATTTCCACGCCGGGCGGATGGCAGCTGATCGGAAGAACGCCGCTGCGGTTATTTCGTCCCGACCATCCTTCGCCCAGTTTGCTGAAGGCGGGAGATATCGTGCGATTCCAGCCGATCGGGCTGAAACAATTCGAAGAGTGGAGAGAGGACAGCACATGAGCATGCAGATCGTAAATCCGGGACTCTTGACCACCATACAGGATAAAGGGCGATTCGGCTTTCAACAGCAGGGGGTTATCGTAAGCGGGGCCATGGACTTGTTCGCGCTCCGTGCGGCGAATGTGCTGGTCGGCAACGAAGAGAACGCAGCTGCCTTGGAAGTCACGCTGATGGGAACGGTCATCCGCTTTGAAGCCGACTCGCTCATTTCCATCTGCGGCGGGAATCTTTCACCTGCAGTAGAAGGAGAGCCGGTTCCTTTATGGAGACCCCTCTTGATCAAAGAAGGCTCTACGCTCGAATTCGGGCCGTGCCGGTCGGGCGCCCGCGCTTATGTAGCAGTGGCGGGCGGAATCGATGTTCCGGTGGTGATGCACAGCCGCAGCACGTATCTTCGCGCAGGTATCGGGGGGCTTGAAGGAAGAGCCTTGAAGGCCGGCGACCGGCTTGGCTTCGGCCTTCCTTCCGAAACGGCGGAAGGCTGCCTGAAAGCCCGGCAGGCCTCGCTTCGTGCGAGAGGATGGCTGGCGGCGGAATGGTTTGTGGGGAGCGAGGCGCTGCCCGCCTATGCCAAAGATCCCGTGATCCGGGTTATCCGTGGCCGGGAATACGATTCTTTTACGGAGGAAAGCCAAACGGCGCTTGTCACCCGGCCCTTCCGGATTACGCCGCAGTCGGACCGGATGGGATACCGGCTTCAGGGGGAGATGCTGGCCTTGAAGGAATCGCTGGAGACACTTTCTGAAGCGGTTTCATTCGGTACCGTGCAGGTGCCGCCCGAAGGAAATCCGATCGTGCTGATGGCGGATCGGCAAACCATCGGAGGCTACCCGAGAATCGCGCAGGTGATCGCGGCGGATCTTCCCGTTCTGGCTCAAGCCAAGCCCGGAGAGAGCATCCGTTTCGCCGAGGTTTCCCTGCGGGAGGCGGAAGAGCTTTATGTCCGGAGAGAACTGGAATTCGAACGATTGGCCAGAGCGATCAAGCTTTATTTGAAAGCCCGATGAATGAGGCGCAGCGGTATGTTATCCGTTAGAACTTGAAAGGGGGCGGCAGCCTATGTATGTTGTGGATTTGAATTGCGATCTGGGGGAAAGCTTCGGAGCTTATAAGCAGGGGAACGACGAGGAAATGCTGTCGTTAGTCACTTCGGTCAACATCGCTTGCGGCTTCCACGCCGGAGATCCCGGCACGATGCGGAAAACCGTCAAGTCGGCGCTTGAAAAAAAGGTGGCGATCGGCGCCCATCCGGGACTGCCGGACCTGATCGGCTTCGGCCGCCGGAATATGGAGATCTCGCCGCAGGAAGCTTACGATATGGTCGTCTACCAAATCGGGGCGCTGAACGGCTTCGTCCAGGCGGAGGGCGGCGTCATGCGTCATGTGAAGCCGCACGGGGCATTGTACAATATGGCGGCTCGAAACGCCAAGCTGGCCGAGGCGATTGCGGAGGCCGTCTATAAAGTCAATCCGCAGCTGATTTTGTACGGCCTGTCCGGAAGCGAGCTGATTCGCGCGGGAGCCAAACTAGGCTTGCTGACGGCAAGCGAAGTGTTTGCCGACCGCACTTATCAGCCGGACGGAAGCCTGACTCCGCGCTCCCACCCGGACGCATTGATCAGCGATCCGTCGGCCGCCGTAAAGCAAATTATGACGATGGTGAAGGAAGGAACCGTACGGGCGCAGCAGGGAACGAACGTTCCTATTGTGGCCGAAACAATCTGTATCCATGGCGACGGGAAGCATGCCGTGGAATTCGCCCGAGGGATTCGGGACATGCTCCAAGCCGAAGGGATTACGCTGGTGCAAGCTCACGATAACCGCAACATTTAAAAGGAGGAACACATTTATGTTGACGCTGCTTGGAGTGCTGATCGTTATCGTCGGCTTCGCTTTGCGCTTTAATCCGCTGCTTGTCGTTTGCGCGGCCGGGATTGTAACAGGGGTTGCCGGCCATCTGTCGATCGGTGAAATTTTGACGACCTTCGGCAATGCTTTCGTTTCCAACCGCTACTTGTCCTTGTTTATCCTCACGCTGCCGGTCGTCGGACTGCTGGAACGCTACGGTCTGAAGGAGCAGTCGCAGCAGCTGATCGGCAAAATTAAAGCGGCCACGACCGGCCGGCTGCTGCTGGTCTATCTGTTTATCCGCCAAGCGACCGCGGCGATCGGGCTGACCAGCCTCGGCGGGCACGCCCAGATGGTTCGCCCGTTGGTTTCGCCGATGGCCGAAGGCGCGGCCGCGCATAAGCACGGACCTTTGCCCAAAAAAGTTTCCGACCGGATCAAGGCTTTTTCCGCATCGACGGACAATGTGGGCCTGTTTTTTGGAGAGGACGTCTTTATCGCTTTTGGCGCGGTACTGCTGATCCAGGGCTTCTTGGCGCAGAACGGCATTCAGGTGGAGCCTCTGCACGTTTCCATCTGGGGGATCCCGACGGCAATCGCGGCTTTTGTGATTCATGGCATCAGGCTGTATCTGCTGGACCGTAATCTCAAGCAGCTGATCGATTCGGAGCGATCCGACTCGTCCGAAGTAACCTTGGAAGAGGTGCAAAGCCATGCTCGTTAATCTGGAATATATTTATTATGTGGCCGCTGTCTTTTTGATCGTTATCGCAGGTCTCAGCCTGAAGGATACGAGCAATCCGAGACGGCTGCTGACGGCGGCGTTTTGGGCGCTTTTCGCCATCTCCTTCGCTTTCGGAAAGATTATTCCGCCTATGTACATGGGGATCATCGTCATTGTCATGGCGGTCATTGCCGGCTTCGGGGGCGTACGGCCGGGCAAGCATAAGCAAGTGTCGGATGAAGAGCGGGCGGCTTCGGCGGCGAAATATAAAAACAAGCTGTTCCTGCCGATTCTGATGATTCCGATCCTTACGCTGATCGGGGCTACCTTGCTCAAGGATGTGACCATCGGCGGCTTGCGGCTGCTGGATAAGTCTAACGTCACGCTGGCCAGCCTTGGCGTAGCTTGCGTGCTGGCATTCATCGCGGCCATCGCGCTCACCAAGCAAAAAAGCATCGTACCGGTGAAGGAATCGCGGCGCTTGCTCGATTCCATCGGTTGGGCAGCCGTGCTTCCCCAAACGCTCGCCAGCTTGGGAGCGCTATTCTCCGCCGCGGGGGTCGGCAAAGTGATCGCGGAGCTGGTCGGTTCTTCCATTCCGGTGGACAACCGTCTGCTCGTCGTAGCCGCCTATTCCATCGGGATGGCCTTGTTTACGATGATCATGGGCAATGCTTTCGCCGCGTTTCCGGTGATGACGGCCGGTATCGGCATTCCGCTGCTCGTGGGCATGCACGGGGCCAATCCGGCGATCATGTCCGCAATCGGCATGCTGTCCGGCTACTGCGGGACCCTGATGACGCCGATGGGAGCCAACTTTAACATCGTGCCGGCCGCGCTGCTCGATTTGCCCAAATATAGCGTCATCAAAGCCCAAGTGCCGACCGCGTTGATCTTGTTGGCCGCCAATATCGTACTGATGTATGTTCTCGCTTTTTAGCGGCTGTCGGCCGCTCATCGGGTCAGTGCTCTCTATATCCCATATTTCTGGAAATGGCTCTGCCCGCGGCGGCGGTCTTCTCGATTAATTCCGGCAGCCGCTGTTCGGTAAAGCGGTTTTCCAACCCGGAGATGCTTAGACCCGCAGTCACTTGTCCGCTATAATTATAAATAGGAACGGCTACGGCCGATGTAAAATTGCGCAGCTCCGAATGGCTGATCGTGTAGCCGCGCATTTTCGCCTCATGAATCGATTCGATAAGCTTCCGCTTATCGGTGATCGTGCCATCCGCATAGGGAACGAGCGGCGTTTCTTCAAGGTATTTTTGCAGCTCCTGCTGCGGCATGAACGAGAGCAAAATCCGCGGACAAGCTCCGGCGTAAAGAGCGGCTCTGCGCCCGATTTGGGTAAATACCCTCACCGGCTGGGTCGTATCCACTTTCTCGATATAGATCGCTTCGTTTCCTTCCCGGATGACCAGATTGGCGGCCTCTTCCACATCGTCCCGCAGCTGCTTCATGATCGGCAAGGCGATTTTGCGGATATCGAGACGCTCCTTGACCAGCTGCCCGAATTGCAGAAACATGAAGCCGAGCTCGTATTTTCCTTCTGCGGTTTTGGCGAGAAGGCCCATCTCCTCAAGCGAGCCGATCATGCGGTGCACGGTTGTTTTCGCTTGTCCCGACAACGCGGCCATTTCCTGCAGGGACAGCTGTTCATAGGTTAGAAAGAGATCGAGAATTTCCTTGGCCTTGACGACGGTTTTGTTCTTGTTCTGCATGATAACCTCCACTCATTCCGTATATCGGAACGCTGCTTCAATTATATTAAACTATGAGAATACATTCCAGCTTTGAAAACAAGTTTTATAGAGGAAGGGGATAAGATAGTGGAAAACATTCTTGTTACCGGCTTTGATCCTTTCGGCGGACAGCGGGTGAATCCGGCTTTGGAAGCCGTCCGAAAGCTGCAGGGAATAACGGTGGACGGCCGTCGGGTGGAAACCCGCGAGATCCCGACGGTATTCGACAAATCGATCGATCGGCTTCTTGCGGCGGTATCGGAAGTCCGTCCGAAGCTCGTTATTTGTGTCGGTCAAGCCGGCGGCCGACCGGATATTACGGTCGAACGAATAGCCATTAATATCAATGACGCCAGAATTGCCGATAATGACGGGCAGCAGCCGATCGACACGCCGGTCGTTCCCGGAGGCCCTGCCGCTTACTGGTCCACGCTGCCGATCAAAGCCATGGTGAAGGAGATGAACGATCGAGGCATCCCGGCTTCCGTATCGCATACGGCGGGCACATTCGTTTGCAACCATCTGTTTTACGGCTTGATGCACCATCTGGCAACGTCGGGCGGCGCGGGGGTGCGCGGAGGATTTATCCATATTCCGTTTTTGCCGGAACAAGCCGTCCAGCATAAAGGGCAACCGAGCATGAGTCTGGAGGCTATCGTCAAAGGGCTGGAGGCGGGAATCGGAGCGGCGATCCGCTACCAGGAGGACATCGTCGTTTCGACGGGGCAGATCTGCTAACTGTCTTTTAGTCGCAGATTGACCGAGACCAATGGCCAGTTCCAAAACTAATCTTAAGGCCGTTATTGACGGTCTGTCCTCCAGCTATACTGGGAATAGCTGAAACAGACGGAATTTTGTCGATAAGGAGCCTGATCATGGAATGGATTAGTCAAATGTTTGGACAGTACGGCTACTTCGTCTTATTTTTCGGGTTGTTCGCCGAATCGCTGGCGCTGCCGTTTCCGGGGGAATTGGCGATGGCCATAGCGGGTCACATGGCTGTCTTGGGCACGTTTCAATTGACCTCGATTATTCTGGTGTCCTATCTCGGGGCGATTACCGGCACGTTCATAACCTATATGCTGGGCCGACGGCTCGGCACCCCGTTTTTTGAAAAGTACGGCAAATACTTTTTTCTCAAGCCGGAATCTCCGCCGTATGACGGAATGGTTCGGAAAATACGGAGATAAGCTCATTCTGGTCAGTTATTTCGTCCCCGGTTTGCGCCACTTTACGGGCTACGTTGCCGGGATTCTCAAGGTTCGCCTCGGCACGCTTCTGCTCTACAACGGGATCGGCGGGATTCTGTGGGTCATGACTTATGTGACGATCGGCCATATATTTGGAGCGAAGATCGAGCAGCTGCTGCATCTGATTACCCAATACTCCTTCGGGGCGATCGTCGTGCTTGCTCTGCTTGCGGGGCTGGCGGTGCTCGCGAGGAAGAATAAAGCGCTGCTGCTCCAGTGGCTGCGCGCGAGATCCGAGGGGCTGCAGAAATGATTCGCTTGCTCTGCGAATAAAGTGAAAGAACGGCGGCGTCCGGGGCTTAGCAATTCCCCAGACGCCGCTGTTTTGCTTAAGCTTTAGTTTGCAGCCGATTCGGCAGGCTTTTGATCTTTGCCTTCCTTCGCATTCTTCGCATCCTGTTCCTGCTTGGCTTTAATATAAATTTCCTGGCCTTTTTCCTGCATCGTCTTGAGCGCGTCGTCCACCGATTTCTTGCCTTCGATGACGGATTGGACCTCGGCAGTGGCCAACTCGTTGAACGGTTGATAAAAAAATTGAAACGGGATTTTGCTGTAGTTTTTGTACAGGTTGCTCTCATTCATCTTCAGCATATAGAACGGCTCCAGGCTGCGGCCGTCGCGTTCTTTAACGTAAGCCGTTCGGGAAAGCAGCGCCCCGTCTTCGGATTTGGACTGCAATCGGGCCATTTCATCGCTGTTGATATACTTGACGAGCTCCCAAGCCGCTCTCGGGTTGGACGAGTTGGCATTGACGGCGAACAGCCCGGAAAGGGAGACGGAGTTCGAAACTTCCGGATTTTTCGGATCGACCGGTACGGTAACGATATCCCAATTGACCGGCGTTATGTCCTTCAGCGTTTCCTTGGCGCGCTGGAGGCTGGTAATCATATAATTCCCTTCAACCGTCATGGCGACTCTTCCGGTGGCGAACAGATCTTTCTTGGCCATTTCCTCCATCGTCACCGGTTTGTTCGGATCGAATTTTTCATCGCTGCCGCCAAACACTGCACCCGATTTAAAAGCTTCCACTGTCGTTAGAAGCGCTTCTTTCCAGCCGTCCGATTGAATCGTGACCGCTTCTTTGTCCGGGTCGACGAAGGATAATCCGTTTGTCGATGCGATCCCGTTCATAAATTGGAAAGCAATATCCTTCCTCTCTCCGAATGCATAGGATGCGTTCGGGGCATAACCATAGATCCGGTTATCGCCTTGTCCGTCCTTCGGGAACCGTTTGGCGAGGTCGAGCACTTCGTTCCAGCTCATCTTGTTTTTCGGCAGCGGGACACCGTGCTTCTCGAATAAATCTTTATTATAAAATAGCGCCTGACTGTAGAAGGAAGGAGTCAGCCCGTATATATTGCCGTTGCCTTTCGCTTTAATTTGCTCTACGACGCTTGGCAAAATGTTTTCGATGTCGAATTTATCCTGACGGATGACGTCGTCGAGCTGGTACAGCTTACCGTCATTGGCCCATTTCTCGAACATATCCTGCGAGTTGAACAGCAGCACATCCGGCTTCTCCTCGTCGACAAGCTTCTGGAATTCCTCGTCCGGATCCTTGCCGCTGCCGTAGAACCCTTGCATGGAGACGACCTGCACGTCAATATTCGGAAATTTCGCCGAGAACAAGTTGCCGTACTGTTGGAAGAAGTAACCTTTGTCCCAGAATACAACCTTGATGCTCGCTTTCTCGTCTTTGCCTAGCTCCTTAAGCGTCTTGGAAGGCTTGTCTCCCCCGGAATTACAACCTGCAATCAGCACGGCTACAGCCAGTCCGGCCGTGAGCCCAATACGACTTCGTTTCATTGCTTCCCCACCTTTTCCGAAAGACAGCATCTTACCTTGCCGGGCTGCCTTTTCCAATTATTTCTTCACCCAATACTATAGACGGACGAAAGGCGAAAAAGAATTCATTTTTTTTCTAAATTTTTCTTTATGATTTCTTTACAATCCAATTTCGGGGTCGAATATGATCAGGAGCGCATGGAGTCCGAAAACGAAAGCGTTCGGAATCGGGGCAAGTGAGGCGCCTTGCGCCAGATGGATATTGCTCAGACGGTTGGCCGAAGCAAGTTAGAGAACCAGGACATCGTCCTTTTTCAAGTGGCAGCCTTGAAACTCGGTATCCTGCTTGGCAGCATGCAACATTTGGCAGAGCACAGCGTCAATATCGTTTAGAAGCGCACTCCAAAGGGGGGGATTTCGCTGAAACGATATTTCCTGATAGGGTCGTCCGCCGTGGCACTTGCCGTCACTCTCTCGATAGCCGGATGCTCGGAAGAAGGCCCCGTCGAGCATCCGACCGCCATCCAAGGAGGTCCGAAAACCTCCACAGAGACGCTTTCCCCTGCATTGAACGATCCGCAATCCTTAGGCAACCAAACGATGAAGGATGAAGTACGAATCCGGCTGAAGGATGAACCCCGGCTGCAGGCTCCTGTCGCGACGCTTGTTGCTCCGACGAAGCAGCAATTCACGCTGGAATTCTGCGAAGCGGTGGATCGGGCTTCGGTGGAAGCCGCCTTGCTGGAGCAAGCCAAGCAGTATACGGAGAAGGAAGGAGCCTTCGGGGACGGGATCGTGCCTTCCTTCGATTTCCGGTGGGTCACCGATCGGAAGCTGGACTTGACGGTTGGGGAAATTACACTGCCCGAGCCAGCATTTCATTCTTATCAGCTGAGCGTTTCGGGAGCGAAAACGAAGAGCGGAAGGACGCTTGGCGAAACGCCTTCGTTCAAAGGCGTGGTCGAGCGGCCGAATCAATTGTGGAAAATGTCCGTAGACGGCAAAAGCTCGGAGCCGCTCACTTCGTTCGATCAGCCTTACGGAATCGAAATGCTGGACGAATCGGGAAAGTTTCTGCTGCTCAGCCGTACGACTCATTATTGTCAATGTGACGCTCCCTTTGAAGGCATCTATACGGTGTACGACGTGCAAGACAAAAAGTTTATTCCGTATCCCAATAAATTGATGACCCGTTATATGGGAAGCGGGAACTTCGTCGCCGACCGCCGGGGCTTCTTTTACGAACAGCCGGAGCAGGGGATAGAGATTCCGGCGAGCGAGACGGCCGTTGCGGTCCGATTGAACGATTATGTGCATGGAGCGAACTTCAGCAAAGACCGTACCCGGCTGATTATGGCAGTTGGGGTAAGAGAGCAGGAGCGGGATCTCGATCTGCTTGTCCTCGATCTGAAGTCCGGCAAGGAGCAGCGGTTGTCCAAGGCTTTGGTCGGCAGTGTGCCTTTCAATCAGACGCATGCGGGCAGATGGCCGGTCGATTTCGAGGACGACGGGGAGCGCGTGTACGTCAGTATGGATGTGGACACCGGTCATGAAAAGCGGTACGTTTATACTTGGAAGACGGGGAAGCTTGGGCCATTAAATCTCCCTCTGCCCAGGGATTATTGGGGCGGCTTTACACAAACAACGGACGGAGCGTATCAGTTTTATTACAACGCCGGAATTTATAAAGGCGCCGTCCGAATCTCGGAGGATACCCGGGGGGACGGAGAATGGATTAGCGGAACGCATCTGCTCCTCAGAATGCAAGAGAACCCGGACGCTCCCAAGGACTCGGCATATAATCGGGATCTCATTGTATTTGACGCGGATAAACGTTCGGAGCGTAAGCTCGCCTCCGGCGTTTGGAGCGGCGCCTCCGTGGCGGGAAGCAGTCCTGACGGAAAGTGGATTTATCTTATCTCCGGCAAGCAGCTTATTCAACCTTAACCTCTGTAAAAAGGGCGGCGGAGTCCGGAAATGTCCGTGACCCCGCCGCCTTGGGATGCCTTCGGTTTATAGCTGGTTCTATAGGCTCGCTGCTTAGCCTTCTTTCGCATTTTTGGCATCATGTTCTTGCTTGGCCTTGATATAAATTTCTTGCCCTTTTTCCTGCATGGTTTTGAGCGCTTCGTCCACCGATTTTGTGCCTTCGATCACTGCCAGGATTTCCGTACCGGCCATTTCATTGAAGGGTTGATTAAACCCGAACGGTATGGTATCCCCATCTTTCATGAGCATGTCTTCATTGCTTTTCAGCATATAGAAAGGCTCCATACTGCGGCCTTTCCGTTCCTTTACGTAAGCCGTTCGCGAGAGCAGCGAGCTGTCTTCGGATTTGGCTTGCAATTTGGCCATCTCGTCGCTGTTAATAAACTTGACGAGCTCCCAGGCGGCTCTAGGATTGGAAGAATCGGCGTTAACGGCGAGAAGGTCCGAAAGCGTTACGGCATTGGACACGTCCGGATTTTTGGAATCGACCGGTGTGGTGACGATATCCCAATTGACAGGCGAATCTTCCGGAAGGTTCGGGATGGCATAGGAGCCGTCGAGCGTCATCGCGGCTCTCCCGGCGGTGAACAGGCTTCGCCCATCTTCCATAAGCACGGCTTTATTCGGACTGGGCATGCTGTCATTCCCGGTGAACACCGCGCCTGATTTCATAGCCTCTGTCGCGGTAACAAGCGCATTTCTCCAGCCTTCCGATTGAAGCGTAACCGTTCCTTTAGTGCCGTCGACATATGATAAGCCGCTGGTCCACCCAATGTTGTTCATCAGATCGACACTGAGGCGCTTCTTCCCGGCGAATGCGTGGGAAAGAGCAAATCCGTAAATCCGTTTGTCTCCTTGCCCGTCCTTGGGAAACCGCTTGGCGAGGTCCAGCACCTCGTCCCAGCTCATTTTATTTTTTGGCAGCGGCACACCGTATTTTTCGAACAAGCCTTTGTTATAGAACAGAGCCTGACTGTAGAAGGACGGGGCCAAGCCGTAAATATTGCCGTTGCCTTTTGCTTTAATCTGTTCGATAACGCTTGGCAAAATGTTTTCCACGTCAAACTTATCCTGCCGGATGACATCGTCAAGCTGATATAGCTTCCCGTCATTCGCCCATCGCTCAAACAGATCGGACGACTGGAACATAAGCACGTCCGGCTTTTCGTCATCGATAAGCTTTTGGAACTCCTTGTTCGTATCCTTGTTGGGATCGCTGACTATCCCCTGCAGGGAAACGACCTGCACGTCAATGTTCGGAAATTTCGCTGAGAACAAGTTGCCGTACTTTTGAAAGAAATAATTTTTGTCCCAGTACACGACTTTGATGCTGGCTTTCTCGTCTTTACCAAGCTCCTTGAGCGTTTTGGAAGGCTTGTCTCCGGTCCCGCCGGAACTGCATCCTGTCAGCAGCACGGCCAGAGCCAGTCCTGCCGTTAAACCTTTACAAGTTCTCTTCATATTACTCCACCCTTTTCCGAAGACGGATGCGTCGACCGTCTTTTCGATTTTTTTGCTTCCAAACCGTATAACGGATAAGGGTCATATAAATAGGACCGCTATTTCTAAAAAACTGTTTAATTCTTTGCACAACACATTGAAATTTCACAAAATTTCCTAAAGAGCCAACGCTTTTTTTGCATCCGCTGGATGAAACTCCAAAAAAATTTCAAGCCAATCTATGGATTCTACAAGCATAAGCCAAGGATGTTTGATAACGTCAACTTTGTAACCTTTGACAAAAAAACAGATCAGGAGGCAAGATGTGATGAAAAAAAGTTGGCGTTCCCGTCTTTCCTGCATATCGTCCGTTTTGATGCTTGGCTCGGTGGTGCTTTCTTTTCCCGCTTCGTCGATGGCCGCCTCCGTCACTTGCAGCACGGCTGTTTGCTTAAAAAATGCCCTCGCTAACGCGTCGCCGGGAGACGTGATTACTTTAGCGGCGGGCGTGACGTTCAACGGCAATTTCGTAGCGGCAGCTAACGGCACCCCAACCGGCAAGATTACACTGCAAAGCGCCAGTTCGTCGAACAAAGCCGAGCTGAACGGCGGCGGTACGGGGAGCGGCTATGCGCTGCACGTGACAGGCGATCATTGGGTGATCAAGGATTTGAAAGTGACGAACGCCAAAAAAGGGATTATGCTCGATCATGCCAATTACACGCTGATTGACGGGGCCGAGGTGTACCGGATCGGGGAAGAGGGCGTGCATTACCGGGACGGCAGCTCCTACAATACGATTCGGAATTCGTATCTTCACGATATCGGCACCGTAAACCCTCAGTTCGGAGAAGCGATTTACGTCGGGTCCGACAAAGGAAAGCGGGGCACCTTTAACGCAGCGACCAACCACAACACGATTGCGAACAACACCCTAGGACCGAATGTCGCCGCCGAGCATATCGACATTAAGGAAGGCTCTACCGGGACGCTTGTCGAGAACAACACGTTCGACGGAACCGGCATGAGCGGCGCCAACGCTGCGGACAGCTTCATCGATGTGAAAGGGAACAACGACGTGATCCGCAACAACACCGGCTACCGCAACGGCAACAGCAACATCAAGGATGCGTTTCAGGTTCATCAGCGGGCGTCCGGTTGGGGACAAAACGCAACTTTCACGAACAATACAGTCTATTTGGACAACACGACCGCCTATGTCGTTAACGCGGCCAGCGGTACGACCGCCAGCGCCTCCGGCAATACGCGTTATCCAGTCGGAAACATGTACAACGGCAGCGTCATGAGTGTTGAAAAGACGGAACATTCGTCTGCGTCGAGCTTGCCTTAAGCGTCAAGCCGTCGACTCGCTGAAGTCAGCCGAAAGCATTTAATTGTTTCTTTAAAAAAAAACGAAAAGCACCGTCTGCGCGTCACGCGGACGGTGCTTTTCGTTCCCAGCCTATGCTCCGAACTGCGCCTTATGCAGCCGGCTGTATACGCCTCCCGAAGCCACGAGCTCGTCATGGCGTCCCTGCTCGGCAACTCCTTCCCCGGTAACGACGACAATCCGGTCGGCGCTGCGGATCGTGGCGAGCCGGTGGGCGATGACGAGCGTCGTGCGGCCGGCGGACAACTCGGCGAGCGATTGCTGGATGGCCGCTTCCGTCTCGGTGTCGAGCGCCGAAGTCGCTTCGTCGAGAATCAGGATCGGCGGATTTTTCAGAAACATCCGCGCGATGGCGAGCCGCTGCTTTTGGCCGCCGGACAGCTTCACGCCGCGTTCGCCGACGGGCGTCTGCAGGCCGAGCGGCAGCGAGCGGATGAACTCCTCCAGCTTCGCCCGGCGGGCGGCGTCCCAGATTTCGTCGTCCGTCGCGTTCAGCTTGCCGTAAGCGATATTGTCGCGCAGGGTGCCGGAGAATAGAAACACGTCCTGCTGCACGATGCCGATATGCTGCCGGAGCGACGAAAGCTTCATCTTCCGGATGTCCAAGCCGTCGATGGCGATGCTGCCGGATTCGATTTCGTAGAAGCGGGGCAGCAGGCTGCACAGCGTCGTTTTGCCCGCGCCGGACGGTCCGACGAAGGCGACGGTTTCCCCGGCCTGAATCGAAAGATCGATATTTTTCAGCACCTTGGCGTGATCCTCGTATCCGAACGTCACCTTCTCGAAGCGGATATCTCCGCGTACCCGGTCAACCTTCACGGCATCCGGGGCATCGGCGACGTCCGGCTCCGTATCCATAATTTCGATAAATCGTTTGAATCCGGCGATCCCTTTCGGATAGCTTTCCAGGAACGCGTTGATCTTCTCGATCGGCTTGAAGAAAATGTTGATCAGCAGCAAAAAGCCGACAAAATCCCCGTAAGACAGCTCTCCTTGAACGACGAACCACGCGCCGCAGATCAGCACGAACAGCGAGATCAGCCGCATCAGCAGGTACATGCCGGACGAGCTGACCGCGATGATTTTATAGGAGCGGAGCTTCGCCTCCCGGAAGTTGCTGTTGCTCACCATGAATTTGTCCATCTCGTGCTCCTCGTTCGTGAACGTCTGCACGACGCGGATGCCGGTTACGCTGTCCTCCACCTGCGCGTTCACGTCGGCGATATCCGAAAACATCCGCTTGGACGCCTTGACGAGCTTCATATTGCAAACGACCACGAGCCAAATGAGCAGCGGGACGATCAGGAACGTGAGGCAGGCCAGCTTCCAGTTGATGAACAGCATCATCGTGAATGCGCCGCAGAGCGTCATGATCGCGATAAACACGTCCTCCGGGCCGTGGTGGGCCATTTCGCCGATTTCGAACAGATCGTTCGTCATGCGCGACATGAGATGGCCCGTTTTGTTGTTGTCGAAGAAGCGGAACGACAGCTTCTGGATATGGCCGAACAGCTGCCGGCGCATGTCGAATTCGATGTTGATGCCGAGCCGGTGGCCCCAATAGGTCACGATATATTGCAATCCCGTGCTGACTAAATACAGCGCCAGAAGACCGGCGCACGCCGCGACGACGAGCCCCCAATCCTTGCCGGGCAGCAGCTTATCGACGATCAGCTTCACCGCCAGCGGAAAGCAGAGCTCCAGCAGCGCCGCCAGCACGGCGCAGGAGAAGTCGAGCACGAACAGCTTCTTGTACGGCGCATAATAGCTGAAAAAACGGCGTAACATTTCCTCACACTCCAGTTTTACTCCGACGATTTTATTTCAGATGACATTATATAGTCCGACCGGCAGCAGGACAAGAGAAAAAAACGATATAAACGCTTCCATCCCAACCGCCCGGAGGGCTAAATTCCGATTGACACCTTCGAAAGCGCGGTGATACTATGAAAGAGTCAATTATACAAAACCTTGGTTTATTATACAAAACCAACTTCATTTTGGAGGAAGCATGGACAAGAAATATTGGGTACCTGCCCTCGAAAAATCCGACCTTGTGCTTCAAGCGATCTCGGAGCAGCCCTCCAGTCTGAAATTGATCGATCTGTCGAAGCGGCTCGGGATCAACAAAAGCTCGATGTTTTCCCTGCTCGCGACGATGGAAGCGCTGGACTGGGTCGTACGGGAGGATGACGCGACGTATTCGCTCGGGTCCAAGCTGGGCTACATAGGAAACGCTTTTTTCAAGCAATTCAGCTTGATCGACCGGTTCCGCAAGGAAGCCTCCGTCACCAAGCACGTCATCCAAGAGACGATTCAGCTGGCCAAGCTGGAGCGGAACGAAGTGCTTTATTTGGCGAAGGAGGAGATGCCTTCCCCGGTGCGCTTATCGTCGGAGCCCGGGATCAAGTTTCCCGCTCACGCAACGGCATTGGGCAAGGCGATGCTGGCATGGGTCGACGAGCCCGACTTCGGGACGCTGTATGCTTCGGAAACGCTCGATCCGTGTTTGACGCCGCACACGCTGCAGAAGCGCTCCGATCTGGTTCGCCAGCTCGAAGACGTGCGGACGAACGGCTATGCGTACGACTTGCAGGAAGCGGTCATGGGCTTCTGCTGTGTAGCCGCTCCGGTTCGCTCCGGCAGCGGAAAGGTCGTCGCAGCGATCAGCTGCTCCATGTTCCAGCACGAATGGGAGGCGAAGCGCGAGCTGGCCCGGCGTGAAATATGCGCGCTTGCCGAAAGGCTGTCGCAGTACCAAACCACTACTTAACCGAAGGATGTGAGTCCCGTGAGATTGCACAATAAGGTAACGCTCATTACCGGGTCAGGTTCGGGCATCGGGAAAAGCACGGCGCAGCTGTTCGCCCGCGAAGGCGCCACGGTCGTCGTCAACGATTTGGCGGAGGATAAGGGGCAGGAGACGGCCGAGGAAATACGCCAGGCCGGCGGGAACGCGCTGTTCGTGCAAGCCGACGTGACGAACCCCGAATCTGTTCAAGCGCTGGTGGACACCGTCATGGCCAAGTACGGCCGGATCGACGTGCTGTTTAACAATGCCGGCATCAGCGGCGTGGGGGCGATCCACGAAGTGGAGCCCGAGGCGTGGGACCGCGTCGTCACGGTCAATATCCGCGGCACCTTCCTGCCGTGCAAGTACGTCCTGCCGCATATGATGCAGCGCAAGGAAGGCTCGATCATCAACATGTCTTCCTGCATCGCCGAAATCGGCCTCGCGCGCAGGGCGTCGTATTCCGCAACCAAAGGAGCCGTGCTGGCGCTGACCAAATCGATGCAGGTCGATTACGCCCCCTATAACATCCGCGTGAACGCACTGCTGCCGGGCACGATCCTGACGCCGTTCGTGGAAAATTATTTGCGGAACTCCTACGACAATCCGGAGGAAGCCTACGAGTCGCTTAAAAAACGCCAGTTGAGCGGCGATCTGGGCCGCCCGGACGACGTGGCCAAAGCGGCCTTGTTCCTTGCTTCGGACGAATCCAAATTTATGATGGGCTCCCCGCTTTATATCGACGGGGGCGTCGTCTTCGGCAAAAACGCATAATCAAGCCAAGCCTATATTCAGCCAAGGAGGCATATTCGGATATGAAACTGCTTACTTTTATCGAAGAGGGACAGGAACGGCTCGGCGTCAAGACCGACCGCGGCATCGTACATATCGCCAAAGCGCTCGCAGCGGTCCCGCCGGGAAACGCAGGCGTGCCGCAGACGGTGCACGAGGCGATCGAGGGCGGACCTTTCGCGGTGACGGCGCTGCAAGCCTACGTGGACCAGGCGCTGGCGGCCGGCGGCAGCGAGGCGTATATTCTGGACGAGGCCGGATTGACGTACGGCCCGTGCGTTCCGCATCCGAACAAAATCATCTGCGTCGGGCTGAACTACCGCAAGCATGCGGAAGAAACGAATGCGCCGATTCCGCAGTACCCGATCCTGTTCAACAAGTTTAACAATACGCTGACGGGTCACGGACAGGACGTGCCGCTGCCGATTAGCGTCACAAGCAAGGTAGATTACGAGGCGGAGCTGGTCATCGTCATCGGCAAGACAGCCAAGTACGTGTCCAAAGAAGCGGCGCTGGATCACGTGTTCGGCTACTGCAACGTGAACGATTTGTCCGCCCGCGACCTGCAGATGCGCACCCAGCAATGGCTGCTCGGCAAGTCGTGCGACGGCTTCAGCCCGCTTGGGCCTTATCTGGTAACGGCCGATGAAGTCGGCGATCCGAACAACCTTGCCATCCGCTGCATCGTGAACGGCGAGGTGCGCCAGAACTCCAATACATCGGACATGATATTTCACTGCGACGAAATCGTCAGCTACATTTCGCAGCATATGACGCTTGTTCCTGGCGACGTCATTTTGACCGGAACCCCGGAGGGCGTCGTGCTCGGATATCCCGAAGATAAGCAGGTTTACCTGAAAGACGGCGACATCGTCACGATCGAGATCGAGAAGCTGGGCTCGCTGACGAACCGCATGGTTAACGAGCAGGCGTAACGGCAGCGGACAAAAGGAGGAACGACGGATGGCAGGACCGATTATCGCAGGCGCGGACGCGCTCGTGATGGACCCGCGCGACCATGTGGCGACGGCGATCAAAGAGTTGAAGCAGGGGCAGCGGATCACCTATAGGATACAGGAGCAGGTTCGGGAAGTAACGCTGCTGGACGATGTCCCGTTCGGGCACAAAATTGCGATTGAAGAGATCCCGGCGGGGACGGATATCCGCAAGTACGGCGAAGTGATCGGACGGACGACGGCCCCGATCCTGGCAGGGCAGCATGTTCACGTGCATAACGTCGAAGGCATCCGCGGTCGCGGAGATCGGGCGAAAGCGTGAGAAGCGAAGGGAGAACGAATACTCATGAATCACATGATGGGCTATAGAAGACCGAACGGCGACGTGGGCATCCGCAATCATTTGCTGATTATCCCGACCGTCATTTGCGCCAACCAAGTGTGCACCCGGATCAACCAAATGGTCCCGGATACGGTAGCGATTCCCCACCAGCACGGCTGCAGCCAGATCGGCGCGGACAAAGACCGCACCTTCGACGTGCTGGCGGGAACCGGCCGCAATCCGAACGTCGGCGGCGTCATCATCATCAGCCTCGGCTGCGAAGTCGTCGACCCGCATGCGCTGGCCGACGCGATCCGTACGACCGGCAAGCCGGTCGAAGTATTCGACATTCAATCGGTCGGCGGTTCCGTCAAAGCGATCCGGCACGGGGTGGAAATTGCGCGGAAAATGCGCGCCCAGCTCGATGAAATGAAGCCCGAGCCGGTGCCCTTCAGCGAGCTGATCATCGGGGTCAAATGCGGCGGCTCGGACGCCACCTCGGGGCTCGCCTCCAATCCGGCGCTCGGGGCGGCGGCCGATACGCTCATTCAGCAGGGCGGCGGCGTCGTGATCGGGGAAACGACGGAAATTATCGGCGCCGAGCATGTGCTCGCTTCGCGCTGTGCCGCCCCGGACATTTCGGAGAAGCTGTACCATATCGTCGACCGCTTCGAGAAGGAAGTCGAGCGGATGGGCGCCGACATGCGCGGCGGCAATCCGAGCCCGGGCAACATTGCCGGAGGACTGACGACGATCGAGGAAAAATCGCTCGGCTGCATCAGCAAATGCGGCACCGCCCCGATCCAAGGCGTCATCGAGTATGCCGAGGACATTCCGAAGCACGGGCTCTATTTTATGGATTCGCCGGGCAACGACATCGAATGCGTCTCCGGGATGGCGGCGGGCGGTGCGCATCTGGTCTGCTTTACGACGGGGCGGGGGACGCCGACCGGAGCCGCCGTCATTCCGGTTATCAAAATTACGGGCAACAAACGGATGTTCGAGAGAATGTCGGACAATATGGACGTTGATGTCAGCGATATGCTGGAAGGCACGCTCAGCCTGGAGGCGGCAGGCCGGATCGTCTGGGAGGAAATTCAAGAGGTCGCAAATGGCAAGCTGACGAAGGCGGAAATTTTGGGCCATACCGAATTCAGCATCAACCGGATCGGACCGAGTTTATAGCTGAGTAAACAACGAAGGAGGCAACGGTTTATGGGAAGATTGGCAGGACGGGTAGCGCTCGTCACAGGGGCCAGCCGGGGCATTGGAGAAGCGATTGCCATTCGCTTGGCGGAGGAAGGCGCGCATGTCGCCATTAACTTCACTTCCGAGCGTTCGCGTGCGTTGGCGGAGAACGTGAAGAAGCAGGCGGAAGCGCACGGCGTCAAAGCGATGGTCGTTCAAGCGGACGTGGGCAGCAAGCAGCAGGTGGAAGACATGTTCCGGCAGGTGCGGGAGCAGCTGGGCGATGTGGAAATTCTCGTCAACAACGCCGGGATCGCGCCGTTCGAGCCGTTCTTGAAATGTACGGAGGAGACGTGGGACCGGACATATCATACGAACGTCAAATCGATTTTTCTCTGTTCGCAGCTTGCGGCGAAGTCGATGATCGAAAAACGCTACGGTAAAATCGTCAACGTCTTGTCGACCGCCAGCCTCGTCGTCACGAGTCCGGTCATTCCGCATTACCAGTCGTCCAAAGCGGCGGCGAACATGCTGACGAAGGGGATGGCGATCGAGCTGGGCAAGTACAACATCAACGTCAATGCGGTCGGCCCGAGCACGGTCGATACCGACATGTGCACGGACTATTTGGCCGACGATGCCATCCGGGCCAAAGAAATCGAAGCGAATCCGATGAAGCGTCTCGGCACCGCCCGCCAGATCGGGGATGCGGTCGTGTTCCTGGCTTCCGAGGAAGCGATGCAGATTAACGGCCATCTGCTGATGGTCGACGGCGGTCTGACCGTCAAAGCCGCCCAGCCGGAAGATCATATGGAGCATTAATAGCAGCAAGAATCGAGCCCTCCGCCAGCCGGGGGGCTTTTTGGCACACCAGGTCCTTGCCCTTTAACATATCTCCAAGAGCAGCTCGGCTAACGTTTCTTTTTACATTTCCTAATCAATGTTTAAATATTACATAAACCGGCGCCAATCGGCATTGAATCTAATAATCTCCTAATATTTAACTGAAACTTTCATAATTATTCGGAGCTATAGTAGAGATATCAAGCGGAGGTGATTGGTATGAAAGACATGCAGCTGCTTCATCAGGGGAAAGTTTACAAGGGGCAAGTGTCCTATGAAGGTTCGGATTTAATGGAGGTTTCCTTCGCGGAGCCGTCCTCCTTTACGGGCGGGGAATCCGTCATCTGCTTTGATTTTCAGAAAAGAGTGCAAATGCGCGTGCTGCAGGTTTCCAAATCCAAGCTGATATTAGTGCCGGCGGATTCGGAAATTTTCAATATAGAAGCGAGACCCGATGCCGTGTTAGACGATATGTACCGCGACGAAAACTCGACGGTTCCCAGCTTCCAACTGAACACGTACGGCACGCTGATCGACGATTTCCGGACGATGGCCGTTCGTTTTTGCCGGATTAGCCGGCTCGGATTCGGATTTGAAATGAACGATTTTTCCGTCAAAATAAACCATGTCTACGACACGATGATTATGTGCGACGAAGAAACGATTCATCCGAAGGTCGTGATCCGCTATGCCCATATTCAGGAAAAAACGATACGCTACGGCGCCGAAATTTACAGCATCTCGGCCAAAGACTTGAACAAGCTCCGCTTCTACATCGTTGCACAGCAGTTTATGGCGCAGTAAGCGATATTCCTAAAAAAACCGGCTGTCCCGTTCGATAAAACGGAAGCAGCCGGTTTTTTGCCGCGCGCTTATTCAGACAATTCTTTTCCTTGGATCCAGACGCGCTCAAGGTCAAGCTCCGGCGTGACGAGCAGCAGATCCGCCTGCTTGCCGGTCTCGATGCTGCCGGTTTTCTCCAGCAGCCCGAGCTGCTTCGCCGGGTTCCAGCTGGCCATCCGGCTCGCTTCCTCGACGCTGACTCCGACCGTGTTCACCATATAGCGTAAGGCGCCGATCATCGTCAGCGTGCTGCCTGCGAGGCTGTCGCCGTCGCGGAGCCTTGCGATGCCGTCCTTCACCACGACGGCGAGCCCGCCGAGTTCAAAATCGCCGTCCCCGAGACCCGCGGCGGATATCGCATCGGTGATGAGCACCAGATTGTCGCTGCGCTTCGTTTGGGTCAGCAGCCGGATGCAGGCCGGGTGGACGTGATGTCCGTCGGCAATGACCTCGGCGCAGATCTTGTCCTCGGTCAGCACGGCGCCAACAACGCCGGGCTCGCGATGGTGCAGCCCTTTCATCGCATTGAACGTATGCACGGCATGGTTCAGTCCATGCTTGACCGCTTCGCCGATTTGCGCATACGTCGAATCCGTATGGCCGCAAGCGACGCAGATGCCTTGCCCGGCGAGGAACGAAATGACCGGCAGTGCGCCTTCCGTTTCCGGAGCGAGGGTGACAAGGCGGATCAAGCCCGGGTAGCGTTCGGTCCATTCCTTCACCCATTCGAGCTTCGGCGTAACGATAAAATTCGGATTTTGCGCGCCGGGCCATTTCGGGCTAATAAACGGTCCTTCCAGATGCACGCCGGCCAGTTGGGCATACGGCATCCCTTTCTCCCGGTACGCTTGGACGCTCTCCAGCACTTGTCCGATCGCTTCCGGGGAACTGGTTACCGTGGTCGCCAGCATCGTCGTCGTCCCTTGGCTGGAGTGAAAGCGGGTAATATTCTCGAGCGATTCGGCGGTTCCGTCCATGAAGTCGCTCCCGTATCCCCCGTGCACATGCACGTCGATGAATCCTGGCAGGAGCCAGCTTCCGCGGGCGTCGATTTTCGTGCCGGCCGTTTCGGCCAGCGCTTCGTTCAGCTCGGCCATCGGGCCGAGCGCTTCAATTTTACCGCCCTTGACCGCGGCGTATCCGGCGGGAATGACCGCATCCGGCGTAACGATTTTGGCGTTAACGATCAGGGTGTTCCATGCTTCACGGCTCATTTTAGCAAACCTCCGGCTTCAGAATCCAACAATACGACCACGTGCGGATGCGTTTGCAGCAGCGAGGCCGGGCAATCCGTCGTGATCGGGCCCTGCAATGCCCGCTGTACGATCTCCGCTTTATCCGCGCCGCGGACGACGAGCAGAATCGTTTTCGCTTTCAAAATCGATCCGACTCCCATCGTCAGGGCATGCGTCGGTACCTGCTCCGGCTTGTCGAAAAACCGTGCGTTCGCCGTACGGGTCGATTCTTTCAGCTCCACGAGATGCGTGCCGCCCTCAAGCGTATCGGCCGGCTCGTTGAAGCCGATGTGCCCGTTATGGCCGAGACCGAGCAGCTGCAGGTCGATCTGCCCGCACTGCTCCAGCAGGCTTTCGTAGCGGGCGCATTCCGCCTGCAGATCCGGTGCGGTTCCGCTTGGAATATGGCATTGCTGCGGGGGGATGTCAACGAGACCGAGCAGGTGCTCCTGCATGAACGTGTAGTAGCTGGCCGGATGTCCCGGCTCGAGACCGACGTATTCGTCAAGATTGAACGCCGTCGCTTTGGCGAAACTGACCAGCCCTTGGCGGTACGACTCGACAAGCTCCCGGTAAATGCCGATCGGCGTGCTGCCTGTCGCCAGCCCGAGCACGGCTCTGGGATTCGTTTGCAGCAGTCCGATAATGATGCCGGCGCCGGCTTTGTTCAATTCTTCTTGTGTGCGGAAAGTTAAAATGTTCATGCTCATCTCCCTTTTTCTTTGCGGTATTTTTTCACTTCTTGAAACGATTGCTCCAGAAGCGGAACATAATCGTCAAAGTGCAGGCTGAGCAGCGCGGTAAACAAAATATCCACCACGTGCAGCTGAGCGATCCGCGAAGCCATATCGCCGCGGCGCATCCCTTCCTCGAGCGAGGAGGCGTGGAGCCGGATGTCCGCAAGCTGCGAAATCCGGTTGGCTCCGAACTTGGTCAGCGAAATCGTCGTGGCTCCCCGTTCCTTGGCGCACAGGAGGGCGTCGAGCGTCTCGGGGGTTTCGCCGGAATACGAGAAAGCGAATGCCACGTCACCCTCGCCGAGGCTCGTTGCCGACGTAATCTGCATGTGGGAATCGGACCAGTACTGCGCAATTTTGCCGATGCGCGCCAGCTTTTGCTGGCAATCGTACGCGACCATCCCCGAAGTCGCCATCCCGTACAGATCGATGCGGCGGGCGTCGTGCAGCGCATCCACCGCCCGCTGGACCTCGGTGAGGTCGAGCTGCCGCGTCGTATCCGAGATCGAACGCAGATGGTTCGTTTCGATCGCCTGGGCGATGCTGTGAAGCGTGTTCCCCGCGACAATGTCCTGGTAGGAAGGCTTCGCCGGAACGGGCTGGACGAGCTCCGCGGCCAGCTTCATGCGAAAATCCCCGTAGCCCTTGAACAGCAGGCTGCGGCAAAAACGGGACACCGTCGCAGTGCTCGTTCCCGATCGTCCGGCCAGCTCCGTAATGCTCAAATGGACGGCCTCGTGGGCATGCTCCAGAATAAACTGCGCGAGGATTTGTTCCTTCGGATTCATCTGGCGCTGCTGTTCCCGTAAGGCTTGCAAAATACCGGACATCAGATCACCCGTTTTGCAAAGATTTTGTAAATCATTTTCTTGATATGGGTCAAAACGATGAAAAATATTTTCTTCTTCATCATAGCCAACATTCCTGATTTTTGCAACTGTTTTCGGCCTAAAACCGGCAGCGTTTAATCGTTTGCGAATGCCCGCGGAAGAGAACCGGTTTCTAAAAATTATGAAATATACACCACAGCCGCAGTAAAATAAGGTAAAATATAGGGATAGATTCATGCCACCCGTGATTCGTACAGAAGGAGTGAAGCTCAAGTGCGTGTTGCCGACCGGAACGACGTTTCGGGTTTTTATTCTTATACAAGCTTCGGGCGAAAAGGAATGCTTTGGATTATTGCAATAACCGTCTGCGTCAGTCTGCTGTCGCTTCCGGGCCGCGGCCGGGCCTACGGGCAAGACGGGGCGAATGCGAAGTTCGTGTCCGTATCCTCCTCTTATTCGCATACCGTAGCCGTGCGGGAGGACGGAACCGTGTGGACATGGGGAGCGAACGACTTCGGGCAGCTCGGCTACGATACCGGAGGGGCCGATCAGCCTTATCCGAGGCAGGTGCCGGGAATCGTGAACGCCTCGGCGGCGGCAGCCGGCGGCAACCCGGCGGAGAGCGGAAAAAGCGCGTTTACGCTGGTGCTGGCAGGAGAGGGCAAGGCCAAACGAGTGAAGTCCTGGGGGAGCAACAATAAGTATCAGCTTGGCGACGGGGCGACACAGGGAAGGTCCGCCCCCGGAAATGTCATGCTCGATTCCGGCCGCGAATTGGACGCGGAGCCGGTCGCGGCCGTGGCTGCCGGGTTCGATCATGCTGCGCTGCTGTTCAAGGACGGAAGAGTGGCGGCTTGGGGCGATAATACATACGGGCAATTGGGGAGCGGAGATCGGGCGGCAAGCGGATTTCCGGCGTTTGTGAACAATGCGGAGGGCACCGGGGATCTCGCGGGTATGAAGGAGATCGCTCTGGGCGCTTACCATAGCTTGGCCCGGTCGGCGGACAATACCGTGCTCGCTTGGGGCCGCAATAACAAGGGACAGCTTGGGGACAACACGACGACCGACAAGCGCTTGCCGGTGGAGGTCGTCCGGTCGGAATCGTTAGGCGACATGCTGACGAACATCTATGGCATTTCGGCGGGGAACGAGCATTCGGTTGCCAAGGGCGAAGGGCTTAGCGTCTACGCTTGGGGCAGCAACGAGCATGGGCAGCTGGGGCTCGGGCCGACCCTGGGCCATCGAAGCTACGCCAGCCGCATGGCGACGGAGAGCGGCCATCCGATCGGGGACGCAAGAGGCGCGGCGGCCGGCGGCGATCATACGCTGCTCCTTCGCGGGGACGGAGAGACTGCCCCGCGCACGTTGTACGTGACAGGGCTTAACGATTTCGGACAGGCCGGCCGTCCCGACCGTTCCAGCGTTGCCAGCCCGGTTGCGGTTCCGCTGCCGGGGACCGGAGTTTCCGCAGCGGGAACAGAACAAGGCTTGGGCATGTACTTCGGGGAGCAGGTCGACGGCATTGTCGGCGGAGCGAAAACTACCTACATGCTTTCAAGCGAGGACAAGCTGTACGGTTTGGGCGATAACCGCCGTGGCCAGCTTGGAACGGGGAAGACGGCTGCTCCGGAGCACAGCGCGGCCCCGGTTGAAATCGATTTGTCTCCTGTTAAGTCGTTGACCGAACCGAACGGGATTCCCGCACGAAAAGCAACGAGCCATGAAGGGGCGGAGGCCTACAGCCTTCGGCTTCCGCGCGAATTGAAGGCGGTGGCCCTCGATCTGGCGCTGAGCCATTCCGGGATGGCCGTAGAGAACGTCTCGGCAGCCCCTTCCGGTGTAACCGCGGTTTCTTCGGGAAACCGGCTCTCGATTCAACATTTGCCTGTGGGACAAAGCAGGATCGCGTTCGAGGTCGTCGATTCCTTTGCAGGGACCAAAGCTCCTTATGAAGTTACGATTGTGAGGCAGGCTGCCGCGGGCGATTCCCTGACGCTGTTGTCCGTTGGCGATATCGTCTCCTACGCCGGAAAGCAATGGATGATGATAGATCCTTCGAGCCGGACTATGGTCTTGAAGCCGGGGACGCAGGTTGCCAGCTTATATTGGAACCATGCCCATCAAAGCAATATATTTCAGGCCGACAATCCGGCCTATCGCTTCGACCCGGCCGCGGAAGGCTCCGTAGGCAAGTATTTAAACGAGGATTTTTACAACAGCCTGGGCGAAACCAAGCGATGGATTGCCGCTTCCCCGTTCGATATTAAGACTTATCATTTAGCGGATTATCAGCTTGTGGAACAGGATTCGTTTACCGTGAACGCCAACGTCGGGCTTCTGACCAAAGATCAGTTTGCCGGATTATCGAGGGTCATCGATCCTAAGCGGCTTTCCGGCCATTGGCTGATCAATCCGCTCACCCATCCTCAAACGAACAAGGCGTATCCGTTGCTGGTGAACGCCGAAGGCGAGGTGTGGTTCGATAACAGAGATCGGGAGGACAACGGCACCCGTGCGGTCCTGCCGGTCATCGCTTTGAAGGAAGGCGCCGCGGTAACGGGCGGCTCGGGGACGGACGGGCAGCCGTATGAAATAACCTTGGACGCGATGAGCATTTCGTACGCCGACGCCCCCTTGTTCTTTAAACCGGACACTCGGACGTATTCGCTGAGCGTGCCCGGGAATGTGACTCAAGTGCAGCTTGGGGTTACGCTGTACGGTCCGAATGCGACGTTTTATGTCCCATCCACGGTGACCGGGGTCACCTATGACGTTTACGGGCGGACGATCACGGTATCCGATCTCCTCGAGAACCAGACGAGATCCTTCCCCGTTGTCACGAAAATCGGAGGCCGTTTTACAAGCAGCTTCAACGTGGAGGTCACCCGGCCATCCGGCCCTGGGGTGCCATCCGGCAATACGGCTCTTCGTTCCGTGACCTACAATTCGGCTCCGCTTGTACTGGTCGCGGCCGACACGTATCGGTTAACCGTAGGTCCCGAGACGGATGCCGTAAGCTTGCAGATCGTTCCGGACGATCCGAAGGCACGGCTCGCGCTTATCAATCGGCAAGCCAACGTCGAATGGAGCGGCGGCATGCTGCATGTCAAATCGCTCGTTCCGGGACAGAGTCTTCCTGTCGTGCTGCAAGTGGCGGCCGAAAACGGAAGTGCGGCATTATACACCATCGTTATAAACCGGGCGAAAGCTCCTTTGCCGGCCGTCACCGATTTGGATTCGGCGATGAAAGCGATCCGCGCCCAGACGGACGTGACCGGGGACGGCAAGTTCGACCGGGCCGATGTTCTTTTCATTTTGCAGATGGTTCCTCCCGTATACATGAACGTGCCGGATGCTTCCTATTCGCTTATCCCCTAAACCGAAAAACGGCCGTTTCCCGTGCAGAGATGCATAGGAAATGGCCGTTTTATGTCGTTCTTAAGCTGCCGCGATTATTCCGTAAATAATTTTCGCAAATGGTCCGCGTACGGAGCCCGGACGATGCCCTTTTCCGTAATTATTGCCGTGACGTACTCGTTCGGCGTAACATCGAACGCCGGGTTGAACACCTTCACGCCCTGCGGCGCGGTGCGCTTGCCAAAGCCTTGCGTAATCTCGTCCTCGTGCCGCTCCTCGATCGGAATATCGGCCCCTGTCGGCGTATTCAGGTCGATGGTCGACATCGGGCATGCGACGTAGAACGGAATGCCGTGGGCCTTGGCCAGCACGGCGACGCTGTAGGTGCCGATCTTGTTGGCCACGTCGCCGTTGGCGGCTACGCGGTCGGTACCGACGATGACCGCCTGCACCCAGCCCTTGGCCATAACGGCGCCGGCCATATTGTCGCAGATCAGCGTTACGTCGACGCCCGCCTGCTGAAGCTCGAACGCCGTCAAGCGCGCTCCCTGCAGCACCGGACGGGTTTCGTCCGCAAACACCTTGAGCGTGATGCCCTTCTCCAGCGCCAGGTACATCGGCGCCAGCGCCGTCCCGTATCTGGCGGTAGCGAGGCCGCCCGCGTTGCAGTGCGTGAGGACGCCCATGCCGTCCTCGAACAAAGACAGCGCGTGCTCGCCGATCAAGCGGCACGTTTCCTCGTCCTCCGCTTGGATGGCCCGCGCTTCGTCCAGCAGCGCCTGCTGCGCGCTCTCCGCCGTCGTTCCCTCCGGTGCGGCTGCGCCAAGCAGCGTTTCGGCCCGCGCCCGCATCCGGTCGAGCGCCCAGAACAAATTAACCGCGGTCGGACGCGACGCCGCGAGATAATCGCATTGGCGGTTCACCTCCGCCAGCAGCGCGTCCCGGCTTCCGGAGAAGCCCCGTACGCCGAGATAAACCCCGAAGGCCGCCGCGATGCCGATCGCCGGCGCGCCGCGAACGGCGAGCTGCTTAATCGCATCCCATACTTGCTCGGAGGTCGTCAGCTCCAAATAGACGATTTCGTCCGGCAGCAGCCGCTGGTCGAGCAGATCCAAGCGGTCCTCCAGCGAATTCCAACGGACGGATTGCAGCCAGTCCGCTTGTTTGGTTTGTTCCGTAGTCACGGTGCAGCACACTCCTTTATCTAGTTCACGGCCTTCTCGGCGATTTCGATCATCTGCGCGATGGAGGACGCCTGACGGTTAAATTTAATGAGCGCCGTACCGATTTCAAGCGCCAGCCGCTGGGCCCGCTCCTTGGCCGCTCCGTCTTGAATCTGATTGATGTCGGCCACCTGCGCCAGACCGTGCACGCGGCGCACCATCTTGCTGCCGGTGAAGCCGAACGTATCCCGCAGCACCTCTTGCATGTACCAGTCCTGGTAGCCCGGCGTTTTGGCGATCCGGTCGGTGCCGCGCTGATTCCACAGCTCCCGGAATTCGCGGTCGAACGTCTCCCATACGTCGCGGATCGTCCCGGTCAAGTAGCCGCGGTAATCCCGGCGCGAAGCCTCGTCCTCGCTCCAGCCTTCCTGCGCGGCAAAGTTCAGCAGCAGATTGGCGAACACCGCGCCGATATCGAAGCCCATCGGGCCGTAGTATGCAAACTCCGGATCGATGACCTTGGTCGAATCCGGCTTGATGAAGATGCTGCCGGTATGCAGATCGCCGTGCAGCAGCGCTTGGGCATGCGTCAAAAACTTCTCGCGAAGAATCGCGACTTCCAGATGAAGCCCGGTATCCTGCCAGATGGCGGAGACGGCGTCGCGAATCGCCGGAGGAACGTTATTGTTCGGGGAATCCGTATACGGATCGTCGAAGATCAGGTCCTCGGTAATTTTGCACAGCTCGGGGTTGATGAACCGTTTGACCCGTTCTTTTTTCTCCTGCTGGTTCATGCCGAGATCGGACGTGTAAAAAAGAGTACGGGCCAAAAACGTTCCGATATGCCCGGCGAACAGCGGGTATTGATTACGCTCGATCAAGCCTTTGCGCATAATCGTATGGTCGCTCAAGTCCTGCATGACCGTGAGCGCCAGGTCCGGCTCGTAAGCGTATACGTGCGGGACAAGGTCCGGGCACAGCGATTCCTGGATCATCAGCGCTTCGCTCTCGATCCGGGCGCGGTCCAAGGTCAGGGGCCACGATTCGCCTACGACCTTGGCATAGGGGAGCGCTTGCTTCAGAATGATGCTTTTCCCGGTGGAAGGCTCCGAAATATGGAATACCAGGTTCAGGTTGCCGTCCCCGATTTCCCGGCTCGTGAGCTCGGAATCGGGTTGAAACAGGCCGGGTAATTTTTTTGCATAGTCGATGGCTTCCGATTCCGTCAGCGGATGATATGCGGGCATGGGATGAATTCCTCCTTTTTCCATATGAAAACTGCCATTCCCTCTAGTATAAATCAATTTGGTTTGCGTTGGAATAGAGGAAATGCGTTTTCCGGACATGCCATGCGCCCGTCCCGGCCGTCTCTTTTACAAAAAGTTCATACCCCGATAATATGCGCTTAACGCTGAAAGCTACAATAAAGGTAAATACGCGGAGGTGGGTTTTTGTTATGGAGAAACTGCTCGGTAAATTGCTGTTGATCGCGGCGTGCTTCGCCATCCTGTGCGTGCTCGGGTGGTCCTCGCCGGAAAATCCGTCCGTAGCCCTGCATGCCAATCCTTTAAAAGCGAGCCACGAGCAGTATCAACGAATCTCGGCTTCCAATCATTATGTACAGAACGTAAATTGAGCGAAGATTGCAGAAGATTGCATATGAAAAAGGGGAGGCATGCCGGCCTTCCCTTTTTGTTTGCCGGAGCAAAAGCCAGAGGCTACTCCGTTCTTCTGCGATGCTCCACCAAGTCAATGGCTCCCAGCACGACATGTGCGAGACCAAAGCCGACGACCGCCGCGGCCGCCATCGGGAATCGGTTTCGCATAGCCGCGCCGGATGCTGCGACAGCCGTGCCGAGAACGGTTGGGATCAAACCTTCGCGCATTGCATTTACCCTCCTCGCAGCGAATTGAATGATGCAGCGTCTTTAGCATCGATTTTTGCGATCGTTTTTATGCTCTTCCGGAATTGCAATGTTTTGGCTGGAAATCTATAATAGCTTAAACGAATGGGCTACACTATAAGGGAGGAGAGCGCAAGAGATGATACCGCAAGGACAGGCGATCGGATTGAAGGAATGGGCCGTGGCCGTCGAGGCTTTGAAGCAGGGGAAGCAGATCCTGATTATGCGCAAAGGCGGCATCCGCGAGGAAACCCGGGATTTTCAAGTGGAATCCGGCAGCTTTTATTTGTACCCGACCTACGAGCATCAGCGCAAAGAGCTGATCAAGCCGGAGTTCGCGGAACGGGTGGACGAGCGGGCCCCCGAATGGAGCGGCGGGCAAGCGGAAATCGGATGCTACGCCGAGCTGGCCGAGGATATCCTGATCGAGACCGAAGAGCAGCTTGCCAGGCTGAAGCCGTTTCACATTTGGTCGGACCGGCTGGCCGAAGAGAGGCTGAAGTGGAAGCGTACGAAGCCGCTGCATGTTATGCTGCTCAGGGTCTACGCGCTGGACGAGCCTGTGAGAATCCCGGTGCTGGACGAATATAACGGGTGCAAATCGTGGATCGGGCTTCCCGGATCGCTGCATGGGGCGCCGCGCCGGGCCGTGCTGACGGACGAAGCGTTTGCGCTGGAGGCCGGCCGGATCCGGGAGGCGCTGGCGGAAAAATAGTTCCGGGAAATCCGCGGACGGGACTTTCTTGATTTTGTATATTGAGATATAATATTATTATTGAGAATCACTGATAATCAGTTTGTAATGATTATCATTAAATAATAATTAAAACTCGGAGGCACGAAACTATGGCAAACGTACCGCATTTTACTATAGACGGTTTGAAAGCGACTGTCGAAGGCAAAGAGATTTTGAAAGGCCTCAGCTTGACGATTAAGGGCGGCGAAGTGCATGCGATCATGGGTCCGAACGGAACGGGCAAAAGTACGCTGGCGTCGGCCCTTATGGGCCACCCGAAATACGAAGTGACGGAAGGCAGCGTGACGCTGGACGGTGAGGACGTGCTTGAGATGGCGACGGACGAAAGAGCGCGTGCCGGCCTCTTTCTTGCCATGCAGTATCCGAGTGAGATTACCGGCGTGACGAATGCGGACTTCCTGCGCAGCGCGATCAATGCCCGCCGCGAGGAAGGCAGCGAAATTTCGCTGATCAAATTCATCCGCCAGATGGAAGCGAAAATGAAGGAGCTGGAGATCAATCCCGAGTTCATGCACCGCTATTTGAACGAAGGCTTCTCCGGCGGCGAGAAGAAGCGCAACGAAATTCTGCAAATGATGATGCTGGACCCGCGCATCGTTATTCTTGACGAGATCGACTCGGGTCTCGATATCGACGCGCTGCGCATCGTGGCGACGGGCGTGAACGCGATGCGTTCCGAAGAGCGCGGCTTCCTGATCATCACCCACTATCAGCGCCTGTTGAACTACATTACGCCGGACTACGTCCACGTGATGATGCAAGGACGCATCGTGAAATCCGGCGGACCTGAGCTGGCTCAGCGTCTGGAGAACGAGGGTTACGATTGGGTGAAAGAGGAGCTCGGGATCGTGGACGAGCGGGTAGGCCAGGATGAAGAGGAATTCAAGATTCCGATGAATACGACGGCTCCGAAATACTAAGCTATCGAAAGGGAACAGGAGGATTAACCATGAGTACACAAACCGTTCTTCCGATCGATCGCGCAAGCTTGGTAGAGCTGTCCAAAGCGAGACAAGAGCCGGAGTGGATGACGACTCTGCGCGGGCAAGCGCTGGAGCTTGCCGGAACGCTCGAATTGCCGACATTGGAGAAAACAAGAATCGACCGTTGGAACCTCGCTTCCTTCGGAATCTATAAAGCGGGCGCGAAGCTCGCATCGCTCGAAGAGCTGCCGGCCTCGGCGAAGAGCCTGCTCCAGAACGACGGGCAGGGGCATCCGGAAAATCTGATCGTACAGAAAAACTCGGGCGTCGTGTACAGCAGCGTCTCCGAGACGTTGAAGCAGCAGGGTGTCGTGTTCACGAGCCTTGAAGAAGCGCTGCAAACCCATGGCGAACTGGTGCAGAACTATTTTGCGTCCGTCGTAGGCAAGGACGAAAACCGCTTGACTGCGCTGCATACGGCGCTTTGGAGCGGAGGCGTCTTCCTGTACGTACCGAAAAATGTGCAGGTGGAGGTGCCCGTACAAGCGCTGTTCGTCACGGACGACGCCGAAGCGAGCTTTTCGCCGCACGTGCTGATCGTGGCCGAGCAGCACGCATCGGTTACTTATGTCGACAACTTCGTTTCCGAAGGCAGCTTGAACGGCCTGGTACAGAACGGGATTGTGGAAGTCGTCGTCAAGCCGGGAGCCAAAGTAACGTTCGCATCGGTTCATAACCTGGACGAATCGGTTACCGACCTGACGTACCGCCGCGCGCTCGTGGAGAACGACGGAAGCATCGAATGGATCGTCGGCGAGATGCATTACGGCAACGCGATGTCCGATACGACTTCGATTTTGAAAGGCAACGGCTCGACCTCCGATGCGAAGGTCATCTGCGTCGGCACCGGCGAGCAGAAGCTGAACGTGTCCACCCGGGCGGTTCACTTCGGCAAAAGCTCCGACAGCCAGATGATTACCCGCGCGGTCATGCGCGACAGCGCTACGGCCATCATCAACGGCATTACCAAAATCGAGAAGGGCGCAACCAAGGCAAACGGCGAGCAAACGGAAAAAGTGCTGATGCTCAGCCCGAAAGCGCGCGGCGACGCCAACCCGATTCTGCTGATCGACGAGGACGACGTTACGGCGGGCCACGCGGCCAGCGTGGGTCAAGTGAACCAAGAGCAGGTATACTATATGATGTCGCGCGGCGTTACGCGTGAAGAAGCCGAACGGCTGATCATTTACGGCTTCCTGGCACCGGTGGTGTCTCAAATTCCACTGGAGCAGATCGCGTCACAGCTGCAGCTTCTTGTGGAAAGGAAGCTGGGACAATGAATACGGCGGACATACGCAGTCAATTCCCCATTCTTCACCAGGATGTGAACGGACATCCGCTCGTTTACCTGGACTCGGCAGCCACTTCGCAAAAGCCGGTATCGGTGATCGAAGCCGTCAAACGTTATTACGAGCTCGATAATGCGAATGTACACCGCGGCGTTCACACGCTCGGTTCCCGCGCGACCGACGCTTACGAAGGCGCGCGCGAGAAGGTGCGCCATTTTATCAACGCTTCGTCCACGGAAGAAATCATCTTTACCCGCGGGACGACGACGGCGATTAATCTGGTCGCCTCGAGCTACGCGCGGGCCGTTTGCGGCGAAGGGGACGAAATCGTCATTACGCCGATGGAGCATCACAGCAACCTCATTCCATGGCAGCAGGTCGCGAAAGCGACCGGCGCCGTCTTGAAATATATTCCATTGCAGCCGGACGGTTCGATTCGTCTGGCTGATGTGGAAAATACAATTACCGAGCGCACCAAAATCGTATCCGTCGTTTACGTGTCCAATGTGCTCGGCGTTGTTAACCCGGTGAAGGAAATCGCGGAAATCGCCCATCGCCACGGCGCCAAAGTGATGGTGGACGGCGCACAAAGCACGCCGCACCTTAAAGTGGACGTGCAGGCGCTGGGCTGCGATTTTTATACGTTATCCGGCCATAAGATGTGCGCTCCTACCGGAATCGGCGCACTTTACGGCAGGAAAGAGCTGCTGATGGAAATGGAGCCGATCGAATTCGGCGGCGAGATGATCGACCATGTCGGCTTGTACGACTCCACGTGGAAAGACCTGCCTTGGAAATTCGAAGGCGGCACGCCGATTATCGCAGGCGCCGTCGGCCTGGGAGCGGCCATCGATTTCCTCGAAAGCATCGGCTTGGAGGCCATTGAGCAGCATGAGAAGCAGCTGGCGGCTTATGCGATGGAACGGATGCTGCAAATCGAAGGTTTAACGATATACGGTCCGCAGCAAAATCGTGCGGGGCTGATCACGTTCAACCTGGACGAAGTGCATCCGCATGACGTGGCCACCGTGCTCGACGCCGACGGGATCGCGGTACGTGCCGGCCACCATTGCTGCCAGCCGCTGATGCGCTGGCTGAATGTCACGGCAACTGCCCGTGCGAGCTTCTATCTGTACAATACCGAAGCCGATGTAGACCGGTTGGTCGCTTCCCTTATTAAAACAAAGGAGTACTTCGGCTATGCAATTGGATGATTTATACCGCAGAGTCATTATGGATCATTACAAAAATCCCCGCAACCGCGGCACTTTCGAGAATCAGTCCGTCACTATCGATCTGAACAACCCGACCTGCGGCGATAAAATCCAGCTTCAAATGCAGGTCGAGGACGGCAAGGTCAAGGCGGCCAAATTCGTAGGCGAAGGCTGTTCGATCAGCCTTTCTTCCGCTTCGATGATGACGGAGGCCGTAAAAGGCAAGACGCTGGAAGAAGCGCTGGAGATGGCGGAGAAGTTTTCCGGCTTAATGAAAGGCGAGCCCGTAGAATTCGAATACGAAGATTTGGAAGCTTTGTCCGGCGTGAACAAATTCCCGGCCCGGATCAAGTGCGCGACCTTGGCTTGGAACGCGCTGCGCAAAGGAATCGATCAAGTGAACACCAAACAAATAAGGAGGTAGGGCACCCATGGCAAAGAAAATGCCGGAATTGGAAGAATATAAATATGGGTTTCGCGACGAGCACAAAGCCGTGTTTCAGAGCGGAAAAGGGCTGACCCGCGAAATCGTCACCGAGATTTCCAGAATGAAGGGCGAGCCGGAATGGATGCTGGAGTTTCGCTTGAAATCGTTGGAGCAGTTTTTGAAAATGCCGATGCCGCGTTGGGGCGGCAATATGGACGATCTGGATTTCGACGACATTCAATACTACGTGAAGCCTTCCGAGAAGCAGGGGAAAACGTGGGAAGAAGTGCCGACGGAAATCAAAGAAACGTTCGACAAGCTTGGCATCCCGGAGGCGGAGCAGAAGTTCCTGGCGGGCGTATCCGCCCAGTACGAGTCCGAGGTCGTTTACCACAGCATGCAGAAAGATCTGGAAGAGCAAGGCGTGCTGTTTATGGACACCGATTCGGCGCTTAAAGAGCATCCGGAAATTTTCAAGAAGTATTTCGGGACGATCGTTCCGCCTAGCGACAATAAATTCGCGGCGCTGAACAGCGCGGTGTGGTCTGGCGGCAGCTTCATTTATGTGCCGAAGGGCGTAAAGGTGGAAATTCCGCTGCAAGCTTACTTCCGGATCAACTCGGAAAACATGGGGCAGTTCGAGCGTACGCTCATCATCGCCGACGAAGGCAGCTTCGTGCATTACGTGGAAGGTTGTACGGCTCCGGTCTACAGCACAAACTCGCTGCACAGCGCGGTCGTTGAAATCATCTGCCTTAAGGACTCCCGCGTACGCTACACCACGATTCAGAACTGGGCGCCGAACATTTACAACCTGGTTACGAAGCGTGCGGTTGCGGAAGAAAACGCGACAATGGAATGGGTCGACGGCAACATCGGCTCCAAGCTGACGATGAAATATCCTGCGGTTGTGCTGAAAGGCCGCGGCGCGAAAGGCATGGTGCTTTCCATCGCCGTTGCAGGCAAAGGCCAGCATCAGGATGCCGGTGCGAAAATGACGCACTTGGCGCCGGATACGACATCGACGATCGTTTCCAAGTCGATCAGCAAGCACGGCGGCAAGGTGACGTACCGCGGCTTGGCTTCGTTCGGACGCAATTCGGAAGGCTCCAAAGCGAACATCAAGTGCGATACGCTCATTATGGATAACGAATCGACGTCCGATACGATCCCGTACAATGAAATCATGAACGACAACATTACGCTGGAGCACGAAGCGACCGTCTCGAAAGTATCCGAGGATCAGCTGTTCTATCTGATGAGCCGCGGCTTGACCGAAGCGGAAGCGACGCAAATGATCGTTATGGGCTTCATCGAGCCGTTCACGAAAGAGCTGCCGATGGAGTACGCGGTTGAGATGAACCGTCTCATCAAGTTCGAGATGGAAGGCTCGATCGGTTAAGTTTTTATTTTCGGGGAGCATGCAAATACGTGTCTGCGGCGACATTTACGCTTTTGTGTAAAGTCGCCTGGATACGTATTTTTTTTATAAGAACGAATGAGGGAGAGAAATGGACAAAATTCAATATCTGTCGCAATTCAATCTGCTGAATTCGCTGTCGATGGAAGATTTAATCGAAATGGATCGACTGACTTCGATAACTGCGGTTGCGAAAAATCAGTTTATCCAAACGCCGGACACTTTCACCGAGGGGCTTTACTTTGTGAAGAAAGGGAAGGTCCGCCTGTACAAGCTTAATGCCGAAGGCAAGCAGTTCACTTTGGACATCCTCAGCGAAGGAAACGTGTTCGGCGAAATGGCCGGAATTTCTTTTGGCACAAGGGAGCTATACATAGAAGCGGTGGACGATTGTCATATTTGCTTGATGAATAAGGAAAGATTCGAAAGCTTTTTAATTCATCATCCCCGATTTATGATGAACTTAATGAAAGTATTGAGCGAACGAATGATCGATATGAGCCATCTGGCCCAAAGTCTGGCGCTTGCGAAGCTGCATGATAAAATTTTGTTTGTGCTGATGAAGCTTTCCGGCCAGTTCGGCGGTACGGAGGATTGCGAATTTTACAAAATCAATATTCCGATTTCGCATCAGGAAATCGCCAATTTGGTCGGTGCAACCAGAGAAGCCGTAACGGCGGCCCTTCAGGATCTTGCGAAAGAACAGGTCATTAAGACGGGATTCAAAACGATTTACATTCATCGAGGCAAGCTTTTGAAAAGGAACATCATTTAAGGTTCCGGCCGCAGTTGTAAGCTGGATTACATCTTTCCCTTAAGAAAAAGAAGTATTGTATAGAGGTTAATCTATACGATATGGAGATGATTTGATGGATAAGACGCCTTTTCAGCAATTGCAGCCTGAATTGGAAGCCGCGACGGCACAGATGAAGCGGATGCTCCCTCCGGAAGCGCTGGATGCGTTTGAATCGTCGATTCGGGAGCTTCGGGAATCCGGTGCCGGCACAGGATTGGAGCTTGGAACCAAGGCGCCGGATTTTACTTTGACCGCACATACAGGTAGCAAAATCACGTTGTCCGAGGAAACGGCAAAAGGTCCCGTTGTTCTTACTTTTTTCCGCGGCGGATGGTGTCCCTTCTGCAATTTGCAGCTGGCAGCCTATGAGAGAATAGGGAGCGACATTCAAAAAGCCGGCGCTCGGCTCATTGCCGTCAGTCCCCAAATTCCCGATCAGTCCAGACTTCTCAACGAAAAGCACCGGCTTAGCTTTCCTCTTTTAAGTGATGTGCATAATCAAGCCGCGGAAAAATACAATCTGAAATTTAAAATGCCCGATCATCTGCACGACATTTACAGGTTGCTGGGTATTTCGCTGGACGCCTTTAACGGCGACAATTCCTGGGAGCTTCCCGTGTCCGCCACTTTCATTGTGGATAAAGAACGAACCATCCGTGCGTCGCACGTTGATGCGGATTACAAAAAGCGCATGGAGCCTGCCGAAATCATCCGAATTCTTAATTCGATTGCGTCTTGGTGAGGCCAGCGATGGAGCACGAAAAGACAATGCCGATCTCCGACGCGATATTACGGCGGAAGGGAGCGCAAAAGGCCGCCGATATCCCGGAAACTGTGATTCAACTGCTGCAAAAAGGCGAGCTGCAGACCGTTAATCTAACGGAATGGCTGGCTGTTGATCATTTCAAGCTGCTGCAGCATGTGCTCTGCGAGCTCGACTTGCATAACGAATCGGATGAGCTATTATCCGGCCTGGAATCGTTGAACCGGAAAAAGATCATGAGTATGATCCCCGCCATTGCCCGAAAATGGCTGAGCCTGTTAGACCGTATGCCGGAAAAGGAAGGCTCCCGAATCTTCCGTGCCTTAGCTTCCCATCGTTCGGACAGCGTGCGCTGTTGGGCGGCTTATATAATCGGATTGGACGAACAGTTAGCGATCGAGCAAAAACTATCAGGCATTCGTCCATTTGCTGCGGATTTCCATTTCGGCGTGCGCGAGATTGCCTGGATGGCTGTTCGGGAATCGATCTCCAGGCATTTATCGGAATCCCTCAATATTCTGCACGGGTGGGTACGCGACGAGGATCCGAATATCCGCAGGTTTGCCATCGAATCGGTCCGTCCGCAAGGCGTTTGGGCCAAGCATCTCCCCGAATTGAAAAAGCAGCCTCAGCTGGCGCTGCCGCTTTTGGAGGAGGTCAAGTCCGACCCGGTCAAATATGTGCAGGATTCCGTGGGGAATTGGCTCAACGATGCCGGAAAAACAAATCCGGACTGGGTTCGCCGAATTTGCGAGGCGTGGCTGGAAGCTTCGGATACGAAGGAGACGAAACGAATCGTGGCCCGGGCGACAAGACGCTTATCGAAACAAACGAAGGAACAGCTGCATTAAGCTGTTGAAAAAAACGTTTACCATTTGTAACGTTAAGCCCCAAATCCGCCTCCGAATCGCAATCTTCCCGCAATTATGCGGAGGATTGCGATTATTTGTTTCCAGCAAACCGTGTGCATAGCCCGCTGACTCCTGCTTCATCCTATAAAGGAACCGAATTCCGGCGAATTCACGATGAGAGGAGCATGGTGCGATGATCGGATCATGGCGGCGTCCGATGGCGGTTTCGCTGGCGGTATGCTTGCTGGCGGCAGGCTGCGGGCCTCAATTATCGAAGGAGCAGCGGCTTTCGAATCGGCAGGGCATTCCAAGCAACCACGGACAAGCGGCAAACCGGTTAAAAAGCGAAGAGATAAACGGAAAAACGACAGCCATCGGCCTGAACGGCGGATTTATTCGCATGCTGCCGCAAGGCCGGGTGGAAATGACGATTCCTACCGTAACTATAGGCGGAACTTCTTATGTTGTCGGTACCGATTTTGCCAAAATTGTCGGTTTTCGTTCCAACTGGGATCCAGCCAGGGGAGTATTTCAGTTAGGGGAGCACGATGCGTCTTACGAATTGAAGCCGGGCCAACCGTCGGCTCTGATCGACGATGAAACGGTAGCGCTCAAGGAAGCGCCTATCCTCTTCAATGCCCAGTTCCATATCCCCGTATCGGCGTTAAATCCGGTGTTCCGCCAAGATTTCTCGTTTGAAATCAAGGAGCAGGCGGCGGTCGTCCAAGCGACCGACTGGGCGGTGAGCGGGGCAATCGATGGCCCGCTGGAGGCGGGTACGGGAGGGGAGCTTGATTTTGGCGACGATCCGAAAGACCCGTTTCAAGCAACGGAAGGGGCTTCGGCGATGAAACCGGAGCGCGACCCGCAGCCGGAGGCTTCCGATGCTGTAGAAGCGATGAAGGGGATGGACGGTTTTTCCGGGCAGGATGACCATGCGGTCCCCGCTTTGAAGCAGGCGGATATGAATGCCCTGCTGACGCGGGCGCAGCGATATGTCGGTGTGAACTATTCGTTCGGCGCCGCGCCTTATTCAACGTCGGGCAAGTTCGACTGCTCCACGTTTACGCAGTATGTGTTTGCCAAGTCCGGCATCACGCTGAACCGGACGGCGCGGGCCCAAGCGAAGCAAGGCGACGCAGTCGACCGAAAGCTATTGCGCAAGGGCGATCTATTGTTCTTTTATGTTCCGGGTAAGTTTCGCAGCCAGAAGACGGTCGGCCATGTCGGCATTTATTTGGGGAACCAGAGAATGATTCATTCCGCTCCGGAGCCGAAAGACGGCGTGCAGATTACCCATATCAACAATGCGTATTGGAAGCAAACGTTTTTGGCCGCCAAGCGGGTATCTTATTAAACAATGAAACGGCCCGGACGGTTATCCGTCCGGGCTGTTCTTCGCAGTAAAGCCGAGAGGGCGGGGGAGCGTTAATCCGCGAAAATGTGCTCGACTTCCAAATCCATCCGTTCCGACAAATCGATGAACGTGCCTTCAAAATTGACTAGCGGCCGGAAAACATCGGTCGGATGGGTGAGCACGATGGTACCCGTTTCGCCCGAAGCAAGCTGAATTTTTTTGCCGATAAAATTCGGGACCATATGACGGATAAACAATTGCGTAATATGAGGATCAATTTGCCCGAAGCTGCACCGGTGAAGCTCACGCAGGACGAACAACAGATCGCGTTTTTTCTGATATACCCGGCTTGAAATCATCGCGCTGTAAATGTCTGCGACAGCAACGATCTTGGCCAGAGGATGAATTTCGTCTCCGCGCAGCCCGTGCGGGTAGCCGGACCCGTCAAGCCTCTCATGGTGCTGTAAAGCAGTCAAGCATATTTCTGCGGGCAGCCCCGAACGCTGCAGCAGCTCGTATCCGTAGATCGAATGCTTTTTTATGCGTTCGTATTCTTCCGCCGTCAGTTTTCCGGGCTTCTGGAGAATGGCCGGATCGATGAGGCATTTGCCAATGTCGTGCAAATATCCCGCCTTGCCGGCGAGCGCGGCCTCCGCTTCCGATTGCCCGAGCCATTTGGCGATATAGTAGGAGATCATGCCTACTTGAACGCTGTGCTGATACGTATAGTCGTCCGTATTGTTTAAGACGAGCAGAAGCGAAACGACGTCTCTCTCCTGATGAACTTGCTGGATTAACGGGTTGAAACCGCTATCAACCTCATCCTTGTGCACGATGCCTTTTTGGATCGCTTGCTCGAATATGCTTTTCATGCCGTCCACTGCTTCATGGTACGCTGCTATTGCGGCAGCTGAAGCGGCATGCTCCGTCTGAGCGGGAGGAGATTCGTCCCTTGCTGTGTCGGGCTCTGGGTTCTCCGTGTGGAAAGCGATATCCACTTCTTCGATATTGTGCAGCTTCAGCTTCTCAATGTCGTCGATGGAAAGCTGGGTATGTGCGGATAGGACCAACAATCCGTACCCGTTAAACGTATCCGAGCCGAGACGATCGCCGACCTTGACTTGATGGATCGATATGAGCACAACGGGTTCACCTCTGTCCTAGGGTCACGGGACTTTTTTACTGCGGTAAAAAAGTTGTCCCTTTCGTCTCATGATAACAGGAAAATGAACCCATGGCACTCGAATTTTGTCGAATATAAGGTAAAAATTAATTAATATTTAATTTATTCTGTAACAAAATTACATTCCGACGTAGCGGCTGTACAAGCTTTTGGCCAAAACAGGGTCTTCGGTGCCCTGTACGATCATCCGGCCGTCCGGAAAAAGCACTAATGTCAACGCTTCGTCCAAATGAAGCTTCAGAAGAAACGGATTTCTCTCGACCCGTCCAAGGGGCTGAAGCCGTTCCGCCCATTCTTCCAAAGATAGCGCGACTACGGGAGCAACGGGCTGGATTTGGACGGAATTTCTGCCGCATAGTGTCTGGATCGTATCTTCCTCCAGCGAAGCGTCCAGATATTCGAATTGCCGCTTGGCGCAGCAGGGGCAATCCGCTTTGCGCGCTTTCGACACGTCAACGGCGGCGTATTGGTTATACCAAAGGTCCCAATGGACCATCTTGCGGCTTAACTGCCGATAGGCCCCTACAAGCAGTTTGAGCGCTTCGGCCGCCTGGTGGGAGGCGACCGTATGAATGATCGATCCGATCACGCCCGCCGTATCGCAGGTCTCCGTCGTGCCTCGGGCCGGCGGTTGATCGAACAGGCACCGCAGACAAGGCGTTTCGCCGGGAATGACGGTGTGCGAGACGCCGCGGGAGCTTACGGCGCCGCCGTAAATCCACGGAATGCCGTGCTTGACGCTGACATCGTTAATTAAAAAGCGCACCGCAAAATTATCCGTGCCGTCCAGGATAAGCTGGACGTCGGACAGCCATTGCTCGGCATTGGCGAAGTTCAAGTCGGCCACGACCGGTTCGATGACCACGCCGGAGTTCGCCGCGCCAAGCCGGGCGGCAGCCGCTTCCGCTTTGGGGGCAGAGCCTGCCGCATCCGCTTCGTCGTAAAGCATCTGCCGCTGCAGATTGCTCCGCTCGACAAAGTCGCGGTCGATGAGGCGCACGAAGCCGATGCCGGCGCGCACCATATGATTGGCGAGCACTGTCCCGAGCGCTCCCATGCCCACGATGGCGACGCGGGCCTGCAGCAGCTTGGCCTGGCCGGCTTCGCCGATGGGGGCGAACAGCATCTGCCGCGAATACCGCTCACGGTCCGCGACTTGTACATTCTCCTGTCCGGTCATGCTGTCAGACGCGTTCATTTTTCGTCTCTCCTTCTTGGGGGAGATCGGCTGCCGGATTCCAGGGGCCCTGCTGATGTCCCTTCCACTCCGAGCCGTCCTCCCATATTTCCTTTTTCCAGATCGGAACGATCTGCTTCAACCGCTCAATGGCATACCGGCTCGCCTCATAGGCCGCGTCGCGGTGCGGGGAAGATACGGCGATGACGACGCTGGTCTCGCCTACCGGCACCGTGCCGAGCCGGTGCGTTATCGCAAGCCGCGTCCCGGGCCAGCGCGCGGACAGCTCGTCGCCGATTTGGCGCATCGTTTTCAACGCCATCGGCTCGTAGGCTTCGTATTCCAGCATCGTGGTCCTTTTGCCATGGGTATGCTCCCGGGTGGTGCCGACGAACGCCAGCGTCGCGCCATGGTCCGGGTGCAGCACTTTGGCCGTCACCTCGTCGGTGCGGATCGGCTCGCGGGTGATGGCGTAGGGCTCCGGCTCGCCGCCGGAAACCGGCGGGATGAGCGCTACTTCGTCCTGCCCGGTAATGCGGACCGCATCGTCCGCATATTGCTGATTCACTGCGACGAACGATTGCTTGAGCACGTCCGTTGCCGCGGGGTAGCGGGCGGCCAGCAGCGCTTTAAGCTCCTGCGGCGTCAGCCCGTCCGGTTCTATATCAAGCTCTAACAGCGGCGTACCGAAATGCTCGGCCAATCCGGCGAAAAGCAGCAGCTTCAGCTTCATGGTTGCTCTACTCCTTCGTTCAAGCGGCCTTGCGAAGTCCGGGGAATGGGCTTTCGGTGCGGCCAATTGTTGCTCCGGCCGACCGCCAGCATGAGATTCGCCGGCTTCTTGGGCTGTTCTTTTATGTTTCAGCATACCATATTTTTAGCGAAAAATGATATAATGGTTGGTGATGTTTCAAGGGAGATGGAGGCGTAGCATGACTATAGAAATCGTGGATGAGTACGTCGGCCGCGTCCGGTATACCGTAAACGAGCTGGCGGCCATCGCTCCGCGAAGGTTTCCGGTGCAGGAGCGGGTGAGCGGCGTTACGGGAAACGCATTCGACTGGCCGGCATGGTACAAGGCTTGGGTTCAATCGCAGCGGGCGGAGCCGGGACGGACCCCGACCCGTCTGGAGGTCGAAGGGGCGGACGAATTTCAAGCGGGCATTCCTTGGGGGGAATTGAAGCAAGCTCTGGTGCTCTACGAGCAGGAGGACGGCAGCCCTTTGGCCAAAGGATATCCGATCCGCTTGTACGTTCCGGGCGGAAGCAGCGAATGTCTTAATGTAAAAAGCGTCGTGCGAATCCGGATTCTCTATGATGAAGGGGCAGCGGGAAAAACGGCGACGTACGGGTTCAAAAATAAGATATCGCCGGAGCAGCTGCTCAAGCCCCGTTCTTGACGGCGCGCGGCTCAGGTTCATCTACTCGCTAATTTGAAGGAAGGTGCCTTTGTGATTGAACGAATGAGGCTGCGCGTCCTTCATACGAACGATATTCACAGCCACTTTGAACAAATGCCCCGCATCGCCTCCGTTCTGCGGAGGCTTCGCGGGGAAGCCGGAGAAGAGCGGACGCTAACGCTCGATATCGGGGATCATATCGACCGGATGCGCCCGGAAACCGAAGGGACGGCCGGCCGGACGAATATCGCGGTGCTGAATGCATCCGGATATGATGCGGTCACGCTCGGCAACAACGAGGGATTGTGCTACACGGAGGAGGTCCTTGCGGAGCTGTATGGCCGGCAGGCGGGCTTCGCCACCGTCATCTGCAATTTGCCCGCAGCGGCAACGGGAGCGCTGCCGCCGTGGGCGGTGCCTTATCACATCGTCTGTAAAGGGGGAGTCCGCATCGGGCTGATCGGGGTCACCGCCTGCTTTCCCGAGTTCTACAACCTGCTCGGGTGGGACGTGCGGGACCCGTTCGAAGCCGTGCCGCCTCTTGTCCGGCAGCTTCGTCCCCAGGTGGACGTGCTCATCGTCATGTCCCATCTCGGGCTGCGCAGCGATGAGCGCATGGCCGCCGAAGTGCCAGGCATCGATCTGATATTGGGCGGGCACACGCATCACCTGCTCGAAGAGCCGCTGCGCATCGGCGGGACACTCGTCTGCGCCACCGGCAAGTTCGGACAATACGTCGGCGTCGTCGATCTGGAGTGGGATGCCGCCGAGCATAGGCTTGTGCGTGCGGAGGCTTCCGTGCAGGCGGTGGCTGCGGAGCCGGAGGATGAGGAGATCCGCAGCCTGATCAGCCGGTACGGCCTTCGTGCCGCAGCCGAATTGGACCGGGAGGTCGCCCGTTTGCCGGTAGAGATGCCTTGCGACTGGTATGGCGAATCGCCGCTCGGGAATTTGCTGGCCGGTGGATTGCGCCGGTGGATGGGCGCCGAGATTGGCCTGGTCAATGCCGGACAGCTGCTCGGCGGGCTGCCGCAGGGCCCGGTATCGGCCGGCATGCTGCTCCAGCGATGCCCGTCGCCGATTAACCCGTGCCGGATGAAGCTGACCGGCGCGCAGCTGCTTCGTGCGCTGGAGGAATCGCTGCTTCCCGAGTTCATGGACAAACCGATGTACGGCTTCGGCTTTCGCGGCAAAGTGCTCGGAACGCTGTGCGTGGACGGGCTCACCGTTCAATACGACCCGGAAGGGGCCGATTACGCGAAGATTCGCGCCGTGGACGTCGGCGGGAAGCCGTTGGAGGCGGAGCGGCAGTATGTGGTCGGCACCATCGACATGTTTACGTTTCGGGTCGGCTTTACGAGCCTCGGAGAAGGAACGGAGCCCCGGTTCTTCCTGCCGGAGTTTTTGCGCGATGTGCTGCTCCGGGAGCTGCGCGACGAAGCGTCGCTTCATCACAGCTTCTCCCGACGGTGGCGCCTGATCGGTGAATCGCCGCAACTTACTTGAAGCAGGCGCTTCCCGGTGTGTACAAAAAGCAGCAAACAAGCTAGAATATAAAAAGCGATTAGGATACGAACCGGATCATTTTGAGGGAGAGAGTAGGAGGGGCGCATGCACGATTGGTGGGTGGCGGTGATTATCGGCATCGTGGAAGGGTTGACGGAATTTTTGCCCGTTTCGTCCACGGGCCATATGATTTTGACGAGCACGCTTCTGGGGATTCCGGATACGGATGAATTGATCAAAACGTTCGAGATCGTCATCCAGCTCGGCGCTATCCTGGCCGGGGTCGTCGTGTACTGGAACCGGATTTTGCGGCTGTTCGGCCTCAGCAAGGAAAAGCCCAAATTGGGCAAGGGGATGAACTTGCTGCACATTATGCTGGCGATCGTGCCGACGCTGGCGATCGCTTATTTGACGAAAGACTTCATTAAAGCCTACCTCTTCTCCCCGGATACGGTACTTATAGGTCTGATCCTTGGCGGTGCGCTGCTCATCGTCGGGGAGAAATGCCAGCCGAAGGTAACGGCGCACGATGTCGACGAGCTGACGTACAAGCAGGCGTTCTTCATCGGGCTATGGCAGATTATTTCGATCTGGCCGGGCTTTTCCCGTTCGGGATCGACGATTGCCGGAGGAATGCTGGCCGGGGCGAGCCGCAGGGCCGCCGCCGACTTCACGTTTATTATCGCCATCCCCGTTATGGTCGTGGCTACCGGGTACGAGCTGCTAAAAAACCTCGACGCGTTTTCTTCCGGCGATCTCGGATTTTTTGCCATCGGCTTTATCGTTTCGTTCGTCGTAGCGCTGCTTGCGGTCGTGACGTTCATCAAATTCGTACAGAAGTTCAGCATGTCGTATTTTGCGTACTATCGCTTTGTCGCCGCCGCGCTGTTCTGGATCTTCGTGCTGCGATAGCTTGTTGGGAATTCGACAAATATTTCGCCGGAAATGGGGGCTCCTCTTGTTCCGGCTTTTTCCGTCCGAAGTTCGTGAAATTCATATAAATTTTGTCAAAACCTGAAAAAACATATTGCTCTTTTTATTCGAATTCGATACGCTTAATCATATCGATATTTTCTAAATTTTTTTTTAGAAAGAAGACGTGGTTCGTTGATGCGTTTGCTTCCGCTGAGCATGGTCAAACCCGGCATGCGCCTTGGGAAAAAAATATACAACTCGGACGGGTTGACGCTGCTTGGCGAGCGGGTAGAATTGACGCAGACGCTCATTACCCGCTTGGGCGAGCATGGAGTGGATTTTGTATATATCGACGATCCCCGGACCCGGGACCTGGTTATCCAGGATGTTCTTAGCGAGGAGACCCGGGCCCACGCGATTACGGAGATCCGGTCCTCCTTCCGCAAAATGATGGAGGATCAGGTTAAACGCAAAATGGTGGGGCAGATGCAGGTCGGCAAGGCGTTCCGCGGGATGATGAGCATGATTTTGGACGACTTGAGCCAGCATAAGGATGCCATGATCATGCTGACCAATATCAGTCTCATGGACGAATATTTATTCCAGCATTCGCTCAATGTGTGCATTTACGCAACGATGCTCGGCATGGCCCACGGCTACGACCGGGAACAGCTGATGACGCTCGGCCTCGGGGCGCTGCTCCACGATGTAGGCAAAACCCAAATTCCGCTGGAGCTGCTGCGCAAAAAAGGAAAGCTGTCGGACAGCGAATACGAGCGGATTAAGCACCATACGGTATTCGGCTTTCAATTTCTGAAGGACGAGCCCAACATTCCGCTGCTGGCTGCACATTGCGCTTTTCAGCATCACGAAAGGCTGGACGGCAGCGGCTACCCGCGCGGACTGAAGGGCTCCGAAATACACGAATACGCGCGGTGGATCGGCTTGGTCGATTCTTACGACGCCATGACGACCCATCGCGTCTACCGCAGCGCCATGCTCCCGCATCAAGCAATGGAAATATTGTTTGCCGGATCGGGCACCCTGTACGAGCCCGAACAGATCGAGCTGTTTCGCGATAAAATCGCCATCTATCCGATCGGGATCACGGTCACCTTAAATACGGGCGAAACGGGAGTGGTCGTCGATTTGAATGCGAACGTGCCGCAGCGGCCGGTCGTCCGTCTGCTGTTGGATGCGGAAGGGCAGGAGCTGAAGGACATGCCCGAAATCGATTTGTCCAAAACGCTGTCGGTCATGATTACCGGCGTCAACAATAAAGCGATATAACGCATAGAGCCGTGCAAAGGCAGCTTCCCGGAAGCTGTCTTTTTTGATGTCGGTTGACGGCGCTTGGGGAGCGATGCGACTCCAAATAAATGGAGTTTTTATTGAAGCATGGATGATTTTTTAGTATAATGATAAATTATAAACTTACTTCTCTTTCGTAAGGAGGTGATCGAATGGACCCAATTTCAAACGAAGAGGAATGCATGGCTTCGATGGAGGAGGCGCTGCAAATTTTCGGGGGAAAATGGTCGTTTCTGGTCCTCCGTCAACTGTTTAAAGGTCCGCAGCGGTTCAATCAATTGCGCCGGAATCTGGACCATATCAGCACCAAATCGCTGACCGATATCCTGCGCCATCTGGAGGAGCATGAGATTATCCGTCGTCAAGTGTTTCCTACGGTACCGGTCACCGTCGAATATTCCTTAACGGATAAAGGCAAAGACTTTCAAACCATACTTGTGGAGATGGGAAATTGGGCAAGAAAATGGGGAAAGCCGCGCGGCATCGACCTTCCCGAACAGCGGGAGTAAGGGTGCGGCGCGACAGGACGTCGGTTTTCTTTTCAATCGTATTACGATACAATGGGTAATATATTATTGTTAGATTTTACTTTTTAAAGAAGTCAGGTGTGAAAAACAACATGTCCGATCGCTTAATCGTCAACGAATTGCCCGTATTGCCCCAAATAACGCCCGAATACGACCCGTGGGATCCGCTGCGCTCGCTGCAATCGCACGGCGAACACCGGTTGACGAGCGTCGAGCTGACCGTGACGAATTTATGCAATATGCGCTGCGAGCATTGCGCCGTCGGCGAATCGCTCCTGGTATCGGAAGGTCCGCGCATCCCGCTGAACGTCATCCTGAAGCGGCTGGACGAGGTCGAGGGCTTGGAGACGATCAGCATCACCGGCGGGGAGCCGAGCTACCACGAGCAGACGGTGCGCGAATATATCGTTCCCTTGCTGCGTTACGCCAGGGAGCGGGGAGTTCGTTCGCAGATCAATTCCAACGTGACGCTGGACCTTTCGCGGTATGAAGCGATGGCTCCTTATCTCGACGTGATGCACATTTCGTTCAACTATTTGAATGCCGACGATTTCTACGAAGTCGGGTTCGACCGGACAGATCGAAGAATATCCGCCGCGACGGCGGCGAAGTTATATGAACGGATGATCGAGAATGCGAAAGCGCTCGCCGGCGGCGGGATGTTCGTTTCGGCGGAATCGATGATCAATTACCGGACGCACGGGAAGCTGAGCGGCATCCACAAGCTGATTCGGGAGATGGGCTGCCGCCGTCACGAGGTGCATCCGATGTATCCAAGCGCTTTCGCCTCCAATTTGCCGGTGCTGACGCTGGACCAGACGCGGACAGCGATTCATCGGCTGCTCGACGACCGCGACCGCGACTTGTGGATGCTGTTCGGCACGCTGCCTTTTTACGCCTGCAGCCCGCTGGAGGAGGACCGGGAGCTGGTTACCCGCCTTCACCGCGAGCCGAACGTGACCGTGCGCAACGACCCCGACGGGCGCAATCGCCTCAACGTGAACCTGTTCACGGGAGACGTTTTCGTCACCGATTTTGCGGACGTGCCTGCGCTTGGCAACATTCATGCGGACCGGCTCGATCAAGTATTCGCGCGCTGGAAGGATCATCGTCTGAGCAAGACCGTGAGCTGCCATTGTCCGGCGGCAAGCTGCTGCGGACCGAATCTTCTGGTCGTCGATACGTATTATAAAGACGTCGATTTCGGCCAGCGGAAAGCTCTTGTTTAAATCGGCCATTATTCCATTTTACTTTTGCAAAGGAGACTGATCCTTCTTGGAAAGTCACAGTACAGGGTTCGATTTCGGATTAATTTCGCTTAATCTTCTACTGGTCGTGTTTTTGGTGCTGCTGAACGGTTTTTTTGTCGCAGCGGAGTTTGCATTGGTGAAGGTCCGGGCTTCGCGCCTGCAGCAGCTGGAGAGCGAGGGAAACCCGAAAGCCAGGTATGCGCTCGCCGTAACCAAAAAGCTGGACGCTTACCTGTCCTCCACGCAGCTCGGCATTACGCTGGCGTCGCTGGGGCTCGGATGGGTAGGAGAACCGGCCGTCTCGCATTTGATCGTTGAACCGGCTCTGGCGGCTTTCGGACTCGGAGGAGCCTGGTATGCCAATGCCTTATCATTTGCGATCGGATTCGCCGTAATCACCTTCATGCATATCGTTCTCGGCGAGCTTGCGCCCAAATCCATGGCTATTCAGAAATCGGAAGCAACCTCTCTATGGCTGTCGGCTCCTTTAATGCTGTTTTACAAAATCTTTTATCCGGCGATCTGGCTGCTGAACGGCGCCGCAAACAAGCTCTTGAAGCTGGTCGGGATTCAGCCCGCTGCCGAGCAAGAAGCCCATACGGAGGAAGAAATTCGGATTCTGATGGACCAAAGCGCCCGGAGCGGTCATATCGACAAAGACGAGCTGGCGTTATTCGATAATATATTTGAGTTCTCCGATCGGGTGGCTAGGGAAATTATGCTGCCGCGGACCGATATGGATTGTTTGTTTACCGAGCTCAGTTTTGAGGAAAACTTAAAAATCGTTTATGAAACGAAGCATACACGCTACCCGGTGGCAACCGACGATAAAGACGAAATCATCGGATTTGTGCACATGTCGGACCTGCTCACTTGCGATCCGGAAAAGAAGCACGAAATAAAAGATTTCTTGCGTCCGGTACTCATGGTGCCCGAATCGATGGAAATCAGCCACGTGCTGCGGCTTATGCAGAAGAAGCGTTCCCAGCTCGCCGTCGTGATCGACGAATACGGCGGAACGGCCGGACTGATAACCACCGAAGACATCCTGGAAGAAATCGTCGGCGAAATTCACGACGAATTCGACGAAACGGAGCGTGCCGAAGTAGAGAAGATCGGAGATGCTTACTCCGTTGACGGGCGCGTGCTGCTGGAGGATCTTGACGACCAGCTTGGCCTCGGGATCGAGGACGATGAGGTGGATTCGATCGGAGGCTGGCTGTTCAAGCAGCTCGAAGGCTCCGTCTCCAAAGGCAGACGGCTGGAGCAGAACGGCTTCTTGTTCGAAATTACGGAGGTCGAACGATTGCGTATTTTGCGCGTGAAAATTCAGCCTGTTCAGAAACAGCCCGTTTCGGGTCCGCTAGCCGGTCAAAACCATCCTGACGAATAGGGGGTACCCGTTCGATGTCGCTTAAAACGATCGTATTTTGCGTGCTTGGCGCCGTGCTTTTGTACGGAATGTTCACCATCGGCTTCCCGTTTTTACTTGCCATGTTGATTGCCCTGTTGCTCGAACCGATCGTTCTGCTGCTGACACGAATGTTCCGCGGCGGGCGCGTGCCGGTTTCCGCCGTGGTCTGTACTCTGTTTACCGGCTCGGTGCTTGGTTTCGTTTATCTGATCGGCTTCAAAATCGTCACGGAGCTCATTCAATTCTGGAAGAGCGCTTCCGTGTATTTGAGCGATGCCAAGCTGTTTATCGAGGATTCGTCGGCAAGGACCCGATTGTTCTATAAGCTGCTGCCGTACGACGTTGCCGAGCAGGTGCAGCGTTACGTGGAAACGGGGGCCGGGATGCTCACGGAAAACTTAAAAAGCATCGCAGCCGCCATCTCCGGCTATTTTATCGACGTGGCCAAAATGATTCCGAATTTGTTCGTATTTTTTGTCGTATTCGTGATCGGTCTATACTTGATTTCGTTCAGCCTGCCGAAGCTTCATCGGTCGTTTCTGAACCTGTTCGAAACCCGGTCGAGAGCGAAGGTGGCTGCGGTGCTTAGCGATTTGCGCCGCGCTATTATCGGCTTCTTGTTCGCGCAGCTTATGATCAGCCTGCTGACGTATGTAGTGACTTTGGTCGGCTTGCTTGTTCTGAATGTCGAATATCCGCTTGCCGTAGCGCTGCTGATCGTGCTTGTGGATATTTTGCCGGTACTCGGGACGAGCGCCGTGCTTATACCGTGGGCGGGATACAGCATGCTCGCGGGAGATATGCGGCTCGGCATCGGACTGATCGTCCTGCTGCTCGTCATTATGGTGTTCCGCCGTCTGATCGAACCGAAGATTATCGGCGACGCCGTCGGGATCAATGCTTTGGCTGCGTTGGTCAGCATGTACGTGGGCTTTCAGCTGGCCGGAGTGATCGGCCTCATTTTAGGACCCGTGTTGATTATCGTATATCAGGCGCTTCGCCGGGTCGGCTTGCTTAAAATCAACATTAAGTTGGAACCGTAACCGGAACGAAAAGTTTTTCGTTCATGCGGTCTTAAACGAGAGATATCGAGAACAGCAGGGATCGGAAGCGCGATCGCCTGTAGAGAGGCTTTTTAACTACGACAGTTCCAAGGGGGAGAAGCAATGCAGGCAGGTCTCAAGAATGCCAAGCAGCATTCCAAAATAACGTTGCCCAAACTGGTAAAACGCGCCGTCTTTATATTATTGGGGGCGGCGCTTGTCTCGGTCGGCTTGGAAAACTTTTTGGTGCCCAACAATATCATTGACGGGGGAATCGTGGGCATCTCGATTATCACCTCGCATTTGTCGGGTATTCCGATCGGCGTATTCCTCTTATTATTCAATCTTCCGTTTCTGTTTATCGGATATAAGCAAATCGGTAAAACGTTCGCGCTATCTACCTTATTTGCGGTAACCCTGATGTCCGTTGGTACATGGCTGCTTCATCCGGTGCCGCCGCTGACGACCGACCCGCTGCTTGCGGCCGTATTCGGGGGCATTATTCTCGGTATCGGCGTCGGCATGGTCATCCGTTCGGGAGGCTCGCTGGACGGCACGGAAATTATGGCCATTTTATTCAGCAAGAAGACGCCGTTCTCGGTCGGCGAAGTGGTCATGTTTTTTAACCTGTTCATCTTGAGCAGCGCCGGCTTCGTGTTCGGATGGGATCATGCAATGTATTCGCTTATCGCTTATTACATCGCCTTCAAGCTGATCGATATTACGATCGAAGGCTTCGACGAATCCAAATCCGTTTGGATCATCAGCGAGAACAGCCGCGAGCTCGGAGACGCCATTATGCACCGTTTGGGGCGCGGCGTCACGTATTTGCAGGGCGAAGGCGGCTTTACAGGCGGCAACAAGCTGGTCATCTTCTGCGTCATCAACCGTCTGGAAGAAGCGAAGCTGAAGTCGATCGTCGAGGAGCTTGACCAAGCTGCGTTTCTCGCTATCGGCAACATCCACGACGTGAAGGGCGGACGCTTTAAGAAAAAGGACATTCACTAACGAGAAGAACCGTCACGGCCATTCGTTCAACCGCAGGAAGCGCACCAGGCGCGCCTGTTTGGAACGAAGGCTGCGGACGGTCTTTTTTGTAATCGAGAAATGGAGGGCTGCTGGCGGTCAATAGTAACGGCGGGCGCCGAGATATTTGGGGCCCCAGTAGCTGCCGTCCAGCTTTTGGATGGCGATTCCGGCGGAACGGGTAGCGGAGATGAACTCGCCGTTGCCCATATAAATGCCGATGTGGGAGACGACGCCGGGCTCGTTTAGTCCGAAGAGCACCCAGTCGCCCGGCATGAGACGGTCCCGGTCCACCGCAAAGCCCATTCCGGCCATGACGGACGAACTGGTCCGAGGCATGGGGACTCCCTGCTTCGAAAGCAAGTAATAGATAAAACCGGAGCAATCGAAGCCGGCAGGCGTGCTTCCGCCCCACACGTAGGGCGTGCCTATGTATTCTTTTGCATCGGCGAGAATGGCTTTTTTCACAAGAGCGCGGGAGAGCGCAGTTCGCGTCGTTCCGTCAGCGGCCCCGGTCATCGGCAGACTGTAGGCTTGCTGGAAGGCCCGGACGGCCTGCGCCGTATATTGGCCGTAATATCCAGTGGCCTTCGGGTAGGTAAAATACCCGAGCGATTGAAGATTCTGCTGCAGTTCCGTCACTGTCGCACCGGACAGGCCTTGAGACAAGACGGCCGGGGATTGGGCGGCAGCCGCGTAAGCCGAATGCGGGAAGACAGAGGGGAGGGCGACCAGACAAGAAGCGGCGGCCGTCAGCAGCCAACTTTTTGAAAACGTTTTCTTTGGCAAGGCACTTCAGCTCCTTTTTCCTTCTGCAGGGGGCAGATGAAGTTGTTGTCATTTTATAAGCATAATGGACGAGCGGCAATGTATAAATATTGGTAGATTGCAAAAGGAGGCATTTCCGGCCATGGATCTTGAGAAAGAATGGTATCCGTATGTCAGCCCCTTCGACCCTTGCCCGCCGATTACGGTTAAGACCTTTGTCATTCCGCCAAATCTGTATATTCAGTTTCAACCGCCGGGACTTCCTCAATATCCCCCGCTTCAGGCGCTTCGGTGCGGAACGCTCTGGCCTGTGCTGTACAGTCCTTACGAATCCAAACATTTCTGAACGGACAGGAGGTGAACGGCATGAAACAACCGCTGCCCCCCCATTACTACACGCTGTTGGAGGAGCTGCAAGCGATCGATTTCGTGCTGGTGGAACTGACGCTCTATCTGGATACGCACCCCAATGACGCCCAGGCGTTGGAGCAGTTTAACCACCATGTGCAGCAGCGCCAGCTTTTGGCCCAACGGTACGAGTCCGAATTCGGCCCGCTTCTGCAGTTTGGTCGCAGCCATTCGGAATATCCATGGCAATGGTGGGAACCGCCGTGGCCGTGGCAGGTCTGATTCAAAGCCGAATCAGGAGAGGAGACTTGAGCGATGTGGATTTATGAGAAGAAGCTGCAGTACCCGGTAAGGGTCAGCAAGTGTGATCCGCGCATGGCGAAGCTGCTGATCGAACAGTACGGCGGAGCGGACGGGGAGCTGGCGGCGGCGCTGCGGTATTTGAATCAGCGATATACGATACCGGATAAAGTGATCGGGCTTCTGACGGACATCGGGACGGAGGAGCTCGCCCATCTGGAGATGATTGCCACGATGGTCTATAAGCTGACGAAAGACGCCACGACGGAACAGTTGAAGGCCGCGGGACTAGACGAGCATTACGTGAATCACGATAAGGCGCTGTTTTACCACAACGCCGCGGGCGTGCCTTGGACGGCTGCCTACATTCAAGCGAAAGGCGATCCGATTGCCGACTTGTACGAAGACATAGCCGCGGAGGAAAAAGCGCGTGCCACTTACCAATGGCTCATCGACATGACGGACGACCCGGATTTGCAGGACGGTCTGAAATTTTTGCGCGAGCGCGAGGTCATTCATTCGCTTCGCTTCCGCGAGGCGGTGGAGATTTTGAAGGCGGAGCAGGGGGCGAAAAAGGTATTTTAGAGTGGAATAAAGTGGTGGTTTGGATACGATGAATAGATTTGGACTCAAGCTGCCGAATGTTTCCGGCAGCCTGAGGATGTTTTAACGTTAGATTACAGAGATACGTAAATTGAACTGGAGGCTGCAATAAAGGTGCCCGTTGTGCCGGAAGCAAGCGTACTGTTGTTTGGACCAACCGCTCTAACATCTATTTTGTAGACGTCCCCCCTGGTCAGCCCGACATTTCTGCCGGTAACACTCTGAGTACCATACTCAACCAGGTCACCGTTTTTGTACACATAAAACTCGTAGTGAGATGCGCCAGGAACATTTCTCCAAGAAACTGCAGCAAAAAAATAAGACTGAGCAGAAATCGACTCGGGAGCGACAACACTTGCGGCTGCGGGGGCAGCGGCTTGATTGCTGTCATGGGCAAAAGCTGGAACAGCGGCAGTAAGTAAGAGAGGTGCGGACGACAACATTTTTTTCATGATCAGACACTTCCTTTTCGATTTTTTTTGAAATCCATTTGTACTAACAAGAGACAAGACCTTCGGTTTAATAACCTCTCAGCTTTAAGTAATAGTGCTTGTCTGTTGTAATATGAATATTATCTCATTTCAGAATATGTATAAATATCACAAAAGAGGTATTATTTATATTAATTTGTTTTTCTGTGTTAAGCCGACAGCAACGGTGAAAGTTTTGGAGGCGGTAAAGAGGGATAAAGGTCTTAACCTTCGCTTCCGGCCTTTGTTTGACAATCTGTGACAATCATGGTTCTATAAGACGTGATATGTTTATGCGGATGTCAGGAGGAAGAAGGAAATGTCGACGAACAAGAGAACACCGGAAGCGATGATTTTTGATTTGGACGGGACGCTGTTTCAGACGGAAACGCTGCTGCTGCCGGCTTACCACGCCACATTCGAACAGCTGCGTGCGGAAGGGCTGTTTCAAGGGGAAACGCCGGATGAGAAATACATTTTGAGCGGACTCGGCATGCTGCTGGAGCATATATGGCAGCTGGTGATTCCGGATGCCGATGCGGCGGTTCACCGCCGGGCGGACGAGCTATTGCTGAAGCTGCAAGTGGAGGGGATGGCGCGCGGCGAAGGCAAGCTGTATGATGGCGTTGCCGACACGCTGCGGGAGCTTCGCCGGAGGGGCGTGCGGCTGTTCATTGCCAGCAACGGCCTGGAGGCTTACGTTAAAGGCGTCATCCGTCACCAAGGGCTGGAGCCGCTATTTGAAGCCGGAGGCTTGTACAGCGCAGGGGAATACGGGACCCGATCCAAGGTGGATCTCGTGCGGCAGCTGCTGGACAAGTACGGCATCGACAACGCTTGGATGGTCGGTGACCGTTCCTCGGACGTCGAGGCGGGACACGCGAACGGGCTGTTCGTCGTCGGATGCGATTATGCGGGCTTCCGCAAAGAGGGAGAGCTGGATCAGGCCGACGTCCGCATTGCGGATTTTCGCGATCTTCCGGCATTGCTCGATGCGTAAAGGAGCCGGCAGCTTATAATTTGAAATTTCGAAAGGCTGGATCGCCGGCGGAGCGAAGAAACATCGATGATTCATCGGTGGTTTTTTTGCAGCCAAAAATCGGAATTTCAGCCAAAAGAAAAAGACCGCTGCTTTAAACAGACCGGTCTCGGTGAAATTCATTTTGCCGGGGGGGCGGAACAAGATCCGCAGGTCTGATGCCGGATTTAGGCGCCGCTTTTTGTCGGAGCAGATGGAGAGCGAATTCGAGAGGCCTGCGAATCGCCCTGCGGTATGTCTGCAAATCTCCGGTTCGCCGGAACACGTCGCGCGAAGGCTTCGGATTCACTTCCAACAGCCAAACATGCCCCGACGGATCAACCGCCAGATCGATGCCGGCTTCGCAAAACGTGCCGAACCTGGCCTCGAGATGCTGTGCGACATGGAGCCCCAGGGTATAGGCCGTATCCTTGATGCTCTTGATCTTCTCTTCCGTCCCGAAGCGGCTTTTGAGCAGCGTTTCCATCGAAATCGCCGTTCCGCCGCCATGCAGATTGGAAGTGACGGAAAACGGCGGCCCGATTCGGCCGGCACATCCGGTTACCTGCCACTTCCCTTCGCCGTCTTTTTGCACCAGCATCCGATAGTCGTGCACCCGGCCGTCCTTCATCTCGAGCGGAATGCCCTGCTGCACGATATATTTGCTCTGCAGCCCCCAGCCGGCGAGCCGCACCGGAATTTGTGCGGCGGTCACCTTGGTCGCGGGTAAAATGCGGCGTTCCGCATCCCTTCCCTGCATGAGGTAGCCGCGTTTTCCCCTCAGCCGCTGCAGGCGGACGATACCGCGCCCCCCGGTGCCGCTTTTCGGTTTCATGTACACGATCGGATGTTTCTTCAGGAACTGCTCCAGCTGCTTCCGGCTTCGGTAACGTATGGTGGCGGGCAGGTGCGGAGCGATGTTTTCATTTTCCGAGAGCAGGCGGTAAACGGTCCATTTGTTGGCAAGCGGCCGGCTCAGGTAGCGGAGCTTGGTATGTTTTTGCCGAAAGCGCGTGATCTTGCGGTAATTGTCCGCTCCGTGATACCGGCAGCGGTCGTAGACGATCGGCGGAAAGCCGACCCACCTGCGGTTCCATGATCGGGTCGCTTTGTTATAGGAGAGCGCGTAGATCCGCGTTCGCTTGTCATCCACATCGTCCGGGGTGAATACGAACACATCCACCCCGAGTTTTTGGCCGAAAATGCTCAGCTTGCGGTAAAACGAAAGCTCCTCCAGCCTCCGTCCGGGCAAATACATAGCCAGCACGCCAATTTGGGTACTCAAGTGCAGCTCACCTGCCTATCTTTCTTATTTATCGCGCTCGGCATCGGTTTGAGCAAGAAGGGGAAAATCAACCGTTTTTTTGAGAGGGCGTTTCGGCTTGCGCTTGGCCAAATAAATGGAATACCGGATCAAATTTTCGAGCGATTTTTTGCGGATCGGCGGCTCGTCGAATTTCATCGGCTTGGAATTTGCCTCGAAAAACCAGATATGCCCTGCCTGATCGACGCCGAGGTCCATGGACATTTCGCCGAGCATATGGCCGCTGGACTTTTCGATCTGCTTCGCGATGGTGAGTGCCGCTTTTTTGGCGCGGGCGATGATGCGCTTGCTTCCGAGCCCGCCGAAGGAGTACGCAAGCAGCTTGGCGGGATCGTCAATCGAGCCGCCCCGCGGAACGTGGGTCGTGATGCTGAGCTTTCCGGCCAGTCTGGCGCCGATTCCCGCGACGCTCCATTGCCCCTTGCCGTTCTTTTGCACAAGCACCCGCAGATCGAACGGACGCTGCTTATAGCTCGAGAGGGGGATTCCCTGCTGGATGATATAGTCCTTGCCCCCGATCAGCCCCTGTACTTCGGACCACAGCCGGGAGACGCTAGGGTAACGGGAGATGTGGCTTCTCGTCTTTTCCTGGATGCTCAGCTCGAAGATTTTGGACTTCGTATCGAGGAGGTTACGGCTTACTTTCATAATCCCCTTGCCGGCTTTGCCGCGAATTGGCTTGAGGTACAGAAACGGATATTCGGCAAGCAGCTTGTCGAGCTCCTCGCCGGAAGAGAGGCGTCTCGTTGCGGGAATGTAGCCCTGCGTTTTTTTGGCTTGATTAAGCCATTCGAACAAGGTCCACTTATTGAAGAAGGAAGGGTTGAAAAAGCGGATTTTTCTCTGCCGCATGCAGGTTTGGATCACCTGCTGCACCTCGGGAAGGAGCTCGAACTTCCGGTAAGGAATCCGGTTGTAAATGACGTGGGGGGCGGGGAGCACCCCTTTTTTCCACGTTTTGTCGGCGGCATTATAGGTGTAGCCGACGGCTTTGCCTGCGGATAGCTTGAAATCGGTCGTCGTCATTATATAGACGAGAACGCCTTGTTCGGCTCCGGTTCGGATCAGGTCGATAAAATTTTCTTGATTCCCGCGAAAAATTCGCGTTTCATCCGAGTGAGTAAGAATGGCCAGCGTCGGCGTTTCACGTTTGGACGTTGCGGTGGTGTTGGTGCGCACTCAGGAATCCCTCCTTGACCGAAATCGGCTCAAGTAGAGGCAGTAGTCATAGATGTTTTGCAGCGAGGCTCTTCCTTGTTCCTTCAGCGCTGGATGTTTGAAAATGGACCGCCCCGGCTTGGAATTGGCCTCGAACATCCAGAGGCGTTCGTTCTGGTCGATCCCGATATCGAAGCCGAGCTCGCCCAACGTATGACGGTAATTCCGCTCGATGTCCTCCGCCAGCTTGACGGCGGCTTCTTTGGCACTCGCCAGCACCGCGTCCGCCCGGCTGCCGAAAATTTGCCGAAGCACCTGCTCGGGCGTCATAAGCTGCCCGCCGGTTCGCACATGGGTCGTGACGCTGCCTTTGCCCGCTTTCTTGGCCCCGATGGCGGCAACGACCCATTGGTCGGCGCTGTTCTTGGTCATATGGAAGCGGAAATCGATCGGACAGCTGTCAAGCTCGATCAGACGGATCCCCTGCTGCGCAACGTAGTTGTTCAGCCTTCCGCTCTGTCGTTTGAGCAGCGACATGAGGGCCTCGAACCGGCTGAACCGCAGCAGCACATTGCGCCCCCCGCGCCGGAAACGGGCATAATAGCCGCGTTTCGGATTGTAGGTCAGGCGGAAAATGCCGATGCCGAGACTGCCCCCCGTCGGTTTCAAATAGATGAATTTATGCTTTTCCAGCATTTCCTTAATTTGAGAAGCGGTCGGGTTGATCCGGGATTCGGGAACGTAGCGGGAAGCGTCGGTGCCTTCCAGTAAATTGTAAACATCCCATTTATCGAAAAAAGTCCAGTTAAACAGCGGAATCCCTCTGCGTATAAACCGCTGCTTGAAAGCGTTCATCGACTCGAGCTGCTCCGCTTTCCGGCTGGGCAGCCGGTTGTATACGACGTCGGGCAGCGGCATCGTCTTGCGTACCCAGCCGCCTTCGGCGCGCGGGAGAACGGCGGTGACGGTCGCTTGGGACCAATTGACGCTTTGGGGGGAAAAGCCGTAGTAGAAAGCTTTGTCGGAGCCGGCGCGCATAAACTGCCGGATGAACTCCGTCCGATTGCCAAACGGTGTGCTGCTTCCTCCCGTAACGTTGGTCAAGACCCCGATCAACGGTCCGAGGCGGATGTTTTTGCCGTTGCTGCACATGATCATACTGGTGCCGACCCGGGGGATGCGGAGCTGCGTGTAAAGGTATGACGGCAAATACAGATGGCTGCCGCTCTTTTTCACCAGCTTCAAACCTGCGTATACGCTTTTGCCGCCGAGGTGCAGGTGTACGTTTCGTGTTTTGGATACTTTAAGCGCCCGTGCCAATTCGCCGGAGAGGTAGACGACCCGCTCCTGACGCCGGGTGACATGAATCGTGCAAGTTGTCAAGCTCATGTTGAACCTCCTAAGAGTTTTGCCGGAGGCAAAACTTTCTTCGAAAGCATGGGCTGAGTTTTGCCGGAGGCAAAACTTTCTTCGTAAGCATGGGTAGAAACTTTGCCGGGCCTGCCGTCAAGGCTGTTTTCGCCTGACGTTCGCCTGCACACGCGGCTGCCCCATCAAATGCCGCGCGTAGCGCAGCGGGTTGGCCATTGCGTCCAGCTTGGCTTGATCGTCTTGTAAATAAGTAAAGATGGAGCGGCCTGGTTTGGAATTCACTTCGAGAATCCAACTATTGCCGCCCGTGTCGACACCGAAATCGATGCCGAGCTCGGCGAGCCGCCCGTGACAAGATTCCAGAGCTTCCGGAAGCGCCATGGCGAGCTGCTGCAGCTCGTGAAGGAGCTTCTCGGAGCGTACCGGCCCGAACTCGCGGGCCAAAAACGGTCCGATGGGTTCCACCGTGCCCCCGCCGTGCAAATTTGAAGTCAGGCTGCCGTTCTGCCCCCGGCGGACGGCCATGCCGGTCAGCTTCCAGCGGCCGCTGCCGTCCTTCTGCACCAGCGCGCGCACGTCGTACGCGTCGCCGTTATTCGACTGCAGCGGCAAATACTGCTGCAGCAAATAGCTTCGCTGCGCGACGAAGCGGCGCAGCCAGCGAAGCAGCGCCCCGGCGTCGGCGAAGCCGCGCGCGACGGCGCGGTTGCGCGGATCGCGCCCGCGGACGGTGAACGCCGCTCCGGCGGGGTTCACCGTGCCCGCAGAGGACGCGCCTTCGCGGCGTACGAGCAGCACGCCCCGTCCCTGGGAGCCGGCGCGCGGCTTCAGAATCGCTTCGCCGCGCCGCCGGAGCCAATCGGCCAGCGTCCGCATGCTGCGCAGCGGCTGCGTCTCCGGCAGGTGGCGGTCAAAACGGCCGTCCCGCCGAAGCGCTTGTTGGACGTCCCACTTGCCCTTCAAGCCGTGGCCGAGCAGCCGGACGGACGGCCGCTGTTGAAAGCCGCGCAAGGCTTCGCGATAATCGGCATATTGCTTCCGGGCGGTGAAAAAACAGCGGTCATATACGATAGCCGGCAGGTCGAACGTCCGGCCGACCCACTCTTTAATCGCCGCATCATAGACGTACCCGGTCACTTGCGGCCGGGACCAGTCGATGCCCTGCGGAGTAAAGACGAATACCGTCAAGCCGCAGCGGCTTCCGAGAATGCACAAACGGCGGTAGAAACCGCGGTTGGCAAAAGGCGGATGTTCATCGGTTTGCGTCGTCATGATGCCGACGGTACTTTCGTTCGGACAGTCTGGTTTCATCATGCGCTTTTACCTCGATCCGTTGAAGCTTCGTTGTCGCAGAGCCCGTATCAGGAGCTTGACGTTCCGGTCAAAACTTCGCCGCGAAGCGGGCGTATTGCACCAGCTTTTTGACGGAGGGACGGATCTTGCGCTCAGCCGCCAGCGGCGTATTGTCCTCCTTCGACGGCTTCGAGTTGACTTCAAGCAGCCATACCCGGCCATTCGTATCGATTGCCAGATCGATGCCGAGCTCGGCATAATGGCCCGGGACCTGCGCTTCGATGCCTTTGGCAATTTTGATGGCTGCCCGCCGCAGCTTACCCAAGCCGCCCGCGGCTGCGGCAGTCCCCGAGCGTCCCAAAGCGTCCTTGACCGTCGTCAGCGTGCCGCCCCGCGCCAGGTTGGAGACGAAGTGATGCGTACCGGCAATTCGGGCTACGATGGAAGTAATGCCCCATTGGCCGGTATCTCCCCGCTGCACCAAGGCACGAAAATCGACGGGCCGGCCGTTCACGGTGAGCAAATCCAGCCCTTGCTGAATTTGATAGCGTTGGCTTTTCAATTTCCCCGAGATCGTGCTGAACAGCTTGCCGAGGGTGGAAAAGGACTGCTTGCGGGCCCCCCCCAGATTCGTAAAATGACAAATGTACCCGCCCGGCTGTTTTTTTACCCGAATGATCCCTTTCCCGAGGCTGCCGGTAACCGGTTTGAGAAACACGGTCGGGTACTTGGCGCACATCGATTTGAGAAGCTGGCGGTTCCGCAGCAAGTACGACTCCGGCAAGTACGGATGCAGCCCCGTTTCTTTTTGCAGGGCATCGAACACTTCCGTCTTGTTTAAATACTTTTCATTGAAGAGCACCGCATTATGGCGGCTCTTGGCTTGCGTCACGAATTGCTGCACACTGGCCCGGTTTTCCAGCTTGCGCGAAGTCAAACGGTTATACAGCACGTGCGGCACCGGAAACGTCGTTTTTTCCCAGCCGCCGGCTGCCTTGGCGCGCCATCCCCGAACCTCGTCGCTTTGTCCGCGCAAATCGTCCGGCGTGCTGAAAAACACCGATGCGCCGTACAGCCTGCACGCCTCGGAGAGCTCGCGGCTGAAGGCGGTGTTCGCCCCGAACAGCCTGTCGGCGGAATTGGCGTTAACGCGGCTGACCATGACCCCGATCAGCGGGCCGAGATGAATCGTACGGGTTCCGGTTTTGTATTGAAGACAGAGCTCATCCCCTTGGGCTAGCCCCCACCTGGAAGCTAACGAACCGCTTAAGCGCAGCACGCCGGCCTTGGACGAAGAGATAACCGAAACCTCCTGCCGGCCGGAGCCGAAACGGAGTTGGAGAGGCTGCTGCAGCGGAATCCTCCATTTTTTCACGACAGATTCGCTGAGCGTCAGAACGGAACCGTCCGAGGAAGTGCCGGCGCTTTGGATCTGGATCTTCACCTTTGTTCTTTTCATGCGGAACTCCTTCCCAGCACCGGCTTGCCGCAAGACATGCCGCAACATGCTTTGAACATTGAGAAGCGAACTACTGCATCATATGAGGGCGTTTACCCCTTGGTGAAAGAAACCACCCATATCGGGCAAGAGCCCGTTGGGCCTTCCGATCCCCGGCATAACTGGAATATATTTGCCGGACGAGGGGGAACCTAACAAGCGATATGTATCGCCGGGAGGAGGGAGCTTATGTCGGAGCAGGATCCATTTGAGCCATTGCGTTCCGTACTGGAACGGCACGGTCAGTTGCAGTCGCGGAGCATCCCCAATGCTCGAGGGACATGGCTGCTGCTGTATTACGGAGACTTGGCCGACGCCAAAATTTTGCAGACGCAAGTGATTCCTCCCATGCAGGAAAAAGCGCCCGGGGGAATCTCCTTGGAGACGCTCATTCGCCATCTGCCGGTAGACCAGCAGGAGAAGGCAGGGGATATCGACCGGGTGGTGAAGCGGCTGATCTCCGGCTGGACCTTGCTTCTCTCCAGCTCGGAACGCGGCGGCTATTTGCTCAATACGGCACTGAAGATCGACCGCAGCGCCACGAGTCCCGAGGTCGAATCGCAGATCATGGGCCCGCAGGTGGCGCTGACCGAGTCGCTTCAAACGAACATCTCTTTGATCCGGCAGTATTTGCCGGACACGCGGCTCCGCTATGCGTCGTATCAGATCGGCGAAAGCACGCACACCGAAGTGATGCTGCTTTACATGGAGGGCGTTGCTCCGGCCGACGAAGTTGCCTTAATGAAAGACAAGCTGGCCAGCGTGAAATTCAAAGGCATTACCGACAGCTCGATGCTTTTGCAAAAAATCGACGACAATCCTGAGTCGCTTTTTCCGCAAATGATTGCCAGCGAACGGCCCGACCGGATCGTACTGAACTTGATCGAAGGCCGCCTGGCCATCCTGGTCGACGGAAGCCCGTTCGCGCTGCTGGGGCCGTCGCGCTTTTTCGACTTTTTCAAATCGGCCGAAGACCGCTATCTGCGTGCAAACATGGCGTTGTTTTTGCGGCTGCTCCGCCTGGCGGCCATTTTCATTTCGGTTTTTTTCACGCCGCTTTATGTGGCTGCTTTGACGTACCATTACCAGTTGATTCCGTCCAATATGCTGGTGCCGCTGGCGCAGTCGCGGTCCAAGGTGCCGTTTCCTCCGCTGATGGAGGCGCTGCTGCTGGAGTTCATCATCGAGCTGCTGCGGGAAGCGGGGGCGCGGCTTCCGACCAAGGTCGGCCAGACGATGGGTATCGTCGGAGGGATCGTGATCGGGCAGGCGGCGGTTCAAGCCGGATTTACCAGCAATATTTTAATCATCATCGTGGCGTTGGCCGCGCTTTCGTCTTTTATCACACCGGTCTACATTATGGGAGCAGCGATCCGCATTTTGCGCTTTCCGATGCTGCTGCTGGCCGGGGCGTGGGGGGCGGTGGGAATCATGACGGGCGTGAGCTTTGTACTGATTCACCTGCTGCGGGTCAAGAGCGTCGGCCAGTCCTACTTGTATCCGCTCTATCCGTTTCATGTCGGGATAAGGCAAACCAAGCTGCCCCTCAGCTTGCGGAGCCTGCGTCAGGACATCTACGAAGAACCGGCAGGTGATTCCCGGTGAGGACCAGCAAACGGACGAAGCCGCTCAACGCTTACGTCCTTTTCTTCATCATTTCGGGGACGCAGCTTGGCGATCCCGCGCAAAACTTTCAACGAAACGTTTACATCGCGGCCGGCCACGACGCCTGGGTGTGCATGATTATAAACGGTTTGCTGGTCAGCGCGGCCTTGTATGCGATGATCAAGACGATGGAGCATTATCCGGACCACGATTTGTATCAGATTCACCAGGAGCTGTTCGGCCGCTGGCTGGGCAAGCTGTTCAATTTCGCGTTCGTGCTCTATTTTTTTATGCTTTGCTTTACCGTGCTCCATTCGTATACCGAAGTCGTCCATACCTGGCTTTTTCCGGAGATGAACAGCTGGCTGTTCAATACGCTGATGAGCCTGCTGTTTCTGTACGGCGTGACCGGGGGAATCCAGGTTGTCGCAGGGTTTGCGGTCGTGTCGTTTATTTTGTGGCTCTGGGTGTTCCTGCTGTACTATTTTCCGTGGAAATATGCGCAGGTCGATCGGCTGCTTCCGCTGTTCGAGGCCAGGCCCGGGCAAATTCTAAACGGCATGCGCGCCGCGACCTATCCGATGCTTGGCTATGAGCTTGTTTGCTTTTTGTACCCGTTCATCCGGGATAAGCATAAGGTGCAGAAGTATTCCCAGCTGGCGATCGTTTTTACGGTGTTCACTTACTGTACGCTGCTGATTAATGCCATTGTGTTTTATGGAGGAGAGCAGCTTAAGCATACGGTTTGGGCAACTTACTCCTGGTACAAAATCGCGCAAATTCCGTTCGTTGAACGGTTCGAGATTGTCGGGGCGGCCTACTGGATGATTCTGGTGCTGCCGAACAATCTGGTGCTGCTGTGGGCATCGACGCGCGGCATGCGTTCCGTCTTCAAAGTGAAGCAAAAGTATGCCCTCTATGCATGCTGCTTGATCTTCGTGCTGTCGTCGGAGCTGCATTTTACGCATGAGGATGTGGAACGGATGTCCAATCTGCTAGGGGAAATCGGAATTTATCTTCTTTGGCTGTATCCCATCGCGCTGTTTGCGCTTGTCCGATGGAAGCGCGGCCGCGGGAAGAAGAAAGGAGCGGGGGCATGAAGCTGAAACGAACGGCCATGACGGCGGCCATGCTTATGCTGGCGGCTTCCGCCGCGGCGGGGTGCGTGCAGACCCGGGTGCTGGAGAGGCTCGGTCTGGTCATTGCCGCCGGATACGACGAAGCCCCGGGAGACAAAATCCTGGGCACCTCGGTGCTCTATGAGATCGACCCGGGAGCGAAGGAGCGCTCCAACGTGATTACGTCGACCGCGTATACGAGCAAGGGGCTCCGCTACAACAATAACGCCGAATCGCGCAAAAAACTGACCTCGGGGCAGCTCCGGGTCGTCGTGTACCATGAGGATTTGGCGCGCAAAGGCTTGACCGAGCTCGTCGATACGATGCTGCGCGATCCGGAGGTCGGCTCGGGCGTCTATTTGGCCGTTTCCAAAGGACGGGCCTACGATCTCATGACGAGACGGTACCCCGAGATCGGCAATATCGGCGAATATTTGTTTCAATCGATCCAGCACAACGTAGAAAATGAGGAAATGGTCTCTCCGATTCTGCACGAATACATCCGCGATCTGTACTCGCCGGGAAAAGATCCGGTGCTGCCGTATATCGTTCGGCGGAATAACGAAATTATTTTATACGGTGCCGCGTTGTTCCGGGGAGACCGGATGGTCGCTACGATGCCGCTGCGCGAAATTTTTTACCTTCGGTTATTGCGGGAGCGGTTCCGCTCCGGGATGACGGAGATCGGCCTGCCGCCGAAAGCGTTCGGCTCCCTCGCCTCCCCGTCCAAAGGGCAGAAGCGGATTTATCTTGTCCTCGACTCGGTAAAAAGCGAAAGCCGGATCCGCCTGACCAACGCGAAGCAGCCGGCGTTCACGGTGCAGGTGCGCATGAGCGGAAGGCTGCAGGAAATATCGTCGCCGGTCAATCTGCGCAACCGGCAGGTGATCGAAGCGTTGGAGCGCGAAGCCAGCAAGGCGGTGCAAGCCAATGCGATGGCGTTTATCGCCAAAACGCAGAAGCTGAACGTCGATCCCGTCGGCTTCGGGCAGAAGTACCGGGCGCAGCTCAGAGGCAGCGGCCTCACGGCGGACAAATGGGAGCAGCTATATCCGAAAGCCAAGGTGCGCGTCGAGGTGAGCACGACAATTTTACGGACCGGCCAGACGGATTAGCGGATGTCGGCGCCGGCGAGCGCCCCGGCGTTATACCCGTCGATCCACCGCACCGCTTCGGAAATATACGGCACGGTGCGAAAAGCGCGGGCCTGCACGTCCGGATGGCTTGAAGCCATGGCGAAGCTGTGCGGCGTTACCGCGAACATGGACAAATCGTTGAAGGCGTCGCCAAAGCAGGCCGTTTCTTCCGGACGGAGGTCCAACTTTTCCAGAAGGGCAAGCAGGCCGCTTCCTTTGGAGCTCCCCTTGGGCATGACGTCCAAACAATCGATATCCGAAATATACGCGTCGACCGCTTCGCCGTATTGCTCCAGCAGCTTTTGCTGAAATTCGCGGAGCCGGCCGACATCGCCCATGAACGATATCTTGCCGCAAACAAGGTCTCGTCCGAGACGTTCCCGGAGGCCGTCCACCGCCTCGAAAGGAGCCATCAGCCGCGAGGCCAGCCGCTGTGCATGCTCGCTCCACCGTTCCGTCATATAGCGGTCGGGTCCGGCGAGCAGCGTGAGAAACGGCAGGCCCTCGGCCGCCTGCGAGAGCTCGGCGATCAATTCGCGCTCGAACGCGCGATGGCGGATCAGCTCCCCTCCGGCGTCGTGCACGTATGCGCCGTTTTGGGAGATGCAGTGGGCGGCGATCCCGACCGTGTCCATCACCTTCGCAATCTCCGGACGCATGCGCCCGGAGGCGAAAGCGACGGCAGCCCCGCGGACGATCGCGTCGTGCAGCGCCTGCCGGTCCTCGGGACGGATTGTCCGGTGCCCGAGCAGCAGCGTGCCGTCCAAATCGCTGACGATCAGTTTAATCATCGTTCGTTTCCCCCTTCGGCGATGAGAATCTCGATATTGTGCCGGCGCAGCGCTTCGCTCATCGGCTCCGCAGGCGGCCGGTCCGTAATGACAATGTCGATGCAATCGAGGCCCGCTATCCGGTAAAATTGGCGGAGGCCGAACTTCGTATGATCGGCCAGCACGATCACTTGGTCGGCACGGCGGATCATCTCCTTCATGACATAGCCTTCCTCCTCGAAAGGGTTGGTCAGCCCGTCCGGCGTCAGTCCGCTGGTCCCGAGGATCAGCTTGTCGGCCTGATAGTCGCGAAGCATTTCGAGCGTCCTTGCGCCGGAAATAAAACGGTGGTGCGGGTGGACGACCCCGCCCAGCAGATGCACGGTGCTGCCTTGCTTGGGCGAGAGGAGACCGGCGATGTCAATCGAGTTGGTCACGATGACATGGCCGTCGGTTCGCAGCTGTTCCGCCGCATGAAGCACTGTCGTAGAAGCGTCCATGAACAGGTAGTCGCCGCTGTGAATCAGCGAAGCGGCAAGCCGGCCGATGTCCCGTTTGACTTCGGATTCCGCCTGCAGCCGGTCGCGGTAGCCCGAGATGTCTTTATTCAGCGAAGGCCAGATCGCTCCCCCTCGCGTGCGCAGTATTTTTCCCTGCTCCTCCAGCTTGACGATATCCCGGCGGGCCGTATCGCGCGAAACCTGAAACAGCTCGCAGATCTCCTCTACGGAAATGCGCTGATGCGCTTGCATGTGCTGTAAAATGGCGATTAACCGTTCCTCCTGATACATGACAGATGCTCCTTCCGATGCAGGATGCAGATAGCTCTAATCGCATTATAAGTGAAAATGCTTAAACGATGCAAGTGGTTATAAGTAATTATAAGTAATATAATCTCTGGGAATTATTTCAACGCCTATGGATGCATTCCGTGAGGGCGTTATGATACAATGGCGAAAGTGTTCATATGGCTCATGATCTTATGTAGGAAGGGAAAAGAAACGCGCGTGACAGAAACGAAACGGAAATCGAAACCGAAGCTGCTGGAGCTGGACATCGTCCGGGCCGTCGCCATTCTCGCCGTCGTGCTCATTCACTCGACGTCCGACGCGACGGTCGAGCTGCCGCCGGGCAGCGGGTCCCAAGCGATGTATCTGGCGCTCAACAAGCTTGCCAATTTTGCCGTTCCGGTGTTTATCCTGATCAGCGGATTGGTGCTGTTTTACCGCTATCAGGACGACTTCGGCGGCAAGCAGGCGCTGCAGTTTTATTTGAAGCGGGTCAAGCAGGTGCTGTACCCGTATCTGGTCTGGTCGGTCTTTTATTACTTGTACAATCAATGGATTTTCTACCGGGACAGCCTGCATTGGAACACGGGCGAATTTTTGGATTTGCTGCCGTGGGCGGATGCTTCGTATCACTTGTACTTTATGGTCATCATCGTCCAGTTTTATTTGCTGTTTCCGCTGCTGATGTGGCTGTGCCGGGCATTTCGCTGGTTCCGCGGCGGCTTGATCTGGATCGGTCTGCTGATTCAGGCCGGGTTTTACGCGTATCACAACTGGGTGGAGCCGTTCGGCCACATGCCTTCGCTCTGCATCAACTATTTCAGCATGTTTACGCTGGGCGGATGGATCGGTCTCCATTACGAAACGTTCTCGGCCTGGATTCGCAAGCATTTCGTCTGGGTGCTGCCGCTGACGGCGGCGCTCGGCTTCGGCTTCATGGGGTTGTTCCAGATGGAAGTGCGGCTGAAGGTCGTTTTGGCCCATCCGTGGTACCAGGTCCTGTTTTTCGCTTATGCGGCTTTTGCCGCCATGAGCTTGATCCGTCTGGGCCAGCTGCTGCTGGAACGGGCCAAAGCGGCGGCGCGCCTGCTCATGGCGCTCGGAGCCGCGTCGTTCGGCATTTATTTGGCGCATCCGGCGGTGCTGACCTATTACAAAACGCATGTCCTTCTGCAAAGCGGCGGCATATCGGTCTATCACGCCTATATATTTGGGGCGTTCGCGCTTACCCTGACGGTGCCGTGGATCGCTACATTCCTTTATGGGCAAGCCATGAAGCCGTTTCGGCGCAAGAGGCCGAAGCCGCGTCCCGCAGGGAGCGCTTAGCGAAGTTTAAGGAACCGCAGGTGCTATTTTGGCCGGGACCCTCATACAATATAGCGTACAAGTTGTACGAGGGGAGGCTGGAATGTTGAAGGGGACCCGAAACATCGTAGGGTTGGCCCTGGGGCTGGGCATGATGCTTTACGCCGTACCGAGGCTCGATTTCAACGGAGGCTGGACGCTGCCTGCCGTATTCGGCGCAGGCTGGATCGCCTTTGCGCTGCTCGTCATTGCCGCGCATTTGCACGAGCTGCTTGGCGTGGAGGAGGAGACGAGGCGGGAGCTGCTCAAGATCAAACGAATGAAAAAATGGCGGCTGGAGCAATCGCTGCAGGGCCGGCGCAGCCTTTTGCAGTTCAAAAAATAGCGCAAAAAGTCCGTTTTCGCACCTTATACGGTGAGAAACGGACTTTTTTTCCGCCCCGCTACACGATGAGCGAGATGGCCAGCAGGTCGAACAGGACGAGCGGCAATATCACATTGCCGTAGTAGGGATTGTAGAACGGATTAGCATAAGGGCCGGGAAGCAGAGCCCGGCCGTGCTCCGTAGACAGTTGCAAATACACGTAATGATCGTCGACATTCACGATCGTGCCTTCGTAGCGATGCCCGTGAACCGTATAGACGCGAACGGGCCTCTGCAGATACTCGGTGCATATGCTGTGAATGCGCTCCTTGCACCGGCTGATTGCCTCCGCATCGCGCGTTTCAAGCTGGTAGACGGTCTGCGTCTCGCCTGCGAACGGGCTGTCTGGCATATGGGTTCTACACCTCCTATGGGGTTCCGCCTAATCCATTGTATGCTGACGGGCTGATTTTCTAGTCCTGCGCGCGGTTTTTTTCGTGCAAAAAAAGTGATAAGATATAATACAGAGTGATACAGAATTAGAATGGAATGGTGAAACAGATGAACGAAAACGAATCGATTAACGTGCAGGAAGCCGCAACCAAGCACGAGCAGATCTTGAAATATATCGAGGGCTTGAAAATCGGCAGTAAAATCTCCGTCCGCAAAATCGCCGAGATGCTGGGCGTCAGCGAAGGGACGGCTTACCGCGCGATCAAGGAGGCGGATGCGATCGGGCTTGTGGCGACGAAGGAGCGGGTGGGCACGGTCCGCGTCGAGAAAAAGCTGCGCGACCAGATGGATAAGCTGACGTTCGCGGAAGTCGTCAATATGGTCGACGGCGAAGTGCTCGGCGGCATGGCGGGCCTGGACAAAACCTTGAACAAGTTCGTCATCGGCGCGATGGAGCAGGATGCGATGATGCGCTATATCGATCCGGGCAGCCTGCTGATCGTCGGGAACCGGAGCACGGCTCATCTGGGCGCGCTGGAGCAAGGGGCGGCCGTGCTGATTACAGGCGGCTTCGGGACGAGCGGGGAGGTCAAGGAGCTTGCCGACCGGCTCGAGCTTCCTATCATTTCCAGCAGTTACGATACGTTTACGGTCGCATCCTTGATCAACCGGGCGATTTACGACCGGCTGATCAAGAAGAAAATTTTGCTGATCGAGGACATCGTCCCCCAATCGATGCAGGTGTACGCGCTGAAGGCGCACCATACGCTGAAAGACTGGCAGCGGCTGCATGAAGAAACCGGGCACAGCCGTTTTCCGGTGGTGGACGAGTGGAACCGCGTCATCGGCATGATTACGTCGAAGGATTTGATCGGCGCCGAGCCGGACCAGACGATCGACAAGCGGATGACCCGGGGACCGGTGACGGCAAGCGCCAACACGTCGGTGGCGGCGGCGGCCCACCTGATGGTATGGGAGGGCATCGAGCTGCTGCCGATCATCGACATGAGCCGGAAGCTGACCGGCGTCATCAGCCGCAAGGACGTGCTGAAGGCGATGCAGCATATTCAGCGCCAGCCGCAGCACGGGGAGACGTTCGAGGATTTGATCTGGTCGGGCTTCTGCGAGGAGAAGGACGGGGACGGGCATACCGTCTTCCGCGGGACGATTACCCCGCAGATGACGAACCGGCTCGGCACCGTCTCCGAAGGCGTGCTGACGGTGCTGATGACGCAGGCCGCTTATCACGCGGTGCAGGACGTCAAGAAGGGCGATCTGGTGCTCGACAATATGGCTTCGTATTTTATCAAGCCGGTGCAGATCGACAGCGCGGTGGAAATTCGTCCCCGCATCATCGAGGTGAGCCGCAAATTCGGCAAAATCGATGTCGAGATGCATCTTGACGGCGCTTTGGTCGCCAAGGCGATGCTGACCGCACAAGTGTTCGAGCCTTAGCGGGAGCGTAAAAAGAGAGCCGTTCTTCTATGCCTGAGGGGTATGAGATTTGATTCGGCCGGTTTACAGATGCAGCGGGATTGACAGGCTGGCCGGGCGGCCGGAAGGACATCGTCCTCCGGGCCGCCCGGAGCGTTTGATGCGGGCGCGGGGATCCGCCGGTTTATTTGCGGCTGAACAGATTGTGATTGCGGATGCCCGCAAACAGATTGAACAAGCCGAGCAGCAGGCAGACGGTTCCGAAGATGCGGCGGGTTGCGGAATCTTCGAAGAAGAACAGCTGCGATACGGCGATCACGACAAGCATAAGTCCCATGAAGATGTTCATGCGGGCCGAGTACAGGCCGCGCTGCTTCGGTTCCGCCTCCCGGCGGTAACGGAAGCTGAAATATAGCGACAATACGAGGAAGATGACGATCAGCACGCTGAGCGTCCATTGAATGGTTTGCATCTTGTAAGGCACATCCTTATGTACGGGTTTCTGCTTCCACTTTAGCGATTTCCGCCCGGGAAATCAACCGGCTTCGGAAGATCAGGAGAGCGGGAGGCGCTTCCACTCCTTGACCGTGACCCATACCTTAAGCTCCGTTTGCGTCAGCACGATCCATTTGACGGATTGTACGACATAATCCTTATCCAGAACGCCGACAAAAGGCCTCTCCGTCAAAATTTGCTCGTAGACGTCGGGCATCGCGGCAAAATCGGATATTTTGCGGCCGACGACGATTTTTTTCAAATCGCCGTGAATACGGCGCTTCAGCTCGCTCTCCGTCACCTTGTCGAGCGTCGTATGCTCTGCGGGCTCGATATAAATGTTCAGGAGATTGATCGTCGTCTGCTGATTTTTCGTTTTGGTCAAATCGGCGATCTTGACCTCCAGGTCCACCTTGGCGGAAAGCAGCTCCCGGTTCTGCTCGATCATCATATTCAAGCGCTGGTTGTACACGCTCAGAAACAGGGCGGCGCCGATGACCATCCCGGCGACAAGAAGGCCCGCCGCGCGCAAAAAACCGCCGGACGAACCGGAAGCGGGCGCCTTCACCCCTCGCTCCCCCCTTTGCAGATCCACTGGATCAGGGTCGAGCCCATATGCGCGCCGGCGAAGGCGCAGACGATGTACAGGATTTGTTTGATCGCCGGGGAGATATGTCCCTCGATAAAATGCGTTTCAATCGCGCGGATCGGATCGATCGTTCCGCCGATGGCGGCGACGATTGCCCAAACTTTGATTTGCTCCGCGACGCTCGTCATCCGGTACACCGGCGGTTCGAGCGTCAATACGGCGCTAATGCCGGCCAGCATCGTCCCCCCGAGCACGACTCCGAACGCCACGAAGAAATCAAGAAAGCATCTGGATACAAATGGAGACATCGTTCCTCATCCTTTCCGGACCTGTTGAGCCGCTCCAGCCGTTCGGGGCTTGGCCGACTTCGTTTTACTAAATATATGGCACACTTGTTCGCATTATGCTAAACTATGGATAAATATTTCGAACGCAGGGGGGCGGCCCGGATGGGCGATTTCGTACATTTGCATGTGCACAGCGAATACAGTCTGCTCGACGGCGCCGCGCGCATCGACGATCTGGTCGGCCGTGCGGCCGAACTCGGCATGAAGGCGCTGGCGCTGACGGATCACGGGGTGATGTACGGCGCCATTCCTTTTTATAAAGCGTGCAAGCGGCGGGGGATCAAGCCGATTATCGGGTGCGAGGTTTATTTCACTTCGGGCTCTATCCGGCAAAAGGGCAGCCGTCAGGAGCAGCCGATCTATCACCTGATTCTGCTCGCCAAAAATAAAACCGGCTATCAAAATCTGATGAAGCTGTGCTCCATCGGACATTTGGAAGGCTATCACTATAAGCCGCGGATCGATCTGGAGCATCTGGAGCGCTATGCGGAAGGGCTCGTCTGCACCAGCTCGTGCCTTGGCAGCGAGGTGTCGCAGCATCTGCTGCACGGGCGATACGACGAGGCGAAGGAGGCGGCGCTGCGTTACCGGGCGATCTTCGGAGACGACTTTTTCCTGGAGCTGCAGGACCACGGCCTGACGGAGCAAAAGAAAGTGATGCAGGACATGCTCCGGCTTGCCCGCGACACCGGCATTCCGCTGATCGCGACCAACGACGTGCATTACGTTTACGAGCCGGACCATGCGGTTCAGGACATTCTCATTTGCATAGGTACGGGCAAAACGATCGACGACGAAGCCCGGCTTCGGTTTCATACGTCGCAGCTTTATTTGAAAAGCCCGGACGAGATGGGCGAACTGTTCGCCCATGCGCCGGAGGCGCTCGCCAATACGCTGGAAGTGGCCCGGCGATGCGACCTCGAGCTCGAATTCGGGCAGTCGATTTTGCCGGAATTCGCCCCGATCCCCGACGGGATGACGGCCGGAGCGTATCTCGCTCAGCTTTGCCGGCAGGGCCTTGAGCAGCGGTACGGCGCGGCCGCGGAATGGAACGACGCCGAATGGCGCGGCAAGGTGGAGGAGCGGCTGCATTACGAGCTGTCCGTCATCGAGCGGATGGGATATTCGGATTATTTTCTGATCGTATGGGACTTCATCCGCTTCGCCCACGAACAGGGGATCGCGACCGGACCCGGGCGGGGATCGTCGGCGGGGAGTCTCGTCGCCTACGTGCTGCGCATCACCGACGTGGACCCGATCCGCTACAATCTGCTGTTCGAGCGGTTTTTGAACCCCGAGCGGGTATCGATGCCCGATATCGATATCGACTTCAGCGACCTCCGGCGCGACGAGGTGATCGACTATGTCGTGCGCAAGTACGGCCGGGACCGGGTGGCGCAGATTATTACCTTCGGAACGATGGCCGCCAAAGGGGCGGTGCGCGATGTCGGCAGAGTGCTGAACATGCCTTACGGCGAGGTGGATCGCGCGGCTAAGCTGATTCCGCATCAGCTTGGCATGACGCTGGAGGAGGCGCTGCGCGCGAGCCCCGACCTGAAGGCGCTTGCCGCGAAGCAGCCGAAGACGGCGGAGCTGCTGGAGCTGGCGATGAAGGTCGAGGGAATGCCGCGCCACGCCTCCACCCACGCCGCGGGCGTCGTCATTTCGCGCGAGCCGCTGACGCAGTATGTGCCGCTGCAGGAAGGCACCGAGCAGACGGCGCTGACGCAGTATACGATGGAGCATCTGGAAGCGATCGGCCTGCTGAAGATGGACTTTCTTGGCCTGCGGACGCTGTCCATCATCGAGCGTACGCTCGAATGGATTCGCGAGCAGACGGGAGCGCCCTTCGATTGGACGAAGGTGCCGGCCGACGACCCTGCGACGTACGAGCTGCTCAGCCGGGGCGATACGACGGGTGTTTTCCAGCTGGAGTCGGCGGGGATGCGCCGCGTGCTGAAGGAGCTGCGGCCGTCGAACTTCGAGGACATCATCTCGGTGCTCGCGCTCTACCGGCCGGGCCCGATGGAATTCATCCCGAAATATATCGCCTGCAAGCACGGGCACCAGCCGGTGGAATACCCGCATGAAGCGCTGGAGCCGATTCTTCGGGAAACGTGCGGGATCATCATTTATCAGGAGCAGATCATGCAGATCGCTTCGAAGATGGCCGGATTCAGCCTCGGCGAAGCGGATTTGCTGCGCCGGGCGGTCAGCAAGAAGAAGCGGGAAGTGCTCGACGAGGAGCGCGCCCACTTTGTGAAAGGAAGCCTGGCGCAGGGCTACAGCGAAGCCGAGGCGAACCGGGTGTACGACATGATCGTCCGCTTCGCCGACTATGGCTACCCACGGGCGCATGCGACGGCTTACGGCGTGCTCGCGTTCCAGACGGCGTATCTGAAGGCGCACTACCCCGTGCCGTTCATGGCGTCGATGCTGACCGCCGTGACGGGCAGCCACCATAAAATCGCGGAATACGCCGACGAATGCCGCCGCATGGGCATCGCCGTGCTTCCGCCCGACGTGAACGAAAGCGGCTTTCTGTTTACGCCGGTAGCGGCGGAGAACGGCGGCGCGATTCGCTTCGGGCTCGCCGCGATCAAGAACGTCGGGACGCACGCGATCGAGTCGATCATCGCCGAGCGGCGTACGGGCGCTTATGCCAGCTTGATCGATTTCTGCCGGCGCGTCGATCTGCGCGTCTGCAACAAGCGCGTGATGGAATCGCTGATTCAGGGCGGGGCGCTCGATTCGCTGCCGGGCCACCGGTCCCAGCAGCTCGCGATGCTGGAAGACGCCGTCGATGCGGCGGTCAAGTGGCGCAAGGACCGCGAAGATCTGCAGCTCGTGCTTGACGGCTTCACGGAAGAGGTCAACTGGGAGGTTGAATACCCCGAGATTCCTCCGTTCACGCTGACGCAAAAGCTGGAGCTGGAGCGGGAGCTGCTGGGCCTGTACATCTCGGGCAGCCCGCTGGACGACTTCGATGCGGTGCTGCAGAAGCTGGAGACGGACCTGCTGTCCCGGCTTCAGGAGTATCCGGACGGCAGCGACGTCATGGTTGCCGGCCTGGTCGTCTCGAACAAGACGATCGTCACGAAAAAAGGCCAGCCGATGGCGTTCATGGAGCTGGAGGACCGGGTCGGCAAGGCGGAGGTCGTGCTGTTCCCCGAAACGTGGAAAAAGTACGCCCCGCTGGTGCAAAAGGGCAAGCCCGTGCTTGTCATCGCCAAGCTTCAGCTTGGGGACGAGGATTACAAGCTGCTGGCCGATCAGCTTATTGCGCTGGACGATCCGCACTTGGAGCAGAAGGCGGTCAAGCCGGCCCCGCTACCGGCGAGCTCCCCGCGAAGCGGCCTGCGGCGCGCTTCCGGCTTCGCGCCCCGCGGCACGGCTTCGGCGGAGGCCGCGCGCGAGCCGCGGAGCCGATCCGCGGCAGCTTTCCCGGCGGCGGCTCCATCGTCCGGGCCCTTGCCGGACGGGGCGGAGCGCAAGGCCGCGGCTGCGCCTGCACGGACCGCTGAAGCCGCTGCCGCCCGCGGTCTCCGCGCCGCGGCGGCGGGCCAGCGCGTCTACATGCGCATTTCCCCGCAGCGCGAGCAGCCGGCGGTGCTGGAATCGCTGAAGCGGCTCATTGCCGGGCATGGCGGCCCGCTTCCGGTCGTCCTGTACTATGAGCGGACCCAAAAAACGCTAGGCTTAAGCGACCAGTACAAGGTGAAGCCGTCTCCCGAGCTGTTCGCCCGCATTGAGGAGCTGCTCGGCAAAGAGAGCGTAAAAGTGAAATAAATCGTGCCTCCCCCGCATACATTTAGTAACCCGCACCCAGTTCGGCGAGACGTGAGACTCGCCGGTTTGCCCGAGTTACGAATGGAACCGGAGGAGGCGTTGTTTTTATGTCCTGCCAAGCGATTGTCGAATGTTTGAAGAAACGGGGAGTAACCGTCGAACGCATAGCGGACATTGTGCGCGAGCTGCAGCTTCCCTATAATCCCGCGCTGTCCGCGGAGGCCTGCATCGAGAGCGTGATGACGGTTCTCCAAAAGCGCGAGGTCCAATACGTGCTGTATACCGGAATCGCGCTGGACGAGCTGGCCGAACGGAAGGAGCTGCCCGAGCCGCTGCAGGGACTGTTGGAGACGGACGCGCCCCTGTACGGCGTGGACGAGACCTTGGCGCTTGGCATCGTAAACGTATATGGTATGGTCGGACTGACCAGCTTCGGCTATTTGGACAAAAAGAAGCCGGGCGTCATCCGCGAGCTGAACGACCATCCGAAGTGCGTTCACGTTTTTTTGGACGACCTGGTGGCAGGGCTGGCGGCCGCGGCTTCGGCCCGGATCGCACACAAGCATCAGGATGAGGCGGACGGCCTATTGCCGTAACCTGATGTCGGGATTTGCCGAATCGGCGCGCATTTGAAGGATAAGACCTCCCCTCCGGCATACCGGGCTTCGGTTGCGGGAAAAAGTGCACTTATGATATCATTATTGCATTATGTTCGGGAGGTCTTTTTTCATGTGGACGGTTATCTATATCGCTCCGACCGCTAAAATCGCTGAAAGAATTAAGCAAAGACTGACGGAAGAAGGCTTCCTTGTTCAAGTCCGTGCTATCAACATGACCAAAAACCAGTTTGAAATCGTCGTTCCCGAAGGCGAATTGGAAGAGGTTCAGGAAGTGCTGAACTCCATTTTGCATAGATCCTAAACAAGTCCCAATACCGCAAGCGAGGTGTAATTGTGCAATTTAAAGACTTGTTTCAGAAAAAAAGAAAATATGCCACGGTTCCTTCCGTGGACAGAACGGCTCCGAACCGGGTGATGGACGGAGCTATCGACGTTCCCGAGGAGCGTCCGAAGCGCGAAATCCCGGAGGGCCTGATGAACAAATGCCCCAAATGCGGGACGATCCAGTATAACAAAGAGCTGGAAAAAAATCTGAAAGTATGCACGGCCTGCGACTATCACTACAAGCTGAATGCCGTAGAGCGCATCCAGATGACGATGGACGAAGGCCGCTTTGTGGAGTACGACGGCGAGATGGCATCCGAGGATCCGCTCGAATTCCCCGATTACATAGCCAAGTACAACAAGGCTGTCGAAGCTACCGGCATGCAGGACGCCGTCATTACCGGCGAAGGAACGATCGGAGGGTACCCTGTCGTCGTAGCGGTTATGAGCTTTGACTTTATGGGCGGCTCGCTCGGATCGGTCGTCGGCGAAAAGGTGACGAACGCGATCGAACAGGCGATCCGGACGAAACGCCCGATGATCATTTTCTCCACATCGGGCGGCGCGCGGATGCAGGAAAGCATTCTCAGCTTGATGCAGATGGCGAAAACAAGTGCGGCGATCGCCAAGCTCAACGAGCAGGGCGGCCTGTACATTTCCGTCATTACCGACCCGACCTTCGGCGGCGTAAGCGCAAGCTTCGCGATGCTCGGCGACTACATCATTGCCGAGCCGGGCGCGGCGTTCGGCTTTACCGGCGGCCGCGTCATCGAACAGACGATGAAAATCAAACTGCCGCCAGGCTTCCAGACGGCGGAATTCAACCTGAAGCACGGACAAGTGGACTTGGTATCGCATCGTAAAGAAATGCGCAGCACGCTGACCCGTCTTCTTAGCATGCATGCAGTAAAGGAGGAAATCGTTAATGGCTAGTGAAATGCCTTTTGAGCAGCCGCTAGTCGAGCTTCGCGCCAAAATCGACGAGCTGCGCAAGTTCGGAGCGGACAAGCAGATCGATTTCTCCGAGGAGATCAAACGCTTGGAGCAGCGGCTGGAGCAGCTCGAAACGGAATTGTACGCAGGCATGACGACCCGGCAAAAAATGCAGGTCGCCCGTCATCCGCAGCGCCCGACGACGCTCGACTATATCCAGCATTTGTTCACCGATTTCATCGAGCTGCACGGGGACCGTTTGTTTGGCGACGATCTGGCCATTGTGGGAGGCATCGCGCGTTTTAACGGCATTCCGGTGACGGTGGTCGGCCATCAGAAAGGGAAAGACACGAAGGACAACATTGCGCGTCACTTCGGCAGCCCGCATCCGGAAGGGTTCCGCAAAGCACTGCGCTTTATGAAGCAGGCGGACAAGTTCAGGCGGCCGATCATCACGTTCATCGATACGAAGGGCGCTTATCCCGGCAATGCGGCGGAAGAGAGAGGGCAAGGGGAAGCCATTGCCCGGAACCTGATGGAAATGGCTTCCTTGCGGGTGCCTGTCTTGTGCGTCGTCATCGGCGAAGGCGGCAGCGGCGGCGCTTTGGCGCTTGGCGTAGGCAATCGCGTATTTATGCTTGAGAATGCGATTTATTCGGTTATCAGCCCGGAAGGCGCAGCCTCGATTTTATATAAAGACGCTTCAAAATCGATGGAAGCGGCGGAAGCGATGAAGATTACGGCGGACGAAATTTTGAAGCTCGGCGTTATCGATGCGATCATTCCCGAACCGAAGGGCGGCGCCCATCGGGATGTTGCCGTGCAGGCGGAATCGATCAAGCAAACGTTGTGGACCCACTTGCAGGAATTGCTCAAGATGACAGAGAATGAATTAATGGAAGACCGCTACAAAAAATTTAGACAAATCGGTCGGTTCACCACGATCCAGGAGGGAAATCATGCGTAAAACAAAAATTGTGTGCACCATCGGACCGGTCAGCGAATCGCTGGACATGTTCAAGAAGCTCATTAACGCGGGGATGAACGTTGCCCGGCTGAACTTCTCCCACGGCGATTTCGAAGAGCATGGCAACCGAATCAAGAACGTTCGTCAAGCGTGCCAGGAGCTGGGCAAAAGCGTAGCCATTCTGCTTGATACCAAAGGACCGGAAATCCGGACCGGCAAGCTGAAGGACGATCAAAAAGTCGAACTTCTTCAGGACAATCTGATTACTTTAACGACGGAGGAAGTACTCGGCGATGCCGAGCGCGTTTCCATCACATACAAGGACCTTTACAAGGATGTAAGGATCGGTTCCACCATTCTGATCGATGACGGCTTAATCGGATTGACGGTCGAGGATATCCGCGGAACGGATATCGTGTGCCGGATCAAAAACGGCGGATTGCTCGGAGGCAAGAAAGGCGTGAACGTGCCGGGGGTGAAAATCAACCTGCCGGGCATCACGGAAAAAGACGCGAACGATATCATTTTCGGCATTCAGCAGGGAGTGGACTTTATCGCTGCTTCTTTCGTGCGCAAAGCGAGCGACGTCCTGGAAATCCGCGAAATTCTGGACCGTCATAACGCCACGCATATTCAAATCATCTCCAAAATCGAAAACCAGGAAGGCGTGGAAAACCTCGACGAAATTCTCGAGGTATCCGACGGCCTCATGGTCGCGCGCGGCGATCTCGGCGTGGAAATTCCGGCCGAAGACGTACCGATCGTGCAAAAAGCGATGATCAAAAAATGTAACCAGGTCGGCAAGCCGGTCATTACGGCTACGATGATGCTGGATTCCATGCAGCGCAACCCGCGCCCGACACGTGCGGAAGCGAGCGACGTGGCGAACGCGATCTTCGACGGCACGGATGCCGTCATGCTGTCCGGCGAAACGGCGGCCGGGAAATATCCGGTAGAGTCGGTTCAGACGATGGCTCGCATCGCCGAGCGTGCGGAATCGGCGCTGGAATACCGGGAAATCTTCATCCGTCAAAGCAACGCGCAGCAGACGACCGTAACCGAGGCGATCAGCCAAGCGGTAGCGAACTCGGCGCTGGATCTGGACGCCAAAGCGATTCTCACTTCCACGGAAAGCGGCTATACGGCGCGTATGGTGTCCAAGTACCGTCCGAAAGCGCCGATTATCGCAGTAACGCCGAACGATCGCGTGCTGCGCCGGCTGTCGCTCGTCTGGGGCGTGATTCCGGTGAAAGGCGAGACGTGCACCTCGACGGACCAATTGTTCGAGCATGCCGTGGATGCCAGCGTGAAGGCGGGCCTCGTCAGCTTGGGCGATCTCGTCGTCATTACTGCAGGCGTACCGGTCGGCCGTTCCGGAACGACCAACTTGATCAAGGTTCATCAAATCGGCGAAATGATCGCCAAAGGCCAAGGAATCGGCACGCAAATTGCCACCGGCCAGGTTGTGACGGCCCGCTCCGCCGAAGAAGCGAATGCGAAGACGACCGAGGGCTGCATTCTGGTTACCGTGACGACCGATAAAGACTACATGCCGGCCTTCGAGAAAGCGGCGGCGGTTGTTACCGAAACGGGCGGTATTACGTCCCATGCGGCGGTTGTCGGCATCAGCTTGGGCAAGCCGGTCATCGTCGGCGTCGACAACGCGCTGAGCATCCTGCAAGACAACGACGAAGTGTCCATCTATCCGGAAGTCGGCGTCATCTATTCCGGCCGCGCCCGCGTGCTGTAATCGAACGTCGTCGAACTCTGTGATAACAGAACCATCGGAGCGAAATCGAACAACGGTTTCGCTCCTTTGCTTTCCAATATTTTCACGGTCCGGGGATCGACGTCCCTGGGTACCTTCCACGAGGATGAGGGGGTTCGTATGCAGCATACTTTACGTGTCCGGTATCAAGAGACGGACCAGATGGGCGTCGTGTATCACGCCAACTATTTGAATTGGTTCGAAGTCGGCCGGACGGAGCTGATCCGAGAGCTGGGTATGCCTTACCAGACGCTGGAGGCCCGCGGCCTGCTGCTGCCGGTGATCGAAGCGGATCTCAAATTCCGCTCGCCCGCCCGTTACGACGATCTGGTGACGGTTGACACCACAGTGATCGATGCGACCAATCTTCGGATCCGGTTCGCTTACGAAATTAAACGCGGCGAGGAGCTGCTGGTCAGCGGGGGAACGCAGCATGTTTGGTTGAACCGCGACTGGAAGCCGGTGCGGATCGACAGGGAAGCGCCGGATTTATATGCTTTGCTTACCGAAGCTAAGGGATAAGCGCGTCTCGCCAACATATGAATAAGTTAAGGACTTGGCCCTTTATGGTCAGGTCCTATTCCTTTTTATGCTATATTTTCCAAAATGATTCGTTCCTATTGTATAATTTATTCAAGACAAGAATTGCACATCAAAGGGGAGAGGCCCGATGGAACTGCGTCATTTGCGATACTTCGTTACCGTTGCGGAGGAGCTGCATTTCGGCCGGGCGGCTGCACGCCTCAACATGGCACAGCCTCCGTTAAGCCAGCAAATCCGCAAGCTGGAGGAAGAGCTTGGCTTTTCGTTATTTTCCCGAAGCAAGCAGCATGTCGAACTAACCGAAGCGGGGAAAGTGTTTCTGGAGGAGTCGCGGTCGGCCTTGGCGCGAGTGGAGCAAGCGCGCGAGGCGGCTGAGAAAGCCAGCCAGGGGCAAACGGGCAGACTGGCGATCGGCTTTGTCGGTTCGGCGACCTATCACATCGTTCCGCTGCTGCAGCAGTATCGGCTGCGCTTTCCTTCAGTGGAATTAAAGCTGCATCAAATGAAAAGCGGAAGCCAACTGCAAGCGCTGCACGAAAAAAGCATCCATCTCGGGATCGTACGCACCCAGATTCACAGTCCTTATTTGAACTCGGAGCTGTTTATGCGGGAGCCGTTTATGGCGGTGCTTCCCGAAGCGCATCCGTTGGCCGGCCGGCCATCGCTTAGCGTCCGCGATCTGGAGGACGAGCCGTTCATTTTGTCTCCCAGGCAAAACGGTTCCACGTATCACGATGCCGTCATCCATTTGTGCTATAAAGCCGGATTTTCGCCTAACGTGGCGCTGGAAGCGCCTGAAATCTTAACCGTTGTCGCCTTCGTAGCCGAAGGGATGGGCGTCGCCTTGGTTCCCGCATCTTTTCGGCACCAGCAAAATCAAGGGGTCGTGTACCGGGCTATTCAGGAAGCCGCCGTTTTGGAAACGGCGTTTATTTGGCGGAAGGACGAGAAGTCGCCGGCGCTGCGCGAATTTTTGAAGCTCGGCCAAGCGTTCGGCGGTTGAACGGGCGTCCATGTACCCGGCTTGATACATTCTGCATATCAGGAAGGACTTAACGGATATTGGACGTGATTTCCAGAGGGTCGATATACTGAAGGGGCAAAGCCAAACCATCGGGAGGAGCGAAAAGAACGATGAGCGGATCATTCCAGCCCGGCCTTGAAAACGTTATCGCAAGCGAGACCGAAATCTCTTATTTGGACGTCGAAAAAGAACAAATTGTGCTGCGGGGTTACGATCTTATCGAGTTGGCAAAAACCGTTACTTATCTGGACGTCGTTTCGTTAATGCTTGACGGCAGCCTGCCGACGCCCGAACGGCGGGATGCTCTTGAACTCAGCCTCAAGACGGAGTACGGACTGCCGGAGGATGCGCTGGCGATCCTGCGCCTGCTGCCGAAGCAGACGCATCTGATGGATGCCCTGAGAACGGGCATTTCCGCTATTGCCGGCTATGACCGGGATATCGAAGACCGGTCGCGGGAAGCGAATTACCGCAAATCGATCCGGCTGCTGGCCAAGGTGCCCCAGATCGTGGCGGCCAGCTACCAGGCGTCCATGCGGCAGCCTTTGGTGGAGCCGCGTCAAGACCTTTCGTACAGCGCTAATTTCTTGTACATGATTACAGGTAAGATTCCTTCCGAAATGGAAGAGAAGACGTTCGATCAGTCGCTGATCGTCTACAGCGAGCATGAAATGCCCAACTCCACCTTTGCCGCACGCGTCATTGCTTCCACACAGGCCGATCTGTACGGGGCGCTGACCGGCGCCGTCGCTTCCCTGAAAGGCACGCTGCATGGCGGAGCGAACGAAGCGGTGATGAAGATGCTGCTGGAAGCGGGAGACGAGGACAGGATGGAGCCGCTCATCCTCGGCAAATTGACCCGCAAGGAGCGCATTATGGGCTTCGGCCATCGGGTGTACATGAAGAAGCCGGACCCGCGCGCGATGCTGATGAAAGAGGCGCTGGCCCTGCTTGCGGCCGCCAAAAACGAAGAGAAGCTGTACCGCATGTGCGTCATCGGCGAAGAGGTGATGAACCGCGAAAAGGGATTGTATCCGAACCTCGATTACTATGCCGCACCGGTTTATTATTTGCTGGGCATTCCGATCGACCTGTTCACCCCGGTCTTTCTCGCCGCCCGGACGGTCGGCGTCTGCGCGCATGTGATGGAGCAGCATGCGAACAACCGGCTTTTCCGGCCTCGAGTTCTGTACAAGGGACCGCGCGATCTGCATCCCCATCCGGCCTCGGTCGGCTCTTAACACGGTAATGGGAGGAGACTACGATATGGCAGCAAACCCATCCATGGCCTATGAACAAGGACGCACCGCATCTGCTGCGGATCAACTGTTGATTGACATCGCGGATTACGCGCTTGAATACGAAGTCCAAAGTCCGGAAGCCCGGCGCATTGCACAGCACGTCGTCTTGGACTCGCTGGGCACGGCTATTTTGGCGCTGCGCTTTCCGGAATGCGTGAAGCATCTGGGGCCCGTCGTGCCGGGCGTCACCGTGCCTTACGGCTGCCGGGTGCCGGGAACCCGCTATGAGCTCGATCCCGTGCATGGGGCGTTCAATATCGGGTGCATGATCCGCTGGCTCGATTACAACGATACGTGGCTGGCTGCCGAATGGGGCCACCCTTCGGACAATCTGGGCGGCATTTTGGCGGTAGCCGACTATCTCAGCCGCGTCCGCATCGCGGAAGGCAAAGCCCCTCTGCGGATGCGGGACGTGCTGGACGCCGCCGTGAAGGCGCATGAGATTCAAGGAGTGCTCGCCCTCGAAAACAGCTTCAACCGGGTCGGCTTGGATCACGTGCTGCTGGTGAAAATCGCTTCAACGGCCGTCGTCACGGCGATGCTTGGCGGTACCCGGGACGAGGTGGTCAACGCGCTTTCCAACGCTTGGCTGGACGGCGGCAGCTTGCGCACGTACCGGCATGCGCCGAATACGGGATCGCGCAAATCGTGGGCCGCCGGAGACGCGACCAGCCGTGCGGTCCGTCTGGCTCTGATGGCCGTCAACGGCGAAATGGGATACGCCACCGCGCTTTCGGCCAAAACATGGGGCTTCCAGGACGTTCTGTTCCAAGGGAAACCGTTGAAGCTTGCACGCCCGCTCGGCTCTTATGTGATGGAAAACGTGCTGTTTAAAATTTCCTTCCCGGCCGAATTTCACGCCCAAACCGCCGTAGAATGCGCGTTTGCTCTGCATCCGCAGGTCAAGGGCCGGCTGGACGAGATCGATCGGATTGCGATTACGACGCATGAGTCGGCCATCCGCATTATCGATAAGAAGGGCCCGCTGTATAATCCGGCCGACCGGGATCACTGCCTGCAATACATGGTGGCGGCAGGCTTGCTGCACGGCGAGTTGACGGCGGAGCATTATGAGGATGAGGCGGCTGCCGATCCGAGAATCGATGCGCTTCGGGAGAAGATGGTCGTGACGGAGAATCCGCAGTACAGCCGGGATTATCTCGATCCGGACAAACGGTCGATCGCCAATGCCATTCAAATCCGGTTTAAGGACGGGACGGAGACTCCGAACGTGGAGTGCGAATACCCGATCGGTCACCGCAGACGGCGGGCTGAAGGGCTGCCTAAGGTGATCGATAAATTCGAAGCCAATCTGCTGACCAGATTTCCCAAGCAAAAAGCGGCGCAAATCCTGGATATGTCGCTTGACTTGGAGCGGTTGGAGCAAATGCCGGTCAACGAATACATGAATCTGTACGTTATTTAACGTCATGGCTGCGGAATATGACTTCCCGGGAGGATTACGATGGCTTGGTTGATGGAGCAGGAAAAGGACCAACGGGAGCTGGCTGCCGCTTTTCGGAAGCGGATGGAAGCCGGTCCGATTCTGAAAATCCCGGGTACGCACGACGGGATGGCAGCCCGAATAGCGAGACAGTCCGGCTTCGAGGCGCTTTATTTGTCCGGCGCCGCCTATACGGCCAGCCGGGGCTTGCCGGATCTTGGGCTCATTTATTCGAATGAAGTCGCGGAACGGGCGCGCGAGCTTGTCCGCGCCTCGATGCTTCCGCTGCTGGTCGATATCGATACCGGCTTCGGCGGCATCTTGAACGCGGCTCGTACGGCCAAGGAAATGGTCGAAGCCAAAGCTGCCGCCGTCCAGATCGAGGACCAGGAAATGCCGAAGAAATGCGGCCACTTGAACGGCAAAAAGCTCGTTTCAACGGAAGAAATGATGCAAAAAATCAAGACGATCAAGGAAATCAGTCCAACACTCGTCGTCATTGCGCGGACGGACGCCAAGAGCGTGGAAGGCTTTGAAGCGGCGGTTGACCGGGCAAAGCAATATTTGGCGGCGGGAGCGGACGGGATTTTTCCGGAGGCGCTGGAGAGCGAGGAGGAATTCAAACGGTTCCGCGCCGCGATCGACGCGCCGCTGCTGGCGAACATGACGGAGTTCGGCAAAACGCCTTATTATACCGCAGAGCAGTTCGAGGCTTGGGGCTTCAATATGGTCATTTACCCGGTCACCTCGCTGCGCGTGGCGGCCAAAGCCTACGAGCGCGTATTTACGGAAATCAGCCGCGCCGGAACGCAGGCGGGATCGCTTCGGGACATGCAAACCCGCAAGGAGTTGTACGATACGATCCGTTATTACGATTACGAGGAATTGGACGGTAAAATAGCGAAAACCGTTCTCCCGCAAACCGAATAGGCTTTGAAGTCCCAGCTTTTGTCTACATAAAGAGTTCCTGAGGAGATCAGTTCCTTCGGGAGCTCTTTTCGTTGTATAATGATAAAGCTCTTTTTGCTTCGCACGCATGAAAATTTAGGTGTATTTTCCCTTGCGTTTACATAAAATTAACAAAAAGAGCGCGCTCTTTTAACATTGTCGAATTATGATGAAAGAAGCGGAAAAAAGAAGATAAACGGTGAATGACCATGGAGGGTTAACTGCCTTATGAAGGACACTGCCGCGCGTGAGACGGCCAACCACTATCTGAACCGCGATTTAAGCTGGGTCGAATTCAACTGGCGTGTGCTGGAGGAGGCTCAGGACCCCGAGACGCCGCTGCTCGAACGCGTCAAATTTTTATCGATCGTTTCTTCCAATTTAGACGAGTTTATGAGCGTCCGCGTGGCGGGGATCAAGGATCAGATTAAAGCGGGCCATACGAAAAAAGATTTCACCGGCTATACGCCCGCCGGACTGTTCAAACGGATTATGAAGCGCTCCTCCAAAATGGTGACGGAACAGTACAAAACGTACCGGGACATGATCCGTCAGCTTGGCAAGGAAGGCATTATTTTTACCGAATACGACGATTTGAACGCAACCCAGCGCAAGGCGATGGACGAATATTACCACGACATCGTTTTTCCCGTGCTGACGCCGATGGCGGTCGACCAGTCGCGGCCTTTTCCGCTGGTGCGGACCCAGGCTTTGTATTTGGCGGTCGTGCTGATGAAGGAAGGCGACGATCCGGAAGACGAACCTTATTTTGCCATCCTCCAGGTGCCGTCGAATCTAAGCCGTTATCTTGCGGTACCGGCAAGAGCGAACAGCAAAAAACGCGAATTCATCCTCATGGAGGATCTCATAGAAAAGCATATTTATACCCTGTTCAGCGGCTATATCCCGATCTCGGTCCATGCGTTCCGCTTGACGCGCAACGCGGATTTGACGCTGAATGAGGAGGGCGCCGAGGATTTGCTGGAGGAAATCGAAATCCAGCTCCGCAAACGGCGTTGGGGGACGCCTGTCCGGCTTGAGGTGCAGAAAGGCATTCATCCGTATGCGCTGGAGCAGCTGACGGAGGAGTTCGAGATTGCCGAGAACATTTTCGAAGTCGACGGGCCGCTTGATCTGACGTATTTTATGAAGATGGCGTCGGCGCTGCAGGGCTTCGATCATCTGCGCTATCCCCCGATCCAACCGGTCTATCCTTCCGAGCTGGACGATGTCGAGGATCTGTTCGCCAAGCTGCGGCAGCAGGATGTGCTGGTGTATCACCCTTACGAGTCGTTCGATGCCGTCACCGATTTTGTGCTCCAAGCGGCTTACGATCCGCAAGTGCTCGCCATCAAAATGACGCTGTATCGGGTGAGCGGCAATTCCCCGCTCATTCAAGGGCTTGCCCGCGCGGCGGAGTCCGGCAAGCAGGTCACGGTAGTGGTGGAGCTGAAGGCGCGTTTTGACGAAGAACGCAACATTGCTTGGGCGCGCAAGCTGGAGCAGGCCGGCTGCCATGTCGTGTACGGGCTCGTGGGGCTAAAGACGCATGCCAAAATTACGCTGGTCGTCCGGCAGGAAGCGGATGGGCTGAGGCGGTACGTGCACGTGGGTACGGGGAATTACAATGACAGTACGGCGCGGCTATACACCGATGTCGGCTTGTTTACTTCGCATAAGGAGATCGGAGAGGACGCTTCCGCGTTGTTTAACGAGGTGACCGGGTATTCGGCGCCGCACAATTGGAAAGCGTTCGGCGTGGCGCCTACGGACATGATGGATAAGCTGTTCGAGAAAATCCGCCGCGAAGCGAAGCACGCCGCGGAAGGAAAGCCGGCGCGGATCATCGCCAAATTTAACTCGCTCTCGAACCAGCAGATGGTCGACGAGCTGTATGCGGCCTCGCAGGCGGGGGTCGACATCGACCTGATCGTGCGCGGCGTATGCTGTTTGCGGCCCGGCGTTCCGGGACTGAGCGAGCGGATTACGGTACGGAGCATTGTGGACCGGTTTTTGGAGCATTCGCGCATTTTTTATTTCGAGAACGGCGGAGAACCGGAAGTGTATATCGCCAGCGCGGACTGGATGACCCGAAACTTGACGCGGCGCGTGGAGCTGATGTGCCCCGTATTTGACAAAAGCATCCAGCAGTCGCTGATCGATATCCTGCGCTTGAGCCTGAAAGATAACGTGAAGGCGCGGCAGCTCCAGCCGAACGGCATGTACGAGCATGTCCGTTCGGAAGGACGCGAGCCGCAGCTTCGCAGTCAATTTGCGGCCATGCGCATCAGCTCGTGGAAAACGACGACTCATGAACCTTGAGATGCTGTCCCCACGTATTTTTAAATTCCTTTTGCAATCCCGTGACCTCTCTGTATTCCGCAGAGGGGTCATGCTTGGCTTGCAGCCGTACATGAAGCGCCTTGCTTTCCGAGAACGCGTTCGTCACTTCCAGCGCTTGCGTCTCGCTAATATCGAGAGCGACGGCGAGCTTAAGCAGCGTGCCGAGCTTTGCGATCAGGTCGGTGTCGGTTTTTTTCAAAATATCCTTATGGTGCTGCACGGCCTGCTGGGTCCGTGCTTTTGTTTTGTACGAAGCAGTCAAGGCGCAAATCAAAATTTCGCGGTGGGTCAGACCGTCGATGCGCGTGTGCGCAATCATATGGAACGAATGCTTCGGATACTGGTAGTAGCTGAGCGAAGCGCCAATCCGGTACAGCTTGGCCGCGATGATCAGGCACAGGCGCACGCGCGGATCGAAGCGGTGCTTTCCCGCCTCCGTCAACGCATCGTACAGCTTCAAGGCCGTCCGGCTGACATGCGAGAGATGCGCCCGGGGGGCCGTCGAATGCAGGGCGAGCAGGTTGTCCGCGCTTCGCTCCGCCATATGCTTCAGCCCCGTATCGGCAGGGTAAAAGCTTTCAAAAAACAGGCCGTCTCGCAGGCCCGCGCCGCTGACGACATAATGCGAAGCGCCCGCTGCCTGAAAGATCGACTGCAGAATCAGCAGCCCCGGGACGATAATATCGTAGCGGTCTTTGGACAGCCCGTCGATTTTTTTGCGTTTTTCACCCGGAAGGAGAGGGAGCCAGGCGGCCAGCTCGTCCACTTCGGCGGCGGAAATCGTATAATTATGCGTAATCGGCAAGGAATATCTGCGCTTGCGCTGGTTGATTTTGCATAGCGTCCGAACGCCGCCGCCGAGCCCGACGAGCGGCAGGCCGGGGGCCTGGCGAATCCAGGGCTCACGGGCAATCGCGTCCTCGACCATCTGGCGGATGCCCCGCAGCTGTTCTTCCTGAAATTCGCCGTTCGGGGCAAATTTGCGCGTCGTATTGACCGCGCCGAAGGGAAACGATACGCTGCGGATCAAGGCGCGGTCGCGGAATAGCGAAATTTCGGTGCTTCCTCCGCCGATGTCGACAAGAAAGCCGTCCGAAATATCCATCGTTTGGATCATGCCCAGGAAGCCGAGCCTGGCTTCGTCCTCCCCGGACAGCAGTTCAACGCGGAATCCGCTTTCGCGGCGCAGCGTGTCCACAATCTCCTGAGAATTTGCGGCGTTGCGGATGGCTGCCGTTGCGGCTACCCGGAATTCGGTCACTTCGTGAGCGTGACATATCCGTTTAAAATGCGACAAGATCCGCACGATTACCTGAATATCCGCAGGGGCCAACGTCCCGTCGGCGCCAATCCGCTGGCTTAAGCGTGCGGACTCCTTGAATTCGCCGATTACGCGGTACGCTCCGCCCGTCGTCTGTTCGTTCACGGCCAACCGGATCGAGTTGGAGCCGATGTCAATGATGCCGATTCGCCGGCTGTTGTTCATGGCTGGTCCTCCTGCAAACGGTGTAAAAGTTAGGTTTTATTTTACCGTTACGGCAAGTGGAAGTCCACTGAACCTGAAAAACCATCTTCTCCTAAGGGGCAAAGGAAACATGCTGCAAAATATATCTGATTGCGAAAAATGCGCCGATAAAAGCTAACGCGAGGACTAGCACCGCTATAATCAAAATTTTCTCGATCAGGCTGTACTTTTTCATAAATGACCACCTCTTCCTCGAATGTAATGCTGAATGGCGCATTCGAAAAGTACTATGTTTGTTTAGTACCTGATTCCGGAAATGGGCCATCCTTTCGCCAATTAACGTCAAAGGGACCGGCGGTTTATTGCGCCGCTGTTGTGTTTTTCCCATTCCTTGCTGTAAAAACATGGATTCGGCTTGATTTTTTATGAGTTAATATGAGTATAATGAAACTGGGCAAATCCTTGAGCCGCAGGCTTTTGAGTCAGTATGCTTACATATGATTCAGTCCACAGATAGCATCTGTTTATGGTGCTGATAATGAACTTTTATGTCTGAATTTGTTCACTTTAGTTTCTAAATACTTTATAGTAGACTTATGTGAATTTGAACGCAAAAGGAGAGATTATCTTGACTGCTACCAAAGGTTTGGAAGGAATTGTAGCCACAACGTCCTCCATCAGCTCCATTATCGACGGTGTGCTCACCTATCGCGGCATCAATATCGACGACCTTGCAGAGAACGCCACGTTCGAAGAGGTCGTATACTTGTTATGGTACGGCAAGCTTCCTAATCGCTCCGAACTGGATCAATTAACCAAAGATCTGAGCGACAACGCTTCGGTTCCTGCCGAAGTGATCGAGCAAATCAAGCTGTACCCGAAAGATGTCAACTCCATGGCCGCGCTTCGTACCGCCGTTTCCAGCTTGGCGCTGTACGATGCCGAGGCGAACGATATGACTCCGGAATCCAATCTCCGCAAAGCGATCAAGCTGCAAGCGCAGCTGCCGACGATCATAGCGGCATTCGCTCGCATCCGCCAAGGCCAGGAGCCGATCGCGCCGAAATCCTGTGCTTCGATTGCCGAGAATTTCCTGTATATGCTCACGGGCAAACAGCCGGAAGCGATCGCAATCCAAGCTTTGGACAAAGCTTTGGTGCTTCATGCCGACCACGAGTTGAACGCTTCAACGTTCGCTGCGCGCGTAACCGTAGCGACGCTGTCCGATATTTATTCGGGCGTGACGTCCGCGATCGGCGCGCTCAAAGGCCCGCTGCACGGCGGCGCCAACGAAGCGGTTATGGCGATGCTCGAAGAAATCGGCACGGCCGATAACGTGACCAGCTATATCAACAATAAGCTGTCCAGCAAGGAAAAAATTATGGGCTTCGGCCATCGCGTGTACAAAAACGGCGACCCGCGCGCGAAGCATCTCCAAAAAATGTCCCAGGAGCTCGGTAAAATTACTGGCAACATGAACTGGTACGACATGTCCATTCTAATCGAAGACATCGTAACCGGCCAAAAAGGGTTGAAGCCGAACGTAGATTTCTACTCGGCTTCCGTCTACACGTCGCTCGAGATTCCGCGCGACTTGTTCACGCCGATCTTCGCGATCAGCCGTACGTCCGGATGGACGGCGCACATTCTCGAGCAATTTGACAATAACCGCCTCATTCGTCCGCGCGCCGAATATACGGGACCGTCGCATCAAGCCTTCGTTCCGATCGAGCAGCGCTAATCCGGCTTGGGATGCCGCATCAGCGGGAAGAAATAGAAAAGCAGCTATCCTACGGGCGGCTGCGGCGTTATCGGTTTCCTGAGAAGGAGACGGGGCCGCTGCTCCCGTATCTTTTTGACATCATCATCCCTATTCCACGGAGCTCGTGTTGCAGCGGCTCCAAACCAAACCAAGGAGGCTTACCTATTCATGGCACAATTCGAACAATATGCACTTCCGACGGAAGGCGAACGCATCACCATCACAAACGGCAAACTGAACGTTCCGAACAATCCGATCATTCCGTTCATCGAAGGCGACGGCACAGGTCCCGACATTTGGGCGGCTTCCAAGCGTGTATTGGATGCAGCGGTAGAGAAAGCGTACAAAGGCGAGAAAAAAATCGCATGGTACGAAGTGTTCGCAGGCGAGAAAGCCTTCAACAAATACAATAACTGGCTGCCGAACGATACGCTGACGGCAATCCGCGAATACATCGTAGCGATCAAAGGACCTCTGACGACGCCAATCGGCGGCGGTATCCGTTCCTTGAACGTTGCGCTTCGCCAAGAGCTGGACCTGTACGTGTGCTCCCGCCCGGTTCGCTACTTCAAAGGCGTGCCTTCCCCGGTTAAACGTCCAGAGCTGGTAGACATGGTTATTTTCCGTGAAAACACCGAGGACATCTATGCCGGCATCGAGTGGGCTGCAGGTTCCGATGAAGTGAAAAAAGTGCTTGCTTTCCTGCAAAACGAAATGGGCGTGAAAAAGATCCGCTTCCCGGAAACGTCCGGTATCGGAATCAAGCCGGTTTCTTCCGAAGGCTCGAAGCGTCTGATCCGCGCCGCTATCGAATACGCAATTAAGCATAACCGTAAGAGCGTGACCCTGGTACATAAAGGGAACATCATGAAGTTCACCGAGGGCGCGTTCAAAAACTGGGGTTACGAGCTCGCCGAGCAAGAGTTTGGCGATAAAACGTTCACTTGGGCTCAATACGACAAAATTAAAGAAGAGCAAGGCGTTGACGCGGCGAACAAAGCGCAAAAAGACGCGGAAGCGGCCGGCAAAATCATCGTAAAAGACGCGATTGCCGACATCGCGCTGCAGCAAGTGCTTACTCGTCCGACTGACTTTGACGTCATCGCTACACTCAACCTGAACGGCGACTACCTGTCCGACGCACTGGCTGCTCAAGTCGGCGGTATCGGTATTGCTCCGGGTGCAAATATTAACTACGTAACCGGTCATGCGATCTTCGAAGCAACGCACGGTACGGCTCCGAAATACGCAGGTCTTGACGTGGTAAACCCGGGCTCCGTTATTTTGTCGGGCGTTATGATGCTGGAGCACCTGGGCTGGCTGGAAGCGGCTGACTTGATCTACAAAGGAATGGAAACGGCGATCAACAACAAAACGGTAACTTACGACTTCGCTCGTCTGATGGAAGGCGCAACCGAAGTGAAATGCTCCGCGTTTGCCGACGAGATCATCAAGAATTTCTAAGATCCAGCCCTCCAAACCTCCCTTAGTAAGGGAGAGCTTACGAAGCAGTTTTGCTTCGTAAAACTTGGAGGTTTCGCCCCCTGGACGACGAAAGCTGTCGGCAGGCAGGGTAGAGGACACCATGAGGCGTTTGAGAATGGAACGCGTTTGTCTGCGGGCGGCCGGGCTGAAGCCTGGCGCCCGTAGCCACGCTTTCATGTGTGCCGGGGCGTTCGAGTGGCAGGTTGGTGTAGGAACGCGGTTATCCTTGTGCGCATGAGCTGGCGTCGTGCTGCACAAGAACACGCTTCCATGTGTTGCAAATAATGCTAATTCCCGAAATTGAATCATAAAATTAATGTGCGACAGGGCACAAACCAATGGGAGGAATTGATTATGGCAATCCAACGTAAAAAAATTACGGTTGTCGGCGCAGGCTTCACAGGTGCGACAACAGCATTGATGCTGGCGCAAAAAGAACTCGGCGACGTCGTATTGCTGGATATCCCTCAACTGGAGAACCCGACTAAAGGGAAGGCGCTGGATATGCTCGAAGCTTCCCCGGTGCAAGGGTTCGACGCCAACATTATCGGTACGTCCAACTACGACGAAACCAGCGGCTCCGACATTGTGATCATCACGGCAGGGATTGCCCGCAAACCGGGCATGAGCCGCGACGACCTCGTGAACACGAACGCAGGCATCGTGAAATCCGTTTGCGAAAATATCAAAAGAACGAGCCCGCAATCGATCGTGATCATCCTGAGCAACCCGGTAGACGCCATGACGTATGTCGCTTACCAAACGCTCGGCTTCCCGAAAAACCGCGTTATCGGCCAATCGGGCGTGCTTGACACGGCTCGTTACTGCACGTTTATCGCGCAAGAGCTGAACGTTTCCGTAGAAGACGTGCGCGGCTTTGTGCTCGGCGGCCATGGCGACGACATGGTCCCGCTCGTTCGTTACTCCAACGTTGGCGGGATTCCGATCGAGAAGCTCATTCCGGCTGACCGCATCGAAGCGATCGTGAAACGTACGCGCACCGGCGGCGGCGAGATCGTGAACCTGCTGGGCAACGGCTCCGCTTACTACGCACCGGCCGCTTCCCTCGTGCAAATGACGGAAGCGATCTTGAAAGACAAGAAACGCGTTCTGCCTTCCATCGCTCTGCTTCAAGGCGAATACGGCTATGACAACCTGTTCATGGGCGTACCGACGCTGCTTGGCGGCGACGGCATCGAGAAAGTGTTCGAGCTCGAGCTGCTTCCGGAAGAGAAAGCGGCGCTGGACAAATCCGCAGAATCCGTACGCAATGTCATCAAAGTCGTAACGGGCTGATTGCCTATACTATTGTCCAAGAAAGACCGGTTTTTGCCGAAAGGCGAAGCTGGTCTTTTTTTATAAGGGAATTGAAAGCCAAGGCAATTCATGGTACGATACAAAATGACTGACGGATCAGTCATAATATTGAGAACTGCCGTAAGGACAGTCCCAGGGGAGGAGAATTCACCGTTGGCCGTAGAGAAGAGAGACAAAATCGTCGAGTCGGCGCTGAAGCTTTTTGAGCAGAAAGGGTATCACAACACCAAAGTGTCGGACATCGTGAAGAATGCCGGCATGGCGCAGGGCACGTTTTATCTTTATTTCAAAAGCAAGGAAGACTTGTTCCGCAGCGTAGCGGAGGAATGCTTGAAGGAAATCCTCGTCGCGCTCGAACCGGAATCGTTGGATCCTTGCGATTTGCACATGGAAAAAATGCATGACCGGTTGATCCGGCAAACGCTCACCATTTATTACCACAACCGGACGATACTTAACATTTTAAAGCGGCACGGCGCCGCCTCTCCGGAAATCGCAGACATCGCGAAGCAGTTTTACGGCAATGTCTGCGAGGTGGTCAAGGACATGTTCAAGCATTTCAACGTCTATCCCGGATATACGGAGGAGCAGCTGGAAATGACCGCTTATGCCGAGATCGGGATGCTGGAGATGGTCGCTTACCAATGGTTTATCGAAAAAGGTTACGGTTTGGAAAAGCTTGACCCGCTAGCCGAGGTGCTCTTCGGAATCAATGTCAACTGCCTGCCGGAAACGGATGTGAACGGGGAATGATCGCGAAGCTGCTGAAATACCGCAAGGTCACGCTGCTGTTTTTCGTTATGGCGGTTGTGCTCGGACTGTTCAATATTTTCACCTTGAAGCAGAGGGAAAATCCCGAGGTCGAGATCACGTATGCGTTGGTAAAAACCGTCTACCCGGGGGCCTCGCCGGAAAAAGTGGAGCAGTTCGTCACCCGTCCGCTGGAGGATAAAATTAAGGAAATCAACGGCATCAAGGTTCTCAGCTCCACTTCGGCCGCCAACGTGTCGGTCATTCAAGTCGAGCTGAAGTCGGACACGGATATCCGCAGGGCGTGGGACTCGCTGCGCCAGAAGGTGCAGACCGCGCAGGATGACCTGCCGGAGGGCGCGCACCAGCCGGAAGTGAACGACGATTTGAGCAAAATTGCGGCGCAAATTTTGCATTTTGTCGTGGAGACGCCGGAAGAGCTGGAGTCGCTGCGAACGACGATGGACCACTGGAAGAAGCAGCTTGCAACCGTCCCCGGCGTAAGTAACGTCGAGGTCGTCGGCCTGCCCGAGCAGGAAGTGGCGATTACGCTCGATACCGACAAGCTGGATATGCTGAGGCTGCCATGGGGCATCGTGGCGCAATCGCTGAAAAATAAGCATGACCGGGTCCCGCTCGGTACGGTGGACAAAGGCGCCAAGCAGTACTACGTCAATATGGGCGGAGAGTGGAAATCCGCCGACGATATCGCGAACACGGAGCTTCTCGGCCTGCCACCCGGCAGCTCGCTGAAGATCAAGGATGTCGCCGACGTCAAGCTGCGGCCGAAGAAAAAGGAAGTATCGATTTTACATAACGGCAAGCCTGTCCTCGATCTGGTCATCAATTCGGAGAAAGGCACGGATGTCCCGTCGCTGCAGAAGCGCATCGACAAGAAGGTTGCCGAGCTGAAGCCGAAGCTGCCAGCCAATGTAAAGATCGAGTCGCTATTTACGCAGAAGGAAAGTCTCGACCATCTGTTCAACGAGCTGGGCAGAGAGCTGCTGATGGGGATTCTTTCGGTTATCGTCGTCTGCTCTCTCGGGTTGACATTCGGCACTTCGCTGATCGTAGCCTTAGCTATTCCGGTGTCCATTACGATCGGCTTTATTCCCGTCGAAGCGATGGGCATCGACTTGAACCAGATTACAATCGTTGCGCTCGTCATCGTGCTCGGAATATTGGTCGACGACGCTATCGTCGTGAACGATAACATCCAGCGCCGATTGCAGCTCGGCGACGATCCGGCTACGGCCTCCCTGGAGGGGAGCCGCGATGTCGCCATTTCGATCCTGACGGCGACGGTTGCGACGGCCGCCGCATTTTTGCCGCTGTTTTTCCTGCAGGGCAACATCGGAAGCTTCATTCGCCCGCTTCCGGTCGTCATTTCGTTATCGCTTGCGGCTTCCATGGCGATGTCGCTGACGATTGTTCCGATTTTCCGCCAATGGGTGGGCGAGCGGCGGCTTCGCCGCAAAGGCGCCAAGGCTGAGCCGAACAAAGCTGCGGGGGGCTCGTCTGGAAGCGAGGGGATGGAAACCCCAGGGCTGCTCGGCAAGCCGATCGCAAGGCTGAGCGCCTTTTACGGGAAACAGATTCACCGCTTTTTGCGGCGTCCGCTGCTGACGGGGCTCGCTGCACTGCTGCTGGGCACCTCCGCCTTCGGCTTGATGCCGCTGCTTGGGGTGCAGTATTTTCCGCCAGCGGAGAAGGAAGAGATGCTCATCGATTTCAAGCTTCCGTCCGGACGTCAGTTTGCGGAAACGGAGTTTACAATCCGCAAAGCTGCGGCATGGATGGAAGAGCAGCCGGGCGTGCGTTTTGTCTCGGCTTATGCCGGGCGGACGGCTCCGCATTTTTATTACACGGAAGCGGATCAGACGGGCATCTCGATCGGACAGCTGTTCGTTAAGGTCGATACGAAGCAGCTGAATACGAAAGCCGCCGTCGTGCAGTGGCGGGAGCAGCTGAAGGCGATGTTCCCCTCCGATGTGGAGATTACGCCGCGCGAGCTGGAGCAAGGACCGCCTGTCGGCGCGCCGATCGCCCTGCGTATCAGCGGCAGCGAGCTGTCCGATCTTCGCCGGATTTCGGGGGATATTCAAGCGATGCTGAAAGAAATCCCCGGTACGATCAGCGTAACCGACGATGTCGGAGAGGCCATGAACACCTTCGAGGTGGAACCGGACCCGGCGAAGCTGAGTCTGTTCGGCGTGAACGAGAAGGAGTTTTCCACGACGCTCAGGATTGCAACCGAAGGGCTGGAAGTGTCGGAGATGCAGAAAGGCGACGATCTGATCGATGTGGTTCTGTACGCCAAGATGCGTTCCGCCGATCCGGTGGAGACGATGAAGAAAATGTACGTGTCGACGCAAAAAGGCGGCACGGTTCAGATGCGCGAGCTGGGAGATATCCGCACCAGCCAAATGATCAAGTCGATTCATCACCGCGACCAGACCCGGACGATTACCGTGCGCAGCTACACGCAGGACCGGCTGGCGGACGATATTGTGAAGGATCTGCAAGCGAAGCTGGAAAGCTACGATGTTCCTGCAGGCTATTCGATCCAGTTCGGCGGGGAAAACGAAGAGCGTAACGAAGCGTTCGCCTCGATCGGGAAGCTGTCGGTCGTCGTTATTTTGCTGATTTACATCATCATGGTCATGCAGTTCTATTCGCTGTCGATTCCGCTGCTCATTTTGTCAACCGTTTATTTGGCAGCAGGCGGCGCGATTATCGGTCTGTTCCTTTCGGGGTCGCCGATCGGCTTCATGGCGCTCATGGGGCTCGTCAGCCTGGCGGGCATCGTGGTGCGAAACGGCATTATTTTGATCGAGTTTATCGAGCAGGCGCGCGAACGCGGGCTGCCTCTGTACGAAGCGGTAGCGGAAGCGGGGAAAGCGCGGCTCCGGCCGATTCTGCTGACGACGGCCACGGCGATCGGCGGCTTGCTGCCGATGACCATTATGGGCGGCAATTTGTGGCGCCCGATGGGAATTACGATTATTTCCGGCCTGCTGTATTCGACCATGCTGACGCTGATCGTCGTGCCGTCGCTGTTCGTAATTTTGCAGAAGTGGCGCGACAAACGCGCGGCGAAAGCAGGCAAAGCAGTCCATCCGTAAGCCCGGCCTGAATTTGCTTAAGAAGCTCGTATTCTTGTATACTAAGGGAGAGAGAAAACGAGGTTGAATAGGGAGGGTCCCGGGATTATGCTGCAAGTGTTTTTGTATTTACATGTGCTCGGCGCCATATTGATGGGCTTTTATCTCATGCTGCCATTTTTGGCGATGCGGGTGGAGGCGCTGCAATCGGGAACGGCTCAGTTCGGATTCCTGAATGTATTGTTTGCCGCTAACCGTGCAGGGCAGCTAGCGCTCGTGATCGCATTTTTGTCCGGCGGTTATCTGGTCAGCAAGGCCCCATATTCGGTGCTTTGGATGGTGCTGGCGGTTGTTTTGTTCCTCGCCATCGGGGCGCTGACAGGCATTCTCGGCAGCAAAATGCGCAAGGCGCTGCAGGATCCGTCCGGCGGAAGCATCAAGGCTCATATCGGTTCTATCAAAAAGCTTAGCGTGATCAACGGCATTATCTTCTTTCTTGTCGTTACACTGATGAAGTTCCCAAATGCATTCTAGTTCAGGTTAGAGTACAAAAGGCCGGGTCGCAACCCCGGCCTTTTTGCATATCATTTTCGTTCGGACCCGTGAGGGCGAGGCGCCCCGGTTAGCTCAGAACCTTCCGCGCGTCTGGTCGTCATCAGCACGGAGACGCCTGCCAAGCCGTTGCCGGACGCCGAGCTGAAGAAGTTGCGCGCAGAAGCGCATGAGAAGCGGGATGCTAGGCAGCGGCAGTATTGGCGGGACGCCAGCCCGCTATGCCTTCATTCCCCGGACGAAGGGAGCAGCCGCTCCATGCCGTTCATGTACGGGCGCAGCGCCGGCGGAATCCGGATCGAGCCGTCCTCGGCCTGGTGATTCTCCAGCAGCGGGATGAGGATTCTCGGCGAAGCGACGGCCGTATTGTTGAGCGTATGGTAGTAGCGCAGCTTGCCGACCGAATCGCGGTATCGTATGTTCGAACGGCGCGCTTGGAAGTCGAGCAGGTGGGACGACGAATGGGTTTCGCCGTAAGCTTGGCGGCCCGGCATCCAAGTTTCGATATCGTACTGCTTATACGTTTTTTGCGACATATCGCCGGTACAGACGGCCATGACCCGGTAGGGCAGCTCCAAAAGCTGCAAAAGCTCTTCCGCGTTGCCCGTGATGGTCTCAAGCAGCGCTTCGGAGCGGTCAAGCTCGGCTTCGCATACGATGACCTGCTCCACTTTGGAAAATTGATGCACGCGGTATAAGCCGTGCACGTCTTTGCCTGCCGAGCCGACCTCGCTTCGAAAACACGACGAGACGGCGGCAAGCATGAGCGGTTCGCGGACGTCGACCACATCATGGCTGCAGTACGAAACAAGCGGCACTTCCGAGGTACCGACCAGCCACTTGTCCTCGTCCGCGATTCGGTACACCTGGTCTTGGCCGAAGGGGAAGTAGCCCGTATAGGTCAGGGCATCCGCGCGTACGAGCAGCGGAACCTCCATGAGCGTAAAGCCCCGGCTTAACAGCAAATCCACCGCAAGCTGCTGCACGGCGCGGTGCAGCAGCGCTCCGGGGCCCCGCAGGTAATAGTTCCGGGTTCCCGCCGTCTTGACGCCGCGCGGGATGTCGATCATCCGGTGAAGCTCGCCGAGAGCTACGTGGTCTTTGGGCTCGAAAGCGAAAGCGGGCGGCGTCCCGTTACGCCGAATTTCAATATTGTCCGCATCCGAACGTCCGACAGGCGTGTCGGGAGATACGATGTTCGGGATGCGCAGCATCAGCTGTTCGAACTGCCGCTGCGCTTCGGCCAGCTCCGGTTCCGTCTCCGCCAAGCGGCTGCCCAGATCTTTCACGTTACGTTTCAACGGCTCGGCTTCTTGATGGCCTCCCGAACGGATGAGGCTGCCGATCTCCTCTGACAGCTTGTTTCGGGCGTGGCGCAGCTTCTCGGTCTCCTGAAGCAGATTTCGCTTTTTCTCGTCCCAGGCGAGCAGCTCGGCAACGGAAACGGCGATGCCTTTTTGATCGGCGACCGTTTGTACCCTCTCGTGATTTTGGCGAATCCAGTGAATGTCCAGCATGTGGTACCGCTCCTTTTTTCGGAAAATGACAAAAAGCGCCCTCTATCCTTTTGGGACGAGGAGCGCTTGTCTCGCGGTGCCACCCAACTTGACCGGAACGCATGGCGGTCCGATCCGCTTTGGTTCCGCGTTAACGGGCGGGCCCGGTTCACTTGAGGGACGGTATCGGTCCCTTTAACGAGAACGCCTCCGAGTTGGATGCTCTTCACAGGCAAATGGTCGGTCATTCAATTTGTTGTAGTATAGCTTATTCGGGCGAACGTTTCAAGTGCAGGACAGCGAAGCGATGCACCGGATTGACCGATAACGCCAGTTCTTGGTACAATCAGGCCAGAGATGCAGGAAAGGGGAATTTACCCGATGGCAGGCACTTTGTAATGGTTGACGAACCGGATAGCGCACGATCCCGATTGGTTTAACGGGAGAGGTGTGCCTGTCTGTCGCCATTACAGGGACGCTATGGGAACGAGCCCGACACCCGGCAAGCGGATACCTTATGGTATCCGCTTTTTGAGTTTACCGGGAATTGCTGCATCTCCGGCAGTTCACACCGCCGCGTCCCTATCTATACGGAGGGGATCGTATGAACGAGAAAAGACTGCAAGGCAAAATTGCCATTGTGACGGGAGTGAGCCGCCGAAGCGGCATCGGAAGCGCTATTGCCCGAGCGCTCGCCGAAGAGGGCGCCGATCTGTTTTTTACCCATTGGCGCAAATACGACGAAGCTCAGCCTTACGGAAGCGACCGGGACTGGCCAAGGCAGATGTCCGAGGAGCTTGTCGCGCTCGGCGTAAGGAGCGCGTCGATGGAACTCGATTTAGCCGGGACAAACTCGGCGACCCGGCTGCTGGATGAAGTGCAGCACCGGCTGGGCACCCCGTTTATATTGATCAATAATGCAACGCATTGCGAGGAAGTCGGTTTCGAGGCGCTGAACGCAGATATTCTCGATGCGCATCACGCCGTCAATATTCGCGGCACTTGCATGCTGTCTGTGGAATTTGCCCGCAGGTTGAAAGGCGGGAGCGGCGGACGGATCATCAATCTGGTATCGGGACAAGACAAAGGTCCGATGCCGGGAAATTTGGCGTATGTCGCGACCAAAGGGGCCATCTCAGCGTTTACTGTTTCGCTCGCGGCGGAACTGGCTCCTCACCGGATCACGGTCAATGCGGTCGATCCGGGACCGACCGATTCGGGATGGATGAACGATGCGTTGAAGCAGACGCTGCTTCCCAAATTTCCGATGAGGCGCATCGGACAACCGGAAGATGCCGCACGGTTGATCCGTTTCCTGGCCGGTGACGACGCGAGGTGGGTGACGGGACAAATCATTCACTCGGACGGCGGATTTTGGGACTGAGGCTTTATCGTTGCCAACTTCAGCACAGAAGCCAATCCGCCTGCGGCAAAGTTGATGCTGCGGCAGATGTTGGATAAACTTAGGGAGAATGAAGCAAGCCCTGAGAGAGGAGCAATGGACGCACATGAAGCTAAGCCTGCTGGATCTTGTTCCTTTGCTTGAAGGGGCGGATGCCGCGGCCGCATTGGCACAGGCGCGCAGACTTGCGCAGGCGGCGGAGAAGCTGGGCTATTCGCGCTATTGGGCCGCGGAGCATCACGACATGCCGGGGCTGGCCTGCCCGGCGCCGGAGGTGCTGCTGTCGCATATCGGCGCGCACACGGAGCGGATACGGCTCGGCTCGGGGGCGCTGCTGCTGCCGCACTACAAGCCGATTAAGGTGGCCGAGACGTTTCGGCTGCTTGCGGCCTTGTATCCCGGGCGGATCGATCTCGGAATCGGCCGGGCCCCGGGAGGGTCGGCGCATACGAGCATGGCGCTAAGTGGCAATTTTCTGGAAAATGTCCGGCAGCTGCCCGAAGCGCTCCGTTCTTTGTCCGCCTTGCTAGCCGATGAATTTCGCATAGAGGATGTGCCGGTCCGAGCTATGCCCGTTCCTCCTGCCGACCCGGAAGTGTGGCTTCTCGGGACAAATCGGAAAAGCGCCTCGTATGCTGCCGAGTTCGGGACCGGGTACGTATTCGGACACTTCATGAGCGACCGTGACGGAGCGGAGGTGCTTGCCACCTATATCCGGGAGTTTCAGCCAACGTCATTGGGCGCCGTCCCGCGTACGATCGTGGCCGTGAGCGTCCTCTGCGCGGATACGGAAGAGGAGGCGCACAGGCTTGCGGACGAAGCGAAGCGGGGGCTGCAGCCGGAAGGCGGGGGAGCAGACCGGGCCAAGCCGTTCGTCGGAACACCGGGACAGGTAAAGGCGGCATTGGAGCTGCTGCAGAGGGATTGCGGCTGCGACGAATTGATGATCGTGACGCCGGGGCCCGACTATGAAAGCCGTCTGCGTTCGTACGAACTGCTGGCGGAAGCCGTATGGGGAGCAGCTGGGGGAGTCAGCCCAGCCTGAACCGGTCGATATGCTCCCCAAGCCCTGCCTTCTGCAAAATTTCGAGCTGCTTCGGTCCGATCAGGTCATAGTGCGGGAAGCTTTCGCGGTCGTGAATGTACCGGGGGTTCAATCCGTTGGCTTCGCACCATGCGACAAGCCGCTTCATATCGGAGCATCCGACCTTGGTGACCGAATGAAACTGCGGGAAACGCGGATCGAACCAAAAATGGGTTAAAAAAGCGATCTCCCCGCGAGCGACCGCTTCTTTCCATTGAACGAGCTCTTTTCTTGTAATTCCGAACGCCATAAGCCGGTCATCCTTATCCATGGAATCATTTTTTGTTTCATTATGACGGATGGAACGGTCTACTTCAAATGAAAAGGAGAACGCGGAAATGAAAGAGAGAAAAAGAAGAGATCAGGTTGAGCCGCAATCCACTTGGAATTTGGCCGATTTATATGCAGGAGACGAAGCCTGGGAAGCCGAGATGACCGGCATCGTCGAGTCGCTGCCTTCCATGGAGCGCTTTAAGGGGAAGCTGCACGAAGGGGCGGGCCTGCTTCTCAAGTGTCTGGAGGCCAAGGAGTCGCTGCATATCCGGCTGTTACGCGCCGCTACGTATGCCCGCTTGCAGCTGTCCGGCGACGGAACGAATCCGGCATACCAAGCGAATTCCGCCCGGGTCGGAGATGTTGCTGCCCAAGCAGGGGCCGCGCTTTCCTTCATTCGCTCGGAGCTGCTGGAGCTGCCGGACGGATGGCTGGAGCGCTGTATCGGGGAAGAACCGCAATTGGAGGCGTTCCGCAAAAGCTTGACGGATCTGCTGGAAACGAAACCATACCGTCTGCAAGCAGAGACGGAAGCGGTCCTGGCGTCGCTGGGGGAAGTGCTGGGCGCCCCCTATACGATTTACCAGCGAAGCAAGCTGTCGGATATGTCCTTCGCTTCCGTAGAGGACGGCGAGGGCGTAACGCGGCCGGTTTCGTTCGCACTGTACGAAACCGACTACGAACTGTCGCCGGATACCGCGCTGCGCCGGAACGCTTACCGGTCGTTTACAGGGACGCTGGAGTCTTACCAGAATACGTTTGCCGCCGCCTATGCAGCCGAAGTGAACAAGCAGACGGTCATTTCCCGGCTGCGCGGCTACGAATCCGTGACGCATATGCTGCTCCAGCCGCAGCAGGTCACGATTCCGATGTATCATAACATCCTTGATATTATCCGTACGGAGCTGGCCCCGCACATGCGGCGGTTGGCCCGGCTGAAGCAGCGGGTGCTCGGGTTGGAGCGCATCCGGTACTGCGACTTGAAGGCTCCGCTCGATCCGGAATTCAGTCCTCCGGTCACGTTCGAGGAGGCGGGAAGGACGATCTTGGACGCGCTGCGTGTCCTGGGCCCCGAATATACGGAGCTTATGGAGCAGGCGCTGACCGGACGCTGGATCGACTATGCCGACAATATCGGCAAGTCGACCGGGGCCTTCTGCTCGAGTCCGTACAGCACGCATTCCTACATTCTGATCACCTGGGCGGGCAACATACGAAGCGCCTTTACGCTGGCGCACGAGCTGGGGCACGCGGGCCATTTGATGCTGGCCGCGCGCAATCAACGGTATACGAATTTCAGGCCGTCCACGTATTTTATCGAAGCGCCGTCGACAATGAACGAGCTGCTTCTCGCCTGGCATCTGATGAAGCAGTCCGACGATCCGCGTCTGAAGCGCTGGGTGATTCTTCAGCTTCTGAACACGTACTATCACAATTTCGTCACCCACCTGCTGGAAGGCGATATGCAGCGCAGGGTGTACGAAGCGGCAGAAGCAGGCAAGGCGCTGACGGCGAAAAAGCTTCGCGAGCTGAAAGGAAACGTGCTGAAGGAGTTTTGGGGAGATGCGGTCGACATCGACGCGGGAGCGGAGCTGACCTGGATGCGCCAGCCGCATTATTATATGGGACTATACCCGTATACGTACGCCGCGGGTTTAACGGCCTCGACAGCCGTGGCCGAGCTTATCCGCGAGGAAGGGCAGCCGGCCGTAGACCGCTGGCTTGATGTGCTCAAGGCCGGAGGCACGATGCGGCCGCTTGAGCTGATGAAGCTCGCCGGCGTCGATATGTCCGAGCCGCAGCCGATTCGCAGCGCAGTTGCCTATGTCGGTTCCTTGATCGACGAGCTGGAGGGGCTGTTTTGACAAGCGATGCCTGATAAAAAATTAAACTTCATTGTCATTCTCTGCATGTTGCTTTTAGGGTCAGCCTTGATTCCATTTCCTGCCACTGTGTCGGCCGAGGAAGCAAGGGATGTACAGATCTCGGCTTACCCGACCGACCCGTTGGTGGAGAAGCAGGCTTATTTGCAGCAAATTCATATGAACGAGGCTTGGGACGTCGCGACGGGAAACGACTCGATCGTGATTGCGATCGTCGATACGGGCGTCGATTTAAACCATCCGGATCTGCGGCCGAATTTGGTTCATGGCATCAACTTGATCGAACCGGGCCAGCCCCCGCGCGACGAGAACGGACACGGCACGAATGTCGCCGGCATTATCGGCGCTGCGGCCAATAACGATAAAGGAATCGCCGGCATTTTGTGGAAGGCCAAGCTGATGCCCGTGAAGGCGGTGGAGAACGACGGCACGGGCAGCGAAGCCAAATTGGGCGAGGGCATCCGCTATGCCGTCGATCACGGGGCCAAAATCGTCGTGCTGTCGCTCGGCTTGAACAAGTATTCGGACTATATGAGCGAAATCGTGCGCTACGCCGAGGCGAAGGGGGTGCTGCTCGTCGCCGCCACCGGCAACGAAGGGAACAGCGTCAAATACCCGGCGGCGTATCCTACCGTTCTGGCCGTCGGCGGAATGACGGCGGACAAGAAGGCGCATAAGCAGTCCAACAGGGGCCCCGAGGTTGATCTGGTGGCGCCGTGGGACGTGTTTACGACGGGAATCGGCGGGAGATACGAACACAAGGACGGCACCTCCATGGCGGCGCCTCAGGTGGCGGCCGTTTGCGCTCTGGCCTGGGCCAAGTATCCTTGGATGAAGCCGTATCAGATTCGCAGCTTGCTCCGGCAAACGGCCGAGGACCTCAGCGGGGCAGGCTGGAGTCCCGGGACCGGCTACGGCTTGCTGCGCGCCGACCGCGTTCTGAAGGACCCCTATTCGGAGCATATGTACAGGCGGAACGACAGGAAGGAGCAGGCTGCTCCCATCCCGGTAAGCAAGACGGTCAGCGGGGCGTTTGAGACCGGGAGCGATTCGAACTGGTTTAGCTTCGAGGCGCCTTACGACGGGAGCGTCAGGCTGGAGCTCGAGATGGACCCGAAGGAAGAGGCCGCCGTAACGCTTACAGATCCCGGAGGGGGCGTTCAAGCTTATTCCTTGAGCGCCGCCAGCCCGATCACGATGCCGGTGACGAAAGGAAAAAGCTACTTGAAGCTGCAGCTTCGGCACGCCGCCAAGCGCAAGCTGGAATTCAAGCTTACGACCTCTTTTGAAATCTATAAGGATGCCTATGCCGATAACGGCAAGCAGTACAAAGCCTACGTGCTTCCGGCGCAAAGCCAGACTTTGAAAGGGACGTTTCACCGGAACAACGACCAGGACTGGTACATGATCCCGATTGCGCAAACGGGCAAGCTTAGCGTCCGGCTGTCCGTCGATTCGAACCGGATGGACCCGGTGCTGTTCGTTCAAAAAAGAGGCGAGAAGGGAACGACGATCGATGAAGGCGGCGAAGGGGAGCCTGAATATTTCCCGGAGACGGACGTCTACCCGGGCGATTATTACATCCGCGTCAGCAATGCCGAAGGGTATCTCCCTCCCATTACGGGCGAATATACGCTTGCGATCCAATACAAGCCCAAGCTGCTCGATCCGAACGGTCCGCACGACAAGCCGTACTCGGCCACGGTCATGCAGCCCGGCGTGAACTATCAAGGGCTGGCGGACAAAGCCGGCGGCGAAAACTGGTTTTCGCTGAATATCGACGAGGAAAGCCTGGTCGAGCTTCGTCTATCCGGCATTCCGCAGAACATCCGGATGACGATGACCGCTTATAACGGCAAGCTCAAGCAAGTCGACTCCGTCACGAATCCGGACGGCGCGCGGGAAGCGCTGCTCGGCCGGCTTTTGCAGCCGGGCGTCTATTACATCCGTCTAACGGCGGACGCGGCGTTCGAGGACCGGTTCTATGAGCTAAAAGCCGAGGTTAAGCCGCTGGTCGGCGGATACGCCGACATCAAAGGGCATTGGGCCGAGGCGGTGATCAAGCAGGCGTCCGAGCGGAAAATCATCGACGGGTACGAGCATTACCGGTTCATGCCGGACCGACCGATCACGCGGGCGGAGGCTGCGGCCGTGCTGGTTCGCGGGCTGAAGCTGACGAAGCAAAAAGAGGTCCGCTACACGGATCTGGGGCCCGACCATTGGGCTTATCCGTTCATCGGCAAGGCCGCCCAGGCGGGGATCATCGACGGTTACCCCGACGGATCGCTTGCTCCGGACCGGTACCTTACCCGCATGGAAATGGCCGCCATGATGGCCAAAAGCATGAAGATGAGCGGGAAGCAGAGAGGATTGTCGCCTTTCACCGATGTGAAGGAAACGGATTGGGGAGTAGGCATTTTGAAGCAGCTGAAAGCGGATGGCTGGATTACAGGCTTCCCCGACGGGACGTTCCGTCCGGAAAGCCAAGCGACGCGGGCTGAATTCGTGACCCTGCTGACGCGCATGATGAATTGACCGAAGCGGGCATGGAGGCTTACCTTACGCTTCCGAGTTATCGGCCGTTTGGGAAAGCCGGCCGGCGACAATCTGTACGGCGATGGCATCGTCCAGATACCCCAAGGGAAAGACGTAATCGGGAATAATGTCCGCGGATAAAATAAAGTAAAGCAGGGCGCTGCCGGCGATCGCGCGCCGCTCCGGCGTCGTATCCTCCCGGCGGTACAGCTCGTATAATTGCCTCAGCTCGTCGATAAAAGGCCCGGCGCCGTTGACGCTCTCCACCTTGGTATTGAAGCCGTCGACAATGATCCGGTGTCCTTCCTCGGTCATGGCATACTGCTCGTACTTGCTCAATTCCTTGCCGACAAGCTCGGCGGTAAACTGCCGGTCGAAAAGGTTGGACGAAAGAAGGACCTCCTTGATGCTCTCGACGGAGGCGAAAATGTCCGAGTCCTGTTCCGGCCGGCGGGAGCCGACGTCGAACCCGGCCGCTTGAAACAGCTGCTCCGTCGGAACGCCGAGATGGACGGCGAACTGCTGCAGCTGGTCGGGCTTCGCCTGCTGCTTGCCGTTGGCGATGCGCGAGATCGTCGCCGTATCGATTCCGGTAAGCAGGCTCAGCTTGCGCATGGATAAAGAGCGGCCTTTTAACAGCGCTTTTAAGGTTGCGCCCAACTCCGGTTCTTTTTTCTTATCGGACATCGTTTACTCCTCCCGATGGCTTTGTGTTGAGTAGCATATTGAAAAATTCTCAACATCGTTGAGACGGATAGGCACGTTTTTGCCGGATTCTCAATATGATGCCATATAAAGCGAAAAGGAGTGAAACAGCATGACATGGCTGCTTATCGCAGGTTTTGCCGTCTCGTCGAGTCTGGATAATCTGGGTGTCGGGCTATCTTATGGGATCCGGGGAATCCGCGTCGGCGTTTTGCCGAATTTGATCATCGCCGTGATTTGTTTTCTGTTCAGCGGAACGGGGATTTTGTTCGGGCAATGGCTTTCGAAGGCGTTTCCGGGCATGGTTTCGGCTGTGGTTGGAGCTTTCATCTTGACGGTCATCGGGCTGCGCATCGTGCTGCTGGCGATGCCGCGAAAGCCATCGGCGTCTCCCGAGGTAAAAGAAGACCAGTCGGGCAGCGTATCGTTAAAAGGGCTGCTGCAGCATCCCGAAAAGGCCGACAAGGATCAATCCGGCTCCATCGGGATCGGCGAATCGGTGGTTCTGGGCATCGCGCTTTCGGCGAATGCCGTCACGAACGGTCTGAGCGCGGGGCTGATGAATTTGTCGCCGCTCGCCATCTCGCTCACGGCTGCGCAGGGAAGCTTCCTGACGATCTGGATCGGTGTCGCGATCGGCCGGAAAGCGGCGGGAGTCCGCATCGGGGCCTTCACCCTGGGACAATTCGGCACGGTGATCAGCGGGGGGATTCTTCTCATGATTGCATGCAACTCCATGTTTGACTGAGGGAGCCGCTCCCGGCTACTTGTCTGTACTATATTACGGGCCGCATACACTTGTTATGACAGGTACGGAGCGAAAGAAAGGAAAAAAGCAGTCTGGCGCGGATTCCAGCGCCGGACTGCTTTTATGTCGGGGTTACAGCTCATCGAGCGTCTTCTCCAGGCTAGGGGCCAAATGCTGCAGAAAATAGTCCAGCTCGGGCATGTTCATCGCTTCAATCGATTGTTCGATTTGCTTTTTGGCCATCGCGAATTCGCGGTTGCCGGCGGACAGCTCGGACACGCATTTAAGATAGGCGTCTAGAAGATCGGCGCCCTTGACGTATTTTTTCAGCTCGGGGTCGGCATCCTTCTTCGCAACGATCAGCGGGTCGTATACGTTCCGCAACGGTTCCGGGACCATGTCCAGCAGACGCTCGGCGGCAAGCTGCTCGATCTCGCGGAAATTGGAAAGAATCTTCGGATTATGGTGCTTCACCGGCGTCGGAATGTCTCCCGTAAAAACCTCCGTCGCGTCGTGGAACAGCGCCATGCTGACGGCCCGGTCCGTCGGTATCTGCTTGCCGTACACCTCGTTGGCGATCGTGCACAGCACATGAGTCAGGATCGAGACGTGAAAAGAGTGCTCGGCAACGTTTTCCTTCAGCACGTTCCGCATAAGGCTCCAGCGCTCGATATACCGCAGCCGGTACAAATAAGCTAAAAAATGATTTTCCATCCATCATCATCCTAAGTTATGAATTCAGCTTCGGCTTTCTGCGTCGTCGGTCAAGCCCGTATCGATGGTTTGGCGCAAGGCGAAGCTTTGCACATTTGGATTATACACGATTTGTCCTCCGGCCGCCTGCTCTAAATCTTTCGGAGCGATGAAGATTTTATTGCTTTTTCGTGCCGGCGGTTTGTAAAGCCCTTTCTTGAAGCAGGCTTTTCCTCCCCTGCGGAATCGCGCAAAAACGCGGTGTTGGTCCCCGTCCGAATATGCTATTATAGAGTTATGCGTTTCCATGTTACAAGTATCGTTTTTGCGAAAAACGAAAGGAGTCCTTTGCCATCATGCAGCATTTTCAAGAGAGCATCTACCAATTGATCGTCGAAACGTCCACAAACCTTCCGGCCGACGTGCGGGAGGCGATTCAGGCCGCCCGTGCCCGGGAGGATGCGGGTACGCGCTCCGCGCTTTCGTTGTCCACGATTGCAGATAATATCCGGATGGCGGAGTGCAACGTGTCGCCGATCTGTCAGGATACGGGAATGCCGACATTCATCGTTCATTGTCCGGTCGGCGCGAACCAGATCGAGATGAAGAAGCAGATTATCGCCGCCGTCGCTCAAGCGACGAAGGACAGCAAGCTGCGGACGAATTCCGTCGATTCGCTGACCGGCGCGAACAGCGGGGACAACATCGGTCCGGGTACCCCGGTCATCCACTTCGAGCAGTGGGAGCGGAAGGAAATCGAAGCGAAGCTGATCCTCAAGGGGGGCGGCTGTGAAAATAAAAACATTCAATACAGCCTGCCGGCCGAGCTCGAAGGTCTCGGCAAAGCGGGCCGCGATCTCGACGGCATCCGCAAATGCATCCTGCATGCGGTGTATCAAGCGCAAGGCCAAGGCTGTAGCGCCGGGTTCATCGGCGTAGGCATTGGCGGCGACCGGACGACCGGCTACGAGCTGGCCAAGCACCAGCTGTTCCGGGCCGCGGACGACGTCAATCCGAACGATGAGCTCCGCAAGCTGGAAGAATACATTATGGACAACGCCAACAAGCTCGGCATCGGGACGATGGGCTTCGGCGGTCAAGTGACGCTACTCGGCTGCAAGATCGGCGTCATGAACCGGCTGCCGGCCAGCTTCTTCGTCTCCGTCGCGTACAACTGCTGGGCGTTCCGCCGGCAGGGCGTATTGCTTGATCCGGCTACGGGTGCGATCACGAAGTGGGTCTACCGCAAGGGCGAGGAGCTGCCGATGCAGAAGGACGAGCCGGCTGCCGCGTCCGGGTCGGGCGAGCGCCGCGAATTCGTGCTGCAGACGCCGATCTCCGAGGAGCAGATCCGCGAGCTTCGCGTCGGCGACGTCGTAATTATCAACGGACCGATGCATACGGGCCGCGACGCGCTGCACAAATATTTGATGGATCACGATTCGCCGGTGGATTTGAACGGCGCGGTTATTTATCACTGCGGGCCGGTCATGGCCAAGGATGCGGAAGGAAACTGGGTCGTGAAAGCGGCCGGTCCGACGACCAGCATCCGCGAGGAGCCTTACCAGGGCGACATTATTAAGAAGTTCGGTATCCGTGCGGTCATCGGCAAAGGCGGCATGGGCGCCAAGACGCTCAAAGCGCTGCAGGAGCACGGCGCGGTGTATCTGAACGCCATCGGCGGCGCAGCCCAATACTATGCGGAGTGTTTCAAGAAAGTGGAAGGCGTCGACTTCATGGAATTCGGCATTCCGGAAGCGATGTGGCATCTCCAAACCGAAGGCTTTGCGGCGATCGTCACGATGGATTCCCACGGCAACAGCCTGCATGCCGACGTCGAGCAGGAGTCGCGCGAGAAGCTGGCCCAGTTCAAAGAGCCGGTGTTCGTTTAACGCCCGGCCGTGGACACGGTTCCTTCGGCGTCAGGCTGAACGCCTGGATAGAAAAATATTTATCCGTCATTGTCCCGGTATCGTTGATACTGGGGTTTCTTTTGTCTCATTATATGAATAGCTGGACGGCGGCGGTTCCGCTGCTGTTCGCTTATTTGACTTTCGTGATGGCGACCGGCTGCAGCTTCGGCCAAATCCGCGAAGCGTTTCGGATGCCGGTGCCGATGGCTACGCTCAATCATTGGTTGATGAAGGAAAATTGGCCCTCGTCCCTTTACACAAAATTAACTGGCGCTCCGCCGGCCGAACAAGTACGATATTGAGTAAAAACGTTTGTCGGGGCCTTGGCGCCCGCGCAGCTCGCTTGGAGGGAAACGCACCTTATGAAGATGTTCCGCGCCCGGTTGACCTTGATTTTCATCGCTTTGATCGGCGCTTCCGTGCTGATGGCCGGTTTGTTCATGGCCCAAATGCTGCAGCAATCGTATATCGACTCGCTCAAAACGAATATGGAGCGGGAGCTGCGAATCATCCTCGCGACGATGGATTGGAGCCACCGGGGATCGGAGCCGGAGCTCATGAAAGAGTTCTCGGAACGGGCCGTCCGGTTGAAGCAGTTTGCCGACGCCCGGGTCACGTATATTCGCGGAGACGGCAAAGTGATGGCGGATTCGGATCACGATCCGGCCGATATGGAGAACCATTTGGACCGCGAAGAAATCGCAGACGCGGCAAGCTCCGGGAAAGTCGGCTACGCCAAGCGCTACAGCAGCACGATCGGTCAAAATATGCTGTACGTTGCGATTCCGGTGCAAATGGGGGACCGGACCGAAGGGTATCTGCGTCTCGCGATGAGTCTGGCGGAGGTCGAGCAGTCGATCCGCAAAGTATGGTACGTTTTGCTCGGCGGGCTGGCGGCGGTGTTTCTGCTGGCCGGTCTGATCAGCTACCGTGTCGCCTACGGCATTACGCGGCCGATCGAGCTGATCACGAGCGTCGCGCAGCAGATTACGGATATGAATTACAAGTACCGCGTCCGGCTTAACAAAAAAGACGAGATCGGGCAGCTGGGCCATGCCATCAACCGGATGGCGGACAGTCTGCAGCTGCAGATGAACCGCATTCTGGAGGACGAGAACCGGCTCAAAAGTGTGCTGGAAAATATGATCAGCGGCGTCATGATGATCGACCGGGAAGGCAAGATCGTGCTGTTGAACCGTTCGGCCGAGGATATTCTGGGCTTTTCTGCCCAAGAGCTGTTGGGGAAAAAGTTCGACCAGGCCAAGCAGCAGTTCGAGTTCACCCAGTTGATTCAGGAATGTATCGACGTGCGCGAGCATATCCGGGACGAAATGATTTTCTATTACCCCAGCGAGCGGATGCTGGAGATTAACCTGAGTCCGATCTCGGATTCGAGCCAGGAATGGACGGGGCTGCTCATCGTGCTGCACGATATTACCGCCGTCCGGCGGCTGGAGCGGATGCGCAGCGAATTCGTCGCCAACGTGTCCCATGAGCTGAAAACGCCGATCGCCGCGGTGAAAGGCTTCGCCGAAACGCTGCTGGCCGGGGCGCTCAACGATAAGGAAACGGCGCGGTCGTTTCTCCAGATCATTTTCGATGAGAGCGAACGGCTCAACCGGTTGATCGGGGACATTCTGGAGCTGTCCAAAATTGAATCCAAGCGCATTCCGCTGCAGTTTTCGCCGGTGCATCTGGAAACGTTCGTCGGCCATTGCGTCAATGTGATGAGGACCGAGGCGGCGAAAAAATCGATCGAGCTGGATATGCAGGTGCCCGAGGATATTTATATGGAAGCGGACGAGGACCGGCTGCGGCAAATTTTGATCAATCTGCTGTCCAACGGAATCAACTACACGCCGGAGGGCGGCAAAGTGAAAGTGAAGGTCGAGCAGCTGCTCGGCGATACAACGGAGGCGGCGGACGACAAGGTTCGGTTCTCGATTACCGATACGGGCATCGGTATTCCGAAGAAGGACCTGCCGCGCATCTTCGAGCGGTTTTACCGGGTGGACAAGGCGCGTTCCCGCAGCTCCGGAGGCACGGGACTCGGGCTGTCGATCGTCAAGCATCTGGTCGAGCTTCACAAAGGAACGATCCGGGTGGAAAGCGAAGTCGGCGTGGGGACGAAGTTCGAGATCGATATGCCGATGATCCACTGATCGAAGGCCGATTGGGCTAAAAAACCATTTACCGTTTGTCAATAAATATAGGCTATGTTAAGCTTTAGATATAGAATAAAAGCCCGGGGGAGTAACATGCCGCAAAAAATTTTGGTTATTGAGGACGAGCCTACGCTGGCAAGGCTGTTGTCTTATAATCTTACGCAAGAAGGCTACGAAACCAAGGTGGTCGATCACGGAAGCGACGGATTGCAGGCAGCGCTGCAGCATCAGTTCGATCTCATCGTCCTGGACATTATGCTTCCCGGGATGAACGGCTTTGAGATTTTATCCAAGCTCCGGCAAAAAGGAAACAAAACGCCGGTGATCATCCTGACCGCCCGCAATGCCGAAGAAGAAGTGGTGCAGGGGCTCAAATACGGAGCCGACGACTATATTACGAAGCCGTTCGGCGTGGCGGAGCTGCTGGCCCGGGTATCCGCCGTGCTGCGGCGGACGACGGCCGATGACGGTCTGCAGGATAAGCCCGGAAGCGGCGAGAAGGTAATTACCGCGGGCGATCTGTACATTTATCCGGAAAAATACGAGGTGCTGCTCGGCGGCGAGTCGATTCCGCTTCGACCGAAGGAGTTCGAAGTGCTGCTTTATCTCGTCCAGCGGCCGGGCGTCGTCGTAACGCGGGACGATCTGATGAACATCGTCTGGGGCTTCGATTACATCGGCGGTCAGCGGACGGTGGACGTACACGTGAGCTCCCTCCGCAAAAAGCTGGAAATGAACCAGCAGTCGGTCCAGATCGAATCGATTCGCGGCGTGGGCTACAAACTGGTCACTTCGGCAGGGAAAAAAGGATAGCTTAATGCATCGGGGGAGGAGGCAGCAGACAGCGCGGCCTCCTTTTCTTTTGGCATAAGCTGACTTCGTTACATTGATAGGGTAGGGGGAATCCATACGTGAACCGGATAACGGCATTTTTGCAAGAACGTCAAGTTCCGTTCGAGCTCTTGACTCACGAACGGTCCATTCGCTCGGCCAAGGAAGGTGCTGAATATTTCGGCATTGAGCCTGGGCAAACCGCGCCCGCATTAGTTCTTAGGTCTGACGGGCAGTATTGGCTGATGATCGTTTCCGGGGATCGGGGACGGGTGGACTTCGCAGACGTATCGCGGCGGCTGGGCCGTCCCGGTCTGAAAATGGCGAGTCCCCAAGAAGTGGAAAGAATTACAGGGTTTGCGGCGGGCGCCGTTCCTCTAGTCGGAATTTCGCTGCCTTGCATCATGGACCGGCGGCTTTCTCGCTATCCGCACATCTATGGAGGGGCCGGGGAACCAACCTCCACATTAAAGATCAGCCCTGCGGATGTAGAAAAATTGAATCAAGTCGTCGCTTGGATCGAATAGTGGCGATCCGTTATCCATTTCCCGGGAAATAGGTCGAAAGGACGGGGGAACCGATGACAGATCAAATCAAATGGGGAGTTTTGGGTACGGGCCGGATTATAGGCAAGGCCGGGTTGGCGCTAAAAGAAGCGGCGAACGGAATATGGCATGGGGTAGCCGGAAGGACGGTGGAGAACGGCCGTTCTGCTGCCGGGCGCTACGGCGTGCCCCATTCTTATGAGAGCTATGAGGCCTTGTTGCGCGATCCTGAGATTGACGCGGTATACATCGCGTTACTCAATCATCTGCATAAAGAATGGGCGGTAAAAGCGTGCGAAGCCGGAAAGCACGTCCTGCTGGAAAAGCCGTTCGCTTTAAACGGGGATGAAGCCAAAGCGATAGCCGATGCCGCCCGAAAGCATAACGTGCTGGTCCGGGAAGCTTTTGTGTGGAAATACTACCCCGGATTCGAGCAGATGCGCAGTTGGATCGGAGAAGGAGCGATCGGGCAATGGGCTCGCTTTTACGGGCGCTTTTCGTTTGTGGCCGACGAGGCCAGCAGCCGCTGGAGCAAAGATTGGGGCGGCGGCGCGTTGTACGACATCGGCTGCTATCCGGTCGTTTGGGCGCGGTACTTCACGCGGGAAGAGCCGGTAGCCGCGGATGCGGCGCTGGACTTGCATCCCCTTCATGGCGTAGACCGGCGGTTCGCGGGTACGCTCTATTTTGGGGAGGGGCGAACGGCCCAATTGGATGCGGCGCTGGACCTGCCTCATGGAGCCAGCTTCGAGCTATGGGGCACGAAAGGAAAGCTGCTGGTTAATCTTAACGTGACAGCGGAGGAGATGCGGGTCCGCTGCCGGCTCGACAGCCGCTGGAAGGAATGGGTCACCGACCGGCTCGCGCCGTTTCGCCTGCAGGCGGAACGATTCGCGGATGCGGTGCTGCTTCGGAAGCAGGGGCGTTCCGAGGACGCGGACGGGGCCGAAGAAGCGCTCCGTCAGGCGCGGGCCATGGATGCGCTGTTCGAAGCGGCCCGTACCGAGCGCAGGGTGCGCGTATGATGACACAATCGCATATAACGAACGCCAATTCCGAAATATCTTTTTGCCCGCAATTTGTCTATACTAAGGCTTGGAATTACGAATCAAACCGCGATTGACGAAGGAGGCGCCGTCTTGATGTCTAAAGTATACCGAATCGGAATTATCGGCTGCGGGGGAATTGCCAGCGGCAAGCACATGCCTGCGCTGAAAAATCAACCTAACGCGGAAATGGTCGCATTTTGCGATATTATCGAAGAGCGGGCGCACGAGGCCGCAAGCAAGTTCGGCGTGCCTGGAGCGAAGGTGTATACGGATTATAAGCAGCTGCTCGCCGATACGACGCTCGATATCGTTCATATTTGTACGCCGAACGATTCCCACGCCGACATTACGGTCGACGCCCTGGAATCCGGCAAGCACGTCATGTGCGAGAAGCCGATGGCCAAAACCGCAGCGGATGCCAGACGCATGGTGGAAGCGGCGAAGCGGACCGGCAAAAAGCTGACGATCGGCTATCAGAACCGTTTCCGTGCGGACAGCCAATACTTGAAGAAGGTTTGCGCGGAAGGCGAGCTCGGCGAAATTTATTATGCCAAAGCACATGCGATCCGCCGCCGTGCCGTGCCGACCTGGGGCGTCTTCCTGGATGAAGAGAAGCAAGGCGGAGGCCCGCTGATCGATATCGGGACGCACGCGCTCGATTTGACGCTGTGGATGATGGACAATTACAAGCCGAAGGCCGTGCTCGGAACGGCGTTTCATAAGCTGTCGAAGAAAGCAAATGCCGCCAACGCCTGGGGTTCTTGGGACCCCGAGAAATTCACGGTCGAGGATTCTGCATTCGGGATGATTACGATGCAGAACGGGGCGACGATCGTGCTCGAATCGAGCTGGGCGATCAACATGCTGCAGACCGGCGAAGCCAAAACGACGCTGTGCGGCACCGAGGGCGGCGCGGACATGTGGGACGGCTTGCGCATCAACGGCGAGAAGCACAGCCGCCTGTTCATGAACGAAATCCAGCTGGATGCCAAAGGCGTTGATTTTTACGAAGGCAACGGCGAAAGCCCGGCCGATCTCGAAGCCCGCTTGTGGCTGGAAGCGATCGACAAGGATATCGATCCGGTCGTTACGCCGGAGCAGGCTTGCGTCGTTTCGGAAATTCTCGAAGCGATCTACGAGTCTTCCCGCACCGGCAAAGCCGTTTATTTCGATTAAACGTAAGGAGCCCCGGCTTCGCATACGATGCGAGGCCGGGGTTTTTTGGCTTGTCTCCTAGCAAGGCAATTCATTAAACCGGCTGCAGCTTTTTTCCTTCTTCTTCCCGGCAGGCAGCGGCTTCTTCGTCCTTGCGATTCGCCTGCTCTTGATCCGTCCCCTGGGTCCTCGGGCCCATTCTAAAATTCTCTTCTTTGTAATCTCCATTCTTATCCGTTCCTGGAGAAACAGGGAGCTCCGCTTCGAGGTCATCCATCTTGAACTTGTCGATTTCCTCGAACAACCGGCGCGATAACGAAAGCATGTCGTCCGCCTGCGAAGCGATATGCCGAATGGCCGTATCCTGCTGATGCGACGAGGAATGGACCTCCTCCACGCCCGCCGCGGATTCCTCGGCAATGGCGGCCACATGCTGCACGGCTTCGACGAGCCGGCCGTTCTTCTCCTGCGCATCGGTGATTAGCTCGTGAATTTGGCCGATGTGCCCGGAAAGCTCGTCCATCGAGGAACGAATCGAGCCGAACGCTTCCATGGTTTCGTCCATTTTCCCGTTCTGCTCGTCAAACGAGCGGCGGGCCTCCTCGAACGAGGCTTCCATTTCGCCCATCTGGACCTGCAGCGACTTGACGATCAGTCCGATCATTTTGGACGATTCGGCCGTTTGCGCAGAGAGCTGGCGGACCTCCTCCGCGATGACGGAGAAGCCTTTGCGGTGTTCTCCGGCCCGCGCCGCTTCAATCGACGCATTGAGCGCGAGCACGTTGGTCTGGGTCGCGATCTCCGTAATCGTGCCGACAATGTTGCCGATTTGCGCCGAGCTCTGGGACAACGTTTCCATCGCCGCGGTCACTTGCCGCAGAACGTCTCCCGACCGGACGACCGACTGCCTGAGCGCTTCCATCGACCGGGAACCGGTATGGGTATTGAATGCGGCTTCGCGGCTTTTTCGCTGCATCGTATCCGTATATTCGTTGATTTTCCGAATTTCCCCGGCCAAGCCGGTAATGAGGCAGGCGCTGTGCTCCGAATAATGGGCTTGCTGCTCCGCTCCGGCGGAGATGTCTTGGATCGCACGGAGAATGTCTTGATTGGCCGCCGCCGTCGCCCCCGAAAATTCGCGGAACGAAAGCGAATGTCCGGCTAAAGAGGAAGCAATCTGCTTCGTGCTGTGCAGCATGCCCCGCACTTGATCGACCATATGATCGAAGCTTTGGCTGAGCAGCCCGAGCTCGTCGCGGGAGCGGCTCCCGATTTTGTGCCGCAGATCTCCGGCGGCGATTCGCCCTACGGCATGCTGCAGCCGGCGGATTTGTCCGGTGAACGAGCGGATCGCGAGAAGGCCGATGACGGTCACGCCTACCGCCACCCCCGCGAACGCGGCGATCATGACGGCGACGGTTTTGTCCAAGCTGTCCTGCGTCGCGGTTACCGCATCGGCGGCATCGCTGGCATAAGAGACGTAGAAATGATCGACATAGGTGAAGATTTCGCCCATGATCCGCTGCGACTCGTTATACAGGTACTCCATGTTCCGATCGACGTCCGTTCTCGTCAAGGCTTTGTCCTGCACGACCTTGGCCGCCACGTCAAACGTATTCGTATATTCTCCGGTGAGCAGAATCAGCTTGCTCCGCCAGACGGATTTCTCAGCCGTATCGGCCGTTTCGCCGATGCGCTTGACCATCTGATCGTACTGCTTTCTTTTTTCATTATATTTGGGGATATAGTCCGGGTTCTTCGAGATTTCCAAGCCGGAGGCGATAATGTTCAGCTCCTGAACCATTTCCTTCAATTCAAGCGCCATCAGCTTCAGCTCCACCTTCTCGTTTTGAACGCCCAACTGGCTTTTGATCCGCTGCATCTGGTTTACATTAAATAACGCAACACCCGAAAACAAGATCACCATAGCCGACAAACCGGCAATCAGCTTCTGTCTAAGCGTCGTAACGCCCGCTAGCTTCATAGAAACCCTCCGCTCATTCTTTCTGAATCATCCCGATTCTGATGCCAGTGTAGGACTAAAGTATTAATAGAAAAACGGAATTTTGTAAAACGGCTGTTAACTTTTAGCAGATTTGAAGTTTTACATTCCGTTTACGTTCCGATGGTTTTCGCTTAACAATTGGTTGGTACGATGTCCTAGTAAACAAAAAACAAAGGGAGGACATGCTGAAATGTTGAAGCAGCTGTCAAAAAAAGGTTTAAGCTTGGCCATGGTTTCGATCTTAATGTTGGGGGTTCTTTCCGCTTGTGGTACGAAGACAGAACCGGCACCGAACAATTCGGCAGCAGGTGGAGACAAAACGGCGACCGCGGGAGACAAAAAAACGACGGAGCAACCGGCCAAGACAGAAGAGATCACCGGCACGGTTACGGCTTCGGGCTCCAGCGCCCTGCTTCCGCTCGTTAAAGCGGCTGCGGAAGAGTTCATGAAGAAACACCCGAAAGTCACGATCAACCCGACTGCAGGCGGTTCCGGCACAGGTCTTAAAAACGTAGCGGACGGCACGTCCGATATCGGCAACTCCGACATCGAAGCCGGTCCGGAATATAAAGACAAAGGTCTTGTCGACCATGTCGTTGCGATTGCGCCTTTTGCCATCATCGTAAACAAAGACGTAACGATCGACAACTTGACGAAAGCTCAAGCAGCCGACATTTTCACAGGCAAAATCACGAACTGGAAAGAAGTTGGCGGCAAAGACCAAAAAATTACGATCGTTCACCGTCCGGACAGCTCCGGTTCCCGTGCGCTCGTGAAGAAAATCGTTCTGGACGGCAAAGATTTCACGAAAGACGGCGTGACGCAAGAATCCAGCGGCGCTATGGCTACGACCGTCAGCCAAACGACCGGCGCGATCGGTTATGTCGATACGCCTTATGTTAACGACAAGTTGAAAGCTCTGAAATTCGAAGGCGTGGCATTCAGCAAAGAGACGATCAAAGAAGGCAAATACCCGCTGTACGGCATTGAGCATATGTACACCAAAGGTGAAGCTAAAGGCGCAACGAAAGCATTTATCGACTACATCATGAGCCCGGAATTCCAAGACAAAAAAGTCGAGGAGCTCAAATTCCTTCCGGCGAACCTCTTGAAAAAATAATCGCTTCGTCATCTACGAGAGCAGCGGCATAAGGTCGCTGCTCTTTTTATGTGCCGGTCTGCCGATTTGTCGAAAACGCCGCAATTTTTACATTACCTTAACAATTCTCATGTTCTGTTATTACATTCGTCCTCTATGATGGTCTAGAGCATAGGAACACGAGTGGAACTATTCGAACCAGGGGGTAATAGCTGATGAATTCATATGCCGATCAGCTGACGGAAACTGTGAAGGAAGAGCGGAAGGAGCATCGGATGAACCGCTGGACGAGAGCGCAGAACAGAAACGATCAAATGATGAGATGGATATTTGTGGGAAGCGCCTCGCTCGTAGCGTTCATCATCTTTTCCGTGATCGTTTTCGTCGGTTGGCAAGGAGTCAAGACCTTTTCGGGCGTGACGCCGGTCGAGTTCTTTTTCTCGACCGAGTGGACCCCGTCGCAAAATAAATTCGGCGCATTCTCGTTTTTGTACAGCACGCTGCTGCTGACTTTATTGTCGGTGCTGCTGTCGGTCCCTCTCGCACTGTCGGGTGCGGTCTTTATGGCCAAAATTGCGCCAAAGTGGGTGCGTGAAATTCTTCGTCCGGCAACCGATTTATTCGTCGGAATTCCGTCGGTCGTCTACGGCTTGATCGGTCTTACGGTCATCGTTCCGTTCCTCGCCAAGTTCAATGAGGGCTTCGGATACGGGATTTTGCCGGCGGCCATCATTCTGGCGATCATGATTTTGCCGACGATTCTGTCCATCTCCGAGGACGCGATCCGCGCGCTGCCCGGCCGGTTGGAAGAGGCTTCGCTGGCGCTCGGCGCAACGCGCTGGCAGACGATTTGGCGGGTGCTTATTCCGGCGGCCCGGCCCGGCATTCTGACCGGGATCATTCTCGGGATGGGACGGGCGATCGGAGAGACGATGGCCGTGTTCATGGTCATCGGCAACTCGCCGCAAATGCCGGATTCGCTGCTCAGCTCCGCTACGGTGCTGACGACGGCAATCGTCAAGGATATGGGGAACACCCATTACGGCAGCACGTGGAACAACGCTTTGTTCCTGATGGCTCTTGTGCTGCTTCTGGTCTCGCTGGCCTTGATCCTGATCATTCGTATTGTCGCAAAGAGGAGTGAAGTGAAATGACGAGCAAAACGACAGACCGGATCGCCACGCTCTACTTTTGGGCAACGGGTGTTGTTATTATTCTGATTCTGGCCTGGTTTTTATTCCGGATCTTAGGCGACGGCTTGCCGATGCTGAACTGGAATTTCATCACCGGCAAGCCTTCGGAGATTATGGCCGGCGGCGGCGTAGGACCGCAGCTGTTCAACTCCTTCTATATTTTGTTCTTGTCGCTGCTGATCTCGCTGCCGATCGGTATCGGCGCCGGCGTCTATCTGGCCATCTATGCGAAGAAGAACCGGTTTACGGACATCGTGCGCGTCTCGGTCGAAGCTTTGTCTTCCGTGCCGTCGATCGTCTTCGGCTTGTTCGGCTTCCTGCTGTTCGTCAATTGGATGGGACTGAAATTTTCCATCATCGGCGGGGCGATCACCTTGTCGCTGCTCAATCTGCCCGTCCTTGTGCGGGTGACGGAAGAAGCGATCCGCTCCGTGCCGGAATCGTACTGGGAAGCGTCGCTTGCGCTCGGCTCCACCCGCTGGCAGGCGATTCGCAAGGTGCTGCTCCCGGCATCGCTGCCGAGCTTAATTACGGGGATCACGCTCGTCGCAGGCCGCGCCCTTGGGGAATCGGCCATCCTGATCTATACGGCGGGACTGTCGGTATCGCGCTTCTTCCCGGACTTCAATCCGCTCAGCATGGGCGAGACGCTGTCCGTTCATCTGTGGTACGTCCAATCCGAAGCGATTGTGCCGGACGCCCAGGACATTGCCAAAGGCTCCGCCGCGCTGTTGTTGATCGTCGTGTTGATCTTTAACCTGTTAATCGGTATTCCAAGCCGTATGCTGCAGAAAAAATTGTCCGGAGGGAAATGACTATGGCGACAGCGAGTGCAATCGCGAATCCGAAGGTTGCGAATAAAATCAAAGTGGAGCAATTAAATTTATATTACGGCGAAAATCATGCGCTGCATAACATCGGGCTGACGATCGAGCAAAATTCCATCGTCGCGTTGATCGGCCCTTCCGGCTGCGGGAAATCGACCTTTCTGCGCACCTTGAACCGGATGAACGATCTGATCGACAACGTGCGCATCACCGGCGACATCTATGTGGACGGCCAAAATATTTACGGTCCGGAGACGGACGTCGTGTCCTTGCGCAAGAAAGTGGGCATGGTATTCCAGCGTCCGAACCCGTTTCCGATGAGCATTTACGACAACATCGCTTACGGCCCGCGGATTCACGGCACGAAGAAAAAAGCCGTGCTCGACGAAATCGTCGAACGCAGCCTGGTGCAGGCCGCCTTGTGGGACGAGGTCAAGGACCGGTTGAACAAATCGGCGCTCGGCCTGTCCGGCGGTCAGCAGCAGCGCTTGTGCATTGCGCGTCTGCTTGCCGTCGAACCGGATGTGCTGCTGATGGATGAGCCGACGTCCGCGCTCGATCCGATCTCGACGCTGAAGGTCGAAGAGCTGACGCAAGTATTGAAGGAAAAATACACGATCATCATCGTTACTCATAACATGCAGCAAGCGGCCCGGATTTCCGACTACACCTCGTTCTTCCTCAATGGCGTGCTGGTCGAGTCGGACAAAACGGACAAAATTTTTACCACGCCTTCCGATCAACGGACGGAAGATTACATTACCGGACGGTTCGGATAAGTACCGCAGCCGTTCTGGACAAAGGAGCGCTTTATTCGTGGACAACCGGATCAATTTTCACCAATCGCTGGACCTGCTTCAAAACGACCTGCTCGACATGGGCAACAATGTAGCGAGACTTATTCGTCAAGCCGTTGAATCGCTTGCCCGGCTGGATGAAGGTCTGGCCCGGCAAACGATCGAAGAGGACGATCAGATCGATGAAATGACCGCGCGAATCGAAGAGGACTCGCTTCGGCTGATCGCGCTGCAGCAGCCGATGGCCAGCGATCTGCGGATTATCAGCATGGCGCTGAAGATTGCCACCGATCTGGAACGCATCGCGGACCATGCCGTCGACATCGCTAAAATTTGCATCCGGTTGAACGGCCAAGAGCTGGTGAAGCCGCTCGAAGACATTCCGCGCATGGCGGAGCTGACTCAGAATATGCTGCAGGAGAGCCTTCTGGCTTATACCGAACGCGACGTTCACCGGGCGGCGGCGCTGGCCGACAAGGACGACGAAGTCGACAAGCTGTACAGCGTCATCGTGAACGACCTCATCATGCTGATGGGTACCGACTTTGCCAAAAACAGGCAATTATCCCAGCTCATGCTGGCTGCTCATTTCCTCGAACGCGTCGCCGATCATTCGACGAATATCGGGGAAGGCGTGATCTTTATGGTCACAGGCAAACGTAAAGATTTGAACGTATAGCGGATGCCGAACGGCCCCGGCCGAAGTCCCGCCGCGCGCTTGCACCAAGCGCGGGCGGGATTTTTTTGCTTTTTTGCCATCGTAAAAAAACACAGCTTCCGTGCAACTTTCTCCATTTGAAACGAATGCCCCTCATAGTAAGATCGAACCATAAAGGAGGAGTGCCGCATGGAAGCCAAGGTCGAGAGGGCGGTTCGTACCGCGGTTAAACCGTCAAAGGCCTGGGAAACGAGGAGGCTGATGAAGAAGTACAAGGCCATTTATATTCTTTCGCTTCCCAGCATTTTATATTTCATCTTATTCAAATACGTTCCCTTGCTGGGCTCGGTCATGGCGTTTCAAAACTACAGCATTTTTAAGGGGATTTCGGGGAGTCCGTGGGTCGGTCTTGAAAACTTCCAGCGAATGTTCGCCTATGACGAATTTTTGCGTATTTTGAAAAATACGATTCTGATCGGATTTTACGATCTGATCTTCGCTTTTCCGTTTCCGATCGTGCTGGCGCTGCTGTTAAATGAAATGCGGCTCCTGATGTACAAGCGGATTATCCAGACGGTGGTGTACATGCCGCACTTCTTGTCGTGGGTCATCGTTGGCGGCATTGCGATCGGCATTTTGTCTCCGAAGACGGGGGTCGTCAACCATGCGCTGGGCTGGTTCGGGATCGAGCCGATTTATTTCTTGGGCGAAGATTCGTATATCCGCAGCATCCTGGTTGGCTCGGGGATCTGGAAGGATAGCGGCTGGGGGACGATCGTCTATTTGGCGGCGCTGGCCGGGATCAATCCGGAAATGTACGAGGCGGCCGTCATGGACGGCGCGAGCCGCTGGCGGCAGACGATATCCATCACGCTCCCGACGATTATGCCGACCATCGTCATCTTGTTCCTGCTGCATATCGGCAATTTTCTCGACTTCGGGTTCGAGCGGGTCTATGTGTTCCTCAACTCGCTGAACGAAGGGTCGGGAGATATTATGGATACTTACATTTACCGGGTCGGCTTGGTGGGGCGCCAATATAGCTTCACAACTGCCATCGGGTTATTCAAATCAATCGTCGGGCTTGCGCTGATCATGCTTGGTAACGCGCTGAGCCGCAAAGCCACAGGACAAGGACTCTATTAGGCGGGTGAATGCAGATGAATCATGTAACTCCGGCTGGCCGGGTATTCTCGGTATTGAATTACGTTGTGCTTACGATTCTCGCGGCGACGATGATCCTGCCGCTGCTTCATGTGGTTGCCCAATCGCTCAGCTCTGATGCCGCGATCAACAGCGGGCAGGTTACGCTGTGGCCGGTACAATTTACGCTGGAAAATTACCAGCTGATCTTAAAAGACGCCTCCGTCTGGCGCTCCTTCTCGGTCAGCCTGTTCATTACCGTCGTCGGAACGATCATCAATTTGGTCGCCACCGCGGCGCTCGCTTACCCGCTGTCGCGTCCGGAATATGCCGGCCGCACGTACGTGCTGCTTATGGTGCTGGTCACGTTGATTTTCCAGGCGCCGCTCATTCCGAACTATTTGCTGGTCAAAAATTTGCACCTGCTCGATACGGTATGGGCGCTTATTATCCCGAGCGCCATCAGCGCGTACAATCTGTTCGTCATGCGCTCCTTCTTCGTCAATCTGCCGAACGAGCTGATCGACTGCGCCCGGATGGACGGCTGCGGCGAAATGCGAATCGTCTGGAGCATCGTTCTTCCGTTGTCCAAGCCGGCGATGGCGACCATGGGCCTGTTCTACGCGGTGTCGCACTGGAATACGTACTCCAATGCCTTGTATTATATTAATAACCGGGCGCTCTATCCGCTGCAGGTCCGCTTGCGCGAAATCGTCATTACCGACTTTTTCGGCTCGTCCGATCAGCTGTCGCAGTTTACGGCTACGTCCCCCGAAGGCATCAAAATGGCGATTATTACGGTGGCGACGATTCCGATCATGATGGTCTATCCGTTTCTTCAGCGCTATTTTGTCAAAGGGATGCTGATCGGCTCGATCAAATCGTAGTCTTTCCCCTGACGACGGAACGCGCCCCATCGTAAAAAAACACATCGTCATAATAAGTTAGCCAATTCTATGTTCGTTTTAAAATCGCTATCATTTGAATAAGCAGCATACACATACTTTTTAAGCGAAAGAAGGGGTTCGACTTGAAAAAGCTCATCAGTACGGTGCTGGCCGGTTCGCTCGCGGTAACCGCAGCCGGATGCGCCGGCGGTAAGAACGAAGGCGAAGCGCCGGGCGCCGACGGGAAGCAGGGACCGACGAAATTTACGATTTCGCTGAATACAAGCGGAAATGCATATGCGGAAAGCTCGCCGAATATTAACGAAGACAAGTGGGTCAAAAAGCTGGAGAAGCTGGCGAATGTGGATATGGATATCCGCTTCCTCCCGCTCAAGGAATTCGACCAGAAAATGGCCGTCATGTTCGCCGGCAACGATATTCCCGACGTAGTTCAGGGCAGCAGCGTGAACAGCAAGGCGATGTCCGGCTCGGTGGAGGCCGGGTTGTTCATGCCGCTGGACGATCTGCTGAAAGAGTATGCGCCGAATCTGATGAAGCAGGTGCCGAAGCAGGCCTGGGACGAGGTCAGCTACGAAGGCAAAATTTACGCCGTTCCGGCGTGGCTGTCCAATCCGTCGCGGCGCGCGCTGTTCATCCGGACGGACCTGCTGGAGAAAACCGGCCTGCCCGCGCCCAAGACGGTCGAGGACATGCTGAACGTGATGCGCGCGATGAAAAAGCTCGGCGTCGAGAACCCGTATCAGATCCGTGAAAAATTCAAGTACGCCGATACGATCTTCGGCTCCTATGACGTGATCGGTTCCCAGTTCGAGCTGCAGGACGGACAGGTCGTTCCCAAATTTTTTGACGTAGAAAATATGACGAAAGCGCTTCAAGCCTACAAGACGATGTTCGACGAAGGCTTGATTCCGAAAGATTTCGCAACCGTTACGTCGACCGATTACGGGAAAAATATCGAGGCCGGCAAAGTCGGCATGTGGTCCGCCAACGCGGAAGGCATGGCCAATTACCGGACCAAGGTGAAGAAGGTCGCGCCCGAGGCCAAAATCGACATTATTCCGTCGCCGAAAGGTCCGGAAGGATACGGCGGTCATCTTCTGTACGGCTCCTTGTCCACCGCTTTGTATATCAATAAAAATGTAAAGAAGGAAACGGCGATCGGCATCATTAAATATTTGGACTGGATGCTGACCGAAGAAGCGGAGAAGTTTTTCAGCATCGGGGTGGAGGGCGAAAATTACACCGTAGAGAACGGGCAGATCAAGTACAAATTCCCGCAGACGAAAGAAGAAGTCGACGAAGAAGGCTTCCGCGGCAACCTGTGGTGGACGCATGACATTACCATCAACAAGCTGCGCGCCTCCTTGTCCCAGGACGGCAAAGACTTGGCGGAAGCGTTCGATACGGTGCTGGCCAAAGAGGGGCTGGGCACGATCGAGTTTACGCCGACGCTGAATGCGTTCGCCAAATACCCGGATCTTATGCCGACGACCGATACGGCGCCGAAGCTGATCATCGACCATATGGTCAAAATGATTTACGGCAAAGAGCCGATCTCCGATTGGCCGAAGGTTATCGAGGAATACAAAGCCAAAGGCGGCAACGAAGTCATCAAGGAAGCGACGGAGCGCTATAACAAGAAGGAAGGCGTCATCGTCCGCAACAATGTGAAGTAACGGTCCACGGCCGTAACGCCGCTGTCCGGCAAACCTCGCTTCACTCATTGCCCTGTGTCCCGAAAGCGTAGTAAAATCATCATACAGATTACGGGAAAGTATCCGTTTCCGGCATGGTCCGGAGCGGATACTTTTCCCTTAGGCGGACCTAACAGGAGGGGTGTTCCATGCATTTGCTCATCGTGGACGACGAGCCGGTCATCCGCAGAGGCTTGGTAAAGATGGCGGAGCAGTACAGTCCCGCGTTCGCCGGCATTGCAACCGCGGAGAACGGAGCGGCGGCGCTGGAGCTGATCCGCTTGCACGAGCCCGACATCGTGCTAAGCGATATCCGGATGCCCAAGAAGGACGGACTGGAGCTGTGCCGCAGCATTCACGAAGAATTCCCCGATATTCAAACGGTCGTCATCTCCGGGTTCAACGATTTTGAGTATGCCCAAAAATGCCTGGCCTACGGCGTGAAGCAGTATTTGCTGAAGCCCGTAACGAAGCCCGAGCTGCATGAAGCGCTGGACACGGTGCTCAAACAAAAAATGAAAGGCTATGTCCCGGTATCCAAATACGTCGAATGGGTAGGGAAGCTGGAGCAGTGCATCTGGGCCAACCAAACGGACGAGCTGGCCCGGTATTTGGAGCAGTGGCGGAGGTATTGCCTCGATTCCGGCTTGTCGGCCGCGAAGCTCCGGGAGCTGCTCGGCGATTGTATCCGCCTGCTCGTGCAGCGGCTGCAGGAGCGGAATGCGTTTTCGGTGTCCCCCGAGACGAAGGAGGCGGTGACGGCCGGCTATACGAAGGACGGACTGCTGGACGATTTCGAGCGGACGCTGCAGGCGATTTACCGCAAGCTGATCTCGGCGCGCCGCGGGCAGTTCAAGGACCCGATGGAAGAAGCGAAGGCCTACATCGACCAGCGCTTGTCCGAGGAGGTCACCCTGGAGGAAGTGGCCGAGCTTGTAGGGCTGACCCCGACCTATTTCAGCGCGTTGTTTAAAAAAATGACCTCCGAAACGTTCGTCCAATACCGGATCAAGCGCCGGATGGAGAAAGCGCTTCAATTGATGGCCCAGTCCCATATTCGCATCGTCGACGTGGCGCTGGAGGTCGGGTACGACGACTATCCGCATTTTACGAAAACGTTTAAAAAAATAGTCGGCATTTCGCCTTCGGAATACCGCAGCCAGTTGGGAATCAAATGAAAAAGGCGAGCTTGTACCGGAAGCTGTTCCTCCATTTTTTGACTGTCATTATCGTCTCGCTGACGACGGTCGGCATCGTTACGTATTACGCTTCTTCCCAGGAGCTGGACCGGATGGTGGAGCGGCAGCTGTCCCAGATGGTCGGCAATGCGGCTTACCATACGGATCTGTATCTGAAATCGTATGAGCGATCCATGGTTTCGCTGCTCACCAACAAGGAGGTCAAACGTTTTATCGATCTGCCGGCAGGGCTGGAGGGATACGAGTTCTATGAGATCCAGAAGCAGATCAAGGAATACGTGATCGACCCGATCTTTATTCGGAATCCCGAGATTACGGCCGTGTATTCGATCAGCTTCAACGAGAACGCCGTGTATTACTATAACGAAGTCACGGGATCGTCGTTTACGCCGGAGCAAATCAAGGAGCAGCTGACCTTCTTTAAGACGAATACGTCGGCCTACGGGAACCTCAGCGTGCTGAACCGCAGCATTATCGAAAGCCAGAACAACCGGACGATCACCCTGGTACGCCAAATTCGCGGTTTAACGTCATCGGAGCCTCAAGGCATTCTCGCGATCGAGCTTCGTTCCGCCGAGCTTTCGGAGCTGTGGAAAGGCATCGAGCTCACCAGCACCGGCTTCTTCTTCATTGTCGACGAAAGAGGACGGATCGTGTATCACCCTCAAAGAGAGCGGATCGGGAAGAGCGTACAGCCGGAGCTGAAACGCAGCATCGTCGAATCGGGCCTGCAGTCCTTCGTGGCGGAGGAGAGCGGAGAGCGGCGCTTATACCGGAGCCAAAAGTCCGCCTATTCCGGCTGGCATCTCGTCGTGTCCATGCCGATGGCCGAGCTGCGGAAGCCGGTCGATACGATTCGCGTCACATCGATCGTTGTCGGTCTGTTTACGCTCGTCTTTGCGTTATGGCTGGCCTTCCGCTTCGGGAAGTCGATTACCGGGCCGATCCGGGTGCTGAAGGAAGGCATGCGGGAAACCGAGAAGGGGAACTGGGCGACCATACCGCTTCCCGAGCAGCGGCAGCGGGACGAAATCATGGAGCTGATGATCCGCTACAACCTGATGGTCAACCGGTTATCGGAGCTCGTGGACAAGGTATATCAGGCCGAGCTGAAAAACCACGCAATCCAGATGGAGCGGCAAAAAGCGGAGTTCCAATCGCTGCAGCTTCAGATCAATCCGCACTTTTTATACAACACGCTGGAGACGATTGTGTGCTATGCCTTCGTCGAGGATTCAGACGAAATTTCGGAAATCGTGCGCGCGCTGGCCTACATGCTGCGTTATTCCGTGCAGACGAATCTGGAGGAAATCACGGTGGCCAACGAGCTGAAGCACGTGCTTAACTATATGATCGTGCTGAAGCACCGGGCCGGGCGGGAGTTTGAGATCGACGTCGCCGTGAAGCCGGAGCTGCTGCTTCACAAGATGGTGCGGCTGACGCTGCAGCCGCTTGTCGAAAACGTATTTCAGCACGCGTTCGAAGGCGGCGTGGAGGATTATCACTGCATCCGGATCGATGCGGGCGAAGGAGACGGCACGTTCTGGGTCAGCGTCGAGGATAACGGGAACGGCATTCCGGAGGAGCGGCTGGCGGAGCTGCGGGAGAAGCTGGAGGCGAACCGTCTTGTCGACGGGGGGGACGATGCGGCCGGCAAGAAGGGCGGAATTGGCATTGTTAACGTGCACAGGCGCATTCAGATGGTATTCGGCGACCAGTATGGTCTGCACATCGAGAGCCGGCTCGACGAGGGAACGAAAGTGACGATGGTCATGCCTTCCTCGGGCAGGCCGTCAGGCTAAAGACAATCGCCGATGGTTGCGTTTTGCGCGGCCGCGGAGCGAAGGGGGGGGATTAGGATGCATGTTGTCGTCGTCGAAGACGAGCCGATGATCCGGCTTGGGCTTACCCGGATGGTCGAACGGTACGGGGCGGGAAAGCTTCGCGTTACCGCCTTCGCCAACGGCGAGGAGGCCGCGGCTTTTGTTCGGGACACTCCGCCCGATCTGGTGCTCACGGATATCCGGATGCCTCGGATGGACGGGCTTGAGCTGTGCAGAATCATCTCGGAAACCCGGCCCTCCGTCAAGACGGTCGTCATTTCCGGTTACGGGGAATTTTCCTATGCGCAAAAATGCCTGACGTACGGGGTTAAGGAATACCTGCTCAAGCCGGTCACGCCTGGCGAGCTGTATTCGGTGCTGGACCGCGTTCTGAAGCCGGCCCGGGCCGAGGCGCCGTCCATTTCGGAATACGGGCAGTGGCTCGATTCGCTGGAGGAAGCGATCTGGAGCGCCGACCCGGACGCGGCTGCCGCCTGCTGGACAGAGGGGAAGGACCGGTATATCGAGGAGCACGCGTCTCCCGAGCGGCTGAGCGCAGCCGTCCACGACGTGCTCCGCTTGCTGGTGAAGCGTCTGAACGCCAGAGATGTATTTCGGTTTCCCGAGCCTCCCGAGCGGCAAAGCTTTCCGGCCCGGGAGGAAGCTCTGGCCTTTTTGGAGGGGGAGATTTTCAAGCTGTGCGGGCTGCTGCAAACTTACCGCGGCGGCAACCTGAAGAACGTCTGGGAGGAAGCCAAAGCGTATATTGACGAGCATCTTGCGGCGGATATCAGTCTGGAGGAGGTTGCCGGGAAAGTGGGGCTCGCGCCGACTTATTTCAGCCATCTGTTCAAAAAAACGGCGAACGAGACGTTCGTGCAGTACCGCATCCGCAAACGGATGGAAATGGCCAAGCGGCTGCTGGAAATTCCCCATTACAAGGTCATCGACGTTTCCTTGGCCGTCGGATACCAGAGCTATCCGCACTTCTCCATCCTGTTTAAAAAGGCGGTCGGCTGCTCCCCATCCGAATACCGCCAATCGATCGGCATCAAGTAAGAGGGGCTTACCCGCGAATATTTACAATCGTTTAACAAACCGGGACGTTCCGTGTTAACACTGGGATAAAATTCCCATGGTATAGTAGATCCAAAGACACGGAAAGTCAGGGATGGTCAATGACGATAGAACGAATGACGGAGCAACCGACCGACGACGGTTCGGCGCTTCATAGCGAGCTGGAGAACATCTTACATCAACAAGCCGTAACGTCCGTTTATCAGCCGATCATTTCGCTGAGGGACGGCACCGTTTTCGGCTATGAGGCGTTAACCCGGGGGCCGGAGGGCAGTCCGCTGCATTCTCCGCTCAAGCTGTTTGCGGCGGCGGAATCCGAGGGCTTGCTGTATCCGCTGGACCGGCTGGCGAGGGCCAAGGCGATTCAAGGCGCGCTAACCCGGACGGAGGAGGAGATGCTGTTTCTGAACCTGTCCGCGGAAATATTGAACGATCCGCAGTTCGAGCCGGGCCGGACGCTTGAGCTGCTGGAGCGGCGGGGGCTGACGCCGGGGAATGTCGTATTCGAGATTACGGAGCGCAGCTCCATCGAAGATTTCGACGCGGCCAAAACGATTCTGGACCATTACCGCCAGCAGGGGTACCGGATCGCGATCGACGATGCCGGAGCGGGGTATTCCTCGCTGCAAGCCATTGCCGAGCTGCAGCCCGATTTTATTAAAATCGACCGCTCGCTCATCAAGGACATTCACCGCCACAAAACGAAGGAGTACATCCTCGAAACGATGCTGTCGTTCGCCGAGAAGCTGGGCATCCACTTGATTGCAGAGGGCATCGAATCGGTCGAGGAGCTGATGAAGCTTACGCGCATGGGCGTGCATTTCGGCCAGGGCTTTTTGCTCGGCCGTCCCGGAAAGGAGCAGGCCTCGCTGCGGCCGGAGCTGAAAAACCAACTTCTGCTGCACCGCAAATTTGTCGAAACCGCCGGCAGCGTCTGGGCTATCGGCGACCTGTCGATCCCGTATCAGTCCTTTGAAAACTCGACGCCCATCTCGATGGTCGCCGGGTATTTTAAGAAAAATGCGAATGCGCTCGGCGCGGCGGTTGTTTCCGGCGGCGTGCCGACCGGACTGATTATGCGGGACCGCCTGTTCCAGCAGCTTGCGGGACAGTACGGGTATTCGCTGTTCTGGAACCGTCCGATCGATCAGGTCATGGACCCGTCGCCCCTGATCGTGGACGAGCAGATGTCGGTCGAGGAGGTGTCCCAGCTCGCGACTTCGCGGGACATTCAAAATTTGTACGATCTTGTGATCGTCACCTCCGAAGGGCGGATGCGGGGGATGGCTTCCATAAGGTCCATTCTCGAGTGCATCACGAATGCCCGGATGGAAAGCGCCAAGGTCGCCAATCCGCTGACGGGACTGCCGGGCAACCTGCAAATTTACCGGGAGCTGAGCAAGCGGCTGACGGACAAGAAGCCGTTTTCGGTCATCTATGCCGACCTCGATTATTTCAAATGGTTTAACGACCGGTACGGCTTTCAAAAAGGCGATCAGCTCATTCAATTTACCGCGGACTGCATCCAGCAGGCGATGGGCTTGCTTGGGCGGCCGTTCGATTTCGTCGGCCATATCGGCGGGGACGATTTTATTGCGATTACGGCGAGCGAGGAGCCGGAGAAGCTGTGCAGCGAAATTTTGCGGCGGTTCGATGCGGGGGTCAAGGTGTTCTACGACGAGGACGAGTGGACGTATGTCGAGGACCGGCAGGGGAACCGGATCGATAGCGACGGCGTCACGCTGTCGCTGTCGCTTGTCATCTGCAAGGCGGCCGCCGCCGTGACACCGGAGCAAATTTCCGAAACGGCGGCCAAATTGAAGAAGCAGTCGAAAGCGCACCGCGGGAGCGTCTTCAGCAGCGATGCGGTCGACGTTCCGGAGGGCGGCGGGCCGAATGAGATTTAACCGAAGAGCTGGGAAAGCTGATCCAGCTGCTTAATGAGATATACCTTTCGCTTTCCCAGCCGCTGCTGGGAGATTTTTTTATCCTCCGCTTCGGCGAACGGGCCGGCCCCTCCGGGATGGAGCCACACAGCATCCAGGCCTGCCTTTACGGCGCCGCACACGTCATGCTTCCACGAGTTTCCGACCATGAGCGCCTGCCTTGGCGCAAGCTGCATCGTTTGGAGCGCCGTCTTGAAGAGGTAGGGCGAAGGCTTCTTGTCCGCCGGCTTCTGTGCCGTAAAGACGCGCTCTTCGGGAAAATACGATCCCAGCCCGAACCGCCGGAGCATCATCAGCACTTCGCTGCGGGGGCTGTTGCTGATGATGGCGAGGCGGTACGTCCGGGACAGCGTCTCCAGCGTTTTTGCCGTGTGGGGCGCCATGGATTTCGCCGATACCTGCAAGCGGCGGATGTCTTGCATGAAGCTTCGCAGAAAGCCGGAGGAAGCGGGAATGCTCAGCGCTTCGAAGGCTTCCCGCAGACATTGCTGCTGCAGCTCGTCGAGCTGCTTAAACGTCGTCCGGCCTTTTTTGCGCTGCTGCCAACGGGTGATGTACTGCTCCCAGAGCGCATCCGCCGCCGGTCGCTCCTCCGCCGCCCATCGGGCCGAATAATCGTCCCACACCTCCGCAAAGCATTGTTGGAAGCTGAGTCCCTGCTGCACCAGCGTCTGATTCACATCGAAAAAAATCGCGCGTTTTCCGTTCAAACGAACCGTCTCTTTCATGAACCCAGCCTCCGATCTCCTTTCTGCTCGAAAGGCGCCGTCATGGATCAAAGTTAGTTCATTTTATGCGGCAAAAACGGCGCACACCCCTTTTTCGAGAAAGCTTTCCAAAGGTTTTTTTCTTATGCTGTCCTATGCTATCATGTATAGAGTAGGAAGACTGCCGAATGGGGTGTATCCATTGTCCAAGCTTATTTTGATCGACGGGAACAGCATTGCCTACCGCGCCTTTTTTGCGCTGCCGCTGCTGAGCAATTCCAAGGGGCTGCACACAAACGCAGTCTACGGGTTCACCACCATGCTGCTCAAGCTGCTGGAGGAACAGAAGCCGACGCACTTTCTGGTCGCATTCGATGCGGGGAAGGCGACGTTTCGACATAAAGATTACGCAGAATACAAAGGCGGCCGCGAGAAAACGCCGCCGGAGCTGTCCGAGCAGTTTCCGCTGCTCCGGGACCTGCTCGGCTCGTTCGGCATCCGCCAGTTCGAGCTGGACGGCTACGAGGCCGACGATATTATCGGCACGCTGACGCGCATAGCGGACGAGAAAGGCGGCATCGAGGTCGTCGTCGTCACCGGAGACAAGGACATGCTGCAGCTTGCGAGCGGGCACGTGACCATCGCACTGACACGCAAGGGCATCAGCGAGGTCGAGCTGTTCGATCCGGCGCATATCGAAGAGACGTACGGGCTTAAGCCGCATCAGATCATCGACCTGAAAGGGCTGATGGGCGATACGTCCGACAATATTCCCGGTATTCCGGGGGTCGGGGAGAAGACGGCGCTTAAGCTGCTGCACGAATACGGCTCGGTCGAGAACGTGCTGGAGAACGCCTCGCAAATCAAAGGCAAGCTTGGGGAGAAGGTCGCCGCCAACGTCGACAGCGCCCGAATGAGCAAGGAGCTTGCGACGATTTTCCGGGAGGTGCCGGTCGATTTTTCGTGGGACGAGCTGGCCTATAACGGATATGAGGAATCGGAGCTCGCCGAGATGTTTCGCAAGCTGGAGTTCAAATCGTTACTGGAGCGGCTGCAGCTGCCCGTTTCCGGCGCTGCGGCTGCCGGAGCGGCAGAGGCGGAGGAGGCCGGGCCGGAGCCGGAGGCCGTGCTGGTCACGGACGACAAGCTGGCCGAGCTGACCGCCGCGCTGCCGCACGTCCGTGCGCTTCACGTAGAGGCGGCCGGCGATAATCCGCATAACGCCGAAGTGATCGGCGTGTCCTTTTATAGCGAACAAGAGGGCGCGGAGCCTGTGTGCTATTATGCGCCTGTGGGACGGCTTGAGCAGGCTGAGGCTTCTGCGGTACGGGAGTGGCTCGCTTCGGAAGACAAGCAGGAGGTTTCCGTCTACGATCTGCACCGCGCCGTCATCGTGCTGTCTTGGCGCGGGATCGAGCTGGGCGGCATCGGCTTCGATGCGCTGCTTGCCGGTTACCTGCTGGATCCGACGGAGTCGTCGCTGACGCTGGACGGCTTGACGTCCCGTTACGGTCTGCGTCCGCTTCCGGCAGACGAAGAAGTATTCGGCAAGGGCGCGAAATTCAAGGTGCCCGAGGAAGACGTGCTGACCGCCTATTTATGCCGCAAAGCCGCCGCGGTTCACCGGCTGACGCCGAAGCTGAAGGAAGCGCTCGAAACGAGCGAAATGCACCGGCTGTTTTACGAGCTGGAGCTTCCGCTGGCGCTCGTGCTGGCTTCGATGGAGCGCAAAGGGATCAAGGTGGACGCGGAGGAGCTCAAAGCCTACGGCGCGGAGCTCGGGAGCCAGCTTGAGGGCATTATGCAATCGATCTATGACGCAGCCGGGGTCGAGTTTAACATCAACTCGCCGAAGCAGCTGGGGGAAATTTTGTTCGAAAAGCTCGGGCTGCCGGTGATCAAGAAAACGAAAACCGGGTATTCGACCGACGCCGAAGTGCTGGAGAAGCTGGAGCCGTACCATCCGATGGTCGGCCACATTCTTCATTACCGGACGCTGGCGAAGCTGCAGTCGACTTACGTGGAAGGCCTGCTTAAGGAAGTGCGTCCTTCCACAGGGAAGGTGCATACATATTACAAGCAGACGATCGCGGCGACCGGACGGCTCAGCAGCCAGTATCCGAACCTGCAGAACATTCCGATCCGGCTGGAGGAAGGCCGCAAAATCCGCAAGGTATTTTATCCTTCCGAGCCCGGGTGGAAAATCTTGACCGCCGACTACTCGCAGATCGAGCTGCGCGTGCTGGCGCACATTTCGCAGGACGAGAAGCTGATCGAAGCGTTCCGCGAAAACATGGACGTTCATACGAAAACGGCGATGGACGTGTTCGGCGTCTCCGAAGCGGAAGTGGATTCGAATATGCGCCGTCAGGCCAAAGCGGTCAACTTCGGCATCGTATACGGTATCAGCGATTACGGGTTGTCGCAGAACTTGAACATTACCCGCAAGGACGCGGCGAAGTTTATCGAGCAGTATTTTGCCGTGTTCCAAGGGGTTCGCCAATATATGGACGATATCGTCAAAAAAGCCCGCCAGGACGGCTATGTCACGACGCTGCTGCAGCGCCGCCGTTACCTGCCGGAAATTAAAGCCTCGAACTTCAACCTGCGTTCGTTCGCCGAGCGTACCGCCATGAACACGCCGATTCAAGGAACGGCCGCGGATATCATCAAGCTGGCGATGGTTCAATTGGACAAGCGGATGAAGGAAGAGGGCGTTCGCAGCCGCATGCTGCTGCAGGTGCACGACGAACTGGTGTTCGAGGTGCCGGAAGACGAAATCGACTTGATGAAACGAATGGTCGCCGAAGTGATGGAATCGGCCCTGAAGCTCGACGTGCCGCTGAAGGTCGACGTCGATGCCGGGGAGAACTGGTACGAGGCGAAGTAATCCGTCCGGGCATGTCCGGGCGGAACGGAGGAGGGGAAGACATCATGCCGGAATTGCCGGAGGTCGAAACGGTGCGCCGTACGCTCAATCAACTGGTCATCGACAAAAAGATCGAGCGCGTGTCCGTCCTGCTGCCCCGCATTATTCAGCATCCGGACGACATCCAGGCGTTTGCCGTCATGCTGGAAGGCGAAACGATTCGCTCGGTCGAGCGGCGGGGGAAGTTTTTGCGGTTCATGCTCGACCGTTACACGCTCGTCTCGCATCTGCGGATGGAGGGGCGCTACGGGGTATACCGCTCGGACGAGCCGATGGAGAAGCACACGCATGTCGTGTTTCATTTTACGGACGGCACGGAGCTTAGGTACAAGGACGTGCGGCAGTTCGGAACGATGCACGTATACCCGAAGGATCGGGATCTGCTGGAGGCGCCGCTCAAGAAGCTCGGTCTTGAGCCGCTTGACGAAGCGTTTACGCCGGACGCTTTCCGCGCAAAAATAGGAAAGCGCAAAACGAAGATCAAGCCGCTGCTGCTGAATCAGGAATACATCGTCGGCATCGGGAATATTTATGTGGATGAAGCGTTATTTCTGGCCGGTATCCATCCGGAGCGGGAGGCCCATACGCTGAGCGCGGCGGAATCGGCCAAGCTTCATGAAGCGATCGTGGAGACGTTGAAGGATGCCGTGGCCGCAGGCGGGTCTTCCATCAAGTCGTACGTTAACGGTCAAGGCGAGATCGGGATGTTCCAGCATCAGCTGAAAATGTACGGCCGCAAGGACGAGGCTTGTCTGGCTTGCGGCACGGCGATTGTCAAGACGGTGGTCGCCGGACGCGGCACCCATTATTGTCCGGTCTGCCAGCCGTTGAAGCGTAAGCGCGGGGAACGGGAAGCGGCCAAAAGCTAAAGAGCTTCCCGGACGGTAATACGCACCCTCCGCCCAGAACAGCCATATAGTATGGTGTGCAGTTACTGGTGAGGAGGGAACGTCATGTTGTCTGTCGTTTCGTTGCTTCTGCTTGCGTTTGCCGTCAGCTTGGACGGCTTCGGGGTAGGCGTCACGTACGGTCTCCGCAAAATCCGGATTCCGCTCACTTCGATCGCAATCATCGCGGCTTGGTCGGGCGTCATAATTTACGCTTCGATGCAGATCGGCGTTTGGATGAGCCGGTTTGTCGATCCGGCCGTGGCGAAAGTTATCGGCGCCGTCATTTTGATGGGGATCGGCTTGTGGGCGCTGGTTCAGATGATCCAGCAAAGACGGCAGGAATCGCAAGCGGGGCAGGCGAACGAGCCGCAGCCGCCAGTCCCCGAGCCGGATCCGGCGACGGCCAAAGAAGTGTTTTATCTGGAACTGAAACGATTTGGTCTAGTCATTCAAATTTTGCGCACGCCATTCATCGCGGATGTGGACCGTTCCGGCAACATATCGGCTTACGAAGCGACACTGCTGGGTCTGGCGCTCTCGCTGGACGCTTTCGGGGCGGGGATCGGGGCCGCGCTGCTCGGTTTTACGCCGTGGCTGACGGCGGCTGTCATTGCGCTGGCCAGCGGTGCGTTTCTGGCCATCGGTTTGCAAATCGGATGGCGTTTCTCGGAGCTGAAATGGATGCGCAAGCTATCCGTTTTGCCTGGATTTGTCTTGATCCTGATGGGCATCATGAAGCTGTTCTGACCACACACTAACATCATCTTGGATATAATAGGGGAATGACTATGAACATCGGATTAACCGGAGGGATTGCGTGCGGGAAAAGCACGGTAGCCGAGATGCTCGTCCGGCGCGGTGCGCTGCTGATCGATGCGGACCGGATTGCCAGAGAGGTCGTTGAGCCGGGAACTCCGGTTCTGGCTGAAGTGATCCGGCGGTTCGGAGACGATCTGCTGCTGCCGGACGGCTCTCTTCATCGCAAAAAACTGGGCGAGCGGGTCTTCGGCAATCGTGAAGCGCTTCGCGATCTGGAAAATCTGCTGCATCCTCCCATTCGCGCATTTATACGCGAAAGAATGCAGACTTACGCGGCGGAGCAGCCGGACAAGCTTGTCGTCGTCGACGTGCCGCTCCTGTATGAATCGGGGCAGCAGGCCATGTACGAGCAGGTAATGGTCGTCTATGTGCCGCGCGAAGTGCAGCTTCAGCGTCTGATGGCCCGGGACGGAATAACGGCGGAGCAAGCGGAGAAACGGCTCTTGTCCCAGATGCCGATCGAGGAAAAGAAAGGGCTCGCCGATTGGGTCATCGACAATTCGGGTACCCTAGAGGAAACGGAAAAGCAAATCGAAGCTTTCTGGAACGAAAGGGGGCTAACATGAGCTTTTGGCGGAAAAAGCGGGTGTTTGCCTTACTGCTGCTGTCGTTTCTTTTATTCTTATTCTTAAGCAGCACTTATGTGGGGCGCATGCTGTATCCGATCCGTTACGAACAGGAAATACGCCAAAACGCCGCAAAATACAACCTCGATCCATTTCTTGTGGCCGCCGTCATTCGGGTGGAGTCCAACTACCTGACGGAAACGGAATCCAAGAAGGGCGCATACGGAATGATGCAGCTTATGCCGGATACGGTGAATTGGATTATCGAAAAAGCGCGTTTTAATGAAGAATTTAAAACCAGGCTTAACGAACCGGCGGTCAGTATCGAGCTGGGTTCATGGTATCTTCATTGGTTGTCCAAGCAGTTTAACGGGAATCGCATAGCGGTTCTTGCAAGCTATAACGCGGGGCACGGCAAAGTCAGCCGCTGGCTTCAGGAGAACGAATGGGACGGAACGCTTCAGAATGCGGACCGGATCCCTTACGGGGAAACGAGACATTACATACAGCGTGTAATGTATTATTATAACAAATATGTTACATTGTACGGAGAAGAATGGGGAGAGCGGGCCGCTTGACCTTACACGGCAAAGAAGTATCGGACAAGCTGCTTTGGACGGAGCTTGTGCCCGATACTTCTTGCGTATTCTTTAAAACGTGTTATTATTTGAATTGACCGGCAAGAGATTGCTCGGCGATTTGCACCAGGCGACGAGTAATGTGACCACCGATCGCACCAGTATCACGAGTAGCCATATGACCGTAGTAACCGTCCTGAGGGATCGCGATACCCAGTTCCTGAGCTACTTCGTATTTCAGTTGATCCAACGCTGCATTCGCTTGAGGCACCACCAATTGATTGCTGCTGCGGGATTGACCTGCACCCATGTCTGTTCACCTCCTTGTCGTTGGTAGTCCTATTATGTGCGATAACCCGGACTTCATGACAGGGAGCTATTGGGAAATAGGGGAGGAAGAAACGATCGATGAAATGCCCATATTGCGATTATTCCGGCACGAAAGTATTGGATTCGCGTGCCGCCAATGAGAATAAATCGATCCGGCGCCGCCGCGAATGCGAGAAATGCCAGAAGCGGTTCACGACCTTCGAGATGGTCGAGGAGACGCCGCTCATTGTCATTAAGAAGGATGGAAGCCGGGAGGAATTCAACCGGGAAAAGATGCTGCGGGGCTTGATCCGCGCCTGTGAGAAACGTCCGGTATCCGTGGAACGGCTGGAAATGATCGTTTCCGAGGTGGAGAAGCAAATCCGTACGACGGCCCATGCCGAAGTTGATAGCCGCGAGATCGGAGAGATCGTCATGAGCGAGCTGTATCCCGTCGACGAGGTTGCTTATATCCGATTCGCCTCGGTATACCGCCAATTTAAAGACATCGATATGTTTATGAAAGAATTGACCGAGCTGCTGTCCAAGCATCAGACCGGCGGGGAAACGAATAAGATGTAGTGGCTTGTTATTTTCAGAAAAATGCAACTTTAATTCTTTTGATTGATAAGCTGCTCCCAGTAAGTCAAATGTACTACCATCATCCATCATGGAAAAATTCATCAAAAGCGAAATTCGCAGTATAGCCTACATACATTGCGGTATACTGTTAGCATAGATAAAGTAAGAGGCCAAAGAGCCTCTTTTTTTATTTGGCTGAAGCGGGATAACCTAAGCTTAGGTTATCAGCGACAAACTGTGTTTGCTTTTCTGATCATTGATTTTTTAGCTTGCAGGGAATAGCAAAGCTTTGATGCTATTTGCAGCGCCGACAAAAAACGACCCTTGCCGCAAAGATGCGAGCAAGAGCCGTTTTTTTGCATTGTTTCACGAAACCAAAATCGCCGCTTAAAGCCGTAAATCAAGGAAAATGAAAAAGTCTCGGCCTACATAGCCGAGACGCATCCAACACAGAATGCTTTTTCTAGGGGTTCTACCAAAGCGTACTGATACTAACTTTGAATGGCGTTTGTATTGTGATATAGAGTTTATTATTTAATGTCCTCCTGTCTTGAAATATTCCAGTTAGCCATACCATCGCGAACAACCTCTGCTACGTGTGTGTCCCCATTCTTTCGTTCCCATACAATTTTGACTGCATCTTTGTTTTTATTAACAAGCACAACATCCAGGTGATCCCCTATTTGTGTTGCTTTTCTCACCTCAAGTAAACTTTGATTAAACGATTTTTGTTCAGCGGAAGGCAGGTCGTTAATGAATTTAATGTCTATATCTGGTCCTGCAATTTTAATCCAATCATTCTCCGCAGCTACTGCTGCATTTAGATTTGATTTGCTTACGCTGTTGTTTAGTTTCCCTAGTGCCTTATCCCAACTTGCTGACACCTTTTCATATACATCCTTTTTCTCAAATTCAGCATAGGCTATACGGGGATCTGTTCCAGCGTGAGATTCATTTTTAGGGGCTAGATAATAAGAAGCCGTGCCTGTGATAACGACAGAAGCTATCGCCAAGACGAATATTTTTTTATTCATAATTACGGGTTTCCTCCTTTTAAATTTGAGTATGGATCGGAGATTCTTTAGTGTATACGTATACTTCTTTGTATCACTTAATGACACGCTTTGGATATCTGATAAAACACATATTTTATTAGAGTGTCAGAGAGTATAAACAATTTAATTTTGTCTACACTCTCGACGATTTTATAGTTTGTTACGATTCCATGAAGCTGCGAATTTAATAATTCGGTCGTGAAACGCGAGGTCATGAAAAATTTGTTCTAATTTGGAAAGAACCAAAAATTTTTAATTGATTAAACGAGTAGGAAACATGGTGATAGGCGATAGAAATAAAAAAGGAAGAGATTTGTTTTCTCTTCCCACGGAAATCAATTATTTGTCATACCAAATTTCGCCGCCAACCAACCTTACCTTTTCTTCTGAATTCCTGTTCGCATTTAATAATTTTATTCGATAAGTACCATAACGAGGATTATTGTCACATTTCCAACCTGATCCTGAAATTAACTGAGAGGAGACAAAGTTATCATTCTTATCCCAGTATTGAATGTACATATTCGCTGTATTTTCAATTTCAATACAAGCAGTATTAATATTAGTAAAGAATTGTCCGTCATTCACCCAAACGTATTTACTGAAACTTGTTCTTTTTAAATAATAAAATTTCTCGGCAGCAGACGCTGAAGTGGCAAAGGAAAGTACAAGGGATAAAGAAATTAGGCCGATTTTTTTGGATAGCTTCATAAGTTGTTACCTCCTAAATAATGGATTTAATATCTATAAAATACCATTAATAGAGCCGGATGTAAACGTTAAGTGACTAGAGTTTGAGAATTTGACACATTTTAAAAAGATAGGAGGGAATAAAATGAACATGCAGTTAGTCGAAAAGTTAATGAGAGGCAATTCAGAAGTATGCATAAAATATAGGCAATTTGTAGAAAGTGGCTTGACTCATGAGAAAGCAGTACAAATGATCTACGGTAAGAAGAATAATTTTAGAGATTCAAGTGTCGGCTCAATGCTGAAATCGGTTCTTGACAAAATAAACTAAGGGTAGAAATGGAAAAACATCTGCTAATCCTGTAATGTTGTAAGTCCGACCAAACAACAAAGGAATAGACAGATGCCTACTCATTATATCAACGAAATGCTTGGCTTGCCAGAACTAAACGTGATTCACATT
>JAPSLM010000014.1 GCA_031180825.1 Paenibacillus sp. | reverse complement strand
AATTTGTCCTCCAGATGCACGATTTTTACCGGACTGCCCACCGGTTTCCTTGCATCTTATTTCGACAAAAGAACGCTCAAACCCTTGTTATCGCTAGGTTTTTTATTCGTTCAGCAAGCCCTATATAAGCTCCGCAGTTTGAGACTACGGCGAGAAGGAGAGCTTTGGGAAAATCGGGGCGGATGAGAACAGCAAGCCCGCCGGACAAGTCCGACGGGCCTGGCGATGCGAATGGCTACTTGCCGAGTTCGTCGGCGGTCGGGCCGTAAACGCCCGGGACCGGCTGGTCGAGCAGACGCAAGTACACGCCGAGCTGAGCGCGGTGGTGAATCATGTGGCTCATGCCCATCGTACGGAACGCAATCGCCTTCGGCTGAACGGCCATGATCGTATCGCCGCGACGGAGCGTCCAATCTGAAGCCAACGCCGCTTCGTCGATGGCGTCCAGCGTCCGCTCGAGCTCCCGGATGTTCGCGTCGAATTCGTCCAGTAACGCCTGGCGGCTCGTTAACGCTGTCCTTCGAGAAGACGTGGTCGCCAGGTCAATTCCCGCATCGAGCAGAATACCCAGTTGCCAATTCAACAGGTTGACGACGTGCGTCGCCAATTCCCCGAGCGTGTGCGACTTCGCGTGCGGCCTCCAACCGAGATGCTCGTCCGGCAAACTTGCCAACAGTCGGCGCGTCCCCGCCCATTCGTGCATGACATCCCCGATCAGCAAAGCTTTGTTCAACATCGGCTTGTCCCTCCTCGCGCGAGCAAGTCGTCTTGCCCTGCGCCCCCCAGTATATATCCGATACAAGCTTAATCGAAGGCCATACGTTTGTAAAGCATAGGATAACGGCCGAACAAGGCCCGCTTCAGCAAGTAACCGAGTTTGCCTGGACGAAAAGCTTGCGACGGTCTTCAATAGCTGCCCCGAGCAATAGGCTGCGAGACGACGTTCCCCTTTTCTTAGGGAGGTTTCTTTTAATTGGAAGCGGCGAAGTGTAGTTTGGTTTGTTCAATAAGGGATGCCGGTGCCTTTAATGGTGAACCGCAATCGAATGGAGGTTTCGGATCATACTCGGTTGCAAGCTGAACCATCTTAGCGTAATCATCCCCGCATTCCCACGCTACAATTTGAAGCCCCATGTCAATACCGGCAGAAACGCCTGCAGAAGTCACAATTTTTCCTTCACGCACCACTCTTTCGGCAGTAGGGCTTGCTCCAAAACGAGGAAGGATATCGAATGTGCTCCAATGCCCCGTTGCCTTGAGGCCGTTCAGCAATCCTGCAGCCCCCAGCAAAATAGAGCCGCCGCATACAGAGGTCGTCCATCGGGTTGTCTCATGGACGGCACGAATCCAGTCCAATACTTCCGTATCCTTGTGTACAGGAGCCGCATTCATTTTCGTGCGGATCCCGGGGAGCAGCAGGAGGTCGGCAGACTCAATTTCATTCAATGAAAAAGCCGCATGCATGGTGGGAAAGCCCATATCATCTTGAATGATGCCCTTTGTTTTGGCTGCAAATTGAACTTTGGCATGGGGGATGGCTGACAGCATTTGGTAAGGGCCGATGATATCCAGAGAAGTAACGCCTTCGTGCAGGAAGAAAACCATTTTCATAATCAGATCACCTCAAGATTTTATTTTGAGACCGGACCGCCCGGTCTCTTTTTTAGTATATTAGGTTAAGCTTAAAGTTTGCCCATACAAATGTTACAATTCATGTACGAGATGCTTGGAAAAGGCGAGTATGATTCACGAATAAAATCGGCGCCAAATTGGGGGCGAATGCTGTTTGGTTATGAATTCCGCGGCGCTAAATCGGATAACACGTCATCCGAAAGAGTACGGGCCGGACCGGAGTTCCGGCGCTTGCTGACAGACGTTCGCTTGTCGGGTTCCTATCTTACGAAAAAGGAAGTACTTGATTTTACTAATCATTTTATATAACATATTCACTCTGCATGCTTAAAGGAAAAAATGGGGATCATGCCTAAGTATGCAGCTATTATATCCATAAGGAGAGGTTACCATGGAATTGAAACATAAAACAGCGATCATCACCGGAGCGGGAAAAGGGATTGGCAAAGCGATCGCCGTGCAGCTTGCCAAAGAAGGAGTAAATCTGGGTTTGACGGCCAGAACTTCATCGGATTTGGAGTCGCTTCGCGCGGAGCTGGAAAGCACCTATAGCGTCAAAGTATTTACCGCGGCGGCAGACATTGCCAAAAGAGGATCGGCCGAGCAAGCTGTCGAATCGCTCATCGGCAGCCTCGGTTCGCTTGATATCTTAATCAATAATGCAGGGATCGCACAGTTCGGCACCGTGGTCGATATGGAACCTGAGTTATGGGAGAGCATCATTCAGACGAACCTGATGGGCACCTATTATGTCACTCGCGCCGCACTGCCGACGATGCTGGCACAAGCAAGCGGCAGCATCATCAACATCTCGTCTACAGCCGGAGAGAGGGGCTTTGCGACCGGATCCGCCTATTGTGCGTCCAAGCACGCGGTGCTGGGTTTTACGGAGGCGCTGATGCAGGAAGTGCGGAAATCCAACATTCGTGTAACGGCGTTTACGCCTAGTACGGTCAATACCGAGCTTGCGGCGAACGCCGGACTCAAAATCGGTGACGAAGACCGGATGATGCAGCCGGAAGATGTGGCAGATCTTGTACTTGCCGCATTGAAGCTGCCAGCGCGCGTTTTCATCAAAACTGCAGGGGTTTGGACAACCAATCCGCAATAACAAAAAAACGGAGTCTCGCGAAAAGCGGGCTCCGTTTTCTATTTAACGAAGGAGTACGGTTCAAGCTGGATCGAAGAACTGGAAAACAGTAATAATTATATGTGGAAATCAATCCATGAATTGGACTATATTAGAATAATAGAAATACTTTGTGCTTTTTCGCATGAGGAGTATACAAAACCAAAAGCGAGGAGATGAAGTAACCCGATGACACCTGCTCACGGAACGGCTGTGAACGATGCTTTGGCCGGCGGCCGATGCTGCTTGCCGTTGTTTTCGAAACCCGGAACCCAGGGCGAACCCGTGGGCGATTATGTTTTCCATACCATCCGTTTGGGGAGCAACCAATTCAGCGCAATGACGGAATTCATTCGCCGGCATCAGCTTTGCATGCCTTCGTTTCTAGCGGCGGTATGGTCTGTCCTGCTGTCCCATTATGCCAATCAATACGAGGTGCCCGTTTTGCATTCCGTCGTGCTGGACGAAGCCGAGGGCGAAGAGCTTCGGCACGATCCGCTGTTCGTCAACATTGGAAAAGAAGACGATCTTCTTGCTTTGGCGCGCAGGGTTAAAAACCAATTGGACGATCGGAAAACGGGGGACGGTCCCGGGAGGGAACCGTTAGCGCTGCCAACCGAAGGGGGGCAATCGGCACCGGGACGATGGAACTACTTTAATGTCGGTATTTTGGAAACGCGCGCGAGGAATTTGCTTCCGAGCGCTAAAGACGCTCGACGCGGCCCGGATCAGCCGGAGATTGCCTTTCGGTATCGTTACAGTCTCAACGAACTCGAATGTGCGGTTCAGTATGACGGCAAGCGCTTCGGCAAAACACAGATCGCCAGGCTCGCAGGGCATTTTCGGGTGCTGTTGACCAATGCGCTGGATGCGCCGGAGAAGCCCGTGCTTTTCCACCCGTTCCTCACCGCCGGCGAGAGGAGGCGACTCGTTCGATGGAACGATACGGACAAGACGTATCCTGCGCATAAAACCATTTATCAGCTGGTGGAGGAACAGGCGGTCAAGACGCCGGAGGCGTCCGCTTTGGAGTTTCGTCAGCAGAAGCTGACCTACTCCGAATTAAACTGCCGGGCTAACCGCATTGCCCGCGCCGTATTGGATGCGTATCGGCGGAAAGGGCAGGGCGATCCGCCGCGAGGCGCGTTGATTCCCATCATGATGGAGCGAAGCGCGGATGTGCTCCCGGCTATGCTGGGCGTCATGAAGACGGGAGCGGCTTACCTTCCTATCGATCCGCGGTATCCCAAGGAGCGCATTCGGTTTATTTTGGAGGACGCCCAAGCCCGGATCATGGTTACAACGAGCCAATTGGCCGCCAGGCTGAAGCCGGTCATTTCGGAAGCCGGTTTGGAGGCGGATGCGCTGATTTGTATCGACGAGCGGCTTGCAGAGCCCTGCGATTCCGCCGAAAATTTGAACGTCGAGGTTAAGCCGGACGATCTGGCTTACGTCATCTATACGTCCGGCTCCACCGGCAAACCGAAGGGCGCGCTCATCGAACACGCCGGACTTGTCGCGTTGATTCCTTATCTTATCGACAAATTTGGAATAACCCCGGAAACGAGAGTGCTGCAGTTCGCTTCCATCAGCTTCGACGCCTCGGTTTACGAATGGATCGGGACGCTGACGGTGGGCGGAACGGTCGTTGTCCTGCCGGAAGAGGAACTGCCCCCTTATGCCGATATTTCGGATGTGCTTGAGCAAAAAAACATTCATGTCGCCATGCTGCCGCCAGCTGTTTTACGAACGATGAGCAAGCGGGATTTGCCCGGCTTGCGGACGATCGTATCGGGCGGGGAGGCTTGTACGCCGGATATCGTGAAGGATTGGGCAAAAGATCGGGTATTCCTGAATGCCTATGGTCCGACGGAAGTAACGATTATTTGTTCCGTAGGACTTTGCCGTCCCGGGAAAAAAGTGACGATCGGGCGGCCCGTTTATAACAAGCGGCTGTTTGTCTTGAACCCGTTCGGCCAACCGGTTCCGGTCGGCGTTCCCGGCGAATTGTGGGTGGGCGGCGTCGGGCTGGCCAGAGGCTACCTGAACCGCGAAGAGCTGACCAAGGAACGCTTCGTCTGCAAAGAGCTTGTGATGGGAGCCGGACATGCCCCGCAAATCGAGAGGCTGTATAAAACCGGAGATATCGTCCAATGGACGCCCGGCGGGGAATTGATATTTATCGGCCGCAGCGACGATCAAGTCAAGATTCGAGGCTACCGCATCGAACTGGGGGAAATCGAGCATCGGCTCCGGCAATATCCGGGCATCCGCCAATGCATGGTCAGAGCTTGGCACGACGGGCATTACCAAAAGCTGGCGGCCTACTATACTTCGTCCCAAGAGCTGGAAGAAGGCAAGCTGACGAAGCATTTAAGCGCCGTTTTACCTTCCTATATGATTCCGTCCTTCTTTTGCCGGATGGAAGCTTTTCCTTTGAATACACACGGTAAAGTGGACCGGTCGGCGCTGCCTCATCCGAACACGGCTTGGAACCGCTCTTCCGTAGAAGCGGCGGATACGGCCGAGGACGAATTGGAGCAGCGGCTGCTGCAAATTTGGCGGCATCTGCTAAAGCGGCATCATATCGGCCTGCACGATCATTTTTATGCCGTTGGGGGAGATTCGATCCTCGCCATTCAAACGGCATCCATGGCGAGAGATCAGGGGATTGTCTTGACACCCAGACAAGTGGCGGAGCATCCGACCGTGAGGGAATTGGCCGGCGTGGCCGCTTGGGTGGACGGCGGTAAGCAAAAGGAGCAGGGCATCGATTTGGCCGGCGAATTTGGACTGACGCCGATTCAGCATTGGTTTTTCGAGCAGCGGTTTGAAGAGCCGAACTATTTCAATCAGTCCCATATGCTGCTGCTCCATCATTGCGACCCCGCGAAGCTGGAGGCTGCCCTCAACCGGCTGGTCCGGCTGCATCCGGAGCTGGCGGTTCAATTCGTAAGGCGCGATTCCGGGCATGTGCAGCGCTACCGAACGGATGCCGCCGTCAGGCTTGCTTTTCACACGATTCAAGAGACAGAGCGCTCTGAACGGGAAATTGCCGATATTTGCGCGAATTGGCACCGCCAGCTGGATTACGAGTCGGGAACGATGCTTTACGCCGGTATGATCAAGGGCCACTCCGACGGTAAAATCCGCCTGTTTCTAACGGTTCATCACTTGGTCATCGACGGGGTTTCCTGGCGCATTTTGCTCCAAGAACTGTATCAGTTATATCACGGGGCTGAGCTGCCGCCGGTTCCAAGCCCTTTTAAAAAATGGCAGGCTGCGATCATGGACTATGCCCGGCAAGAGCGTGTTCGCGCCCATATCGGGTATTGGAGCGATGTGCTGGACAGGTCCGCCGCGTTCCAGTTACCGGCGGACCATGGTGCGGATGAACGAAGCAGCGCCGAAACCGCGGAGTTTGTTGCAACGCTGCCGCCAAGCGATACGCAGCGGCTGCTGCATCAGTGCGCCTATGCTTATCATACGCAGATCAACGATCTGCTGCTTGCCGCCTGGTCGCTGCTGCTGTCCTCCTGGACCGGACGGGAGGCGGTGGCCTTCCGGCTGGAGGGGCATGGGCGGGAGCCCTCCGTATCCGATATGAATCTGACCAGAACGATCGGCTGGTTCACGTCGATGTTTCCCGTATGCATCCGGTTGTCGGCCGGCGCATCTTTGGGGGAGACGATCAAATCCGTCAAGGAGCAGCTTCGCGGCATCCCCGACCGCGGCATTTCGTATGGGGTTTTGCGGTATTGCCATCCGGATGAGGCCGTCCGAACCGCTTTGACGGCTTCCGAGCCGCAGGCGCTGTTCAATTATTTGGGCCAATTCGACCATGCCGAAGCCGGGGAAGCGAACGAGTGGCTGAGCTTTGCCCGTGATGCCGCGCAGGATCATAGTTCGCCGCGGAACCGCGGAACAAGTCTTGTGGAGCTGAACTGCTCCATCGTTCAAGGCCAGCTGCATTTGTTTATGAAATACAGCAGACGCCATTACGAGGAAGCGACGATTGCCGGGTTGACCCAATCCTTCGTCTCCCATCTGCTCTCCATTATCGAGCACTGCGGGCGGAAGGAACGGGAGGAGTTTACGCCAAGCGATTTTCCGCTGGTTTCGCTTGATCAGGATTCGCTGGACCGGATCGTAAACACGTACCATGCGCCATACGCTCTGGATAAAATGATGCCTCTTAGTCCGCTGCAGCAAGGGCTGCTGTTCCATTATTTGGATCATCCATCGTCCGACCAATACGTTGTGCAGACGAGCTGGAAATACGAAGGCAGGCTCGACGCGACCCGTTATCGGGAAGCGTGGCAGCGTGTCGTTGCCGAAAACGATTGTTTGCGGACATGCTTCGTCTGGGAAGCGTCGGACGAGCCGGTACAGTGCGTTGTCCAAGCGGCGGATTTGGATTGGACCCTGGCGGATATCGGCTCACAATCGGCGGAACGGCAGCAAGCGTACCTTGAACGGTGGATGACGCTGGACCGCGGGCGCGGCTTTGACCTGCGACGGCCTGCGCACCGCATCGCGCTGATGCGCCGCGGTCCGGAGGAATGGACGGCGGTCTGGAGCTACCATCATATTTTGCTTGACGGATGGAGCCTCCCGCTGCTGCTCAACCGGGTTCACGAGCTTTATGAGTGCAGCTTGCAGGGCATGACGGCTCGACGCAATCCGTCGCTTTCATTCGAAATATACATGCGATGGCTGATGGAGAAGGAACGGACGGAAGCCGAAGCTTTCTGGAAGGCTTATTTGGGCGACGTGACCGAGCCGACCCCGCTGCCGATGGAGAAAGGCGGCCTGTACCTCGATGCGCACCAGCCGATCCGCAGACAGCAGATCGAGACGCTGCAGTTGGACTCGGACTTTACCGGGCGCATGACGGCGTTTGTGCAGCAAACGCAAATATCGCTCAATACGTTGGTCCAGTTCGCGTGGGGAAAAGTACTGCAAGTGCTTCACGATGCGGATGTGACCGTATTCGGCATGGTGGTGTCCGGCCGCGGGTCCGACCTTGCCAAAGCGGACCGCATCAGCGGCCTGCTGATTAACACGCTGCCTTTGGTCATGCATTGGCATACGGAGCAAACCGTTGCCGGTTATGTAAGGGAGCTTCACCGGACGATTCAAAAGCTGAACGATCATTGCTGCGTCAGTCTGAACGAATTGAAGGGCTGGAGCTCCGTTCAAGGCCATACGCTGTTCTACAGCATCGTCGCCTTCGAAAATTACTTGAACGACTACCGGCAGCCGGCCAACGGACTGCGCATGTCGGCGATGGAAGAACGCGAGAAAACGAATTATCCGCTGACGATCACCATCGCGAACGACGGAGACCGGCTCGTCATCAAGCTGATTTACGATGCGGACCGGCTGGAGCAGGAAACGGTTCGCCGGCTGACGGGGCATCTGCGTCAGGCTTTGCATATGGCGGTGGAGCACCCGGATCGCGCTGTCGGAGACATTCGCTTAACGGGCGAAGACGAGTTCCGTCAAATCGTTTACGATTGGAACCGTACGTTCACGGACTACCCAAGGGAAAGCACGGTTCCCGAGTTATTCGGGGAACAGGTCCGGCTTCGGCCTTCCCAACCGGCGGTGATCGACTGCGGCCGGGTCGTGACTTACGACACGCTTGACCGGCTATCCCGGCGTGCGGCGAGCTTGCTTGCGGAAGATGCGCCGGTTCGCGAAAAGCTCATCGGCGTATGTCTGCCGCGCTCGCTTGAATTTATCGTTTCCATCCTGGGCGTCTTGAAGGCGGGATGCGCCTATGTGCCGATCGATCCCGATTACCCGCCGGAACGCATGCGCGGCATGATCCTGGATGCCGGACTGGACACGATTATCACCTCGCGCAGCGGAGCGGACAGCCTGGCGGAAGCGTGTCGGGGCATTCGCTTAAGGCTGATCTGCGCCGATGATTTGGACAACATGACTTCCGTGGAGCAGGAAGAAAAAGGGATTGGTCCCGCAGCCGCTTGCGATCTTGCTTATCTGATGTATACGTCCGGTTCGACGGGCAAGCCGAAAGGCGTGATGGTCGAGCACCGCAGCATCGTCCGTCTGGTGAAACATACGAACTACTTTCCGTTTTCTCCGGAGATCAAGCTGCTTTATACCGGCTCGCCCGTCTTTGACGCTTCCACGTTTGAAATTTGGGGCACTTTGCTGAACGGAGGCCGCCTGTTCGTCGTGTCCAAAGACGATCTGATGAACGTCCGCCTGCTGGAGCAGCGGATGAAAACGTGGGGCATTAACGCATTATGGCTCAGTGCCGCATTATGCAATCAGTGGATCGAGGAGAACGAAACGATGTTCGCCGGACTCCGTTGGCTGCTCGTCGGCGGGGAAGCGTTATCTCCGAAGCCGATCCATCGTCTGCGTCTGGCGTATCCGTCGCTTGCCATCCTGAACGCCTACGGCCCGACGGAGAACACCACCTTTTCGACGAGCTATCCGATCGAGCGGACCTTTGAGCGCGACATTCCCATCGGTAAGCCGATCAGCAATACGACCTGCTACATTCTGGACAAAAGGGGACGTGTCCAGCCTGTCGGAGCGGCCGGAGAAATTTACGTGGGAGGGGACGGCGTCGCCCGCGGCTACTGGAAGCAGGAGGAGCTGACGCGGAAGGCGTTTGTTCCGAATCCGTACGCTTCCGCCGAGGATCGCGAAAAAGGAAGAAATCTGGTGCTGTACCGGACTGGGGATCGCGGGAGATGGCTTCCGGACGGCAGCATCCAATATATCGGACGGAGCGACGGCCAGCTGAAGCTTCGCGGCTTCCGGATCGAACCGGGAGAGATCGAACACCGTCTTAGCCGCTATCCCGCCGTCAAGCAATGCCTCGTCGTTGCACGCGAGCTCCATGGGGAACTGCGGCTGATCGCTTATTATACATCGGAAATCGATGAACAGGACGTCCAAGAAGAGCGGTTGCAAGCCTTTATGACCGACGGATTGCCTTCGTACATGCTTCCTTTCCGGTACGTTCGGCTGGAGTCGTTTCCGTTAACGGTAAACGGGAAAATCGACCGGGCAAGGCTTCCCTTGCCGGAAATCCGGCATACCGAACCGATGTCCGAGCCCGCTGCCAAAACCGAGCTGGAGCAACGGATCGAGCAAGTCTGGCGCAGCGTGCTGAAGCTCGATCACATTCGCAAGGATGAAGATTTTCACGCGTTGGGCGGCCATTCGCTCCATGCGCTGCGCATCGTCAGCCTGCTGCAAAAGCACGGGTATCCGGTGACGGTCAACCAAATTTTCCGGGAGCGAACGATCGAACGCTTGGCCCGCTCCTTGAACGGAACGGCTTCGGCCTCTGCTTCGGATTCGGCGGCCCGCCCGAATACGGAAGCGGCGTTGCGGCAGACGTATCCGAATAACGGCTTTCCGCTGTCGGCCGTGCAGAGACGTTTTTTCAGACGCGATTTGAAGAACCGCAATATGTTTAACGTGCCTTATCTGGCTTTGCTCAAGCAGCGGATCACAAGGCACGGGATGGTCCGTGCGCTGCAGCTTCTCATCGATCGGCATGCGGCGCTTCGGCTGACCTTTGCCCGACTCGACCACAGAGAATGGTACCAGTACGAGCGGGACATCGACACGGACCGGGCTTTTGTCTATGTGGATCTGCGGCAGGCCTCGGCGCCCCATGACACCTTCATCTCGGATTACTGCTCGAAGCTTCAGCATGAATTTGACATCGGAGACGGCCCATTATGGAAAGCCGTATTGTTTGACCATTATGGCGGCGGAAGCGGGCAAGTGCTGCTGCTCCTGTTCCATCATTTGATTTTTGACGGAATGTCGATGAGCATCTTTTTGGACGATTTCAGACAGCTTCTTACCTCGAACCTGGAGAACGATGAGAGATTGGACAGCGAATCGGGGAGCAGCTACCGCGATTGGTGTCTGGCGCTGACGCAATACGCAGCCGAAGGCATTCCGGCCGAGACGGCGGCCTATTGGAAAGCCGTTGTCGGAGGCGGCGAGCCTTTGCAGGTCGACTGGGAAGCGCGGGAATGGCCGGTTCACCGTCATATGGCGACGATCACCTATGATTTGCTGGAAGGCACCGAGCAGATCGGCCTGTTGAAAGCATTGGCGGCACAGCGGCAAACCACCCCGCTCGGCGTCCTGTTAACGGCGTTGTCCCGGGCTTGCTTCGACTTGAAAAAGCAGACGGACCTGCTGCTGCACCTGATGTCCTACCAGCGCGAGTCCTTCCTGCCGAATATCGCGATTGACCGCACGATCGGATTTTTTGCCGGGGCCTATCCCATACGAATCCGTCCCGGGAAGCAGGAGCTTGCGGGCGATACCTGGGCGCTGCTGGAGCATGTCAAGCGGACGCTGCACGGTATTCCCAAGGAAGGCATGGACTATTTTGCTTTGCGGCATATCGTTCCGGAGCTTCATCCGGAGGCGGAGCGGCTTATCGATGAAAGCCGCATGCTGTTTCATTATCAGTCGGAGGAAACGGCTTGGCAGGCCGACGGCTTCTACGAGCCGTTGGCCATTCCTTACGGAAATACCAGTGCGCCGGACAACCCGTCCGCGTATTGGTTAAACATGACGGCGTGCCTGAAGCGGGACAGGCTGAGCTTAACTTGCTACTACAGCTCGCTGCACTACGAAGAACAAACGATGATCGAGCTGGTGCGCCGATTTGCCGGACATTTGCGGCATTGTATCGAGGTTGACACGCTCACAACGACAGGAGAAGGGGGCTTCCGGCCATGAAAATTTATGAATTTTGCCCGTTTTTCAATGAAAACCGGGTGGCGGAGATCAAACTGAAAGAAGATGCCCGCTGGATCGACGAGCTTCACGTGATCGAGGCCAACAAGACCTTCAGCTATGCGGACAAGCCCCGAAACTTCGATCCGGCTCATCCCGGTCCGAAGGTGGTTTACCATTCGCTACATGCCGACGACGTATTTCGCAAGCCGCAGCGGCACCAATTGTATTTTAATCCGGAGACTTGCCAAGCGGCGAACTTTGACCGCTGGTATTGGCGCTTGCTCAGCTACAACAGCGCGTTTCATAACGAGGCGTATCAACGAAGCAGGTGCTCGGACATCTTGCGGGAGCGGGTGGAGGATGACGATGTGATCATTCTGGCCGACTTCGACGAGATCATCGACAGCCGGATGGCGGACCGGATTGTGTCGGAGGTGAAGAGACGTCAAGTCATTACCGTCAAAATGCACTATTCCGTCTTTTTTCTGAATCTTTTCTGCCGCTCCAATCACGGCGCTCCGCACTGGAGCTATCGCGTCTTTGCGATGACCGGACGCTTTTTCAGAAGCATGCCTTTCTCGGCGGATTATTTGCGGAAGAAGGGGATTGCCGAAGGGTTGTATGAGGAGATCTACTGCCTGGAGGAGCCGGCCGGGTTCCATCATTCGTGGCTGGACTATCGGCAAACCGCGCTGCCCAAGCTTCAGGCGTTTGCAGCCAACGTCAAGGATAAAAGTATCGTGAACGAGGATTACATCAAGCAGTGTCTGGACGATAAAAAGCTGTACTATCTCGATACCGAGCTGTATGTGGATAACGAAAAATCGTTTTTGGCCGCCTTGCAAGACATCCAGACGGCGGATCTGTGGTTGAAATAGTTGAATTGCAAGCCAAGAACCCGAAGCGCTTCGGGTTCTTTTTTAATCGTTACGCAAGAAAGGTTGACTACTATATCGCCGTGTCAGAAAGGTTCTAATTCAAGCAGAAGAAGTAAACGATTTAGATGATGGTGCCAGCATTTTTAAGCAAAGAACGATACAAAGTAAACATGCAAATCCTGCGAAAAGAAGTCATAATTTGAATGGTACCTTGAGTCATTTCTGCTACGCTGGCGAATCTCCCCATGATTTCGGAAGGGACGTTATTTTGAAAAAATGTGGCATATCCCGCGCTTGCAAAAGACATAAAAAATCCTAACCATGCAAATGATATCGCGGCAGTAATAAAACTGTAAGATGCGTAGAACATGACATAAAAAAAGTAGTCAGTAGTATGCCAAAACTCATAAACCAACGATAAGATATTTTTTCGAAACGAATGCTGCTAAAAATGAACCAAGTAATGATCCCACCCCGGTTATACTTATGATATTGCCGTAATCCATATCTGTTAATTTTAAAACCATTTTAATGAAAGCAGCTTCTTGTAAGTCAATCGCATAGCCTATTAGCGCAGCAGCTTGAAACAGGATATAGCAAGATAAGAAAAACATTGACGATTTTGCAAATTTAACCACTGTACTCAGATCATTTCTCCATAGGTTCAAAGAGAATTTTTCACGAAAATGATCCCTGTTGTTTTCTATATCAGGAAGCAGGGAAATGACAAAAGCGCATACAATAAAACTTATCGCATTAAAGGTAATGCAAAAATCGACACCGACCGTCATAATGAGCAATCCGGAAATTGCCGGTCCTAACAGAAAGGCGCTTGAGCTTGTCATACTCATCAAGGAATTAAATCTTTGTCTTTTTTCTATTGGAATAAGCTTTGTAATATAGACAGAGGAACTCGGGCCAAAGAATGAGCCGAATATATTGATTAAAAACATTAATGCGTAAATAACGTACATCGAAGGAGCGAAAAGAATCAAACCGATTAAGATGCCTCTAATGACATCAACAAATATCATGAGTTTCCTAACATTGATACGGCCGATAATACTCCCGGACCAGAAGTTGGTTAAAAGCATAGCAATAGGTCGAATGACGAAAAGTCCTGCGAGTGCAGCAGCCGATCCCGTAAGATCCAAAACCATAATGTTAATTGCAACAAAATAAATCCAATTCCCTAAGTTGGAAAATCCTGGTACGAAAATTAATAAATTGCTTTCAGCTGTGCATTCATTATTCACCTCGTCTTATTTAAGGATGATCAGCCATGAAGGCCAAACATTATGAAGGCGGTCCTTTCATGTCCTTCAGGGAATGTCGATCCGATCGCCCGCCCATTCGCCCGGACTTCCTTCCACCCCCAAGTTATTTCTGCCACGCAGGATTGTGTCTCGTTCATAGGCTCACCTCAAAATAAAGATTAAAATCGCAATGAGATAAATATAACAAGGTTTTGTCATCAATAAAATAACTAAATTAACAAATGGTGGTGGGGGCGTTATTCCAGGCGTCTTCTTTATTTTTTTATTACGCAATAAAGGAAGTCAACCGCCCTGATTGACTTTTGATAGAATGGGGGATACAATAAAGTTGCGATTTAGTAAATTAGTAAACGAGTAGTTTAGTAATTTGAAAAATGAAAAGAGGGGCATAACATGAAAATACCGACTACGTTAAAGCATAAGCCTGTTGTCGTTTCCGAAAATTATGAGCAGGTTGACGGCCGGTTCGCCCGCAATACGGATGCCAAGGGACTATCCTTGGGATTGGCCCAATGGAATGACCGGGGGAAAATCGATATTTCGGCCAAGGTATGGCGCTACACGGGAGAAAAATGGTCCCGGCAATCGGAGGAGCTGCCGCTTCACCGCGTTCTTGATTTGTCCATTCTGATTTGCCGGACGATGGCGCATTTTCGCGAAGCTTACCGGTATGAGCATCTGTACGATCCTCAGGAGCCGGTCGTCGACCGGGTCGGACTGCAGGGGGACGCCATGACGTTGGCCATCTGTACGGACAATGAGCGAATCAATGAAGATATCAAGCTGTTCAGTCAGGCGCTGAGCGACGACGACGAGCTGATCGGGGAACGGCTGCGCACGTTATCGAGAATTTTGAAAGATATGGGGTATTAAACTTCGATTAGAGGAAGTGGTTAGGAATGAATCGGGAATATGTTTTGTCCCCCGAACGGCAATTGACGGATGAGGAAAAAAAGCTTGTCTGGAAAAAGCCGCCGACACATAAAGCCAGCGAAGAAGAACGGCGGATATGTACCGAAGTCAAGCGCAACTGGAACCGCGGGGAGATGAAAATCGCCAACATTTTGTTGGAAGGCGATGCAGGCTCGGGCAAAACGCAGCTCGCCAAAGCATTGTCGGCCAATTTCGGGCTGCCGTATACGAAGGTCACCTGCTTTGCCGACATGGATAAAACGGATATCATCGGCGCGATTTTGCCCGTGATTTCCTCGGAACGGCTGGAGAAGCTGGAGCCTGCGGACCAGGCGGCGCTGAGGGCGCTGTACGAGAGCGACGGTTTTCAAAGCGCGGCCGGAATTTTGACCGGCGTCCTGGGGATTCCCCCGGAGCAGGCCGCCGTCAAGCTGAAGCAGCTGCTCAAGCTGGCTGCGGAAAACTCCGGGAGCGAACCGGTGGAGTACCGATTTTATCCTTCCGAGATCGTCCGGGCTTATCAGAAGGGTTACGTTCTGGAAATTCAAGAGCCGAACGTCATTCGGGATGCCGCGGTGTTAATGGCGCTCAATTCCGCGCTGGAGCCGGATGGCAGCATCAATCTTCCTACGGAAATCGTGCGCAGGCATCCGGATTTTATAGCGGTCATCACGACCAACCGCAGCTATGCGGGAGCCAGACCGTTAAACGAGGCATTGCGGGACAGAGTTCAGCACTCGGAAAAGATGGATTTGCCGACGAAGGAAGTGATGATGGAACGCGCCATGGCCAAAACCGGCTTCAAAAATGAGCGGGTATTGGACGTTTTGGCAGACACCATTATTATTTTGGACAAAGCCGCCCGGGCCAATGCCATTAAAGGGGTGGCCGGTATGCGCTCCTATTTTTACTGGGCCGATGCGGTCGCCGGAGGGGCTTCCGTCAAGGAATCTCTTTATCATAAAGTCATCTACAAGATCACAACCGATTCCGAGGAAATCAAGCTGCTGGAAGATGCGCTTGCAAGCCATGGCTTGACGGCCGGTTTGGAGGAGGTTGAAGCTCAATTAAAAAAAAACGGGATTCGGAAGCCTTAGAGATCAGGATATGGGGAGATGTCGACAGTACCGGCTTGGATCTGGACTGTCCTGCGGACGATGACGCGATCGCATTGAAAAGAAGCGCGGATAGCGAAGAGAGTTCGCCCGATGCTGCCGATGATTCCGATGGTTCCGATGACGACGCCGGTATGGAAAGCTCGGATTTGGGGGAGAGCAATGCCCCGGCCTATCATCCGGCCGACCCAGAACCCGTGTCAGAGGAAACGAAGCGGCAAGAGCGCGATTTCCGCAAAAAGCTGAATCAAGACGCTCGGGAAGCGGTGTCCCATTCGATTCATCATAAGGTAAAGCTCGTCGTCCATCGTCCGGATTACGATCAGGCCAACCAGCAGGAATATGTCCGTCTGAGCAAGGGGCTGATGCCCATCGTGCGGGAAATTGCAAGAAAGACGCTTCCGCTGCTGGAGCACGAGACTTCCTTTGACTTTGCGAGGAATCATTACTATGGCAGCAAATTTCAAGCGGACAGTGTGGCATACCGGGATTTCAGATATTTTGCCAAAAAACGTCCTCCGACGGAATCGCCTTCGCTTGTTGTCGGTCTGAGAGTGGACGAATCGGCATCGATGAAGGCTTTCGGCAGATTGGAAGCGGCCAAGCGCGCGGTCATCGCCGTATATGAATTTTGCCAGCTGTGTCATATCCCGGTGTTGATCTATGGCGATACGGCGGATGCTTCCAGGCTGGAGCAAATGTCGGTCTTTGCCTATGCCGATTTTGACCGGACCGACCCCAATGACCGTTTCAGACTGACGGGGCTTCGGGCCAGAAGCAACAATCGGGACGGCATGGCGTTACGAATTATTGCGGAACGGCTGGCCGTTACGCAGCAAAAGACGAAGCTGCTGATCAGCATCAGCGACGGGCAGCCCAAAGCCATGGACGATTACACCGGAAGCTATGCCGTGCAAGACATGCAGCAGACGATCGCCGAATACGAGCGGAAAGGCATTACTTTTCTTGCGGCCGCGATCGGCCAAGACAAGGACGTTATCAGCCGAATCTACGGCAGCGAGCGATTTCTCGATATTACAAATTTAACTGATTTTCCGGCCAGGCTGGTTCGGATGATCGCCCGGTATTTATGATTTTGATGATCGGCAAGAGGCCGAAGGGAGAGAAAAGCGATGGATAAGAGCAAGCGCAAGGAGCTGCTTGAGGAATTTAAGCAGATAAAAACTTATATGGGCGTCATCCAAATTACCAACAAGATCAACGGCAAAATTTACGTGGACAGCTATCCGAATCTGAAGAACAAATGGATGACCATCAAGATGCAGCTGGATATGGGGAGATTCGCCAATTTCGAGCTGCAAAAGGATTGGAAGGAGCTGGGGGCCGAAGCTTTCGTCTATGAGGTGCTGGAGGAGAAGAAAACGGACGATGTGACGGATCCGAAATGGGAGCTCAAAATGATGGAAAAGCCATGGCTGGAGAAACTACAGCCCTACGGGGACAGAGGATACAACAAGCCGCCAAGACAATGATCCGCCAATTTTCATGCCGGTTTTTGCGCCTGCCCCTTGGTACAGGGGTAAAATTTGGAGAAAATCCGAGGAACATGGTGTAATCCTCCAAAAGTAACGCAGTAATACGTTTTTTTTGCACACTTTGGGCGATATTGAACCCGGATGGAGATTGAAAAACGGGCGTAGGCAATACTACACTGTTATTAGCACTTGGTACTCGCGAGTGCTAACGTTGCCGGCAACAACTCTTCATTCCTGATAAGAACAAAACACAGAAGGATTTTTCCGACTAAAGATTTTTACTGGGCAAAGCGGCGAAGGCCGCCTTGTCCACAAATAATTCCGCAATGCGTGGTTGCTTTCAGGGGACGCGTATTACGAAATGTTTGGCCGAAAGGCGTGAAGGTCCCCGGTTTGAATAATGCTTCTTTTTTTATTTTTATCTTGGAGGGAGATGTCGCTATGAACGCATTACTGCTCGCAGGAGGACTCGGAACAAGGCTAAGGCCGCTCACGGAGCATTTGCCGAAGCCGATGGCTCTGGTTGCGAACCGCCCATGGCTTGAGCACCTTATCGTCCATCTGAAAAATCAGGGCATCCGCGATTTCGTGATGGCGGTCAAGCATTATCCCGAGCAAATCCGGAATTATTTCGGCGACGGCAGCAAATGGGGGGTCTCCATCCGGTATGCCGTAGAGCAAACGCTCAGAGGAACGGCTGGCGCTATCAAAAACGCGGAATCCTATCTCGACGACCGCTTTATTGTGGTCAATGCGGATATTGTGCATGAAATCCATCTGCTTCCTCTGCTGGAGTACCATCTCCAGCATAGGGGCGAGGTCACCATCGGCTTAACGGAGGTGGACGACCCGAGCCAATACGGGGGAGTGGAGCAGGACCGGCTCGGCCGCATTTTGCGCTTTGTGGAAAAGCCCCGGCTGGAAGAAGCGCCCTCCCGGCGGATCAATGCGGGAATCTATGTCATGGAGAAAAAAGCGCTGCGTTATATTCCCGGAGACCGGGAGGTTTCCATTGAGCGCGAAACGTTCCCGCTGCTGATCCAAGAGCAGGCGGGAGTATATGGCAAAGTCATTTCCGGCTACTGGATGGATATGGGTACCAAAGAACGGTACCGGAAAATTCACTGGGACCTGTTGAACCGCACGTGCCGGCTGCCGATTCCGGGTCGGGAGAACGGCAGCGGGATATGGATCGGCGACCATTGCGAGATCGGTCCCGGAGCGCTGCTTGTCCCGCCGGTGCTGATCGGCAATAACGTCAAGATCGGCGAGCGCTCCATCATCGGGCCGTTTGCCGTCATCGGGGACGATTGCGAAATCGGCCGAAATGTGCGGTGCTCCGAAACGATCATGTGGGATCGATGCAAGATCAACGACGCCATCCATTTGAATAACTGCATTTTCGGCTACGGGCTTAAGCTCGGCTCCCGTCAGATTTTGCACGAAGCGGTCATGAACCGGATGGGGGTGATGCAGGCATGATGAAAATCGCATACATCAGTACCTACGTGCCTCAAAAGTGCGGGCTTGCCACCTATACGTTCCATTTGCGGCAGGCCGTTCAAGGGGCGAAGGAATGGCGAGGCAAGGACCCGGTCATCGTCCTTACCGATTCCGCCACGGATAAAGGCGACGATCCTATTTTGTGGCCGCTGACGCGCGACCAGGAGGCGGCGTATGCCAAGATGGCGCGGAAAATCAATCAATCGGACATTGACGTCGTATCCCTGCAGCACGAATTCGGAATTTTCGGAGGCGAAGCGGGCGCTTATATTTTGACGCTGATCCGCAACCTGGAGAAGCCGTTGATTACGACGTTCCATACGGTTTTTGACAAACCGCTGCCGCCTTATACCCCGATCCAGCGGGAGATCGCCGAACGAAGCCGGAAAATTATCGTTATGAACCGCAAGGCGGTCGACTATTTGCACGAAACGTTCGGCGTTCCGAAAGAGAAAATCTTTTTCATTCCCCATGGCACGCCCGAGCCGAACCCGGAGAGCAGACACCGGCTTAGAGCGCAGCTTGGCTGGGAAAACCGGAAGGTGCTGATGACCTTCGGGCTGCTCAGCCGGGGAAAAGGCATCGAGCTTCTGCTCAAGGCGCTCCCCGGTATCGCGAAGCAGATTCCGGATGTTCTGTATGCGATCGTCGGTCAAACGCATCCGGAGGTGAAAAAGCACGAGGGGGAGCGTTACCGGGAGGAGCTGCTGGAGCAGATCCGGCGCAGCGGCATCGAGCGAAACGTTGTGATGATCGACCGGTACATGGAGGAACACGATCTGGTCAAGCATCTTATGGCCTGCGACGTGTATGTGACGCCTTACCCGGGAAAGCAGCAGATCACAAGCGGCACACTCGCCTATGCGGTCGGCTTGGGCCGTCCGGTGCTGTCGACGCCTTACTGCTACGCACAAGACCTGCTGTCCGATTACCCGGAGCTGCTGATGCCCTATAACGACGAACAAGCCTGGATCAATAAAGTCGTCTCGCTTTTGAGCAACGACGTGCTGCTGAGAGGATGGGTTAAAAAAATAGAAGCCGTCGGAAAAAGCATGCACTGGCCCGAAGTGGGCAGACGGCACGAGCAATTGTTTGCCGAGGTGAGAAAGCTTGAGTCCGTCCCCCGTTAGTTTTAGACATTTGCGGCGGCTGACGGACGATACCGGGATGCTGGAGCACGCGCTCGGGATCATTCCCCGGCGCAAGGAAGGCTACAGCACCGACGATCAGGCCCGGGCGCTTTGGGCGTGTCTGGAATGGCTGGATAGGGTGGAGAGCACGGAGGTACGGATACTATCCGATTTGACGGATATCTACTTGTCTTTTTTGCAATGGGTGCAGCGGGAAAACGGACACTTTCATAATAACATCGCCTTTGACCGAACGCCGGAGGATGAAACGCCTTCGGACGATTGCCTCGGCCGCTGCTTATGGGCCAGCGCGTTGGCTCAGGTCAAGCTGCAGGACAAGAGCCGGGTTATCGCGGCGGAAGACCTGTTCGAGAAGGCGCTGCCCCGGGTTCACGGTATGCAATATCCCCGCGGTCAGGCCTATGCGCTTGCCGCGGTCAGTCTCCTGATCCGCAGCGGCCGTCCGCCCAGTCTGATGCCGGTGGCGGAAAGCTTGGCCGACCGGCTGCTCGGCAGCTACTCGCGGCACGCGAAGCCGGAGTGGCATTGGTACGAACCGGTGCTGTCCTACAGCAACGGGGTACTTCCGTGGGGACTGCTGTGCGCCTGCGAGATCATGGAGCGTGAGGATATTCTGGCTGTCGCCAAGGAAAGTCTCGATTTTTTGATCCGCATGTCGGTGAACGAGCGGGGGCAGATGCGTCCTGTCGGCAACCGGGGATGGTGCGTTCCCGGGCAACGGGCGCAATGGGATCAGCAGCCGATCGATGTCATGAAGCTGCTGCTCGCCGTCTCCAAAGCGTACGAAATCACGGGCGAATCCGGGTATAGGGACGTTGCGCGACGGTGCCGGGACTGGTTTTACGGGGATAACGACGCGGGCGTATCGATGGTTGATACGAAGGAAGGCGCCTGCTGCGACGGATTGGGGGAGGACGGCCCGAATTTGAATAAAGGCGCGGAATCCACCATATCTTTTTTACTGACGGAAGCCTTGTATCTGAAATTGGCCGATATTCATTCCTAAACGGGAGGCGAGCAGGTTCGGATGAATGTTTACCGCTATCCGGGCAATCCGATTATTGAGCCGAAGGACATTCCGCCTTATCTGGAGGATTACGAAGTGATCGGCGTGTTTAACGCTGGGGTGATGCGCTACGGCGATGAAATTTTGCTGCTGCTGCGCATTGCGGAAAGGCCGGTGCACCATGATCCGAAGTATAGCTTAAGTCCCTTCTACGATATGGCGAACGGCAAAATGGGGATTGTCCGGCTGGAGAAGGGGATGCCGGGCTACGACTTTTCGGATGCCAGAGGGATCGGGACCCCGGACGGGTCTTTATTGACGTCGATTTCCTATTTGCGCATCGCGCGGAGCAAGGACGGCATTCATTTCAAGATCGACGACCGGCCCGCCTTGTTTCCCGAGAACCGGTACGAAATTTACGGCATCGAGGACTGCCGGATCACGCAAATCGACGATACTTATTATATCAACTATTCGGCGGTATCGAATCTGGGCATTACGACTTGTCTGGCCTCGACGAAGGATTTTGCTTTTATGCAGCGGGAAGGCGTCATTTTTCAACCGGACAGCAAAAATATCGCGATTTTCCCGCAAAAAATCAACGGCAAATATTATGCGCTGCATCGCCCGTCCAGCTCAAGCTTCGGCAAGCCGAGCATGTGGATCGCGGAATCTCCCGATCTGCTCTGCTGGGGAAACCACCGGTATTTGATGGGCTGCCGGGAGGGCTGCTGGGACGGGACGAGAATCGGGGCGAGCTGCGTGCCCATCAAGCTGGAGCAGGGCTGGCTTGAGCTGTATCATGGCGCCGACCGCAGCAACCGGTACTGCCTGGGCGCGGCGCTGCTCGATATCGACCAGCCTTGGCGGGTGATCGCGCGCAGTACGCTGCCTTTGATGGAGCCGGAGACGGCCTACGAGAAGGACGGCTTTTTCGGCAACGTCATTTTTAGCTGCGGCGCCTTGTACGAGCAAGGCAAGGTTAGAATCTACTACGGAGCGGCGGATACGTCCATGTGCTATGCCGAGGTAGGGATGAGTGAAATCATGCAGAGCATGAAGGAATGCGACGGTTTGCCCGGCAAATGAATGGCGATTGAGGGCTTGAGGGTGTGAGCCCCGCGAATAGGTACGAAGCTCAAAATGGCCGGCTTTTCTCGAAGGCGAGAGAGGCCGGTTTTGTTTTCGCTTAATATTGAAAATATTTTCACAAATCCCTGAATCTGAATATTGCGAGGCAATATTTGATCGATTGCGGGCACCGGCGGATCGGGCGTTTTATTTTCTTTACTGCAGCGGAATCCGTGTTCCCGACAAAGTATCCGTCCTTGGGCTGGACAATAAGAGAATCGCAAGCATGTCGCTGCCGCGGCTGACGACCGTCGCCCAGCCGATATACAAGATCGGCTACAAGGCGGTCCGGACGCTTCAGGACGTGTTGGACGGAGCGAGTCCGGCTGCGCTCAGAACGTATCTTCCGCATCACATAATCGTCCGCGAAACGGTACAAAAGGTAAACGGCGAAATTTTCTAAAAAATTAAGGTTGCAAATTCGGGCTGTTGGTTTTAATATCTTTTTATACAAGTGGATAAACGGGGCAACGGTGCCATGGCTGCAGAAGCGTTATTTTGCTTCTGCTCCAGGGCATTTTTTTGTTTCCGGTAGGGTTCGATCAAACAGAGAAAGGGCGGGAGATAAAGTATGAGGCTGTCCGAACCAAAGAAAACAGCAAGACCGAAAACGGCAAGACCGCCGGGAAGCGTCAAAACAGCCAAAACGGTCATTTTGATTTTAGCCGCCGCATTCGTAAGCTTGTCGGCAGGCTGCAGCCCGTCGGCCACAACGCAGCAGGAAGTCAAGACCCAAACGGAACAATCTGCGCCATCCCCTTCGCAACAACTGGCCCTTATGCATTGGGCCCCGGCCAATCACAAAGCGATTCAAGCCTTGATCGACGACTACGGCATCCGCAGCAAAAGCTATAACAAGGACAAAAGGCCTTATGCCGTCTTCGACTGGGACAATACCTCCGCATTCAACGATGTTCAGGAGACCTTGTTAACGTACCAGCTGACGAACTTGCACTTTAAAATGACGCCGGACCAATTTGTAAGCGCAATCAAAATCAATATTCCGAAGGATAATTTCAAACAAGAATTCAATAATAAGGCTGGGAACCCTGTCCGGATCGATCTCATCAGTGAAGATTTGGGCGCGGATTACAAGTATCTATATGAAAACTACAAGGGGTTCAAGGGAACCAAATCTTTGGAGGAAATCAAAGCAACCCCGCAGTATCAAGATTTTGTCGCCAAGACCAGATATCTTTATGAAGCGATCGGGGGAACCTTCAGTCCGGATGTCAGCTATCCTTGGGTGACGTATTTGCTCGCCGGGATGACGGGGAAGGAAGTGCGCGAATTAGCAGGAGCCTCCATCGATTACAATCTGCAGGACGCCATCGGCGAAAAAACGCTGACCAGTCCGGGCGAGCTGCCGGGTAAAGCGGGCGTTGTCGAAGTGAAGATCAAAACCGGCTTGCGGACGTTTGCGGAGCAGCAAAATCTGTATAAAGCGTTCATGGACAACGGATTCGATGTGTATGTATGCTCCGCTTCCTTCGTTGACGTGGTCAAAGAATTTGCGTCGAACCCGAAATACGGCTACTCCCTCGCGGAGGATCACGTCCTGGCCATGGAGCTGGAGCGGGATGCCGCGGGGGTCATCCAGCCGGAATACCGCAAGGGGTATGACCAGACGCAGGGCAAAGGAAAGACGAAGACGATCGAGCGTTTTCTGGTATCCAAATACGGGTACGGACCCATTTTCGTGGCGGGAGACAGCGACGGCGATGCGGCGATGCTGACGGATTTTAAAGACATGAAAATAGGATTGATCGTCAACCGCTTGAAGGGAGGGGACATCGGGGAATTGTCGAAAACGGCCGCTTCCGGCATTGGCACAGGAAACGCCAAATATTTGCTGCAAGGAAGAGACGATAATACGGGAGCGTTCCGAAATACGGAAAAAAGCGTTAGTTTAGGGGCGTCCGAAGAGAAGCTGCTGAAATAGTCCTGCCGTTTCGCGATCTGGCTGAAGTCAGCGCGGCCGGCTTGTCGTTGAACCTCATAGCCCACATGAAGGAGAGAACTGACGTATGGAAAATCATGAATTGAAGAAGACGTTAAAGCCGATTCATCTTTGGGCAATCGCGGTCGGGATGGTCATCTCCGGTCAATATTTCGGCTGGAACTACGGGTTTGAGCAGGGCGGAATTATGGGCCTTGCGATCGCTTCGCTGCTCGTCATCGTATTTTTTACCTGTTTTATATTCAGCTACTCCGAGCTGTCCACATCCATTCCTAACGCCGGGGGGCCTTCGGCTTATGCGGCAAGGGCGATGGGGCCGTTCGGCGGGTTTATTGCCGGAATCGCGTGTCTGTTGGAGTTTGTGTTCGCGCCGCCGGCCATTGCGGTTTCGACAGGAGCTTACGTACACTTTCTAATTCCGGCGGTTGAACCGGTCTATGTGACGATCGGCGTGTTCGTATTTTTTATTCTGATCAACCTGGTGGGCATGAAAGGAGCCGCGCTGATCGAGCTTGGCGCGACGATCGCCGCGTTGATCGGGCTTGCGATTTTTTACGCAGCGGGACTGCCGCATGTGAAGGTTGAGAATTTGCTGAACGACAATTCGTTTATTGGGGGAAGCGGCGGCGTTATGGCGGCCATTCCGTTTGCGATCTGGTTCTTTCTCGCGATTGAAGGCGGTGCGATGGCCGCGGAAGAAGTCAAGAATCCGAAGCGGGACATTCCGCGCGGCTTTATCTCCGGCATTTTAACGCTGACCGCGGCTACGCTGTTGACGCTGTTCGTTACCGCCGGCCTTGGAGGAGGCATCGGCAAACCGGCCGATTATCCGCTGCCTCAGGCCCTTGGGAGCGTTTACGGCGAAGGCAGCCTGCTGGCCATGAGTGTGGCGGTTATCGGATTATTCGGCCTGATTGCCAGCCTGCACGGCATTATTATCGGCTATTCCCGGCAGACGTACGCGCTGGCCCGCGCCGGCTATTTCCCGCAGTTTCTGGCCAAGCTTAATTCCAAAAGCGTACCGGTATGGGGGCTCATCGTTCCGGGCGTGATCGGCGTGATCTGCGCCGGCTCGGCCGCTTTTGCCAACGCCTTGATCCTGCTTGCGGTATTCGGCGCCGTCGTCATGTACGTTCTCAGCATGATTTCCTTGTTCATTCTGCGCGTGAAAGAACCGGATATGGAGCGGCCTTTCAAAGTAGCCTTTCCCGTCATTCCGGCGATCGCGCTGCTTCTTGGATTGGTGTTTCTCTATTGCGTAATCCGTTACAGTCTGATGACGACCTCGCTTCCGCTGTTCGGCATGAATATCCCGCTCTGGGGCGTCGTTGTCGCCATTTTTGCGGTAGCGGTTCTTTATTACCTTGTCCGCGTAAGGCCGGCCCATGCGGCGGCGGAGGAAAGCACCGTGCTGGATTAGAGCTTGTTCAGCGATTGTTCCGGCCGGGCGGCAGCGGAGCCCGGGAAGGGCGCCCTTGCTGCCGTCCTTCCGGGTCGCGTCAAGCCGGAGCTTGGGGCATGAAGTGCGGGAGAGCGTGCATACGATTCCGGCCGGACTGGATATTCTATACACGTGAAAGACCAAACGACCGACAAGCGAGGGAAGATGATGGCGGAATTCCAAGCCTCCGACAAAGATAAGCAGCCGCAACAAAGCGGCACGAAGTCATTTAGCGAATTGAACGAATTCGGGCATAACCGGAATCCGGTTGCCTCCGCGCAGAAGCAAATGGCATCCCAGGAAACGGCCGGCGTTCTGGAGTCGGAATAGCCCGGCTTCGGCGGCGGAACGGAGCCGCAGGCGTGCAGTCCGCGTTTCGGCGCAGACTGCGCGTCAAGCTCCGGCCGCTTACCTGTCCTCCATTTCGTCCGGCGGCATCCCATGCCCGATTTGCCATAACCTCCTCCAATCTCCCTCTTTTCCGATTGAAATCCTCATTTTTTTCACCATTTTCCGGTAAGCCTTTAAGCGCAGGTCTCGTCCAATATGACAATAGATGTCAGGAACATCCCGTATACTCAGTGTAGGAAGGAGCAGGTAACCAAGCCAGATTGCTGCGAGGAGGTAACAGGAATGGAAGGAGCCATCGTCATCCGAGGCGCCTGCGAAAATAATTTGAAGCACGTCTCGCTAAGCATTCCGAAGAACAAGCTCGTCGTCTTGACGGGCTGCCCGGCTCCGGCAAATCGACGTTGCTGTTCGACGTGATCGACCCGGCCGGACGACAGCATGTTCGAGGGCGGCCGGAAGGCGGCTTGGGGAGTATCGACGGGTTAGGGCATATCGACCAAATGGATCACGGTCGATCAATCGCCGATCGGACGTATGCTGCGCTCCAACATCGCCACCTATACCATATTCACGCTGATCCGCGGTCTGTTCTCCGGCTGCCGGATATGCATTTTTTCCGGATGTGGAAGCCGTGTGCCCGGCTTGCGGCGGAAGGCGGTTTCGGGACGATATCCTGAGCGTCACGTACGAGGGCAAGAACATCTCCGAGCTTCTGGATATGACGGTTATGGAAAGCTTGCATTTTTTCGGCGGGCATCGCGAGCTGGCGGAAAAGCTGGGGCTGCTGTGCGAAACTTTGGTAAAGGAGGCATTTTCATGAAAATCAGCCAATTGTCCAAAGCAACCGGGGTCAGCCCGCGTTCCATACGGCACTATGAGAAGAAGAGGCTGCTGACGGCAAACCGGCTGGAAAACGATTACCGGGAGTTCGACGAATCGGCCGTTGAGTGTGTGAAAACGACCCAAATCTTCTTGCGCTTAGGTTTGAGCACCCTTAAGGCGTCCGCTGCCGGGGTGAGAATGGCATTCACGGCGTTGTAGTCCAATACGCAGATGATAACCAGCGGGCTGGCGGCGACGGCGTCAATCACCGTGCTCGCGAGCGCCGCTCCTTGGGCGACAAGAGCGTCCGCTTTACCGGCCGAGCGGTTCCAGACGGTCGTCCGGTGGCCAGCCTTCAGGAACGCGCCGGCGAGCGCCGCCCCCATCATTCCCAGGCCGATTACCGTTACTGGCGTGCGGCCGGATGCTCCTGCCTGCTCATGCTTGGGTTGCTATGCTGCAATGCAAGCACCTCCTTCAATGGGTTCGACCCTCATTCTAAAAGATTGACACTAGTGGCAATGTCAATAAAAAATTTTTCTTTAACCGTTTTTCACCGGAAATTGTCCGGCGCCGCGCAGCGGAAGGTCCTAAAATTGCGGTTGACAAAAAACGAAAAGCAGCGTACTTTGAAATTGACTGATCAAGTCAATCTAAATAAGAGCCGGAATTTACAGTCCGGCAATTTCAGGCGGATTCGAGGCACCCGGATAGCGCCGGAGCCTTGTATCTCCAGCCCGATCACGAGCAGCCTGCTGGAATAGCTGCACCAAATTATTGACTGACCAAGTCAATCCAAACAAAAAAAGGAGCGATGCCTATGAACGGCAAGGCTAAAAAAGGAACGGCCCTCGTCATTGGAGGAGGGATTGCCGGATTACTGTCCGCACGGGTGCTATCGGATGATTACGAAGAGGTCGTAGTCGTGGAGAAGGACGATTTTCCCGCCCATCCGGAAGACCGGGCGGGCACGCCCCAATCGTTTCACCCGCATCGCTTCACCGAACGGGGCAAAACGATTATGGCCCGCTTCTTTCCGGACTTTGAACGGGAGTTGGCGGAGCGCGGTGCCCGATCGGTGCTGAACAAGACCGTACATAACATGAACCAGCACGGAACCGTTGTCGTCCGGTATCCGCGCAACGATTACAAGTTCAGCCGAGCCTTGCTGGAGTGGGTCATTCGCGGTCGCGTCCGGGACATTCCGGGCGTCCGGTTTCTTCCGGGGCATGAAGCGCTTCGCTTGCTGACCACGCCGGACCGTGCGGCCGTTACCGGGATTGTAATCCGGGAAAGGGGAGCGGGCGGACAGGAAAAGTCTTTGTTGGCCGATCTGGTCGTCGATACCGGCGGGCGTGCCTCCAAGCTGAGCGCATGGCTTGAGCATTTGGGTTACGCCGTGCCGAAGCCGGACCTGCTGAAGGTCAATCTGGGCTACAGCACCCGCCGGTACCGGATTCCTCCCGGCCAAGCCCATCTGACCGAAACATGGGATACCGTGATCATCGGGGGCCAGCCGGCAAACGGCACGTTCACCGGCGTGTTTTCGATCATCGAGAATCAGACCGCGGAGGTGACGCTCTACCGGCCGGGCGGACATTATCCCCCGACGGATGCGGAGCAGTTCGTACAGGCTGTCGCCCAGCTTCCAAGCCCGCTTATTGCCGAGCTGCTGCAAGGGCTGGAGCCGATCACAGCCCCGCGCGGATTTCGCGTGCCGGCCTTGTACCGCCATCATTACGAACAAATGGACCGGTGGCCGTCCGGACTGCTGGTATTGGGGGACGCCTTCTGCATTTATGATCCGATCTTCGGTCAAGGCATGACCGTCGCCGCGATCGAAGCGGAGGTGCTGCAAGCCTGCCTGCGCGAGCAGAGGGAGGCCCCGGGTTCGCATTTCGAGCAACGAACGCTCCGAAAACTGCAGGCTGCAATCGAGCCCGCCTGGTGGTTGAACTGCGCGAACGATCTGCAATGGGCGGGAGTCGAATATGCGGGAGCGGAGCCGCTGAAGGGCATTTCGTTCGGCCGGAAATATCTCGATCTGCATCTTGAGCGCGCGACGGCCGGCCCCGATTTTATGCTGTACGGACTGTATTGGGGCGTGAATACGCTGTCGCTCTCGCCGCGGGAAATGCTGAATCCGGAGCTGGTGAGAAGCGTGCTCGCGGCGTCGGAGGAAGGCCGGCACTGGCTTGCCGAACTCACGCAGCAATACGGTCAGCCGCTGGAAAACGTATGGGACGACATCGTGCCTTCCTTTTCCGAAGCGCCTTATCCGTCCGCGGGCCGCTGATTCGCGTTACGGCCTGCATATGAATAGCCATCGGATCATGAGTAATGGTATACTCATAGGCGACGTCTATCTGTCAGGAATGGCCGCAAGATTTTCAGACAAAGGAAGGAATAAGCTTTGGCGCCTTTAAACGACGAGCAATTGCTTCAAATTCGCGATGAGCGCAAGGAACAGATTATCGAGGCGGCGCTCAAGGTATTTTCCCGGCGGGGAATCGTCGGAACGAAAATGAGCATGATTGCGGCCGAGGCGGGCATCAGTCACGGCTTGCTGTACCATTATTTCAAATCGAAGGACGAGCTTTTCATCACTCTTGTTCAAAGGGCAATGGTCGGCGCGCATGACGCGATGAAGAGCATCTACGACCTGCAGGGCTCGCCGCTAGACAAAATAAAATATTTAACGAAAGAGATTCTCGACGAAAGCGGCCGGCCTTACTTCATGCTGATTTATCAAGCGCGCACCTCCGAAGGCGTTCCGGAGAAGGCCAAAGAACTTATTGCCCGGTATTCCTTGAAAAGCTTTGTGCATGAGCTGCTTCCCGTTTTCAAGGAAGGGCAGCGGACGGGCGACATTGCGGCGGGCGATTCCGCGGAGCTTATTTCCGCCTATTTATCGGTTCTTTCCAGCCTTATGATGCTGAACGCCCAGGACGATGAAAATTACCGGATTCCAAGCAGCGACATCTTGATCCGGATGGTAACCGGCCCTTAATCGGAGAATGCCCAGAAAAAAGCAGGTGGAACGATGCAGCAGGATATTCGAATTTTGATTGCCGACGACGATCGGGAAATTCGCGAGCTGGTAAAAACGTATTTGGAAAGAGAAACGTATCGGATCGACGCGGCGGCAGACGGGGAGGAGGCTCTTCGTCTGTTCGAAACGCAGCGCTATAACCTGATTCTGCTCGATCTGATGATGCCCAAGGTCGACGGCATCGAGGTATGCCGGCGGCTTCGCATGAAAACCAATGTTCCGATTCTCATGCTCACGGCCAAGGATCAGGAAATCGATAAAGTATTGGGGCTGAGCATCGGAGCGGACGACTATATTACGAAGCCCTTCAGCATCCATGAGCTGGTCGCCCGGATTAAAGCCCATCTGCGCCGTTTCCTGGTTTTGGGCAGCGAAAGCGGCCCGCAGCAGGAGACGGTATTGAGCTTCAAGGACATTACGATTCATTTGCAAAAGTATACGGTCACGCGAGGCGGGGAAGAGATCACGCTGACGGGCAAAGAGTTCGAGCTGCTGAAATTTATGGCTTCGCACCCCGAGCAGGTGTTTACGAAGACGCAGCTGTTCCGGCAAGTATGGGACAGCGATTATTTGGAAGACGACAATACCGTGATGGTTCATATCCGCAAGCTCCGGATGAAAATCGAGGAGGACCCGTCCGATCCAAAATTGATTCAGACCGTATGGGGCATCGGATACAAGTTTGCAGGTGACAAAGATGAAGCATGACAAGGGCGCCGTTCTCCTTATCGTGCAGTTGATCTTATTATCCGTGCTTTTCGTCGTGGATTGGACTTATCAGCCCCAAGGCATCGTCCGCGGGGCTTTATTCGCTGGATTGTTCGCCGTCACGCTCGCTCATCTGTACGTCCGGTACCGGTTCACGGCGAGGCTGAAGGCTACGGCGGCTGCGCTGAAACGCGCCGCGCAAGGCAATATGAATACCCGGCTGCTTTCGGGCGATGACCGTCACTTTGACGAAGTGATCTTTTCGATCAACGAATTGATCGAGCAGCTGGTCAAGGTTCAAGTCCGTTCGATCCGCTCCGAAGCGGCGAGAAAAAGCCTGCTGTCCAATATCTCCCACGATATCCGGACCCCTCTCACGTCGATCATCGGCTATGCGGATGCGTTGAAGGATGACATTGCGGCTTCCGGCGAGGAGAAGGAGCTGTACCTGGATATTTTGTCCCGGAAGGCCGTCGCCTTGAAGGAGCTGATCGACCAAATCTTCGAGCTCGCCAAGCTGGACGCCGACGAAATTCCGTTAAAGCCGGAAACGCTGGATTTTGCGGAAATTGTCCGGGAATCGGTGATCGGATTTTTGCCCGAGCTGAAAACGCATGCCATCGAGTTAAAAGTCAACATTCCGGAAAACGCCTGCTTCATCGTGGCCGACCGGGTCAGCATGCTGCGGATCGTCAGCAATCTGATCAAAAATGCCGTCGAGCACGGAAAAGACGGTAAAGTCTTGGGCATCGAGCTGGCCGAAGCCGCGGGCAGGTACCGGCTGCTGGTGTGGGACCGGGGGAAAGGGATTGCGCCGGAGGATTTGCCCCGCGTGTTCGAACGGATGTACCGCACGGACCGGGCCAGGAATCCTTCCGCTCAAGGAAGCGGGTTAGGTCTGGCCATCGCGAAGGCGCTCGCCGAGAAGCATTCGGGGACCCTGTGGGCCGAAAGCGAGCCCGGCGTGAAAACGACCTTCGGCTTTGCGGTCCCGAAGCGGCGCTCCGAACCGGGATTAAGAAACATTTAAGAATTGATTAAGAGGCATTTAAAATCGCCTGCTTATCATGAAATTACGACTAATGAAAAGCAGGAGGGATCACGGTTTGAGTGCGGTTATCAAAACGACGCAATTAACGAAGATTTACGGGACCCAAAAAGCGGTGGACAACCTGGACATGAATGTGCCTCAAGGGCAGATTTACGGGTTTCTCGGCCAGAACGGCGCGGGCAAAACGACGACCATCCGCATGCTGCTCGGGTTAATCAAGCCGACGCACGGGGAAATCGAAATCTTCGGCGAAAGTCTGCACAAGCACCAGAAAGAGATTTTAAGAAGAATCGGGTCGATCGTCGAGTTTTCCGGATTTTACGAGAATTTAACGGCCCGCGAAAACTTGTCGATCAACGCCAAGCTGATGGGCGTACATAAGAAAAACGCCATGGACGAAGCTTTGGAAATCGTCGGTCTGCATCAGGAAACGAAAAAGCTGGTCGGCAGCTATTCCTTGGGGATGAAGCAGCGGCTTGGGATCGCCAGAGCCATTCTCCATCATCCCGAGCTGTTGATTTTGGACGAGCCGACCAATGGATTGGACCCGGTGGGCATCAAGGAGATTCGGAGGCTGATCAAGTCTCTCGCCGAGGAACGAAAAATAACGATTCTCGTTTCCAGCCATATTTTGTCCGAGGTCGAACAGCTGGCCGACCAGATCGGGGTCGTTCATCAAGGGAAGCTGCTGGAGGAGATTTCCTTCGCCGAGCTCCGCAAGCGAAACCGCAAATACCTCGAGTTTCAAGTGTCCGACGACAATAAAGCGGCGATGCTGCTGGAGAAGCACTTCGGCATAACGGATTACGAGGTTCACGACGAACGGGTAATCCGGGTATACAGCCATATCGGCGAGCAGGGCAAGCTCAACCGGATGCTGGTGGAGCATGGGATAGAAGTCACAAAAATGACAACGAGTGTAGACAGATTGGAAGATTACTTTATAAAATTGATAGGGGGCGGGACGATTGGTTAATTTGCTCTATACGGAACTGATCAAGCTGAAGCGGGCCAAGATGTTTATGGTCAGCATGCTCGGAGCCGTGTCGGCCCCTATCATGATGTTTCTTGCCTTGCTGAATATGAAAAGCAAGAAGCCCGAGACTCCGATTGAGTTCGAGGTTGCCTTTACGAACACCAATATGTACGTGACTCTGCTCGTAGGCACCCTTCTTTACGGAGTCATTACGGCGTATCTGTTTCATCGGGAATATGCGGAAGACACCTTGAAAAATTTATTGACCATTCCGGTATCCCGAGTCAGTCTGATCGTAAGCAAGCTTATTTTGCTGTTCCTGTGGATTATGGTCCTAACGCTCATCATTTGGTCGCTGACGCTGATCCTGGGGCTGATCGGACAGTTTGAAGGCTTGACCGGGGCCCTGCTGCTCCAATCCTTAAAGCAATTTGTCGTAGGAGGCGCGCTTCTGTTTCTCCTGTGCACTCCGACGATGTTGATCACTTTTTTGTTCAAAAATTACGTTCCGACCATCATCTTTACCGCGATGATTACGATGGCCAATGTGGTACTGTCCGAATCGGAATACAAGGCTTTGTTTCCATGGTCCGCCACGTACGTCCTGGCCAATGAAGCTTTCGTTCCCGAATATCCGCCGGCTTTTTCCTGCGTTGCGATTATAGCCGCTTCGATCATCGGACTTACGGCAACGATTATCTACTTCAAGAAGGTAGATATTCATTGATAAATAGATAAACGACAAGAAATAGGAGTGTGGAGCCGTTGAATTTGTGGGAAGCGTTTGTTGCTTTAATTCTGGGACTCGTGGAGGGCCTTACCGAGTTCGCGCCCGTTTCTTCTACCGGTCATATGATCATCGTCGACGATTTCCTGTTCCAATCCAAAGAAATCTTTTCCCCAAGCGTGGCGAATACGTTCAAGATCGTCATTCAATTGGGATCGATTCTTGCAGTTGTCGTCCTGATGTGGGACCGGTTCATGAACTTGCTCGGGCTAAAAAAAATGCCGGGACAAACGTCTTCTAGCCCGCGCTTGAATCTGCTTCAGGTGTTCGTCGGACTGGTTCCGGCCGGTATCCTCGGCGTGCTGTTCGACGATTATATCGACGAATATTTGTTCTCTACGAAGACGGTCGTCGTCGGTCTGGTGCTTGGAGCCGTTCTCATGCTCGCGGCCGATTGGTTCCGTCCCCGCCGCCCGAAGACGGAGACGGCCGATCAGATTACATACAAGCAAGCCTTCTTCGTGGGACTGGTTCAATGCTTGTCCCTGTGGCCGGGCTTCTCGCGCTCCGGGTCGACCATCTCCGGCGGCGTCCTGCTCGGAATGAGCCATCGCGCGGCTGCGGACTTCACCTTCATTATGGCCGTGCCGATTATGGCCGGGGCAAGCTTTCTGTCGCTCCTGAAGAGCTGGGACTCGATCACGATGGACGCCATTCCGTTTTTCGTCGTCGGATTTATCAGCGCCTTCGTCTTCGCGCTTCTGTCGATCCGCTTCTTCCTGAAGCTGATCAACCGCATCAAGCTCGTGCCGTTCGCGATCTACCGCTTGGTGCTTGCGGCCGTCATTTATTTTGTTTTTCTGTAAGCGAGAGCTGCCGGAAAAAGTCTAACCCCGACGGGATTAGGCTTTTTTTGTGTAAAGGCTATGTTAGTGCAGAAGAGAGGCATAGCGAGGCACATCTAACCTTGTTTTATTGAGGGCAATTCCAACCGAAGCTTTTCAAGGCATCGTCGAAATGGATGGATCGCTTCAACGGTGTTGCGACTAAATAGTTACAACATGACTTAGCTTGGTTCCGTTATTTAGACGGCAAGGAATATGAAAACACAATGTCAAACAAGAAACAAATGTTGGTCACTTCTTGCCTGTTTACTGCAATGAAGCGAACAATAAACTTCGATGGTCGGCGTTTTCTTGCCGAACAACGGGAGTTTAATTATAGGAATTTGTTACCGCTCACATTTATCGAGTGTTTGGTATAGTTTTGATACGTGAAATTAAGATTGAAGGAGAAATTCAAATGAATCAATTCTTATTAATGTCTCATTGTGTGTTTCCGACACCTGATATAATAAAAACAGCTCATTTTTATGAACAAAAAATGGGGTTTAAAGCAGTTCATTATTTAGATGTGGCTGAACCTCACATTTGTTTATATCGTGATAAAACAGAAATTATTTTAACCAAGACAAACGGAAAAAGAGTCATCCCGAATAGAGAATTATACGGTTATGGGTATGATGCTTACTTTATTACAAGAGATCAAAAAATGCTTCAAGACGAATTTCAAAACTCGAATGTAAAAATTGTCCGCCCGTTATCGAATACAGATTATGGCAATAAAGAATTTGTTATCGAGGACATCGACGGAAGATGGATAGGGTTTGGAATAAAGGTAATTAACGATGACTCTGGAGACTAAGTTTCCGAAATACGTTTGCTCTATTACCCACCCTTCTGAGAAGGTGGGTGAGCTTGCTGAGAAAGCGGTCAAACGGGACAATAGAGGTTACAGAGGGATAGGATATCCACTTCCGGCCGCTGCTCTCCCCCACAAAGCGATGTTGAATCAGGGAAGCTTAGTCCGATACTTGGCGGAACCTCCGGGTCAGCGGGGAACTTTGATTGAAGCCGCTTAACAGCGAACATTTCCTTCACACAAAGGCGGCCGCTATCGCTCCTCAGCAGATCCCCCGCCTCCGTATGTTTCGATATACCAGCAAGCAAAGACCGCTTTCTCAGCACTCTGAGTACATACTTGTGTGCACGCAGTAAGGTTGCAAGAGGTAGACAAGACAACGGAACTGCCGTGCTCTATTTTAGTCTTAGATAACCTGTCTGCAAAATAGCGAACATATGTTCCTTTATTCATGTCGAAAAATTGTTAGTAAGGTTAAAATCAGGCATTTAGCGCATCTGAGTTCCTTTGTATTTGCACGAAGAGGTCAAAAAGCCGATTTAGAGGAACTTTTTCGCATCTATTTTGCTGACGCACGATCTCGCTACAGAAAGGCGGCTTTGTTCGCTTACCTACCCGATGTTTCTGACGGCTCCCGAATATCGAAAGGTCCTATCGGTACGGGCGCCTGAACAAATCAAAAAACCTCTCCGCAGAGAGGTTACAGCCAGCAAAACAGCTACGAATTCGTTTTGTTTGGAAGAACTTGCGCCTCAACATCATTTGCTTCGCAAGATCCATAAACACATTGACTTTTCCTTTATTCTTGAAAAAGCAAAGCCATATTACTGTGAAAATAACGGACGCCCCTCGGTCGATCCGATCATGCTCTTCAAAATGATGTTCATTGGCTATCTGTACGGCATTCGTTCTGAACGCCAGCTCGAGCAGGAGATTCAACTCAACGTGGCCTATCGCTGGTTTGTCGGATTGGGTTTGACAAAACACTGGAAGCCGTTGCCCTGGATGCCGGCTATTACACAGCAGATATCTGCAAGAAACTCCACGCCCGGAAGAATTATGCCGTCATTGGCGGTCGAAGCTACACCCTGGTAAAAGGCTTGATCGCCAAGTGGCGATTTAAGTATGACAAGGAGCGCGACTTGTATATCTGTCCGCAAAAACAAGAGCTGACCTATGCCGCGACAGACCGGGAGGGTTACCGCCAGTACAAGTCGGATCCTGAGATGTGCAAAGACTGTCCGCTGCTTTCCCAGTGTACACGTTCAAGGAACAAACAAAGGATTCTAACACGACATGTTTGGCAAGGCAAGGAGTGGGTAAAACAAAACGGGCGGTCTCGCTCGGGCAAATATCGGTACTATCTCCGGTACCAAACGATTGAGCGAAGTTTCGCAGATGCCAAAGAGCTCCATGGACTTCGCTATTGCCGGTTCCGCGGCAGGAAAAAAGTCTTAGAGCAAGCGCTCATGACTGCCATCTGCCAGAACGTCAAGAAGATCGCCAACCACCTGGCCAAACTAGCCGGGTAGGGCGATCTTCTGCTTTTTATATGCTCGATATTTCGGAAATTAAGATAATTATTCAAGCGAGCTCTATAAAAACCGAGCTTTGTCGACAGCCTGTCCCACCTTCCTGAGAAGGTGGGTAATTTTTTAAATCAAAATTAACATAGCCTTGCAAAAAAATAGTAAAACGTGCTACGAACAGCAAATCACGGCATCTTTCAAATGGGATTCCAGGACAAAGACATTCCCACTCGTATCAAGCTGATAGGATATATGGTTTTGCTTCAAACGGGAAATAAGAGCCGCCGTTAGTTCTTGATTTACATTTGTCGCTTGCGCGAAAATAACGTAAGTATCGGGGCGATGAGGCATGGAGAGCCACGAACCAAAAACCGCACTGCCTATAACGAAGCAAATTGCAATTGCTTTTTTCATGTGCATTCCCCTTTTTAGAAATGAAAGTATACCGTTTTAATGGATGATATACAATTATATTACAATAAGCGTCCTGAAAATTAAAATTGCTTAGCGGCGGTGATCCTGCTATCTTGGTAATGTTCGTTGAAACGTTGGGAGGAAGCGCTATGTACCGCATTTACATCATAGAAGACGACGACAAAATAGGGGCTGTCCTGAAAAAAATATGGAGAAATACGGCTTCGAGGCGGCATGCGCGACGCAGTTCCGCGATTTGATACCGGAGCTGGAAGCCTATGCGCCGCATTTGGTGCTGCTGGATATTAACCTGCCGTATTTTGACGGCTATTACTGGTGCAGACAAATTCGCACGCGCTCCAGCGTGCCGATTATTTTTATCTCCGCGCGGGCCGGGGAGATGGATCAAGTCATGGCCATTGAAAACGGCGGCGACGACTATATTACGAAACCGATCCCGTTGGATCTTCTCATGGCGAAGATCAAGGGCGTGCTCCGAAGAGCCTACGGGGAATACGCCGCTGCGGGCGGGCATGGCGGCACGGCTGCGGGAGCGCCGGAAGCGGAGCTGAACGCGCATGGCTTGCGGCTGCACCTTGGACGGGGCGAGCTGGTATGGGAGAAGCGGAAAGCGATGCTGACGAAGAACGAGCGGCTGCTGGCGGAATGCTTCATGCGGCAGCCGGAGCGGATCGTTTCCCGGGAGCAGCTTCTGGAGGCGCTGTGGGACGATGTGCAGTTTGTCGATGACAATACGTTAACGGTCAATGTGACCAGGCTTCGGAAAAAGCTGGAGGAGCTGGGGCTCCCGAAAGCCATCGAAACGGTGCGCGGCCAAGGCTATATGCTCCTCCTACGCGACGAGCGGGAGGAATCGGGCGTATGAGCGGTGCGTCGGCTGTCATATTTTTGCGCGACCGGCTTGCTTATGCGCTTGTGTGCATACTTTTGATCGGACTCGGGGCAGGACTCATGCTGCTGGAGCGGGCACGTAATCCGGAGGGGATTGGGACGGGCACCATCTCTTATTTTGTCATCCTCGGATTATTTTTTGCAGGCGTGTGGCTGGCCGTAGATTACATACGCCAAAGAGCGTATTACAAGCAGCTGGAGCAAGCGGTGGAGAAGTCCGGCGAGCTTCAGGCCGCCGCCATCGTTCAATCCGCGGTTACGGGCGAGCAGCGGCTTGTCGGGCGTTTGCTGCGGGACCAGCACAGCGCTTACTTGAACGAGTTTGGGCAATACCGCCGCCGGCAGGAGCAGCACAATCATTTTGTACTGCAATGGGTGCCTCATATGAAAACTCCCGTATCGGTTATCGACTTGCTGGTGCAGGATGCGCTGCATCAGCTGCCCGTTACGGAGGAGGAGCAGAAGCAGCTTGCGCTCAGTTTGCAGGAGGAAGCCGAACGCATGTCGAGAGGGCTCGACCTGATGCTGAATACGGCGCGACTCGATAAGTTTCGAATGGACCTCCATTTCCGGCAGACGGCGCTTCATGAGCTGGTGCGCACCGTCATGAATGCGCATAAGCGGCTTTGCATCCGGTACTCCATCTTTCCGCAGCTCGAAGGCGAGGCATGGGCGGAGACGGACGGAAAATGGATGACGGTCGTTCTAAACCAGTTTGTCAGCAATGCGATCAAATATAGCAAGGCCAAGCCGGGGGCCAAGAAGCTCATTTTCCGGCTGGAGCCGGGTGCGGACGGGGGCGGCAAACTGAGAGTGACGGACGAGGGAATCGGGATTGCGCCCCACGATCTGCCGAGGATCTTCGACCCGTTCTTCACCGGAGAGAACGGACGGGAGGCCGGAGAGTCGACCGGCATGGGACTCTATTTGGCAAAGCAGGTATGCAGCGGACTTGGACACCGGTTGTCCGTAGAGTCAGAGTTGGGCGAGGGAACGACGTTTACCGTATTCTTTCATCCCCGGAGCATTCATGCGTTAGGTGACAAGGGAGAACGGGGCATGCGCTCCAGGTAACAAGTTTGTAAGGTACAATGTCACGCAAATCGATGGGACCGGCGTCTCCTCCGAGCTATACTAGCGCTATAGACAGTGAAAACAGCATAAAGGAGGAAACGGGCAACGATGAGTGTACTAAGAGTACAGGGACTGGGCAAAACGTACGGCTCCCCCGGAAATATCCTTTATAAAGCGTTGGAGGATATCGATTTGACGATCGAAGCGGGCGAGTTTGTCGGCGTCATGGGGCCGTCGGGAAGCGGGAAGACGACGCTGCTTAATCTGCTGGCGACGATTGACCGTCCGACATCGGGGCGAATCGAGATCAACGGGGCCGACCCGGCGTCGCTGAGCGATAAGAAGCTGGCGTTATTCCGGCGGCGCGAGCTTGGTTTCGTGTTTCAGGATTTCAACCTGCTCGACACGCTGTCGATCAAGGAAAATATTATTTTGCCTCTCGTCTTGGAAGGGATGGCTCCCAATCTGATCGAGCAGCGGCTTGCGCCGCTTGCCGAGAGACTGCAGATCGTCGGACTGCTCGGCAAGCGCACGTATGAGGTGTCCGGCGGGCAGAAGCAGCGCGCGGCGATTGCGCGGGCGCTCATTCACAAGCCATCCTTGCTGCTGGCCGACGAACTGACCGGAAATCTGGATTCGAAAGCGGCCGGAGATGTCATGGATGTGCTTCAAGAGATGAACGAGCACTTCCGGGCGACCGTGCTGATGGTCACGCACGATCCTTTCTCGGCAAGCTACTGCCGGCGCATCGTGTTTATTAAAGACGGCAAGCTGTTCTCGGAATTGCGGCGCGGTGCGAGCCGGCAGGTGTTCTTCCAACAAATCTTGGACGCGCTCAGCGTGCTGGGAGGGAATTTCGATGACGTTCCGCTCGCTCGCGCTTAGCAGCATCCGCGGCAATTGGCGTTCGTACGGCGCATTTTTTATGAGCAGCGTGTTTTCCGTGATGATCTTCTACATCTATGCCGCATTTCTCGCTCATCCCGAGGTGGCGAGCGGCCGGCTTGCGGCTGCCGCAAAAGTCAGACAGGGCATGGTGTTCTGCGAATACGTCATTGTCATTTTTTCGTTCTTGTTCGTGCTGTATTCCAACTCCGCGTTTCTGAAGACGCGCCAGCAGGAGTTCGGCCTGCTCTCGCTGTTCGGGATGACCCGCGGGCAGCTTCGCAAGCTTGTGCTGTACGAGAACGCGGCGATCGCGGCGCTGTCTGTCGGAGCGGGTATCGGTCTGGGCATCCTGTTCAGCAAGCTGTTCTTTATGGGGCTTGGCGTGCTGCTCGGGATGAGCGATACGATTCCGTTTGCCGTTCCGCAGCAAGCGGTATGGTTGACGGCCGGGGGCTTCTTCCTGCTGTTCATGCTGATTTCGGTATGGGCGGCGCTGCGAATGAGCCGTGCGGAGATCGCCGATCGGCTCAAAGCCTCGCGCAAGCCGAAAGGGCAGCTCGTCTATTCGCGCCGGCTTGCGCTGCTTGCGGCGGTTTGTCTGGGCGCAGGCTATAGCTTGGCGCTGACGCTCAACGAGGCGTATTTCGCTGTTGATTTTGCTTACCGTGACCATGGGCACATATCTTTTGTTTACGCAGTTCAGCGTTCTGCTGCTGCAGCTGATCCGAAAGCGCACCGGCATTTACTACGACCGTACGAAGATGCTCGTTTACGCCCAGCTCGGCTACAAAATGAAAGACAACGCCCGCGTGCTATTTATCGTATCGATTTTGAGCGCCGTCATTTTAACGGCGTCGAGCGCGGTGTATATGCTTGCGGTCGCAGGGCAATACCAGGAAATGAAGACGCAATACGATAACGTTAGGGAAGTCATCGCACTGACGATGTTTATCGGTCTCTTCCTCAGCCTCTTGTTCTTTATCGCGTCCGGCAGCATGATTTATTTCAAGCTGTTTACGGAGCTGCAGGAGGATCGGGAGCAGTTCAAGGCTTTGACCCGAATCGGCGTCACCCTGGAGGAAATCCGCAAAATTGTCGTTCCGCAGGTCGGCGTCATTTTCATCGCGCCCTGTCTGATCGGCATTGTTCACGCGCTGGTTGCGATGAAGGCACTGGATAACCTGCTTCATTTATCCAATTGGCTGTACTCGTTCGTCGTCATCGGCGTCTATATGGCCATGCAGACGGTTTACTTTGTCGTCGCCTGCAGAGGTTATATGAAAAGCGTGCTGCGCGGCACGGCATCCTAACAAGAACGCATGAAGGACCGGATGAAGGAGAGAGAACAATGAAAGCTATATTGGCAAAATACTTCCATATTTTCACTTTAATGATAATGATTGCATGGTTGGTCATACCCCCTATGTCGGCAAGAGCCGAGGAGAAAACGTTTCAGATCGATCCTGCCAAAATCGATGCCTACGTCGAAGCGGCCATGGACAGGCTTCATATTCCGGGCGCGGCTCTGGGGATCGTCAAGGGCGACCGTACCGTCTACCTGAAGGGCTACGGCATCTCCGGCCCGGATCAAGCGCCCGTCACGCCGCAGACGCCTTTTGTCCTCGGTTCCACCAGCAAGTCGTTTACCGCCCTGGCGGTCATGCAGCTGGCGGAGGCCGGGAAGATTGAGCTGGATGCGCCTGTGCAGCGGTATTTGCCCTATTTTCGAACCGCCGATGAGGCAGCCTCTTCCCAAATCACCGTACGGTACTTATTGAATCAAACCAGCGGATTTTCCATCTATACCGGGCGCAAAGGAATGGTGGAAGGAGACAAGTCGATCGAACAGCATATCCGGGACCTGAAGGACACGCCGCTGATCGGGCCTGCAGGTTCCGCCTACCAGTACTCGAACGTAAACTACAATATTCTTAGCGGGATCGTCCAAGCGGTCTCCGGGAAACCGTATGCCCAATATGTGAGCGACCATATTTTCAAGCCGCTGGCGATGAATCACAGCTACGCCGCTCCGGAGCAAGCCCGGAACGACGGTTTGGCGACCGGGTATCAGCCCGTCTTCGGCGTGATGGTCCCAACCAAGCAGTTGAATCACGAGGCCACCGTCCGTCAGGCTACTTGATTTCCAGCGCCGAAGACATGTCGAATTACTTGATCGCTCAGCTAAACGGGGGTCGTTTCCAAGCCAGAACCGTCTTGTCCGAGCAAGGCGTCCGGCAAATGCACGAGCCGACTGCGCCGATCGCAGACGGGTTATTTTACGGCATGGGGTGGAGCGTCAACAACAGCGTCATTTTTCATAACGGCATTACGGAAAATACGTATTCGTTTATGGCGATGGACGGGGATTACGGCATCGTCCTGCTGATCAATGCCTACGATTTTCTTTCGTCCTACGACGGCATCGTCTCGGGACTTAACGGAATTGTTCGCGGACAGGAACGCTCGGCAGCCGAACTGCCCGATTATACGAAGAGCTATGTGATTCTCGATCTGATCGTCGCGGTCATCCTCGCTCTGATTCTCAGGTCCGTTTACGGCTTGTGGACCTGGAAAACGAAATTTAAAGCGACGCCGCTGCGCATAACCGTTCATGCCATGGCCATTCTTTTCCTGAATGTGCTGCTTCCTTTGCCGCAATGACCGCTCCGTTTGTGAACGGCCGGCCGTTAATTGACATAATCCGGGCCTTGTTTTCATAGACTTTCCCGGTTTTGGACGGGTAGCACCGTTCCGCCCTTCGTGATTCGGTTCATAGCATCCCGAGACGAAACGGAGTAAGGTCAAGCTCTCGAAAGCTGTATTTATGACAACGGAGCCGCACAGTGAAAGCTGTGACGGCTCCGCTTCGATTTTACCTCTTTACCTCGGGGGCGGGGCGACGGGTTCTTTTACTTCCTCTATGCTCGCGTCAGGCTGAAAGTCTCCGAGTCGTCTTTTAACCCAAGGTGTGGCGAATGGCGGCATGCATCGCCGCATTGCCGGCGATAATGCCCGAAGACCCTGCGGTAAACGATTCGCCCCGGATATCCGTTACGATCCCTCCGGCTTCGCGGACAAGCAGGGCTCCGGCCATCCGGTCGTAGTAATCGTCGCCGAACTCCCAGTACCCGTCCATTTTTCCGCTGGCCACATACGCCAGTTGAAGCGCGACGGAGCCGAGCATACGAATGCCGAAGACACGCGGAAGCAGCTTGCCGATTCCGTCGGCGGTAAGCTTCGCGGTTAACGGTTCTTCATCCGGCAGAGAAGGCGGGGCCGTTACCAGGAAGGCGTCGCGCAGCGCGGACTTCTCCCCGACGTGAATGCGGGCTCCGTTCAAGAACGCGCCTTGTCCGCGGGCGGCGTGGAATAATTCTTGCCGGTTGGGGTCGTAGACGAGCGAAAAGACAGGCTCTCCGCCTTCCATCAGGCACAGGGCCATCGACCAAGAGCTGAACCCTTGATGCAAATGCACGCCTCCGTCTACCGGGTCCAGCACCCAGTACGCCTGCTTGGATGCCGAAGCGGCATGCTGCAGCTCCGGATCAATATCGGCATAGGACCATTGAATATCCGGGTATTTTTGCCGCAGCACCGGTCTGATTTGTTCGGTGGCCCAGACATTGGCTTCCGAGAATCTGGCGAACATCTCTTCGCGGTTGCGGGGGGCCGTGCGGTGGTTATACTTCTGCTTTAACTGCCCTCCGAGGCTGGCGAATAACTCCTGCAATTCGTTTACATTCACTTGTACCATGGAATTCCATCTCCTTTGTATGTTGAAAAGTTGCCGGTCAAACAACGGTCGTTATGCGGCCGCCTTTTGCCGGCTTTGTAAACCGAGAATGAACAGGAACGTCACGATGCTTAAGGCTATGCTGCATACGAGAGCGACTGCGAAGGCGTTCAGGTACGGCGCGGTGCCATGTCCGGTCAAGAAGGAGAAGAAGATGGTGCCGATGACCGCGACCCCGAGCACATTGGCGGTTTGCATGCAGGTCGTAAGCACGCCGGAGGCGGAGCCCGCATACCGGCTATGGATGCCCGACAAGATCGTCTTCATCAGAGGAGATGCGACGAGTCCTTGACCTAATCCGATAAACAGAAACGGAATCAGCAGCGGCAGCCAATCATGCGCTGCGCCACCCGCGCAGATGTACCAGATGACGGCGGCATAACCGGCGGCCATGAGCCATGCGCCCCACTTAAGAACGGCCGTCCCCGCGCGATTCAGCCATTTCGGAGCCAGCAGGGAAGCGGCGAAGAAGGCGATGCCGATCGGCATAAAGGCGGCGGCGGACTGCATGGGAGACAGCATCAGCCCATCCTGCAGCGTGACCGAGACGGTGAGAAAAAAGCCCGAATTCCCCAACTGGAATGCAATGAGCGCCAGCACGCCGACGGTAAACGACCTTTCCTGGAAGATGGCCACCGGGATTAGCGGAGATTTTCCGTTGCGAAGCAGCTTCTTTTCATACCCGACGAACAAGAGAAGGAAGGCGATACCTCCGATGAAGCTGGCATATACCCAAAGTGGCCAGCCGGCTTCTCTTCCGACGATCATCGGATAAATGCACAGAAGCAGGCTGCACGTCAGGAGAACGATCCCCCATGCGTCGATGTTCTTTTTCTCGCCGGAACGGTTTTCCCGAACCAAAGGAATGATCAGCAGAACAGCCAGCAGGCCGATCGGAATATTGATCAAAAAGACGCTGCGCCATCCCAGTCCGAGCGCATCGAAGTGGAGCAGCGTGCCGCCGACGATTTGCCCGGCGATTAACCCCAGACCGCTGACCGCGCCGTAGAGACCGATCGCTTTTCCTTTTTCTTCCGGAGGAAAGATGACATGGATGATGGACAGCACTTGCGGGATCAGGATCGCTGCGCCGATCCCTTGAATTACGCGCGAGAAAATCAGGAACGGTGCGCCCGTCGCGATACCGCACAAAGCCGACGCCGCAACGAACAGGATCATGCCGAGAATGAAGCTTTTTTTCCTGCCGATCCAGTCGCCGATCCGCGCCCCCGGGATCAGCAGCACCGCATAGCTGAGAACGTACGCGGCAACGATAAACTGGATTTGGGCAGACGAGGCTTGAAGCTGGGTTTGGATCGACGGGATGGCGACATTGACGATAAACGAATCGAGAATAACCATAAACGTGCCCAGCAGCAAAACGGACAACGCCCACCATCTCTTGGCTTCCGGCGGCTGGGAAGAAGCACTGACATTTGCTTGAGTCATGGATGAATCTCCTTCGAAGCGATTTAGGTAGTATTTTTAAATACCACTAACATTAAAACAAAAAAATACGGTTCAGCGTCCTCAACAAAAATTTAAAACAACGGCGGTTGTCACATTAACGCCTCCTTTTAGTTTAGTGGTATTTCATAATACTACTCATGGTCAAGAACAAAGTCAATACCTTTTCTGCACGTTTTCAGAGGCTTTTCATGCAGGTCCATGCAATGAAGCGGAAATTTCTCATGATTTCATCAAGAAACACTTTGCTGCTATAAAGCAAAGATGCTTTAAATCATGCTCTTGTCTTTCGTGTCTGTTTCGGTATAAAATGCAACTTAACTAAATCAACTGAATGTTCTGACAAGCAATGAAGGAGAGAGTAGGCGAAGAACGCTTCTTACCAGGGACGGTGTGCCGGCGACTGAGAGCACCCGATGGAGCACTGCGCTGAAGTTCACTCCCGAGCTGGTGCCTGAAGAGCGGCCTGAATCGATGATGGATAAGGCTTCTAGGTAGGGTTCCCCGTATGTCCTGCGTTAAAGGATGGAAAGTGAGAAGAGCACTCCGGTTCGTCCGCGAAGGGAGCGCACTTCTAATAAGGGTGGTACCACGGCTCCTCGTCCCTTGCGACGGGGGGCCTTTTTTATGTTCCAACCAAAAACAATTCAAGGAGCGGATGAGAAAATGAACCAACCAAGTTTGGAGCTTTTACGCGAAGAATTGGACGAAACGAACCGCCAGCTTCTGGAGCTGTTGTCGGAACGCGCCAAGATTGTCCAGGAAATCGGAAACCTCAAGGAGAAGCAGGGCATTCCGAAATTCGACCCTGTACGGGAGAAGGAAATGCTGACGGAGCTGGTAGCGAGCAACAAGGGGCCTTTCACCGACGATACGATCCGGCACCTGTTCAAGCAAATTTTCCAGGCTTCGCTGAATCTTCAAGTAACCGATCATAAGAAGCAGCTTCTGGTCAGCCGGAAGAAGCAAAAGGAAGATACCGTCGTGAAGCTGGGAGACGATGTGACGGTCGGCGGAGGAAGTCCCGTACTGATTGCCGGACCTTGCTCCGTGGAGAGCTACGATCAGACGCGGACGGTCGCTGCGGCGCTGAAGCAGGCGGGGATTGCCGTGCTGCGCGGAGGGGCGTTTAAACCGAGAACCTCCCCTTACGATTTTCAGGGGCTGGGCGTCGAGGGGCTTAAAATACTGAAGGAGGTCGGCGATGAATTCGGTCTGAAAACGATCAGCGAAATTGTAGATCCCGCTCATGTGGAGATGGCATGCGATTATATCGACGTCATTCAGATCGGCGCGCGGAATATGCAGAACTTCGAGCTGCTGAAAGCGGCGGGCGAGGTGCGCAAGCCGATTTTGCTGAAGCGCGGGCTGGCGGCGACGATCGAAGAATTCCTGCATGCGGCCGAGTATATTTTGGCCCGCGGCAACACGCAGGTCATGCTCATCGAACGCGGCATTCGCACGTACGAAAAGGCGACCCGCAATACGCTCGATATTTCCGCCGTGCCGATCCTGAAGCAGGAGAGCCATCTGCCGGTGCTTGTCGACGTTACGCACTCCACGGGACGCAAAGACATTCTCGCTCCATGCGCGAAAGCGGCTTTAGCGGCCGGTGCCGACGGGGTCATGGTCGAGGTGCATCCGGACCCGGCCACGGCTTTGTCCGATGCCGCCCAGCAGCTCAATATCGAGGAGTTCGGGAACTTTTATGCGCAGGTGCGGAAGTCCGGCCTTCTTGGGTAAATTTTATCGGTGACAAAGCAGAACCGTCCGGCATCTCTTTTCCGGACGGTTTTGCTATTTTTACTTAGCGGCGGCTTCCGGCTTGTGCATTTCGGCCTGCTTCTGCCGCCCGGCGAAGTAGTCGACGACAAAATCGCGAAAATGACGGGCCGCCCTCGATAAGTACCGCTTCTCGTGCCATGCTAGCTGGAAGGTGCGCCGGCAAACGGGCCGTTCGATATGCAGCAGAGTGAGCGGCGTAGAGGATGCTCCCATGTTGCATCCTCCCGCAAATGCGACGCCCAGCCCGGTGCGCACCAAGCTTGCGATGGCGGCAGGTTCGTCCACCCGGCAGACGAAGTTCGGCGAGATCCCCGCCTCGCGGCAAAAAACATCGTTCATCTTTTGGAAAATGAATCCTTCTTTGTACCCGATAAACGGCTCATCGGCCACCTCGCTTAAAGCAACGCTGCCGCGGTCCGCCAGACGATGCCCCGGGGGCACGGCCAGAAACACTTCTTCGTGCAGGACGTCCGCGGCGTTAATGTCCGGCCGGTCGATAGGCATTGCCGTAAAGCAAAAATCGACCTCTCCGGCTTCGAGAAGCCGCGCCATTTCCTCCATGGAAGCTTGGGTAATGCGAAAGTTCACATTCGGGTAAACGGCCAGAAACGCGCTTAAAGGGTCTGTCAGACGATTCAGCGTAGACATGGCCAAGCCGACGCTCCCATGCTCGATCCCGGCCATATCGGCCACTTCCCGGCGTCCTTCCTCCAGCGCGTTCAGCGCGGTCTCCACTTTGTGCAGGAACGCTTTGCCGAACGAATTGAGCCGGATTTGCCGGCCTTCGCGGTCGAACAACGGCACGCCTACATCGGCCTCCAGCCGGGAAATCGTTTTGCTTAGCGCAGGCTGCGCAATGTGAAGCTCTTGCGCCGCTCTCGTCATATGCTCCAGCTTGGCGACCGTCCGAAAATAATGGAGCTGCAGCAGTTCCATCCTTGTTCACTCCTTTTCATTCTCGTTCATTGATATACCCGGGGTTATATAACATATGAGATAAGATGTATTTTTGTTTATTTATTTTCCAGTATAAAATAAATGCTGCAAGCGGGCAATTCCTTCGAATTCCATTGCACCTTATTTCGATTCTTTGAATGGCGCGGGAGCGGACCATTCCGGGAGCGGCGCAACATAAAAAAGGAGGAGTTTTGGTATGAAAGCAGCGGCGTTTTCTTCTCCGGGCACACCGGATGTGCTGCAGACGATGGAATTTGACGATCCCCAAGCGGGACCCGGGCAGGTGAGAGTGCGCGTCAGAGCGGCCGGCGTGCAGCCGTTCGACTTGGCGCTGCGGAGCGGCTGGAGCCCTCCGCCGGGCGTCACCGTACAGCTTCCGCAAATTCCGGGCAACGAGTTTGCCGGGATTGTCGATCAGGTCGGCGAAGGCGTCACCGGCTTTTCGGTCGGCAGTGAAGTGATCGGCTACAAAATGCTGGCCTGTTATGCCGAGTATGTGACGGTCGACGCCAGCCAGATCGCAGCCAAGCCGCGGAGCATGCCTTGGGAGGCGGGGGGCGGCTTGTCCGGAGCGGGGCAAGCCGCATACACCGGGCTGAAGGCGATTGGAGCGGGCCCGGGCGACACGGTATTGATCCATGCCGCAGCCGGCGCCGTCGGGACGATCGCCGTGCAATTGGCCCGGGCTTGGGGAGCGACGGTCATCGGCACCGCCAGCGAGCGTAACCACGACTACCTGCGTTCGCTCGGCGCCATTCCCGCCGCCTATGGAGAAGGTTTGGCCGACAGAGTGCGGGCTCTCGCTCCGCATGGAATCGATGCGGTGCTTGACGGGGCGGGGGGCGACGCCCTTCGCGTCTCGGTCGAATTGGTCCGGAACCGGGAGCGCATCGGCACCCTCGTCGGCTTCGACTTGGCCGGGGAACTGGGCGTCCGTCCGATCCGCAGCCAGCGGTCGGCCGAAAGGCTGGCGGAGCTCGCCGATCTGTTCGAGCAGGGCAAGCTGCGCCTCCATATTCGCAGCACCTTCCCTTTGGACCGGGCCGCCGATGCCCACCGCGAGGTCGAGACAGGGCACGGGCGCGGCAAAGTAGTGCTAACGCTCGAGTAGGGGCCGGGCAAAAGGGAATCACGGAAGCCCGGCAAGATTAGACGTTGGGCTGGTTTAGCGCTGTGCGAAATGGAAAAAAACAGGAATGGCGGAGCTTCGCAGATTTGCGGGCTCCGTTTTCTTTGCGCCGCCGCAAGCCGGCATAATGCTGCCCTGTAATCCCCCGTAGACTACGTTGAAAGAGGCGTTCGGCAAGCTATAGCGAAAAAACGATCAAGCGCGGAAAAAGCAAAAAACCGGCGTCCGCCAAGGCGGAAACCGGTTTTCATAGTATAGAGTTGAATTTTGATCGGTTTTGTGTTAAAATGACGGTTAGCAGTTAAAAAAAATGTGAGATTCATCACTAATATCCAATTTTATACTATCATATCTTTACGGCTTTGTCAAGAATTAATAAAGAGTCGGTTCGGAGAAGAGGGGGCAGCATATGGCGAACGATCAGCACAAGGAAGCGGAGACAGAGCTTACGATTGATCGGGTGAAACAGCAACTCATCGCGCAGGGCAAAGAGCAAGCTTCGCTCGCTTATAAAGAAATTACGGAGAAACTTGCTCCGTTCGATCCGGATCCCGAACAAATCAGCGAGTTCGTCGAGCAGCTTGGCGACCTTGGCATCGAGGTGGGCGGCGAAGCGGACGAGGAGCCTGTATTCGAGCCGGATCACGAGGAGAACGACCTGCTGCATGACGATCTGTCGCTCCCGCCGGGGATCAAGATCAATGACCCGGTACGTATGTATCTGAAGGAAATCGGACGGGTGCCATTGCTTTCGGGGGACGATGAAATCGAACTGGCGGAACGGATTCAGCGGGGAGACGAAGAAGCGAAGCGCAGATTGGCCGAGGCGAACCTCCGTCTGGTGGTCAGTATCGCAAGGCGTTATGTCGGCCGCGGCATGCTGTTCCTTGATTTGATACAGGAAGGCAATATGGGATTAATCAAAGCAGTCGAAAAGTTCGATCATACCAAGGGCTTCAAATTCAGCACGTATGCCACCTGGTGGATTCGTCAGGCGATTACGCGAGCGATTGCCGATCAGGCGAGAACGATCCGGATACCGGTACATATGGTGGAAACGATCAACAAGCTCGTGCGCATATCCAGACAGCTGCTGCAGGAGCTCGGCCGGGAAGCTACCCCGGAAGAAATCGCGAAGGAAATGGATTTGACGCCGGATAAAGTACGGGAAATTATGAAGATCGCGCAGGAGCCCGTGTCGCTCGAAACGCCGATAGGCGAGGAGAACGATTCAAACCTGGGCGACTTTATCGAAGACCAGGAGGCGCTTGCCCCGGCGGACGCGGCGGCTTACGAGCTGCTGAAGGAGCAGCTTGAGGACGTGCTTGACACGCTGACGGAGCGGGAGGAGAACGTGCTGCGCCTTCGTTTCGGTCTCGATGACGGCCGTACGCGAACGCTGGAGGAAGTGGGCAAGGTATTCGGTGTGACCCGGGAACGCATCCGGCAGATCGAAGCCAAGGCGCTGCGCAAGCTCAGACATCCGAGCCGCAGCAAGCGGCTGAAAGACTTTATGGATTGAGATTTGTACGGCAAATCAGGAGGTCGTGCTCTTCGGAGTACGGCTTTATTTTTTTGTTAAATCGTTTAGTCTTAAAAAATTCTCATTGAATTCTAATAATAGCTTCTCAATGCAGGCGGGGCGCGGAAAAAGTGATTTCCTGGAAAATCATGCACATTTTATTTGTGTTATGGTGTTCTTGGGGCGTTTGCCCAATTCGCTAAACCAAGGAGGAAATCATGATTAACACGAAGAAAAGCCGGATCGTCAAAGCGTTACTGGGAATAACGATGGGCCTGTCGGTTGCCGTCACGGGAAATTTGGTTGCAGCGCCGCAATCGGCTCAAGCGGCTACCGTATCCAAAGCATCGGTTGCAGATAAAATCATAGCCACGGGGAAGCGATATTTAGGAACCCGTTATCAATACGCAGCGCCTGCAGGAAGAACGGATGTATTTGATTGCTCTTCGTTTACTCAATATGTGTACAAGCAGCATGGGATCAAATTGCCTCGTTCCTCCAGACAACAAGCTGCGGTTGGCACCAAGGTTGCCAAGAGTCAGCTGAAGCCGGGCGATCTGGTATTTTCGGACACGAATCGAGACGGAAAAATCAATCATGTGAGCATTTATATTGGAAACGGAAAGCTGCTTCATACATATCGGGTCGGTGTAGGCGTTACCATTTCCAACTTTAAAGGCAGCACATGGGATAAAACCTTCGTTACCGCCCGCCGCGTTATCCGCTAAAACAGGGACGCTTGCCGGAAGCATACAAGCGGCTGGCAAATAAGCCTGTACAACCAGCGTATTTTCGCGGGTTTCGCAGGCGGACGCAAACTTTTGCGGGATATCGCCCGCTTCTATTTTGCCCGAGGTTCTTCTGCCCTCGGGCTTTTTAACGCTCTGACCCTTGAGAAATCAAGGGCTTTTTGTTTAAAACGGACAACGGCTTCATTTCAGCGCCCCGGTGCCTTCGATATGAACGCGGGTGCGGACTTCGACGGGCATTCCGCGATACCCGGCCTGCCAGCGCCGCCATTCCTCTTCCGTCGTCATGCGGTCAGCGCGGGAACGCAGCCCGAAGCCGATCGGATCGACGCCTCGGCTGATCAGTTGCGGATCAGCCTTCTCATACTCGGCAATCCGCCGGACGTCCGGCTCCTCGACGATTCCCTTGATGTTCAGCGCGATGTTTACCGCAGGCGTGCTTGGCATAAGCCCCCGAAAAAAACGTGGAAAATGATAGAAGTATTATCTCCAGAAACGGATACCGTCATATAAGCGCCCGGGACGGCCGCTGCGCCCGTAACCATTCCGCCGGCTGATGTGCAAATGCTTGTGTTTGCTTTTATTTATGGTAGACTACTTGCATGGAAGTGCGGCGGCGTCCGTCATGCATGGAGAGGAGGGAGCGGGATTGTTCGCTGAGCAAAGACATCAAGCGATTATACAAAAAATAAACCGCGAGAGGTCGATCAAGGCGTCGGACCTGATGGAGCTGTTCGGCGTGTCGTTCGAAACGGTCCGGCGCGACCTGGAGCATTTGGAGAAGACGGGGTACTTGAAGCGCGTCCATGGCGGCGCGATTCTGAAGGAGTGGGATTACCGCGAGGAAATTCCGCTGACCGTCCGGGAAAAAGTCCATTTGGACGGAAAAAACGAGCTGTCCGAAATTGCCGCGCGGTATGTGACGGAGGGGCAGTCCATCGCCCTCGACGTAAGCACGACCAATACCCAGTTCGTCAAAGCGCTGAAGAAAAAAATCGAACGGCTGACGGTCATTACGAATTCGCTGCCCATCGCAAACGAGCTGGTGCCTATGCCGGGATACACGATCATTCTGATCGGGGGCGTCATCCGCAACGAGGAGCAGGGCATGATCGGGGATTTGGCCGAGGAGTTCGCTTCCCGATTTCATGCCGATTTGTTTTTTATGAGCATGAGCGGCGTCACGCTGACCGAGGGCGTCACGGACTACGGTCTCGGCGAAGTGCAGATGAAGAAGATCATGCTGAGGAACGCCAAACGGACGATCGCGCTGGCCGACAGCAGCAAGTTCGAGGCGGTTTCGCTGATTAAAGTGTGCGGCTGCTCGGAGATCGAACGGTTCGTGACCGATTCGAACATCGACCCGGCCATCGTGGACAAATATAAAAAGCACGGCGTCGAGATCGTATATCAATAGCGGAAAGACTATCTATTTTAGCCAAAACCTCTTTCACCCAAAAGTCCCGGTATATCCGGGACTTTTTATGCTGGCAATAGGTCATATCCTGTGCAGATAATAATCATTCGTTGTATATTTGTGTGTATGTGTGTTATTATGTTGGAAAAGTTGAATATGGCTGGAGGTGCTTGTCCGTGCTGCTTTCTTTGCTGCTTGTTATCGGGTCGGGCATGTCGCATGCGGTGTGGAATTTGTTCGCCAAGCAGAGCGAAGACAAAAGCGCGTTTCTGTGGGCGATCTTCATGCCGACGACGATCGCTCTTATCCCGTACCTTATTTTTGAGCTTGTCCAAACGCCTATTCCGGCCGAAGCCTTCGTTTTCATCATCGGCTCGGTGCTGGCGCAAGCCGCTTACGCTTTGCTGTTGTCCCATACCTACAAGCTTGGAGATTTGTCGCAGGTCTATCCGGTGATGCGGGGCACGTCCACGCTGCTCATTCCCGCGACGGGAGTACTCTTCTTGGGGGAAGCGCTCCCGCTCTGGGGATGGCTGGGGATCGGCTGCATGCTTATGGGCTTTGCGGTCATGAGCGGACGGAAGCCGGAAGCGGAGCGTGCGCCCGCGGCCTGGAAGCCTATTCTGTTCGCGCTGTCGGTCGGATTCTGCATTACCTGCTACACGCTGATCGACAAGCAAAATTTGCAGTATTTGTCGCCGCTGTCGCTGCTCGCCGTCTCCAATATCGGATTCGTGCTCGGTTTGACCCCGGCCGCTCTGGCCTCCGGGAGATTGAAGCGGGCGGTGCGCGGACAGTGGGGGATCGTGCTGCTCGGATCACTTTTGTCTCCGGGTTCGTATTTGTTGTTTTTGCTCGCGATGCGAAACGCTCAAGTGTCCTATATTGCGCCGCTGCGGGAAATCGGCATCGTCTTCGGCACGCTGCTGGGCTTGATCGTGCTGAAAGAACGGCAAGGGGCCAGAAGGCTCGCCGCATCCGTTATCGTCGTTGCCGGAATTGTCATGATCGCCGGTTCCGGTTAGCGGAACCCCCCACAAGATTTTCGCACCGGCTCCGGCGCGGACCGGCTGGCGGATTATCGGCTGCATGGGCGCAAAATGAATATGCCATTAGGATTAGCTTTCTGCGTCTGACTGGGGAGCCGCCGAAGAAGGCCGTCCATATTCCATTCGGAAGACCTACAGTTTTCGACAATAGAACCTATTTTATCCTCCTCCCAAATTTAGTATCGTTTTAGCTGGGTGACGAAACTGGGAGGAGGAGCGGTCATGCAGGAGCGCAGAAAGTGGATTGACGTGGCCAGAGGGTTAAGCATCATCCTGGTCGTATTGGGGCATTCCGGGAATGAAGTGATCGACCATTATTTCGGTTGGTTCCGTATGCCGTTGTTTTTTCTGGTCAGCGGGCTTTTGTTCAAAAGCGTGATGCCGGACAAGTACGGATCGTGGGCGCTGAAACGTATTCGGACGTTTATGATTCCTTATTTTGCCTACGGGATTTGCATTGCAGTGCTGGTCGCAGCCAAGCTGAGAGATTCGTTATCCGTGCCCCGCGATCTTTGGAATCTCATTTACGGGGGAACGGTGTTAGGCGGATGGTACGGCGTCTTCTGGTTCATCACCTGCTTGCTGCTTGTGCATCTTTTGATGGGGTTTCTTACCCGATATTCGGTCAAAGTACAAGCGGTAGCGGTACTGGCGTCCTATTCCGCCGCTCATCTCGTCAGTATGACGCCTTTGGCCAAAGTGGATATTCCTTGGAATGCGGATGTGGCGCTCATGGCGGTTACGTTCTTTTTTCTGGGCTATACCTTCAAGGCGCAGTTGGCTTCATGGCTGGAGCGGGGGACTTGGCTCGTTCCGGCGCTGCTGATTTCGGCAGCCGCTGTTGTTCTTAATAAAGAAAAAATCTGGATATTCCGCATGGATATGAAAATGAAGGTGTATACCCAGCCGGTGCTGGATCTGATCGTACCGCTGGCGTGCGTCCTCGTCGTGCTTCAATTGTGCTATTGGATCTCGCGCTGGCCGGTATCTTCCGTTCTGGCGTTTTTGGGAACGGTGACCATCTCGATCATGTACCTGCACATTCCGGTCAATATCGTGCTAAAGTACGGCTTGGGCCTCGAATACGGCTCGCTTGTATTTACACTGGCCGGCGTCTTGCTTCCGTTAGGAGCGGCTTGGATCATGTCCAAATCGTCCTTGCTGACTTGGCTTTTCCTGGGCCAGCAGGGCTTCGGCAGGAAGGAGAAGATCCAAGGCGGGCTGAAGGCGGCAGGTTGAACAAGCAGCAAGGCCAGCCGCATGGCTGGCCTTTGGTCTTGAAACTTACTGGTACGTATCGCCGCCCTCCCCGTTCCAGGTCATTTCCGTGAAAGCGGACGGTGCGAGCGTAGTGATTGCGGCGGAACCGGACTTTTTCAGCCCTCCCGCGACGTCGGTCATCGTATAATCCGTATACAGCTTCGTCGAGCCGAAGTTCGTATGAATCATCGCGCCGCCGAGATTCGAAGCGGTTACGGCTTTGAGCTCAAGATTGCTGCCGTACGATACGCCGTCGGCGGCGGTCATTTTGTTGGCGCGGAAAACCTGGCCGGTTCCGGCGTTGTTTTTCACCGTCGTGCCGATTACCTGCACGTTGTTTGCGCGGATGTACAGGCCGTTGTTTCCTACCGAGGACTCCGGCACGGTTTTCTTGAAATCGACCGTGCTTCCGATCACCTTGATGTGGTGCGTGTCTTCCTTGAAGTCGAAGCCGTCGTTCTTGGTCAGAATGGCCTTGCAGTTCAGGAACGTAATGTATCCGCTCCGGTCCGCATCCGGCTTCGTCCGCCAGTTCTGATCGGCATCCCCCACATAGTACCCTTCCCCGAATTTTCCGCTTTTCCCCGTAGATTCCGCGGTGCAGTCTTCAAGGAGCCAGTACTGGCTGTTTTTCCGGATTTTGAAGGCTTCGCCCAGCGTATTCTTTACCGTCACTTTCGTAAGATACCCGTGCGAGGCTTCGATCAGAATGCCTTTGTTCGATTTGGAATTCGCATGAATCGTGACGTTTTCCAGCTTGTAATAATTGTTTTTGATATGAAAAGCCGCATTGCCCGCGGATTCGGTAAAGTTGAAGGTTGCTCCGCTGCCCGTTCCCCGGATCGTAATATACTTGCCCGCGCTTCCGTTGACCGACGTCGCAATCGTGCCGTCCGATACGGTATACGTGCCCGATACTTCAAGGATGTCTCCCGGCTGGACGGACGCCAGGCAGCTGCGCAGGTTGGCCACGTCGCCGGAAGGGACGGTTTTGGTCGCGGCCCATGCGGTGTGCGCCGGCGCTCCGAAAGCAAGAAGAGCAAAGCAAACGATAACTGCGAATGAGAGTGCTGCGTATGTTTTGGCGAACATCAGAACACATCCTTTCGAAATGAATAGCTTTACAGGCAGTGAAGCTTGGTCCAAACCCGCCTCGGCCGGCCGCCTTTCTTATAAGCTTAACGGATTTGCCCGTTTGCCGATATCTCGGAAACTGAACTAAGTTTTACGGATATTGATTTCTCCTTAAGGCTTCGCTTCTACCGCTCGGCAAAAATACCGGACGACAAAGTCGCGGAAGTTGCGTGCCGCCAAGGAGTTTTCGTTCGAATATAAATTACACTATTCCGAAAGGAATACTTATGATATATTGTTTTTTAACAAGTTCGCCAAGAGCTGGAAGGAGGAGGAGCGCTCGTGAATATTGAGAATCTCGAGGCGTTCGTCTATGTCATTCATTTTAACAGCTTTAACAAAGCGGCCGACGCGTTGTTCTTGTCCCAACCGTCCATTACCGCCCGCATCCAGTCGCTGGAGCGCGAATTGGACGTCAAGCTTTTCGATCGGGAAGGCCGGCATTTTTCGCTGACGGACAAGGGCAAGCGGTTTTTGCCTTACGCCCAGCAAGTGCTGCAGACGTACAAGAAAGGCAAGCAGCAGCTGCAGCAGATGAACGCCGCGCCCCACGAGCTTCGGATCGGCTGCACCGTCTCCGCAGCCAATTATATGATCCCGGAGCTGGTGCCTCTTTTGAAGCAAAAATACCCCGATCTCCAACTGAAATTAGTTACGGCTTCAAGCGAGTCGATCTTGGAAAAGCTGCTGAACAAGGAAGTGGACGTCGGGCTTGTGCGCAACATTACGCACCCGCATGTGGACTCCGTCCGGTTCTACGAGGACCCGATCCGCCTATTTGTGTACCGGGAGCATCCGTTTACGAGCCAAGAGCGCATTGCGCTGGAGGAGATCGGAAACGAGCCGATCGTATTTTTCGAATGCGGGGCCCTCGATTGGATGAAAATTCACCGGCTGTTCGACACGCTCGACCGTCCGCCGAATATCGAGCTGCATCTCGACAATCTGGAGACGGCCAAGAAGCTGGTGCTGAAAGAACTGGGGATCAGCTTCCTGCCGGAGCTGTGCGTGCGCAAGGAAGTGAAGGAAGGGCTGCTGTGGCCGGTCGACATTCCTTCCCTTGCCGGCATCACCCTGCGTACCAATCTCGTTTCGCTCAAAGGGGAAGGATCGGCTTTCGGCAAAATGGTGCTGGAGCTCGGCCGGGAGATCGATTGGAAACGGGATGCTTGAATCGAATTGTTCGATTTAAGGATAGAAATCCTCTATTACGAACCCCGTTGACGGACCCCAGGGGCGATGATAGACTTTTTTTAACCAAATAAAACCGACAAAACCTATTGGATTTTACATAATTCAATAGCCGATTACAGGAGGGATGGACGATGGGGCTGAAGCTAAGCATCTTGGATCAAAGTCCGTTTGACGAAGGAAAAACGGCGGTCGACGCGTTCCGGCATACGGTGGCTCTGGCGCGCAAAGCGGAGGAGCTCGGCTACCGCCGGTTCTGGGTATCCGAGCATCACGATTCGGCGGCCGTCGCAGGCTCTTCGCCGGAGGTGCTGATCGCGCATTTGCTGGCGCAAACCGAACGCATTCGCATCGGCTCCGGCGGGGTCATGCTGCAGCATTACAGTCCGTACAAGGTGGCGGAAAACTTCAACGTGCTCGCCTCGCTTGCTCCGGGAAGGGTAGACCTCGGCATCGGCCGGGCGCCGGGAGGGCTTCCCCGCTCGACGAAGGCGCTCCAGCAGGAGACGGCCGGACAAGGCAGACCGCTGGCGGATAAGCTGATCGAGCTGGAGCAGTTTTTGACCGATACGATTCCCGGCGACCACCCGCTGCATGGGCTCAAAGCGATTCCAGTGCCGGCGGAGCCCGCAGACCTGTACCTGCTCGGAACAACGCCGGCCAGTGCGGAGCTTGCGGCGAGCCGGGGCATCCCCTACGTGTTCGCGCAGTTTATAAACGGCGACGAAGCGATTGTCCGGCAGTCGCTGGACACGTACCGGAACCGGTTCGTGCCCCGGAGATCCCTCCGGCCGGAGGCCATTCTTGCACTGTCGGTCATTGTGGCGGATACGGACGAAGAAGCACAACGGCTTGCCGCCGACGCCAAGCTCGTGAAGATTCATCTGGAAAGCGGAAGGACGATCACCGTCAAAACCGTAGAGCATGCGGAAGAATTCGGACGGCAAAGCGAGGAGAAATATACGATCGAAGTCAAGGATGCGGATGTCGTGCACGGCTCCAAGGAAACCGTTCGCGCGAAGCTGCTGGACATCCAGCGCAAGTACGGCGTGGACGAACTGATTCTGATTGTTGCCTTGAAGGAATTCGGGCAGAGGCTTTGGGCGCTGTCGGAGCTTAAGGAAGCATTCGCCGAGACGGTCGTATAAACGGGAAAACGGGGGAGGAATCGGTATGGCTAACGCAAGAAAGCTGAAATTGGGCGCGATTATCCACGGCGTCGGAGGGAATATGGCGGCTTGGAGACACCCGGATATCCAGGCGGACGCCAGCGTCAGCTTCGAGTTCTATACGAAGCAGGCCCGCAAGGCCGAAGAGGGCAAATTCGATTTGGTATTTATCGCCGACGGCTTGTACATTAACGAAAAGTCGATTCCGCACTTTCTGAACCGGTTCGAGCCGGTCACCATTTTATCCGCGCTCGGCGCGGTCACGTCGAAGATCGGTCTCGTCGGCACCTTGTCGACCTCCTACAGCGAACCGTTCACGGTCGCCAGACAGTTCGCTTCCCTTGATCACATCAGCGGAGGCCGGGCCGGATGGAATGTGGTCACCTCACCGCTGGAAGGCTCCGCCCTCAACTACGGCAAGAAGGAGCATCCGTCGCACGACCTGCGCTACAAGATCGCCGAGGAATTTTTGGAGGTGACCCGCGGGCTGTGGGACTCCTGGGAGGACGACGCGTTTGTGCGGGATAAAGCCTCGGGCGTATTTTTCGATCCGGATAAAATGCACCGGCTGGATCACAAGGGGCCGTTTTTCTCCGTGCAGGGTCCGCTTAACCTTGCCCGCTCCAAGCAGGGGCACCCGATCGTGTTCCAGGCCGGGTCGTCGGACAGCGGCCGCACCTTGGCCGCCAAGACGGCCGACGCGGTGTTCGCCGGGCACGAGTCGATCGAGGACGCCAAGCGCTTTTACCGGGACGTGAAGGCGCGGGCCGCCGCATACGGCCGGACATCCGACGATATTCTCATTTTCCCGGGCATCGGGCCGATCGTCGGGCGGACGGAGGAGGAGGCCGAGCGCAAATACGAAGAGATCGCAAATCTCATGACGATTGAGAACGCCCTGAACTACCTGGGCCGCTTTTTTGACCATTTCGACTTCTCGCAGTTCCCGCTGGACGAACCTTTCCCGGATTTGGGCGAGATCGGCAGCAACAGCTTCCGCAGCACGACGGACAAAATCAAGCAGACGGCAAAGGAGCAGCGATTGACGCTGCGGCAGGTAGCTCTGCAGACGGCGACGCCGAAAGGCCGGTTTATCGGGACGCCGGAGAAGGTGGCCGACCTCGTTCAGCAGTGGTTCGAGGAGAAGGCGGCCGACGGATTTATTATTCATTCGAGCGTGCCGGGAGGACTCGACGATTTCGTCGAGCTGGTCGTTCCGATTTTGCAGGAGCGGGGAATCTACCGGAAGGAGTACGAGGCCGACACGCTGCGCGGGAATTTGGGCCTCGCCAAGCCGGAAAACCGCTATACGCTCGCCAGACGAAAGCAGCAAGATTTTGTGAAAAGCTCCTGATCGGACTCGATCATGGCTTGCGATTTTACGCTCACGATTGGAGAGGGTCCCAGTGAAACGGTTACGGTTACTACGGTCATGGATGCTCGCCGCAGCTTTGCTGCTTCTTGCGGCAGGCTGCGGAGGCGAAGCGGGCGTCAAGCCTTCGTCGGGAGGGCAGGCGGGAGAAACGCAGCCGGGCGCGCCGGGCGGCGAATTGACTTTCGGCCTCGCCACGTCGCCGTCGGGGCTTGACCCGAACGTCGTCCCCGGAGCGGTCGATTACCGGGTCATGCGGGCGCTGTACGACAGCTTGGTCGTGCAAATGCCCGACCAGACGATCAAGCCGTGGCTTGCGACGGAATGGACGGTCTCCCCGGACGGCAAAAGCTATACTTTCAAGCTGCGCAAGGACGTCAAGTTCCACGACGGCACGCCGTTTAACGCTGCAGCCGTCAAGTTCAATTTTGACCGCATCGTCAACCCGGCGACCAAGTCCCGGTTTGCGGTGACGCTGATCGGGCCCTATGCATCGTCGGAAGTGATAGACGACCACACGGTCAAAGTCAGCTTGAAATCGCCCTACAGCGCCTTTCTCAGCAGCTTGAGCCAAGCGTTTCTCGGCATCGTGTCGCCGGCTGCGGCGGAGAAGCACAAGGACCAGCTGGGCAAGCATCCGGTCGGCACCGGCCCGTTCACATTCGCCGGCTGGACGGAGAATGCGGCGATCCGGCTGGAGAAAAACCCGGACTACAAGTGGGGGCCGCCGATTGCCGAAAATTCCGGTCCGGCGCGCATCGATAAGCTGACCTTTAAAATCATTCCGGAGGAGGCGACCCGCATCGGCAGCGTGCAGAGCGGGCAGGTGCTGGCCGTCGAGACCGTGCCGCCGCAAAATCTCGTCTCGCTCAAAGGCGACCCGAACGTCAATCTGCTGCAGGCCGAATCGACGGGCATTCCGTATACGCTCATGCTGAATCAGCAGCATCCTCCATGGAACGAGCTGAAGGCGCGCAAAGCTGTGCAGCTCGCCATCGACTTCGAGGCGATCGTCAAGACGCTGTATCTGGGCGCGTATCCGCGAGCGTGGTCTCCGCTGTCGCCGTCCATGCCGGGCTATAACGCCTCGCTCGAACAGGCCGTGAAGCCCGACATCGCCAAAGCAAATGCCTTGCTCGACGAGCTGGGGTGGGTGCGCGGAGCCGACGGCATCCGGGCGAAGGACGGCAAGCCGCTGACGCTGCGCTACATCGACGGTTCGCCCAACCGGGAAAAGCGCAACGACATCGCCGCCATGATCCAGCAGCAGCTGAAGCAGGTCGGCATCGCCGTCAACATCGAGCTGCTTCCGGATACGACCCATGCGATCATGGTCAAGGGGACGAACGATTTGGTCGGCGTCAGCAATGTATCGGGCGACCCGGACATTTTGCGCAGCTTCTTCCACACGAACGCGATTCCGACGCCGGAAAAATGGGGCCATAACCATACCCGGCATTCCGATCCGCAGCTGGATCAATGGCTGGAAGAAGGGCTGCGGGAGCAGGACCGGGCAAAGCGCGCCGAAATATATAAGAAGGTGCAGAGCTATGTCGTGGACAACGCCTACGGTTTCCCGGTATACGTGTTCCCGTATACGGTGGCTGCCGCCAAATCGGTTCGCGGCCTGAAATTCGATTCGCTCGGTTACCCGCTCTTCTATGACGTGACGGTGAAAAAATAACGACGGAAGGAGCCGTGGCTATGGCTGGGGTAATCGTTCAGCGTCTTTTATCGTCCGTTTTGGTCATCCTCGGAGCCTTGATCCTTGTCTTTTTCATCCTGTACCTGCTGCCGGGCGATCCGGTTTTGACCATGCTGGCCGGGTCGCCGGCCAGTCAAGAAACGGTGCAGAACCTGCGCCACCAGCTCGGGCTCGACCAGCCGGCAGGGGTCCGACTGGGCACGTACCTGTGGGATATGGTTCGCGGAGATTTCGGGCGTTCGCTTGTCAGCGACGATCCGGTGCTGCCGAAAATCTGGGAGCAGTTCCCCGCCACCGTCCTCTTAACCTTGGTCAGCTCGATCGTCGCCGTTGCGCTCGGCGTCGTGCTCGGCGTGCTCTCGGCGATCCATAAGGGGCGCGCGGTCGACCTGATCGCCCGGATCGTCAGCCTGTCCGGCATCTCGATGCCGACGTTCTGGTCGGGCATTTTGCTCATCCTGATCTTCTCGGTGCAGCTTCAGTGGCTGCCCGCTATGGGCTCGGAGGGCGTTCGGACGCTGATTCTTCCCGCTTTGACGCTCGGGCTTGTCGGCGCCGGCTTCATCGTGCGCATGGTGCGCAACAGCATGCTTGAGGTGCTGGGCGAGCCGTTTATCGGCACGCTGCGCTCCAAGGGCCTGCCGGAACGAATCGTCATGTACCGGCACGCGCTGCGCAATGCGCTCATTCCGGCGATCACGATGGTCGGGATTCAGATCGGCGAGCTGATGGCGGGGGCCGTCGTGATCGAAACCGTCTTTTCCCGGCAGGGCATCGGGCGCCTGCTGGCGGACGCCATTACGGCCAAAGATTTGCCGGTTGTGCAGGGCGTCGTCTTTTTCACCGCGATCGCGTATGTCGTCGTGAACCTGCTGGTGGATATTTCGTACTCGATTGTCGATCCGAGGGTAAGACGCTCAGTTTAAACCAAGTAATCAGGCAGGAAATGAGGGATAAATCATGAAAAGCGTCGTTACGGCCGCCAGACCGGTTTGGTCCCGCAGGCGAGCGCTCGTATCCGCTCCGAGCCGTCCGAAGCGCTCGTCCCTATCCGGGCCGTTCTTCTGCGGGGCGGTGCTGGTGGTGCTCTTCCTTGCGGCATGCGCCGTCTTCCCGCAGTGGATCGCCTCTTATTCGCCGACGGATATGCGTGCGGACCGGATTTTGCAGCCGCCGGGAGCCGCCCACCTGTTCGGCACCGATTATTTCGGGCGGGACGTCTTCAGCGTCGTCGTCTACGGGGCCCGAAGCTCGCTGCTCATCGGCGTCGCGTCCGTGCTGCTCGGCGGTCTGGCCGGCAGTCTGATCGGCGCGCTGTCGGGCTATATCGGCGGTGCGGTCGATACCGTGCTCATGCGGTTCATCGATATACTGATGGCGATTCCGAGCCTGCTGCTTGCGCTCGCCATTGCCGCCGCCCTCGGCCCGAGCCTGTTCAATGTGGTGCTGGCCGTAAGCGTATCGGCCGTCCCGAGATACGCCCGCGTGCTGCGGGGCCAAGTGCTCAGCATCAAGGCGCGTCCTTACGTAACGGCTTCCCGCTCGGTCGGCGCATCCCATCCGCATATCCTTCTGCGGCATGTGCTGCCGGGCTCGTGGTCTCCGCTGCTTGTTATGGCGACGATCGGCGTCGGTTCTTCGATCTTGATCGGCGCGTCGCTCAGCTTTCTGGGGTTGGGCGTGCTGCGGGAAATCCCGGACTGGGGCACGCTGCTGTCGCAGGGGCGCGGCTATTTGACTGTCGCTTGGTGGATGGCGACGTTCCCGGGGATGGCGATTACCTTATTCGTGCTGGCCATTAATCTGATCGGCGATCGGCTCCGCGACCGGCTGGACCCGAAGCGAAGCCCGTGATAGAAGAGCGGAGATAGCGGAAATCGTCGGCATGCTATTCACTGAGCTTTAGCGCCGGATATCTACTACGTCAGAAGGAGGTGCCCGAGTGGAGGCATTGCTTGAGATCGAGCATCTAACGGTCGACTTCGTCACGCCCGCCGGCTGCCTTCCGGCGATCCGGGACGTGTCGCTCCGCATCGGAGCCGGCGAAACGGTATGCCTGGTCGGCGAGTCCGGCAGCGGAAAAACGGTGACGGCCAAAGCCTTGATGCGCTTGATCGACTTCGAAAACGGCGTGATAACGGGCGGCCATGTCCGGATGGACGGCGTGGATTTGACGGCGCTGCCGCAGGAGGAAATCCGGCGCTGGCGCGGCAAACGAATCGCCATGGTGTTCCAGGAGCCGATGGCGGCGTTCGACCCGGTTTTTACGGTCGGCAGTCAAATCGCCGAATCGATGGTGCTTCACGATATCGCTTCCCGGGCCGAAGCTTGGGAGCGCGGCATCGGGCTCCTGCGCAAGGTCGGCATCCCGGAGCCGGAACTCCGGATGAAGCAGTATCCGGGGGAGCTTTCCGGCGGCATGCTGCAGCGCGCGATGATCGCGATGGCTCTGGCCTGCGGCCCGGAGCTGCTCATCGCCGACGAGCCGACAACGGCGCTGGACGTGACGATTCAAGCGCAAATTCTTCAGCTGCTGCAGGAGCTGAAAGCGGAGTTCAATATGTCGATTCTGCTCATTACGCATGATATGGGGGTGGCGGCGGAAATCGCGGACCGCATCATCGTCATGTATGCCGGAGAGATCGTGGAGCAGGCGGCCGCGGAGCAGCTGTTCCGGGAGCCGCAGCATCCCTATACGAAGGGGCTCCTGCAATCGGTCGCGACGCTGGAGAGCGACCGGGGGGCGAAGCTGTATTCGATCGACGGCTCGATCCCGAACCTGTCCGAGCTGCCGGGCGGCTGCCGCTTTCATCCGCGCTGTCCGTTTGCCACGGAGGTCTGCGAGGAAGAGCGCCCGCCGCTGGCGGACGTTAACGGCCGGCAGGTAGCTTGCTGGCACGCCGGGGCTTTGGCGCGCTCCGGGCGGTGGGAGACCGCCTTTGCCTCCGAAGCCGCCGCTGCCCGGGTGTCGCTGATTGTTGAACCGGAGGAGGACGATACTGCGACGCTCCCCTCAACGAACCTGATCGAGGCTCACGAGCTGACCAAGCATTTTCCGGTAAAGCAAGGCTTTCTCCGCTTCGGTCGTGCCGGAGCGCCCATTCAGGCCGTCGATCAAGTATCCTTCTCCATTCGCAAGGGGGAGACGTTCGGACTCGTCGGGGAATCGGGCAGCGGAAAGTCGACGCTGGGACGGCTGCTGCTCCGGCTCGACCGTCCTACCGGCGGGCAGGTCCGGTTCGATGGGCACGATTTGTCGAAGCTGTCGGCCGGTAATTTACGGGAGGTCCGGCGCAGCATGCAGATGATTTTTCAAGATCCGTTCGGCTCGCTCAATCCGCGCTGGAAGGTCGGCGATCTGATCGGAGAACCGCTGGCGGTACATGAAGGCTGGAGCGGACGCGCGAAGCGGGAGCGGGTGGAGCCGCTGCTGGCTGCCGTAGGACTGAATCCGGCGTGGTACGACCGGTATCCGCACGAATTTTCCGGCGGACAGCGGCAGCGGATCGGCATCGCCCGGGCGATCGCGCTGCGTCCGAAGTTTATTTTGGCGGACGAAGCGGTGTCCGCGCTCGACGTGTCCGTCCAATCGCAGATCGTCAACTTGATGCAGGAGCTGCAGCGCCGCCTGGGGCTGACGTATTTGTTTATCGGACACGGCCTTCAGATCGTCCGCTACATTTCCGACCGGGTCGGGGTAATGTATTTGGGCAAGCTGGTTGAGATCGCTCCGAGCGAGGAGCTGTTCCGCCGGCCGGCGCATCATTATACCAGGGCGCTGCTTGCCTCCGTCCCTGTCCCCGACCCTTCCCGCAAAAGAACATGGAGCGCCGTTCCGGGGGAAATCCCGTCTCCGGCGAATCCGCCCCCGGGCTGCCGGTTTCATCCGCGCTGCCCCGCCGCGACGGCGAGATGCCGGGAGGAGCCGCCGGAGCTAACCGAAGTGGAAGCGGGCCGCTGGGCCGCTTGCCATTATCCCGTATAAGGTCAGGAGGAAACTATCGTGAGCCGGAGCGTGATCGATATCGAAGCGTACTTGCATACGCATGAGCAGTTGAAGCAAGCCATCGAAGGCTTGCCGGAGAACCAGCTGAAATGGAAAGCGTCGCCGGAGCAGTGGAGCGTAACGGAGGTGCTGTCGCATCTGGCCGATCACAACATCGTCGTCTCGTTTCGCATCCGCGAGCTGTTGTCCGGATCGGCGGCGCCGCTGCCTGCCTTCAGGCAGGACCCGTGGGTGAGCTCGGCCCGGGCGAACGAAAGCTCCGCAGACGATATTTTGGACGTGTTCCGCGCGCTTCTCGTCTTCAACAGCCGGTTGTTCCGCCGGTTAACCGGGGAAGAGTGGGGCAAGAGCGGCGTCAACGTCAAAGGCGAAACCGTGACGCTGCAGCAAGCCGTTCAAGCTTTTATCGATCATGTGCAGACGCATCTGCGGCAGATCGAGCGAATCAAGCAGGCTCTCCCGCACCAACCGCCGGTAAAATAACATACCCGCGAAGAAGCTGATTGGACCGCCAAAAGCTCCTGTGGATTGAGCAGGGGCTTATTGGCTTTACGGAAAGACCGGCTCGGCCGGCAATCAATCGATCATTGGGGGTACTTCCATGAAAAAACGATTTCTTTCGGCGTCTCTGCTGACCGTCCTCCTTCTGGCCGGCTGCGGCGCTCAGGCCTCTACGGGAGGAGCGGGGAACAAGGAGGCGGCCGGGGGAGCCGATAGTTCAAGCGGTCAGGCCGTGAAAAAAGTCATCGTCGGCACAGGCACGCAGTTTCCGAACATTTGCTTCATCGACAAGGACGGCAAGCTGACCGGCTACGACGTGGAGCTCGTCAAAGAAATCGACAAACGTCTGCCGGAGTATGAGTTTGAACTGAAAACGATGGAATTCAAAAATTTGCTGCTGAGCCTGGAAACGAAAAAGATCGATTTTATCGCGCATCAAATGGAAGTGAACGAGGAGCGGCAGAAGAAATTTTTGTACAACGATGAAGCGTACAACATTTTCCCGAACAAAATCGTCGTGCACAAGGACAATAACGACGTCAAGTCGATTGCCGATTTGAAGGGCAAGAAGCTGATCGCAACCGCGACGAGCAATGCGGCGGCGCTGGCCGAAAAATACAATAAGGAACACGGCAACCCGATCCAGATCGTGTATACCGGCGCAGGCGAAGATACGAGCACGCAAGTCAAAACCGGGCGGGTCGACGCCTTGATCAGCACGCAGTTTGCCATCGATTATTTGAATAAAAGCGTGGATGCCCAATTGAAGACGGTCGGCGACACGCTCTCCAATTCGAAAGTGTATTTCATGCTTCGCAAGGACGAAAGCGAGCTGAAAAGCAAGATCGACGAGGCGTTGAAGGCGATCAAGGCCGACGGGACGCTGGCGAAGCTGAGCAAGCAGTGGCTGGGCGACGACTATACTGTGGAAAAATAAACCAAATTTCCTTACAGAAAGGTATGGGGTGGAATGGGGAAATCGTTTGACGCCGCGCTCATATGGGAGTTCCTTCCTATACTGCTGTCCTACCTGCACATTACTCTGTTTATTTTGGCCGCTTCGCTCTTCTTCGGAGTACTGCTGGGACTGCTGATCGCGCTGTCCCGGCTGTATAACGTTCCGGTGCTGAACCGGATCGCCGCCGTTTACGTCTCGTTTGTCCGCGGAACGCCGATTTTGATCCAATTGTTTCTCGTCTTTTACGGGGTGCCTGCGCTGCTGCAGCTCGTGGATTTCGACATGTCGCGCATGAATCCGATCGTGTTCGTCATTATTACGTATGCGCTCGGCAGCGCCGCCTCGATCTCCGAGGTGATCCGCGGTGCGGTCAATGCCGTCGACCGCGGTCAGCTGGAAGGCGCTTATGCGGTGGGCATGACGGGGCCGCAGGCCTTCTTCCGGATCGTCCTGCCGCAGGCGTTCGTCATTGCGTTTCCGAACTTCGCGAGCACGGTGATCGGCTTCTTGAAAGATACGTCGCTGGCGTACTCCATCGGCGTCATGGACATGATGGGACGGGGGCAGACGCTGATTGCGGCGACCGCCCACACGCTGGAGGTGTATATCGGGCTGACGATCATTTATTATTTAACCGTGCTCGTGCTGGAGAAGGGCTTTGCGCTGACGGAAATCCGCTTGCAGCGGCACGAGCAAAGAATCGCGAGCGCTTGACCGGCTGCCGGTCCGGGGATGGAGTGAGAACGAATGAGTATCGACATCGGGTTTATATTGACGGCTTTCTTTGAAATACTGGACGCGCTGCCCTTGACGCTGGTCATCACGATCGTCCCGCTGCTGTTCGGGTTCGTCATCGGCGTAGTGACGGCGCTGATCCGCATGTACAAGGTGAAGGGGCTTCACCGGATCGCAGGCGCCTACGTTTCCTTTTTGCGCGGAACGCCGGTCATTCTGCACGTGTTTCTCATCTATTGGGGGCTGCCGCTGCTGATCGACAAGCTGTCGGCGCATTACGGATGGGGGATTAAGACGGCGTCGATCCCGATCTTGTCGTTTGTGCTGACGGCGTTCTCCCTGACGGCCGGCGCCTATATGTCCGAGATCATCCGTTCCGGTCTCCTGGCGGTAAACCGCGGTCAGATCGAGGCCGCCTATTCCGTCGGGATGAGCACGCCGCAAGCGCTCCGGCGCATCGTGCTGCCGCAGGCGATCGGGGTGATTTTGCCGAATCTGTGCAACCTGTTTGTTGGATTTTTGCATACGTCGACGTTCGCGTTCACAGTCTCCCAGATGGAGCTGCTGGGCAAAGCCAGCGTCGTGGCGTCGAATAATTTGAAGTTTCTGGAAGCCTTTATCGCGGCAGCGCTGATTTATTGGGGGATCACGGTCATTGCGGAGCGGCTGACGGCTTATTTGGAGAAAAAGTTGACCAAGTACAATCGGGGAGGCGTGACATGATTCGGCTGACGAACATTCAAAAGTCGTTCGGGAAGCAAACGGTGCTGAAAGGGATCGACTTGACGGTGGAGAAAGGGGAGGTGGTCGTCATTCTCGGGCCCAGCGGCTCGGGGAAAACGACGCTGCTCCGCTGCGTCAACCTGCTGGAGCGACCGCAGGAAGGGGAGGTGACGATCGGCGATTTTACGGTGAACTGCAAGCATCCGGGCAAGCGCGACATTTTGACGCTGCGCCGCAAAACGGCGATGGTGTTCCAGCATTACAATTTGTTCAAGCATAAGACGGCGCTGGAAAATGTGATGGAAGGCCTCGTGATTGCGCAGAAGCTGTCCAAGGAAGAGGCGAGGGAGCGAAGCCTGCGGGTGCTGGAGAAGGTCGGCCTCGCGGCGAAAGCCGATGCCTACCCGAGCCAGCTCTCGGGCGGGCAGCAGCAGCGGGTCGGGATTGCCCGTGCCCTGGCGCTTAATCCCGAGGTGATTTTGTTCGACGAGCCGACGTCGGCGCTCGACCCTGAGCTGGTCGGCGAGGTGCTGTCCGTCATCCGCAAAATTGCCCGCGAAGGCATCACGATGATCGTCGTGACGCACGAGATGAGCTTCGCCCGCGAAGTGTCGAACCGCGTGGTGTTTATGGACGAAGGCGTCATCGTCGAGGAGGGCAAGCCGGAGGACATGTTCTCGCGTCCTCAGGAAGAGCGCACCAAGCAGTTCCTGCGAAGAATCACGCCGGAATGGAGTTATGTGATATAATAGCGAAAATCGTGAGGTGGGTTCCGTGAACGAGGTGTACCGTCAAGCGACGTTAGACGATGCCGAGCAGGTTCTGGGCGTGGTTCGCAGAGCTTATCGGAGCATCGGGGAGTTTGAAATCGAATTTGCGGCCGTCCATGCGGATTTGGAGATGGTGCGGACGAATATCGCCGAGCATGCCAGCTACGTGCTGGAGATCGGCGGGATGATCGTCGCGACCATTTCGCTCAGGTCGCTGCCGGAAGTGACCGATCTGCCGTTCCTGTACAACTTTGCCGTCGATCCGGCGTATGCGAACCGCGGTGTCGGCAGCAAGCTTCTGGCCTATGCGGAGGAAGCCGTCGTGCGGGACATCCTGCTATCGCCGGCCGTGGTGCTCGCGACCTCGGCGAAGCATCCCTGGCTGCTGCCGATGTACGAGCGGAAGGGCTACGTGCGCTTCTACGAACGGGAGCTGGGCCGGGACGACAAGCTCGTCTTTTTGCGTAAAAATTTGCTGCCTGAAGTCCGCGCCACCACAGGCTGAACCAAGGAGAATCCGCGCATGAATCCTGAACGATTGCTTCAAGAGGCTGAGGAACTGAAGCCCGAGCTGGTGCGGCTTCGCCGCGATTTGCACCGTCATCCGGAGCTGTCGATGCAGGAGGTGGAGACAACCCGCAAAATCCGGGAAGCGTTAAGCGGAGCCGGCATCCGGCTGCTGCCGCTCGACCTGCCTGTCGGCGTGCTGGCGGAGGTAGACGGAGCCGAGCCCGGGCCGACGGTCGCGCTGCGGGCGGATATTGACGCATTGCCGGTGACGGAGGAAACCGGGCTGCCGTTCGCCTCGGAAATACCCGGGAAAATGCACGCTTGCGGGCACGATTTTCATACCGCGGCGATTGTGGGCGCCGCGCTGCTGCTCAAGCGGCATGCCGCCCAGCTGAGGGGAACCGTGAGGCTGCTGTTTCAGCCGGCGGAAGAGAAGGGCACGGGGGCCAAGGCGATGATCAAAGCGGGCGCTCTGGAAGGCGTGCAGGCGATCTTCGGCATGCATAACAAGCCCGAGCTGCCGGTCGGCACCGTGGGCTTGGCCCCGGGGCCGCTGATGGCCAGCGTCGACGGCTTCAAGCTGACCGTGACCGGCAAGGGCGGGCATGCGGCCATTCCCGATGCGGCGATCGACCCGATCGTCGCCGCCAGCGCGATCGTGGGCGGCCTGCAAACCGCGGTCAGCCGCAGCGTCAGCCCGCTCGACAGCGCGGTCGTCAGCGTATGCAGCTTTCATGCGGGCAGCACGTGGAACGTCATCCCGGACGAAGCCGTCCTGGACGGCACCGTGCGGACGTTCCGCCCGGAGGTCCGCCAGAAGCTGCCGGACCTGCTGCGGCGCATCGCCGGGGGCATCGCTGCGGGCTACGGCGCGAAGGCGCATTTGACTTGGTTTGCGGGAATCCCGTCGGTTATAAACGATCCGGAAGCGGTGGAGATCGCCCGGGGGGCGGCGCAAGCCTTGAACCTCCAGGTGACGGAGGCCCGGCGTTCCACGGGCGGCGAAGATTTTGCGCATTACCAGGAACAGGTGCCGGGCTGCTTCCTCTGGATGGGCACGAGCGGGACGGAGGAATGGCATCATCCGAAATTTACGCTGAGCGAAGATGCGCTGGCTCCGGGAGCGGCTTTATTTGCGCTTACCGCGGTTCGCGCTTTGGAGCGTCTGCGGAGCTAATCGCGCCGGTACCACTCGCCGGACATCCACTCGCTTGCTTTCCAGCGCAGCACGTCCGGCGTGGCGAGATGGATGATTTCTTTCAGGAAGTCAAGCTGCTCCGTGTCGGACATCGGGCGGAATTGTTTGGCGATGGCGAGATTTTTTTCCAGCTGCTCCATCGTTTCCATCCCGATGATGGCCGTGGAAACGGGCAGGGAAAACGTGTACCGCAGCGCCTGCTCGTACCAGGGAGCGAGCTTCCCGAGCGCCATTACCTTCATCCCGATCACGGCGACGCCTTTCTCTACGGCCCGCGGCAGAAATTCGTGGGCGAAGCTGTAGATGAAGTGGTCGGCGGCGGATAGCGCCACCAAGGCGCTGTCGAAAGGGAACCGCTCGATCGCTTCGAGCTGCACTTCCGGGTTCGTATGCCCGCTGACGCTGATCGCCTTGATGATGCCTTGCTCTTTCGCTTCGAGCATCGCCTCCATCGCTCCGCCTTTGGCGAAGCATTGCTCCAAATCGTCCATCGATACCAGATTATGCAGACGCCACTCGTCTACACGGTCGGTCTGCAGCCGGTTCAGGCTGGCTTCAAGCAGGCGCCACGAGCCGTCTCTTGTCCGGTCGTGCGTCTTTGTTGCGATCCAGACGTCGCCTCGGCGGTGCCGGAGCGCTTTGCCCAGCCGCTCCTCCGACTGTCCGTCGGAATAGCTCGGGGCCGTATCGAAGTAGGTGATGCCTTCGTCGATCGCGCGGTTGACGATGCGTATCGCTTCCTCCTCCGTGCATTGATGCTCGTCCACGATGCGCTGGGCGCCGAAGCCCAGAATCGGAAATTGCTTGTCGGACGCGCCGAAATATCTATGTTCCAAAAAATTCACTCCTTCGGGAATGTGGATGGCCATAGTCAGATTATACCTAATTATAAGGCGGTTTAATATAGGATCGGGAAGGAGTGACCGGTTATACGTACGTCATACGATGTCATCGTCATCGGCGCAGGCTCCATGGGAATGAGCGCAGGGGCGCATTTGGCGCGAAGGGGGATAAGCACGCTGCTCATCGACGCGTTCGACCCGCCCCACGGGGGAGGCAGCCATCACGGGGAAACCAGGCTGCTCCGGCATGCCTATGCCGGAGGAGGCCCATACGCGGCTATGGCGGTCCGGGCGCACCGGCTCTGGAGCGAGCTGGAGGAGGAACGGGGCCGGCAGCTGTTTTTCCGCAGCGGCGTGCTGAATATGGCGCCGGCCGGACATGAGGGGCTTCGCGACAAGCTCGAATCGTCGGCTGCGCTTCAATTGCCGGTCGAACTGCTGCGGCCGGAGGAGATTGCCAAGCGCTGGCCGGGCGTTCGGCTGCCGGACGACTACGCGGGGCTGTTCGAGCCCGACGCAGGCTATTTGCTCAGCGAGCAATGCGTGCAGGCGTACCGCGAGACGGCGCTGGCGCATCGGGCGGTGCTGCTTCCGTACACGCGCGTAACGGAGGTCGTGCCGGGCAACGCGGGCGTTACCGTAAAAACCGGGGTCGGCGACTTCCACGCGGACCATCTTATTCTAAGCGCCGGCGCCGGAGTCGGCAGCGTGCAGCTTCCGTCGCTTGCGCTGCCCGTGGCGCCGGTCCGCAAAGCGGTCGCCTGGTTTCAGGCCGACGAAACACTGTTCGCTGCCGAGCGGTTCCCGGGATTCACGCTAAGCACGCCGAACGGCGGCTTCTACGGCTTTCCGAGCATTCGAGGGTCCGGCGTAAAGATCGGCGGGCACGAGAACGGCCTTTCTCTCTCTCCGGTCGAGCAGCCGGCTGAATTCGGGACGCTGCCGGAGGACGAAGTCGCCCTCCGCCGGGCGCTGGAGACGTATATGCCGGCTGCGGCGGGCGCTCTGCTGCGCGGCGGGGTGTGCAAGTACGAGCTGTCGCCGGACGAACATTTCATCATCGACCGGGCGCCTTACGATCCGAACATTCAGATCGCCTGCGGCTTCTCGGGGCACGGCTTCAAGTTTGCCAGCGTCGTCGGCGAAATTTTGGCGGACCGGATCGAAGGAAAGCCGGACGCATTCGATCTGAGCATGTTCCGGCTGTCCCGGTTTCAGGAGCAGCAGGTGGTGATCATTTAGGAGAAGTCAATGTAAAAACAGGCTTCCCGAGCTTGTTGAGAAAGCGGTCAAACGGGACAATAGAGGTTACGAAGGGATAGGATATCCACTTCCGGCCGCTGCTCTCCCCCACAAAGCGAAGTTGAATCAGGGAAGCTTAGTCCGAATACTTGGCGGAACCTCCGGGTCAGCGGGAAACTTTGATTGGAGCCGCTTGACAGCGAACATTTCCTTCACACAAAGGCGGCCGCTATCGCTCCTCAGCAGATCCCCCGCCTCCGTATGTTTCGATATACCAGCAAGCAAAGACCGCTTTCTCAGCACTCTGAGTATATACTTGTGTGCACGCAGTAAGGTTGCAAGAGGTAGACAAGACAACGGAACTGCCGTGCGCTATTTTTAGTCTTAAAAAACCTGTTTGCAAAATAGAGAACATATATTCCTTTATTCGTGTCGAAACAATGTTAGTAAGGTTAAAATTAGGCATTTAGCGCATCTGAGTTCCTTTGTATTTGCACGAAGAGGTCAAAAAGCCGATTTAGAGGAACTTTTTCGCATCTATTTTGCTGACGCACGATCTCGCCACAGAAAGACGGCTCTGCCGCTTACCTACCCGATGTTTCTGACGGCTCCCGAATATCGACAGGTCCTATCGGCACAGGCGCCTGAACAAAACAAAAAGAGGGTGTCCCAAAAGTAAACATTGGAACACCCTCATCAGGAAAATAGGATGGTATTCGTAAAATACCAAGGAGCTAAGCAGTCGATTCTCGCTTAGCTCCTTGGTTTTTGGCGTCTACGGCAGCTTTTTTGAGTAAATTGTGGGCAAGGGAAAGCCACCCGACCTCAAGACTTACTTTTAGTAAGCCTCGAAGCAGGAACCTTTTAAAGCCTCGGTTGTTCTTCATATCGCCAAACACAGGCTCCGGCTCGATCATGCGCCTTACGGCCAGGGCATAACCTTCTTCACTGCAGAGCTTTTGCCTTGCCTGGTTCTTTAGCCGTAAATACTTCATGCTCACTTTGATCTCGCGATCACCTTGAGCTTTTATACACTGCGGCTTTAGCGGACAGTCTTCACAGCCGGCGCTTCGGTAATGTCGATATTCGATTTCATCCCCACTTTCTGTTTTCTCCTTACTCACTCTCCGGAAATGGAGCATTTGTCCAGCCGCACATGTCCATGTATCTTGTTCGCTGTGGTAGGTCCAGTTGTCGATCTTGCTGATGTCTTTTTGCCATGCCTTACTCTTTTCGCGGTTATACGTGCTGTACTTAACAATGGCTTCGACTTCAAATTCTGCTGCAGGTAGTCATAATTCTCTTCGCCGCCATGGCCTGCATCGGTGATAACGGTGCCCGGGAGCTGGTGCAAACTGTAGCCGACAATGAATTGATTTTCGGTGCCGAGCTGCACATTATATCCGGCTTGAGCTGGCCGTTCCGCATGTGGTCTTCTTTCATTCGCATATGACTTTTGGGGATAGCCTCATTTGAATAATGAGGTTATTCCTTCATGGTAGTTCGTAAAGATGATCTGCACAACCTAATTGACCGACTGAAGAACCCGATAAATTTGATCGAGCGCTCAGAGAGGAAGCCGCTTAGGGAGGAGATAAATGAACAGGCTAATAGCGTTCGAAGGTAAAATAAATAAACAACAGATTCGGACATGTTTGCTAAACAACGCAATGACCCGGTGAGGACGGTCGAAGTTGCCTACTTAAAACAAATGGGTATATTTTATAATCTAGTACTCTCTCAACTCTAATAGTATAGATTGGATGGATATGGTATATTAGTGCTAAAAAGAGGTATTCATAGATGCGTCCAGTCCAAAACCCTGTTCGTTTAACGGTGGAAGAACAAGAAAAGTTACGAACCTTCATCTCTAAAGGGAAATCATCCGCACGATCCATCAGACGAGCTTTAATTCTGCTGGCCGCTGATGAAAACAGACCCGGCGGTTGCTTAAAAGAATTGGAGATCGCCGAGCGCATGCAAGTGCACGTCAATACCGTGTATAACGTTCGAAAAGCTTATGCCAAACAAGGCTGGGAAGGTGCGGTCGGAAGAAAAAAGCGAGTCACGCCTCCTATTGCGCCAAAAGTAACCGGTGAAGTCGAGGCTAAAATCATCGCTCTCAGTTGCAGCGCGCCGCCAAACGGAAGAAGCCGTTGGACTCTGGAGTTGTTGGCTGATCGGGCGGTCGAGCTGAATTACATCGATAGCATCTCTCATGAAACGGTCAGGCAGGTCTTAAAAAAACGAACTCAAACCTCATCTTCGTAAATGTTGGTGCATTCCGCCTGAACAGAATGCAGCGTTTGTCGCGGCCATGGAGGATGTGCTGGATCTTTATCAATTGCCTTACGATGCCGACTGTCCGGTCATTTGCATGGACGAGAAACCATATTAACTACTGGACGAAGCCCGGGAACCGATTCCAATGAAGCCCGCCAAGCCGCTTCGGGAAGATAGTGAGTACGTTCGCAATGGAACTTGCAGCATCGTCCTCTTCACGGAACCTTTAGCGGGCTGGCGTCATGTTACGGTATGACCGCAGCGAACCCGGATCGACTGGGCGGAGCAAATCCGCGAATTGCTGGAAATTTATTATCCGAAAGCGCCAAAAATCAAGTTGGTGATGGATAATTTGAACACCCATTCCATCGCTTCGCTTATCAGGCATTCGAGCCTGAAATCGCTCGTGGCTTGGCCAAGCGACTGGAGATCCATTACACCCCCAAGCATGGCAGTTGGCTAAATATCGCGGAGATTGAACTTAGCGTAATGACGAGCCAATGTCTGGGACGACGTATCCCTTCCATCTCCGAATTGGCTCATGAACTATCGGCATGGGAGCGCGTCCGAAACCAAAGCCAAAGGGGCATGGACTGGCAGTTCACGAGCTCCGATGCAAGAATCAAACTAAAACGCCTTTATCCACAATTTAAAGATTGATGAGATACTAGAGCCTCGTAATAAATGGTAATGGTGGATTAACCTGTTCAGACATATATTCAGTTATTTTGAAAAAATGTAAAAGGAGCTGCGCTTGTTTATTTTCCATACAATGCATACAATGTGGATATAAAGTAAAATATGGTCACATCTTTTATGTTTGAAAGAGGGGAAATAATGAACAGATATAAATATGTTACCGTTTCGATAGGTATTTTATTGGTAATGTTAAGTTTTCTTATTATAAATTATTTCTACTTCAATACTGCTGGAGATAATTGTGGTGTTGAAAAAGCAAATTCTTTTAATTATAAGGGAAGGGTTTGTTTGTGGAATGGTTACAAGTACAATCAACCTGTTCAATTTAAATTCGTGAAACCATCGATTGATAGTGGACCTGTTACTTATGAAGTTAGTATCAGTGCTGATCAAAATATAGCAATAATAAAAGATAATACTTTAGACGGGATGAGTAACAAGAGTATTGATCACGTTAGCTGCAGCCGAATGGAGAGGAGAAACTGGTTTTCTTATAACTTTATCTTCAAAAATTGCACCCAAGAGGGCATTAACGACAAACCATTTGATCTAGAAAAAGGACTATAAACATAAAGAAGACTGGATATATACCAGTCTCCAGCCTGTTGAGAAACCCTCAACAGGCTATTTCTTTGTATTCGTTATTTATTCATTCACCGCGTTAATATGATAATAAAGCTATCCTTAACAAGGCGGTAGTTGCATGCTTCGCTCCAATCCGAATGTGCAAAACAGCTACGAATTCGTTTGTTTGGAAGAACTGGTGCCTCAACATCATTTGCTTCGCAAGATCCATAAACACATTGACTTTTCCTTTATTCTTGAAAAAGTAAAGCGCTGGTTTGTCGGATTGGGTTTGACAAAACACTGGAAGCCGTTGCCCTGGATGCCGGCTATTACACAGCAGATATCTGCAAGAAACTCCACGCCCGGAAGATTTATGCCGTCGTTGGCGGTCGAAGCTACACTCCAGTAAAAGGCTTGATCGCCAAGTGGCGATTTAAGTATGACAAGGAGCGCGACTTGTATATCTGTCCGCAAAAACAAGAGCTGACCTATGCCGCGACAGACCGGGAGGGTTACCGCCAGTACAAGTCGGATCCTGAGATGTGCAAAGACTGTCCGCTGCTTTCCCAGTGTACACGTTCAAGGAACAAACAAAGGATTCTAACACGACATGTTTGGCAAGGCAAGGAGTGGGTAAAACAAAACGGGCGGTCTCGCTCGGGCAAATATCTGTACCGTCTCCGGTACCAACGATTGAGCGAAGTTTCGCGGATGCCAAAGAGCTCCATGGACTTCGCTATTGCCGGTTCCGCGGCAAGAAAAAAGTCTTAGAGCAAGCGCTCATGACTGCCATCTGCCAGAACGTCAAGAAGATCGCCAACCACCTGGCCAAGCTAGCCGGATAGGGCGATCTTCTGCTTTTTATATGCTCGATATTTCATGAAGATAGAAGTTGTTCAAGTAAGCTCTTTAAAAACAGAGCTTTGTCGACAGCCTGAGCTCCGGGAAATCCCCGGAGCTTTTTATCACTGACGCTTGCGCTTATACGACATAACGAAAAGGCTGCCGCCGACCGCCACAAGCGCCATAAAAATCAGCATCATGTTGCTGTAAAGCACGGCCGCTTGCCTCGTTTACCGTCCCGATCAGAGAGAAAGTCCAGCCACGGCTTCGTCAGCAGTCCGCCGACCCCGGCGATGCCAATCCTTCCGCGAGGAAGCAGGCGAAGTTGAGTATCCCCATGCCGGAGCCCGCTTCATCCGGTTCCAGCGTATTGGCGACGCTTGCGGAAACGACGGTTTTGACAAACGACAGGCCGCCAAACGTCAATATCATCGATGCCGTAATCCACCAAGGCGCCCGGTCCGTATAGACCAGGACGATCAGAAAACCGGCGGCAATCATGCGTAAGCCGACCAGCATTGCGGCGATATGGCCCCGGCGGTCGGCCAGCATCCCGCCAAGCATCCCGAACAGGATGACGCTCAAGGTGCCGGGGAACAGGATGGCGCTTCCGATGAGCCCGGTCGGCATATCGTACACCGCTCTCATCAAATAAGGCACCATAGTAACCTCCGGGGATTTAGGCTTTAAAAGGAGCTTGCATGCGTTTACCCAGGGGGAAGGCTTCATGCTCGTGGAACCGGCCGGATTCGTAAGGGTGCATGGCGACGCGCCGACCCGCACGCGGACCGATTACAATTCGTTGAACCGGAACGAATATTTGCTTCATGTTCTGCGCGCTTATTAAGGCCGCTGCATCCGAAGCCGCATGCGGTGTTCCCATGCTGCCTGTTTCAGTGCGCTTGGAAAAAAAGGCAGCCCCGAGACAGTCACCTATGGGAATGTAACGCAATACTCTGTAAGTATCATAACGATAACAGAGGTGACATCATGGCCGTTGTCAAAGCCAGGCAGCAAGATATCGATCTGCTGGCCCGACTGCTTCGCGCGGAAGCGGAGGGAGAAGGGGAAACAGGGATGATACTGGTCGGCAATGTCGGAATTAACCGCATTCGCGCGAATTGCTCGGACTTTAAAGGGCTGCGCACGATTCCGCAAATGATTTATCAGCCGCATGCGTTTGAAGCCGTCATTCACGGGTACTTTTATCAGAAAGCCAGAGACCGGGAGAAACGCTTGGCGCGCCGGGCGGTGAACGGCGAACGGCAATGGCCGGCCAAGTTCAGTCTCTGGTATTTCCGGCCGGAAGGGGATTGCCCGCCGACATGGTATAATCAGCCGCTCGTGGCCAGGTACAAGAAGCACTGCTTCTACCAGCCGACCTCGCAAGAATGCGAAAGCATTTATAGCACATTTTAAGGTAGGCGTGCAGCGGACGCATTGTCCCGCACCGCCGCCGACCTAGATCCGGAGCTCCGCTCCCTCTGTCCCGGGAAAGCCGCAGCCCAAGCTGCCGCTTCCGGGGACGAAGGGGCGGCGTTTTGTTTTCATGCGCAAATAGAGGAACGGCTCTAGCGATGCGCGTTAACGGTGCTTTGAATTGTTGATGGGGGCTTAGAGGAACCGAGGTGCTTAAGTATGTCGAAAAATGTTCATGCTCCCCGGAATGAGATCGATAGCACACCGCAGGTTCTCTTTTTTGGCCAGGCTGGCAAAAGTGGACGCCACAGCGCATCGCAGTTCCTCTAAGTTTGCGAATCGCATCGCAGGAAACGGTAAATCGCATCGGGTTCACCGGCGGACGAGCAAGGTAATTAAAAGAATAGAAACGGATAGAGAGGAGCCGGGAGATATGGGCTTTCTTTTCATTTTGATCTATTTTCTCTTGATCTTTATCGTGCTGGAAATTGCCGTCATGCTGCTGATCGTCACCGGTCTCGACAGCGAAATCGCCCGCTTCCAGGCCGTCTCCATGCTGACCTCCACCGGGTTCACCACCAAGGAGTCGGAGCTGATTCTGAGGCATCCCGTCCGGCGCAAGATCGGCGTGTTTCTTATCTCGTTTGGAGTGTTTTCCCTCGCGGTAATGATATCCACGCTCAGCAATCTATTGGCCCAAAGCTTTCGCGTGCCGCAGCTGACAGGCGTGACGTTGGCGTTCGGCGCCGTATTGCTCGCAGCCAAAAACAAGCGTGTCGTGGGCAGCTTGAAGCGGCGGTTTCACAAGCATCTCAAGCAGGAATTCGAGCTGCACGAGCTGCCGATCGAAGAGGTGCTGTATTTTACGGACAGCGATTTATTTACCCGGATATCGATCCGCAAGGGGTCCGCGATGGCCGGGCGCGGTCTCCGCGACGTCTGTTGTCGGGAGGAAGATATCAATGTCTTGTTCGTGCAGAGAGGAGAAACGAAAATACGCCGGGAATGTCTTCGGCTCGCTCTTCAAGAGGGGGACATCTTATTCGTCTACGGAGATAAGGAAGCGATCGAACGAAAATTTGGCAGCGAGCTTGCCGCCATGCGCCGGGAGGAAGGGAATGAGAAGCATGTCACCGATCTGTGAATGCTTCCCGTCTATCTTTTTTACGAAAACTTAACCTCCCAGTCTTTTACAAAATGATAAAATGGATTTGGGGGGTATGCCCCAATATAGAAAATACTGGAGGTAACTGATGAGATCCTTTAAAGCTGTTCTTGCCAAGACGGCGCTGGCGTTTTCGCTGCTCCTTCCGCTGCCGGGATGGATCGGGGAGGCGCCGAAGGCGCTGGCGGAAGGGCCGACGGACCCTGCTCCGTTCCTTAATCCCACGGTCGTGAACGAAAATGCGGGCAAAAAAATTTTGTTCGACAATACGCACGGGCAGACGGCCGGGGCCGCCGACTGGGTCATTGACGGAGCGTTCTCGGATTTTGCCAATGCGCTCGCGAACAACGGCTACTACGTCAAGGAGCTGCGCAAAACGGCGCCGATCACGCTCGGCGATTTGAGCGGTTATGACGTATTCGTGATCGGAGAGGCCAACGTTCCTTACAAAACAAGCGAGCAGGAGGCGATGGTGCAGTACGTTCGGAACGGCGGCAGCATCTTTTTCATCGCCGACCATTATAATGCGGACCGCAACAAAAACCGCTGGGATTCTTCGGAAGTGATGAACGGCTTCCGGCGCGGAGCTTGGACCGACCCGGGGAAAGGCATGAGCGCCGAAGAACGCGCCTCCGGCGCGATGCAGGGAGTGGTCAGCTCGGATTGGCTCGCAACGAATTTCGGCGTCCGTTTCCGTTACAATGCGCTAGGAGACGTTACGGCCAACCAGATCGTGCCGCCTGACCAGGCGTTCGGCATTACCCAGGGCGTCTCGGCAGTCGCGATGCACGCCGGTTCGACTCTCGCCATCATCGATCCTCTCAAGGCAAAAGGCATCGTTTACCTGCCCCAGACGAATGCGTCTTGGCCGAATGCGGTCGATCAAGGCGTGTACAACGGCGGCGGAACGGCGGAAGGGCCGTACGCGGCTGTCGCCAAAGTGGCTGCAGGGAAGGCGGCATTCATCGGCGATTCGTCGCCGGTCGAGGATGCTACGCCGAAATATCTCCGCGAAGAAACCGGACAAGCCAAAAAGACCTATGATGGCTTCAAGGAAAAGGACGACGGCAAGCTGCTGGTGAATCTCGTAAACTGGCTCGCCAAAAAGGAAAGCTACACGCAGCTCAGCCAGGTCCCGAATCTGCAGTTGGACCAACCGACGGCGCTGCTGCCGTTCGAGAACCCGGCGAACTCGACCGAGCCGAAGCCCGAGCCGTGGTCGGCGCCTGCGTCCGGGTATAAATGGTGGGACCGTTCGACGTTCAAGCCGGGATCGTACGGCTCCGGTTCGGTGGTCGCCAATCCGGCATACAGCTTCGTCAAGCAGGAGCCGCTCCCGAACGCCCAAGAGTTCCAGATCCGTGTCGTCGCGGACAATTTGGCTCCCGGTGCTACGGTATCGAACTTAAACCTCGGCATTTATGTGTCGGGCGGAACCCAGGTGGCGAAGATCCGCAATGCGGATGGCTCGTGGCCGAGCAGCTACGGCTACAGCGCGAATTTCTCGCTGACGGCCGACAGTCAAGGAAAAGCAACGAAGGATTTGACGGTTCAGATGAAGCCGGGAACGAGCGGTTCGGCGAATCTCCGGCTCAGACAAGCGAGCAACAATCTGAAGACGGAGGCTGTCACCATCTCGAATGTACCTGCACAGCCGCTGCCTTAAGCCTCGGCGTTACCGCAGATTAACCGAATGTAAGAGCCTCTGAAAAAACAAAGCACTCTTCGCCCGTCGGCGCCATGCGCGACGTAGGGGACGAAGAGTGCTTTTTATTTGAGCATTTTGCAAAAATCTGAGCCCTTGAGGTACAAGGATTTCTGAGCATAAAAAAGGGACTTCACCCCGGCTTGGAGAAGTTTTCAAAGCGACCAAACCCGAAAACAACCAAGGAAGTGAAGTC